>NZ_RDSR01000022.1 GCF_003716325.1 Cryobacterium tepidiphilum | reverse complement strand
TGTTCAGCGGGCGGCGTGTTCAGCGGGCGGCGTGTTCAGCGGGCGGAGAGCACCCGCATGGGCCGGGGGTTTCGCGACTCCCCATCGAGGTCGGCACGCAGGCGCCCGAGAATCTGGGCGATGAGGCGCGACACCTGCATCTGGGTCACGTGCAGCTCCTGGCCGATCTGCGCCTGGGTGCGTTCTTCGAAGAACCGCAGGTAGACGATCCGGCGCTCCCTGGCGCTGAGCCGCCGGCACACCGGCCCGATCGTCGCCAGCACCTCGGCGCGTTCGAGCCCCTCGTCGGGCCACCCCAGGGTCTCCGCAAGCGACCCGGTGTCGTCGGAGGAGTCGGGCACCGCATCCAGCGAGGACGGCCGCATGCTCTCATGGCTCACCATCGCCTCCTCGACCTTGTCGACGTCCTCGCCCAGGTCCAGGGCCAGTTCGTGCGGCGACGGCTCCCGCCCCAGCTCCTGCATGAGGCGCGGGAGCGCCTCTCCGATGCGGGCGCGAAGTTCCTGCACGGCCCGCGGGGGCCGGACGAACCAGCCGTGGTCGCGCAGGTGCCGCTTGATCTCGCCCGAGATCGTCGGCGCGCAGTAGGCGACGAAGTCATCCCCACGGCTGAGATCGAATCTCTTGACGGCTTTGACGAGGCCCAGGCAGGCGACCTGCCGGAGGTCGCTCCAGTCCTGGCGACCACCGGAGTATCGCCGGGCGATCGAATCGGCGACATCCATGTGCTCGATGACGATCATCTGGTGCATGCGCCGGGTCGTCTCCGGGGTGCCGGCGGCGGCTTCCCGGAACAACGCTGCCGTGCGCTCTCGACGGGCTTCATCCGCCAGTTGTCGCATGAGACGGGAGGACTCTGTCTCCATGAAGCACCTGCATCCTTCGGTCACAAAAATCAACGGACTGAATGCCGGGCGTTCGCCCACTACGAGAGAAGCACCGCTTCTCCTTCTTTCCAAGGGCGCCCCCTTCGCTCGTGGTGACTTCTCAGCGCGCCGGTGGCCTTGCCCCCGCAAATGAACCGACTTAGCGTCGGTCGTAACCACAACGGATGCAGGGAGCAGACGATGAACGAGAGCAATGAACGCCAGCCGAAGGACGAGTCCTCGGACGCCGACACCGCGGAGGCGAAGAAGACCACGGGCCAGGAACCGTCCCTCCAGGAGCACCACGATCCGGGCACCGACGCGGACTCCGCATCCGGTGGCTCGGCGGATTGAGCGAAGACGACTGGAGCAGCGGATGAACCAGCCGGCGCAGCAACAGGACGTTCCGGGAGTGCAGTCCCGGATGACGCCCGTCCCTGACTGCGGTGAGGAGAGCTACCGGGGCTCGGGGCGGCTCGAGGGGAAGGCAGCCGTCATCACGGGCGGCGACAGCGGCATCGGCCGTGCCGTCGCGATCGCGTATGCCCGGGAAGGCGCCGATGTCCTCATCGCGTACCTCAGCGAGCACGAGGACGCCCAGGACACAGCGCGGCTGGTGGAAGCGGCCGGGCGCAAGGCGGTTCTGGTCAGCGGTGACCTGTCTGCGTCGTCGCACTGCCGCGAGATCTTCGACACCGCCATGCGTGAATTCGGGAAGATCGACGTCCTCGTCAGCAATGCCGCGTACCAGATGAGCCATGACTCGCTGGAGGAGATCTCGGAAGACGAGTGGGACTACACGTTCAAAGTCAACATCGGCGCCATGTTCCACCTGGTGAAGGCCGCCGTGCCGCGCATGGTGCCGGGGGCATCGATCATCGGCAGTTCCTCGGTGAACTCCGACAACCCGTCACCGACCCTCGCGCCATACGCTGCGACGAAGGCCGCGATCGCCAATTTCGCGGCCAGCCTGGCCCAGCTGCTGGGTGAGAAGGGCATCCGTGTGAACAGCGTGGCCCCTGGCCCCATCTGGACGCCCCTGATCCCGGCCACCATGCCGGAAGAGAAGGTCGAGTCCTTCGGGTCCGACACTCCGCTCGGCAGGGCGGGGCAGCCGGCCGAACTCGCGCCGGTGTACGTCCTCCTCGCCTCCGATGAGGCCAGTTACGTATCGGGCGCGCGGATCGCCGTGACAGGGGGACGGCCCATTCTCTGATGCCCGTGTGTGCCCTCGTGACAACGGAAAAGGACGCGGCCTGTCGGCCGCGTCCTTCTCGTTGCACTGCGTCTTAGACGCGAGCGTCGGCGCGGTCGGTCACCGTCCGGCTGAGGAACCAGCCGAGCGCGATCATGCCGATGCCGAGCAGCAGGTGCAGCCAGTTGTCCGCGTTGTTCAGCGGCACGAAGTTGGCCGCGGAGTCATGCCCGACGACCAGCCCGTAGATCCACAGGATGAGGTAGATCACGCCACCCCAGATGAGGAAATTGCGGGCACCGGAGAAGCTGCGCGCGCAGGCCACACCGACAACGCCGAACAGCAGGTGGACGATGTTGTGCAGGACCGACACCTGGAACAGGCCAAGCAGCATCGCCGTGGAGTTGTGACCGGCGAACTGCATCTGGTCGTAGTTGCTGGTGATCCCGGGGATGAATCCCAGGATGCCGACCAGCAGGAAGACGATGCCGACAACAAGGGCTGCCTTCTGGACGTTGGTGTCGGCGAAGCCCCTGTCGGCGCCTCGTACTGGTTCTCGTGTGGTAGCCATTGGTTCTCCCTCTCCTCAGCGCGCGGCCGAGTGCGGTATACGTAATTGCCTTCTAACGCGGATGATACGCCCGCAGCGTTGTCTCGATAAGGGGTTGAAGCTTTTTTGGGCCGCCACTTCTACCCCCCTTTCGGGCGCCTGGCTACCCCCTGGCCAAATTGAGGCGTTCTCGCGCCGAAGCCTTGTCGCGCCAATTGCTCACGCCTACCGTGTGAACCAGTTGATTCATTCACTCGGCGGGAGTGCGAGCATCTCGCCCTCGATCACGAAAGGATCGATAATGACGAGCAATAACCCCTTCGATCTCCCCAACGGCCGTCCAGTTGAGGACGTTCCCGCACCCCTCCCCGGCACCGTCGAGGACCCCTTGGTCTACGACACCGAAACGATCAGCACCAGCGGCACTGGCGGCTCGGGTTCCGGCGGAAGCAACGCCAAGGCCCAGGCATCCCACCTCGCCGACGAGGCGTCCCAGGCCGGCGGCCACGTCGCCCACGTCGCGGGCGAGCAGACGAAGAAGGTGGCATCCGAAGCGGGAACCCAGGCGAAGAACCTGCTTCACACGGTCGGCGAAGAAGTGCGCAGCCAGGCTGCCACCCAGCAGTCGCGGGTCGCTGAGAGCCTGCGTTCCGTGGGCGACGAGCTGTCGCAGATGGCTCAGAACAGCGACAGCTCCGGCACCGCCTCGAAGGTCGTCAACAGCGCCTCCGAGCGGGTGCACTCGGTGGCGAGCTGGCTCGACAACCGTGAGCCGGGTGACCTCCTGAACGAGGTGAAGTCGTTCGCGCGCCGCCGTCCCGGGCTCTTCATCGGGATCGCCGCGGGCGTCGGCATCCTCGCCGGCCGTGTGACGCGCGCCGTGACCGACCACGGCGACGACACGTCGAGCAGCCGCTCGACGCGCACGGGCACCGTCAGCGGGGGCGCCCTGTCCGACACCACCGCGACCGCGCAGTACGTTCCCGTCGCCCCGGTCGACGACGTCGTCGGGTTCGACGAGACGATCGCGCCCGCTCCGGTGTACCCGGGCGAGCCGGGCCTCGGCACCAACCGAACCGACGGTGGCCTCTGATGACAGACAGCGGAGCGCACCCGTTCGAGCGGCCGGATGACCGGACCCCCTCGGAACGGCAGGCCGAAGAATCCTCGTTGGGAGAACTCATCGGTGAGGTGAGCCGCGACTTCTCGACGCTCATGCGGCAGGAAGTCGCCCTGGCAAAGGCCGAGCTCACGCAGTCCGCGAAGCGCGCAGGCAAGGGCGCCGGACTGTTCGGCGGCGCCGGCATCGCCGGCCACATGACCCTGTTGTTCCTGTCCATCGCCCTCTGGTGGGGACTCGGCTACTTGATGGGCAACGCTTGGTCCGCGGTGATCGTTGCCGTCATCTGGGCGATCATTGCCGCGATCCTCGCCATGACCGGCAAGAAAGAGATGGACGAGATCAAGGGCATGCCGAAGACCGAAGAGACGCTGAAGAAGATTCCCGACGCGGTGAAGAGAAACGAGGAGAACCGATGACCGATCCAAACGAAATCCGTTCCAATATCGAGCAGACCCGTTATGAGCTCAGCGAAGACGTCGACGCGCTGGCCGACAAGGTGACGCCGTCGAAGATCGCCCACCGCCAGACCGAAAAGGTCAAGGGGGCGCTCTCCGGAGTGAAGGACAAGGTGATGGGTGTGGCGACGGACGTCGAGGACCACGCCAAGTCGGCCGTCCACCACGCCGGCGACAAGATGTCGGACATGGGTGACGAGTTGTCCGATGCTCCGAACAAGGCTGCGTCGACCGCGAAGGGCAATCCGTTGGCCGTCGGGCTTATCGCCCTCGGAGCTGGCTGGCTCGTGTCTTCGATCATGCCGGCCTCGCGGCCCGAGAAGCGCGCCGCCGACAAGATGAAGGAAGCGGCAGCCCCCATGGCGGAGGAGCTGAAGGAGCAGGCGAAGGACGTGGCCAAGGACGCGGCCGACGATCTGCGCCAGCCGACGAAGGACGCGGTCAACGCCGTCAAGGACACCGCGACGGATGCCGCCGAGACCGTCAAGGAGGAGGGCACCAGCGCCGCGAGCAACCTCAAAGACGACGCGCAGGACGCCAAGCACAGCCTCCAGTAGGGCCCGACGTGGGGCGCCCGGATCCGTCTGGGCGCCCCACTCAGTCGCGTGCCCGACAGATCCCAAGCGGTTCCAGACACAGACACATGAAGGATGCATGACATGGCAGGAAATCTTCTCGCTCGGTCGGTCCATGACCTGAGCGCGGCAGCGTGGTTCGGTGGGTTCCTGATGGGGGCCGTCGGCCTGAACGGGGCCACCGCGCAGGCGAAGGATCCATCGGAGCGTACCCGCCTGTCCAGCCTCGGCTGGATGAAGTGGGGCCGCATCCAGACGACGGCGTTTGCGACGCACCTGCTTGCGGACGCAGCGATCGCCTGGGATAACAAGGAGCGGATCAAGAAGCAGGACGACGTCGCCAAGGACACGATCTACAAGACCGCCGTCACCGTGGTCGGCGCCTTAGTGACGCTCTACTCGGCCGCGCTCGGCAAGAAGGTCGAGAAGATGGCCGACGAAGGCGCTGAAGGAGCCACCGAGCCCAAGCCCGGTGCATCGGAGAAGCTGAAGTCGGCGCAGAAGCAGCTGAAGGCGCTGCAGTGGATCGTGCCGGTGTTCGCGGGCTGGGTCATCGTCCTCGGCGCCAAGCACGGCGAGATGCAGCGTCCGACCAACGTGCTGAAGGGCCTCTTCAAGTCCTGAACGCTGCACGCCCGGTTCGCTCAAGGCCCCGCTTCGGCGGGGCCTTGAGCGTTTTTCTCTCCGTGGGACGCGCCGGGCGGCGTCGGTCGACGCGGCGAGCGGCTTCAGTCGGCGGTCTGGCCTCTGCTGCGGCGCCGAACCATGACGAGGATGATGCCGGCACAGAAGAGCCCCATTCCGGCGAGCCCCGGGACGGCGCTGTTACTTCCGGTGGCGGCCAGCTCGGATGCGCCCGAGGAGTCCTCCTGCGTCGCGTCCGCCGTCGTGGTGCTTACCGGCGCGATCGGCGCGGCGGTTTCCGGCTGAGCGGTCGACGGGAGTGTCACCGAGGAGGTTGGTGTGGGAGTCGGAGTCGGTGTGGGTCTTGCCGCCGCCCCAGTCGCTATCGTGTAGGTCGCAGTCGCATCGGGTGTAACACCGTTGCCTGCGGTGATGGTGAGCGTGGCGGTACCGGCTGCAGTGGGCGTGCCGGTGATCGCTCCCGTTGCCGCGTCCAGGCTGAGGCCCGCCGGGAGGCGTCCCGCGGTCACCGCAAACACCGGCGCTGGTGTCCCAGTCGCGGTGACGGTGAAGGCATACGCGGTTCCGACCGTCGCCGCCGGCGGGGCGGCTGACGTGATGAGCGGGCTGCTCGTGGTCGGCCCAGCCGGCGCCCCGCATCCGCTGGGCACGGTGATCGTGTTGGTGTCAAGCGTCACAGCCGCGGTCCGTGCGAGAAGTCGCCCGGCGATCGTCGCCCCTGTGGTCGCGCTGATGGACTGGTCGGCCAGGACGGTGCCCTCGAAGTGCGCTGTCGTTCCCAGAGTGGCGGAACTGCCCACTTGCCAGAAGACGTTGCACGCACTCGCTCCGCCCGTGAGGATGACGTCAGTGCCGGAACCGATGGTCAGGGTGCTGGCTGCCTGGAATACCCAGACCGAACTGGCGCTGCCCGCGAGCGTGAGTGTGCCGTTGTCCGCCAACGACAGTGCTCCGCCGGAGTAGACCCCCGGTGTCAACGACAACCCGTCCAACTCGCTGAGTCCGGATGTCGTCGGAGTCAACCCTGCCGCCGAGTTGTATGCGGTTGTCAGATCGTTCTGCCCTCGGCCGGCAACGGTGTCGGTCTGGTGCAGTGTGCCGGTATAGGCACCGTTGGGCGCCCCTGTGAAGCCGGTGATCGACGTACCCGCCGAAACTCCGACGTCACCGATCACCCGTGTCGGCCCGGTGTTCGTCACAGCACTGCCGGCGAGCACCCCGAATGACCCGGCCGCGCCCAGGTCGATCGGACCCGCGGACGCCGTCGCCCCCTGAGCGGAGCCCGCCGACAGAAAGGAGGCGACCGCGGCGAGAAGAATGCCGGATGCGGCCCACCCCACTCGTTGCACGCGAAATGAAGGTCTGGTCATGAGGGTTCCCCGCACACTTTCGACGAAGCGCTCGCGCGAGGGGAATGCCCCACCCTGCTCCTACTCGGACTCTACGGGAAGGAGGTTGGTTATAACAGCCCCTCCACGGGTGCCACGCCGGATGGCGTTAGGTACGAACTTCCGCTCGCTGTTCGTCGATGGCGGGAGAGGAACGGTGTCCTCGTCTTGGCTGGACCCCACGTCCCGTTGCTTACCCGTGGCTTGAGCTGATCTTCGGTCTCGGCGATGTAGGGCGGACGGGACTTGAACCCGTGACCGACGGATTATGAGTCCGCTGCTCTAACCAGCTGAGCTACCGCCCCGAACAGCCGTTCACTCCACGGAGCGCGCGGCTGTTTCGTCGGTGATCGGATCGGTCACCGATTCACCACGATACAGGCTCTCAAACGTGCTCAACGTGCGGTTGATGTCGTGTGCCTCGATGAGTTTCAAGGACTCCCGCTTCATCGCCGTCAGCTCCTCGGGGGCGGCGGTGAGCACCGTTGCGAGCTTGTCGGCGAGGTCCTGCGGGTTCCCCGGCTCGAACAGGTGGCCGTTCTCCCCGTCATGCACGAGGTGCGGCAGCGCCATCGCGTTCGCGGCGACAACCGGCAGGCCCGAGGCCATCGCCTCCATCGTCGCGATGCTCTGCAGCTCCGCGATCGACGGCATCGCGAACACCGTGGAGCGCGTGTATGCGGCGCGCAGTTCCTCATCCGTCACGTAACCCGTGAACGTGACACGGTCCCGGATGCCGAGGGTGTCGGCCATGTGCTCGAGGTTGCGTTTCTGGTCGCCGCCTCCCACGATCTCGACCCGTGCGTCGAGGTCGGCGGGCAGGAGCGTGACGGCTCGCAGCAGCACGTCGATGTTCTTCTCCCCGGTGACCCGGCCGACGAACAGCACGCGGTTCTCGGTGCGCGGTCCGAAGTCGGGGGTGTAGTTGTCGGCGTCGATGCCGCACGAGATGGCGTGCACGCCGGTCAGGCCGGTGTACTTTTCCAGGAACTCGGCGGCGCGCCGGGTGGGAGTGGTGACGGCGGCGACGCGCGCGTACACCCGGCTGGCTGCCTTCCACGCCACTGTGATCGCCCAGTTCTGCATCCGCTTGGGGATGAGGGTGAACTCCAGCATGTTCTCGGGCATGAAGTGGTTCGTGGCGATGGTGCGGATGCCCCGCTTCTGGGCTTCGAGCGACAAGCCCCGGCCGATGTTGATGTGCGACTGCAGGTGCACCACGTCAGGCTTGACCGAGTCCAGGATGCGCCGGCTGTCGCGGCGGATGGTCCAGGGCAGCGCGAACCGCAGCCAGTCGTGCGGGTACCAGCGCAGGCTGAACAGGCGGTGCACCGTCATGGACTGGCCGTCGTGCACCTCTACCCAGGTGCCGTGCTTGCGGGAGGCGGCCGGTGCCATGACGTGCACGTCGTGGCCGCGGGCGGCGAGCCCGGAGGCGAGGCGTTCGGCGAATCGCGCGGCGCCGTTGACGTCGGGGGTGAAGGTGTCCGCCGCGATCAGTACCCGGATCGGCTTCTTTGCCTCCCGGTTCTCCGCGGTCTGCGGATGGCTGCCGGTGGCAGCATCGTTCGGCGCATGCTTGAAGTCTGACACGTGTGGCGTAATCCCTACGTTGGCCGGGAATCGTTCATCCGGTGAAGTAAACAACGGTTCGTCGTCGCGTTCTTGCAGCCTATTCTAAACCGTCCGCCGGCACGGGAGCCCAAGCGGGCCGCGCGCGGCGCACCTCAGTGCTCCGATTGCGGATGGTAGCGGGCGAGCACGAAAACCCCCCAGATCGCCACCACGCCGGCGACGACGAACACCACCCCTGCCCAGATCGGAGCCTGCGAGGCTTCGCCCAGCACGACCACGCCGATGCAGACGGCGACGAGCGGGTCGACGACCGTCAACCCGGCGATGACCAGGTCGGGCGGCCCCGACGCGTAGGCGTTCTGCACGAAGTAGGCGCCGAAGCCGGCTGCCAGCAGCAGGCCGAGCACGCAGGCCAGTGTGAGCCAGTCGAAGTTGGCGTGCTGAACCCGGTTGATGATGACCTTGGCCAGGGTGGCGACGAAGCCGTAGAGCACGCCGGCGCCCAGGATGTAGAAGATGGCCTTGAACTGTCGGCGGAGGAAGAAGAACGCGACGGCGAAGGCGACGAGCACGATCCCGAGCATGACGAGGATCGTCGTGAGGTTCGCATGGGTCACCGGCTTGTCGACGGCGGTGAACGCCGCCACGGTGACGAACAGGCCCACGCCGCCGACGCACATGCCGATGGCGATGAGCGAGGCCCGCGTTGGGCTGACCTTGCTGATGCGGGCGTTGATGACGGTCGTCATGACGAGGGCGATGGCGCCCAGCGGCTGCACGACGATGAGGGGCGCGAAGTTGAGGCTGCTCAGCTGGAGGACGATGGCGAGACCCAGCATGACGGTTCCGAACACCCACGACGGGCGCGCCAGGAGCAGGGTGACCTGTCGCACCGTGAGCCCGCCGGAAACCTGGGCGGTGTGCGCCTCCACCTTGGTGACGCCGCGGTGCTGGAACTGGGCTCCCAGCGAGAGGAACACGGCCCCGACCAGTGCCAGGGGGATGCCGATCGCCTGGCGCGGATCGATGGCGATGTCCGCGGCGAGATCAGTCAAGGCGGAATGCACCCATCGACTGTATCCACATCGATCCGGTTATTCTTGCTGAATGGCCGTGCGACCGATAGTTATTTCCGGGGATCCCGTGCTCCACTCCCCCGCCAAGCCCGTCACCCGTTTCGACTCGGCGCTGCGTGATCTGGTGCGGGACCTGTACGAGACGATGGACGAGGCGCCGGGCGTCGGCCTCGCGGCCCCGCAGGTGGGCGTTCCGCTGCGGATCTTCACGTACTCGTACACCGACGACGACGATCACCCCTGGCGGGGCGTGGCCATCAACCCCGAGCTCCTCATCTCGCCGGTACCGGCGGGGGCCGCCGACGACGACGCGGATGTGGAGGGCTGTCTCTCCTTTCCGGGCGAGCGGTTCCCGCTCCGCCGGTCCCCGTTCGCGCTCCTGCGCGCCCACGACATCGATGACAACCCGTTCGAGCTGGCCGCCCACGGCTGGCTCGCGCGCATCTTCCAGCACGAGTTCGACCACCTGAACGGCACGCTGTACGTCGACCGCCTGGGGCACTCCGATGCGAAGGCGGCCGCGAAGGTCGCGCGCAAGCGCGGCTGGGGCGTGCCGGGGCTCAGCTGGATGCCCGGCGTCGACAACCTCGAGGACTGACTCCCGCAGCTCGAGCGACTACACGAACGCGCGGATGCCTGCAGCCACGGCGGCCGCGACGATCACCACGACGATGAACGGCACGCGAACGGCGAACAGCACGGCCGCGACGACCACGGCGGGCACGCGCGCATCCAGCACGATCGCCTGCCCCGTGCCCAGGGTCTGCACGACCACCAGGGCGGCGAGCATCGCCACGGTCACCAGGTCGGCGGTGCGCGCGGCGGCGGGCCGCTCGAGCACAGCCGGCGGCACCAGGTAGCCGGCGAGTTTGAGCGCCACACAGGCGATGCCCGCGAGGAGGACGATCTGCCACATGGTCACGAGCGCGGCTCCGCCACGAGCTCGTCGGTGCGGCCCAGCCAGTTGGTGAGCCCCACCACGACGGCGACACCGGCGGCGACGAGAACGGGCAGGCCCGGCATCAGCACGGGGGTGAGCAGCGCGGCGACGACCCCGGCGGCCACGGCGACGGCCCGGGCCTGCAGGCGCTTCAGCCGGGGCCAGAGCAGGCCGACGAACGCGGCCGCGGCGGCGGCGTCCAGCCCGTACCGGCTGGTGTCTCCGAGTGCGTCGCCGATCAGTGCGCCGGTGAGAGTCGTGAGGTTCCAGCCGGCGAAGACGACGATCCCGGTGAGCCAGAAGCCCACACGCCGGGCCGCGGGCGTGGGCTGAGCGAGGGCGACCGCGGTCGACTCGTCGATCGTGATCCACGCGGCCGCGATGCGCTTCAGCCAGCCTCGCCCCACGATGGGTGACGTGCGGATGCCGTAGATGCCGTTGCGGGCGCCGAGGAGGGTGGAGCCGGCGACGGCCGCCGGCCAGGCCGCGGTGCCGCCGCCGGCGAGCACGCCGATCAAGGCGAATTGGGATCCGCCGGAGAACATGACGAGGCTGAGCGCGCAGGCCTGCCACACGTCCAGGCCGCTCGCAACAGCCAGTGCGCCGAACGAGACGCCGTACGCGGCCGTCGCGATGCCCACGGCGAAGCTGTCACGGACGGCCTCGGCTTTCGCCGCCGATTCCAGGTCGTGGTGCGCCACGTCCGTTGCCTCCCGACCCACGAACCGCACCTTCCCAGCCTGCC
Organism: Cryobacterium tepidiphilum; assembly: GCF_003716325.1. Taxonomy (GTDB): domain Bacteria; phylum Actinomycetota; class Actinomycetes; order Actinomycetales; family Microbacteriaceae; genus Cryobacterium; species Cryobacterium tepidiphilum. The sequence continues at coordinate 44,275 of NZ_RDSR01000022.1, read as the reverse complement.
CGCCCTGACGGCGGAACGGAGAAAGGCCGTCCAGGGTGGAGCCCGGAACGGCCTTTCGCTCCCCGAGTTGGACTCGAACCAACAACCTGCCGGTTAACAGCCGGCTGCTCTGCCAATTGAGCTATCGAGGAATGCTTGAACAGCGTTGCTACTTTATCAAAGGTTGGCCGTGCGCCAAATCGAGCACGGCTCATCCGCCCGCCCGCGTGCCCAATTCAGCGCCCCTGGGACGCTGAAGTGCGAACAGGGCGGCCGGCGAGGCGGCGGGAGCGGGCGGGGTCAGTAGCCGAGGGCCGGGTCGACGACGCCGACGAAGGCGCCGCCGCCGTGGAACGCACGCACGTTCTCCTCGATGCGCCGGGCGAGCAGCGGCGCCGTCATCTCGGGCGTGTCGGCCATGTGTGGGGTGATCAGGCAGCGCGGCTCCGCCCACAGCGGATGCGAGGCCGGCAGCGGCTCCGGGTCGGTCACGTCGAGTGCCGCCCCGGCGATCAGCCCGCGGGCCAACGCATCCACGAGGGCATCCGTGTCGACCAGGGCGCCGCGACCCACGTTCACCAGTACGGCCGTCGGTGGCAGCAGCGCGAGTTCGGCCGCCCCGATGAGCTGCCGGGTGCCGGCGGTGAGGGCGGCGGCAACGACGACGACGTCCGCCTCCGGGAGCACGTCGCGGAGCGCCTCGGAGGGCAGGGTGCGGCTTGCGCCGGGCACGGGATCGGCGCGCCGTCGCACGACGACGCCATGCACGCCGAACGGTTCGAGCAGCCGGAGGAGTTCGTGCGCGATCCCGCCCGCTCCCACGATCACGACGGTGCGCCCGTACAGGGAGCGCCCCTCCTCGGTGGGGTTCCAGCTGGTCGCCCGGGCGCGCTTGGGCAGCACCCGCATGAGTGCGAGGGTGAGCGCGAGGGCGTGCTCCGCGACGGGCTGGGCGAAGCATCCCTTCGCGCTCGTCCAGAGCAGCGTGCGGCCGCCGTGGTGCCGCATCGTGCCGGCGAAGGCGTCGATGCCGGCCCACGGCAACTGCACCCACTCCACGCCGGGGTGGGCTGCGAGCACGTCCGTGAGCTCAGGGGCACGGGAGTTGGACAGCCAGATGATGCCGCGGGTGTTGGCCGAGAGCGGCTGCACCTGCCCGCCGCCGGCCTCGACGGCCGCGGTGAAGAAGGCGTCCGGCTCGGGGAGCACGGCGATCGGGCCAGGGGTGGGGCGCTCGTGCTCCTCCAGCCGGCTGGGACCGCCGGGAACGACGGCGGCGTGGCGGCTCACCGTGCCTGCTCCGCCGGTTCGGCGCCGGGCTGTTCGTCGCCGGGCTCCTCGTCCTCGAGGCCGTCCTCGTCGTCCGGCGCCTCCTCGTCCGGCGCCTCGTCGTCCGGTTCCTCGTCCGGTTCCTCGTCGTCCGGTTCGTCGCGCGGCGGAGCGAGCGCCTCCGCGAGCTTCGCCACATACGGATGCCACGGGTCGGTGAATACCTCATCGATGGTGCCCAGCGCGACGAGCACGCCCTGGTGCATCACCCCGATGCGGTTGGTAAGGCCCCGAAGCACGTGCAGGTCGTGGCTCACCACGAGGGCCGAGAAGGCGCGTTCGCGCTGCAGCTCACTCACGAGGTCGATGAGGGCGTCGCGCAGCGTGAGGTCGACGCCCGCCGTCGGCTCGTCGGCGATGAGCAGGGTCGGGGCGAACACGAGTGCACGGGCGAGGGCGACACGTTGGCGCTGCCCGCCGCTGAGCTCGTAGGGGTATTTCTTCAGCACGGCCAGCGGCAGCCGCACGGCGTCGACGATGGTCGCCACCCGGGTGCCGAGCTCGGCGCGGTTGAACCGCGGGTCACGCTCGAGAACGGGCGCGGCGACGATCTCGGCGACCGTCAGGGCCGCCGGAAGCCGGTCGGCGGCATCCTGCGCGAGGAAGCCGACGTCGAACGTGAGCCGTGCGAGGCTGCGCCGGCGCATCCGGCCGAGCGGCATGCCCAGCACCCGCACCTCGCCGCCCGTGATCACCGGGCGCACCTCGGTCGACCCGGTCGGCCGGGTGAACGCCCTCCCCGAGAGCACCTGGGCGATGGTGCTCTTGCCCGAGCCGCTCTCCCCCAGCAGGCCGACGACCTCGCCGGGCTCGATGCGGAGGCTGAGGCCGTGGACGGCCACGTAGGCGGGGCTGGCCCCGTGCGGTGGGTATTCGATGGTGAGGTCGCTGGCCGCCACGGCGTGAACGGATGCAGCTTCCCGGGTCATGCTCCTATCCTGCCGCACGCAGCCGTTCGAGTTCCTGCCGGCGCAATGCCTGCTCGGCGGGGTCGGGCACAGGCAGCGACGCGAGCAGCCGCTGCGTGTACGGGTCCTTCGGGGCGCCGAGCACTTCGGCCCCGGTGCCCTCCTCCACGAGCCTGCCGCGGTACAGCACGGCGATGCGGTCGGCGAGGATGTCGATGACCGCGAGGTCGTGGCTGATGAAGAGCGCCGCGAATCCGAACTCCCGCTGCAGTTCAGCGAACAGCTCAAGCACGCTGGCCTGCACCGACACATCGAGGGCGCTGGTGGGCTCGTCGGCGATCAGCAGCGACGGCTCCAGCGCGAGCGCACGGGCCAGGCTCGCGCGCTGCCGCTGGCCGCCGGAGAGCTCATGCGGGTAGCGATTGCCATAGGCCCGCGGCAGCTGCACCGCTTCAAGGAGCTCGTCGACGCGGCCACGGGCCGCGGCCGGGTTGGCGGCGCGCCCGTGCACGACGAGCGGTTCGGCGACGCACTCGGCGATGGTCAGCAGGGGGTTGAAGCTCGACGCCGGGTCCTGGAAGACGAAGCCGATCTCGCTGCGCACCTTCTTGAAGGCGCGTTCGTGGAATCCGTTCATCTCGTGCCCCAGCACGCGCAGGGACCCGCCGGTCACCCGGGTGAGCCCCGCGATGGCGCGCCCGGTGGTGGTCTTGCCCGAACCGCTCTCGCCCACGAGGCCGAGCACTTCGCCCGGCCTGATGCTGAAGCTCACGTCGTCGACGGCGACGAAGCCGGGACGGCCGAGTCGGCCCGGGTACTGGATGCGCAGGTTCTCGGCCTGCACGACCGGCGCCTGCTCCGCCCAGCCGGCGGGGCGGGCCCTCGCCCGCTCCGCCGCACGCTCGATGCCCTGGCCCACGTGGGGCACGGCCGCGAGCAGTGACTTGGTGTAGCTGTTCGTGGGAGCCGTGAACAGGGTGTGCGCGTCCGCTTCCTCGACGACCTTGCCCTGGTACATCACGGCAACGCGGTCGGCGAGGTCGGCGACGACGCCCATGTTGTGCGTGATCAGCACGATGGCCGTGCCGAAGTCGTCGCGGACCGTGCGCAGCAGGTCGAGGATCTCGGCCTGCACGGTGACGTCGAGCGCAGTGGTGGGCTCGTCGGCCACGATGAGGCCGGGGTTCAGCACCAGCGCCATGGCGATCACGACGCGCTGCTTCTGACCGCCCGAGAACTGGTGCGGGTAATAGTCGACGCGCACCTCGGGGTCGGGGATGCCGACACGGCCGAGGATCTCGATCGCCTTCGCCTTGGCCTCGGCGCGGCCGACCTGGCCGTGGGCGCGGATGCCCTCCATGATCTGCCAGCCCACCGTGTAGACGGGGTTCAGGGCCGTGGAGGGCTCCTGGAACACCATCGACACGTCGCGGCCGCGCACCTGTCGCAGCTCGGCCTTGGTCAGCGCCACGATATCGCTCTCGCTCTGCCCGTCGCGGCTGCGGAGGATGACCGCGCCGTTCTCGGTCGCGGTCTCCGGCAGCAGCCCGAGGATCGTCTTCGCGGTGACGGTCTTGCCGCTGCCGCTCTCACCCACGATCGCGAGCACCTCGCCGGGGGCCACCTGCAGGCTGACACCGTCGACGGCCTTGACCGCCCCGGCATCCGTCGCGAACGACACGCCCAGTCCGTCGATGGTCAGCACGTCGGTCATGAGCGCCCCTCCGGTTCCGTGGCCAGGTCTCCGTCTGCGGAGCCGTGCCCGCTCTCCAGCCCGTCGATGCCGCCCGGGACGGCGTCAAGCGTGCCGCCGGGCACAACGGATGTCTCGGCGACGGTTCCGGAGGACTTCCCGACGGCTCGGCGCCCGCGCAGCCGCGGGTCGGCGAGGTCGTTCAGGCTCTCCCCCACGAGTGTGATGCCGAGCACCGTCAGGACGATCGCAAGCCCGGGGAACAGCGCGGTCCACCAGATGCCGCTCGTCACGTCGGAGATCGACTTGTTCAGGTCGTAGCCCCACTCGCTGGCAGCCGTGGGTTCGATGCCGAATCCGAGGAAGCCGAGGCCGGCGAGGGTGAGGATCGCCTCGGAGGAGTTCAGCGTGAAGATGAGCGGCAGGGTGCGGGTGGCGTTCCGGAGCACGTGCCGGAACATGATGCGGCTGTTGCTCGCTCCGAGCACCTGCGCCGATTCGACGAACGCCTCCGACTTGATCCGAACGGTCTCCGCCCGGATCACCCGGAAATACTGCGGGATGAAGACCACGGTGATGGAGATCGCCGCCGCGAACACGCCCGCGAGAAGGCCCGACCGGCCCCCGGAGATCGCGATCGACATCACGATGGCCAGCAGCAGCGACGGGAACGCGTACACGGCGTCGCAGACGACGACGAGCACCCGGTCGAGCCATCCGCCGAAGTAGCCGGAGACCAGGCCGAGCAGCACGCCGGCGAAGATCGACAGGATGACGGCCACCACGATGACGAAGAGGGCGGTCTGCGCGCCCCAGATCACCCGGGAGAGCACGTCGTAGCCGCCCACGGTCGTGCCGAGGAGGTGATCGGCGCCGGGCGGCTGCTGCGCGCCGAAGGGACCGTTGTCGCCGCGCAGCTGGCTGTAGCCGTAGGGGGCGATGAGCGGGGCGAAGATGGCGGAGAGCACGAACACGCCGGTGATGACGAGGCCGGCCACGAGCATCCCGCGTTGCAGGCCGACGCTCTGGCGCACCTGGTGCACGATCGGCAGCCGGGTCCAGAGTGCCGGCTTGTGGGCGATGGCGGTCGATCCGCTGGTCGCAGTCACGGTCAGTACCTCACCCTCGGGTCGATGAGCGCGGCGATGATGTCCACGATGAAGTTGGTGAGCGCCACGATGACGGCGAGCAGCGCGACGATGCCCTGCACGGCGACGAAGTCGCGGGCCTTCAGGAACTCGGCGAGCATGAAGCCTAGGCCCTTCCATTCGAAGGTCGTCTCGGTGAGCACCGCGCCGCCGAGCAGCAGGGCGATCTGCAGGCCGATCACGGTGATGATCGGGATGAGGGCCGGCCGGTAGGCGTGCTTGCTCACGAGGCGGAACTCGCGCACCCCCCGGGACCGGGCGGCGTCCACGTATTCGGTGCCGAGGGTTCCGATGACGTTGGTGCGCACGAGCCGCAGGAAGACGCCGGCGGTGAGGAGGCCGAGCGCCAGTGCCGGGAGGATCGCGTGCACGAGCACGTCGGTGATGATGGCGCCGTTTCCGGTGCGGATGGCGTCGATGAGGTACACGCCGGTCTGGTTCGGCAGCGACTGCAGCGTCAGCTCCGAGCGCGTCGACGCCCGGCCGGCGACCGGGAGCGCGCCGAGCCAGATCGAGAACACGAGCTTGAACAGCAGGCCGGAGAAGAACACGGGCGTGGCGTAGCAGAGGATCGCGAAGACGCGGAGCGTCGCATCCGTTGCCCTGTCACGCCAGTATGCGGCGACCATGCCGAGCGGGATGCCGACGATGAAGGCGACGATGAGCGCGTAGAACGCGAGCTCCGCCGTGGCGGCGCCGTAGGTGACCAGCACGGTCGTCACGGGCTGGTTGGTGCTGAGGGTCGTACCGAAGTCGCCGGTGAAGACCTTGCCGATGTATTCGAAGTACTGGATGAGAATCGGGCGGTCGTAGCCGGCCTCGTGGATGCGCTGGGCGAGCTGGGCGGCGCCGAGGCGGCCGCCGAGTGCGGCGGTGATCGGGTCGCCCGTGGTGCGCATGAGCCAGAACACCATGGAGACGAGGATGAAGATGGTCGGGATGATCAGCAGGAAACGCACTAGGATGTAGCGGCCGAGGCCGCCCCCGGGTGCCCGTTTACGCCTGGCTGGTCGTGCTTCCCCGGTCTGGGGCGCGGCTGCCGCTGTGGTCATGCTCACCTAACGTTCGCAAAATGAAGCGGGGGCACCCAGCTGAACACTGGATGCCCCCGTCGGTCAAGCTAGGGAAAACTCTAGCGGGTCTTGCACTCAGCCCTTGGTCAGCGCCGCGTAGCGGAACTTGAACGAGGGGTCGAGCGTGTCCTTGGTTCCGGTGATGTCCTTGCCGGTCACCGCGACCTGGGCGCCCTGCAGCAGGGGCAGCGTCGACAGGTCTTTGGCGACCTTGTCCTGGATCTCCTTGATGATCGCTGTCCGCGCCGCCGGGTCCGCGGTGGTGGCCTGCTTGAGGATCAGGTCGTTCACCTCGGGGTTGTCGTAGTGGTTGGCGAGGAAGTTCTCCTTGAGGAAGAACGGGGTCAGGTAGTTGTCGGCGTCGGAGTAGTCCGGGAACCAGCCCAGCTGGTACACCGGGTACACGTCACTGGAGCGGTCCTTGGAGTACTGCACCCACTCGGTGGTCTGCAGGTTGACCTTGAACAGGCCCGACGACTCGAGCTGGTCCTTGACGAGCGCGTACTCGTCGCCCGAGGACGGCCCGTAGTGGTCGTTGCTGTACTGCAGGTTGATCGTGACGGGCGTGCTGACGCCGGCGGCCTCGAGGGTCTGCTTTGCCTTGTCGGCGTCGGGGCCACCCTGGCCGTCGCCGTAGAGCGGCTTCAGCGACTCGGTCGCGCCGGTGAGGCCGGCGGGAACGTAGGAGTACACGGGCGTGAACGTGCCCTTGTACACCTGGTCGGCGATCTCCTGGCGGTCGACGAGGTCGGCCATGGCCTGGCGCACGGCGAGGGCCTTGGCGGGGTCGGCATCCGGGGTCTTCGCGCCGAAGGGCATCGTGTTGAAGTTGAAGACGATGTACCGCAGCTCACCACCGGGGCCGTCGACGACCTTGACATCCTTGTTGCCGCGGAGGGCGTCGATGTCGGTGGCCGACAGACTGCGCCAGGCCACGTCGATGTCGCCCTTCTGCACGTCGAGCTTCAGGTTCGACGCCTCGGTGTAGTACTTCACGTTCACGACGTCGGTCTTCGCCGGTCCGAGGAGGCCCTGGTAGTCAGGGTTCGCCTTGTAGCCGATGAGGTTGTTGAAGTCGTAGCTCGTGATGGTGTACTGGCCGGCGAACGCCTTGCCCTTGACGATGTCCTGGTCGGGCGTGATGGCGTCGGGCGAGAAGACGTCCTCGTCGACGATGGGGCCGGCGGGGCTCGAGAGGATCTGCGGGAAGATCACGTCGTTGGCGGCCTTGAGGTGGAACACGACCGTGGTCGGGTCGGGCGCGTCGACGCTGTCGAGGTTGTACAGCAGCGACGACGGGCCGTTGACGTCGGCGATCTTCAGCTGCCGGTCGAAGGTGAACTTCACGTCGGACGAGGTGAGGTCGTTGCCGTTGGCCCACTTGAGGCCGGACTTCAGGGTGACCGTGTAGTCGTTCGGGGAGGTGAACTCCGCCTTGGTCGCGATGTCGGGCTTCACGTCGGGGCTGCCGTAGGGGGTGTTCATGAGGAACGGGAACACCTGGTTCATCACGGCGAAGGAGCCGTTGTCGTACGAGCCGGCCGGGTCGAGCGTGGTGACCTTGTCGGTCGTCCCGATGAGGATCGGGCCGCCGCTGGCGCCGCCGGTGGCGCCGCCCTTGTCGCCGCCGCCTCCGGCGGAGCAGCCGGAGAGCACGAGGGCCACCGCCGTGAACGCCGCTGCTGCGGCGACGACGCGCTTTCCGTTGGTGGATGCGGATGTCATATCCGTAAACCTCTTCCTGTTGTTCTTTCAGTCACGCCGCGAACCTGCAACCGTGATTGCTGTAGGGATAGACCTAGCACATCGAGGACGCCTCGCCCTAGCGCTCGGCCGCTTCTTTATACAGCTGCAACCTGCGGTTTGGCAGGCAGCGCGCCCTCAGTCGCCCCGGAGGGCGCGCCGTTCGGTTTCGACCCGCACGAGCTCGCGCTGGATCACTGCGTAGACCTCGCGGGCCGCCGGGTCGGTGCGCTGCAGCTTGCCGAGCAGCTCGGCCTTCAACCGCAGCAGGTCGCGGTCGACCAGGGAGATGGTGATCTCGCGGGCGTAGCGGAGCACCTCCCGCTCGGTGCGTTCCGGGAGCGGGGCGACGGCGAGCTGCTGCACGAGCCCCTGCACTGTCGGGGGAAGCTCGCCGAGGATCCGACCGAGCCAGTTGGGCTCGTCGGCGTGCTCGGCGTTCACGGCGATCGCGTCGCTGACGACTGCGAGGGAACCCTGCGTGAACGTGGTGGCGGTCGCACGCCGGAGGAGGTCGACCCCGATGACGGCCGGGTACTGCAGCATGGCCATGAGGGCGTCGCGCTCCAGCCGCGTGGCCGGGTCCTTCGGCAGGTCGGCGATCGAGAATGGCCGTTCCGGGGCGGGTTCGGCTGCCGGCCCCGCGGCAGAGGATGCCGTGCCGGCGTCGCTGCGGGCGCGGGGGCGGTTCTCCCCCGCCCGGCCCTGTTCGCCACCGCCTCGCCGCACGGCGGACACCGCGCGGCTCACCTCGTCGATGTCGACGCCGAGCATGCGCGCCAGTTCCCTGCTGTAGCCGGGCCGGAGCGAAGGGTCGCGGATGTCGGCGACGACGGGCGCCGCGGCCCTGAGCGCCCCGGCGCGGCCCTCGACGGTCTCCAGGTTGTAGCGCCCCAGCAGCTGCCGGATCATGAACTCGAACATCGGCTTCTTGGTGTCGATGAGGCGGCGGACCGCCTCGTCGCCGCGCGCCAGGCGCAGGTCGCAGGGATCGAGCCCCTCGGGCGCCACGGCGACGTAGGTCTGGGCGGCGAAACGCTGCTCCTCGCCGAATGCGCGCACCGCGGCCTTCTGGCCGGCGGCATCCGGGTCGAAGGTGAACACCACCTCGCCGATGCCGCTGTCGTCGCCGAGCACGCGGCGGAGCACCTTGATGTGGTCGACACCGAACGAGGTGCCGCAGGTGGCGACCGCGGTGGTGACGCCTGCGAGGTGGCAGGCCATGACATCCGTGTACCCCTCAACCACCACGACCTGGTGCCCGCGGGAGATGTCGCGCTTGGCGAGGTCGAGCCCGTAGAGCACCTGCGCCTTGTGGTACACCGGCGTCTCGGGGGTATTGAGGTACTTGGGCCCCTTGTCGTCGTCGAGGAGCCGGCGCGCACCGAAGCCGACGGTCTGGCCGGTGATGTCGCGGATCGGCCAGACCAGCCGCCCGCGGAAGCGGTCGTAGACGCCCCTGTCACCGCTGGAGACGAGGCCCGCGGCGAGGAGCTCGTCGGCGGTGAAGCCGCGCCCGCGCAGGTGCTTGGTGAGCTGGTCCCAGCTCTTCGGCGCGAAGCCGACCCCGAACCGTGCGGCGGCGTGCGCGTCGAAGCCGCGCTCGCCGAGGAAGGCGCGCCCCACCTGCGCCTCGGGGCTCGCGAGCGCGTCGGTGAAGAACTCGGCGGCGGCCTGGTTGGCGGCCAGGAGCCGGGCCCGGTTGCCGTGGTCGGGGGCGTTGCCGCCGTCTTCGTAGTGCAACTGGATGCCGACGCCGGCCGCGAGGCGCTCAACGGCCTCGGAGAAGCTGACGTGGTCCATCTTCTGCAGGAACGAGTAGACGTCGCCGCTCTCGCCGCAGCCGAAGCAATGGTAGAAGCCCACCTGGGGGCGCACGTGGAAGCTGGGGCTGCGCTCGTCGTGGAAGGGGCAGAGGCCCTTGAGCGAGCCGACCCCGGCGGACTTGAGGCTCACGTAACTGCCGACGACGTCGGCGATGTTGGTGCGCGCCTTGACCTCTTCGATGTCGCTTTGTCGAATCAGGCCGGCCATAGCGTCATCCTAGTTTCTCGCCGAAGTATCGAGCTGCGCGGGCTGAACGCCGCTGCGCGCGCTGAATTCAACCCGCCCAGCGGCGTTCAGCGCGCGCGACGCGACTTCCATGGCCTACGGGATGACGGGCGGCACGAGGCGCTCGTGCCACGCCGTCGCGGACTGGTCGGTGAGGCTGGCCACCTGGTCGACGACGACGCGCTTGCGGGCGGCGTCGTCGGTCGCGGCACGCCAGTCCTCCCGGAACCCGGGGTCGAGTTGCGCGTCGCCGGTGGCCAGCAGCGCGTCGGCGAGGTCGGTGAGCATCGACCGCTGCTCGGCGTAGATGGGCTTGCGGGTCGTGGTCGACATGACGAACGCGGCGACGATGCCCTTCAGCACAGCGATCTCCGCCTGGATCTCACGGGGCACGACGACCGAGCCGGCGAAGCGGATCAGGCTCTCCTGCGGGTGGGCGGCTCGCGTGGCGTTCACCGCGGCGCCGGAGAACCGGCCGATGAGCTGGCTGGTGAGGTTCTTCAGCCGGCCCTGGTCGCGCCGACCGCCGTCCCAGCTGTCGAACCACACGTCGAGGGTATCGAGCCGGTCGAAGGCGGCCATGAGCTCGTCGTGGGAGACCGCTCCCCCGATCCACTCGTACATGGAGGAGACAAGGTCGTCGTGGTCGACTCGACGGCCGAGGGCGGCGATGTCGATGGAGCCGTTGAACACGGCGTCCTCGAAGTCGTGCACGGAGTAGGCGATGTCGTCGGAGAGGTCCATCACCTGCGCCTCGATGCAGAGCTGCCGGGCGGGGGCACCCCGGCGCACCCACTCGAACGCGGCGAGGTCGTCGGGGTAGAAGCCGAACTTGGCGCGCCCGCTCGGATCGGCCACCGACGCATCCGCTGCCCAGGGGTACTTGCAACTGGCGTCGAGGCTGGCGCGGGTGAGATTGAGGCCGAAGCTCTCGCCGTCCGGACCGAACACCTTGGGCTCGAGGCGGGTGAGCAGGCGCAGGGTCTGCGCGTTGCCCTCGAAGCCGCCGATATCGGCGGCCCAGGCGTTCAGGGCCTTCTCGCCGTTGTGGCCGAACGGCGGGTGACCGATGTCGTGGGCGAGGCAGGCGGTGTCGACGATGTCGGGGTCGAGGCCGAGCCGGAGAGCGAGTTCGCGGCCGATCTGGGCCACCTCGAGCGAGTGGGTGAGCCGGTTGCGGGCGAAGTCGAGTCCCGCGGTGGGGCTGAGCACCTGGGTCTTGGCGGCAAGGCGGCGCAGTGCGCTGGAGTGCAGCAGCCGGGCGCGGTCGCGGGCGAAGTCGCTGCGGCGCGAACGGTGCACCTCGGGCAGAGCCCGCTCTTCGTCGGCCGCGCTGTAGCCGGTGCTGTTAGCCACCGCTGGTGTCTCCTTCGCCCTCGGTGAGGGTGGCGCGGTCGTCGCCGACCATCTCGCGGCTGGCCAGCCAGTTCTCCGGCAGTGCCGGCTTCTTGGGGGTGCCGGCGCGGCCGCGCGGCCCTTCGGCGCCGACGCCCGGGTATGGCTGGTCGTGGTCGAGCGTGCCGAGCAGGTCGTCGAGCTGGGCGAGGGACTCCGCCGTCGCGAGGCTCGCGCGCAGGTCGCCGCCGACCGGGTACCCCTTGAAATACCAGGCGACATGCTTGCGGATGTCGCGGCATCCGCGTTCTTCGCTCTCGAAGAACGCGGTGAGGAGCTCGGCGTGCCGACGGAATGCTGCGGCCACCTGGCCGAGGTTCGGCTGGATGGGTGCACGTTCGCCGTCGCCGGGCTGGAACGCCGCGGCGAGGTCGCCGAACAGCCACGGACGGCCCAGGCAGCCGCGCCCGACGACGACGCCGTCGCATCCGGTCTGCCGGGTCATGCGCACGGCGTCGTCGGCCGACCAGATGTCGCCGTTGCCGAGCACGGGCGTGTCGGTGATCGCCTCCTTGAGGGCGGCGATGGCGGACCAGTCGGCCTGGCCGGAGTAGAACTCCGCGGCGGTGCGGGCGTGCAGCGCGATGGAGGCGACGCCGGCGCCCTGGGCGGCCTTGGCGGCCTCAAGGTAGGTGAGGTGGTCGGAGTCGATGCCCTTGCGCATCTTCACGGTGAGGGGGATGTCGCCGGCGGCCTTCACGGCGGCCTCGACGATCTGGCGGAACAGGGTGAGCTTCCATGGGAGCGCTGCTCCCCCGCCCTTGCGGGTGACCTTGGGCACCGGGCAGCCGAAGTTGAGGTCGATGTGGTCGGCGCGATCTTCGGCGACGAGCATGGTGACGGCCTCGGAGACGGTGGTCGGGTCGACGCCGTAGAGCTGGATGGAGCGGGTGGTCTCGCTCGGGTGGTGGGTGATCAACCGCATGGACTCGCGGGTGCGCTCGACGAGGGCGCGCGAGGTGATCATCTCGCTGACGTAGAGGCCGGCGCCGTACTCGCGGCAGAGCCGGCGGAACGCCGTGTTGGTGATGCCCGCCATGGGTGCGAGCACGACGGGGACGTCGAGCTCGAGCGGACCGATTCGGAGGGCCGGTGCGTGGCTTATCGTGGGCGTGGGGGTCATCATTGTCATCAATTCTCCCAGAAAGCCGGGGCGGGTCGTGAACGAGGCAGCGCAGGGTGGAGAATCCGATGGCACAGCCCGGGTGTTGAGGGATGCGGCTTCACGCGGCGTTCAGGTGCGGATCGTGCAGCGCCCGGCCGCCCGGAGCCTGCACGAGGCGGCCGAGCTGATGGGTATCCGGCCCGGCGACATCGTGAAGACCCTGGTTGTCAAGCGCCACGACGGCGACTACCTGTTCGCCCTGGTCCCCGGCGGCCGCAAGATCTCCTGGGCGAAGCTCCGGGCGCTCGTCGGGGTCAACAAGCTCTCGCTGCCCGACGCGTCGCACGCGCTGGAGGCGACCGGCTACGCCCGCGGCACGATCACGCCGTTCGGCAGCAGCACGGCGTGGCCGGTGTTCGCCGACGCCTCCATCGTGGGCCGGGAGGTGTCGATGGGCGCCGGTGACCACGGCTACAGCGCTTTCGTCGACGCGGACGCGCTCATCGCCGCGTTCGAGGCCACGGTCGCCGACATCAGCGACCCCGAGTAGCGCGCCCCGAACCGGCGACGCGGTAGGGCTCAGACGGCGCAGCAGGCGCCGCCGCAGCATCCGCCGGTCGTCTCGGCGGGCTGGCCGACCATCTCGAGGATGGCGCGTCCGTCGGCGGCGGGGGCGGCATCCGTTGCGGTGGTCGTGGTCTCGCTCATGCGTTCTGCTCCTGTGATTCGGTGGTGGCTGTGGTGCGCTCGGCAGCGACCTGCTCGAGCACCTGGGCGAAGGTGGCGGCCTCCTGTGCTCCGGAGACGCCGTATTTTCCGTCGATGACGAAGAACGGTACACCCTGGATGCCGTACTCGGCGGCGAGGGCGGCGTCGGCTTTCACGTCGGCGAGGTACTCGTTCTCGGTGAGGGCGCGCACGACGTCGCTCCGGTCGAAGCCCACCTCCGCGGCGAGGTCCGCGAGGTCGTCGATGCGGCCGACGTGCGCCCCGTCGACGAAGTAGGCCTTGAGCAGGCGTTCCTTCATCTCGAGCTGGCGGCCGTGCGCCTTCGCGTAGTGCAGCAGTTCGTGCGCCTTGACCGTGTTGGTCTGGTGCACGGAGTCGAAGTCGTAGTCGAGGCCGACGTTCTTGGCGATGCCGGTGACATGGTCGAGCATCTGGTGCACCTGCTCGGCCGGGAGACCCTTGCGGCGGCTGAGGTAGTCGACCGGGGTGCCGTCGAAGTCGACCGGGGTATCGGGGGCGAGCTCGAAGCTGTGGTACTCGACCTCGACGTCGCCGCCGAACTGCGCCGCGCCCGCTTCGAACGTGCGTTTGCCGATGTAGCACCACGGGCACTGCACGTCGGACCAGATGTCTACCTTGATGGTTTCGCTCACCCTGACCCCAACCCGGGCCGCCGCACCCCTATTCCCGGTCATTCCTCCGTGAGGGGTCACGTTTACCTAGTTGGATGCCTCGGGCACTAGGTAAAGGTGACCCCTCACGGGTTCTGCGGGGCGGGGGCGTCTACGGCGCCGCCGTAGCGGCGGTTGCGGGAGGCGTACAGCTCGATGGCGCGCCAGAGGTCCACGCGGCTGAAGTCCGGCCAGAGCGTGTCGAGGAACACCATCTCCGCGTACGCGCTCTGCCAGAGCAGGAAGTTGCTGGTGCGCTGCTCCCCCGAGCTCCGCACGAACAGGTCGACGTCGGGCAGCCCCGCGGTGTAGAGGTGGCGTGCGATGGCCTTCTCGGTGATGCCGCTCGGCTTCAGCCTGCCGGCGGCGACGTCCTCGGCCAGCTGGCGCACGGCATCCGTGATCTCGGTGCGGCCCCCGTAATTGACGCACATGGTGAGGGTGAGCACGTCGTTGCCGGCGGTCAGTCGTTCGGCGAACTGCAGTTCGTTGACAACGGATGCCCACAACCTCGGCTTTCGCCCGGCCCACCGCACCCGCACGCCCCAAGCGTTCAGTTGGTCCCGGCGGCGGTGCAGCACCTCCCGGTTGAAGCCCATGAGGAAGCGCACCTCCTCGGGTGAGCGCTTCCAGTTCTCGGTGGAGAACGCGTAGACGGAGAGGTGCTTGACGCCGATCTGGATGGCGCCCGCGACGACGTCGAGCAGGGCCGCCTCGCCGGCCTTGTGCCCCTCGATTCGGGTGAGGCCGCGGCCGTTGGCCCAGCGGCCGTTGCCGTCCATGACGACGGCGACGTGCTCGGGCACGGCCTTGGCCGGGATGGCCGGCGGGTAGAGGCCGGTCCAGTCGAGCGGCTTGAACGGCACGGCGTCGGGGTGGGTGAGCGGGGTCGTGTCGCCCGGATGCCCCGGTGCCGGCTGCCGGCGGATCATCGGCTCACGTGTTCCAGGGAACGCAGTCCCCGCTCAAGGTGCCACTGCGTGTAGGCGGCGACGATTCCCGTGGCCTGGGCCCGGGTGCGTTCGGAGGCCGCGCCGGCGGAGGCCCAGTCGCCGGAGAGCAGCGCGCCGAGGAGCGCGATCGTCTCCGGGGTGAGCCGCGGCGTGCCGGGGGGCGCGCAGTCGTCGCAGACCACGCCGCCGAGTTGCACCACGACGGCGGAGTAGGTGCCGGCCGCGCCGCAGCGGGCGCAGTCCTGGAAGCTCGGCGCCCAGCCGGCCATCGACAGCGCCCGCAGCAGGTAGGAGTCCAGCGTGAGGCTCGGGCCGTGCTCCCGCCGAGAGAGCGAGCGCAGGCCGCCGACGAGCAGCAGGTACTGCTGCAGCGACCCCTCCGCCTCGGTGAGCTTGTCGGCCGTCTCTACCATGGCGCTCGCCGCGGTGTAGCTGGGGTAGTCGGCGGTGATCTGGGCGCCGTAGGAGCCGAGCGACTCGGCCTGCGTGATGATGTCGAGGCTGCGGCCCTCGTACAGCTGCACATCGGCGACCATGAACGGTTCCAGGCGCGCCCCGAACTTCGACGCCGTGCGCCGCACGCCCTTGGCGACGGCGCGCACCTTGCCGTGCTGCCGGGTCAGCATGGTGACGATGCGGTCGGCCTCACCCAGTTTGTGGGTGCGGAGCACGACGGCTTCATCACGGTAGACAGGCACCCCGCCATTCTCCCATGCGCGGTCCGGAATCCGGTTGAATGAGGCGAGGAGAGGAATCACCAATGGCGGCCATGCTTGTGACCGGGGGCACCGGAAAGCTCGGAACACCGACTGTCGCGGCGCTCCGCGCGGCGGGCCACAACGTGCGGGTACTCAGCCGGCGCACCGGGGACGGCCTCACCACAGGCAACCTGCTGACGGGTGAGGGCGTCGCTGCCGCGCTCGCGGGCGTGAACACCGTGCTGCACCTCGCCACCGGTCGGAACGACGTGGGCGCCAGCCGCACGCTCGTTGCAGAGGCGCGGCAGGCCGGCATCCGTCACCTGGTGTTCATGTCGATCGTCGGCGTCGACGCGATCCCCCTCGGCTATTACCGGCAGAAGCTCGCGATCGAGGAGCTGGTGTCGGGCTCGGGCATCCCGCACACGATCCTTCGGGCCACGCAGTTCCACAACCTGGTGGCCGGCGTCTTCCGCGCGCAGCGGTTCCTGCCGGTGCTGCTTGCGCCGACGTTCTCCGTGCAGCCGATCGACGTGCACGAGGTGGCGGCCCGGCTGGTCGAGCTTGCGACGACGGATGCCGCCGGCCGCGTCCCCGACATCGGCGGCCCCGAGCAACGCACCGGCCGCGACCTCGCGCGGGCATGGCGAGACGCGACCGGATCGCGCCGCCGCATCGCGCCGCTGCGCCTTCCGGGCGCGACGTTCGCCGCGCTCACGGCCGGCCACAACATGGTGTCCGGCGCTCCATACGGGCACCGCACCTTCGAGGAGTTCCTGGCCGGCGCCGGAGCCGCGCGGCGTCACCCGACCGGCCCACCCCGTGCCCATGCCGTTCGATGGAGAATCGGCCGCTTTCTACCCGGATCCGCGCGGAAACGGGCGTATCCCGGGAATTCTCCGTCGAATGGTATCGAGGTTACGCGGTGACGAGCTGGCGCTCGCCGGCCTCCACGCGGATGCCGCGGTTGACGGCCGAGACGACGGCCTTCAGCGACGCGGTGGAGATGTCGGCGTCGATCCCGACGCCCCAATAGCGCTTGCCGTTCACGTCGAGCTCGACGTACGAGGCGGCCGTGGCGTCGCCGCCGGCCGAGAGCGCGTGCTCCACGTAGTCGTACAGCGTGATGTCGATGCCGCGCTCCTCCATCACATGCAGGAACGCCGCGATCGGGCCGTTGCCGGTGCTGGTCACCTGTGACACCTGGTCGCCGTCGCGGAGGTCCACGGTGAGCTGCACCGACCCGGCGAGGTCGCTCGCCGTGCGCGTCGACAGCAGCTCGAACCGGCCCCACTTGACGTCGGCGTTCTCGTGCGGCGACGGCAGGTACTCGTCGTTGAAGATGTCCCAGATCTGCTGGCTAGTGACCTCGCCGCCCTCGGCATCCGTCTTGGCCTGCACGACGCCGGAGAACTCGATCTGCAGCTTGCGGGGCAGATCGAGCGCGTGGTCGGTCTTCAGCAGGTAGGCGACCCCGCCCTTGCCGGACTGCGAGTTGACGCGGATGACGGCCTCGTAGCTGCGGCCGAGGTCCTTGGGGTCGACCGGCAGGTACGGCACCGCCCACTCGAGCTCGTCGACGTGCCGGCCCTGGCGCGCGGCATCCGCTGCCATGGCCTCGAAGCCCTTCTTGATGGCGTCCTGGTGGGAACCGCTGAACGCGGTGAAGACCAGGTCGCCGGCCCAGGGGCTGCGCTCGGGCACGGGCAGCTGGTTGCAGTGCTCGGCGGTGCGCTTGACCTCGTCGATGTTGCTGAAGTCGATCTGCGGGTCGATGCCCTGCGTGAACAGGTTGATGCCGAGCGCGACGAGGTCGACGTTGCCGGTGCGCTCGCCGTTGCCGAACAGGCAGCCCTCGATGCGGTCGGCGCCGGCCAGGTAGCCGAGCTCGGCGGCGGCGATGGCGGTGCCACGGTCGTTGTGCGGGTGCAGCGACAGGATGACGTTCTCGCGGTGCGCGAGGCGGCGGCTCATCCACTCGATCGAGTCGGCATACACGTTCGGCGTCGCCATCTCGACGGTGGAGGGCAGGTTCACGATGACCTTGCGCTCCGGCGTGGGCTGGAAGACCTCGATCACCTGGTTGCAGATGTCGAGCGCGAACTCGAGCTCGGTGCCGGTGTAGCTCTCGGGCGAGTACTCGTAGTAGACGGTGGTGCCGGGCACGGTGGCCTCGGCCGCCTTGCACAGGCGGGCGCCGTTCAGGGCCAGGTCGATGATGCCCTGCTTGTCCTCGCGGAACACCACCTCGCGCTGCAGCGTGCTGGTGGAGTTGTAGAGGTGCACGATGGCCTGCTTCGCGCCGCGGATCGACTCGTAGGTGCGGTTGATCAGGTGCTCGCGGGCCTGGGTGAGCACCTGGATGGTGACGTCGTCGGGGATCGCGTCGCCTTCGATCAGGCTGCGCACGAAGTCGAAGTCGGTCTGGCTGGCGGACGGGAAGCCGACCTCGATCTCCTTGTAGCCCATGCGCACCAGCAGGTCGAACATGATGCGCTTGCGCT
Source organism: Cryobacterium tepidiphilum (assembly GCF_003716325.1). GTDB lineage: Bacteria > Actinomycetota > Actinomycetes > Actinomycetales > Microbacteriaceae > Cryobacterium > Cryobacterium tepidiphilum. The sequence continues at coordinate 26,295 of NZ_RDSR01000022.1, read as the reverse complement.
CGGGGCTCATCGGGTCGATGAGGGCCTGGTTGCCGTCGCGCAGGTCGACGGCGCACCAGCGCGGCGCCGTCTCGATGTGCTTGTCGGGCCAGGTGCGGTCGGGCAGCTCCACCCGGAACTGCTGGTGGTACGGGCGGTACTTGTGGACGGGCAGTGCAGACGCCGTCTGGTTGTTCTTCATGATCGGGGTTCTCCTCGCGAGTTGTTGGGTGCCAACGACGAACTCCGCGACGAGTGAGGCCTCAGATTAGGACTCGTCGCGGCAGCTAAGGAGGAGCACACCGTACAACACAGAATCAGGGTAACACCGTTTCGCCTGTGCTGCTGCCGGCCAACGGATGCCGGTGCTCGCGTCGCGCGCACCGGCATCCGTCGTGTCCGCCCGTTTTCAGGACTGCACCCGGCGTGTCGAAAACCGGGCCCCGTGTTTCCGCGGGGCCGGCGGCCGCGACACACCTCCGCTCCTGACTTCGGGTGTGGTGGGGCGGATAGGGGGCGGGCGGCGGTGCGGGGGCCGCGGGCGGACGCGGTGGGCTCAGTCGGCGGCGAGGGCCACGATCGGCGACACGGTGGTGGCCCGGCGGGCGGGCGACACCGAGGCGACGAGGGTGAGCGCGGCGGCCCCGACCACACAGGCCACGACGAGCAGCCACGGCACGGAGGGCCAGATCAGCCCGACGCCGTCCTGCCAGCCGAGCAAGGACTGGGCTCCGGCCCATCCGTAGAACACGCCGAGCACCAGGCCGAGGCCGACGGCCGCGATGGTCATCTGGGCGCTCTCGGCGAGGATCATCTGCCGCACCTGCGTCGCCGTGAAGCCGAGGGCGCGCAGCAGGCCGAGCTCCCGGGTGCGCTGCAGCACGCTGAGCGCGAGGTTGTTGACCATGCCCACCGCGGCGATGAGGGCGCTGAAGCCGATCAGCACGGAGAAGATGGCGACCGTCACCGCGACGACCTGGTCGACGCCCTGGTAGAGCTCGGGCTGCGCCTCCTGCGCGCGGTGCATCATGTCCTGGTAGCTCTGGCCGGCGACGGCGAACATGGTGATGAGGGTCACGCCGATGACGAGGCCGATCGTGGCCCGCGACGACCGCTCCGGGTATCGGAGGGCGTTCGCCGCGGCGAGTCTCGACGCGGCGCTCCGCGGCGTGAGGCGCGCCGCGAGCCGCAGCACGGGCGGCATGACCCGGTGGGCGCCGAGGATGAGGCCCGTGAACGACAGTAGACCGCCGATGAGGCCGATGAGCACGCCGACGGCGCTCACGAGTCCCACCGCGACTCCCCCGGCCAGGAAGGCCAGGCCGAGTGCCGCCAGGCAGAGGGCGAGCGCGTTCCGCACCGGCCGGTGCCGCGCCTCGTCGTAGGAGAGCTCCTGCGCCGCGCCAAGCGCCTGGATGGGTTGCACGTTCAGCACCCGGTGGGAGCCCACCCACGACGCGAGCCACGTGGAGAGCACGACGATGACGATGGGTGCGGCGACGACCGGGGTGACGAGCGCGTAGTCGAGGTCGGGGATGAGGTCGCGCGCGACGCTGATGCGGAGCACGGTGAACGAGACGCCGGTGCCGATCAGGGCGCCGGCGGCAGCGCCCACGATGCCCACGCGGAAGCCTTCGCCCGCCACCGCGCGGCGCAGGGTGCGGGAACTCGCGCCGACCAGCCGGAGCAGGGCGATGGTGCGGGTGCGGCCGGCGATGATGGTGGCGAACGTGTTCGCGGTGACGATGGCCCCGACATACACGGCGATGGCGATGAAGACGAACGCCACGATCGCGAGCGCCATGGCGACGCTCCCGTGCCCGGAAACGTCATCCGCGCCGATCATGGTGGCAAGGGCGTCGGTCACCTGAAGCAGCACGACGCCGAACGCCGAGCTGAGCGCTGCGACGAGGATGCTGGAGCGGTGCTCCCGGCCCCCGGCCATGAGCCGCCTGGGCGCGCTCATGCCGGCTGCTCCATGCCCAGCATGATGGCGGAGATCTCCTCGGCGCTGGAGCGGCCGCGCTCCTCGACGATGCGGCCGTCGGCCAGGAAGATGATGCGGTCGGCGTGGCTGGCGGCGATGGGGTCGTGCGTCACCATGGCGATGCTCTGCCCGTAGTCGGCGCAGGCCGCGGCGAGCAGGCCGAGCACCTCCCGGCCGCTGCGGGAGTCGAGGTTGCCGGTGGGCTCGTCGGCGAAGACGAGGTCGGGCCGGGTGGCCAGGGCGCGGGCGATGGCGACGCGCTGCTGCTGGCCGCCGGAGAGCTCGTGCGGCCGGTGGGTGAGTCGCGGGGCGAGGCCGAGCGACTGGATCAGCTCGTCGATCCAAGCCTTCTCCGAGGCGTCAGGCCGGCGGCCGTCGAGCTCGAAGGGCAGCAGGATGTTGCCGGACACGTCGAGCGTGGGCACCAGGTTGAACGACTGGAAGACGAAACCCACCCGGCGACGGCGCAACACGGTCAGTGCCGCATCCCCGAGGGAGGACACCTCGGTGTCTCCCAGCCAGGCGCCGCCGCTGGTGGGGCTGTCGAGGCCGGCCATGACGTGCATGAGCGTCGACTTGCCGGAGCCGGACGGCCCCATGATGGCCGTGAATTCGCCGCGACGGATGCCGACGGACACGTCATCGAGGGCGGTGACGCGGTTGCCGGCCGTGCCGTAGGACTTGGTGAGGTGCGTGACCCGGGCGACGAGGCCGAGGGCGGAGGGAGAGTTCTGCATGCCTTCCACGCTAGGGACGGGCGCGCACCGCGGCATCCGTCGCCCTGCTGACGCGCATCCGTCGCAAGGATGACTTCTCTAGTCGGTGAGGCGATGCTCGAAGGCGAAGACGACGAGCTGCACGCGGTCGCGCAACGCCAGCTTGGCGAGGATGCGGCTGATGTGGGTCTTCACGGTGGCCTCGGACAGGAACGCGCCCGTCGCGATCTCGGCGTTGCTGAGCCCACGGGCGGCGAGCCGGAAGATGTCGCGCTCCCGCACCGTGAGCTGCGCGAAGGCCGCGGGCTCCGCGACGGGCTCCCGCGCGCGGAACTGCTGCAGCAGGTCGCGGGTGGCCGATGCCGCGATGACGGCGGTGCCGGCGTGCACGGTGCGGATGGCGGCGAGCAGGAACTCGGGGTCGGCGTCTTTCAGCACGAAACCGCTGGCCCCGGCCCGGATGGCCCGCGCGGCCGCCTCGTCGAGGTCGAACGTCGTGAGCACGAGGATCCGCGGCGGGGTGGAGCCGCCGGCCTCGGCAGCCGCGATGATCTCGGCGGTGGCCTGGATGCCGTCTTTCACGGGCATCCGGATGTCCATGAGGATGACGTCGGGCCGTGCTGCGGTCGCCAGAGCCACGGCGTCCTGGCCGTTGCCCGCCTCGCCCGCGAACTCGAGGTCGGGCTGCGAGCCGACCAGCATGCGGATGCCAGCCCGGAACAGGGCCTGGTCGTCGACGAGGGCGACGCGGATGCGCGCGGTCATGCCGTCTCCCGGGCGGATGCCGCGGCGGGCGTGGCGGGGACGGCCACGCGCACCCGGAACCGGTCCCCGTCCGCCTCGGCGTTGAGTGTGCCGCCGGCCAGGACGGCGCGCTCCCGCATCCCGGGCAGCCCGTGCCCCACGTCGCCGCCGGCCGCGTCCCGGCCGGGGTCGAGGGCGTTCTCGATCGACACGGCGAGGTCGGCGCCGGTCCAGCCGAGCGCCACGCGCACCTCGCCGCCCGGCGCGCCGTGCCGCAGCGCGTTGGTGAGCGCCTCCTGGATGATGCGGTAGACGGCGAGCTGTGCGCCGGAGCCCAGCGGCAGCGGCTCGCCCGTCTCCGACCAGCTGAGCGCGAGGCCCGCCGCGCGCATCTGCGCGGCCAGCGGGGGGAGATCGGCAAGCGTCGGCTGCGGCCCCACGGTGTCGTCCTGCCGCAGCTGGGCGAGCAGCACGCGCACGTCGGCGAGGGCGGCGCGCGCGGTCGCCGAGATGGTGACGAGCGCGGAGTCGACGGCGGCGGCATCCGTTGCCCGGGCGTACCGGGCCCCGTCGGCCTGCGCGATCACGACAGCGAGGGAGTGCGCGACCACGTCGTGCATGTCGCGGGCGATGCGGCTGCGTTCCTGCTCGACGACCACGGCGCGTTGCGCCTGCCGGTGCTCCTCGAGCGCGCGGAGCCCCTCGCGGCGGCTGTCCCGGGCGGTGCGCCAGGTGCGCAGCAGCAGGCCGAGCGTCCAGGCGAGCCCGAGCACGGCCACGCAGCCCACGAGCAGGGTCGCGAGCGATGCCCAGGTCGCGGCGGTGATCGGCGCTCCCCGGTGCGCCTGCAGAAAGAGGTACCCGGCCGCCGTGAGCGACCCCACTGCGACCGAGGCAAGGCCGGCGAGCCGCGTGACCCGGTCGCCGTAAGCCGACGTCGCGAACAGCACGGCGAGCACGGCGATGTCCACGAAACCGGGGCCGGCGCCGGAGGCCATCTGCAGGAGGGCGGCGGGCCATGCCAGGCCGAGCGCGGCCGGCGGCGCTTCCCGGCGCAGGGCGACGGCCGCCGTGAACAGCACCAGCACGCCGAACCCGACCACCGACGCGGGCGTGCCCGCGACGGTGCCGACGACGAAGAACATCACGGCGACGATGGCGTCCACGGTGAGCCGATGGCGGCGCCGGGCGACATCAGCGGATGCGACGGGGTCCGCTTGCATCAGCCAGGTCTCGACCGGGCCGCGACGCGCGGTCCGGTCGGCCCGGCGGCGCAGCGTGAGGCCGACGATCCAGCCGGCGGTGAGGAGCGCCCCGCACACCGCGCCGACGCCGACATACACAATGGTGAACAGAATGAGCGCGGACGGGGTCGCCAGGCCCGCCCCGACGGCCAGGAACACCGAGCGGATGCCGAGCAGCGCCGTGGTGCCGGAGAGCACGACGACGACCGCGAGCCCCCAGCTGCGCACCGCGGTGGTTCCATGGGCCGCCGTGCCGAAGACGGCGACCGTGCCTGCGACGACGAGCCCCCAGAGCGCCGGCTCCCCGCCGCGCACGAGTGCCACCACGTGGAGAACCACGGCGAACCAGCCCGCTGTCACGGCTCCCCCGGGACTCAGCCTGCTGCTGGCGATCGCCACCGCGAGCATGAGGGCGCTGCCGGGGTCGATGCGGCCGCCGGGGAGCAGCGCCGCGATCGCGCAGACGGCGAGGAAGACGACGGCGAGCGTCGGTTCGAACAGGGGGCGCGCCAGCAGGCCGGGCTGCCTCATCCGCGGATCAGAAGCCGAGGCGGCCGAGCGCCTTGGCGTCGCGCTGCCATTCCTTGGCGACCTTCACCCGGAGCGACAGGAACACCTTCGTGCCAACCAGCGGCTCGATCTGCTTGCGGGCGCGCATGCCAACGTCCTTCAGCCGGCTGCCGGACTTGCCGATGATGATGCCCTTCTGGCTGTCGCGCTCCACGAAAAGGTTGGCGTAGATCTCGACGAGGTCCTGGTCGTCGCGCTCGATGATGTCGTCGATGGTGACCGCGATGGAGTGCGGGAGTTCCTCGCTCACGCCCTCGAGCGCCGCCTCGCGGATGTACTCGCTGATGCGGCTCTCCAGGCTTTCGTCGGTGACGGCGTCGGCCGGGTACAGCGGCGCGTCGGAGGGCGGCAGCAGGCGGAGCAGTTCGCCGGTGAGGGTGTCGAGCTGGATGCTGCTGGTCGACGAGATCGGCACGATCGCCTCCCAGTCGCGCAGCTGCGAGACGGCGAGCAGCTGGGCGGCGACGGTGGTCTTGGCGGCGGCGTCGATCTTCGTGACGATGGCGACCTTCTTCGCGCGGGGGAAGGCGTCGAGCTGCTCGTTGATGAACCGGTCGCCGGGGCCGATCGGCTCGTTCGCGGGGATGCACAGCCCGATGACGTCGACGTCGCCGAGCGTGGACTGCACCAGGCTGTTCAGGCGCTCACCGAGCAGGGTGCGGGGCCGGTGGATGCCAGGGGTGTCGACGAGGATCAGCTGGCCGTTCTTCTGGTGCACGATCCCACGGATGGCGCGCCGCGTGGTCTGCGGCTTGGAGGAGGTGATGGCCACCTTCTCCCCGACGAGGGCGTTGGTGAGCGTGGACTTGCCGACGTTCGGCCGCCCAACGAACGACACGAATCCGGCCCGGTAGTCTTCAGCATCCACGTTCTTATACTCCCTCATCGTCGGCGGTGTTCCGGAACGCGGCCTGCGCGTCGATCAGCGCCTGGTCGCGTTCGGCGACGATCGTGCTGATCTGCTTGCGTCGCCCTTCGGTGCGCTCGGCCGTGAGCACGAGCCCGCTGATGCGGGCGACGGAGCCACGGACGGGCAACCGGCCGAGCGCCTTGGCCAGCAGGCCCCCGGCGGAATCGACCTCGTCGTCGTCCAGTTCGAGGTCGAACAACTCTCCCAGTTCGTCCACCGGGAGCCGGGCGCTCACCCGGTACCGGCCGTCGCCGAGGTCCTCGACCTCCACCACGTCGCGGTCGTACTCGTCGGAGATGTCTCCCACGAGCTCTTCCATCAGGTCTTCCAGGGTGACCAGCCCGGCGATGCCGCCGTACTCGTCGACCACCATGGCCAGGTGGTTGGACTCCAGCTGCATCTGCCGCAACAGGTCGTCGGCCTTCTTCGACTCCGGCACGAACAGCGCCGGCTTCGCGAGGTCGGCGACGGTGGTGTCCTCCGCGTCGGCGGGGCGCTCGTAGATGAGGCGGGCCAGGTCGCGGAGGTACAGCACGCCGACGACGTCGTCGACCTCGCCGTCGATGACCGGCACGCGCGACAGGCCGCGGCTGAGGAACAGGCCCATCGCGGCGCCGACGGTGGCGTCGGCGTCGACCGTTGCCATGTCGGTGCGCGGCACCATCACCTCGCGCACGACGGTGTCGTTGAACTCGAAGATCGAGTGGATGAGCTCGCGGTCGCCTTCCTCGAGCACGTCGAGTTCGGTGGCCTCGTCGACCATGCTGAGCAGCTGGTCCTCGGAGGTGAAGGTGTTCAGGCGCACCCGGCCCGGGGTCACCCGGTTTCCGAGCGCCACCAGGGCGTTCGCGATGGGTCCGAGCAGCACGCGGAGGAAGTGCACGAGCGATGCGGTCAGCCGAAGGAGCGCGCCGGGGTGGGCGCGGCCGACGCTGCGGGGGCTCGCGCCCACGAGCACGAAGGAGGCCGCGGTCATGATGAACGCCGAGATCACGAGCGCCGCCCAGATGTGCTGGAGCGTGGTCGCGAAGACCAGGGTCACCAGCACGGCCGCGGTGGTCTCCGCGATGATGCGCATGAAGCTGACGGCGTTCAGGTGCGCGCCGGTGTCGGCGGCGATGGCCAGGAGCGACCGGCGGGCCCGGGAGTGGGCGGCGAGGTCGGTGATGTCCGCCCGCGACAGCGCGGTGATGGCCGAGTCGACCGCGGCCATGAGGCCGCCGAATGCCACCAGGGCGACGGCGACCACGACGAACCAGGCGATCATGACCGTCGGCGTTTCTCCTGCGACGCGTAGCCGGCCAGGATCTCCCGCTGGAGCCCGAACATCTCTTTCTCCTCATCGGGTTCGGCGTGGTCGAACCCGAGCAGGTGCAGGATGCCGTGGGTGGTCAGCAGCAGCAGTTCGTCGAGGGTCGAGTGGCCGGCCGTCTCCGCCTGCGCCTGCGCCACCTGCGGGCACAACACGATGTCGCCGAGCAGGCCCGGCGGGGTCTCGGCATCCTCGGTGCCTGGACGCAGTTCGTCCATGGGGAAGCTGAGCACGTCGGTGGGACCCGGCTCGTCCATCCACTGCACGTGCAGCTGCTCCATGGCGCCTTCGTCGACGAGCACGATGGCGAGCTCGGCGTCGGCGTGCACGTGCATGGCGTCGAGGGCGAACGCGGCCAGGCCGAGGATTTGGGCCTCATCGACCGGGACGGCCGATTCGTTGTTGATTTCGATGCTCAACTCTGTCTCCGTTTCGGGAAGCGGTCACGCGGCGTGCCGGCACGGCGTTCGGCGCGGTTCGCGAACTCCCGGGCCTGCTCGCTCTCGTAGCGCTGGGCCTGCTTGTGGGCGTCGTACTCGGTGTAGGCGTCGACGATGCGCCCGACGAGCGAGTGCCGCACCACGTCGGCGCTGGTGAGACGGGCGAAGAAGATGTCGTCGATGTCGGTGAGCACGCGGGTAACCAGGCGCAGGCCGCTGGCGGCGGCCGGCAGGTCCACCTGGGTGATGTCACCGGTGACGACCATCTTCGAGCCGAAGCCGAGCCGGGTGAGGAACATCTTCATCTGCTCAGGCGTGGTGTTCTGGGCCTCGTCGAGCACGACGAACGACGAGTTCAGGGTGCGGCCGCGCATGTACGCCAGCGGCGCGACCTCGATGGTGCCCATGGCCAGCAGCTTCGGCACGAGTTCGGGGTCCATCATCTCGCCGAGGGCGTCGTACAGCGGCCGCAGGTACGGGTCGATCTTGTCGGTGAGCGTGCCGGGCAGGAACCCCAGCCGCTCGCCGGCCTCGACGGCGGGCCGGGTGAGGATGATCCGGTCGACCTCCTTGCGCTGCAGCGCCTGCACGGCCTTGGCCATCGCGAGGTAGGTCTTGCCGGTGCCGGCCGGCCCGATGCCGAACACGATCGTGTTCTGGTCGATGGCGTCGACGTATTCCTTCTGGCCGAGGGTCTTCGGGCGGATGCTCTTGCCGCGGGAGGTGAGGATCGGCGCTCCGAGCAGGTCGGACGGGCTCTGCGAGCTGTCGATGCCGAGCATGCGAGCGGATGTCGACACCTGCGCCTCGTCGAAGTCCACTCCGTTCCGGATCATGTGCTGCAGCTCCTCCACGAGCCGGGCGACGGCCGCGACGTCGTCGTTCGGGCCGCTGAGCGCGATCTCGTTGCCGCGCACGTGCACGGTGACGCCGGGGTACTGCTTCTCGATCGTGGTGAGGAAGCGGTCCTGCGGGCCGAGCAGGCGCACCATGGCGATGCCGTCGACGTGCAGGCGCACCTCGGCGGGTGCGGCATCCGCTGTGTCGTCGCGGGGCGGCTGCGGGTCACTGGGCGCCAAGGGTGCCCTCCCCCAGCCGGCCGCCGAGCACGTGCGCGTGCACGTGGAAGACGGTCTGCCCGGCGGACTCGCCCGTGTTGAACACGAGCCGGAATTCCCCGCCGGCGCGCCTCGCGGCGACCTGGTTGGCCACGTCGACCAGTTCGGCCAGGAGGCCCGGGTCTCCGGCCGCGAGTTCGGCGACGTTGCGGTACTCCGACGTCTTCGGGGTGACGATGACGTGCACGGGAGCCTGCGGGGCGATGTCGTCGAAGGCGATCACCCGTTCGGTCTCGGCCACGATGGCAGCCGGGATCTCTCGGGCCGCGATGCGGCTGAAGATGGACGGTTCTGGTGCCTCGGCGGTCATGTTCCCCATCTTAAGCGCCGGGGCGCCCGACTGCGGGGGTCACCAGCGTCCGAGTGCCTGGTTCAGCACCGCGAGGGCGGCCGGCCCTGCGGTGGAGGTGCGGAGGATGGTGTCGCCGAGGCGCACGGGCGTGGCGCCGGCCTCCTGCAGCAGGTCGAGCTCCTCGGGGGCGATGCCGCCCTCCGGGCCGACGACGAGGAGGATCCCGGGCGCGGGCGTCCCGTCGGGGGTGTCGAGGGCGTCGGTGAGCCGCACCGTCGCGTTCGGTTCGAGCAGGAGCATCCGCTCGTCGCCGGCCAACCGGGCCAGCTGGCGGGTCGTGACAAGCTCGCTCACCTCGGGCAGCCAGGCGCGGATGGACTGCTTGGTCGCCTCGCGGGCGATGCCGGCCCAGCGTTCCCGGCCCTTCGCGGCCTTGGCGCCTTCCCAGCGCGACACCGAGCGGGCGGCCGCCCACGGCACGACGCCGTCGGCGCCGAGCTCGGTCACGGCCTGCACGGCTCGTTCGTCGCGGTCGCCCTTGGCGAGGGCCTGCACCAGGCGGATGCGCGGCGCCGGCCGCTCGGTGACCGTGGCCTCCTCGACGCCCAGGGTGAGCTCCCCCGGCGCGGCGCTCGTCACCGTGGCGGTGACCATGAGCCCCGCCCCGTTGCCCACCCGCAGGCGTTCCCCGGGCCGAACCCGGCTGACGGTGACCGCGTGCCTGGCCTCGCTGCCGGTGAGGGTGATGGCGGCCCCGGGCCGGGCGTCGCCCTCCCGCAGCGTCTCGTCGAGGAAGAAGTGGGCCACGGGCTAGCCGAGGAACCGGTCGCGGAGCTTGCTGAACAGGCCCTGCTGGAACTGTCCGAGCGCGGGCTCCGGCGTCTTGTGCCGGGCGGCGAACTGCTGGATGAGCTCACGCTCCTTGTGGTCGAGCCGGGTGGGGGTGACCACCTGGATGCCGACCTTGAGGTCGCCGCGGCCGTTGCCGCGCAGCTTGGTGATGCCGCGGTCCTTGACGGTGAGCACCTCGGAACTCTGGGTGCCGGGGCGCAGCTCGAGGTGCACGTCGCCGTCGAGGGCGTTCAGCGTCACATCGCGGCCGAGGATGGCGTCGGCCATGTGCACCTCGAGGGTGCACAGCAGGTCGTCGCCGTTGCGGCTGAACACGTCGTGGTGGCGCACCTTGATCTCGAGGTAGAGGTCGCCGTTCGGGCCACCGGCGGGGCCGGCCTCGCCGCTGCCGGGCATCTGCAGGCGAAGGCCGGTGTCGACGCCGGCGGGGATGTCCACGGGGACGCTGCGGCGCGCGCGCACGCGGCCCTGACCCTGGCAGGTGACGCACGGGGTGGCGATGATCGTGCCGTAGCCGCGGCAGGAGCCGCAGGGGCTGGAGGTCATGACGTTGCCGAGCAGGGAGCGCACCGCGCGCTGCACGCTGCCGGTGCCGTGGCAGATATCGCAGGTGACGGGTGCGGTGCCGGGCTGGCAGCAACTGCCGTGGCAGGTCTCGCAGACCACGGCCGTGTCGACCTCGATGTCGCGGTGGGTGCCGAAGATGACCTCGTCGAGGTCGACCTCCACCCGGATGAGCGCGTCCTGGCCGCGCTCGCGGCGGGACCTCGGGCCGCGGCTCGCGCCCCCGCCGCCGAAGAAGGTCTCGAAGATGTCGCCGAAGTTGCCGAAGTTGCCGCCGTCGAAGCCGCCGCCGCCCTGCCCGCCGAGGTCGTACTGCTGGCGCTGCTTCGGGTCGCTCAGCACGTCGTAGGCGTGCGTGACGAGCTTGAAGCGCTCGGAGGCATCCGCCCCCGGGTTCACGTCGGGGTGCAGTTCGCGTGCGAGACGGCGGTACGCCTTCTTGATCTCGTCGCTGGACGCGTCGCGGGCGACGCCCAGGACCTCGTAGTGGTCAGCCAAAAGCGGCTCTCCTTGTATTCGTGGGTGACAGCGTGTTCGTGGGTGAAAGTGTTCAGTTCTCGCCGAGCAGGCGGGACAGGTAGCGGGCGACGGCGCGAACCGCCGCCATGTTGTTGGAGTAGTCCATGCGGGTGGGTCCGAGCAATCCCAGCCGGGCGAGCTCCTGCCCGGATGCGGTGTAGCCGCTGGCCAGCACCGAGGTCTCCCCCAGTCCGAACGAGGCGTTCTCCCGGCCGATGCTGACCGCGACGCCGTGCTGGTCGCTGGCCATCTCGCCGAACAGGCGCAACAGGGCCACCTGCTCCTCGATCGCCTCGAGCACCGGGTAGATGCTGCCGGTGAAGTCCTCTTCGCGGCGCACGAGGTTCGCCGCTCCCGCCATCACGAGCTTCTCCTGCCGGTTGGCGGCCACCTGCTGCACGAGCGCGGCGGACAGGAGCGCGATGACGTCGTGCAGAGGTTCGGGGCCGAATGCCGAGGCATCCGTGAGAAGAGGCGTGGCCTCGCTCATGCTGAGGCCGCCGAGCACGCTGTTGTACCGGGCGCGGAGGTCGGCGAGCACCTGCTCGTCGACGGGGTGGGGCAGGTCGACGACCCGCTGTTCGATGTGCCCGCTGTCGGTGATGAGCACCGACAGCACGCGGCGCTCGGTCAGCGGCACCAGTTCGATGTGCCGCACGCGCGCGCCGGAGAGCGACGGGTACTGCACGAGCGCGACCTGGTGGGTGAGCTGCGCGAGCAGGCGCACGCTGCGGGCGAGCACCTCGTCGAGGTCGGCGGAGCGGCCGAGGAACGTCTCGATGGCATGGCGCTGCGCCGTGGTGAGCGGGCGGATGTCGGCGAGGTGGTCGACGAACACCCGGTATCCCTTGTCGGTGGGGATGCGGCCGGAGGAGGTGTGCGGCGCCGCGATGAGCTCCTCCTCCTCGAGGAGGGCCATGTCGTTGCGGATGGTGGCAGCGGACACGCCGAAGGCGTGGCGCTCGACGATCGACTTGGAACCCACCGGTTCCCGCGATGCGACGTAGTCCTGCACGATGACGCGCAGCACCTCAAGACTGCGATCAGACACCATCCCGCGACCGTCTCCCCTGCTCACCCGTTAGCACTCACGTCCTTCGAGTGCCAATGATACCGCGTCGGCCTGCGGGTTGCTCCATTGCCGCCGGCGCGGGTTGCCATTAGCGTGAGCACCACACCGATTCAGGCACACCCGAGAGCACCACGTCTGAAAGGAACCCGATGAGCAGTTCCGACGCGGCATCCGTTCGTCCCGACCCGGGGCCGGCCCCCGGCATCCGCCCGCTGAGCCGCGACGAGGACCGGCAGTGGGCCGCCTTCGCCCACCTGGGTGCGGTGCTGTTCTTCGTGCCGGCGCTCGTGATCCTGCTCTCGTTCGGCGAGCGGGGCCGGTTCACCCGGGCCGAGGCCACGGAGGCCCTCAACATGCAGGTCACACTGGCGGTGGCGTACGTGTCGGTCAACCTCCTCGGGCTGGCGCTGGTGCTCACCACCCCGATCGGCGGCGGCCTGTTCGCGCTGATCACCTGGGCGCTCTGGGTGACGGGCGTCACGTTCTCGGTCTTCGGCTTCATGAGCGCGAAAGACGGCGTGCACTACCGATATCCGTTCACGCTCCGCCTGATCAGGTAGCGATTCCGCTACGCTGTTCGCAACACGCCCCGGCAGCTCGCGGGGCCCGTCGAAGGAGACATCATGGCTGACTACCCTCCCCCGCCGCAGAACCCGTACCAGGCGCCCGCACAGATGAGCCCGGCAGACGAGAAGCTCTGGGCGACCCTGATCCACGTCGGCGGGATTCTCTTCGGCTTCCTCCCCGCGCTCATCGGGTACCTCGTGCTCAAGGACCGCGGGCCGTTCATCCGCGAGCACGCGGCGACCGCGCTGAACTTCCAGCTGACGCTGCTGATCGCCTACATCGTGGGCGGCATCCTCACCCTCGTCTTCATCGGCCTGCTCGTGCTGTTTGCCGCCTGGGTGCTCGCGATCGTCTTCGGGATCATGGCCGCCGTGGCCGCGAACGAGGGCCGGCGCTACACCTACCCGCTGAGCATCCCCTTCTTCAGTTAGGCCCCGCCACCCTCCTTCGCTCCTCACTCGTGTGTTGGGGTGGCCGCGGTGCGCCGCTCCTGGGTCCTGCCCCGAATTCAGCGCCCCTGGGACGCTGAACTACGAACAGGGACGGCCACTGTGCGTGCGCAGCGGTCAGGAAGCGGACGGGGCTCGAGGCTCAGTCGGGGAGGAGGCGGCGCACGACGGCGTCGGCGAGGAGCCGGCCGCGCAGGGTCAGCACGATGCGGCCGGCGAACGCATGGCGGGGGTCGATGAGCTCGTCGGCGATGAGGCCCGCCACGGCGGCCCGTCCGGCGGGCGCCAGCGATTCCACGGCGAGGCCCTCGCGGATGCGGCTCCCCAGCAGCACGCGCTCCACCTCACGGGTGGCGTCGTCGAGGGTCTCGCGCCCGGCGGCGGGCGAGTGCCCGGCCAGCACGCGGTCGGCATAGGCCGACGGATGCTTGACGTTCCACCAGCGCACGCCGCCCACGTGGCTGTGGGCGCCCGGCCCGATGCCCCACCAGTCCTGACTGCGCCAGTAGGCGAGGTTGTGTCGTGACTCGTGCGCGGCATCCGTCGCCCAGTTGCTCACCTCGTACCAGCCGTAGCCGGCCTGGTCGAGCAGCTCGTCGGCGAGCTCGTAGAGATCGGCCTGGTGGTCTTCGTCGACGGGCGCCACCTCGCCGCGCCGGATCTGCCGGGCGAGCTTGGTTCCGTCCTCCACGATGAGCGAGTAGGCGCTGATGTGGTCGGGCCGCTGCGCGATGGCGTGCTCGAGGCTGGTGCGCCAGTCCTCGAGCGACTCGCCGGGCGTGCCGTAGATGAGGTCGAGACTCACGTCGAGGCCGGCCTCACGCGCCCACTGCACCACAAGCGGAATGCGCTCGGGGTCGTGCGTGCGCTCGAGCGTGGCGAGCACCCGCGGCACGGCGGATTGCATGCCGAACGAGACGCGGGTGAAGCCGGCCGCGGCCAGCGAGTCGAGGTACTCCCTGTCGACGGAGTCGGGGTTGGCCTCGGTGGTCACCTCGGCGCCGGGCGCGAGCCCCCAGGTGCGTTCCACCGCCTGCAGCATGCGCACCAGGTTCTCGGCGGGCAGCAGCGTGGGCGTCCCGCCCCCGAAGAACACCGTCGCGGCCGCGCGGGGCAGCACGCCGGAGTCGGCGAGGATGCGACCGCCCGCCTCGACCTCGAGGATCGCCTGGCTGGCGTAGTCGCTCTGCTTCACGCCGCGGAGTTCGGTGGCCGTGTAGGTGTTGAAGTCGCAGTACCCGCAGCGCACCCGGCAGAACGGCACGTGCAGGTAGACCCCGAAGTCGCGGCTCGCCGCGTCGAGACCGGCGGATGCAGGCAGCAGGCCGTCGAGGGGCGCCGGGTCGGCGAGGGGCAGGGCGCTGGGCATCGGGCTACGCGGCGCCGGCCGGGTGCAGCGCCCGGAGGTACCGTCTGGTTGCCTTGTCCTGCAGGTGGCGCAGCAGCGGCGCCGCCAGCCGGTGGTACCACTCGCTCCCGCGGTAGAAGGCCCGGATGGTGAGCCAGACGGAGTCGTCGTCGAGGTGCTCCACGATGAAAGATTCCTCGCCGCTCACCGGGTGCCCGTGCATGGTGCCGTAGGCGAAGCCGATGCGGGTGGCCTCGTCGATGACGTAGACGACGCGCACCGGGGCGGTGACCGTGAACGGCCCGAGCGGGAGGCCGAGCTTCGCGGTCATGCCGTTGGTGATGTACTCGGTGCCGTCGTCGGGCAGCACCGACTCGGTCACGTGCACCTGCTCGGCGGCCGGCGTGCCGTCCTCGTTGAAGATGATGCCCCGGTACTCCACGCCCGTGCCCGGCTGGATGTCGGTGACGTCGATGCCGCTGCCGCGCTGCACGCCCCACGTCATGAGCGCGGTCGCCGCGCGCGTGAAGCGGTCCTCGCCGCTGCCGAGTCGCACCGTCTTCTCCATGGGGTGCGTGCCGGGCGGCGGGTACTGCAGGAGGTCGGGGGCGAGGGTGCCGCCGATGGCGCCGTAGGTGACGCCCGACCCGGTGAAGGTTTCGCGCATCCGTTTACTTCTTTTCTTTCTTCTCGGTGTCACCGCTCAGGGCGGCGATGAAGGCCTCCTGGGGAACCTCGACGCGGCCGACCATCTTCATGCGCTTCTTGCCCTCCTTCTGCTTCTCGAGGAGCTTGCGCTTTCGGCTGATGTCGCCGCCGTAGCACTTGGCCAGCACGTCCTTGCGCATGGCGCGGATGCTCTCGCGGGCGATGATGCGGGCGCCGATCGCCGCCTGGATGGGCACCTCGAACTGCTGCCTGGGGATCAGCTCGCGCAGCCGCCCGGTCATCAGGGTGCCGTAGGCGTACGCCTTCTCGCGGTGCACGATGGCGCTGAACGCGTCGACCTGCTCGCCCTGCAGCAGGATGTCGACCTTGACCAGGTCGGCCTCCTGCGAGCCGATGGGCTCGTAGTCGAGGGAGGCGTAGCCGGCGGTGCGGCTCTTGAGCTGGTCGAAGAAGTCGAAGACGATCTCGCCGAGCGGCATGGTGTAGCGGATCTCGACGCGGTCCTCACCGAGGTAGTCCATGCCGAGCAGGCTGCCGCGGCGGCCCTGGCAGAGCTCCATGATCACGCCGACGTAGTCCTTGGGGGCGAGGATCGCCGCCTTCACGACGGGCTCCTCGACTTTCTGGATCTTCCCGGACGGGAACTCGCTCGGGTTGGTGACGGTGACGGTCTTCTTGTCCTCGGTGGTGACCTCGTAGATCACGCTGGGGGCGGTGGCGATCAGGTCGAGGCCGAACTCGCGCTCTAAGCGCTCGGTGATGATCTCGAGGTGCAGCAACCCGAGGAACCCGCAGCGGAAACCGAAGCCGAGGGCGACGGATGTCTCGGGTTCGTAGACGAGCGACGCATCGGAGAGCTTCAGCTTGTCGAGCGCCTCGCGGAGGATCGGATAGTCGCTGCCGTCGATCGGGTACAGGCCGGAGAACACCATGGGCTTGGGCTCGGTGTAGCCGGGCAGCGCCTGGGTGGCGGGCTTGGACGCCGTGGTGACGGTGTCGCCGACCTTGGACTGCCGCACGTCCTTCACGCCAGTGATGAGGTAACCCACCTCCCCCACGCCGAGGCCCTTGCTCGGTGTGGGTTCCGGGGAGCTGACCCCGATCTCGAGGATGTCGTGCGTGGCACGGGTGGACATCATCTGGATGCGCTCACGGGGTGCGAGCGCGCCGTCGATCATGCGCACGTAGGTGACGACGCCGCGGTAACTGTCGTAGACCGAGTCGAAGATCATCGCCCGGGCCGGGGCGTTGGCATCGCCGGTGGGAGCGGGGACGAGCTCGGTCACCCGGTCGAGGAGCTCGCTGACGCCCTCACCGGTCTTGCCAGACACGCGCAGCACGTCGTCGGGGCTGCCGCCGATGAGGCTGGCCAGCTCCCGGGAGTACTTCTCGGGGTCGGCCGCGGGAAGGTCGATCTTGTTCAGCACCGGGATGACGGTGAGGTCGTTCTCGAGCGCGAGGTAAAGGTTCGCCAGCGTCTGCGCCTCGATGCCCTGCGCCGCGTCGACGAGGAGGATGGCGCCCTCGCAGGCGGCGAGCGAGCGCGACACCTCGTAGGTGAAGTCCACGTGACCGGGCGTGTCGATCATGTTGAGGGCGTAGGTCGACCCCGAAAGCTCCCACGGCATCCGCACGGCCTGGCTCTTGATGGTGATGCCGCGCTCGCGCTCGATGTCCATGCGGTCGAGGTACTGGGCGCGCATGGCCCGTTCGTCGACGACGCCGGTGATCTGCAGCATGCGGTCGGCGAGGGTGGACTTGCCGTGGTCGATGTGCGCGATGATGCAGAAATTACGGATGAACGCGGGGGCGGTTGCGGCCGGTTCCAACGCCTGCTGAGCTCTGGGTGACATGATCTGGCAATTCTCCCATGCCCTGCGGGCGATTCCGGCCCCGGCGCCCAGGCGGCGGTGCGGCCGGCTGGGTAGGCTGCGCCCATGACGACGACCGTGCCGATCCTGCTGGTGCACGGCATCCGCACGTCGGCGAGCATGTGGCGTCACCAGGTCGAGGCGCTCTCCGGCGACGGATGCCGCGTGCTCGCGATCGACCTGCCGGGTCACGGCCGGCGGATCGATGAACTGTTCACGGTGGAGGCAGCGTTGGCCGCCATCGACGCCGGGGTGAGCGAGCTGGCCGGCGAGCACGGGCGGGTCTTGCTCGTGGGCCTCTCGCTCGGCGGCTACTACTCGATCGCGTACGCGGCCGCCCACCCGGAACGCCTGGTGGGACTGGTCGCGGCCGCCTGCTCGACCGTGCCGTCGGGGCCGGGGCTCACCGGG
Source organism: Cryobacterium tepidiphilum (assembly GCF_003716325.1). Lineage (GTDB taxonomy): Bacteria > Actinomycetota > Actinomycetes > Actinomycetales > Microbacteriaceae > Cryobacterium > Cryobacterium tepidiphilum. The sequence goes on along the minus strand of NZ_RDSR01000022.1, from coordinate 8,661 downwards.
TACCGTTTCCTGGCGCGGCTCATCCACCGGCTGCCTGACCACGGGCTGTGGCTCAACAACCTGATGGTGCGGCGGATGCTCCCTCCCGCGGGCGCCGAGGACGTGCTGGCCGGCGGGGTGGCCCTGGAGGTGATGGATCCGGGGTTGCAGGCGACCGGCACATTGCATCCGCTGGACGACTTGGCGCGTTACCCGGGGCCGGTCTGGCTCGTGAACGGCCGGTTCGACCATTTCCGCCTGAACGAGCGGCGGTTCCTGGCCGCGTGCCGCCACGGGCGCCTGATCGTCATCCCGGGCGCCCCGCACCTGGTGAGCCTCGCGCAACCGGCACGGTTCACTGCGGTGCTGCGTCAGGTGGCCGCGGAGCTCGCCTCGGAGGTGACGTAATTCCCGGGCCCGACGAATAGCTGGTATTGTTGATTCTTGGCTTGCGTGTTGGGTCCCACCCCTGCACGAATTCGCCGTGAAGCGCCCCTCTACCGCTTGACGGCAACGTCCAAAACATTCTCGAACGAAAGCGTACAAACGTGGCAAACATCAAGTCGCAGATCAAGCGAATCGGCACCAACAAGAAGGCCCAGGAGCGCAACAAGGCCGTCAAGAGCGAGTTCAAGACCGCGATCCGCGCGACCCGCGCCGCGATCGCCTCCGGCGACAAGGACAAGGCTGTCGCCAGCCTCGCCTTCGCGTCCAAGAAGCTCGACAAGGCCGTCAGCAAGGGTGTCGTGCACAAGAACCAGGCCGCCAACAAGAAGTCGGCGATCGCCAAGGCCGTCTCCGCCCTCTAAGGCACACCAAGAAAGCCCCCGGCGCACGCCGGGGGCTTTTTTGTACGCCTGCACCGTTGGCATCCGCTCGACGAATTCGCGTTGCGCGGGTCGGACGCCGTTGCGCGGGATGAATTCAGCGCGCGCAGGGGCGTTCACCCCGCGCAACGGGTGCGGGGCGAGCGGGTCAGCGGAATTCGCCGCGCGCGGCGATGATGCCGATCAGCCGTTCGAGCGCGAACACGGGGTCGCGGCCGCCACCCTTGACCTCGGCATCCGCTGCAGCCAGTGCCTCGATGCAGCGGGCCAGGCCCTCGTCGCTCCAGCCGCGGAGGTCGCGCTGCGCCCGCTCCACCTGCCACGGCGCGAGGCCGAACTGCGATGCGAGCTGGCCGGAGCCGCCGCGGGCACCGAACAGCTTCGCCATAGTGCGCACCTTGCTGGCGAAGGCCGCGACGATGGGCACCGGGTCCGCGCCCGACGCCAGCGCGTGACGCAGCGTGATCAGGGCCTCCCCGTGGCGCCCGGCGATGGCGGAGTCGGCGACCTTGAACGCGTTGGTCTCCACGCGGCCGCCGTAGTAGCGCTCGACGGTGACCTCGGTGATCTCGGCGCTCGCGTCGGAGATGAGCTGCTGGCAGGCGGCGGAGAGCTCCGCGAGGTCGTCGGCGAACGCCGCGACCAGGGCGCGCAGGGCGCTGGCCGTGACCCGCTTCCCGGCCACCTGGAACTCGCTGGAGGCGAACTCGTACTTCTCGGTGTCCTTCTTGAGCTCCGCGCACACGATCTCGATGCCGCCGCCCTGTCCGGAGCGGATGGCGTCGAGGAGCTTCTTGCCGCGCACGCCGCCGCCGTGGCGAAGCACCACGTAGGTGTCGTCGGCCGGCTGCTGGAGGTACTCGAGGGCCTCGGTGAGGAAGTCGTCGCTGCACTTCTCGACCGACCAGGCCCGGATCATCCGTGGTTCGCCGAACAGCGACGGGCTGGCCAGCGTGAGCAGCTCGCCGGGCGCGTAGCCGTCTGCCTGGATGTCGTTGACCTCGAGGCTCGGGTCCTCCAGGCGCAGGAAGTCGCGCAGCTGCCGAATGGCGCGCTCGGCGAGGAACTGCTCGGTGCCCGACACCAGCACGATAGGGGCGGGGCGCACCTGGTTCCAGGCCAGCTGCGGGATCGTCGCCTTCGCCTTGCCGGCAACGGATGCGTTTGATCGGGCGGCGGTTCGCTGGGCCATGGAGTCCTTTCGACTGCTGCGCCCAGTTTACCCGGGCTGCACCGACGTTCCGCTGGTGGTCAGGGCGGGCGGCGCGCGCTCCGACCAGACGCGGAGTGCCCCGCCCTCTCCCCCGGGCGCCACGAGGATCATGCCGCACTGGTCGGTGCGGAGGGCACGGGTGCCGGAGGCGCGGAGCATGCCGAGCAGGCTCCGGGTGGGATGCCCGTAGCCGTTGTCGACCCCCACCGAGATGAGGCCGACAGTCGCCTGGAGGCGCCGGTACAGCGCCGCGCTCTGGTCGGCGGAGCCGTGGTGCGCGACCTTCACGACGTCGACCGGTGACGGCGACGCGGCCGCCATCATCGCCTGCTGCGCGTCTTCGCCGAGGTCGCCGAGAAAGATCGAGCGGATGCCCCGGCCCTCGAAGGTCACGGTCACGCTGGCGGGATTGCCTGTGATGACGGGCACCGCGTCCCGTCGTGGCCACAGGACCCTCCAGCGCAACCCGCCGAGGGTCCCGCTGTCGCCGGCGCCCGCCTCGCGCACGGTCGCGCCCGCGGCGGCGAGTCGCGTGTGCAGGCGCTCGTCCTGCGCGTTCTCAGGGGGGCCGACGAGAACCAGGCCGACCTTGCCGATCACCGCCTCCACGCCTCCGACGTGGTCGAGGTCGTAATGCGTGAGCACGAGCAGGTCGATGTGGGTGATGCCGAGGGTGGCCAGGCAGGTGGTGAGCAGGGCCGGGTCCGGCCCGACGTCGACGAGGGCGTGGGCGTCGCCGTCTCGCACGAGCACCGCGTCTCCCTGGCCGATGTCGCAGGCGGCGATCTGCCAGTCGTTGGGGAACCCGCGCGCCCGGGCCCATCCGGAGCCGAGCAGCGAGCCGGCGTAGGAGCCGGCGAATCCGAGCAGCAGGACCGCGGCCAGAGTCACCCACCGGCGGTTCCCGGCGGCGTTTCCTCGCACCAGGACGATGATCAGAGCCACCGTGACCGCCAGGCAGGCGACGAATCCGAGGATGCCCTCCGGCCAGGGCAGCTGGCTGCCCGGCAGCCCCGCACAGGTGGTCGCGACGGCGGCGATGAACGCCGAGGGCAGCCAGGCCAGGTGCAGGATGCCGGCGGCGACGCCGGGAAGAAGCGGGAGCAGCAGGCAGGCGATGAGCCCGAGCACGGTGGCGACCGGCGCCGCGGGCGCGGCCAGCAGGTTGGCCGGCACCCCGTAGAGCGGGAGCGCGGGGGTCAGCAGCACCAGCACGGGCTGGCACGCGAGCTGCGCCGCCGCGGGGATGGCGATGACCGTTGCCAGCCAGCGCGGCATCCACCGGGCGAGACTGCGGGCGAGCGGCGCGGCGAGCACGAGCAGCCCTGCCGTGGCCAACACGGAGAGCGCGAACCCGTAGTTGCGGGACAGCCACGGGTCGACGACCAGAAGGGCGATGATCGCGAGGGCGAGGGCCGGCACACCGCCGGCGGGGCGCCCGAGCCCGTAGGAGGCGAGCACGATGACGGCCATGAGACTCGCGCGGAGCACGCTGGGGTCCGGCGTGACCAGCACGACGAAGGCGCCGAGCACGAGCAGGGCCAGCGCGATCCGCGCACCGCGGGCCAACCGCAGCAGCGCCGCGCCGAGCATGACCGCCGCGATGACGACCGCGCAGTTCGCGCCGGACACGGCGGTGAGGTGGCTGAGCGAGCTCTGCTTCATGGCCACGTCGAGGTCGTCGCCGACGGCGCTGGTGTCGCCGATGGCGAGCCCGGGGAGGAGGGCCGCGCCGTCGCCCGGGAGTCCTGCGGCCGCGGCCGCGAATCGGTCTCGCACGGGCGACGCCCAGGACAGCCATGCCGGCGGCGCCGCGGTGACGACCGGCGGGTCGCGCCCGAACAGGAGTGCCGCCGTGGAGTCGCCGGGCGCGGTCGCCGTGAGAGTGCCCACCATCCGCACGGTGGCGCCGATGGCGAGGCCGCGCGGTGTCTCCGGCGGGGAGGGGACCATCACCAGCACCGGCATCGACAGTGCCCCGGCGTCTCCGGCATCACCGCTGCTGCCGTCGCCGCTGCTACCGGCGCCGCTGCTGGCGTCGCTGCTGGCGCCGCCCGCGAGCCGTAGGCCGGTCACGCGTCCCCGGAAGCGGAGCGTGTCGCCGCCGGGCGAATGACGGGTCTCCGGCGTCGAGGACAGCACGACCTGCACGTCGACCCGGTTGTGACGGGCGGCCGCGACGTGCGCCAGGACGGGGAAGCGGTGAGGCTCGTCGACCGCGACGACGGATGCGACGAGCGCGCCTCCTGCGAGGCTGACGGTCACGACGGCGAAGGCGGCCACGTTCCACACCCGCCGACCGCGCCGCCCGCGCCGACCCTGCAACCGCCGACCCTGCAACCGCCGACTCTGCAACCGACGACCCTGCGGCTCCCGACCCTGGCGTTCGCGACGCGCCTGGCGCCTACCGAGAACGAGCCCACCCGCAGCGGTGCCGGCCGCCGCCAGCCAGCAGGCGACGGCGACAACGCCGGCTGCCCCGGGGACGCCGACGAGGCATCCGGCCACGACCCAGGCCGCCGCGGCAGGAACGGCCAGTCGCAGGTCGAGCGGCCTCACACCGTCACCTGCCCGGCGAGGGCCTCGAGCGTCTTGTCGCCGATACCGGTGATGCTGCGCAGGTCGTCGACCGACGCGAACGGCCCGTTCGCGTTGCGATAGTCGATGATGCGCTGTGCCATGGCAGGGCCGATGCGGGGCAGTGTCTCGAGCTCGGCGATGGTTGCGGTGTTGAGATTCACGGGAGCATGGACGCCGCCCGCCCCGGCCCCGCCAGCCCCACTCGCACCGCCGGCCGCGCTCGCACCGGCAGGCGGTGCCCGGGTCTCACCGACGGAGGGAACATAGACCTGCTCGCCGTCGCTCACCGGTCGGGCCAGATTGATGCCGGCCGGATCGGCCCGTGCGGTGAGGCCGCCGGCCGCCGCCACGACGTCCATGACCCGCGCACCGGCGCGTACTTCGAAGAGCCCGCTACGACGGACGGCGCCGAGCACGTGCACGAAGATGGTTCCCGCGACCGGCGACGCAGGCGGCGCCGTCGCTGCGACCACCGCGGGCGGCCCGGTCGGGGCGACGACCTGCGCAGTGGGCGCCGACGCGAACGCCGACACGAGCACCGCGGTCACGAGCGCCACGATCAGCAGGACCACGGCCGCGCCAATGCCGAGGCGCACCCGTGGCCGGGCGCGCGCGTCGAGCCGGGCGAGCGGATCCGGCGGCGGGCGGGAGTCCATTCCGGCAGGCTAGGCCGCGGGGCCCGCCCGCCACCGAGCCCGTGCCCGATCGGTGGACAACTCCCCCGGCACTGCGGCTGGGGAGGACGCTACGGCTTGGTGACGATGCTCACGAGGCGCGGCGCCCGCACGATGACCTTGACCACCTGGCGCTCCCCGATGGCGCGGGTCACGGCAGCGGATGCCCGGGCCTGCTCCTCGAGGTCGGCGTCAGCGATCGTCGGCGCGACCTCCAGGCGGTCCCGCACCTTGCCGTCCACCTGCACCACCGCGGTGACCGACTCCTCGACCAGGAGGGCCGGGTCGGCGGTGCGCCACGGCACCAGCGCGACGGCGGGTTCGTGACCGAGGTGCTGCCACATGTCCTCGGCCGTGTACGGCGAGAACAGGTTGAGCGTCAGGGCGGTGACCTCTGCGGCTTCCCGCACCGCGGCATCCGCTGGGCCGACGCCGGAGTCGATCGCCTTGCGGGTGGCGTTCACCAGTTCCATCAGGCGCGCGACGACGACGTTGAACTTGAACGCCTCGACCAGCCCCGGCGCGTCGGCGAGGAACCGGTGGGTGGCCCGGCGCAAGGCCTGGTCGCCTGTCGCGGGGTCGGCGCCCGGCGCGCTCGTGACATCGCGCGCGATGCGCCAGGCGCGGGCGAGGAACTTCGCCGATCCGACCGGCGAGACGTCGGCCCAGTCGATGTCGTCCTCCGGCGGGCCGGCGAACGCCATGGTGAGCCGCACGGCGTCGACGCCGTGTTCCTCGAGCTGCTGGCTGAGCTGCACGATATTGCCCTTGGACTTGCTCATCGCGGCGCCGTCCATGAGCACCATGCCCTGGTTCAGCAGGGCCGTGAAGGGCTCGATGAAGGTGATGTAGCCGAGGTCGTAGAGCACCTTGGTGATGAAGCGGGCGTAGAGCAGGTGCAGGATGGCGTGCGTGACGCCGCCGACGTACTGGTCGACCGGCGCCCACCTCCTCGCCTCCGCCGGGTCGAAGGCCTGGGTGTCGTCGTTGGGGTTCAGGAACCGCAGGTAGTACCAGGAGCTGTCGACGAAGGTGTCCATGGTGTCCGCGTCGCGGCGCGCGGGCGTGCCGTCGATGGGGTTGGGAACGTTCACCCAGTCGGTGGCCGCGCCGAGCGGCGAGGTGCCCTTGGGTTTCAGGTCGAGACCCTCGGTGGGCGGCAGCAACACGGGCAGCTGGTCCTCGGGAACGGGGATTTCGCTGCCGTCCTCGCCGTGGATAATCGGGATGGGCGTGCCCCAGTACCGCTGGCGGGAGATGAGCCAGTCGCGCAGCCGGTAGTTCGTGGCCGCCCGACCGGTGCCGCGCTGTTCGAGCAGCTCGATCATCCGGGCGATGGCGTCACCCTTGGTCAGGCCGTCGAGCTCGCCGGAGTTGACGAGACGGCCCTCACCCGCGAGGGCCACACCGGTGACGGCCGGGTCGGATGCCGCGGGGTCGGCTTCGCCGGCGGCATCCGTTGTGTCTGCGCCTGTGGTGTCTGGGCCTGTTGTTTCAACGACGACGCGCACCGGCAGTCCGAACGCGAGCGCGAAGTCGAGGTCGCGCTGGTCGTGGGCCGGAACGGCCATGACGGCGCCGTGCCCGTAGTCGGCCAGCACGTAGTCGGCGGCCCAGATGGGCAGGCGCTCCCCGTTCACCGGGTTGATGGCGTAGCGGCCGAGGAAGACGCCGGTCTTCTCGCGGTCGGTGGCCTGGCGTTCCATCTCGGTGCTCTTCTGCACCTGCACCAGGTAGTCCTGGAAGGCGGCCTGCACCTCGGGTGTGGACCCGGCCGCGAGCTCGGCGGCGAGGTCGGCATCGGGCGCGACCACCATGAAGGTGGCGCCGTGCAGCGTGTCGGGACGGGTGGTGAACACGCTGACGGGCTCGTCACGGCCCTCGATGGCGAAGTCGACGTCGGCGCCCTGGGAGCGGCCGATCCAGTTGCGCTGCATGCTCAGCACCTTGGCGGGCCAGTGCCCCTCCAGCTGCTGCAGGTCGTCGAGCAGCCGGTCGGCGTAGTCGGTGATCTTGAAGTACCACTGGGTCAGCTTCTTCTTCACCACGACGGCGCCGCTGCGCTCGGAGGTGCCGTCGGGCAGCACCTGCTCGTTGGCGAGCACGGTCTGGTCCACTGGGTCCCAGTTCACCCAGCTGTCTTTGCGGTAGGCCAGGCCCTTCTTGTACATCTGCAGGAACAGCCACTGGTTCCACTTGTAGTACTCGGGGTCGCTGGTGTGCAGCTCGCGGTCCCAGTCAAAGGATGCCGCGTAGAGCTTCATGCTCTTCTTCTGCTGCTCGATGTTGTCGTAGGTCCAGCCACGCGGGTCGATGCCGCGCTTGATGGCGGCGTTCTCGGCGGGCAGGCCGAACGAGTCCCAGCCGATCGGGTGGAGCACGTTGAAGCCCTGGTGGCGCCAGTAGCGGGCGATGACGTCGCCGAGCGCGTATGCCTCGGCGTGGCCCATGTGCAGGTCGCCGGAGGGATAGGGGAACATGTCGAGCACGTACTTGCGGGGGCGGGTGTCGTCCGGGTCGCTGGTCGCGAACGGGGCGAGGTCCTCCCAGACCGGCTGCCATTTCTTCTGGATGGTGGCGAAGTCGTATTCCTCGCCCTCGGCGGCGCTGGTGTCGTGCTCGTGTTCCACGTGACTCTCATTCGGTGGGGTGATCGGGAGAGCGTCGTCGCTCGGACAGGCGCCCGGAGGCCGCCCAAGCTTCTAGGCTACTCAATTCGCGCGGCCACCCGTGCCGGGCCGCCGCCGTCGGCGCCGTGGCGGTTCCTCCCCAGGTCTTGGTCGAAAGAAGTTGTGCACAGATTGTCGTCTGTAGCTTCTAATGTCGGTGGCTGCTGTGATGATTGAGGCATGCTCAGCATAGAAGCTGTCTACACAGGCCTCACCGGCACCCTCGCCGGCCACGCGCTCACGGCCGCGTCGTTCGACCAGGTCCCCGACGCGGAGCTCGAGGCGACGATGGCGGCGATGACGGGTTTTCAGCGGATGGTTGAGGCCCACGTCGCGTTGGGGGCTGCGGCCCTCGCGAAACGGTCGGCTCCGGAGCTCGGGCAGAACGGGCTCGCGTGGCAGAAGGGCCACGCCTCGCCGGAGGCGTGGCTGCAGACGATTTCCGGCTCCTCCAAGACCGCCGCCCGCCGGCAGGTGGCCGTGGGACGGATGATGGCCGAGGCCGAAGCCGCTCACAACCTCAACGAGCAAGCCCAGGAGCACCCCGAGGACGAGGTCCTGGCCCGGCTCGCCATCGACGCGCGGCCGTGGCACGCCGCGCTCGGGGACGCGGTCGCGGCCGGGCGAATCGGCGCGGAGACCGCCGCCGGGATCCGGCACGGCCTCGGCGAACCGGCCGAGGGCGTCACCGAACAGGCGTTGGCTGAGGCGTTGGCGGC
>NZ_RDSR01000021.1 GCF_003716325.1 Cryobacterium tepidiphilum | reverse complement strand
AGCGCCTCGCCTTCCCGAGGTCGAGCACCTCGCTGTCGCCGCCGAGGACCATCGGGATGATCTCCGCCTCTACCGCCAGACGCCTGGCCGTTCCGGCGGAGATCGGCTGCTCGATACCGTCGATCTGCGCTTCACCCAGGCCCGTCATGAGTTCGTCGAGGCCGATCCGCACGATCATCGTCGTCGTCACCCCCGGCCCGAGGCCCGGGACGGTGCGGTCCGTGCAGGAGAGTCCGTGCCGGACGAGATCGACGATCGCGTCGGCGCGAAGCTGCGGGAACGTGCGCGGGTCGACCAGCTCGTGGTTCTCCCCGCACTGGTCGGGGTCGTGCGCCGCGGTGTCGTGACCGGTGTCGGTCGTGTCGTGAGCGGCCTCCGCCTCCCGCATCCGCACCCCGCGGATCGCGTTGCCGACGTGCGCGTCGACCCACGCGTCGACGAACCCGGCCGAGAGCGGGTCGGCGTCGAACACGTAACGCACCATCCCGTCGCGCCGGTTGATCCGATGCCAGCCCCGCTTGGCGACGAGCTGCTCCTCCCTTGGTTCGATACCATCCGTGTCGAGGCGGTCGCGGGTGCGGATCGCGAGCTTCCGCACCAGATCCGCCGGGTTCTCGGTGGCGAACTCCACCAGAGCTTCCTCCGCGAACGCCAGATCCTCCGGGTTAGCGTTCGCCCTAGCCTGCTCGAGGTTCGACATGATCGCCTCGGCCGCGTCCACCGGGATCCGGCCCGCAGAGAGCGCCTCGGCCACCGCCGGGAACGCGACCGGCAGCCGTTCCCCCAGCAGGGTCACCGGCGTCGCCGTCGCCGAACCCACCCGACACAGGCGGCTCGCCTCCGCCACCGTGATGCGGCCGATATCGGCCAGCAGCATCGCCGCCGTCGCGTTCCCGGTGCGCTTGGCCAAGCCCTCCTGCCCGAGCGACGGACGCGACCGCTCCACGACCTGCCCGGCCAGTCTGGTAAGCAGCGCGTCATTCTCACGCTTGACCGCGAAACCCGCCCTAAGCGCCTCCAGCAGACCCGCGTCGCTCATCCCGATCGCGTCGTTCTCCGCAGAGGATGCGCCCCCGACCGGCTGGGCGAAGTTCAACGCACCCGCCCACGCATCGGCGAGCGCGCCGACCGAGGCGACCACCGCATCCGTTGAACGTGACATACCCTCACAGTAAGGGCAGCCACCGACATTCCCGACGCCCAGAGATACCGGTCGCCATCAGCGATTAAACCTGTGGATAACCCAATCCGAGGGGGGTATGTGGAGGAACGTTCACGGCGGAAAAGACCCCGCTTAGTGCGGCTCTCCCATCGGCTGCGCGGCCCGGCGCAATGCCTCGCGGTCGAAGCTATCGGTGGGGTACTCCCCAGTGTCTCGGCGTTCCACGTCCCCGGCAGCGGGAGCGTCCTCGTGGCCCGGCTCCTCGGCGGCCCCGAATTCGCCGAGATCGCCGTCGCCAGAGTCGCCGGATGCGTATCCCGCGAACTCGGCTGTCTCGTAGCTTCCGGTGTCGAATTCCGACCGGTCGAAGGAATCGGTCTGCAGGGCGGCCGACGAGTCGTGCGGGATGTGGTCGCGCGGGGTCGCGGCGAGCATGGCCTCGACGTCCGACACCTCGAGCACCGGTTCCTCGCCCGGCCCCAGCGGTCGCATGGTCTGCCGGTGCACCGTCTCGACCAGGGAGTCGAGCATCGCGGCGGCGTCGTCGACGATCTCCTGATCGCGGGTGTCGGTGCCGTGCAGCAGCCAGCGCACGAGTTCCAGCTCCGCGTAGAGCAACGCCCTGCCCGCGATGCGCTGGTCGCTGCCCTGGCGTGCGCCGGTGTACGCGGTGAGCGCGTTGCGGGCGGCCTCTTCGCCCGACGCCAGCAGCCAGTGCAGGTCGCGGGCCGGGTCGCCGACAGCGAGTTCGGCCCAGCCGAGCACGCCGGCCACGGCGTCGTCCCTCACCAGGAACGACTCGGACGACAATGAACCGTGGATGACGGTGGGCGCGAACTGCCAGAGGGCGTCGTCGTCCGTCGCCTGCTCCCAGCGGCGCACGAGCGCCTCCGGTACGAGCCCGGTGCCATCGGCCCGGTCGATCAGTTCGATCGTCGACGTGCGGCACTCCTCGGCGGTGCGCTGCGGCAGGCCGGCGTCACCGACGAAGGTGGTGGGCAGGCTGTGCACGGCGGCGATGGCCCGGCCGATCGACGCGGCGACACCGGTGTGACGGATGAGCGCGTCGGCTTCGAAGGAGTCGCCGGGCAACAGCTCGTAGACGACGGCACGCGTCGAGTCGACGGGAGCCTGGCCCACGTACTCGGGCACGTCGAAGGGGAGCCGGCTGCGGTTGCCCACGGTGAGCGCACGCAGCGCCACGAGGTCGGCCGACTGCTCGGTCTCGGCGGTCTGGTTGTTCGGAACACGAATGATGAGGCGGCGCCCGTCGCGCCCGATGAGCAGCGCAGAATCGAACATCCCGTGCACGCCCTGGCTGTGGCTCCGCGCCTGCGCGACGTCGAACCCCGCGACAGCGGAGGTGGCCAACGCGGCTAGAGTGAGGTGGGATCTGGCCATGTGTTCTAGGTTAGGTCGAACTCCTCGCGGGCACGCCATCCGCCACGCCTGCACACCACTTCGGCATCGCGCCAGATCACAGGGGTAACCATGTCGTTCGCGTTCACCGCGCGCCTTCCGCTCTCGAGGCATGCGGTCGACCGCGACCACGTCCGTCGCGCCGGCGAGGACCTGTTCGAGGGTTTGCGAGCGGATGCGAACGCGCGGGTGCTGCCGCTCTGGCGTGGCAAGGCCCTGGTCGCCGACCCCGTCGCATCCGTCGCCCTTCGCTGGGTCGAACCCGACCGCCTGCCCGCCGACCTGACCTCCGTCTACCTCGGCCTCTCCCTCGCCGAAGACGCGTCGGAGCCGGTCGGGACCGCCCTCGTGGCGACGATCCTCACCGACGAGGCCGCCGCCTCGCTCGAGGCCGACGAAAGCCGCTGGCGGGGACTCCGCGAACTGGCCACCGTGCTCGGCGACCGCGACGCGGGCGCCTTCGCCGAGGCCCTGGCCCTGGCCAACTGGCACGACTCCCACGGGCACTGCCCGCGCTGCGGCGCGCCGACGATGATCGAAGACGGCGGGTGGACCAGGCGCTGCCCGAACGACGGCAGCCAGGTCTTCCCGCGCACCGATCCGGCCGTGATCGTGCTGGTGACGGATGCCGACGGGCGCGTGCTCCTCGGCTCCAACGCCATGTGGGAGACCAAGCGGTACTCGCTCCTGGCGGGCTTCGTCGAACCGGGGGAGTCGCTCGAGAACGCCGCCATGCGCGAGGTGCACGAGGAATCCGGACTCCGCGTCACCGACCCGGAGTACCTCGGATCGCAGCCGTGGCCGTTCCCGGCGTCGGTCATGTGCGGTTTCACCGCCCGTCTCGCCGACGGCCAGGACCCGCACGCCCTGCTGCCCGACGGCGAGGAGATCCTCGACCTCCGGTGGTTCAGCCGTGACGAGATCCGCGGGCAGGAGGGCGAGGTGATCCTGCCGGGCCGCGCGTCGATCGCCCGCGCCATGCTCGAGCACTGGCTCGGTGAGCCCCTCGAAGCCGGCGCGCCCCTCCAACCCGGGGAGCCGCACCGGGGCGGCGCATGATTCACGTGGCCGAATCGGGCGCCGACGCCCTCCTGGCCGGTCTCGACGAGCAGCAGCGCCTCGCGGCGGAAGCCCTCGTCGGTCCCGTGTGCATCCTCGCCGGCGCAGGCACCGGCAAGACGCGCGCCATCACCCATCGCATCGCCTATGGCGTGACCAGCGGCGCGTACGCGCCCAACCGTGTGATGGCGCTCACCTTCACCGCCCGGGCGGCCGCCGAACTCCGCGGCCGGCTGCGGCACCTGGGCGCCGGGGGCGTCGCCGCCCGCACCTTCCATGCCGCGGCGCTGTCGCAGCTCAACTACTTCTGGCCGCACGTGGTCGGGGGACAGGTGCCGCGCATCCTCGACGGCAAGGGCCGCCTTCTCGGCCACGCCGCCGAGACGCTGCGGCTGAAGCTCGACACGGCGACGCTGCGTGATATCGCCGCGGAGATCGAGTGGCGCAAGGTGTCGGGACTCGGCCTCGAGCAGTACGCGGCACAGGTCGGATCCCGCGCACTCCCGGGCCGGCTCACCGCCGAACAGACGGTGGCCATGCAGGAGACCTACGAGCGTCTCAAGGACGAACGCCGGCAGCTGGACTTCGAAGACGTGCTGCTCGCGATGGCCGGCATGATCGAGTCGGAGCCCTCGGTCGCGCTGCAGGTGCGCGAGCAGTACCGGTTCTTCGTGGTCGACGAGTACCAGGACGTCTCGCCGCTGCAGCACGACCTGCTCGCCCTGTGGCTCGGCGACCGACGCGACCTCTGCGTCGTCGGAGACGCCAGCCAGACCATTTACTCCTTCGCCGGGGCGCGCAGCGACTACCTGCTCGACTTCCCCAAGCACTACCCGGACGCGACGGTCGTGCGCCTCGAGCAGAACTACCGGTCCACGGCGCCCATCATCACCGCCGCCAACCAGTTGATGCGGGGGCGGAGCGGGGCCCTGTCGTTGCGGCCCCGCACCCCAACCGGCAACGCCCCGGCGCATCCGGAGCCCGCCGTTCGCGAGTACGCGACCGACATCGCCGAAGCCCGCGGCGTTGCCCAGCAGGTGCTTGAGCTCGTCGACGGCGGCACCCGGCCGGAGGACATCGCCGTGCTGTACCGGGTGAACGTGCAGGCGGCCGCGCTCGAGACCGCGCTCGGCGAGGTGGGCGTGAGCTACCAGATCCGCGGGTCGAAGCGCTTCTTCGACCTGCCGGAGGTGAAGCAGGCCGTGATGTCGCTGCGGGCGGCATCCGTGTCGATCAGCGGCGAGCCGCTGTTCAAGTCGGTCAGCGACGTGCTGCGCTCCCTCGGCTGGAGCCAGAGCCCGCCGGAGGCGCGCGGCGCGGTGCGGGACCGCTGGGAATCGCTCAACGCGATCATGGGGCTCGTCGACCAGGCCGCCCCGGGCACCACCTTCCGCCAGTTCACCGACGAGCTGATGGAGCGGCAGGCCGGCCAGCACGAGCCGACCGTGTCGGCCGTCACGCTCGCCACGCTGCACTCGGCCAAGGGCCTGGAGTGGGACTGCGTGTTCCTGGTGGGGCTCTCGGAAGGGCTCGTGCCGATCAGCTACGCGACTAGGTTCGAGCAGGTCGACGAGGAGCGCCGGCTGCTGTACGTCGGCATCACGCGGGCACGTCGGCGGCTGTCGATGAGCTGGGCGGCATCCGGTGCGCAGCAGCGGTCCCCGCGAGAACGGTCACGATTCCTGGCAGAGCTTGGCATCCGCAACGCGCGTGGGGCAGGTGGTCGCGCCGGCTGAGTGCGGCCGACGCCGGGTCGACGATGAGCGACGCGGTCGACAGCGGGTTCGCGCCGGTTCGCAGGAAGGCGTCGACGATCGTGGCAACGAGCGCCGCCACGACGATGCTGTTGCGCTCGGTCTCGGTCGCCGCGCGCCGCTGCAGCAGCTGGATGGCGATGGCCGGCCAGGCGGGGTCGGCGTCGATGCGGTGGTGCTCGAGGCACGACAGGCACGGACCGGTGCCGGGTTCCACGAGCGGGCCGATCCTGACCTCGGCATCGCTGAACACGACCGGAAGGTGCGGGATGTCGCGCCTGAGCCAACGGCCGTGCCGCTCGGGCTCCATCGCGTAGTGCGTCACGATGACGGTGAGTCCCGGCGGCTCGTCGGGCGGGCACAGGCGGATGCCGAGCTCGGCGAACAGGGGCGGCATCCGCTGCGTGGTGGCGCCATCGCCGTCGATGAGGACCGTACCCGGCCCAGCGGCGGCCGGGCCGGGTCGGACGGCCAGCAGTGCCGGTCGCAGGGCGGTGAGGAGGGAGTCGACGCGGGCGGCGCTCGCCCCGGAGTCAGTGGCGAGCCGCCGGAGGCTTTCCTCGGGAATCCCGGCCTGCAGGGCCAGGACGACCCGTTCGAGCGCGGCCGTCATCCCGGGGAACGCGGCGAGGGGTCGGTCGACGCCCGCCTGGATCGTGTCGGGGGAGCGCCAGACGAGGGGGACGGCCGGGTTCAGTCGCATGATCATGCCGACATGATGCGCCTCCGCCGGACCGCCCGCCGAAGTTATCCACAGTCCGCGCGCCCGGTCGCCCCCACTGCTCTCCACGAGTGCGGGCTTCGTGCCGCCTTTCGCGCGCCGAGGCGACCGTTCGGCCGCACTCGCGAAGGAAGGCAGGTGGGAGGGAGCCCCCGAGCGACGACAGGAGGCTGAAGGAGGCCAGGTGAGCTACTCCTCGTGCGGGCGCTCGGTTCCGTCGTCGCGCAGCAGGTCTTCCAGCGCCTGGTCGATCTCGTCGAGCACGGGCTCCTCGCCCGACGCGGCACCGGTCAGCCGGGCGACGAGGCCTGACGGGTCGTCGAGGTCCTGCGCCGTGGGCAGCAGGTCGGGGTGCGCCCAGAGCGCGTCGCGCGCGTCGTTGCCGACGGCATCCGTCACGGCCTGCCACATGGCCGCCGCCTCGCGCAGCCGGCGAGGCCGGAGCTCGAGGCCCACGAGCGCCGCGAACGCCGACTCGGCCGGGCCGCCTGAGGCGCGGCGCCGGCGCACCGTCTCGGCGATCGCGCCGGAGGACGGGAGCCGTTCGGTGGCTTCGGCGGTGACCACGTCGACCCAGCCCTCCACGAGCGCCAGCATGGTCTCCAGGCGTCCGAGGGCGGCGAGCTGTGCGTCGGTCTTGGGCGGGATGAGCGAGCCGTTGACCATCGCCTGGCGCAGTTCCTCCGGGTTCGACGGGTCGAAGGTGGAGGCCAGCTCTTCGAGGCGCTCGGTGTCGATGCGGATGCCGCGGGCGAACTCGGTGACGGAGGAGATCAGGTGCAGGCGCAGCCAGCGCGAGTGGCGGAACAGCCGGGCATGCGCGAGCTCGCGCACCGCAAGGTAGATGTGCACCTGGTCGGCGGGGATGTCGAGGCCCTCGCCGAACGCCGCGACGTTCTGCGGGAGCAGCACCGCCTCCTCCTCGCCCATGAGCGGGATGCCGACGTCACCGCCGGAGACCACCTCGCTGGAGAGTTGCCCGACGACCTGGCCGAGCTGCATCGCGAAGAGAGTGCCCCCGAGGCTGCGCATGACCTGTCCGGCATTGGCGATCATGCCGCGGAGCTCTTCGGGGGCCTGCTCGGTGAGCACCCGGGTGAGCGCGTCGGAGATGCTGGAGGCCACCGGGGACGCCAGCTGCGTCCACAGCGGCATGGTCGCTGTCACCCACTCCTTGCGGGTGATCAGGCCCGGCGCGGTCAGGAGTTCCGCCACCGCGGTCACGTCGTCGAGCCAGAGTGCGGCGATCCGGAAGGCCTGCTGGAGCGCCGCACGTTCCGCGTCGGTCGGCGTGAGCTGCCCAGCCGCGGCGCGCTCCTGCCCCTGCTTGAGGGCGATGTCCCAGTTGATGGAGCCGTCGCCGCCGCTGAAGAGGGCGCCCTGCAGCTGGTTCATCAGCGCCGCGACGCTCGCCGGGTCGCTGGGCAGCCCGGCCGCTCCCGCCAGCTGGCTGGGGTCGATCGAGGATTTCCCCGAGAGGATGTCCCGCAACATGTCCCGGAACTCGTCGGGAATGCCGTCGTCGCCGGGTTCGTCGTCGGGTCGTGAGTTGTCTGCCACTTCAGGCACCTCCCAGTTGCTTGCTTCTACGCTAGCCCTTGCGCCCCGGCCCCGACTGGGAAATGCCCTAGGCTGGAGCGCTTGGATGTCCGCCCACCGCGAACATCCTCCCCGACGCCCGGAAGGATCGCGGTGGCCCTCTTCGTAGACGACCCCTCTGCGCCCCGGCGCGACCGGCCCGTCGCGCGCGCCGGCTGGATCGTGCTCCTGATCGCGCTCGTGATCGCCTTCGTCCTGGCGATCGTGCCCGCGCCGTACGTCATCGACAAGCCCGGCCCGGTGTTCAACACGCTGGGGTCGACGGATGCCGTGGGCCAGCAGAGCGGCAAGGACGTCCCGCTCATCAGCATCGACGGCGAACCCGTGTACCCGACCAAGGGCAGCCTCGACCTGCTCACCGTCTCCCAGGTCGGGTCCCCGTCGCAGCGGCCCAACTGGCTCGGCGTCATCCGGGCCTGGTTCGACACGAGCGCCGCCGTCATCCCGATCGACAAGGCGTTCCCGCCGCAGGTGACCCAGAAGGAGGTCGCCGCACAGAGTGAAGCCGCCATGGTGAACTCCCAGCAGGACGCCATCGCGGCCGCCCTGACCCACCTGGGCTACGACTTCCCGATCTCCGTCTCGGTGGTGGGCGTCCCCGACGGCTCCCCGTCCACCGGCGTGCTGGAGGCGGGCGACTCCGTCGACTCGGTCAACGGAACCGCCGTCGCGAGCATCGCCGAGCTGCGCGCCGCGTTGCAGAAGAACGGTGCCGGAACCGAGGCGCACATCGGCATCACCCGGGACGGTGCGCACCGCACCGTCGCCGTCACCCCGACGAGCGTCGGCGACACCGTGGTGGCGGGCATCAACGTGAAGATGGAGTACCGCTTCCCGTTCGACGTCGAGATCCAGCTCGACAAGGTGGGCGGCCCGAGCGCCGGCATGATGTTCGCCCTCGGGATCATCGACAAGCTCACTCCCGGCGCGATCCAGGGCGGCGAAGACGTCGCCGGCACCGGCACCATCGACCCGTCCGGCACCGTCGGCCCCATCGGCGGCATCCAGCAGAAGCTCTACGGGGCCAAGCGTGCCGGCGCCGAATGGTTCCTCGCCCCGGCTGCGAACTGTGCAGAGGTGACCGGGCACGTGCCCGACGGGCTCACGGTTTTCGCCGTGCAGACGCTCGACGATTCGATCACGGCCCTCGACGCCATCCGCACCGGCGAGGGCGTCTCCGAGCTGCCCACCTGCCCCGCTTCCTGACCCGCCGACGGACGCTCGTCTTCTGGGCGTTCGCCGGGCGTCCTCTGGGCGTTCTCCCCACCACGCTTGTCTAGGATGGGTCCGACCGTGTTCTGAGTGAGCAAGAGGCATAATTCGTGACATCCGCATCCTCCACAGCAGCCCCCCGACGAAGTAGAGCACCGCTGGCGATCACGGCCGGCATCGTGGTCGCGCTGGTGATCCTGTTCTTCATCTTCGCCGGGCTGTACACCGACGTGCTCTGGTACGACCAGCTCGGATTCCTGCCCGTGTTGACGACCCAGTGGATCGCCGGCACCGTCTTGTTCTTCGTCGGTTTCATCGCCATGGCCGTCCCGGTGTGGGTGAGCATCCAGCTTGCGTACCGGCTGCGGCCGGTCTATGCCAAGCTCAACGCCCAGGTCGACCGCTACCAGCAGGTCATCGAGCCGCTGCGCCGGCTCGCGACCTACGGCATCCCGGCGCTGCTCGGCCTGTTCGCCGGCGTCGCCGCATCCACCCGCTGGCAGCCGGTGCTGATGTGGCTGAACCGCACCCCGGTCGGCAAGGAAGACCCGCAGTTCCACTTCGACATCTCGTTCTACCTGTTCGACCTGCCGTTCTACCACTCGCTGCTCGCCTTCGCATCCGCTGTGGTGTTCATCTCGGCGCTCGCCGCGATCGCCACCAGCTACCTCTACGGGGCGATCCGCGTCAGCGGTCGCGAGGTGCTGATCTCGAAGTCGGCGCGCGTGCAGATCGCGGTCACGGCCGCGATCTACCTGCTGCTGCAGGCCGTGAGCATCTGGCTCGACCAGTACTCGACCCTCACTCACTCCAACGGCCTCCTCACCGGGGCGGGGTACACCGACGTCCACGCGAACATCCCCGGCCGGGCGATCCTCTCGGGCGCGGCCCTCGTGGTCGCCCTGCTGTTCCTGGTCACGGCGATCATCGGGCGCTGGCGGCTGCCCGTCATCGGCCTGGCCCTGCTGATCATCTCGAGCCTCATCGTCGGCTCGCTCTACCCGTGGGTCATCCAGCGGTTCCAGGTGGAGCCGAACGCCAAGGCGCTCGAATCCCAGTACATCCAGCGCAACATCGACCTCACGCGCGACGCCTACGGGCTGTCCGACGTGAAGGAGGTGCCGTACGACGCGAAGACCACGGCCGAGCCGGGGGCGCTGCGCGCCGACGCCGAGACGACCGCGAACATTCGCATCATCGACCCGGCCAAGGTGAGCGACGCGTTCGCACAACTGGAACAGTTCAAGCAGTACTACCAGTTCCCGTCGAACCTCGACGTCGACCGCTACACGATCGACGGCAAGTCGCAGGACGCCGTCGTGGCCGTGCGCGGGCTCGACGACACCTACCTCACGGGCCTGAACAGCTGGGTGAACTCGACCACCGTTTACACCCACGGATACGGGATGGTCGCCGCGTACGGAAACCAGCGTTCCGCAGACGGCCAGCCGGTCTTCCTCGAGTCGGGCATCCCCACCACCGGGGAGCTCGGGAAGTTCGAGCCGCGCGTCTACTTCGGCCAGAGCTCGCCCACCTACTCCATCGTCGGCGGGCCGAAGGGCACCAAGCCCGTGGAGCTCGACTACCCGTCGAGCAAGGACGGCGAGGAGCAGACCTACACGACGTTCAGCGGCGACGGCGGGCCGAAGCTCGACAACGCCTTCACGAAGCTCATCTACGCGCTGAAGTTCCAGTCCGAGCAGATCTTCCTCTCGGACTCGGTGAACGACGAGTCGCAGATCCTCTACGACCGCAATCCGCTCGACCGTGTGCAGAAGGTGGCGCCGTACCTGACGCTCGACTCCGACGCGTATCCGTCGGTCGTCGACGGGCGCATCAAATGGATCATCGACGGTTACACGACGTCGGCGACGTACCCGTACTCGACGCCCGTCGGGCTCTCCGAGGCGATCACCGACACCGAGACGCCGGCCAAGCCGTTCGCGCTCGACCAGATCAACTACATCCGCAACTCGGTGAAGGCCACCGTCGACGCGTACGACGGGTCGGTGACCCTGTACGCCTGGGATGCCGAGGACCCGCTGCTGAAGACCTGGCAGAAGATCTTCCCGTCGAGCCTGAAGCCGATGAGCGAGATGTCGGGCGACCTGATGAGCCACGTGCGGTACCCGGCCGACATGTTCAAGGTGCAGCGTTCGGTGCTCACCGAGTACCACGTGACGGATGCCGGCTCGTTCTACTCGCACGACGACGAGTGGGCCGTACCCAACGACCCGGTGTCGGCCGCCGGCGACACGATCCCGCAGCCGCCGTACTACCTGACGATGCAGATGCCCGGCCAGGAGAGTCCGTCG
This sequence comes from Cryobacterium tepidiphilum, assembly GCF_003716325.1. Classification (GTDB taxonomy): domain Bacteria; phylum Actinomycetota; class Actinomycetes; order Actinomycetales; family Microbacteriaceae; genus Cryobacterium; species Cryobacterium tepidiphilum. The sequence continues at coordinate 48,472 of NZ_RDSR01000021.1, read as the reverse complement.
TACTCGCTGTACACGACGTTCATCCCGGCCTCGTCCGGCACGACCAGCCGGAACGTGCTCACCGGCTACCTGGCGGTGAACGCCGATGCGGGGTCGAAGGACGGCACCCGGGCGAAGGGATACGGTTCGCTGACACTGCTGACCCTGCCCAAGGATGACACGGTGCCCGGACCCGGTCAGGTGCAGGCGAAGTTCAATGCCGACCCGGTGGTCTCCCAGGCCCTCAACCTGCTGAAGCAGGGCCAGTCGAAGGTCACCAACGGCAACCTGCTCACCCTGCCCGTGGGTGGCGGTCTGCTGTATGTGCAGCCGGTGTACGTGCAGTCGACCGGTAACACCAGCTATCCGCTGCTGCAGAAGGTGCTCGTGGCGTTCGGTGACCAGATCGCGTTCGAGGACACCCTCGACAAGGCGCTCGACGTGCTGTTCGGCGGCGACTCCGGGGCCAATGCCGGTGATACCGATGTGCCGCCGAGCACGACACCGCCGAGCACCGGGGGAGGGACGCCCAAGCCCGGCACGACGCCGCCCTCAACCGGCAACCCGACGACGGATGCGAAGCTCGCGAACCTGCTGCAGGTGGCGCGCCAGGCGATCGCCGATAAGGATGCCGCACTGAAGAAGGGCGACTTCGCGGCGTACGGCGCTGCCGACAAGAAGCTCTCCGACACGGTGGCCTCCATGTTGGCGCTGCTCGGCGAGTAGCTTCGCAGAAGCGCGTGGTGGGGCGGGGCCGATTCGGCCTCGCCCCACCGCTGTGTTAGAGTTGTGGACGTAGCGCGGGGTGGAGCAGTTCGGTAGCTCGCTGGGCTCATAACCCAGAGGTCGCAGGTTCAAATCCTGTCCCCGCAACGCTGTGTTGAATAAACACCGAGAAGGCCCGGAACCGCAAGGTTCCGGGCCTTCTGTGTTTCCTGCCTCCTGGCCCATCCGGAAACTACACGCGAATCGCCTGCTTTTCCGCTGAGGGGTCGCATATCGACCTTCGTTCGCACCGGGATGGTCGGTTCCTGACCCTTCAGGCGGATCGGTAACGTCCGTGCCGGCGGGAGAGGTCGATGATGACGCTGATTTCTGGGGGGCTGAAGGTGAGCTGGTTCCGTGCCTCCCCAGAACTGGGCCTCTCGGCGTGCCCGACGTTTGCGAAAAGCTTGGTGCATGACACTCCAAGAGCCGGGGGCGGGCTCGCAGTCAGTGCCGCCTACTTCATCCCAGCAATCACACCCGTCGACCCACGATCAGCAGCAGTGGCAGACGCAGGCACCAAAACAAGGCCGCAATGTGTTGGCCCTTATCGCGCTGATCATCTCCATCGTTGGATTCATTTTCGCCTGCATTCCAGGTGCTCTGATCATCGGCTGGATTCTTCTCCCGATTGCCTTCATCCTCGCGATCGTTTCCCTGTTCCTGAAGGGAACCGGTAAGGGTTTGGGCATCGCGGGGCTCATTATCTCCGTAGTGGGAACGATCGTTGCTTTCATCGTGTTCTTCGCCGTCGTCGCCGCCTCTTTCAACGAGGCCTTTGGGGATGAGAGCGTCGTCGTAGAAAAGCCGGCGGCAGCGGGGCAAGCGCCCGCAGAGGAATCGCCGACAGCGGAGACGGCCACCGCTGAGGGGACGCGCGAGAACCCTGTGGCAATCGGTTCGGTCATCAGCAGCGAGAACTGGACCGTGGTCATCAATTCTTTCAGCAAGGACGGCAACTCGATCGTCCTCGCGAACGAGTTCAACGACCCGGCACCTGCTGGATCCCACTATGAGGTTGTCAACTACACGGTGACCTACACCGGCAAGGACTCCGCGATCGCTGCGGAGGTTGGCGTCGACGTGGTGACCAACGCGGGCAATGTCGTGAACGGTTACGACAACCCCGTTATGCTCGACGACAACATGGGGATCGATGAACTCTTCAACGGCGCATCCGCCACTGGATCGGATGCCTTTGTCGTTCCCGACGGCGAGAGCGTAAAGATACGGGTGCAGCCCGGAATGTTGGCTGACGAAGTGTTTGTCCAGCCGTAAGTCCACTCTCGATCTCAGCTCAGAGGCTTGAGCCCGCAGCTGTACGCGACCTTGGATCTAAGCAGAAGGCCCGGAACCGCAAGGTTCCGGGCCTTCTGCGTTTCCTCCTTCGCCACCTGACGCATGGGAACAGGACATGATGGCGAAAGCAGGTCAACTCGAGCGCAAGCGGGCGCGCAAGCCGGCGCGCCCTCGTTGCAGTCGCACGGCGCTTCCCGAAAAAAGGTCTGATGGCTCTTGAGGCGGTGAATCCTTCGTCGCCGCATTCGTACGACGTCCTCTGGTCCGTGAGTTTCTTGGTTCTCGCCATCGTTCTCGTGATTGCTCTCCGCCAGATCATACGAGCGACATCCATGTCTGCCGCAGCGCGAACTGTATGGTCCGGCGCCGTGGTGCTATTGCCCCTGATAGGAGTGATTGCCTGGTTCGCATTCGGCGCGAAGACGGCGGAAACAGGGGAGCGCAAGCGCTAATGGCGTGCCTTCCTAGCCAAAACGGAGGTTCGGGGCACTGAGGCAGGTTAGCCGCGGCGCTCCATACGGATGACGACCGTGATGTTCGCGAGGTTGCTGCTGACGCGCTCGAAGCCGGCGGCTTCCAGCACCCGCTCTTCGTCGCCGGCCGTGTTCTCGGCGCTGCCCTTGTTCTGCACCAGCCACACGGTGTCGACGCCGGCCAGTTTGTCGATCACCTGCCCGAGCGGCAGCGTGCGGTCCCAGAGCCACGGGTTGTCGTAGAACGGGCTTTGCAGCGTGACATCGCGCAGCCCCGCGAACGCCTGCGGGTACAGGTGCAGCGCCGAGCGCGGCCGCCGCGACGGCCGCACGCTCTCGTCGAACACGATCGCGTCGCCAGGCTCCGCCTCGTGCGCGATGAGGTCCGCCACCTGCCGCCAGTCGCTGCCCAGGTTCTTGGCGTAGCGGCCACGCTGCGCCACATACCCGGGAACGGCCAGGGCGACGATCAGAAGCACGGCCGCCAGCCGCACGAGCCGAAAACGGATGCCGACGACCCCGGCGGCCATCGCGATACCCACGGCCGGCGCGCACATCGACAGGTACCGGTAGGTGTAGACCGGCGTGACGAGATGGGTGCCCACGAGGAGCGCGAGGGTGGGGAACAGCATCCACACCAGCGCAAGCGCGAGAGTGGCGCGGGCTTTCCGCCCGCCGTGACGGCGGAACGTGACGACCACGCCGAACACGATGAGCGCCCACGCGACAACGGCGATAGCCGTGGTGCCGAACCACTGGTCGACCGCGGCGTCGACGAGGTCGGCCCCGGGGCGCCGCGCGATGAAGGCGACCTGCCGCCGCTCGTGCACGCTCCAGACGAGCACCGGCACCGCCAGGGCCACCGCCACGCCGGTCGCCGCCAGCCACGGCCACGGGCGGTGCCGCTGCCCCGATGACCAGACGGCCACGGCGTGCGCGGGAACGAGCAGCAGCGCATAAAGGAACACGTTGACGGTGAGCGCGAACAGGAGGGCGTATCCCGCCCACCAGCAGAACCAGACGGCCCGCGCGACCGGGCGGGCCGCCTGGTTCTGCCGCAGCTGCAGGATGTGCACAAGGAGCACGGTCGCCCACACCGCCAGCGCAGTCACGAGCGCATACGAGCGGGCCTCCGCGCCCATATAGGTCGTGCGGGGCAGCACCGCGAAGAGGATGCCGGACAGCACCGCCCAGCGTGTGTCGCGGGCGAGCTGCCGCACCAGCACCACGGTGCCCGCCGCGGCGAACCCGACGGCGAGGGCACTCGGCAGGCGGGTGGCGAACTCGGAGATCCCGAACAACCCGGTCCAGACGTGGAGAAAGAGGTAGTACGTGCCGTGCACGGCGTCGACGTGCCGGAGCATCAGGAACAGGCTCGGCAGTGGACGCTGGGCCGACATCACGCTCGCCGCCTCGTCGCCCCAGTACGACGGCTGCCACGACCACGCGGCCGACACCAGGAACGCCGCCAGCCCGACGAGGGCAGGCGGCAGCGCCCTCCCGACGGGCGCGCCGCCCGCGACGGGAGCCCACCGCATCCGCCCGGGCAAAGTCGTGGCCATGACCCGAGACTAGAGCCCGTGGACGCGGACCGGCGCCCGGCGCGACGGAGGCCCGCCCCGGGAAGGGGCGGGCCTCCGTGTCACCGCTTGCAGTGGACGCGTCAGCGGGTCGCGGTCTCCAGCTCGGCCGGGCCGTGGTCGTCCACGCTCATGGTGGCCTCGTCGAAGGGCAGGCGTCCGGAGAGGACGTTGGCGACCTGGACCTTGTCGATCTGGGAGGTCCAGGTGCCGATCAGGACCGTGGCGACGGCGTTACCCGTGAAGTTGGTCAGCGCCCGCGCTTCGGACATGAACCGGTCGATGCCGACGATGAGGCCGACGCCGTCGAGCAGCTGCGGACGGTAGACCTGCAGGCCGCCCGCCAACGTGGCCAGTCCGGCGCCGGTGACGCCCGCCGCGCCCTTGGAGGCGAGCATCATGAACAGCAGCAGCCCGACCTGCTCACCGATCGACATGGGCTTGCCCACCGCGTTGGAGACGAAGATCGACGCCATGGTCAGGTAGATCGCCGTGCCGTCGAGGTTGAACGAGTAGCCGGTGGGAACGGTGATGCCGACGACCGGCTTCGAGACGCCGAGGTGCTCCATCTTGGCGAGCAGGCGCGGCAGGGCGGCCTCCGAGGAGGAGGTGGAGAAGATGATCAAGTACTCGCGGGCGAGGTACTTCATCAGGCTGAAGATGTTCAGGCCCGAGACCAGGCGCAGCAGCGTGCCGAGCACGACGACGATGAAGAGGATGCAGGTGATGTAGAAGCCGAACATCATGGTGGCCATGCCGACGAGGGCCTTACCGCCGCTCGCGCCGACGACCGCGGCGATGGCCCCGAAGGCGCCGATCGGGGCGAGCCACATGATCATCATCAGCACGCGGAACACCACGGTCTGCGCGATCCGGATCGCGTTCAGCACCGGCAGCCCCTTGGCGCCCATGCCCTGCACGGCGAAGCCGACGATGAGGGCGATCAGCAGGGCCTGCAGCACGTTGCCGCTGACCAGGGCCGACACCAGGGTGGCCGGGATGATGCCGAGGATGAAGTCGGCCGCCGTGCCGCCCTCCGCCGCGGCATCCACGGTGTAGTGCGCCGCCGACAGGTCGAGCCCGCTGCCCGGGTTCAGGACGTTGCCCACGACCAGGCCGATCGCGAGGGCGAAGGTCGACATCACGATGAAGTAGAGCAGCGCGAGGCCGCCGATCTTGCCGACCGTGGCCGCCTTCGCGATGGAGCCGACGCCGAGCACGATCGTGCAGAAGATCACGGGGGTGATCATCATCTTGATCAGGGCGACGAACCCCGTGCCGATCGGCTTGAGGCCGATGGCGAATTCCGGGAAGGCCAGGCCAACCGCAATTCCCGCGGCGACGCCGACGATGACGAAGATGTAGAGGTAATGCGTGCGGTCGAGCCGCCTGCGGGTTGGCGTCATTGCCATGATTGGGTTTCCTTCGTGTCCAGACCGGCGTCGGCGACGCGGTGCTTCCAAGTCCGTTCAGCGTCGCCTGCACGAGGTGGCCGAGAAAACTTGTGACCATATTGGTCGCGCGGGCATCACCGCCCATACGGGAACGTCCCGGGGGTGGGGGAGGGACAATGGGGGGATGAAGAGCGTCACGGACCGCCTGAGCGTCGCCACGCGGCTCTTCGTGCTGCACCTGGTGTTCGTGCTGGTGCTCAGCGTGGTGGCGCTCGTCGTGCTCTGGGTCGACGCGCACGCCCGCGTGGAGCAGAACGCCGAGAACCTCACCCGGGTGGTCTCGTCGTCGATCGCCGACGACCCGTTCGTCATCCGCTCGGTGCAGGGAGACCAGCCTTCGACACTGCTCGAACCCTACGCGCTCAACCTCATGCACGACGCGCACGTCGACTTCATCACGATCATGAGCCCGTCCGGCATCCGTTTCACGCACAGCGACCCGGCGCAGATCGGCAAGCCATACATCGGCACGATCGGTCCCGCCCAGCAGGGGCGCTCGCTCACCGAGACCTACACCGGCACGCTCGGGCCGTCGGTGCGCTCGGTCTACCCGATCGAGGATGACGCGGGCCAGATCATTGGCCTGGTGTCGTCGGGCGTCACCGTGGGCAGCGTGGCGTCGGCGGTGAACTCGCGGCTCGGTTTCGTGATCGGCGCGGCCCTGATCCTGTTGCTGCTCGGTGCGGTCGCGTCATTGCTGCTGCGACGCTATCTCGACCGGGTCACGCACGGCATGGGCGAGCAAGAGCTCGAGCGGATGTTCTCCTATTACGAGGCCGTGCTGTACTCGGTTCGCGAGGGCCTGCTGCTGGTCGATCCGGCCGGTCGCCTCACGCTGTACAACGAGCAGGCGGCGCTGCTGCTGAACCTGCCGCCTGCGTCGGCCAGGAGCCGGACCGGGGTGCCTGTGGCCGATCTCCCCATCCCGGAGTCGCTGCGCGCGGTGCTCGGCAGCGGCGACCGGGTGCACGACCTCATTCAGCTCACCGACGACCGGGTGCTCGTCGTGAACCAGGAGCCTGCCGAGGCACCGCCCGGGTCGCGCCGCCGCCTGCCCGCGCGGCTCGGCACGGTGACCACGCTGCGCGACCACACCGAGCTGCAGCAGCTGACCGGCGAACTCGAGACCATGCGCACGCTCGCCGACTCCCTGCGCTCACAGACGCACGAGTTCTCGAACAAGCTGCACACGATCGTGTCGCTCATCGAGCTCGGCCGGGCGCGGGAGGCGCTCGACTTCGTCACCGAACGGCTGCAGGTGAACCAGATGCTGACCGACCGCCTGGTGGGAGCGATCGACGAGCCCGTGCTCGCCGCGTTGGCTCTCGGCAAGGCCGCGCAGGCCGAGGAACGCGGCGTCGACCTGCGCGTCACCGTGTCGTCCACGCGGGTGCAGCCTCGCGCCGAGCCGGCGCACCTCGTGACAATCGTGGGCAACCTGCTCGACAACGCCATCGACTCTGCCGCCGAGTCGGAGGGGCGCTGGGTGAGCCTCGACATCGGCACCCGGGTCGACGCGGATGCCTCGGCGAGCGTCGTGATCGTGGTCGCCGACAGCGGCGCCGGTGTGAGCGCGGAGGAGGCGGACCTCATCTTCGCCCGGGGGTACTCCACCAAGGAGACCGGCCACGGCCGCGGGTACGGGCTGGCGCTTGTCGCGCAGGCGATCCGGCAGGAACGCGGGTCGATCACGGTGGCGAACGGCGATCCGGGTGCCGTGTTCACGGTCACGCTGCCCGACCGCCGGGGCGCCGAGGGCGAGGCATCCGCTGAACCGGTGGTGACCCATGGTTAGCGTGCTCGTCGTCGAGGACGAGGAGATCGCCGCGGCGGCCCATGCCGAGTACGTGCGGCGCATCGACGGTTTCGAACTCGCCGGTGTAGCACGCACGGGCAGCGAGGCGCTGCGGATGCTGCGGGATGCGCCGCGCGGCAGCATCGACGTGATCCTCCTCGACATGAACCTGCCTGACCTGCACGGTCTCGACGTGGCGCGGCAGATCCGGGCCGCCGGCATCGCCGTTGACATCATCGCCGTGACGGCCGTGCGGGAGCTGGACATGGTGCGGAACGCCCTGTCGCTCGGGATGGTGCAGTACCTGATCAAGCCGTTCACCTTCCCGGCCCTCGTCGACAAGCTGCAGCAGTACCTGCGGTTCCGGGAGTCGTTCGTCGCCCAGCAGTCGCATGCCACCCAGGCCGACGTCGACCACGCGCTCGGGGCGCTTCGCACGCCGCTGCCCGCGAACCTGCCCAAGGGACTGTCGCCGGAGACGCTCGAGACCGTCACACGGATGCTGCGGGGGGCAGCGGTGGCGTACTCCGCGACCGAGGTGGCGACGGAGACCGCCATCGCCCGGGTGACGGCCAGGCGCTACCTCGACCACCTTGCCGACGAGGGCCGCGTGGTGCGCTCGCCGCGCTACGGCGGGCAGGGCAGGCCGGAGCTGGAATACCGCTGGCGGTCGTGAGGGCCCCGGGCGAACCGTTTCGCGCTCGCGGCTAGGCTGTGCGCATGGCCGATTCCGCCCTCGCCGTCGCCGTCGCGCAGTTCGCGCCCGGGACCGACCCCGCCGCGAACCTGGCCGCGATCCGCGAGCTGGCCGCCACGGCATCCGCTCGGGGCGCCCGGCTTGTCGTATTCCCGGAGTATTCCGCGTTCTTCGAACCGGTCATGGGCCGGTCGTTCGTCGACGCCGCCGAGACGCTCGACGGGCGCTTCGTCGCCGGACTGTCGTCGATCGCCGCCGACCTCGGCATTCACCTGGTGGCCGGAATGATCGAACAGACCGACGGGGAGCGGTTCAGCAACACGCTCGTCGCCGTGAGCCCCGCCGGCGACGTCGTTGCCACCTACCGCAAGCTGCACCTCTACGACGCGTTCGGGCAGCGGGAGTCGGCGTGGGTGCAGCCGGGCGTGCTGGACGAGCCGCAGACCTTCGCGGTCGACGGGCTGACGGTCGGCCTGCAGACCTGTTACGACATCCGCTTTCCCGAGGTCACCCGGCGTCTCGTCGACGCCGGCGCCGACCTGGTGCTGGTGCCCGCGGAATGGGTGCGCGGGCCGCTCAAGGAGCAGCACTGGCGCACGCTCGTCACCGCACGCGCGCTCGAGAACACGATCTACATCGCGGCCGCGGACCAGGCGCCGCCGGTCGGCGTGGGCAACAGCATGATCGTCGACCCGATGGGCGTCGAGATCGCCACCATCGGTGAGGCAACGGATGTCGCGCTCGGCTGGGTCTCGCACGCCCGCATCGCCGAGGTGCGCACTTTCAACCCGGCCCTGGCGCTGCGCCGGTTCCGAGTGGTGCCGCTCGGCGAGTAGCGGGGCATACGCGTCAGCGAGCGGCCGCCGCCGTCGACGCCAGGGTGGACAGCTGCATCGCGGCCCGCTCCAGGACCGGAACCCGCTTGCAGTACGCGAACCGCACGAGCGACGCGTACTCGGGGCGGTGCTCCGGGGTGCAGAACGCGGTGATCGGGACGGCCACGACGCCGGCGAGTTCGGGCAGCCGCCGGCAGAGCGCGACAGCGTCGGTGAAACCGAGCGGGGCGGCATCCGCCACGATGAAGTAGGAACCCTGGGGGCGGGTGATGCTGAAGCCGGCCTGGGTCAGGCCGCCGGCGAGCACGTCGCGCTTGAGCCGCAGGTCGTCGGCGGCGTTGGTGAAGAACGCGTCGGGGAGGCCGAGACCCACGGCGATGGCGGGCTGGAAGGGCGCGCCGTTGACGTAGGTGAGGAACTGCTTGACGGCCAGGATCGCGGTGACGAGCGGCGGAGGGGCGATGAGCCAGCCGATCTTCCACCCGGTGGTGTTGAACGTCTTGCCGCCGGAGGAGATGGTGACCGTGCGTTCGCGGGCGCCGGGGAGGGTGGCGATGGGGATGTGCGGGACCCCGAATGTGAGGTGCTCGTACACCTCGTCCGTCACGATCAGGCAGTCGTGGCGGTGGGCGAGCTCGACGATGCGTGCGAGCGTCTCGCGGGGGAGCACGGTGCCGGTGGGGTTGTGCGGGGTGTTGACGAGGATGACGCGGGTCGTGTCGGTGATCGCCGCCTCGAGTTCGTCGAGGTCGGGCTGGAAGTCGGGTGACCGAAGCCGCACGGTGCGGTGGACGCCCCCGGCCAGGGCGATCAGCGCGCCGTAGGCGTCGTAGTACGGCTCGAACGTGACGACCTCGTCGCCGGGCTCGAGGAGTGCAAGAAGGGTGGCGGCGAGGGCTTCGGTGGCGCCGGCGGTGACGAGGATCTCCGTTGCCGGGTCGACGAACTGCCCGTAGAAGCGGCGCTGGTGTGCGGCGATCGCCTCGAGCAGCACCGGCATGCCGCGCCCCGGCGGGTACTGGTTGACCCCGTCGCGGATCGCCTTCTCGGCGGCGGCGAGCACTTCGCGGGGGCCGTCCTCATCCGGGAAGCCCTGGCCGAGGTTGATCGCGCCTGTCGCGGACGCGAGTGCGCTCATCTCGGCGAAGATGGTCGCCGCGATGCTGCCGTCGTCGGCCAGGAGGCCCGCTCCTCGCGCTGCCCGCTGCCACGCACCCGGGATCATCGCTGCCTGCATGCTCCCAAACTACACATCTCCCTCCGGCGCGTTCCCGTCCTACGCTCCCGCGCCCTTCGCGCCCAACCTGCGCGTGAGGGGCCAACTTCTCCTAGTCCGGACGTCGATGCACTAGGTAAAGCTGACCCCTCACGAGCGTTCGACGAGCCGGCTGTGGATAACTTCCGCGGAGGATCGGAGGATTGGCTAGCGTGACTGCATGTCGTTGTTGCGGGGCACGGGCGCCCGGCTGGCTGCCGGGGCGACGCTGGCGTTGCTCGCCGTCAGCGGATGCTCCGCCACTCAGACACAAACGCCGGTCGCCATTCCGTCTTCGTCGCCCACTCCCGCGCCCCTTTTCGCCAACGACGAGGAGGCGCTCGCCGCCGCCAAGAAGGCGTACGCGGCGTACGAGTCGATCTCGGATCTCATCCTCCGGGAGGGAGGTGAGGATTCGGGTCGCGTCAAACCTTTCACATCCGCAGAGCTCGCCGAAACAGACATGGCCGCATATTCGAGAGCGCGTTCAAACGGTTGGCACAGCACAGGCGAGAGCGCCTTCGACAATCTCACTCTCCAGTCAGTCGATGAAAGTGCTCCCCACGGTGTTGCCGTGATAAGTGCCTACTTGTGTTCAGACGTGTCAGAGGTGGACGTGCTGAATCGAAGCGGGAAGTCAATTGTTGCGGCGTCGCGGAAAGTACGAATCCCATTCCTTGTCACCTTTGATCTGCAGTCATCCGGGAGCGCAGATTTGGTAGTGGGATCGAGGGAGGTATGGGAGGGTGAGGGCGTGTGTTGATTGGGCGAGTCAGCAGCCTGTGCGGTCTTTCGTGCTTGCTCATCTCGATTAGTTTGGCGCCCATGAGTTTCGCGTTGGCTTCAGGGTGTGATGCTGTTGGCGAGCGTGCAGGGGTTTGCACACCCGAGTCCAAGGGCGAGTTCAACGGCGGCGGGGTCGACGTCTCGGCCGGCTACGACCAGGTGGGTGGCGGCGGCTCCGCCAGTGACGGCTCCGCCAACGACGAGGGCGCGGGCGGCAGCGCGGACGAGGACGCGGGAGACAGTGCTGCCGGCGGCGACGCAGGCGCAGGGGCGGGGAACGCACCGGCGGGACCCGACCCCATCATCCGTGACGGGTGGACCGTGAACTGCATCCCCAACTCGCCATGCGACCCCAACTTCGTGGTGCGGATCAGCGACCTGGTGAACTTCGTCCCCGAGCAGCCCACGACCACGATGGAGCCGGAGGGCTGGGCCGTCGTGGGGCTGCCGGTGAACCTCGTGGCAGAGGCATCCGCCCATACGCGCAGCGGCATGCTGCTCGGCTATGAAGCCCAGGTCCGGTTCACGCCGGTGCGCTTCGAATGGGACTACGGGGACGGCACGCAGCGCAGCACCTCGACCGGCGGGGCCACCTGGGCCGACCTCGGCCTCCCCGAATTCTCCGAGACGCCGACCAGTCACGTCTTCGACAGCCGCGGCACCTGGACGGTGTCCGTCACGGTCGAGTACGCCGCCGACTACCGGTTCGCGGATGAGCCGTGGCAGCGCATCGGGGGTACGCTGGCGGTGTCGTCGACACCACTCACCGCGGTATCCCTCGATGCCAGGACTGTGCTGGTCGGAGGAGACTGCGTGAGCGCCCCCGGCGGCCCCGGCTGCTGACGCCGGCTCCGTACTTCAACGCCGAGCAACGTCCCAGCTTCGCCATTGACTGCTGACAGACTCGTCATAGAAAACCTTCAGGTTGGATCGCGAAGCTGACAACGCTTGGAAGGAGCACCCCATGACAGACAACACCTACGGATCCAACTCCGGACGGCCCGAGAACAACACCGGTGCCGACAACAGCAACACGCCCACCACCCCCAACGGTCAGCAGTACGGCGCCCCTGAGGCGCAGCCGACCGCGCCGACCCAGGGAACGCCCGCGCAGGACGCCCCGACCGCGGCATACCCCACCGACTCGTTCGGTCGCCCGGCGACCGGAGCCCACGCCGGCCAGCAGCCGTACGCGGGCCAGCAGCCCTATGACGCGACCCAGCCCTACGGCACCCACAACGGCTACCAGGGCTACAACGGTTACCCCGCCTACAACGGATACCCGGCACACCAGGGCCAGCCCGGCCAGGCGGCGCCCGGCACGGCTAAGGACCGCGGCAACCGCAAGGGCGCCGGCCTCCTCGTCGGCGCACTCGCCATCGGCCTCCTCGCCGGCGGTGCCTCCGGCGCCGGCGTTGCCACCCTCGTCGACAACAACGGCGGCGGCTCATCGATCAGCCAGCCGCAGGGCGCATCCAACGTCGTCATCAACGACCCCGAGCACGTCAACCAGATTGCCGCCGTCGCGGCCAAGGCGTCGCCCAGCGTGGTCACCATCCAGGTCGCCGGCGGCAACTCGGCGGGCACCGGTTCCGGCGTCATCCTGAGCGACGACGGCTACGTGCTCACGAACACGCACGTCGTCACGCTTGACGGCGCATCCGCTGACCCGCAGGTGCAGGTGAAGGCCTTCAATGGCAAGCTCTACGACGCCGAGATCGTCGGCACCGACCCCATCTCCGACCTCGCGGTCATCAAGCTGAAGGATGCCTCCGGCCTGACCCCGATCGAATGGGCCGACTCCGACAAGCTCAACGTCGGCGAGCAGACCATCGCGATCGGCGCCCCGCTCGGCCTCTCCGGCACCGTGACCAACGGCATCATCAGCGCCCTGGACCGCAGCATCAGCATCGCGTCGTCCGCGGCGCCGAGCACGCCCGACCAGAGCCAGCCCGACCAGGGCCAGAGCCCGTTCGACTTCTGGAACTTCGACATCCCCGGCCAGGAGAACCAGCCGCAGCAGCAGCCTGAGCAGACGATTTCGCTCTCGGTCATCCAGACCGATGCCGCGATCAACCCGGGCAACTCGGGCGGCGCGCTGCTCAACGACAACGGCGAGCTCATCGGCATCAACGTCGCCATCGCGAACGCGGGCAGCTCCTCCGGTCAGGCCGGCAGCATCGGCGTGGGCTTCGCGCTCCCGTCCGACCTCGCCAAGCGCGTCTCGAGTGAGATCATCAAGAACGGTAAGGCCACCCACGGCCTCCTCGGCGCGAGTGTCGGCAACGCCGCCACGGTGCAGGGCAGCGACACCGTCGGCGCCCTCGTGGCGGAGGTCACGGGCGGCGGAGCCGCCGAGAAGGCGGGCCTGCAGAAGGGTGACGTCATCACCGAGTTCAACGGCGTGCCGATCACCGACGCGACCGACCTCACCGCCCAGGTGCGTGCGCTGGCCGCGGGAGCCGACACCAAGCTCACCTACGTGCGCGACGGCGACTCCCACACCGTCTCGGTCACGCTCGGCAAGCTCTCGAGCTAGCCGACCCCCTCTCCGCCCTTCCTCGCACTGTGCCGCCGGTGACCCCGGCGGCACAGTCGTGTGCGGGGAGCGGCCGAACCCCTGCTGGTAGGCTCAGACGACTCACCAGTTACGCGGAAAGACGACCCACAGGTGCCCACAGACAGAGACGAATCGCTCATCGGCGTCTCGTATGTGATGCCCGTGCTCAACGAGGTGTCGCACGTGCGCGCTGCCGTCGAGAGCCTCCTCGTGCAGGACTACGACGGCCCGTTCGAGGTCACCCTGGCGCTTGGCCCGAGCATCGACGGCACCACCGAGCTGGTGTCCGAGATGGCCGCCATCGACGAGCGGATACGCGTGGTGCCGAACGAGGCCGGCTCCACTCCCGCAGGCCTCAACATCGCCATCCGCGCCTCCCGGTACCCCGTGGTCATCCGCGTCGACGCCCACTCGGTGCTCCCACCCGACTACGCGCGCATCGCGGTCGAGACGCTGCAGCGAACCGGCGCCGGCAACGTCGGCGGGATCATGGACGCCCGGGGCACCACCCCGTTCGAGAAGGCCGTCGCCCTCGCCTACACCACGCGGGTCGGCCTCGGCGGCAGTCCGTTCCACGTGGGCGGCCACGAGGGCCCGGCCGAAACCGTGTACCTCGGATGCTTCCGGCGCGCGAGCATCATGGCCGTCGGACTCTTCGACGAGAGCATCAAGCGCGGGCAGGACTGGGAACTCAATCACCGCCTGCGGGAGAGCGGGGAGAAGGTCTGGTTCACGCCGGAGCTCAAGGTCACTTACCGGCCCCGCGCCACCCTCGCCCGGCTCGCACGTCAGATGCTCTCCACCGGGCTGTGGCGAGGCGAACTCGCCCGGCGCTTTCCCGGCGCCAGCGGCATCCGTTACTTCATCCCTCCCGCGATGGTGCTCGGCGTCACCGTCGGCCTCCTGGCCGGCATCGGCGGCATCGCGCAGGCCCTCACCGGGCACGCGCCGTGGCTGCTGCTGGGGTTCCTGATCCCCGCGGTGTACCTCGTCTTCGTCATCCTGGCCACGGTTGCGATGGCCCGCCCTGTCGGCATGCGAACGGCGCTCTGGTTTCTCATAGTCTTGCCATGCATCCATTTCTGCTGGGGCGTGGGATTCGTCCTCGGTTTCTTCAAGCTCACCAGCAACATCACGGCACACACGGGAAGGTGACCATGCCCCAGGGCGCAGCAGGGCCCCGCGGGGCGCGGCCCGCATCCATCGCCGAGCTGCGGGCCGTGGCCCAGCCGCCGGAGGTGCGTCTGCGCGACAACGCGGAGCACTGGACGGCGTCGCTGTACCTGCGCGACCTGTCGCCGTACCTCACCTGGGTGCTGCTGAAGACGCGCATTTCCGCGAACGGCGTCACCGGCCTCATGATCCTGGTCGGCTGGTCCGTCGCCGCCGCGCTCCTCATTCCCGGATTCTGGGGCGCGGTGCTGGCGCTGGTGCTCGGTCAGCTGCAGATGCTCGTGGACTGCTGCGACGGCGAGGTGGCTCGCTGGCGCGGCACCTCCTCGCCCGCCGGCGTCTTCCTCGACAAGGTCGGGCACTACACGACGGAGGCGCTCATCCCGATCGCGCTCGGCATCCGGGCCGCGGCGTACCCCTTCGAGTCGCCGGCCGACTTCCTGTGGACGACTCTCGCCCTTGTGCTCGCGCTGATCATCGTGCTGAACAAGGCGCTGAACGACATGGTGCACGTCGCCCGGGCGAACGCCGGCCTCACCAAACTCGCCGACACGCACGGCGAGAAGGCGCCCACGTCGAGCAGGCTCGCCAGCATCCGCCGGGTCGTGCGATTCGTGCCCTTCCACCGCCTGTACCACTCCGTGGAGTTGACGATCCTCATCTTCGCGGCGGCGCTGGTCGGGCTCCTGGCGGGGCAGCCCGTCGTCGACCGGGTGCTGCTCATCGTCCTGGTGCCGTTGTCCTTCCTTGCCCTGGCGGGCCATTTCGTGGCGATCCTGGCGTCCCGGCGTGTCCGCGCTTAGCCCCGCGCCCCTGCCGCGCGTCGGCGTCGTGGTGCTCACCCAGGGCACCCGCCCCGACGACCTCGACCGCGGCATCCGCAGCGTGCTCGCCCAGGAGGGCGTCGAGCTCGACGTGGTGTGCGTGGGCAACGGATGGCAGCCGGCCGGCCTGCCCGCCGGGGTCACGGCGCTCGCCCTTCCCACGAACCTCGGCATCCCCGCCGGACGCAACCGGGGCGTCGCCCACGTCTCGGGCGAGTACCTCTTCTTTCTCGACGACGACGCGAGCATCCCCGATCCGCGGTTCCTCGCCGACGCGATAGCCATGCTTCGGGCCGACCCGTCGCTCGGCCTGCTGCAGCCGCAGGTGGTCGACCCGACCGGCGTGGCGTCACCCCGCCGGTGGATTCCACGAATCCGGAAGGGCGAGGCGTCGCACTCCGGCAACGTCTTCTCGGTCTGGGAGGGCGCCGTCGTGCTGCCCCGCGCCGTGTTCGACGCCACCGGCGGCTGGGCTGAGCCGTTCTTCTACGCGCACGAAGGCATCGAGCTGGCCTGGCGGGTATGGGACCAGGGCCGCCGGGCCTGGTACGCCGGCAACCTGGTGGCGAACCACCCGGTCATCCAGCCCACCCGGCACGCCGACTACTACCGGCTTAACGCGCGCAACCGGGTGTGGCTCGCCCGGCGCAACCTGCCGGCACCGTTCGTGCCGTTCTACGTCGGGTCGTGGACAGGCATCCAGATGGTCCGCTGGGCGCGCAACCGGCCCGCCCTGCGCGCATGGTTCGCGGGCTGGCGGGAAGGCTGGACGAGCGACCCGGGGGGGCGGCGACCGCTGTCGGCGCGCACCATCTGGCGGATGACGCGCGCAGGCCGGCCGCCCGTCATCTGAGCCGCCGGCTAACGATTGGCTACCGGTGCCTCGGAATGGGGGTGCGGCGACCTGTTCGGCGCGAGACGCTGGGTAGTCTGGATCGGTGGGAATCAGAAACGACGCACGCCTCGCCCTCAAACTGGTCCGCGAAGCGGTGGCGTCCCGGCGGGCGCAGCTTCGCCTGACCCACACGCTGCAGAAGCAGCATCCGCTGCCCAAGGGGCACTTCACCGTCGCCGTCTACTTCGCCGACGGCCCGGTCAACCTCTACCAGATGCGCCAGTGGTACAAGCCGCTCGCGGAGCTGGCCGAGACCTGGCCGGTGGTCGTGCTCAGCCGCAACAGCGCCAGCGCGGTGACCATCATGGAGGAGTCGCCGCTGCCGGTGGCGTTCGTGCGCAAGGTGACCGACCTCGAGCGCGTGATCGACGAGCAGGACATTCGGGTGGTGCTCTACGTCAACCAGAACACACGCAACTTCCAGATGATGCGCTACGGGCGGCGCTGGCACGTTTTCATCAACCACGGTGAGAGCGACAAGATGTACATGACCACCAACCAGTTCAAGGCGTACGACTACTCGTTCATCGCCGGGGAGGCGGCGCTTTCGCGACTGCGTCGGGTGCTCTGGGACTACGACTTCGACAAGCGCGCTCTCATGATCGGCCGGCCGCAGGCTGACCACTACTCGGGCCGTCTCCCGTACACGCCCGACGAGCGCGAAGTGGTGCTCTACGCGCCGACGTGGGAGGGCGACCGCCCGTCGGCGGCGTACGGGTCCGTGGCCAGCCACGGCGTGGCACTGGTGAAAGCCCTGCTCGCGTCGGGGCGGCACCGGGTGATCTACCGCCCCCACCCGCGCAGCGGCGTCGTCGACCACGACTACAAGAACGCGAACCACGAGATCATCGCGGCCATCGCCGCCGCGAACGCGAGCGACCCGTCGGCGCACCACGTGCACGACACCGGGCCCGACCTCGGGTGGCAGCTCGCGGCATCCGATGTGGCCATCGTCGACATCTCGGCCATGGTGTACGACCGGCTGGCGACCGGCAAGCCGCTGCTCGTGACAAGGCCCGCCAACGCCAAGGCCGAGATCGACACCAGCGGGTATCTCTCGGATGCCGAGTGGCTGGATGCATCGGCGGCCGGGGAGATCGTCGCCCGGCTCGACGCCGTCACCCACGACGCCGCCGCACAGGAGCGGCTGCACTCCTGGGTAGAGCGCTACTTCGGCGACACGACGCCCGGGGCCGCCACCGCGCGGTTCCACGCCGCGATGTCGCACGTCATGGACGAGTGGGAGCGCCACGCCGCCCTCCACGCCGGCGACGAGCCCTCATAACCCGAGCGCCCGCCCGCGGCGCCTGCGGCGCCCGCGCCCCCGGGGATTCCCCTCCCGGTTCGCGAGTGAGCAGTTTCTGCGGGAAAGGGTCGCCCATTGTCGCAGAAACTGATCACTCGCGGGTGGGGTTCTTGCGGCGGAGGCGGGCGGGCACGACGCGGGGGACCGCGTTCTTCGCGCCCGTGATCGCGCCGGCGACGCGCTGACCGGCGGCCTCGCGCACGGTGACGTCGCGGATGACGGCTTCCAGGCCCGGGGGGAACTCGCGGGGAGGCTCGCCGAACGCCAGCCGGGAGGAGCGCACCACCTTCCGTCCCACGATCCGGTTGCCGACACCGCCGATGACCGCCCCGACGCCGAACGGAATGGCCTTGCCGAGGAGGCTGGCGCCCCCGCGGCTGGCGAACTGCCGGATGAACGTGCTCTTCAGCCGGTCGGTGAGTGGCCCCATGATCGCCCGGGGGAGACTGTTGGCGACCAGTTCACCCCAGTAGGCGTTCCGGGCCACGCCGCCGCCCGACACCTGTGCGGCCAGCTGGCGCACCAGGTCGGAGCCTTCGTGGCCGAGCATCATCGCCATGACGAGCGCGCGTGCCCGCTCCGGGTCTTCGACGGCGATGCCGTGCACCTCGCTCACCGACTGGGCGAACAGGGCGCTGGCCTCCAGGAACCCCGCCGTCTCCACCCCCGACAGCGCCAGGGTCGCCGCGGTCCCGATTCCGGGAACCACGCCGCTCGCGCCCACCGCGGCGCCGCCGGTGGTCACGGCGGCCAGGTAGCGGCGCTCGAGCACGTCGATCAGGTCGGCGGGGCTGGCCCCCGGGTTGCGCTTGCGGATGCCGCGGATGTGCGCGATGACGGCGGGACGGTGCACCGCGAGGAACGTGTCGATGCCCTTGGTGAGCCCGTTCGGCAGGGCCCCGCCGCCGGGCGTTCCGCCCGTGACGGACACGATCGGCGTGGGTTTCCTGGCCATGCCCCGAGTGTACTTCGATCACCCGGCCCCCGCCGCGGCGGAGGTGCGCGCGGCTAGACCCCGTAGTCGGCGTTGTAGCGCTCGAGCACATCGCCGATCGGGCCGTCCAGCACAAGCTGACCCTTGTCGAGGTACAGTCCCCGCGTGCAGAACCGCCGGAGGTCGCGCTCATTGTGCGACACGAAGAACAGCGTGCGACCGCCGTCGAGCAGTTCCTCGATGCGCCGATAGCACTTCTCCCGGAACGCCCGGTCGCCGACGGCGAGCACCTCGTCGACGAGGATGATCGGCTCCTCCAGCCGCGAGATGACGGCGAAGGCGATGCGCACCTTCATGCCACTGGAGAGATGCTTGTACGGTGTGTCGACGAAGTCGCCGATCTCGGCGAAGTCGATGATGTCGTCGAAGCGCTCCTCCACCTGCCGCTTCGTCATGCCGTGCAGGCCGGCGGTGAGGAAGACGTTGTCGCGCACGGTGAGGTCTTCGACGAAGCCGCCCGTGATCTCGATCAAGGGCGCGACGCCCTCCAGCACCTGCACCCGCCCCTCGTCGGGCAGCACAACGCCGGTGACGAGCTTGAGCAGGGTCGACTTGCCCTGGCCGTTGCGCCCGACCACGCCGATCGCCTCGCCGCGCTGCACCGAGAACGTCACGTTCCGCAGCGCCCAGAACTCGCCGGGGCGGCTGCGGCGGCCCCGCCCCGCGAAGAGGTCCTTGAAGGTGCGCCTTCCGCGACGATTCCTGCGAAAGCGGATGCCGACATCCGTCAGCGTGATCACCGGCCCCGCCACTAGATCTCCTTCAAGACCGAGCGCTCGGTGCGCCGGAACACGAGGATGCCCACCACGAGGAGCGCGAGCGACATCGCGGCGCCGACGCCCACCACGAACCAATCGAGTTCCTGGGGGAAGAACGCGGAGCGGTACAGGCTGAAGATGCCGCTCAGCGGATTGAAGGCGGCGAGCACGTGGAGCGAGCCGGGAAGGTCGGAGGTGCTGTAGATGACCGGCGAGGCATAGAACAAGAACCGCAGCACGAGCTTGACTGCGCGCTCGAGGTCGCGGAAGAACACCACGAGCGGCGCGACGATGAGGCCGACTCCCGCGGTCAGCACGGCCTGGATGAGGATCGC
The DNA here is from genome assembly GCF_003716325.1 of Cryobacterium tepidiphilum. Lineage (GTDB taxonomy): Bacteria > Actinomycetota > Actinomycetes > Actinomycetales > Microbacteriaceae > Cryobacterium > Cryobacterium tepidiphilum. Next base: position 28,708 of record NZ_RDSR01000021.1, on the reverse strand, counting down.
GAGCGGGAAGAACACCAGGTCGATGTTCACCGGCGCCGCGAACAGGATCGCGAAGAGAGCGAGCACCGGCAGGGAGGCGAGGAACTCGATCCCCTTCGACAGCACCAGGCGGTTCACCCAGATCGTGCGCGGAATGCGCGTGGACCGGATCAGCTTGGCCTCACGCAGGAACGCCCGCGTGCTGTCGGACACCGTGCCGTTGAACCACATCCACGGCAGGAGCGCCGACAGCAGGAACACGATGTAGGGCGTCTCGCCGACGCTGCGTTCGAAGACCTGCGTGAACACGAACCAGTAGATGCCCGCCATGATCAGCGGGTCGAGGATCGACCAGACGTAGCCGAGCGCCGACGTGGAGTACCGCACCCGCAGGTCGCGCTGCGTGAGCAGCCAGAGCGAGTGCCGGTAGCGGGCGATCGGGGTGCGTTGTCCCGGCCGCACCTCGGCGTAACCTGTCACGTCCCCATCGTATGGGGCAACGGATGCCGAAGCCCGGCCGGGCTCGCGGGTCACACGAAGAGGTTCGCGCGCTCCAGGTCTTCGGCGAAGTCGACCTCGACCGCGTACAGGTCGGAGATGTCGACGGGCTCGATGAGCAGGCCGTTCTTCTCGATCGCGAGCTCGAGGCCGCGCTCGAAGTAGTCCTGGTCGCCGACCTTCGTCAGGTGGTGGAGCAGGACCTGCTTGTCGGCGCTCGAGATGTAGTTGATGCCCACGGCCTCGCCCAAGCCGTTCTTCACAGTCTTGGAGAGCTCCTTGATGTAGCCCTCGGCGCTCGTGGTGTACTTCACCTCTTCGTCGGAGACCTTCGAAGTGTTGACGGTCACGAACGACTGGTCGCGCGCGATCATGGCCGCGGCGCGGTCGAGAACGGCGGGGTCGAACACCACGTCGCCGTTCATCCACAGCACGCCGCCGGAGTTCGACGCCTGCAGCGCGCGCATCAGGCTCTTGGAGGTGTTCGTCTGGTCGTACTGCTCGTTGTAGACGAAGGATGCCTGCGGGAACGCCTCGATGATGTGCTCGAGCTTGTACCCGACGACCACCGTCACCTGGGCGTTGTTCCCGAACGCGTGGGCGATGTTGTCGAACTGCTGGCCCATGATGGTGCGGCCGTCACTGAGTTCGGTCAGCGGCTTCGGGAGCGAGCGCCCCAGTCGGCTGCCCATGCCGGCCGCGAGAATGACTACTTGGGTGGTCATGGTTATCTCCTCATACAGGTGCGGGCCAACGCCTGCCCGAGCTCGAAAGAGGTCACGGCGGATTCACCCAAAAGTTCACATTGACACGCCGTCATGCCGGTCTTTCAAGGTTACCCTGTGCGACCGCCCGGGGGAAGAGAAGGCGTGTAAGCGTTTCCCTATCGTGATGCCTTGTATGGCTCGCTCACAGGTTCGGCCGGTTCCGGCGGGGGCCCTCGCAAGTGCGAGCGAGGTTGGTAGGTTAGCGGGGTGACTTCCGTACTGCCGCACTCCGAGCCTGACGAGCCTCGCGCCGGCAGGGGCGAAACGGCGGCCCGGCAGGCGGCGTCCGGTGTCGACACCTACGAGGCCCCGTATTCCACAGCGGATGCGACGGCCGAGCCCGTGACCGATGCGACGCCGGCGGCGTCGAAGGCGCCGGCACCCGCGAAGGCGCCGGCACCTGCGAAGGCGCGGTCGCCGAAGAAGGCCGCGCCCACGTCCCAGGCCGCCCAACAGACCAAGACGGCGACCAAGGCGAAGACGCCGGCGAAGAAGCGCGCGCCCCGGGCAAAGCCGAAACCGGCGGACCAGCCCGCGAACGCGAGCGCCGAGACCGCGCTCGCGCCGGTGGTGCTCACCGTCTCGGGTCTCGTGAAGAAGTTCGGCCAGAACGTGGCCGTCTCGGGCATCGACCTCGAGGTGCGCGCCGGCTCGTTCTTCGGCATCGTCGGACCGAACGGCGCCGGCAAGACCACGACCCTCTCCATGGTGACCGGGCTCATGCGCCCGGACGCCGGCTCCATCACCGTGCACGGCATCGATGTGTGGGCCAAGCCCCTCGAGGCCAAGCGCGTGATCGGGGTGCTTCCCGACCGCTTGAGACTCTTCGACCGCCTCACCGGGGCGCAGCTCCTGCACTACTCCGGCATCCTTCGCGGCCTCGACAGTGAGACCGTGGCGAAGCGCTCCGCCGACCTCGCCGCCGCCTTCGGGCTGGAGGACGCCCTCGGCCGGCTGGTGGCGGACTACTCGGCGGGCATGACCAAGAAGATCGCGCTGGCCTGCGCGATGATCCATTCGCCGCGCATTCTCGTGCTCGACGAGCCGTTCGAATCCGTCGACCCGGTGTCGGCCGTGAACGTGACCGAGATCCTGCAGAAGTACGTCGCCAGCGGCGGCACGGTGGTGCTCTCGAGCCACGGCATGGACCTGATCCAACGGGTGTGCGACCACGTGGCGATCATCGTGCAGGGGGCAGTGCTGGCATCGGGGACGGTCGATGAGGTGCGGGGGAAGAAGTCGCTCGAGGAGCGCTTCGTGGAGCTCGCCGGTGGCCGCAAGGTGACGGAGGGCATGGAGTGGTTGCACAGTTTCTCGGACTGAAACTCCGATTGCTGGCCAACCTCTTCCGGCGCAGCCCCTGGCAGGTGGTCGGACTGGTGGTTGGCCTGCTGTACGGGCTGGGTGTCGCGCTCGCGATCGTGGGTGTGCTCGTCACGCTGCGGTTCAGCGACGATGTCGCGTCGATCCGCAGCGGGATGGTCGTGGCCGGGTCGATCGTGGTGCTCGGTTTCCTGCTCGTGCCGCTCTCGCTCGGGGTCGACGACAGCATGGACCCGCGCCGGTTCTCGCTCTTCGCCATCCCGAACGACCGCCTCTCGCTGGGTCTCGCGGTGTCGTCGCTGGCCGGTGTGCCGGCGATCGTGCTCACGCTCGTGCTCCTCGGCACGATCGTCACCTGGTCGCGCGGGGTGGGGGAGACCCTGCTCGCGATCGTGGCCGCCGCGCTCCTGCTGGCCACGTGCATGCTGTGCTCCCGGGTGAGCACGGCCGTGGCCGCGTTCCTGCTCGCCACCCGCCGTGCCCGTGAGTTCAGCGGCATCATCGGCATCCTGCTGGTGGTGATGATCTCGCCGGTCGTGGTGCTTCTCCTCAACGTGGACTGGTCCCGCTACGGGCTCGACCTGCTCTCGGCGCTCGCCGGGATCCTCGGCTGGACGCCGCTCGGCGCCGCGTGGTCGGTACCCGCCGACGCCGCGGTCGGCTCGTGGGGCACGGCCGTGCTCAAACTCCTCATCGCGGCCGCCACCGTCTACCTGCTGTGGCTCGCCTGGTGCCGGCTGGTGGCGCAGATGCTGGTGACGCCCGGCCGCGAGGCCAACGTGAAGCAGTACGGCGTGGGCCTCGGCTGGTTCGACCGGATGCCCCGGACCCCGCTCGGTGCGATCGCCGCCCGCAGCATCACCTATTGGGGGCGGGACTCCCGCTACTGGGTGTCCCTGGTCATGATCCCGGTCGTCCCCGTGCTGGTGAGCGTGCCGCTGGCGGTGGCAGGGGTGCCCGGTTCGGTCATCGCGCTGCTGCCGGTGCCGATCATGTGCCTCTTCCTCGGCTGGACGCTGCACAATGACGTCGCCTTCGACAACACCGCCATCTGGTTGCACATCGTCTCCGGCGCGAGCGGATGGGCCGACCGCATCGGCCGCCTCGTGCCGGCGCTCGTGTGCGGGATCGTGCTCATCGGCCTGGGCTCCGCCATCAGCGTGTCGTTCTACGGGGACTGGTCGGCGTTGCCGTCGATGCTGGGCGTGAGCACCTGCCTGCTGCTGGCCGGTCTCGGCTTCTCGAGCTACACATCCGCTCGTTTTCCGTACCCGGCGACCAAACCCGGTGACAGCCCGTTCGCGCAGCCCCAGGCCTCCGACACGGCCTCGGCGCTCATCCAGTCGTGCAGCTTTGCCGGGTCGTTCGTGCTGTCGGTTCCGGCGATCGGATGCGCCCTGATGGGCCTGCTCGTCGACCCGCACTGGCACCTGCTGGCGCTGGTCACCGGGGTGGGGGTCGGGGTGCTCTCCGTTGTCGGCGGGGTCTGGCTGGGGGCGCGCACCTTCGAGAAGCGCGGGCCGGAGATGCTTGCCTCGGCCGTTCGCGCTTGACCGGGTGACGTGCGCCGCCGACGGAACTTAGACTGGACGCATGAGTGAGAACGTTCGTGTGAGCATCGCCGACCCCGGGCAGCCGGGAGGGGGCACTTCCACGCTGGATCGCGAGCTGGAAGAGCTCCTGAACCAGGAGCAGATCGAGCCCGGCGACCATGAGCGGTTCTCGCACTATGTTCCCAAGGACAAGATCCTGGAATCGGCACTCACCGGCAAGCCCGTGCGCGCCCTGTGCGGCAAGAAGTGGCTGCCGGGGCGCGACCCCGAGAAGTTCCCGGTGTGCCCGACCTGCAAGGCCATCTACGAGAAGATGAAGGCCGAATAGGGCGGATGCGTCAGCGGTAGACGGTGGGAATCACCGGGTCGCCGCGTCCCAGCCGGAATGCCTGCACCGGCAGCTCCGCCATGGCGGTCGCGTGGTGCTCCCTGGCCCGCCGGGTGCCCTCGGCGCCGAGGTAGCGTTCGTCGATCTCGCCGCCGGTCACGAGTGGCACCAGCAGCTGGCGCTCACCGGCGATCTCGGCGTCCGCGCCCGGCTCGTCACCGTCATCCGTTGCAGCGGGCCCCTGGCCCACCACCACGATCTCCCGGCGGGCGATGCCGCCGGCGTCGATGCCGCGCACGGCGTCTTTGCGCCCGCCCACCGATTCCTTCGACGCCGAGGTCTTCGCCACCGGCACCCAGGCGCCCGCGTCGTCTTTGTGGGCGACCAGTTTGTAGACCATGCCGGCCGCGGGGGAGCCCGAGCCGGTGACAACGGATGTGCCGACACCGTAGGCGTCGACGGGAACGGCGGCGAGTGCGGCGATGGCGTACTCGTCGAGGTCGCTCGTGACGGTGATCTTCGTGTTCACGGCGCCGAGGTCGTCGAGCTGGGCGCGTGCGGCGGCGACCACGGTGGGAAGGTCGCCCGAGTCGATGCGGATCGAACCGAGCTCGGTGCCGGCGACCCGGACGGCGCGCTCGATGCCGCGGGCGATGTCGTAGGTGTCAACCAGGAGGGTCGTGTCCGGTCCGACGGCGTCGATCTGGGCCTGGAACGCCTCCTCCTCAGTGTCGTGCAGGAGCGTGAAGGAGTGTGCGGCTGTCCCCATGGTGGGCACGCCCCAGGTGCGGCCCGCCTCGAGGTTGCTGGTCGCCGCGAAGCCGGCGATGTACGCGGCGCGTGCCGCCGCGACGGCGGCATGCTCGCTCGTGCGCCGGGATCCCATCTCGGCGATCGGCCGGCCGCGGCCCACGGACACCATGCGCGCCGCGGCGCTCGCGACGGACGTGTCGTAGTTGAGCACGCTCAGGATGATGGTCTCGAGCACCACGCCCTCGGCGAAGGTGGCGTCGACGAGGAGCAGTGGCGAGCCGGGGAAGTAGATCTCGCCCTCCTGGTAACCCCAGATGTTCCCACTGAACCGGTAGTCGGCGAGCCAGTCGAGAGTGGGCTGGCGCACGACGTGCTCGTCCCTCAGCCAGGCGAGTTCGGCATCCGTGAACCGGAACCGCCGGATCTGCTCCAGCAGCCGCCCGGTGCCCGCGAGCACCCCGTAGCGGCGCCCGTCCGGAAGTCGCCGCGCGAACGCCTCGAACATGCATTCCCGGTCGGCGGTGCCGCTCTGGATGGCCGCGTCGACCATGGTGAGCTCGTATCGGTCGGTGCGTAAGGCTGAGGACTCCGTCACGCGCAAAGCCTATCCGGCAACCGGTCGGCGCACGCGCCCCCGGTAAGCTTGGGCGGGTGACCGACGCACCGATTGGAATCTTCGACTCCGGGGTCGGCGGGCTGACCGTCGCCCGGGCGGTGAGGGACCAGCTGCCGAACGAGTCCATCGTCTACATCGGCGACACCGCCCACTCGCCCTACGGGCCGAAGAAGATCGCCGACGTGCGCGGCTATGCGCTCGACGTGCTCGACGACCTCGTCGACCAGGGCGTGAAACTGCTGGTCATCGCCTGCAACACGGCGTCCGCGGCCATGCTCCGCGACGCGCGGGAGCGCTACAGCGTTCCGGTCGTCGAGGTGATCCAGCCGGCCGTGCGCCGCGCGGTCGCGACGACGCGCAACAACCGCGTGGGCGTCATCGGCACGCTCGGCACCGTCAACTCCCGCGCCTATGAAGACGCCTTCGCCGCCGCGACGAACCTCGAGCTGTTCACGCAGGCGTGCCCGCGGTTCGTGGAGTTCGTGGAGTCCGGCGTGACCACCGGCGACGAGGTGCTCGAGGTCGCCGCCGACTACCTGGCACCGCTCAAGGCAGCGGATGTCGACACGCTGGTTCTCGGCTGCACCCACTATCCGTTCCTGCGAGGGGCCATCTCCTACGTCATGGGCGAGGGCGTCACCCTGGTCTCGAGCGACACCGAGACGGCGAACGATGTGTACCGGGTGCTCGTGAGCCAGGGGATGCTGCGCCAGTCGCAACTGCCGCCGACCTACCGCTACGAGGCCACCGGGGACAGCGCCGACGACTTCCTCCGCCTCGCGCACCGGCTGATCGGGCGTGACGTCACGCGGGTGAGCCTCGTCGAGACCGGCGCCATCAACATCCGCGGCCTCGCTGCCGCGACCACTATGAAGGAGAACTAAGTGACCGAGACCCTGCGTTCCGACGGACGCCGCCCCGATGACCTCCGCGAGATCACCATCGAACGCGGGTGGAGCGCCCAGGCGGAAGGGTCGGCACTCATCTCCTTCGGCGGCACGAAGGTGCTCTGCACCGCCTCGTTCACGAACGGGGTTCCCCGCTGGATGACGGGCAAGGGCAAGGGGTGGGTGACCGCAGAGTATGCGATGCTGCCCCGGTCAACGAATTCCCGCATGGACCGGGAATCGGTGAAGGGCCGGGTCGGCGGCCGCACGCACGAGATCAGCCGGCTGGTCGGGCGGAGCCTGCGGGCGGTGGTCGACATGAAGGCCCTCGGCGAGAACACCATCGTCATCGACTGCGACGTGCTCCAGGCCGACGGCGGCACGCGCACCGCAGCGATCACCGGCGCGTACGTCGCCCTCGTCGACGCGATCGAATGGGCCCGCGAGAAGAAGTTCATCGCGCAGAAGGCCAAGCCGCTCATCGACAGCGTGGCCGCCGTATCCGTTGGCATCATCGACGGCACGCCGATGCTCGACCTCGCCTATGTGGAGGACGTGCGGGCCGAGACCGACATGAACGTCGTCGCCACCGGGCGAGGCCTGTTCGTGGAGGTGCAGGGCACTGCGGAGGGCGCGCCCTTCGATCGCCGCGAACTCGACTCGCTCCTCGACCTTGCGCTCGCAGGCACGGCCTCGCTCACCGCCATGCAGCAGGCCGCGCTGCAGCCGACGGTGCGGGAGGGCTGAGCGGTGCAGGTGGTGCTGGCGACCCACAACGCGCACAAGGTGGGGGAGTTGCGTGACATCCTCGCCCCGCAGCTGCCGGGCATCGACGTGCTGGGCTACGACGGACCCGAACCGGTGGAGAACGGCGTCTCGTTCGCCGAGAACGCGCTGATCAAGGCGCGGGCGGCTGCGGCACACACCGGGCTGCCCGCGATCGCGGATGACTCGGGGATCTGCGTCGACGTGCTCGGCGGTTCGCCCGGCATCTTCTCCGCCCGCTGGGCGGGACCTGCTCGCGACGACGGCGAGAACCTGCGGCTTCTGCTCTGGCAGCTGAGCGACCTCGCCGACGAGCACCGGGCCGGCAACTTCACCTGCGTGGCGGCGCTCGCGCTGCCCGACGGCCGCGAGGATGCCGTGACCGGCGTCTGGCCGGGCCGCGTGCTGCGGCAACCGAGCGGCGCCGGCGGTTTCGGGTACGACCCGATCTTCCAGCCGGACGGCTACGCCGGGTCGGCGGCCGACCTCTCCCGCGAGGAGAAGAACCGCGTGAGCCACCGTGCCCGTGCCTTCGCCCAGCTGGTCCCCATCCTCACCCGTCTGGCCCCCGCCCCCTAACCCCAGCGCCCCTTCGCACCCACCGCGCCCCCCACTGCTCACTCGCGCAAGGGATACGGTGGAGGCATGGGGCATGAGCATGGCGCGCACGCCGACCGTCGGCGACTGAGCATCGCGATCGCGACCATCGCGTGCGCGCTCGTCGTGCAGGCGATCGGTGCGTGGGTGACCGGGTCGCTGGCGCTCCTCGCCGACGCGGGGCACATGCTCTCCGACCTCGCCGGGCTCGGTATCGCCCTCACGGCGACCATCGTCGCCGCGCGACCTGCCACCGACCGGCAGACCTTCGGCTACCAGCGGGCGGAGGTCTTCGGCGCCCTCCTCAACGGGTTCCTCCTGGTCGCCGTGACGGTGACCGTGGCCGTCGGCGCGATCGGACGGCTGCTCGGCGATCGGCCGGCCCACGTCGACGGCGGCCCCATGCTAGTCGTCGCCCTCATCGGACTGGCGGCGAACATCGCCGTGTTGCTGATGCTCCGTCCCCGTTCCGGCGGGTCCATCAATATGCGAGGCGCCTACCTCGAGGTCCTCGGCGACGTGCTCGGGTCGCTCGCCGTCGTGGTGGCAGCCGTGGTCATCGTGAGCACCGGTCTGAGCCAGGCAGACGCCATCGCATCCCTCGTCATTGCGGTGATGATCGTGCCGCGCGCCTACCTGCTCCTGCGCGACGTCGTCGGTGTGCTCAGCGAGTCCGCGCCGGCGCACACCGATGTCGCCGTCATCCGCGACCACATCCTCGCCACCGACGGCGTGGTGGGCGTGCACGACGTGCACGCCTGGGCGATCACGTCAGGTGCGCCCGTGTTCAGCGCGCACGTCGTCGTGGAGGAGCGGGCGCTCGCCGACACCGGGAAACTGCTCGACGAGCTGTCGGAGTGCCTGGCCGACCATTTCGACGTGGAGCATTCGACGTTCCAGTTGGAGCCGGTGGAACACGCCGAACACGAGGACCACCGGCACCGCTGATGGAACGCCGCGGTGGCGGGATCGGTCAGGATTCCTGGCGGCCGTCCTGCGGTCCCTCGAACGTGTCCGGGCCGAGGACCAGTCCGTCTTCGGTCGCGGCCGACGCGTCGGAGTTCTTCGCCTTCGATACGCCGTGCAGGTAGTGCATGATCGCCGGGACCGAGGTGACGACGACCGCACCGAGCAGGATGAGGTCGATGTAGCTCTTCACGAAGTCCGCGACGGGCGGAATGAGGTTGAGCATGTGGCCGAAGAACACCAGGCCCGAGCCCCAGATGAGGGCTCCGATCGCGTTGTAGAGGCTGTACTTGCGGTAGTTCATGTGGCCGACACCGGCGGCGACCGGCGCGAACGTACGAACGATCGGCACGAACCGCGCGAGGATGACCGCCAGTCCGCCGAACCGCTCGAAGAACGCGTTCGTGCGCTCGACGTTCTTCACGCTGAAGAGTCCCGACTCCTTGCGCTCGAACACCCGGCGCCCGAGTTTGTGACCGATGAGGTAACCCGCTTCGCCGCCCGCGAAGGCCGCGAAGCCGACGGCGAGGCAGACCCACCAGATGTCGAGCATGATGAGGTGGCCCGTGAGAAGCCCGGTGATCACGAGCAGGGTGTCACCGGGAAGAAGGAATCCGACGAGGAGACCGGTTTCGGCGAACACGAACAAGCACACCAGGACCAGTGCCCACGGTCCGGCAGAAGTGATGAGTATCTCCGGGTCGAGCCAGGGGATGACTGCGGTGTGAATCACGGGTCTCCAGTCGGTGGCGCGCGGCCAGTCGGCGTCGCAGGATTACAGAGTAGCGGGTGAAAGCCTGCGATCGCTCTCCCGCCCTTGACACGGGCCGTGAATCCGGCGTCCGGAACGATCACCGCCGCCGCGCGGGCGACGATTACCAGTTTGGTGCAATTGGGTGGCACGGCTTCTCGAGCTGACTTTAGTGTTACGGCATCCGCTGAATACAGGCCGGGTCACACACTCGGCAGCAGCGTGCGAGACTCGTCCGGCTCGGCAATCCCACGCGGCGATTCCCGCCTCATCTCGTCTTGGACCGCGCCCCGCGTACCTCCGACGAGCCGTTCACGCCCAGCGTTCGCAGGCAGGAGTAAAACATGGATGCCTTCATCCACACCTTCTTCGACATCGGGGAGATGCTCAAGGTCTTCCCGACACTTCTCACTGAAGGTCTGAAGAACACCCTCTTCATTGCGGTGCTCGCCGCGCTGCTGGGCCTCGTCATCGGCATGGTGCTGGCGATGATGCTCCTGTCCCGATCCTGGTTCCTCAAGTTTCCGGCGCGGCTGTACGTCGACATCTTCCGCGGGCTGCCGGCGATCCTCACGATCAGCCTTGTCGGGCTCGGCCTGCCCGCTGCCGACATCCGCCCGTTCGGGCGCTCGCCGATCGGCTACGCAGTGCTTGCGGTCGCGCTCATCTCCGCCGCCTATTGCGCCGAGATCTTCCGCTCCGGAATTCAGTCCGTCAACGACGGACAGATGCAGGCAGGGAGGTCCCTGGGAATGACGTACCTGCAGACCATGCGCAAGATCGTCGTTCCGCAGGGCGTGCGCAACGTCCTGCCGGCTCTCACCAACCGGTTCATCATCGACATCAAGGAAAGCTCCCTGGTGTACCTGCTGGGCCTCACGGTGGGTCAGCGCGAGCTCTACTTCATCGCGCACCAGCAACAGGCGATCTCATACAACTCGTCGGCGCTCGTCGCCGCGGGTATCTGCTACCTGATGATGACGGTTCCGCTCACCTACCTCGTGAACGCTTGGGACCGCCGCCTGCGCGAGGGCAGAAGGAGCCTGAAACTCAAGCCCGCGACCCGACTCTCGGAGGTGTGACCATGGCAACGACGTCGATGCAGAGGCCCGACATGAGCCTGACCGACGGGGCCGCCATCCGGCTTCGTGACATCCGCAAGTCCTTCGGAAGCATCGAGGTGCTCAAGGGCGTGAGCCTGGACATCGCACCGCAGGAGGTGGTGTGCATCATCGGCCCCTCCGGATCGGGAAAGTCCACGCTGCTCAAGTGCATCAACCTGCTGCAGCCGCCCTCGTCGGGAACGATCATCGTCAACGGTGTCGAACTCACCGCTCCCAAGGCCGACGTCAACAAGGCGCGCTCAACAGTCGGGATGGTGTTCCAGCACTTCAACCTCTTCCCGCACGTCGACATTCTGCAGAACGTCGCCATGGCGCTCACGACCGTCAAGCGGATGCCGAAGCGCGAGGCCGAACGCATCGCCCGTATGCAGCTCGAACGCCTCGAGCTCGGCGCGCTCATCCACAAGCGGCCGGCCGACATCTCCGGGGGACAGCAGCAGCGCGTGGCCATCGCGCGGGCCCTGGCCATGGAACCGGAGGTGATGCTCTTCGATGAGGCCACCTCGGCACTCGACCCGGAACTGGTCAAGGGCGTGCTCGACGTGATGAAGGAGCTCGCCCACTCGGGGATGACGATGGTCGTCGTCACCCATGAGATGGGCTTCGCACGCGAAGTGGCCGACCGGGTCGTCTTCATGGACGACGGCGTCATCGCCGAACAGGGCGTCGCCCGCGAGGTCCTCACCGCGCCGCGCAGCCCCCGCCTGCAGGAGTTCCTCTCGCAGGTTCTCTGACACGCACCACCTGACACGCACAACCGCCACAGCGGGCAACCCTGCCCACCCAGCCATGCACCAATAGGAAGGTACGAAAATGAAGATCGATTCCCTCGTCAAGGTCTCGGCCGCCTCGGCCGCGGTACTGCTCATGCTCACGGGCTGCGGCGCCGCAGACTCGGCAGCCTCCGGCGACTCCGGCTCCGCGGCGGCCGACGCCAACCCGTACAACCTGATCACGCCCGGTGAGGTCCTGGCCTCCACCTCGGGCGACCAGCCCCCTTTCGCCAGCGTTGACGAGAAGGGCAACCCGTCGGGGTTCATCATGGACATCAACGATGAGGTATTCAAGCGGCTCGACCTCAAGGTGACCTACAAGCTCTCTCCGGTGCCGGCGGGCATCCAGGGCCTCACCTCACAGCAGTACGACATGGTCGCTAACGGCCTGGGTGTCACCGATGAGCGCAAGAAGTCGATCGACTTCGCGAAGGGACTGTACTGGTCGGAGACGGCCCTGCTCACGAAGGAAGACAGCCCGGCATCCTCCCTCGATGACTTCGACGGGAAGAAGGTCGCCGTCGTCACCGGGTCGGTGCAGGTCGACTACCTGAAGAAGCTTCCCGGCGCGATCGAAACCGACTTCGATGGCCAGAACGCTGCGGTTTCCGCCCTCAATTCCGGATCCGTCGACGCGTTCATCGTCGGCGGTCCCGACGCGGAGGAATACCTCAAGCAGTTCCCCGACCTCAAGATCGCCGCGTCCTCGCCGGTGGATCACGCCACGACGGTGGCGTTCCAGAAGGGGAACACCGCGTTCGAAGACGCGTACAACGATCAGGTCGCCGACCTGATCGCCGACGGCACGTTCCAGAAGATCTACAAGAGCTACTTCAGCGAGGCGCCCCAGCCGCAGCTCGTCGAGATCTGGCCGGCGCTGAAGGACATGCAGTAACCCCCTTCTCCTGACGAAGGGTCGGCTGGTCGCGAGCCGGCCGGCCCTTCGTCGCTCCACTCAGCACGAAACGCGCAAAGCAGGTTCTCAATGTCGGACATCACGTTCGAAACCCTCCACGACCAGGGCCGGTCGACACAACGGACGCGCATGTGGGCGCCCATGCGCGATGGCGTTCTGCTGGCCACGGACATCTATTCCGACACGCTGCTCGATCGAACTCGTGCCTTGCCGGTGCTTCTTGAACGCACGCCCTACGACATCCGTGCGATGCGCCCCTCAGATGGCAGGCACGCCGACGGAGGCGCCGTCTCACCTGAGTCCGGTGCGGCGTTCTTTGTGGAACGCGGATACATCGTCGTGAGGCAGGACTGCCGCGGTCGCGGTGACTCCGAGGGTGTCTTCTCCAAGTACACCGGCGAGGCGGAGGACGGCTTCGACACCCAGGCCTGGCTGGCCGCGCAGCCGTGGTGCGACGGGCGGATCATCACGGCCGGCGTCTCGTACAGCGCCCACGTTCAAGCGGCGGCCGCATCCGTCGGCGCACCGGCCACGGCCGCGATGATCCTGGACTCAGGCGGATTCTCCAATGCGTTCGAGGCAGGTGGTCGATTCGGCGGAGCGTTCGAGCTGAAGCAGGTGATCTGGGCCTATCGCCACGCGCTGAAGAGTCCTGCGGCAGAGGAAGACCCCGTCCTGGCGGCCAACCTCGAAGGCCAGGATCTGGCGGCGTGGTTCCGATCCATGCCGTGGCGAAAGGGCTATTCCCCGCTCTCGGGATCGACGGAGTACGAGGACTTCTTGTTCGAGCAGTGGTCCCATGAGGAGCTGGACGGGTTCTGGACACAACCGGGCATGTACGCTAGGGGATTCTACGAGAACTTCCCCGACGTGCCCTCGATGCACATTTCAAGCTGGTATGACCCCTACGTGTTCACCGCTGTCGAGAACTTCCACTCGCTCAGGAAGCTGAAGGCCGCCCCCACATTCCTCGTCCTCGGCCCGTGGATCCACGGTGCGCGAAGCGTGACGTGGTCGGGTGATGTCGACTTCGGCCCGGAGGCCACTCTGGACGGCAACCTGAGCACCGACTACCTCACCTTCAAGGCGCAGTGGCTGGATCAGGTGCTGAACGACGAACCGGTGTCTCTCGCCGCGGTCTCCTACTTTCTCATGGGCGGTGGCTCCGGGCGGAAGAATCCGGACGGCCGCCTCGACCACGGCGGCACCTGGCGATTCGCGGCTGAATGGCCGCCAGCCGAGACGCAGCAGGCCCGGCTCTTCCTCGCCCCCGACGGGTCGCTCTCGTTCAACCCGCCCTCCCGCGCAGGCGCGATCTCATACGACTTCGATCCCTCCCACCCGGTGCCGAGCATGGGTGGCGGCATCACGTCGGGTGAGCCCCTCATGCACGGCGGCGCTTTCGACCAGACCCCTACCGCCGACACATACGCCGCCGATACCCTGCTCCCGCTCGCTTCGAGGCCCGATGTCGTGAGCTTCCAGACCGCCCCGCTCGAGAAGGGACTCGCCATCATCGGCGACCTCACCCTCGAGCTGGACTTCTCTTCGTCGGCACCCGACACCGACATCACGGTCAAGCTCGTCGACGTGTACCCTGCGAACGCCGATTACCCGGCTGGCTTCGCCATGAACATCACCGACGGCATGCTGCGTTGTCGTTATCGTGAAGGTTTCGAGTCGCCCGTGCTGATGCAGCCGGGAACGACGTACGGGGTCACCGTGAGACTGCCTGATACTGCGAACTACTTCTCGCCCGGACACCGGATCAGGGTCGACGTCTCCTCCAGCAACTTCCCGCGGTGTGACGTCAACCCCAATACCGGCAATGCGGTGGTGGCCGACCGCACCTCCCAGGTCGCCCGCAATACCCTCCACCTCGGGCGGTCCCACCTGACGGTACACATCGTGGGTTCCGAGGTGAGGATGGGACACTGATCCGGTGGTCATCGCTCTCAAGCTCTCACAGGCACGGCGTCTCGATGTCGTAGCAGGGGTCTCGCCGTTGGCCGAGCTCATGGCCTGCCTGCATGTCATGGCCGAGCCGGACCACCACCCGGAATCGCGCGGCTGGGCCGACAAGATGACATCGCAGCTGAGCGACAGCCTTCGCACTGATCTCTTCCGGTTCGCCCCGCTCTGGGCCAGGTACCGCATGCGGCTGTTCTATCCGACGAGCCGGAGGTTGGGGCGGCCGATCGACGACGAGCTGGCCGAACTCGTCGACATGGATGATGACATCTTCCTGCCGCTCGCCGCCAACGCGATCCGGGGCCGGGTTGTCGACTTCCGCAGCGCGGAGGACGTCCTGACCGACCGGTCGTGGGTGACCGAATGCCAGCAGCGGTCCTTCAACCGGGGTGAACTCGCCTCGTCGCTCATCGCCGACCCCCGCGGCTTCCGCGCCGAACTCGCCAGCGTCCTGCGGGAATGCTGCACGGCCTTCTTCGACGAGGAATGGGGGAGGACCTCCGCCCGGCTCGAAGCTTCAGCCAGGCTCGTCAATGAGAACCTGCAGGACGGCGACCTCCTGTCCATCGTCGAATCACTCTCCAAGATGGCGTCGACCCGGGGTTCCGAGACAACAGTGTTCTTCGACAAGCTCCAGTCAGCGTCGGGCAGCGTCGACGAGAACGGTCTCCTCCTCGTCCCGTCGCTTCGCGGATGGCCGCACGTCATGGTCAAGATGGACCGGGGCCTCCCCATCGTCATCCACTACCTCGCGCAGGAAGGGTTCGCCGAGGGCGCGGCGCAGTCGCAGGATGAGATCCGCAGGCGTTTGCTCACCCTCGCCGAGCCAGGGCGCTGGGAACTGTGCCGTCACCTCATCGGCGAATCGATCACGACCACGGAACTCGCTGTGCGCACGAAGCTGAGCGAGCCCGCCGTGTCGCGGCATCTTCGAGTGATGCGCGAAGCCGGCCTCATCAGCTCCCAGCGCGACGGGCGCCAGGTGTTCCATCGGCTGCATCCCTCGCTCATCCTGCATCTCGGGCAGGATGTGCTGAGCGCCATCATCCGCTGACGGGAATGCAAAGGCGTTCCAGTGCGGGAGAGGGGACTTGAACCCCCACGCCCGAAAGCACAGGAACCTAAATCCTGCGTGTCTGCCAATTCCACCACTCCCGCGGGCGACACCAGTCTACGGGGCGACCCCGGCGGCGGCCCTGCCTGCGCGGGTGCCCCTGTGGATAACTTCAGCGGCGCCCGGCCGCTCAGGAGCAGGATGCATCTATGAGCGAGGCCGTGCGGATGATCACCGAACAGGTGAGGTCACGTGTACGGCTCGACGGTGTCGACCTGGCCTCCGACGCGGACCTGGCGCGGCGATATGTGCGTGACGAACTGCAGCGCTACTCGGAGCGTGCGCTGAGCGGGGCGCTCCCGATCATCCCCGACGAACACCAGGCAGCACGCGAGGTCGTGGCCGCACTCACGGGGTTCGGGGCGCTGCAGCCGCTCCTCGACGATCCGACCATCGAGGAGATCTGGATCAACGCGCCGTCGCGGGTATTCATCGCCCGCGACGGCGTGCCGGAGCTCACCGCGGTGGTGCTGACCGAGCGCGGTGTGCGCGACCTGGTCGAACGGATGCTCCAGGCCAGCGGCCGGCGGGTCGACCTTTCCTCGCCGTTCGTCGACGCCTCGCTGCCCGACGGGTCCCGCCTGCACGTCGTGATCCCCGACATCACCCATCGGCATTGGGCGGTCAACATCCGCAAGTTCACGCGCCGCATCCGCGACCTGCACCAACTGGTGGCGTTGGGGTCCCTGAGCCAGCAGGCCGCGGAGTTCTTGCGCATGTGCGTTCTCGCCGGCCAGAACATCCTTGTGTCGGGCGCGACTCAGGCCGGCAAGACCACCATGTTGAACGCCTTGCTGTCGTCCGGCCGTCCCAACGAGCGCATCGTGACCGTTGAGGAGACGTTCGAGCTTGATCTCGTCGCCCGCGACGTCGTCGCCATGCAGTGCCGACAGCCGAGCCTGGAGGGGACGGGGGAGATCACCCTCCGGCGGCTGATCAAGGAGTCGCTGCGGATGCGCCCGGACCGCCTCGTGGTCGGCGAAGTGCGCGAGGCGGAGAGTCTCGATCTGCTCATCGCCCTGAACAGCGGACTACCGGGGATGTGCTCACTGCACGCCAACAGCGCGCAGGATGCCCTCGCAAAATTGTGCACGCTGCCGCTCTTGGCCGGCCGCAACATCGACGCGGCATTCGTGCTTCCCACGGTCGCCACCTGCGTCGACATCGTCGTCCACTGCGCCATGGACCGCCACGGCCGACGCCGGGTGGAGGAGATCCTCGCCCTCACCGGGCAGGTGAACGGTGCGCACGTTGAGGCGACGCCCATTTTCGGTTCTGAGCATGGGACGCTGCGCCCGACCGGGAGCCTTCCCCCGAAGCTGACCAAGTTCCACGCGGCCGGCTTGGATCCCGCCGTGGTGCTCGGGAGGGAGGCCTCGTGAGACTTGCCCTAGGTTGCCTGCTCGGCGCCGGCGTGTTGTTGCTGGCTTCGCCGCTGCTGTGGCCGCGGCAGCACTCTGAACAGGGCCGCAACCGGGGCCGGCTCCACGAACGCCTAGTGCAGGCGGGGCTCGGGCACGTCTCCGTTCCCGTGTTCGCGGCGGTTTCGGCCATCGTCGCACTCGCGTCTGCGACTCTCGCGTTCGCGCTCCTGGGTGTCGTGCCGTTGGCGGTCTCCGCCGGCGTCGGCGGCGCCGTTCTCCCGTCGCTGCTCGTCGGGTGGCGGGCGCAGTCGAGGCGGCGCAGCCAGCGCACCGTCTGGCCGGATGTCGTCGACCACCTCGTCGCCGCCGTCCGGTCGGGTCTCGCCCTGCCCGACAGCGTCAGCAGCCTCGCGCACGCCGGTCCGGTGTCGACCCGCGCCGCCTTCACCGCGTTCGACCGCGAGTATCGGGCGACCGGCAGCTTCTCGGTCGCCCTGGATCGCCTCAAGGAGGACCTGGCCGACCCGGTGGCGGACCGCATCCTGGAAACGCTGCGGATGGCGCGGGAGGTCGGGGGCAGCGACCTGACCGTGGTTCTGCGCAACCTTGCCGCGTGGCTGCGGCAGGAGACAGCGATCCGGCAGGAGGTCGAAGCACGCCAATCGTGGATCATGAACGCGGCGAGGCTGGGGGTCGCCGCGCCCTGGGTGCTGCTCCTGCTGCTGGCATCGAGACGCGAAGCCGCTGTGGCGTACAACACGACCGGCGGACTCGCGGTGATCCTCGGAGGCCTCGTCGCCTCCGTCATCGCCTACCGCATGATGATCGCGCTCGGCCGACTGCCCGAGGAACGCCGGTGGTTCGCATGAGCACCGCGACGGCGTGGGCGGTGTTGAGCGGAACCGGTCTCGGTCTCGGCCTGTGGTCGCTGGTGAGCCTCTCGCCTCGGCTGCGGAGTCCTCGGCTCGTGGACCGGGTGGCGCCGTATGTGCTCGACGTCTCGCCACAGGCGCGGGAGTTCCTGCGCCGGCACTCGGTCGACCCGCTTCCCGTCCTGGGCAGCTTGCTGACGCCGCTCATCGGCGCTGTCGCCGGCGCCTTCTCCCGCGCGATCGGCGGCACGGATGTCGTGGCACAGCGGCTGCAGCAGTCCGGGTTGCGAAAATCCGTGGAGCAATTCCGCACCGAGCAGTTGGCGTGGGCGCTCGTCGGTTTCGCTGCCGGGGCGGGCTCGCTGTTCCTGCCTGTCGTGCACGCCGCTCCGGCGAGCGTGCAGATCGCAGTGCCGGCAGTCGCCGCGGGAGCCGGCGCCTGGGCCCGGGACTGGATGCTGCAACGGTCCGCGCGGCTGCGGCTCTCCCGCATCAACAGCGAGCTCCCCACCGTGTTGGAGTTCCTGACCCTGTCGCTTTCGGCCGGCGAGGGCATCCTCGATTCACTTCGCCGCATCTCCACGGCCAGCTCCGGCGAGTTGGCGCGCGAGTTCTCGCGCGTTTTCGCTGATGTGCATTCCGGCGTTCCCCTCGCAGACGCGCTGGGAGACCTCTCCCGTCGCATCCGCCTCGCCCCGCTGACCCGGGCGCTCGAGCAGGTCATGGGCGCCTTGGAACGCGGCTCACCGCTCGGCGAAGTGCTGCGCGCCCAGGCGCAGGATTCCCGCGACGAGACCAAGCGTCGTCTTCTGGAGATCGCCGGAAAGAAGGAGGTGGCGATGATGATCCCGCTGGTGTTCCTCATCCTTCCGCTCACGGTCATCTTCGCGATCTTCCCCGGGATCTTCGTCCTGCAGTCGGGATTCTGACCACTACACAGAACGACACCACACAGAAGGAGAAGTAAGCGATGAAGACACTGCGGCTCGTACGCGACGACGACACCGGGGATGTGCCGGGCTGGGTGCTGATCACCCTCATGACGGCGGGCCTCGTCGTGATCATCTGGGGCCTGGCGGGACCGGCGCTCAGCGGCCTCTTCGACCAGGCGATCGCCCGGGTCAGTGGCCTCTGACCGCGCCGTTCCACAGGCGGCGTGGAGCAATGACGCAGGCTCGGCCACCGCCGAGTTCACGATGGTCGTCGTGCTCCTCACCGTGTTGACGCTCGCGGTGCTGCAACTCGGTCTCGCCCTGTTCGTGCGCAACACCGTGCTCGACACGGCGGCGGAGGGAGCGCGTTTCGCGGCCCTCGCCGGGAACTCCCTCGACGACGGGGTGGCACGCACGCGGGAGCTCCTGAGGCTCACGGTGGGCGATGCCTACACCGAGAACATCACTGCGGACTACGCGTGGTTCCAGGGGCAGCCCAGCACGGAGATCCGCGTCGTGGCGCCGCTGCCGGTCCTCGGCCTGCTCGGTCCGGGACGGAGCCTGGAGGTGGCCGGCCATGCGCCCGTCGAAGTCGTCGACTGATGGCCTCCCTTCGGACGGAGGCTCGGCGTCGCTGGAGTTCATCACCGCTGGCCTGATCCTGCTCGTGCCCCTCGTCTACCTGATCCTCGCCATGGCGGCGCTGCAGGGCGGGTCGCTCGCACTCGAAGGCGCCGCTCGGCACGCCGCCCGCGTGTTCGTTCAGGCGCCGAACGAGTCGGATGCCCGCGCCAGGGTCGGACGCGTCGTGGAGTTAGCGCTCGCCGACTACGACGTGGATGCCACGCCGTCCGTGCAGATCCAGTGCGACCGGCCCGGTCCCTGCCTGACCCGGCAGGGACGCGTCACGGTGACGATCCGGGCGGTCGTGCCGATGCCGCTCGTTCCGAGCTTCCTGGGCGGCACCGGCGCAGCGGGCATCCCCATCGAGGCGTCGGCCACCCAGACGGTCTCCCGGTTCTGGGGAGCGGTGCCGTGACGGTGCGGCGGAATGCGCGCCGCCGGCGAACGCGTCGAAACGGGACCGCCGATGACGGTTCCACCCTGGTGCTGACGATCTTCTACGGGGTCCTGGCGCTGATGCTCGTTCTGGTGGTGGTCGCGGCGACCTCGCTGTACCTCGAGCGCAAGCGCCTGCTCACCCTTGCCGACGGGGCAGCGCTCGCCGCGGCCGAGGCATTCCCCCTGGCCTCCGTGCGGGCGGCCCCCGGCGAGGAGCACCTGCGGCCCGTCTTGTCCTCGGCGGATGTGGAGCAGGCGGCTGAGGACTATCTCGCCGCCGTCGCAGACGACCGGTTCGAAAGCCTGACGCTGGAGCGCGCGGCATCCGTTGACGGCAGCGGCGCGGAGGTCTCGCTCAGCGCGCTCTGGCGCCCACCGGTCGTCGCGGTCGTGCTGCCCCAGGGGCTGCGGGTGAGCGTGTCGTCCGTGGCGCGCTCGGTCTTCTGGTGAGGCCGAGGGGCGAGGCAGGCGTCACGCCGTCGGCAGCTGCGCTGTGCCACTGATGACGACGTCGGCTCGTCCGCCCACCCAGAGAGTGCCGTCCTCGCTCGTGACATGCACCCGACCGCGGCGTCCCATCGCGGTTCCCTGGGCGGCCAGGTAGGGCGCCGTCGCCCGCCCGGTGGCGAGCAGCCACTCAGCCGCCGAAGCATTCAGGCTTCCCGTGACCGGGTCCTCGCGGAGAGATTCGTCGTCGTCTCCGAAGAAGGCGCGGAGCTCGAACTGCGTCTCACTGCCGGCGGGATGCGGCCCGATCACACCGATGTCCCACCGGCCCGGGTGCTGGGAGGCATCCGGCCGCACACGCAGGACGGCCTCGGCACTGTCGAGCAGGACGCCGACCCAGCCGGGTCCGTTGTCCAGCCATTCGGCGTCGACGACCTGCTCCCGGTCGATCCCGAGAATGCCGGTCACTGCCGCGAGGGTCTCGGCGTCGACGGCGCCCGAACGGATGCGAGGTGGCGGGCTGAACGCGAGCAGCTCACCGTCGATGCGCACGGGGATCAGCCCGGCAGCGCACTCCTGCACGACGACACCCGGGTCGGCGGGCCGCCCGCCGGCATCAAGCCACGCGCGGGCGGTCCCGAGTGTGGGGTGGCCCGCGAACGGCAACTCGGTGCTCAGGGAGAAGATGCGCACCCGGTAGTCAGCCCCGGGGGCCGTGGGCGGAAGCACGAAGGTGCATTCCGACAGGTTCGACCACACGGAGAAGCGCCGCAGTGTCTCGTCGTCGAGCCCCTCGGCGTCAAGCACCACCGCCACCGGGTTGCCCGAGCACGCGACTTCACCGAACACATCGACCTGGCGAAATCTGCGATTCATACTCCCTGACGATAGAGCACGACGAGTAGGCGGGGGAGCAACCGGTAACCTCGCAGGGGGCGCCACCACGGGTGCCGACGAGGAGCGCGGTGACCGGCAAGAACAACCACACGATCGGCGCGGCCGCACAGGTCTCCACGGAACTGAGCATCAACTTCGGCTCGTCGCTGGCGGGTCTCGCCATTCCGGTCGTCGGCTCACCCGTCGTCGTCGCCGCCCGGCAGCTCGTCATGGTCGCCGTGCTGCTGCCGTTCTACCGGCCGCGACTCGCGCACCTGTCGTGGACCCGCATCTGGCCGGCACTCGCCCTCGGCCTCACGTTGGCGGTGATGAACCTCACGTTCTACGAGTCCGTGCACCTGCTCGGGCTCGGCATCGCCGCGACCATCGAGTTCCTCGGCCCGTTCGCCCTGGTGCTGGCTGCCTCACGGCGACTGGTCGACTTCGCCTGCGCGATCGCCGCTGCGACCGGCGTCGTCCTCCTCACCTGGAGCGACGGCGAGCTGAACGTCCCCGGCCTCCTCTACGCGCTGGCCGCCGCGGTGTGCTGGGCCGCGTACATCCTGCTCACCAAGCGCGTCGCCATGACCTTCCCGGGCCTCGAAGGCATCTCGGTGGCCAGTGGCGTCAGCCTCATTCTTGTGCTGCCCGTGGCGCTCGCGACCATCCCGGCGACGGGCATCAGCTGGGGCATGATCGGCGTCCTCGCCGCGATCGGGGCGCTCTCCTCGGCCTACCCGTACACCCTCGACACGTTCATCCTGCGCCGCCTCCCGCAGCGGCTGTACTCGATCATCACGAGCGTCGGCCCCGTCATCGCGGCGCTCTTCGGCGCCCTGGTGCTCGGCGAGTCGTTCTCACCCGTGCAGCTTGTCGCCATCGTGGTGGTGTGCGCGGCAGCCGGAACCGCCATCGCCACCCAGCGCGAGCAGCCCAAGTCCGATCTGGAACTCACGGCCGACGCGATGGCGTAACTGGGGTCACTCCACCACGAGCCCGAGGTGGTCCGCCAGCAGGGGAGCCAGCAGACTGAGCTGTCCGTCATCGATCGTCGCACCACGAAGCCCCTCGAGGCCGTGCAGGGTGCTGAATTCGCTCGAGCGCAGGTCGACGTCCTTCAGGCGTGCGCCTGCCACATCGAGCACGCCGATGCGGCAGTTCTGCAGTTCGAGCCGTTGCACGGTCGCTCCGCCGAGGTCGAGTTCCTCGATCACGCAATTGGCCAGCAGCACGTCTGTGACGGATGCGTTCCGCAGGTTCACGAAGTCGAGCTTGCAGCCGTCGAGGCTCACACCGCGCAGCTCCGCCTCGTAGATCTCCACCGACCCGAGCCGCGACCGGTCCACTCGCACGTCACGCCAGCGCGAGAACGGCGCGCTGAACACGGGAGCGCGGAGCTCCGAGACGAGGCATTCGGCGAACGTCGCGCCGCGCAGCTTCGTCTCGGTGAACGACACGCGCGCGAACTCGCACTCGCGGAAGGTGGCACCGGTGAGGTCGAGGCCATCGAAATCGGCATCCGTGTAGCGTTCGCCATCGCGACTGTCCCCGGCATGCAGGAGTGCGCCGCTGTCGTCGACGAGGTCGTCGAGGGTGACCGGGTCGAGCAACGGATGCGCCGTGCCCGCTCGTCGCCGGGTCAGGGCTCCCGCTCCAACACGAACACGGGGATCTCGCGCGAGGTCTTGGTCTGGTATTTCGCGTAGTCGGGGTACGCCGCGACCGCGCGCTCCCACCATTCGTCCTTCTCCGCACCGGTGATCTCGCGGGCGGTCATGTCCCACCGGTCCGGGCCGTCCTGCAGCTCGACGTGCGGGTTCGCTTTCACATTCCTGTACCAGACCGGGTTCTTGTCGCTGCCGCCGAGCGAGGCGACCGCGGCGTAGCGGCCGTCGTGCTCCACCCGCATCAGCGGCGCCTTGCGGATCTTGCCGGAACGGGCGCCGAGGGTGGTCAGGATGACCACCGGCATGCCGCGGAGGGTCGTTCCCTTCGTCCCGCCCGAGCTCTCGTAGAGCTGCACTTGGTCGCGCACCCATTTCGCGGGACTGGGTTCGTATTCACCGCTGAGAGGCATGCGCCTATTCAACCTCGATCGGCGGCGTCGGTGAAGTGGCCCGGGGCCGCGACACCGAATAGCGGGGCAGGTAGCGGCCGAGGATGACCGCACCGGCGAGGCCCAGCACGCCCATGACGCCGCTGGCAACGGAGATCGAGATGACCGCGGTGACGCCGGCGACGGCCAGGGGAGCCACCGCCCCGCCGAGGTCTGCGGAGAAGCGCCAGGCGCCGAGGAACGGCGCCGGGTTGTCCTTCGGCGCCAGGTCCGCCCCGAGGGTCATCAGGATGCCGCTCCCGATGCCGTTCGCCAGGGAGAGCGCCATCGCCACCGCGATGAACCACTCCACGTTGGCCGGCAGGTCGTGCGTGAACGCCAGCGCCAGGTGGCCGAGCCCGAGGCCGATCATCGACGGGAGGGCCGTCCAGATGCGGCCGAAGCGGTCCATGATCTGGCCGCTGGCGTAGAAGAGGGCGAAGTCGATGGCCCCGGCGATGCCGATGATGAGCGCGGTGTCGGGTTCGCTGATGCCGATGCTCACGGCCCAGAGCGGAAGGATCACGGTGCGGCTCGCGCGCAGCGCGCCGATGAGGCCCGCCCCGGTTCCGAGGCGGAGCAGCACGCCCCGGTGGTTCCAGATGGTGTGGAACAGGCCGTGCGACTCCTCCGCGGCGAACTCCTCGCCCTCGCTTCGCATGGTGCCGTCGGCGCCGATCGTCATGCGCCGGGAGCCGAAGGTGCTCGCGGGGTCCGGCAGCAGCAGGAGCATGACCGCGGCGCCCACGCAGGCGACGATGAAGACGCCGAACACCACCTGCGTGCTGCCCGTGAGGTGCAGCAGCCCAGCGGCGAGGAACGGACCGACGAACCACCCGGCGCGGAAGATGCCGCCGAGGGTCGACAGCGCCCGAGCGCGGTAGGCCAGCGGGACATAACTGGTCATGAACGCGTGCCGCGCCAAGGCGAACACCGCTGTCGCGAGGCCCACGAAGAAGATGCCGATGCCGAGCACCAGGGCGTTCGGCGCGACGATGCAGGTGAGCACCGCGAAGATCGCGACAACGGATGCGCCGATCATCGCGACGCGCTCGCCGATGCGCGCCACGAGCCATCCGCTGGGAATGTCGCCGATGAGCTCGCCCACCATGACCATGGCGGCGATGAGCCCGGCGACCGCCAGCGAGGCTCCGAGATTGTGCGCGACGATCGGGATGAGGGGGATGATCGCGCCCTCGCCGATGGAGAAGAGGAGTGTCGGCAGGAACGCGGCGAGTGCCACCGAGCGGATGCTGAAGGGGCGCGGGGTCTCACTCATGACCCTCTGATGCTACGCCAGCCTCTGCCGCGTGCCCGCTCCATCCCGTGCGCGGCCCGGTAGGCTTGCCCCGACATGATTGAGTTGGATTTTTCGGAGCATATCGCCGCACTGCGGGCCACCTTCAACGACATCCGTTCGGTGGTCGACGTTGATCGGCTGCGTGCGGACATCGCCGACCTGAGCGAACAGGCCGGGGCGCCCAATCTGTGGGACGACACCGAGCGTGCGCAGAAGGTGACCAGCGCGCTGAGCCACCGGCAGTCGGAGCTGGCCAAGATCGAGAGCATCGCCAACCGGCTCGACGACCTCGAGGTGCTCGTGGAGCTCGCCAACGGCGAGGACGACCAGGAGTCGGCCGACGAGGCCGCGGTGGAGCTCAAGGGAATCCAGAAGGTGCTCGGCGAACTCGAGGTGCAGACCCTGCTCGACGGCGAGTACGACCCCCGCCCGGCCGTCGTCACGATTCGCGCCGGCGCCGGCGGCGTCGACGCCGCAGACTTCGCCGAGATGCTCATGCGCATGTACCTGCGCTGGGCGGAGAAGCACAAGTACTCCGCCACGGTGATGGACACGAGCTACGCCGAAGAGGCGGGTATCAAGAGCGCCACGTTCGAGATCGATGCCCCGTACGCGTTCGGCACCCTGAGCGTCGAGGCCGGCACCCACCGTCTGGTGCGGATGAGCCCGTTCGGTGCGGCCGGCAAGCGGCAGACGAGTTTCGCGGCCGTCGAGGTGATCCCCCTGATGGAGGAGACCGAATCCATCGACGTGCCGGAGAACGACATCCGCGTCGATGTGTTCCGTTCCAGCGGCCCCGGCGGCCAGTCGGTCAACACCACCGACTCCGCCGTGCGCATCACCCACCTGCCGACCGGCATCGTCGTGTCGATGCAGAACGAGAAGAGCCAGATCCAGAACCGCGCCGCCGCCATGCGGGTGCTGCAGAGCCGCCTTCTTCTCATGCAGAAGGAGCAGGAGGCCGCAGCGAAGAAGGAACTGGCCGGCACGATCACGGCGAGCTGGGGCGACCAGATGCGCAGCTATGTGCTGGCGCCCTACCAGATGGTCAAGGACCTCCGCACCGACTTCGAGGTGAACAACCCCAGCAACGTCTTCGACGGTGACATCGACGGGTTCATCGCCGCCGGCATCCGCTGGCGCAAGCAAGACCACGAGTGACCCGAAACCGGCCGGGCAGGCATGTCGCAGCCGATAATCAGCGGATGCCTGCATAAGCTCTAGACGCCATGATCCGCTTTGATCACATCACCAAACAATATCCGGGTACCAACAAGCCGGCACTGAACTCCATCGACCTGGAGATCCTCCGCGGCGAGTTCGTGTTCCTGGTGGGCGCCTCCGGGTCCGGTAAATCGAGCTGCCTTCGCCTCGTGCTGAAAGAGGAGAAGCCCACCAGTGGGCGCATCCATGTGCTCGGGCAGGACCTGCGCTCCATCTCGAACCGGAAGGTGCCCTATTTCCGGCGCAATCTGGGCGTCGTGTTCCAAGACTTCCGGCTGCTGCCGAACAAGAGCGTCTACGACAACGTCGCGTTCAGCCTGCAGGTGATCGGCAAGTCCCGTGGGTTCATCCAGGAGGCCGTGCCCGACACACTCGAGATGGTGGGGCTCGCCGAGAAGGCCCAGCGCCTGCCGCATGAGCTCTCCGGCGGCGAGCAGCAGCGCGTGGCGATCGCCCGCGCGATCGTCAACAAGCCGCAGATCCTCCTTGCCGACGAGCCGACGGGAAACCTCGACCCGACCACGAGCGCAGGGATCATGGCGCTGCTCGCCCGCATCAACGAGGGCGGCACCACGGTGGTCATGGCCACCCACGAAGCCGGCATCGTCGACCAGATGAAGCGGCGCGTCATCGAGCTCTCCGGCGGCCAGATCGTGCGCGACGAGCGCGAGGGCGCCTACAAGACCAGTGCCATCCCGGTGCAGAAGCCCGAGGCCATGGTTGTGCCACCCGCGGTTCCGGTGCGCGTGGCCGGACCCGAAGCGGACCCGCAGCAGGGACCGCCGGCGCCGACCCCTGCGGTCGCCCAGTCGACTCCCGTTCTCCCGCCCACAGCGGCGGTGGACGTGCCCGCACCGTTCGGTCCGGGAGCCGCACAGGCGCCCGCGCCCGTCCCCGCGTCTGCTCCCACGTCTGTCCCCGCTCCCGCGTCTGTCCCCGCGTCTGTGACCGGCGGCGACGCGCAGCCCGCATCCGCTTCTCCGGCGCAACCGGCGCCTGCAGCGGCGCCTGCGCCTGTAACGGCGCCCATCCCTGCGCCCACGCCGGCGGCGCCACCGGTCGCCGCACCGGAAACCGCACCCGTGACCCGGCCGGCGCCCGTCTCCCGGCCCGCACCTGCACCGGTCACGCGGCCCGCACCTGCACCCGTCTCGCGCCCGGCACCGGCCCCCGCCGAGTCGCCCGCGCCGGTCAGTGAGGACGCCCAGGAGCACGTGGCCGAACAACTCACGCTCGCCGAGAAGCTCGGACTCCGGGCACCGGGTGAGCGCCCAGACCATACCGGCGAGCAGAATGTGGGGCCCACCCGATGAGGCTCGGACTCGTTCTCTCCGAGGCGGCGCAGGGCCTGCGCCGGAATGCCTCGATGGTTGTCTCCGTGGTGCTCGTCACGTTCATCTCGCTCACGTTCGTGGGCGCCGCGATCCTCATGCAGATGCAGATCGGCCAGATGAAGAATTTCTGGTACGAGAAGGCGCAGGTCGGCATCTACATGTGCACCGCCATCTCGCCCGGCGAGACGTGCACGGAGGGTGAGGCCAGCCAGGACCAGATCGATGCGGTGAAGAAGCGCCTCGAATCGCCCACACTGGCCCCGTTCATCGACAAGTACTACTTCGAGACGCACGAGCAGGCATTCGAGAACTTCAAGAAGCAGTTCGCCGGCAACCCGGTGGCCGACTATGTGACGGCCGATCAGCTCAACCAGACGTTCTGGGTGAACCTGAAGGACCCGTCGGAGTCCGACGTGCTCGTCGAGGCCCTGTCGGGGGTTCCCGGCGTCGAGAGCGTCGCCGACCAGCGGAAGTACCTCGACCAGATCTTCTCGGTGCTGAACGCCGCGAGTTACACCGCGATCGGCATCGCCGCGCTCATGCTTGTCGCCGCGGCGCTGCTGATCGCCACCACCATCCGCCTCTCGGCCTTCTCACGGCGCCGGGAGCTCGGCATCATGCGCCTGGTCGGAGCCTCGAACCGGTTCATCCAGACACCGTTCATTCTCGAGGGCGTCTTTGCGGCGCTGCTCGGGTCGGTGCTGGCCGGGGGAGCGGTGGTCGCCATCGTGCACTGGTTCGTGCAGGGATATCTCGGCGCGCGCTTCACCGGATTCGCTCTGGTCGGGCTCGACGACGCGATCATCGTGGTGCCGATCCTGCTGGTGGCAGGGGCGATCCTCGCCGCCTTCTCGGCCAACTTCGCAATCACCCGCTACCTCAAGGTGTAACCGAAAGGTGTGACCGACCAGCGGAGGTGAGGACCTCACTCTGCCTCGTCGATTCTGCCCCGTGGATGCGAACGAGAACCCGTGCGTCTTAAAACGGTGGCGGTGCGTCGGGGTCGAGGGGAGGCGGTTCGTCTGTGCGGGACGCCGCGGGTGGTTCGGTCCGTTCGGCTCGCTCGGACGTCGCGGGTGGTTCTGACTCTTCGGCTGGTTCGCTCCGTTCGGTTGGTTCGCTTCGTTCGGTTGGTTCCGGCGGCCCGGCGGGTTCGGTCGCCCCGGCCGGTTCGGCCGGTGGGTTTTGGCTTCGCATTCTCACGGCGGGTTCGGTGCGGTGCACGCGGCCGGTGGGGGTGGTCCATTCCAGGGTGCCGCCGCCGTGTTGTTTCACTTTCCAGGCGGTGAGGTGTTTGAGCTGGTGGCAGGGTTCGCAGAGGACGGCGAGGTTGGCCGCGTCGGTGGGTCCGCCGTGGGCCCAGTCTGTGGTGTGGTCGATGTCCGCGTGGGTGGCGGGTCGGGTGCAGCCGGGGCGGCGGCAGGTCTGGTCGCGTAGCCGCAGCCACCGTTTGAGGTCTTTGGGGACTTTGTATTTCGTCTTTCCCATGGAGAGCACCACCCCGGTCTCGGGGTGGGTGAG
>NZ_RDSR01000020.1 GCF_003716325.1 Cryobacterium tepidiphilum | reverse complement strand
GCCTCCCGGGCCCGCGTCTGCGCCCCCCCCGCCCGGTCGCTAACTCCGGAAGAACACCGCGCCTGCGCGCTCTCGCCCGCGGACCAGTGCGGCGGGAACGCCAGGGCCGACAGGATCTCCGGAGTTACGAGCAGCGCGCCGGCGACGCGACATGGCGCGGACGGCCCGGTTCGTCGCGGTGCGGGCCAGGTGCTAGGCGGCGTCGGCGGCCGCGGGCGCGTCGATCAGGGTGAGCAGCAGGTGGCCGGACGACACGGTCGTGCCGACCTCGGCCGCGATGGTGCCGACGACACCGTCCTTGTGCGCGGTCATCGGCTGCTCCATCTTCATGGCCTCAAGCACCAGCAGCAGGTCGCCCTTGACGACGGCGTCGCCCTCGGCGACGGCGAGCTTCACGACCGTCGCCTGCATCGGCGCCTTCACGGCGTCGCCGGTGCCGGTGTCGACCGCGTGGCTGCCCGTGCCGCTGCGGCGACGCGGGGGTGCGCCGGCCGTCTGCTCAGCGGATGCCGCGCCCGGCATCAGGCGTGCCGGCATCCGTACCTCGATGCGCCGGCCGTCGACCTCGACCACGACGCTGTGCTGCTTCTGCGCCTCGGCGGGGTCTTCCAAGCTGCCGGACCAGGGCTCGATGTCGTTGTCGTAGTCCGTCTCGATCCAGCGGGTGTACACCGAGAACGGCTCGCCGTTCTCCGGTGCGAAGGCCGGGTCGCGCACGATGTCGCGGTGGAACGGCAGCACGGTGGGGAGGCCCGCCACCTCGAACTCGTCGAGGGCGCGGCGGGAGCGCTCCAGCGCCTCCTCGCGGGTGGCGCCGGTGACGATGAGCTTGGCCAGCAGCGAGTCGAACGACCCGGAGATGACGTCGCCGGCCTGTACGCCGCTGTCGACGCGCACGCCGGGGCCGCCCGCGGGCTTGAAGACGTGCACGGGGCCGGGGGAGGGGATGAACCCGCGCCCGGCGTCCTCGCCGTTGATGCGGAATTCGAACGAGTGGCCGGTGGGCGCCGGGTCGTCGTAGTCGAGCACGCCGCCCTCGGCGAGGCGGAACTGCTCACGCACCAGGTCGATGCCGGTCACTTCTTCGGAGACCGGGTGCTCCACCTGCAGGCGCGTGTTGACCTCGAGGAACGAGACAGTGCCGTCCTTGCCGATGAGGAACTCGCAGGTACCGGCGCCGAGGTAGCCGACCTCCTTGAGGATCGCCTTCGACGCCCGGTACAGCTCAGCCGTCTGCTCGTCGGTGAGAAACGGCGCGGGGGCCTCCTCGACGAGCTTCTGGTGGCGCCGCTGCAGCGAGCAGTCGCGGGTGGAGACAACCACGACGTTGCCGTGCGCGTCGGCGAGGCACTGGGTCTCCACGTGGCGCGGCTGGTCGAGGTACTTCTCCACGAAGCATTCGCCGCGGCCGAACGCGGCGACGGCCTCACGTGTGGCGGACTGGAACAGCTCCTCCACCTCGGAGCGCTCGCGGGCGACCTTGAGGCCGCGCCCGCCGCCGCCGAAGGCGGCCTTGATGGCGACGGGGAGCCCGTGCTGGTCGACGAAGTCGAGGATCTCGGCGGCATCCGCTACCGGGTTGATCGTGCCGGGGGCGAGCGGCGCGCCCACCTTCTCGGCCACGTGGCGTGCGGAGACCTTGTCGCCGAGTTTCTCGATGGCCTCGGGTGACGGGCCGATCCAGATGAGGCCGGCGTCCATGACGGCGCGGGCGAAGTCGGCGTTCTCGGCGAGGAACCCGTAGCCGGGGTGCACGGCGTCGGCGCCGGCGCGGCGGGCGACGGAGAGGATTTTCTCGATCGAGAGGTACGTCTCGGCGCTGGTGGTGCCCTCGAGCCCGTACGCCTCATCCGCGAGGCGGGCGTGGAGGGCGTCGCGATCCTGGTCGGCGTAGACCGCGACAGAGGTGATCTTGCTGTCTTGGGCGGCCCGGATGACTCGCACGGCGATCTCGCCACGGTTGGCGATGAGGACTTTCGTTATACGTGGCACAGTGCTTTAGCCTACGGGCCGTCGCGGCATGCGCTTTGGGGCTCGTCCACAAAGTTGGCCTCGAACCGGTGAGGAATACCTACAACTGCCCCGCCCGGCCACGGATGCCGCCGGGGCCGGCGGGGCGGGGCGGGCCACGGATGCCGCGGGGCCGGTTGGGCGGCGCGGGCGGCCCGGGCCGCGCGGGCGCGGCCCCGGAATGGCGGCGGCCGATGCGCGTCAGGCGCGGGGGCGGTTCCAGAGGGCGGTCCACTCGTGGCCGAGGGAGCGCACCAGGCGGCGGAGCGTGGGCAGCGACAGCCCGACGACGGTCGACGGGTCGCCGTCGACGTGGGTGATGAATGGCGCCCCGAGGCTGTCGATCGTGAACGCGCCGGCCACGAACAGCGGCTCCCCGGACGCGATGTACGCGTCGAGCTCGGCGTCGCTGATGTCGTCCGCGAAGGTCACCTGGGCGACGGCAACCGCGCCGACTGCCAGCGGATGACCGGCATCCGTCGTGTCGATCAGCCAGTGCCCCGAATACAGGCTGCCGGTGCGCCCGCGCTGGAGTCCCCAGCGCTCGCGCGCCACCGACGGCGTGTGCGGCTTGCCGTAGATGGCGCCGTCGAGCACGAACATCGAGTCGCCGCCGAGCACGAGCCCCTGCACGCCCGTCGCCTCCACCACAGCCTCCGCCTTGGCGCGGGCCAGCAGCTCCACCATCCGTTCCGGGGTGAGCGGCGCGCCCTGCGCCTGCGCAGCGGCGGCGGCCACGGCGTCCTCGTCGACGCCGGGGGCGTGCGTGAGCGGTTCGATCCCCGCCGAGCGCAGCAGCATCAGCCGCGCCGGCGACGTCGACGCCAGGTGGAGGCGCACAGCGTCGGTATGCGATGCTCGATCAATGGCCACGCGCACTCACACTCCCGGCCCGCAGGGCGACGGCCCGGTCGGTTCCGAACTCGAATTGGACGTCACCAACGTAGCCCACGGCGGAATCTTCGTCGCCCGGCACGAGGGCCGCGTGGTGTTCGTGAGCGACACCCTTCCCGGCGAACGCGTGCGCGCCCGCCTGACCGACGCCGGGCACAAGAGCTTCTGGCGCGCCGAGACCGTCGAGGTGCTCGAGGCCGCCCCGGAACGGCAGCCGCACATCTGGTCGGCCGCCGCCGTCGAGCGCGCCCCGGAGGAGCGGGCCGGCGGCGCCGAGTTCGGCCACATCGAGCTCGCCCACCAGCGTGAACTCAAGCGCCAGGTGCTCGCCGACGCCCTGCACCGCATGGCCGGCATCGACACGGATGCCGTCGTCGAGCCGGTTCCCGTCGGCCTGAACGCCTCCCCGGGCGACGAGCTCGACGGCACCGGATGGCGCACCCGCGTGAGCCTGCACGTCGCCGCAGACGGCACCGTCGGCCCCTACTCTGCCCGCTCCCACACCGTCGTCCCCGTCGACGACCTCCCGCTCGCGGAGCGCGCCGTTGAGGCGGCTGCCCCGCTCGACGCGCTCTTCCCCGGCGCGGCATCCGTCGACCTCGTCGCCCCGTCCGAGGGCGACGTTCAGGTGCTCGTCGTCGAGCGCGATGCGCGGGGCAAGCCGCGACGGATGCCGCCCAAGCTCATCCGCGAACGCGTCGGCGACCGCGAGTTCCAGCTCGACGTCTCGGGCTTCTGGCAGGTGCACTCCCGCGCCGCCGAGACGCTGTACGGCGCCGTGCAGAACGCGATCGACGCCGACGCGTTCGACCCACGCGCCTCCAACCTCGACCTCTACGGCGGCGTCGGCCTCCTCGCCGCCGCGGTCGGCGACCGCTTCGGGCCGACGGTGCGCATCACCTCGGTCGAGGGCGATGCGCGCGCGACGGACTCCGCGGCCGAGAACCTCACCGACTGGGTGGGCGCCAACGCGCAGACCGACCGGGTCGACCGGTTCCTGCAGCGCACCCTTGCCGAGTCCAGCGAGGCCGAGCTCTCCCGGCTCGCCGCCGGCACCGTGGTGCTCGACCCGCCGCGCTCCGGCGCCGGCCGCGCCGTCGTCGACCAGCTCGGCGCGCTGGGGCCCGCTCAGGTCGTCTATGTGGCCTGCGACCCGGTCGCCCTGGCCCGCGACGTGGCCCTCTTCGCCGGCCACGGCTACCAGCTTCGCAGCCTCCGCGCCTTCGACCTGTTCCCCAATACGCACCACGTCGAAGCCGTCGCCCTGCTCACGCGGTAGCTGTCGCTAAGCTGAGGCGTGCAGCACCGGCGGGTGCGGCGCCGGGCGGTTCTGCCGTCTCGCGCCGCCGTTACGCCCTGAAACGTACAGAGATGAAGGAGTGCGCTCGCCGTGACCCCAGCAGCCCAGACCACGCCGGCCGATGTCGACCAGATGCCGGGCGGGCGGGTGCGCGTGGGCATCGTCGACGACCACGAATCGGTGCGCCTCGGACTGCAGGCGGCGTGCGAAGATGCCGGATTCGAGGTCGTGCTCGCCGCCGCGACCGCGTGTGAACTGGTGCGGGGCCTCGACGGCCGGGTGTGCGACGTCATCGTGCTCGACCTCTCCCTCGGCGACGGCTCCGTGGTCACCGACAACGTGAAGCTCGTGCAGGGCACCGGCGCGGCCGTGCTCGTGCACAGCATCGCCGACCGGGTGGCGCTCGTGCGCGAGGCGCTCGCCGCCGGTGCGGCCGGCGTCATCCCCAAGTCGTCGCCGACGACGACCGTCATGGCGGCCGTCGCATCCGTTGCCCGCGGCGACGTACTCAACAACCTGGAGTGGGCCAGCGCCATCGACGCCGACGCCGACTTCGCCAAGGCCCAGCTGGGCCGCCGCGAGCGCGACGTGCTGCACCTCTACGCCTCCGGGCTGCCGCTGAAGATGGTCGCCATGCAGCTCGGCATCGCGCACTCCACGGCCCGCGAGTACCTGGACCGGATCCGCGTGAAGTACGTGGAGGTCGGCCGCCCCGCCCCCACGAAGGTCGACCTGCTTCGCCGTGCCGTGGAAGACGGCATCCTGCCCGGCCTCGACACCGCGGGTGGAGATGAGAACGGCTGACACGGCCTCCGTCCTCGGGCAGTGGCCGGACGGCGGCGAACGCGACAAGCTGCACACCATGCCGCCGGTCAGCTCCGGGGGCGCGGCAGCGGATGCCCTGCGCCGGCCCGCGCACGCGATCAACCCGACCAGCAGGCGGCAGATCGAGATCGTCCTCTCGCGCTCCGTCGGCGGCATCGGCTTCATCTTCGCGCTGCAGACCCTGCCCGCGATGGCGTCCCAGCTCGATGACCTGAAGCCCGGCTGGGGACCGTTCCTCGCCATCACCCTGTATTCGAGCGTCGCGCTCGTCGTGGTGTGCACCGTCATCCAGGTCGGCATCCGCGTGGCCTGCACCATCGTGTCGGCCGGGTACCTGGCCGCCCTGCTGGCCTGGCCGGCCCTGCTCATGGTGCCCGACGCGGTGCTGCAGGACAAGCCGTGGCTCTGGTACTTCTGCTCCATCGCCACGTCCTGTGCCGCACTGGCCTTCCCGCTGCGCTGGGCGGCGGTCTACGCGATCACCGCCCCCGTCGCCTACGGCGTGCTCCGGCTCACCCCGGCGGGCGGGCACGCCGACCTGCTCCTCGCGGCGCTCGATGCCGTCTACGCGATCCTCCTCGGGCAGGTGGTGCTGATCATCATCGTCATGCTGCGCCAGGCGACCGCCGCCGTCGACATCGCCCAGTCCAACGCGCTGCGCAAATACGCCGCCGCGGTGCGCCATCACGCCACCGAGCTGGAGCGGGTCGAGGTGGACTCGATCGTGCACGACAGCGTGCTCACCACCCTGCTGGCCGCCGCGCGGGCCGAGACGCCCAAGGAGGCGGAACTCGCGGTGACGATGGCCGCCCGCGCCATGGCGCGCCTCACCGACGCGGGCGTCCCGGTGGCCAACGACGAGACCGTCATCCCGTTCGCCCGGGTGAGCCAGCGCATCCGTCACGCTGCCGAGGCGTTCGCCAGCCCCTTCGTCGTCGTCGAAAAGAACGTCGACATGATCACCGTGCCGCTGCAGGCGAGCGACGCCCTCTACTCCGCGACCGTGCAGGCCATGGTGAACAGCATGCAGCATGCCGGCACCGGCGACATCACCCGCACGCTGACCCTGCGCTCGAACTCGCGCGGCGGCTGCACCATCGAGATCACCGACACCGGGGTGGGCTTCGACGCGCGGGCGGTGCCGAGCGAACGGCTCGGTCTGCGACTGTCGATCATGGAGCGGATGGAGAGCGCCGGCGGTGCGGTGAAACTCCGCACCGCTCCCGGTGAGGGCACGACGGTGACGATCGTGTGGCCACGGCCGGCGGAGTCCGGCCCCGACACCGGTGTCATCGGCCCGGCCCACCCGGGCGCAGACGACCCGGCGACGGGAGTCGACCGATGATCACCGTTCCCCGCGGCCTGCTCCTCGCGCTCGCCGCGTTGTTCTCCACCTACCACGTCGTGCTCGGCATCTACTCGCTGCGGGTGCCGTCGTCGCCGGTGCCGGCGATCGTGGCGATGGTGCTCTACGCGGTAGCGACGGTGGTCAGCCTGTGGCCGACGAGCCCCACACGGATGCCGCTCTGGCTGGCCGCATTCAACCTCGCGGTCTCGGGCACGCTGCCCCTCCTCGTCAGCAGCACCCTCGACGGTTCCCGCAACAACGGCTACGCCACCTGGTACGTCGCCGCCGTGGGCGTGCTGATGACCATCACCGCCGCGCGCAAGCGGCAGGCGACGGCGTGGGCCGGAGTCGGCTTCCTCGCCGCGTACACGGTCGCCTGGGCCGGCCCGGCCGCGGTGGCGTCGCAGGGTGTGTTCGGCAGCGTCCTGTGGGTGGGCGTGGCGATCCTGCTCGCCCACGCGCTCACCAAGGCCGGGCGCGACGCCAGCCAGTACGGACTCGCCGAGCGCGAGGCGAGCGACTGGCAGGCGGCGCAGGAGGCGCACCTCTACGAACGCCGCGTGCGCCTGGCGCACACCAACCGGCTGGCCGCGCCGATGCTGCGGCGCATCGTGGAGCGCGGCGGGGTGCTGACCGATGTGCAGCGGCAGGAGTGCCGGTACCTCGAGGCGGCCATCCGCGACGAGATCCGCGGACGCAAACTCCTGAACGACGAGGTGCGGTTCCAGGTGATGGCCGCTCGCCGGCGCGGCGCGATCGTGTCGCTCCTCGACGAGGGCGGCATCGACGACCTCTCCGGGCAGGATCTCGAAGAACTCCGCAACACTCTCGCCGCGGCCATCGCGCGCACCAGCGCGGACCGCATCATCGCCCGCTCGGTCGCCGACAAGTCGGACACCGCGGTGACGGTCGTCGGCCTCAGCAGCGCAGACAGCGCCGCCAGCGCCCTCGGGCAGGAGTCCTCCGACGATGAGGTCGACCTCTGGCTGGAGATCCCGCGCCCCGCCCCCACCCGGTCTCCCTAACCCCCGCCGCTCGCGTCCCTCGCGTCCCTCCCGTCCCTCCCGCCCCGCCCCGTCTCCCTAACCCCCGCCGCTCGCGTCCCTCGCGTCCCTCCCGTTCCCTCACGTCCCTCCCGTCCCTCGCGCCCCTCGTCCCCTCCCGTCCCTCGCCACTTCGAGCTGCGCGGGTTGAACGCCGCTCCGCGGGTTGAATTCAGCCCGCGCAGCGGCGTCCAACCCGCGCAGCTCACAACGGATGCCCGTCCTCCCCAGGAGCGTCAGTCCCGTTCCCGGCCCACAGCCTCAGCTCGTGCGCGCCGGCGCCGCAGCTCGGGCCGCAGAGTAGGGCGATGAGCTCATCCAGCAACGTCCCAGGCCCAGGTGCCGCGAACCCCTCCCACGAGCGCGGCAGGCGGCATCCGGAAGAGGCTCTGGTCTTCTCTCGCGACGTGAGCGGCGCGTTCGGAGCCGACATGAGGCTGCGCCGCCTCGTGGACCGCGGCCTCCTGCAACGAATCAACCGCGGGCAGTACGTGGCGGCTCAAGAATGGAGCGCCTTGGGCCGGGATGATCGCTATCGCGTGCGCGTTCTCGCAGCGGCTCGCTCGCGTACCGCCGCCCCGCCGCTCAGTCACGAATCGGCCGCCGTGCTGTGGGGTCTCCCGGTGCTCGCCGGCTGGCCGGCCGAGGTCCACTTCGTCACCGAGCGGAGGTCAGGCGGGCGCTCGTACCCGGGCGTCAGGGTGCACGCCGTCGGATTCGACGCGCGCGACGTGACGGTTCGGGAGGGCGTTGTCCTGACCACCGTCGAGCGCACCGTCGTCGACCTCGCCGCGCGCCTTGACGTGAAGTCAGCCGTGGCCGTGATCGACCGGGCCCTGGCCGTCGACCGGTTCCGACGCGTGCCGGCGATGACCACGAAGCTCCAGTTGCTCGAAACGTGGGAACGCATGCTGCCGTTCCGCGGCTCGGTACGTGCCCGGGTCCTGATCGAGTTCGGGTCAGAGCTGGCCGACTCTCCGAATGAGTCGGCCAGCCGGGTCAACATCGCGTTGAGCGGGTTTCCCGAACCGGTGCTTCAGAAGACGTTCGTCATCGACGGCCGACGCTACGACACGGACTTCTATTGGGAGGAGTTCGACGCCGTGGGGGAGTGCGACGGCGACGCGAAGTACTTCGACCCCGTACTCCTCGGAGGGCGGACGACCGCCGAAGTGGTGAAGGCGGAGAAAGACCGGGAAGATGCCATCCGGCGCCGGGTCGCGGCCTTCGGCCGCTGGGACAGCGCCGTGGCGATGAGTCAGTACCGTCTGCGCGAGCGCCTCCTTGAGCTCGGTCTCCCCGCCAGACGGAGGCGGCTCCTGCTGCCGCAGAGCGACCTCCAGCGCGATCCGCGGGTTGAACGCCGCTACGCGGGTTGAATTCGACCCGCGCAGCGGCGTTCAACCGGCGTGCCGACAAAAAGCCCCATTGCGCAGCAACGGATGGCGCGGAAATAGGAAAGGGACCGGCCGAAGCCGATCCCTTTCCTAAAACTCGAGTCAGGGCGACAACCCGAATATCGCCCTGACTCGCCCCCAAAACATTCGCCTGCTTACCCTAGTGGGCGAATGATTGGTGGTGCCGCCCCTTTCGAGGAGCACCTAGCACAACCAATAATGCCTCGCGCCCCCAGGACCAGTAAGTCAGCATTTAGGGGGACAGTGCTTTCCGGCCCCGTGCTGCTCGACCTCCGGCACCGAACGCGGCGCGAATCAGCCGCTGAAATTGCGCCAGCTGCCGGGGCCGGGGCGGATGCTCTGGCGAACCAGCCGCTCGCGCTCCGCCCACCTGCTGGGCACCGGCTCCGGCCGCTTCCGCAGGTGCTCCGCCTGCTCATGGAGCATGGCGTTCAGCACGGCGGTGACAGCCGCCACCTCTGCCGGGGTCACCCCGCGGGTGACGAACTCGATCTGGGAGGCGTCGAGGCCGTCGCCTCCGGCATCCGTTGTTTCAGTCATCGTCGGCCCCTACAGCGGGATGTTGCCGTGCTTCTTGGGCGGCAGGCTCGCGCGTTTAGTGCGCAGGGCCCGGAGCGCCTTGGTGACCGCCACGCGCGTGACGGCCGGCTCGATGACGCCGTCGAGCTCGCCCCGCTCGGCGGCCAGGAACGGGCTGGCGACGTTGTAGGTGTACTCGTTGGCCAGCCGGGTGCGCACCTCGGCGACATCCTCACCGGCCTCCTCGGCGCGCTTGATCTCGCTGCGGTAGAGGATGTTCACGGCACCCTGGCCGCCCATCACGGCGATCTCGGCCGTCGGCCAGGCGAGGTTCATGTCGGCCCCGAGCTGCTTCGAGCCCATGACGATGTACGCGCCGCCGTAGGCCTTGCGCAGGATGACGGTGACCAGCGGCACCGTCGCCTCGGCGTAGGCGTAGAGCAGCTTGGCACCGCGGCGGATGACGCCCGTCCACTCCTGGTCGGTGCCCGGCAGGTAGCCGGGAACGTCGACGAGGGTGAGGATCGGGATGTTGAACGCGTCGCAGAAGCGCACGAAGCGCGACGCCTTCTCGCCGGCGTCGATGTTCAGAGTGCCGGCCATGGCGTTGGGCTGGTTGGCGACGATGCCGACCGAGCGGCCTTCGACGCGGGCGAAACCGACCACGATGTTCGGCGCGAACAGGGGCTGGGTCTCGAGGAAGTCGCCGTGGTCGACGATGTGCTCGATGACGGTCTTCACGTCGTAGGGCTGGTTGGGGGAGTCGGGGATGATCGTGTTGAGCTTGCGGTCGGCATCCGTCGTCTCGAGCTCGGCGTCGCTGTCGAAGACCGGCAGCTCGGAGAGGTTGTTGTCGGGGAGGAACCCGAGCAGGGTGCGCGCGTAGTCGAGGGCGTCGGCCTCGTCGCTGGCGAGGTAGTGCGAGACGCCGGAGACCTTGTTGTGGGTGAGGGCGCCGCCGAGCTCTTCCATGCCGACGTCTTCGCCGGTGACGGTCTTGATCACGTCGGGGCCGGTGACGAACATCTGGCTGGTCTTGTCGACCATGATGACGAAGTCGGTGAGGGCGGGGGAGTAGACCGCGCCGCCGGCGGCCGGGCCCATGATGATGGAGATTTGCGGGATGACGCCGGATGCCTGCGTGTTGCGGCGGAAGATCTCGCCGTACTTGCCGAGCGCGACCACGCCCTCCTGGATGCGGGCGCCGCCGGAGTCGAGGATGCCGATGATCGGCACGCCGGTCTTCAGGGCCAGGTCCATGACCTTGATGATCTTCTCGCCGGCGACCTCGCCGAGCGAGCCGCCGAAGATGGTGAAGTCCTGCGCGTAGACGGCGACCTGGCGCCCGTGAATGGTGCCGGTGCCGGTGACGACGGCGTCCCCGTACGGGCGCTTCTTCTCCATGCCGAACGCGTGGGTGCGGTGGCGCACGAACTCGTCGAGCTCCACGAACGACCCGTGGTCGAGCAGCTGCTCGATGCGCTCGCGGGCGGTCATCTTGCCCTTCGCGTGCTGCTTCTCGATCGCCGCCTGGCCGCTGGCCGTCACGGCCTCGTGGTAACGGTCCTTCAGGTCGGCCAGCCGTCCCGCCGTCGTGTACAAGTCAGGGCCCGAAGTCGATGCGTTGTCAGTCAC
This sequence comes from Cryobacterium tepidiphilum, assembly GCF_003716325.1. GTDB lineage: Bacteria > Actinomycetota > Actinomycetes > Actinomycetales > Microbacteriaceae > Cryobacterium > Cryobacterium tepidiphilum. The sequence goes on along the minus strand of NZ_RDSR01000020.1, from coordinate 49,056 downwards.
GCCGTTCACTCTACCGGCCAGCCCCTTGGCTGAACCGTTGACGATTCGCCACAAATCCACCGCCATCCGCTGGACGCTTTCCGCTGCACAACTCCTTCAATTCCGGGCGCGGAGGGCGCAAACATGCGTGACGGACGCAAAGTTCGACAGAATTGGAGGAGTTGAGCCGGGAAGACAGGGAAGAGGGCGCATGGAGTTTCCGCTGAGCCGCGAGGTCGCGGGGCGCTTCGAGTACCTTGTCGAGACGGGGTCGACCAACGACGTCCTGGTGGCGCACGCGACGGGTGCGGATGCCTCCGGCTGGCCCGATCTGTCGGTGGTCGTCACCGACAACCAGACCCGCGGCCGCGGCCGCCTCGGTCGCACCTGGCTCGCGCCTACCGGCAAGTCGCTCGCCATCTCCGTGCTCCTGCGCCCCCGGCTTCCGCCCACGTTGATAGTTCCGGACGAGACGGACAGGCACGCCGGTCCGTCTCGTCCGGAACTGTCGGTCTCGGCGGGCGAGCCGCTACCGATGGACCAGTTCGGCTGGTTCCCGCTGCTGGCGGGGGCGGCGATGACCCTCGCCGTGCGCGACGTGGTCGCCGAGTCCTCGGCGCCCGCCGAGCCCGCCGATGACGAGCAGCCCCGACACGAGGTGACGCTGAAATGGCCGAATGACGTGCTGATCGACGGATACAAGGTGTCCGGCATCCTCTGCGAGCTCCTGCCGGGCGGGGGCGTGGTGATCGGCGCGGGCCTGAACGTTTCGCTCGATGAGCACGACCTGCCCACCCTCACCTCGACCTCGCTGCTGCTGGTCACGGGCACCTCGCCCGACCCGGATGCGGTGCTGGCGGGCTACCTCACCCGGTTGCGGGAGCTGTACGACCGCTTCGTCTCGGCGGCCGGAGACCCGGTGGCCAGCGGCCTGCACGACCGTGTGGTCGCGCTCTGCGGCACGCTCGGCGCCGCCGTGCGGGTGGAGCTGCCGGGCGGCACCGACCTCGTCGGCACCGCAGTGCGTCTCGACGAGGACGGCCGGCTGGTGGTGCGCGACCAGGCGGACAACGAGCTGCTGGCGGTCGCGGCCGGCGACGTCACCCACCTGCGGTATTAATGGGTCTATGACGATCAGCGCAGGCACGACCGAGAACGGGCCCGCGGATGCGCCGGCCGAGCACGTCGTCGCCCGGCTGCGCCCGCACGCGCGCCTGCTGTTCTGGCCGACGATCCTGCTGTTCGTGATCGCCGGCGCCACCGGGTACTACGCCGGCAACCTGCCCGAGCCATGGCTGAACAGCCTGCTCGTGGTCGGTGCCCTGCTCGCCGTCGTGCTGCTCTGGCTGCTGCCCGTCGTCTCCTGGCTCAACCGCCGCTACACGATCACCACACGGCGCATCATCTTCCGGCACGGCTTCTTCGTGCGCACCCGGCAGGAGCTGTTGCACAGCCGCGGATACGACGTGACGGTGCGGCAGAACTGGCTCCAGTCGGCGTTCCGGTCCGGCAACGTGCTCATCAACTCGGGGCTCGAGCATCCGCTGGTGTTGAAAGACGTGCCCAATGCGGCGCTCGTGCAGAAGGTGCTGCACGACCTGATGGAGGAGACCCGCGCGCCGATCGCGCCGAAGCGGGACGAGCACCCGCTCCTCGGCGAGACCTCGGGGTTCCGGCGCGGGCGGTAGCGCCGACAGGCGAAATGGCTCAGGTGCCGCTCGGCAGCGATCCGGCGCCGCGCTCGCCCGGGAGCAGGGCCGACGCGGGAACGCGGGCGCGCCCGGTGCGGTTCGGGGCGAACACCCAGTAGCGGTACAGCACGAAGCGGAACACGGCGCCGAGGGCGAGGCCCACGACGTTCGACGAGATGTTGTCGGCCAGCACGCTCGTCTGCCCCAGCACGTAGTGGCTGAACCACAGGCACAGCAGGCCGATCGCCATGCCGGCGATGCTCACGGCGAAGAACTCGAGCGCCTCCCGCCCGGTGCGCGATCGCCGGTTGTCGCTGAAGGTCCAGTATCGGTTCCCCAGCCAGTTGGTCACGATCGCGAGCGCCGTCGAGATGACCTTGGCGTAGAGCGGCCCCGCGTGCACGACGTGCGGCTCGAAGACGGTGGCGCGCAACAGGTTGAACACGGCCACGTCGACGACGAAGCCCACGAGCCCGACCGCGCCGAACTTGGCGACCTGCGCGGCGAACGCAAGCAGACGGCGCCTGGTTACCGATCTCTGGGCCATATTCCGTCCGGTCGCACGCATGACTCCGACTGAGCCAAAATAGAACAGTGAGATCGGCAGTTTACGACGCTGCCGCCGCGGAACGCTGGGAATCAGCCGACGAGGTGCGGGCGGATGCGTCGGCCCGGTACTCGCATCCGGCTCGACAGGGATTGGTGAAGACATGACCACGATCGTTGGTGTCATCGGCGGCGGCCAGCTGGCCAGGATGATGATTCCCGCCGCGGTGAACCTCGGCATCGACCTTCGGGTGCTGGCCGAGAGCGAGGGCATGGCCGCGGGGCTCGCCGCCGCCGGCGTCGGCGACTACCGCGACGCCGACACCGTGCTGGCCTTCGCCGAGACCGTCGACGTCATCACCTTCGACCATGAGCACGTGCCGCAGGAGATCCTGCGTGCGCTCGTGAACCGCGGCGTGCGCGTTCACCCCGGCCCCGACGCGCTGCTGTACGCGCAGGACAAGCTGCTCATGCGCCAGAAACTCACCGACCTGGGCCTGCCCGTGCCCGACTGGGCTGCCGTCTCGAATTCCGGCGAACTGGCAGCCTTCCTGGCGGAGCACGACGGCCGCGCGGTCGTGAAGACCCCGCGGGGCGGCTACGACGGCAAGGGCGTGCGCGTCGTCTCCGGCGAGCACGACGTCGACGACTGGTTCGAGGCGCTCGCCGGCGACGACCGCGGCTCCGCCCTCCTCGTGGAGGAACTCGTGGACTTCCGGCGCGAACTGGCCCAGCTCGTGGCCCGGCGGCCCTCCGGCGAGATCGTGGCGTGGCCGCTCGTCGAGACCGTGCAACGCGGCGGCGTCTGCGCCGAGGTCATCGCGCCCGCACCCGGCTCCGCTGGGCGGGTGGCCGACGTCGCCGCCGACATCGCCATGGCGGTCGCCGAGGGCATCGGCGTCACGGGCGTGCTCGCGGTCGAGCTGTTCGAGACAACGGATGAGCGCCTGCTGGTGAACGAGCTGGCCATGCGCCCGCACAACAGCGGCCACTGGTCCATCGACGGTTCCACGACGAGTCAGTTCGAGCAGCACCTGCGCGCGGTGCTCGACCTGCCGCTCGGCGCCACCGGTGCCCGCGAACTCTGGTCGGTGATGGTCAATGTGCTGGGCGGCCCGGCCGAGGGATCGATGGCTGACCGCTACCCGGCGGCCTTCGACGCCCACCCGACGGTGAAGGTGCACAACTACGGCAAGGATCCGCGTCCGGGACGCAAGATCGGCCACGTCACGGCCGGCGGCGACGAACTCGAGACCGTCGTCTACGAGGCGCGTGCCACTGCGGCTTTCTTTCAGGACTGAGACATAAGATCGTCTGCGTGCCAGAGAACACGACACCCGATTCCGCTCCCGCCGCGCCGCTGGTCGGCGTCGTCATGGGATCGGACTCGGACTGGTCGGTGATGAGCGAAACCGCCACCGTGCTGCGTGAATTCGGCGTGCCCTTCGAGGTCGACGTGGTCTCGGCGCACCGCACGCCGCAGAAGATGATCGACTACGGCCAGGGCGCCCTCGCCCGCGGCCTCAAGGTCATCATCGCCGGTGCCGGCGGTGCCGCCCACCTCCCCGGAATGCTCGCCGCCGTCACCGTGCTGCCGGTCGTGGGCGTGCCCGTTCCCCTCAGCCGCCTCGACGGCCTCGACTCGCTGCTGTCGATCGTGCAGATGCCCGCCGGCGTGCCAGTGGCGACGGTCTCCATCGGCGGGGCGCGCAACGCGGGGCTCATGGCCGTGAAGATACTCGCCACCTCCGACACCGTCCTGCAGGGCAAACTGGCCGACTACGCCGCTGAACTCGAAGCGCTCGTCGAGCAGAAGAACAAGGACCTGCACGCCCGGCTATGAGCAGCCTGACCAGCCCGATGCGGCATCCGAACGTCGGCTCGACCCGGGTGATGACCCGGCGGGGCTGGTGGCTCGTGGTGCTGAACTTCGTGCTGCCCGGCTCCGCCCAGGTGTTGGCCGGCAACCGGCGGCTCGGCCGGTTCGGCCTCGGCGCGTCCCTGGTGCTTCTCACGCTGGCCGTGGTCGCCGGGGTCTCCTACGTGCTGTGGCCGGCGGCCGTGCTCACGCTGTTCACCAACTCGATCGGGCTCTGGCTCGCGGCGCTCATCCTGCTGTTCTACGCGGTGCTGTGGCTGGTGCTCACCCTCGACACGCTGCGCCTCGTGCGCCTCGTTCGGGCGCGCCCGAAAGCCCGGCCGCTCATCGCCGCATTCGCGACGGTGCTCATGCTCGTCGTGTGCGGCTCGGCCGGCTACGGCGCGCTCGTCGCCACGACGGCCAGCGGATTCCTCGCCAACGTCTTCACCGCCGGCCCCAGCGTGCCGCCCGTCGACGGTCGCTACAACATCCTCCTGCTCGGCGGCGACGCGGGGCCCGACCGCCAGGGCATGCGCCCCGACAGCATCTCGGTCGTGAGCATCGACGCCAAGACCGGCAAGGCGTCGATCATCGGCCTGCCGCGCAACCTCGTCGACTTCCCGTTCCCCGACGACTCGCCGCTGGCATCCGTCTACCCCGAAGGCTACGGTGCGATCGACGGATGCGAAGTCGACGTCTGCATGCTCAACTCCGTCTATACCGAGGTCGAGCTGAAGAGCCCCGAGATGTACCCCAACGCCGTGAAGAACGGCAGCGAACCCGGCATCGAGGGCATGCGCGACGCCGCGGAGGGCATCACCGGGCTCACGATCCAGTACTACGTGCTCATCGACATGCAGGGCTTCTCCGACCTGATCGACGCGCTGGGCGGGGTGGAGATCACCGTGAAGGAGCGCCTGCCGATCGGCGGCGACGAGGAGCTCAACAACGTCGACGGCTGGGTCGAGCCCGGCAAACAGCACATGGACGGCTTCACCGCCCTCTGGTACGGCCGCGCACGGCACGGCACGAGCGACTACGACCGCATGGCCAGGCAGCGCGTGCTGGAGGAGGCGATCCTCAAGCAGTTCAACCCCGCGAACGTGCTCGTGAAGTTCCAGGGGGTGGCGAAGGCCGGCGAGCAGGTGGTGAAGACAGACATCCCGCAGTCGATGCTCGGCTACTTCGTGAGCCTCGCCTCCAAGACCAAGTCGCAGCCCATCACCACTGTCGAGCTCACCCCGGCCAACGACGTCGACCCGGAGAACCCCGACTACGGGCAGATCCGTGACCTGGTGGCCGCGGGCCTGGTCGTCCCCAAGAAGTAACGACGGCGTCCATCTGAGCGGGGGAGGGCGGGCTCGTGGTGCGAAGGACGACGAGACCCGAGGAGGGCGCTACAGTGTGCGTGGGAGGGCAATGAACCGGCGCACTTTTCTCCTGGGCACCATGTCAGGACTCACCGTGCTGGCCGTGAGCGGCTGCACGCCCCGCAGGCCCGTGCCCAGCCCCTCCGCGACCGCCACCGCGGTGCCGCCCCCGCCGACGCCCGGCGACGTGCCGCAACCGAGCGCGTTCCGCCGCACGGCCTGGTCCACCGACCCCATGTCCTACGGCGCCGCGAGCTTCCAGACCGTCGGGTCGTCGCCGGCCGACCGGGAGGCGCTCCGGCAGCCCGTCGACGGCCGGCTCTTCTTCGCCGGCGAGCACACCGACGGCGATGACCCCGGCACCGTGCAGGGCGCGCGTGCCTCCGGCGTGCGCGCCGCCGCCGAGGTCGTCGCTGCAGCATCGACCGACGACCGCGTCGCCATCGTCGGTGCGGGCGTCGCCGGCGCCACGGCCGCCCGAGAGCTCGCCGACGCCGGCTACAACGTGGTGGTGATCGAGGGCCGCGACCGGTCCGGTGGTCGCATCCACACGGATGACGCGGGCGACTGGCCGTTCCCGGTCGAGTTGGGTGCGGCCTGGCTCGCCGGCTCGTCCGCGATCGCCCTCGGCCGCGACCTCACTCTCCTCGGCGTCGACACCGCCGACTTCAACGTGCGGGCGCAGCAGCGCACCCCTGACGGCGACATCGTGCCGCCCACGCCGGTCGCCCCGAACGCGGTCACCGAGGCGCTCGCCTGGGCGGCGAAGCAGCGCACCGACGTGACCGTCGCGCAGGCCCTCCAGGAGTCGGGCGCGGGCGAGCTCAGCACCGAGGAGAACGCCGTCGGGGTGTCCGACGCGGAGCGCCTCGCCACGTTCATCACCACCGATGTCGTCGCCCCCACCGGGGCCAACGCCGACCAGCTCTCATCCTGGTACGCCCCCGATCCCACCCTCACCCACGAGGGCGACCGCCTGGTCACCGGGGGCTTCCAGAAGCTCGTGCAGACCGCTCTCGACGGGATCGACGTTCTGCCGAGCAGCGTCGTCAGCGGTATCATCGCCTCCGACCGGGGCATCAGCCTGCGCCTGTCCCGGGGCGAGTCCCTGTCGGCCGACCGGGTGATCATCACGGTTCCGCTCGGGGTGCTGCAGACGGGCGCGATCGAGTTCGACCCGCCACTGCCGTTCTCGCACCGGGCGGCGATCGGTCAGCTCGGGATGGGCCTGCGCGAGAAACTGGTGCTGCGCTTCGACGAGCCGTTCTGGTCGACGGATGCGACGGTCTGGACCGTTCTCGACGACCCGTCGTATCCGTTGTGGTTCAACCTCGAACCGGTCACCGGCGAGCCGATCCTGGTGGCGATCGTCGGCGGCGACCGGGCGAAGGCGCAGGCGGAGGGCAGCGATGACGACGCCCTCGCCGCAGCCCTGGCTAGCCTTGCACCGTTCGTCGATCCCGCCGCCTCCGCGCCGCAGGCGCAGGACGGTTCCGCCCCCAGCGCTCCCGCACGTGCTCCAGGCGCGGCACCCGGCTGATCGCCAGCAGCAGCGACGTCACGCCGGTGAAGACGGCGATGATGGCGAGCAGGTAGATGCTGAACTCGTACGGCACCTCCACGATCGCGGGGTCGAGAAAGAAGTACGGGTACCAGTAGACGTAGGTGCCGCGGATCATCGTGTAGACGAGCCATACGGCGGGGAACACCAGCACCCACGGCACCGTCTTCCACGGTGCGTCGCGGCCCGGCGCGATCAGCCAGTCCAGCAGAGCGAACCCGGAGATCCAGAAGTGCATCAGCTGGCTTGACCACGGGGCCCACACCGGGATGCCGCGCAGCGTGCCCTCGATCAGGATGAACGCGAACACGATGCCGGAGACGATGAGGTACGTCGTGGAAATCAGCCGCACCATGTCGAGCCAGAGCGGGTCTTCGGGTTGCCGCAGGGCGTTGACGGCACCGATCACGAAGACCGTGACGCCCACGATCATGCTCTGGATGGTGAAGTAGCTGAAGAAGTTGCCGGTGGCGAACGGGCTGGTGCCGATGGAGTAGTTGAAGTCGCCGATCATCGCCACAATGCCGGTGAGTGCGACGAGGATGCGCGCGACCCCGAACACCTTACGCATGGCGCACCTCCGGGTGAGGAAGCCCCTCACCGCGTGAAGCGAACCCGCGCATTCCGGCGTCCTTACAGGTCGGCGTGCAACTGCCAGACACGCTCGGCGGAATCGCGCCAGCTGAATGCTTTCGCGCGATCACTTCCGACGATACTCAACCGGGCGGCCAGTGCGTCGTCGGTGAGCACCCGGGTGAGTGCGTCGGCCAGGCGCTCCGGGTAGCCCGCCGCATCGTCCCGGGCGACGACGAGTCCCGCGTCGCCCGCCGTTTCGACCAGGGCCGGCGCGTCGGAGTGGATGACGGGCGTTCCGAAGTGGAAGGCCTCGATGATCTCCTGCCCGAATCCCTCCTCCAGGCTCGGCTGCACGAACACCGTGGCGCGTGCGAAGACGACGGCCATGTCCTCGTCGGTGAGCCCCGACAGGGCGCGCACGCGGCCCGGTTCCAGCCCCGCCTGGCCGGCAACGGATGCGAGGTCCAGCTCTCCCCAGGAGGCGGGACCGAGCACGATAAGCGGCAGGTCGGGCGTGCCGGGAAGCCCGAGCGCGGCGATGAGGGCGGGCAGTGCCTTGCGCGGGGTGAGCGATCCCGAGGTGAGGATGTACTCGGATGGCAGCCCGAGCGCCTCCGCCCGCGGCGCGACGAGCGCCTCGGCATCCGCTGTGCCCGGGGTCAGCGAGCCCGACGGCAGGCGGAGGCCGCTGGGCACGGCGGGGGTGATGACGCGCACGCGGTCGCCGAAGTCCATGATCTCGGCGAGTTGCTCGGCCAGGGCGTGGCTCGGCACCACCACCGCGTCGGCGAACTTCCGGGCGCGTTTCATCACCGTCTTGGTCCAGGCCGCTGTGGCGTTGCTGAGGGCGTCGGGGTGGGTCCACGCCAGCACGTCGTGCACGGTCACGGTGACCTGGGTGAACGGGCCGCCGATCCGGTCGTGCCGCCGCAGCGGCGCGAGCAGCCCCGGCGCGTGGATGATCCCGGGCCCCGGCGACGTGCCGAGTCCGAGCTGCCACGCCGCCGTGAGCTCGCGCCGCGCGAGTGTGGTCTTGTACAGCGATCCCAGCCCCGGCAGTTTCTCCTCGATCTGCCGGCACTGCTCGGCGGGCGTGGCCGAGACGATGCCCTCCACGTCGCATCCGGGTGGCGCGGTCTGGATCAGCGCGCGGGTGAGGTCCTCGGTGTAGCGCCCCAGGCTGCCGGGAACCGGCGCCGCCATCTGGTCGACGACCATTCGAAGGGTGGTCATGTGCTCTCCCCGCCCGCTCTCGAATACGTCATGTTGTTCGGTACCCAGACTCCCATGACGGAGGCCCGTCGAGGTCCGTGAGGGTGTCGAAGTCCCGCTGTCAGGGTACCCGGTTGATGCTCGCGCGGGCCTTCAACGGTTCCCACCAAGCCCGATTGTCGCGGTACCACTGCACGGCATCCTCGAGTCCCTGCTCAATGGGACCCGCGCACAAAGTCGATCAAGCCCGCACCACCGATGGCGAAGATCTGCATACGAAGAAGTCACATGAAGAAGCGGCTGGCTTGAGTGCGCCTTATCGATAGTGCGAACGCCAACGGGATGAAGAGTGCCAAGAGGAAAATCAGTTTGGCCGAGACCATCCCGAGCTGTGCGGCAATTGCAAGCACGAGTGTGTGGCTCAGGATGATCGCGAGACCGGTTTGGGCCACGATCGAGATCGTGCTTCCGAGCTGCGATGGAAGCATCGGACCGATTGCTTCACACACGAGAATCAAACCGCAGGAGATTGCTACCCCGATGAGGACGCCCAGGATTGGCGTTCCCAGGTCAGCACTCTTCATGTTGAAACCATCCACTGCACCGGAAACGCTGAGGAACAAGGCAGGTATAAGCAACACCAGTCCGAATTTCAGCGGGGACGTGATCTGATTGCGATAGTTGCGCAGAAGCGACCCGAGGCACATGAACAATATGGCGGCGAGCGCGACTCCAGCCGACTCCGGTACCCGCTTGGCCGTCTCGGGGTCGACTGTGCACCAAGCCACGCCGATGGCGCCTACGAACCAGGGCAGGAACGGGGAGAGGTTCGATAGCCAGCGCATGAGCACGGTCGCGATGAACAGTGCGGTGACGAACCAGAAGGCAGAGTACGGCCTGGGGATGTACCAGCCGCCGAGTAACAGGTTCTGCGAGAACGACCAGTCGATGCTTTCCCCGCGCGCCATGCGAAAGCCGAACCAGAGTACAGACACGATGACTAGCCACGTGACGTATGGGAGCAGAAGGGTCCGGGCCCGCTTGGTGAACTCGAGCTTTGTACTCCGAGACGGCGACCACAAGTAGCCACTAATCACGAAGAAAACCGGCACGTGCCAGCTGAAAAGCCAAGGGCTTACCCAAGCTGACGTCGAAGAGTGGCCGGCGACGATCGCGACTATTCCAATGAGGCGAACGAGGTCGATGGCATGTGACCGGGGCTTCGCGGGAATTTTTCCAGTCTTGGAAACGTCAATGAGGCTCATATCGCGCTGAATGCTATCAGCCGGAGATCGGCAGATTGCGTGAGCGCACAATGTGCTCCCTGGCTGCAGGGGCCGACCAACATCGGGATTCACGCAAGAGGCTCACAGAATGCCGATTGGTAGACTGCTCGGCGTGCAAACCCAGGAGCCGGCTACCGTTGTCGCAGTAGTCGTCGCCTACAACAGGCGCGAACTCCTGCTCGAGGTGCTTGAGGCCCTCGCGGCCCAGACGCACGCGCTGTCCGCGGTCGTCGTGGTCGACAACGCGTCGACCGATGGATCCGGCGACGCGGCCCGCGAAGCGGCGACCGGCGCCGACGTCGTCACCCTTACCCGCAATACGGGTGGGGCCGGCGGTTTCGCCGTGGGAGCGGCCCGGGCGATGGCCGAGCACCATGCCGATTGGGTCTGGCTGATGGACGATGACACCGTCCCGACCGCGACCGCGCTCGCCGAACTGCTCGCGGCCGCTCTGGCCGACCCGGAGATCGTCGTTGCCGGTTCCCGAGTCGTCTGGACGGACGGCCAGGACCACCCGATGAACACGCCCCGCCGAAAGCCCTTCGTCTCGCGCGCGGAGCGTGAATCGGCAACGCGACGCGGGCTGCTCCCGGTGCGGAGCTCCTCGTTCGTCTCCATGCTCGCCCGCACCGACGTGATCGCCGAGTCCGGCCTGCCGATCGCCGACTACTTCATCTGGAACGACGACTTCGAGTTCTCCACGCGCGTCCTCCGCCGCCACCGCGGTGTTTTCGTGCCGGGGAGCGTCGTGGTACACAAGACCGCGAAGCTCGGGGCGACGGACGTCGACCCCGGGGAGCGCTTCTACTACGAGGTGCGCAACAAGGTCTGGATGCTCCGCCGCTCCCGCGGCCTCTCGCCCGTCGAGAAGGCGATCTACGGCGGCTCGACGCTCCGGCGCTGGCTCCGTACCTTCCTGGGTTCCGACAACAAGGGCGTTCTGCGGGCGGGTCTCCGCCGCGGGCTGCGTGACGGGTTCCGCACCGACCCGCGCCCCAACCACATCGCGCTCGCCGGCCTCGGCCAGGCATCGAAGGCGGTGTCCCTCGTCGAACGGGGCCACAGACCGCGGGGGAACAGCCTCGGCACCGGCGAGCAGACAGCGGATGCCGCCCAGGCGCGCTTCTCGCTCCTCCTTCCCATCTACGCCGCCGACAAGCCCGCCTACTTCGCGAAGGCCTTCACCAGCAGCGTCAACGACCAATCCCGCAAACCCGCCGAAGTGGTCCTCGTGCAGGACGGCCCGATCGGGGAGGAACTGCAGGCGGAGGTCGCGAGGATGATCGATTCGTCCTCCGTTCCGGTGAACCACGTGGTGCTGCCGCAGAACGTGGGGCTCGCCCGGGCACTCACCGAAGGCCTGGAGCACTGCCACAACGACATCGTGGCCCGCATGGACGCCGACGACATCGCGCTCCCGCATCGTTTCGAGGTTCAGATTCCCGCGCTCGTCGACCGTGGCCTCGACCTGGTCGGGTCGGGCCTGTTCGAGTTCGCCGGCGACGTCGGCACAATCCTCGCGACTCGCACCCCGCCCGTCGGCGCTGACCGGATCCGGGCCGTCGCCCGGTTCCGCGACCCGTTCAACCACCCCACGGTGGTGTATCGCAAGAGCGCGGTGGAGCGCGCTGGGGGATACCTCGACCTCGGGCTGATGGAGGACTACTGGCTGTTCGGCCGCATGGTGCAGGCGAACTGCGTCGTCGACAACGTCGCCGAACCCCTCGTGATGTACCGGGTGAATGACGGCGCGTACGCCCGTCGCGGCGGATGGGCGCAACTGCGCGCGGAGGTGCAACTGCAGCACCGGTTCCGGAGAAGCGGCTTCACCACCCGCACCCAGTGGCTGCGCAATGTGGCGGTGCGTGGCGGGTACCGCCTTGTTCCCGAACGGATACGTCGTGCCGCCTATCGCCGCATCATCGCCCGGAAGGGCATCGGCGTCTAGGCGTTCTGTCAGGGTCGTTCCGGGGGTGGCGTTACACTTGTCTCTGGCTTGCGCGGAATCGCGGAGGGGCCGACCAGCGTCAGCGCCGACGTTATTGCGAGAGAAAGCGTGGAACGTGACAGCAACCGAGCCAGTCGATCTGACTGGTTTCTCCGTCCCCGGCCGGGGAAACGGCCTCTTCGACGTCTTCCGCCGGAGGTACCTGCTCCGGCTCCTCGTCCGTAAGGGCGTCTCGACCAGGTACCGCAACTCCGCCCTCGGGTGGGGCTGGTCCTACGTCAAGCCCCTGACCCAGTACTTCATCTACTACTTCGTCATGGGCATCGTGCTCGGGCGCAATCGCGGCATCGACAACTTCGCCGTGTACCTCCTGGCCGGCATCATCATGGTGAACCTCTTCAATGAGGCATTCTCCAATGCCACCAAGTCGATCGTCGACAACAAGGCTTTGGTCAAGAAGATCTACCTGCCGCGGGAGATGTTCCCGATAGCGGCCGTGATCGTCGCCTTCGTGCACTTCCTGCCCCAGGTCGCCGTGCTCGTCGTCGTCAGCGCGCTCACGGGCTGGACGCCCAGCCTGCTCGAGCTGGGAGCAATCCTGTTCGGGGCCTTGATCGTCGTCCTGCTGGCCAGTGGCCTGGGCCTCATCTTCGGTGCGGTAAACGTGTCATTCCGGGATGCGCAGAACCTCGTGGAGATCATCCGCCTGTTCGCCACCTGGGCTTCGCCGGTTCTCTACAGCTACGTGAGCATCGCGGCCGTGATGCCGGACTGGCTGACGCGCATCTACATGATGAACCCGCTGACCTCCGCGATCGAGCTCTTCCACTACGGGTTCTGGTTCTCCACCTCTGACGGCAGCCTCCAACCGCCGCCCCATCTGCTTCAGTACTCGCTCATCGGCCTGGTGATCGCCCTGGTGGTGACCGCGATCGGCCAGCTCGTCTTCCGCCGTTTCGAACGACGATTTGCGCAGGACCTGTGATGGACGTGACGAAGAACCGCCCCAGCATCATCGTCGAGCACGTTCAGAAGACGTTCCTGCTCCGCCACGCGCACTCCTTCAAGGAAGCCTTCATCTCCAAGATCAAGAAGAAGAAGATCTCCTCGTCGTTCCAGGCCCTCAAGGACATCGACTTCACCGTCAACGAGGGCGAGTCTGTCGCCATCCTCGGGTACAACGGCTCGGGCAAGTCCACCCTGCTCAAGCTCATCTCCGGCGTGCTCGAACCCGACAAGGGGCGAATCCTCACCCGCGGCCGTGTGGCCGGCCTCATCGAGGTCGGTGCCGGATTCCACCCCGATCTTTCCGGCCGGGAGAACGTGTACCTGAACGCCGCGATCCTGGGCATGAGCAAGCGGGAGATCGACGAGCGCTTCGATGACATCGTCGCGTTCTCCGAGATCGAGGAATTCATCGACAGCGAGGTGAAGCATTACTCCTCGGGAATGTTCCTGCGTCTCGCCTTCTCGGTCGCGATCCACGTCGAGCTCGACATCCTCCTGGTCGATGAGATCCTCTCGGTCGGAGACGCCCCGTTCCGGGAGAAGTGCCGCAAGAAGATCCGTGAACTGGTCGACGAGGGCAAGACCATGGTCGTGGTGAGCCACGACACCGGCACGGTACGCGACCTCTGCGACCGGGGCATCGTCATCCGCAAGGGCGAGATGGTGTTCGACGGACCCGTGGAAGAGGCGATCACGGCCCTCAAGGGCAAATAATGCGAGGAGACACCGGATGGTGAATGCCGATCTGCTGGTCGTCGGGTCGGGGTTCTTCGGGCTCACGATCGCCGAACGAGCGGCCAACGAGCTCGGGCTCAAGGTGCTCGTCATCGACCGGCGGTCGCACATCGGCGGAAACGCCTATAGCGCGGCAGAGCCCGAGACCGGCATCGAGGTGCACCAGTACGGCGCGCACCTCTTCCACACCTCGAACCGGGCGGTCTGGGACTACGTCAACCGGTTCACGGCGTTCACGGGCTACCAGCACCGCGTCTTCACCAATTTCTCCGGTGAGGTCTACCCCCTGCCGATCAACCTCGGCACCATCAACCAGTTCTTCCGCTCCGCGTATTCACCCGACGAGGCCCGCGCGCTGATCGCCGAGCAGGCCAGCGAGTACACCACCAAGGATGCCGCGAACCTGGAGGAGAAGGGCATTTCCCTGATCGGGCGCCCTCTCTACGAGGCCTTCATCCGGGACTACACCGCGAAGCAATGGCAGACCGACCCCACGCGCCTGCCCGGCGAGGTCATCAGCCGGCTCCCGGTGCGCTACAACTACAACAGCCGCTACTTCAACGACGACTTCGAAGGCCTGCCGGTCGACGGCTACACGGCCTGGCTCGAGCGGATGGCCGACCACCCCAACATCGAGGTCATGCTCGACACCGACTTCTTCGACGCCTCCCACGGGGCGAGCCAGGCATCCGCTGTCGGCAGCGTGCCCATCGTGTACACCGGCGCCATCGACCGGTACTTCGACTACGCGGAGGGTGAGCTCAGCTGGCGCACGCTCGACTTCGAGCAGGAGGTGCTGAACGTCGGAGACTTCCAGGGCACGGCCGTCATGAACTACGCCGACGCCGCCGTGCCATACACGCGCATCCACGAGTTCCGGCACTTCCACCCGGAGCGCGATTGGTACCCGAGCGACAAGACGGTCATCATGCGCGAGTTCTCCCGCTTCGCCACCCGCGACGACGAACCGTACTACCCGGTGAACACCGGGGAGGACCGCGCGGGGCTGCTGAAGTACCGCGAGCTCGAGGAGGGGGAGCCGAACGTCTTCTTCGGCGGCCGCCTCGGCACCTACCAGTACCTGGACATGCACATGGCCATCGGGTCGGCGCTGTCGATGTTCAACAACAAACTGGTCCCGCTGTTCAGCACCGCCCGCTGACCGGCAACGGATGCCGAGGGCTCAGGCCTGCGGACCGCGGAACGTCTCGGTCCACGCCTCGACGGACGTGATGTTCGCGGCCTGACGCCGGTACTCGGCCTGCAGCGCGTCCCACTGCTTCGCGATGCGCCGGTGCAGCCGCAGGCTCTGCCACCACAGGGCGCGGAACTGCGCGCGGTCCCGCGTGTACCAGGCGGCGCTGCCGTCGGCGGCGTCGATGAGCACGCTGTCCAGCCGGGGGACGCGCCACCAGGTGGCGTCACGCCGGCTCAACTCCACCTGGGGGTGCGCCACATTGGCCGGAGCCGGCTTGGAGAACCAGTGCCGGGCGGCGGCCCGGGCGGTGAAGACCAGCAGCGCTAGGCCACGCGGGCCCTTGCCGTCCGTCGGCGGGTACCGGCGCTTCCCCTCGTTGCTTCTGGGGGCGTCCTCCGGCGCGTAACGACGCATTTCCGGGAACGACGCGGCCTGCGCGCGCAGCTCGCCCAGCTTGCCGTGCATGGCGGCATGGAGCGAAGCCGGCCCGGACAGCACGTCGCGGAGGGCCTGGTGGCGCAGGTTCACCGGGTAATACTGCATTGAGAGCAGGTGCTTCAGGTCTTGCCGGCGGTACTCGCTGAGGAGCCGGCCTCCGCCGGGCTGGTCCGAGTGGAGCAGCGCGGTCACGAGCCGATTGCGTGCATGGAAGTACGCACCCCAATCGAGCGTGTCGTCCTTGTCGACCCACGAGACGTGCCAGAGCGCCGCTCCCGGGAAGGAAACAGTGGGGTGGCCGGCCGCCTTCGCCCGCAACCCGTACTCTGCGTCATCCCATTTGATGAACACCGGCAGGGAGAGACCTAGCTGCCGGATGACCTGCTTCGGGATGAGGCACATCCACCAGCCGTTGAAATCGCTGTCCTCGCGCCGGTGCAGCCACGGCGTGTCGACGAGGGGAGAGCTGCGGAAGTCATGGCGCTCGTGCTCACGGTCGGGCGGTCCCCACATGAACGGCACGGGGTCGACGATCTCGCTGTATGCGTGCAGGACGCTGCGTTCATTGAGGTCGAGCATGTGGCCGCCGACGATGGTCGCCTGTTCACACGAACGGGCGAACGCCAACGCACGCAGGATTCCCTCGGGTTCGATCTCGACGTCATCGTCGAGCAGCATGAGGAAACCCGACTCGTCGCGCTCCAGAGTCTCGGCCATGGCACGCGAGAAGCCGCCGGATCCGCCCAGGTTCGCCTGGTCGACCATCTGGAGCCGGTCGCCGAGCGAGGCCGCGACAGCCGCGAACGCGGGCTCGTCCGCCACCTTCCGGGTACCCTGGTCGACGATGAAAATGCGGTCGATCTCCTGGAGCAGCTCGGGCGTTCCCGCAAGGGCCTGCAGTGTGGCCACGCAGAAGTCCGGCTTGTTGAAGGTGGTGACGCCGATGGATAGCTTGCCGGTGCTGATCTCCGGCTCGCGCACGCTCCAGTCGGCCTGCTGCAGGCGGAGAGTTCCCGTCGCCTCAAGGTCGAACCAGTACCAGCCGCCGTCATCGAAGCCCGCGAGCGGCAGGTCAACCGTGGTGACGCCTGATCCCGCCACCGGGCAGGTGCGGACGACGTGCCGGCGGCCCTCGGCATCCGAGCGATACACCGTGATTGTTCCGTCGCCGACGGTCATCACCTCGAGGCGCACGCCTCCCACAGCCGTCCACCTCTGCCAGTAGGCCGCCGGAAACGCACTGAAGTAGGTGCCGAACGAGGCGGGGCTTTCCGAGGTCAGTGCGACGCTGTGCCGTCCCGTAATCTCGACGCCTTCCACCGGGTCTCCGCTGGCCGACGGCTGGACGTAAAGCGGCAGCGCCTCCTCGGCATGCCCGAGGGGGAACACGACGCGGTGGACGGTGCGCAGAGCGGGGGAGGGAGATGTCATCGTGCCTTCTAGTCTGCCTGTCCTGCGGACCGCATGCGTGCACGGCTCCGCGTCGGATCAGCCGGCAGCACCCGCGGCCGCCCCGGATCGCCTGCGAGCGGCGGTGTTGACGGGATCGACCACCCACGCGGTGAGCTTCTGCACGGGTCGGCTGCCGAGCAGCAGCGCCAGCGCGACTCCGCCGGCGACCAGGACGGCAACCATGGGGGCCGTCCAGCCGCCCCATTCGCCGATAAGCGGCTGGAGCGGGTAGATCACGGCGGCCTGGAGCAGGTACACGTACAGGGTCGCATTGCCCAGTGGAGTGAAGAAGGTGCGTCGGCGCGGGACGACGGCCAGGAAGCACGCCATCGCGACCGTGGCCATCGCCAGGACGGCGAGCCGGATCACCATGTTCTCTAGGTTTGTGAAGGTCACCTCGTCGGTCTGTCCGTACATGTACAGCCACCGGCGCGGGATGTCGTCCCGCAGCAGGTAGGCGACCACGAGCGAAGCGACGAGGAGGAGTACCGCCGGAACCCGCACCCGCAGGCGTGCGGTCGCATCCTTGAACGCCTCGATCCTCTCGGGGGTCGTCAGCACGCCGAGAGTGAAGTAGGGGAGGAAGGAGAGGATGCGCGCCAGCGACAGCTCCTGGTCGAGTCCGCCGTAGACGACCGACACCACCGACGCGACGACCGACCAGAGCAGCGGGTGCGGGATGCTCCGCAGCACGGGGATGAGGAGCCGCCAAGCGAACAGCGCCAGCAGGTACCACAGGGCGAACCGGGGAACGAAGGGGTCGAGGACCAGATGGTTGCCGCGGAGCAGCCAGTCCTCGAGCGAGAGGACGACCTGGAAGACCAGGTACGGCACAAGGAGCGACGTGATCAGGGAGCGCGACCGGGACATCGTCGGCTCGAAGCGCCGGGACAGGTAGCCCGACACGAACACGAACGCCGGCATGTGGAAGCTGTAAATCCACGTGTAGAGGCCATCGGCGACGCCGGAATACGCGATGCGCTCGAGCAGGTGGCCGACGACGACCAGGACGATCAGGAGCACCTTGGCGTTGTCGAGATAGGGGTCTCGCGCCTTGGCGCGTCCATTTGCGCCTCGCGCGCTCGATTCTTCAGTCATTCCGGCAGTTGCCCCTTAGCCAATGCCCTTATCGCATTCCTAATGATCGAGTGCAGCGCCAAAATCCCACGCGTCGGTCTCCGCGCGCACTGAACCCTCCTGGAACGACAAGGGGCGTTCCAGGTCTTTGATCGCATTGAAGACGCGTTCCGAATTCTTGCCGTCCCTGACCGGGAAGGTGCGCCGCGCTCGCTCGGCGTATTCCTCCGCCACCTTAGGTTCGGACAGGAGCGAATCCAGACCCTTCAGAACGCCCTGAAGATCCGAGGACACAGGCCCGAATCCGTCACGTTCGTACTCGTAATATCCCTTGCCTTCGATGTGCTCCGCTTCGTACTGGCTCTTGTCGAATTGGTAGTAGACCGCGGGCCGGTACAGGTACGCCATGTTGAATGCAATCGATGAGTAGTCAGTGATCATGACTGCCGTGCGGCGCACGACATCCTGAACATCAACGTCGCCGTAGTGCCTGGTCTCCACCCAGTCGGGAACAGCAAAGTTCCCTAGATATGGCTGAATATTCGGGTGCGGCATGAAGACGAGTTTCAGCCCGCGCTTTGACGCGATCTCCCTGAGCTCCTCCGATTGCACGAGAGACTGCCAAGCCTTGGCGTAGTCGCTTTCCATGAACTGCTCGTTCTGCTCGCGCACGGAAGTGCTGATGATGCGTCCGCTGAGATACTGCCGCCAGGTGGGAGCAATCAGGACCTGATTGACTTCGCTGGGTTCGATCTCCATGCTCTTCTGAAGAAGTGCATCATGGCGGGGCAAGCCGGTAAGCCGCACCTCTTTCTTGCTGAACTTGAAGGGGGATTCACCGGAGATGTACTCGTACTCGTCTTTCGTGGACGTGAGGAAGAAATCAATGTTCTTCCGGTTCAACCACGGAGAGAGGTCGCCCTTGATGATCCCGTGTTGCAGGAACGACAGCTTCCATTGCGGCCGTCCATAGCGGCGGCTCGGCAGGGGATTCGAGATGTACACGTCGATGTGGCTGGAGATGACGTGCCCGGCTAGAAGCATGAGGAGCTTCCAACGGTACGATCCGTAGTCGACAAGCTCAAAGCCGTCACGCTTCAAGCGTGCCCACTCCGCGGACTCCTTCCGGATCACAAACCTCATCTTGGTGTCCGGCTGATGTGCCCGGATCCATCGGTACAGTTCCTCGGCGCTGTCGTTCGCCTGGAACTCACGGTCCATCAGCACCCAGGCGCCGGCGTACGCTCGACGGATCGGGATGAGCCGCAGCGCAGCGGCGAGGGACAGATCGTAGATGCTGGGCTTGCGAAGTGTGCGCTTGCCCCAGCGAAGAACGTTCCTGAGCCTCTGCCTGGTCAGGTCACGCATGCTCACTCTGCGTTGGAGGAAGATCGGCGGGATGCCGCCGCGTGCGAGCTCCTGCTCGGCAGACTCCACCTGCGCGCGACGGAACTTATAGGTAGTCCCGCCCGTTTCTACATTGAGCAGACGTTGGATGCGGCCATTCAATTCGAACCGGATGACCCCGAGGGACGACACCCACAGATGACGCTCCTTCAAGACGACGTCCCCGAGGACTTCGAGAAGCTGAGTCTTGGCGTACCGCGGCTCAACGCGTTTGCCCCTGACGAAGATCGTCTCCTCGGGCAGGTCACCCTTGAATCGATAGCTGATGCGGATGAGGTTCCTTGAGGCATCGGGAGGCCCCATCGACACGGGGCCGACGTACGATTCCTGACGGTAGGCGAAGGTCAGGGCTTCACGCGTCCACGCTGGAACACCCATCATGTCGAACCCGAGGACTGCTTCTGGCTCGATGTACCCCATCACCTGACGCACGAGTGCGTGAAATGTTGAGAGTACATCGGCTGTGAGCGTTCGAGTCGGGATCTTCGTCCCCACGTCTTCCTTGAAGAGCCAGGCGATGTCGTAGACGATGTACCACTGCAGCCAGCGAGGGACGTAGCCTTTACGTTCTTTAGCGATTTTCAGCACAGTCAGCCAGCCGTACTCGGGCACATCGGTGTAACTGCGCGGATCTCCATGGGAGGTCTGATTGGTCGAGTTGCCCTCGGCACGTCTGCGGTAGAAGTATCGAGCGTCATCGACCAAGCCAAGGATGGGCTCGTCAGCCTCGAGGAGATATTGAGCGATGAAACTTCCGTCTTCGAATCGCGTGCGAAGGCGCTCGTCGAACCGGAGCCCTGCCTGGGAGATGAGGTCACGTTTGAAGAAGCTCATCACAGCATTGCCGTGGATGAAGTTCGGCTTGCCCTCGAGGTTCGTCGTCGAGTTTCCGCCTGCGAATCGGAAACTCGTCGCGTGTGAATCTCGTCGTCGCCCCGTCCGTTCGTCCCAGATGATGATGTGACCAGCGAAGAGCGCCGTTCGTTCGTTTCCTGGCTTCTCCATGAAGTCGTGAATGGCCTCGAAGAAGTTGTCGCTCAGGACGTCATCCGGATCGGGGAAGCAAATCCAGGGTGTCGACGCGAGTTCAAGGCCCAGGTTCCTGGCGGAAGCCTGCCCCCCGTTTTCCTTGTGAATCACACGCACGCTGTTTGGATGCGTCTCGGCGAACGCCTGACAGCGCGAAAGTGAATCGTCGACGGAGCCATCGTCGACGAGGATAATCTCGAGATTTTCGATGCCGACCGTTTGGGCCTCAAGGGATTCGAAGTAGTCCGGCAGGTACTTCCCGACGTTGTAGACCGGTGAAATTACCGTGAACAGCTTTTCCCTCAAACTCTTGTTCCTTCCGAGTGGGATGCTTTGGTCAGTCGTAGTGACAGGCTTCTTCCCTTGGCTCGTTGGGCGATGAGGCCAGAGCCGGGAACGAGTAGCGGAAGTTCGTCCAACACGCCTCGGCCTAGGATAACCGGCACTGCTGAACGTCGCCCGTCAGGGCCTTGCGCCAAACCGGTCACAGTCGTGCTTACGGCTGGATGGCCACCCGGGTGGAGCGGGTCCGCTCTGAACCGTCCTTGAACAGTGAGTGGATCGCGAGTGAGGCCAGAAGCAGCTGCGATTTCAGCGTTCTCGCACTCAAGCTCGTAGCCGCTCCATCCGGCGGCCGGGTGCACGTCTCCTGAGACTTCAAGGGAATGGTCGTCTAAGGCCGTAACGGCTTCGATTCGAATGTAGCCATGAGGACAGTCATCGATTCTGAGGCCCCCGGTGGGCGTCGGTCCGACGTGAATCTTACCGATGCCGCTGTGTTTCGTCGGATTGAGGCCCGCACTGCAGACGAGCGGAACAAAGCGCCCGAAAACGTCACGTACTCCCACCTCCCAGGAACGTCTGCGCCCCGATTCGTTTTCGGGAAGCGTCACCGAGACCTGGAAGTTGCCGTCGCGGCCGCGGTGAGCGCGCGTGTGGGCCAGCTTGGTTCGACCCGCTGAGAGCATAACTGTAGGTGGCAATGGCCACCCTGCGCGGAAGGCCATCGTCACATCCCTCCCCGTTGAGCGCACACTGTAGACGATGAACTTGGGCTCGTCGACGAGAAGTGAAACTCCGACGTGCCGGTTCGCATTGCTCGCGACGCGGATGCGCACATGATCGTCGATGATTCGCGAAGCCTCTTCGACGAAGCCCGCCTTCGCGGAGAGGTTCCGCAGAGGCTCCGTGACGGTGAAGCGTCCCGATGTCACCCGGATCGAGAAAGTCCACGAACCGAGCGACAGCCGCGTGGGGCCGCCGAGCTCGAAGGAAGCGACGTAGCCCGAACCATCGATGTCGAAGCCCGCCGGATGTTGGGCTGGGCGGAGCAAGGCGTCATCAGACTTTTCAACGTGGGCGGCGAGGATTTCACCCGAGCGCTTGTGCGTTGCGAATAGCTCGACGCGAGTTTCGACATCGGCTAGATCGACGTAGTCGATGTAGGCGAAGCCGGATAGCCGCAGCTGAACGGGTCCGGCGCCGAGATCCCATTGGCCCCGGATAACTTCTTGTCGCAATTCCAGTTGTTCGGGGAAAGAGACGAGGGCATTCTGTGGAAGCGCCGATACCGCGTCAGCCGAGAGCGGGAGAGAGTGCTCTATGCCGATCGGTGTGATCCGAGTGCCGAAGTTGCTGAGTTCGTAACCTCCAGATTCCCGAAAGTCCAGAAAAGCCTGGTGACGGTTCTCCTGCAGAAGCCGCACAGCGACCCTCTTCTCTGGGGAGAGTTTGTCGAGAAGGCCGGGTGGCTCATAACGGAGAAGCGACTGAGCGCTGGTACTCAAGATTTGCCAATATCCGGCATCGGATATCGACTGGTTGTTCAAGTACCAGTGGAAGTGCGTGCCATAGACCGTTTCATACCAGCCCTCCAACACGGGCGCATCCGCTTCAGCGCGTAATGCGTCCAACGTGAGCTGCCAAGCCTCTGTACGATCCCGCAGGTCCTTGACCTCTTCCGGCCGTTGACTGATGGAGGAGCGATCTTCACGAGCCCGATAGTCGTATACAACGTCCGGCACGACGTTGATGCTGCCGGCGCGCGAAAGCATCTGGGCGATCAGCGGCTGGTCCTCGTAAATCACTCCCGTGCGAAACGACAATTCTTGACTGAGCCAGAACTGTCGCTTGTAAACCTTCGCGACGGGATAGTTGTTTCTCAGCAGACTAGGGAACTGGGCCAATTGCACTCCATGGAGCGCGTCAGAGTGCACATTCTTGGCCCATGCCGGGACCCAACTGCGCGTCGAGTTGAACCGACGGATTGCGCCAGCGGCGATGTTCGCATTGTTCCCCCTTGCTGAGTCGACCAATATGGCGAGAGCGTCAGGAGGCAGCCGGTCGTCAGAATCGACGAAGGTCAGATACGTGCCGCGTGCATGGGCGACTCCCGCGTTGCGCGCAGCTCCGGGACCTTGATTGGCCTGCGCTACCAAACGTACGCGTTTATCCTTCCCGACGTAGCGCGCTGCAATGTCGTGCGAGCCATCTGTGGAACCGTCGTCCACGAGGATCACTTCGAGGTCGGTGAGTGTCTGCCTGAGGATCGAGTCCACGCACTCCTCAAGGTAGGACTTCACGTTGAAGAACGGTACGACGACAGTCACGAGCGGAGGCGTAAACGGCAGCCGCCGGCGCAGTTCTCGCCTCAGCCTTTGCCTCGGCGGTAACGACAGGAACATTTCGGGTCGCCCTTCATTGGTCGAGCATGACGGTACGAGCCTTCGCCCAATTCAGATCGGCTCAGGGAGCCAGGACACGTGCGCCTGCCGTCGGAGTCCAAGCAATGGTGCCATGTTCGAACGTCTGGCTCACTCCGTCCTGATAGGGCTTCGGGTCACTCGTCGGGTAACCGAACTTGCTTTGTTCCCAACCGTACTGCGCCCACAGCTTTCCGATCCTCACATCGACGATGTGCGCACCGGTGGCTGTCGTCCAATAAAGGTAACCCTTCTGGAACGACTGGACGCAGCCAGAACGAGTGAGGCCACACCGGCCTGCAGAAGTCGGCCAAGCCAGGACGCCGCCAGGCCCGGCGCTCGCGATGTACTTGGTGAGGACGGGGCCGTTCAAAGCGACTCGTCCCGTCTTGCCGTTGGGCGCATACACCCGCCCGCCCTGGAACTCCTGGCTGGCGCCACCACCATTGGCAGCGATCGTCAGCGCGCCCCCAGTTGGGTAGCCGAGGGGGCCATTCTCCCACGCGGGAACTTTCCAAACCGCGCCGATTGCCGAGGGAATGAAGTGGGCACCGGTAGCGCTGGTCTCGTACAGGTATGCACCTTGGAACGTTTGGACGCATCCGTTGTCTTTCAGCCCACAATGGCGGGCGTTGACGGGCCAACCGAACTCACCGGTGGGACCGCCGTGCGCGACGTACTCTGCGGCAGAATCGCCATCAAGAATGGCGGAATGCCCTTGTGCGGCGAAAATTGACCCGGCCTCGAACTGTTGGCTCACACCGCCGCCGGCCAGCGCGGCTGGCTCGCCTATCGGATAGCCGAGCCGGCCCGCTTCCCAGCCGATGGATTTCCACGCGCTCTGGATCGGTTCAGTGATCGGATGTGCGCCGATGCCCTTCTTCCAATAGATGTTTCCCCTTTCGAAGTTCTGGACGGTGCCACCAGTAGAGAGTGTGCGGGCCGAGCCAAGCGGCGCTCCAAAGGAGCCGTTGACGCCGCCAATGGAGTCGTAATAGTCGTACGTTTCACCATGAACCTGCGAGACGTCCCCGGTGGCACTCTGGAAGACGATCCCGCCCTCAAATTCCTGCCAGCTACCGGTCTTGTCTTTATGCAGGTCTGAAACCGGGTATCCGAGTGTTCCGCCTGCGCCGCCGCCGTTCTTCCATGACGTCAAGATTGCGCCGGAAATGGAATGAGCTCCGAGACCCTCCTTCCAGTAGATTTCACCCTTCGCGAAGGTCTGGGCGCTTCCGCCGTCCGCCAGGGACTGAGCTGCGCTGCTAGGAAGACCCAGTGGCCCCAATACTCCACCGGAAGCGGAGTAGGACGAGAAGATAGGCTCCAAAACGCTCCGCACCTGTCCTGTCGTGCTGACATGGATCACCCCATGCTCGAAGAGCTGCCACGTTCCAGTCGCATCCTGATGGACGTCCGAAACCGGGTAGCCGAAGGGGCCGGCTTCCCAGCCTGTGTCCTTCCACGCCGACTGGATAGCGCCGGAGATCGGATGCGCCCCGAGGCCGTCCTTCCAATAGATGTTTCCTGACCGGAAGTTCTGTACCGTGCCACCGGATGACAGCGCCCGCACATCTCTGATCGGGGCGCCGAATGCTCCAACGACACCGCCCACGGACGCGTAGGCCGAGTAGGTCGGATCCTTCACCCGGAGCACTTGCCCGTTCGATGTGAGATAAATCAAGCCGTCTTCGAACTCCTGCCACATGCCTGCAGCGTTCTCCTGAACGTCAGACGACGGGTAGCCGAACGGTCCTGATTCCCAACCGGACTCCTTCCACGTGGTCTGGATGGGCTCGGACATTGGGTGCGCACCGATCCCAGACTTCCAGTAGACATTGCCGTTTTCGAAGTTCTGCACGGCGCCGCCGGAGGCGAGCGACCGTTCGGCACCGCGGGGAGCGCCGAACTCGCTCGTGATTCCGTCGATCGAGTCGTAGTACGAGTAGATCGCTCCGCGAACGGGATACGTTGCACCGCGCGAGTTCTGGTAAATCCCCCCGTGCTCGAACTTTTGCCACGGACCGGCGCTCGTCTGAATGATGTCGGAGATTGCGTAGCCAAGGGCGCCGTTTTCCCAGCCTGTTTCGCCCCAGGTCGTTAGGAACGGTTCCAGAATGGCGTGAACACCGAGGCCTGACTTCTGATACAGCGCTCCGTTGGCAAAGCTCTGCACGGAACCACCTGAGGAGAGTGTGCGTGCAGGGCCCGTGGCTCCTCCCAGCGGGCTGTTGACCCCGCCGATGGATGCGTAGTAGGTAGCGAACTGCGATCCCACGTTGTATCGCACGGAGCCAAACCAGTCACTGAAATAGAGGAAAAAATTGCGGTTGCCGTAAGCGGAGCAGCCGTTACCGAGGCCGTACCCAGCATCAAGTGCGGCGTTATTCGGCTGATATGGCGTGTACCAGTAGAGGCTTGTCGTCGCCTTGTTCTTGATGAAAACGGAGGACGAGCCGCACGAGCTAGAGGGGTTGTAAAGCACGCGAGACGTCTCTCCCGGCCAGTACTGGTAGCTGTAGTCGGAGTACCACTCGGTTCCAGGGCCGGTTCCGGG
Organism: Cryobacterium tepidiphilum; assembly: GCF_003716325.1. Lineage (GTDB taxonomy): Bacteria > Actinomycetota > Actinomycetes > Actinomycetales > Microbacteriaceae > Cryobacterium > Cryobacterium tepidiphilum. Next base: position 23,423 of record NZ_RDSR01000020.1, on the reverse strand, counting down.
GGGCATCGTGTAGCGCTTCAGCGCCCAGGCGCCCTTGTACACCTGGTTGAAGAATCCGAAATACTCCGCGTTACAGGGAGCGGTGTCAGGGCAGGCATATCCGGTCGCCGTCTCGTATTGTCCAGCAGAGGGCCAATCGTCCGTGACGAGTCCCTGCTCCTTCTGTAGCAGCACGACGAGGGCCTGAGGATTGATGCCGCACGCCTGGGAGACCTTGTAGATGATGGTCGATGCTCTTTCGCTACTCGCGCCCACATACTTCTTGCACATGGGGTCCGCAGGGATTGTGCGCGTGGTCTGCTTATAGTCCTTCAAACACGTGTAGCCGTCGCGGCAGGTCCTTACCTTGCTGTTGAGGAAGCTCTGGATCGATGACGCGGTCATCGTGGACGTGTTGTAGAAAACGGCGTCGCTGATGATCTCGCCCGGATCGAAGTCGTGGGCGTCAACCGCCGACGCCGAATCATCGGAGTTGGCGAGAAGCTGTATCGCCGTGAGTCCGGAGACGGCAAGCGAAGTGGCCAGGATCAAGGTCAGTGCTCGTCTGAAGGGAAGTGTCACGGTGTCTGTTTCTGCACTCTCGGTTCGCGTGCGCACCCGAAGCGCACCCGGTCAATGCTACGTGTCAGCCGCAGTCAGGCGGTTTACCCCATTTAGGGTGCCAGCCGAGTCGGGGGCGTCCGCGAGTCCGGTCATCGGGCCCCCACGTAGGATGGCCACCATGCGTTCTGATCTAAGTCGTAGTACTGAGCACGTCGTTGCCGTCGTCCTGGCGGGCGGCGTGGGAGTACGCGCGGGTCTCGGTATGCCCAAGCAACTCGCGCAGATCTCGGGCAAGACCATCATCGAACACACCATCGCGGCGCTGAACAGTTCGAGCGACATCGACGAGATCATCGTCATGATGGAGCCCGCGCACCTCGATGCCATGACCCAGCTGCAACAGGCGGGCACCTATCCGAAACTGGCTGGCATTCACGCCGGCGGCGTCACGCGCAACGACACGACCCGCCTCGCCCTGTCGATACTCGGGTCCGAGAACATCAAGGTGCTCTTCCACGATGCGGTGCGCCCATTTGTGGACAACAGGATTCTGCACGACTGCGTCGCGGCGCTCGACCATTACGACGCGGTCGACACCGCGATTCCTTCGGCAGACACCATCATCGAGGTCACCGGCTCGCCCGAGGTGATCTCCGCAGTGCCGCCACGCGCGGCGCTCCGGCGCGGGCAGACCCCGCAGGCATTCCGACTCTCCGCCATTCGTGAGGCCTATGCGCTCGCCGAGCAGGACGAGAACTTCGCCGCGACCGACGATTGCAGCGTCGTGCTCCGGTACACGCCATCCGTGCCCATCGCCGTCGTCGCCGGGTCGGACGAGAACATGAAGATCACCGAGGCGATCGATGTGTTCATCGCCGACAAACTGTTCCAGCTCCGCTCAGCGGGCGTCGACGAACGCTCGGCAGGCGAGCGGGAGGAAGCCCTGCGGGGAAAGACCCTCGTGGTCTTCGGCGGGAGCGACGGGATCGGCCAGAGCATTTGCGTGCTGGCGCGCCAGTACGGGGCGAGCGTGTTCTCGTTCAGCCGTTCCTCGACCGGAACCCACATCGAGAACCGGGAGCAGGTGTCCGAAGCGCTGGCCAAGGCATCCGCTGAGACCGGTCGAGTCGACTTCGTCGTGAACACGGCCGGAACCCTGGAGATCGGGAGCCTTGAGAGCTTCTCCCCGGAGTCGGTGCGCAGCAGTATCGACATCAACCTTCTCGGCCCGATCCACCTCGCCCAGGAGGCGTTGCCCTACCTGAAGCAGACCGGCGGTCAGCTCCTCTACTTCACGTCGAGCTCGTACACGCGAGGACGCGCCAACTACGGCATCTACTCGGCGACCAAGGCTGCGACGGTCAACCTCACCCAGGCCCTCGCCGAGGAGTGGGCTGACAACGGGGTGCGGGTGAACTGCATCAACCCGCGTCGCACGAAGACTGCCATGCGTCTGCAGGCATTCGGCGAGGAGCCGGAAGGCAGCCTCCTTGAGGCCGACCGGGTCGCCGAGGTGTCCATCGACATGCTGGTGTCCCAGGTGACCGGGCAGATCGTCGACGTGAAGCGCTGACGCGCCGCTACAGCCTCTGGTTCAACCGCTCGAAGACGAGGTCGTAGAGCTCAGCGATACGCAGGTTGTCCTTGCGCAGCTCGTCGATCTCCTGCCGGAGTTCCCGCACCTGGTTCTCGTAGGCGATGACCTTGGGAAGCAGCGCATCGTCTTCCTCGCTCACGTGGATGAGGGTGGTCAGGGCGCGCGCGGCGCGGGGGGCGACTTTGGCGAGCAGCCGGCCGAGGAAGTTCTCCATGAATGTGTCTCCTAGTGCGACGCGGGGATCGGGCGGGTCTGTTTCAGAACGGCGGTGGCGGTGCGCCGGGGGCCACTCGCGGTGCGCCTGCGCCCGCGGGCGATGAGGTCCACCTCGAGGCCGTGCCGTGCGGCTTCGGTGCGGAGCGTGGCCAGCGGCAGGTGCCAGGTCTGGGGCAGCTCCGGCCGATAGCGCACCGCAGAGAAGTTGGTGTCGACCGTGGCGAAGGCGAAGGTGCCCGGGCGCATCACGAGCCGCAGGAACAGGAACACGTTCTCCCGCCCTTCGGCTGTGAGCCCTTCGAGGATGTGGCTCAGGTTGAAATGCCAGGCCTGTCGTGTCTGTACGAGCTCCGCACCGAACTCGAGCATGCGGCGCCGGTCGTACAGGTTCAGCACCCGGAATTCCGCAGGGCCGGCGCCGTCCCGCGCAAGCGCGACCGCCCGGAAGCTGTAGTCCACGCCGATCACCGGGTGTCCGTGCGAGGCGATGACGCCGGCCTGGTAGCCGGAGCCGGAGCCGAGGTCGGCCACCGGCACGCCGGGTGGAAGGAGCCTGGACAGCGCGCGGAGGTGCCGGGCATCCCCGGGGGACGAGGTGACGGTGTCCTCGCCGGCGTAACTGCTCTCCCAGAACTCCCGGTTCATGTTCTGGCTTCCGAACCAGTTGTCGAAACGCCTCCGGGTGGCGGCGGGGGTGCGGAACCGGAACGATGGGTCGGGCACCTGCCAGTCGGGGCCGTAGCATGCCGCCAGCCAGTCCTCGGGTTTCGCCGGTGCGGGCAGAAGGGAGCCGGCCAGCTCGAGCGGCCGGGTCGGAACGATCGACGACCGCGGCACATCCGCTCGAATGTGGAACGGCTGGCAGAACTCGTGCTCGTTACGGTAGAACGCGCTGAAGATGTCGACGTAGTGGTCGGTGCGTCCGGAGTCCTGCAGGAACATGACCTGCAGGTGCACGCTGCTGTGCCGCACCACGGTGTGGCCCAGCGCGACCAACTGGTCCTCCAGGCGATAGCTGTCGAGGGTCAGGTCTGACGGATGCGAGTGGCTGAGCAGGATGCCGAGGTCGACGTCGTCGTCGTGGGGAAGGAGGCCCTGCCGGCGGATGGCGCCGAGCAGCGTGCCGCTGCAGATGTATGCGGCGTAGCCGAGTTCCTCGAGCTGCGCGGTGACCGTCGAGGCGCTCTGCAGCAGCCGCTCCTGCACGCCGTCGGCGTCGGCTTCGAGGGAGGAGCCGAGGCGCAACCACTTGTTGACGGACAGGAGCTTGCCCTGGGCGTTGCGGATCTCCATCGGGCGCCTGCCGAGCCCCAGCGTGACATCGCGCGAGACCAGGATCTGACTGCTCGCGGGGTCGCGCACCGCGACCGTCGCCGTTCCACGGAGATACGGCCTCAGCGCGGCCGGCCAAGCCAACCGCGTCCAGCCGTCGGAGTTCGGGGAGTCCACCGCCACCGACCACACCCGGTGGTCGGAAACGAGAATGTCGACGGATCGCGGGACAGGCGTGCCGTCCAATCGGAAACGCAGTCCACGCCGGCTGACCTCGAGCCTCGAACCCACGCTGCCTCCCTCTGGTCAGGGCGCCGCCGGGTCTGCCCGGGCCCTGAAAGCCGCCGTGTTAGCCTACCTCGTGCCTCGGAACGCGTCGTTTCAGGCAGTGGGCTGCTGCACGCCCCGCTCGTGCCGGAGGACTCGCAAGGAACCATGACCAATGACACCGCCCAGATGACCCAACCCGGCGCACTCGACGCCGACCCCCAGGACGAGGAGTCGTCGGGTCCGGCACCGGTCCGCCGGGGATCGTTCATCGCCCGGGTTCTGACGGCGCGCGGTGACGAGCTCGTCGCCGACCTGCTCGCCGTCGTCGGCCTCGGCATCGCGTTCAGCGGCGCCCCGGCGTGGCTGCCCCTCGTGTTCGGGGCGCTCGCCCTGGCTCTGGGCCTCGCCGTGGCCCGCCGCCGCCCGGACGCGGCCGGGACCTTCGTCGTGTCCCGCATCCTCGTGGTGTTCCTCGCGGTCGCCGTCATGGGCGCCGAAGGTGAGGGCCGCTGGATCCCGGCCGTGCTCCTTGCGCTCCTCATCACCGGGGAGGCGACCTGCGCCTCCGTGTCGCGGGGCGCCATCCCGTTCGCCGCCCACCTGCCGGGCGTCGAGCCCCGCAATGCCGGCTGGTTCCCGGTCGACTACCTCTACTTCATCAACCTGGCGGCATCCGTCGCGTTCATCGTCCTCGGGTTGGCCGGGTTCCCGGCGTGGGGCCTGGTGATTCTGGTCCTCGTCGCGGCGGTCCCCAGCGCGATCAGCTTCCTGGACGGCATCCTGCGCATCCGGGCGCGGCGCGGCGCGGAGTCCAACCTCACCCGGACGCTTCGCGCGTACGAGCCGGTGTTCGCCGTGCACTGGGACGCGCCGGAGGGCACCGACTACCAGCTGGCGATGTGGTTGCCGTTCCTGGAAAGGCTGGGGGAGAAGTTCTTCGTCATCGTGCGGAACGAGGAGTCGTTCCCGGATGTGGTTCGGCTGACGACGGCGCCGGTGCTGCTGCGCAAGGAGCTGGCCGACATGGACGCTGTCGTCGTCCCGACCCTCAGGGCAGCTTTCTACGTGAACAATGCCGTGCGGAACTCGCACTTCGTGCGTTACCCGCAACTCAAGCACGTGCAGTTGAACCACGGCGACAGCGACAAGGCGCCCAGCTACAACCCGGTGTTCCGCATGTTCGACAAGGATTTCGTGGCCGGGCAGGCCGCGATCGACCGGTTCGCCGCGCACGGCGTCGACGCGCCGCCGCAGCTGTTCGAGATCGTCGGGCGCCCGCAGGTGGCCGACGTCGAGGTGGCGGCCTCGGCCGGCAAGGTTCAGGCGGTGAAGACGGTGCTGTACGCCCCCACTTGGGCGGGGTTCCACATCGATTCGGCGTACAGCTCGCTGCCCATCGGCGTGGCCATCGTGGAGGCCCTCATCGCCCGCGGCTGCGACGTCGTCTACCGGCCGCACCCGTACACCGGGCGCACCAAGGGCCTGGAGGCCGAATCGGCCAGGATCAAGGAGCTGCTGGCGAAGGACGCCGAAGCCAGCGGACGGAACCACGTGTTGGGGGAGCGCGCGGAACAGGCCATGAGCCTTGTCGACTGTTTCAATGCATCCGATGCGCTCATTTCAGACGTGTCCAGCGTTGTGCCGGACTTCCTGTACTCCGAGAAGCCATTCGCGGTGTGCGCCATGCTGGGCAGCCTGGACGCATTCGTGGAAGGCTTCCCGATCGCGCGCGGCGGTTACACCATCGCCGCCGACGGCTCCAATCTCGACGCCGTCCTCGACGACCTCCTCGGTGACGACCCGCTGCGCCCGGCGCGCCACAGCCTGAAGACGTACTTCCTGGGCGACATCCCGCCGGAGCGCTACGTCGACGTGTTCCTGGACGCGGCGCGGAGGATGCTCCGCCAGCCTCCGGTGATCTGACCTGCGAGCATCGCACCAGGACGGGAGACGCAACATGGGAAACGGTCGGCCTCCGAAAAGCAGGTTCCGCCAGGGCTTCGCCGCGGTGGGCCTCGCCTGCTATTCGGTCGTGGTGATGCTGGTGACCCTGTCGCCGGCACCGCTCGACCGCGGCTACGGGCGTTCGGTGAACCGGGTGCTCGGCGTGCTCCACAACCACGGGGTCCCGCAGTGGTTCGGCTACGACAAGCTCGAGTTCTCGGCGAACATCCTCATGTTCATTCCCATCGGCGTGCTCGTGACGTTCCTGCTGCCGGTGCGCGCCTGGTGGCTGGCCGTGCTGCTCTGCCCGGCGATGTCGGTCGGCATCGAGCTGACGCAGGCCGTGGCGCTTGACGCCCGGGTGGCCACCGGGCGCGACGTCGCCGCGAATTCGTTCGGTGCCCTGCTCGGCATCGTCGCGGCCGTCGCAGTGACCGCGCTGGTGCACCGGCGCGACGAGAAGGTCGTCGCGCGGGCGCTGTGGGAGCGTGGCCTACTGCACGCGGGCGAGGGCGCTGCGCCAGCTCATACCCTGCGCGGCTTTGACTGAGCAGACGAGCAGCAGCATCCATCCGAAGCCCACCAGGATCGTGCTCTCCGCCATGGACACGACGATCAGGATCACCAGGACCAGCGCCGGCCACACAAAGACGACCGGTCGCTTGTTGGAGGCCAGCAGCCACGACCGCACGAACGCGAGGGTGACCAGCGTCACGAAGGCCAGGAACCCGACCAGGCCGATCTGGAAGAGAACGTCGAGGAACGCGTTCAGGCCGCTCGTGTGCTCGCGGTGCGTCACGAAATCGAGCCAACCGTAAGGGGTGACCTGGGTGGGCCAGGAACCGGCCCAGCCCCACCCGGTGAGCGGATGCAGCGGAAGCAGCCGCCACATCTCCTGCCAGAGCCGGTACCGCACGGCGAACTCGCTGCCCGCGTTCATGTATCCGAGGACGGCGTCCCGCGCGATCCAGCCGCTGATCAGGGCGACCAGGGTGAGGCCGAGCAGGCCGAGCTGCAGCATCCATCGCCCTTCGACCGGCGTGCGACGCAGGGCGAACAGGGCGGCACCGGCGAGAGCGACGAACACCACGGTGATGGTGATGACCGGCGACCGCGTGAGGATGATGCACGCGCCGGCGAGCCACAGCGAACCGATGCCGAGACCGCGAACGACGGAGCGGGAGCGCAGTTCCACCGCGAAGGTCACCAGGGCGATCAGCGCGACCAGGGCGAAGGTGTTTCGCGATCCGAACACGCCCTGGAGCGGACCGAGTTCGGTGATGTTGCCCTGGATGCCGAGGAACGTGATCGGCAGGTCGATGAGGAGGCCCGAGAGCACCTCGAGGGCGATCGAGAGCCCGAGCAGCACCCGCAGCACGTCGCCGACCGCGCGGGTGATCTGGATCGTGTCCCGCACCAGGCCGACGTAGAGCGCCAGGAACGCGAAACCCAGCTGGTAGACGAGGCCCAGGATGGTGGCCTTCGTGTAGCCGCTCCACGCGAGCGAGATAGTGCTCCAGGCGAGGAACGTGATGATCGAGATGGGCAGGAGGCCGTGCCATTCGATGCTCTCCCGCCGGGCGACGAGCGAACAGGCCCCCAGCACCGCGATGGTGAACAGGATGCTGATGAGCCCGGCGCGCCCGATCAGGCTGAAGATGAGATGCACGCCGAAGGCGGTGCCGAAGGCGACGTGCGTCAGCGCGGCGGCGAAGCGCGGGGACTCGAACAGATGCCGGAGGGCCTCGGGTGGTTGGAACGTCGGGGGCGCATTCATCTGCATGCCACGCTACCGCTAGGGCAGATCCGCCATCGTGCGCTGCTGCCGTTTCGTGGCGACGGCGAAGAGCACGAGCAGCAGCCAGCCGTACTCGATCAGCAGCCGGCTCTCGGCAAGGCTCTGGGCCAGGAGCGCGACCATGAGCAGCAGCGGAAGGAGCGACGAAGCCGGGTGGGGGAGGTGCCGGTAGCCGGTCGTGCTGCGAAGCCGCGGCGGGTCGCTGAGCGTGACGAGCGCCACCGGGCGGTCCACGGCCAGGAACCAGGCCCGCCACAGCGTGGAAAGGGCCAGGGCGGCGAAGGCCACGACGCCGACGACGCCGAGTTGCAGCCACACGTCGAGCCACGCGTCGTGCGCCTGCAGGTACTCCACGCCCTTCCGCACGGCCAGGCCCTTGAACGGCTCCGTCCAGGGCGCCCAGTAGCTCACCCATCCCCAGCCGAACACGGGGCGCTCGCCGGCCAGGCGGATGACGCTGCTCCAGATGTCGAGTCGCCCGGTGAGGTCTTCGCTCTTGCCGAACAGGCTGAGCAGCCAGGGCGCAGCCAGCGTGACGCCGCCGATCACCGCGACAACGGATGCCGCGGCCACCAGGTACACCGGCCGCCGGCCCGCCTCGCCCCGGCGCCTGGCCCACACGGCGAACAGGAATGCCACCGCGACTGCGATCGCTGCAACGGTGACCGTCGCCGAGCGGGTGAGCACCATCATCACGAGCGCGAACACCAGCCAGCCGATGCCCCAGCCGCGCTTGACGGTTCCGGCGGCCAATTGCACGGCGAAGACGATCACGGCAAGCAGTGCGAAGAACCCGAGCAGGTTGCGGCTGGCGACGATGCCCTCGATGGGGCCCCCGTGAAGCAGGAGCGCGCGCGACCAGTAGAAGGCCTGGGGAACCTTCTCCGATCCGTAGTCGACCCAGAACGGCAGCACCGGATGCCGGACCACGACCGCGACGATCAGTTCGAACAGGAGGGAGAGGCCGAGCACCCAGCGGAGGGCCGCGCCGAGCGCGCGCAGGAGTTCGGCCCAGCTGAGGCACGCAGCCAGGAAGACGCCGCCCAGTGCGGTGACCCATTGCGCGGCCACGCCGGCGAGGCTGGCCAGCGGGTAGAACGACCACAGAATCGAGACCGTGGCGAGCCCCAGGAACACCACAAGGGACGTCGGGAACGACCGCCACGCCCAGCCCGGGCGGAGCCTGATCAAGGCGACCCCGGCAGCGATGGCGACGAGGATGACGATCGTGCCGAAGCCCCACCAGCCGAGCAGGTTGCGCCAGAACTGGCCGGCCAGCACCGTGAACAGGGTGAGCGTCGCGAGTGCGCGCACGGCAACCCGGTCGGGTTCCGCGGCGAGTGCTGGCATGGTTCCTAGGTTAGCGGCGGGTACCGGCCCACCGGCGCATCAACTGGTGGTCCCCGGGGCGGCGGAGAGCCGGGCGTCGAAGCGGCGGTAGCCGTTCCGCAGGTGCACGTCGTGCTCGGTGATGCGCTGCACCGCCTCCCACCGCACGTAGAAGGTGCCACGGTGCATCCAGCGCAGCAGGGCGTTGATGATCGCGGGGGAGTTCATGTCCATGCGTTCATACCCGAGGTAGGAGTGCCGGCTGTGCGGGCTGATCACGAGACCGTCCAGCCGGGCCTCCGCGAGGGTCTGGCCGGGCCGCCCGTCGATGACGAAGCGGGCGTCCAGCACGCTGCCCACGCGCTCGCCGTGGTCGTCGAAGACGTCGAGTCCGAGCAGGTCATTCAGGATCATGGCGGCCTCCGGGGATCCGGGAGATGATCTTGTCGCGCATCCACCGCTCGACCCAGGTCAGGTCGAGGCTGTCGCCGTCCACCCCGAGCTTGATGACGATCCCGACGTCGGTGATGTCCGACCAGGGGATGCGCTCGAGTCGTGACCGCGGCGGCCTGCCGCCGAAGATGCGGGTGCCCAGCACCGGGCCGCTCAGCAGTGCGGTGATGACCGGCGCCGGCGTTCCGGGTTCGATGGGTGTGTCCACCTCGATGTCGGTGATCTCGAGGGCGTCGACCGTCGTGACCGGCACGCCGGTGCGGTCGAGCACGGTGCGGTCCAGCAGGTGCAGCTGCGCATCGAGCACGCGCCCGGCCGAGCGCGGCGGTGGTGTGAGGTCGCTCATGCTCCAGCTCCCGTGATGATCATGAGGGGGATCGCCGCGATCGCGGCCACCAAGATGATGACGAGGTAGACCATCCCCAACGCGTTGGTGAGGCGACCGTTGACGTGTTCGCCCATGTATTCCGGGTCGTTGGCCACGATCAGGATGGGGAGATAGGTCAGCGGCAGCGCGATGGCGGAGAACACAACGGATATCTCGGTGATCAGCACCGGGTCGACACCGGTCGCGAGCACGCCGAGTCCGATCAGCAGGCAGATGATCATCGACACATGGAAGCGCGCGGCCTGGGCGGGCCTGCGGAACTTGCCCCACGACCATCCGAAGTACTGCGACAGCGTGTAGCCGCTGGAGAGGGTGGTCTCCAGCGCGGCCCCGAACGTGGCGGCCAGGATGCCGACGATCACGAACGCCAGTGCGATCTTGCCGCCGGCCTGGACCACCGGCAGCACCACCTGCGACAGCGACGTCACGGCGATCGACTGCGGCAACAGCACGATGGTGGCGCACGCGGCGATCGCGAGCGACAGGAAGCCGCCGAGCGGGAAGCCGACGAGGACGTTCACCCGCGACTGCGCGAGGCTCTTCACCGTCCACTTCTCCTCGATTGCGCCGGAGGAGAAGAAGAACACCTCGTACGGCGTCATGGCCGCGCCGAAGAGGGCGACCGCGTAATACCAGTAGGTGACCGTGTGCTCGCCCTGTGACACCGTGGGGTGCAAGGCCTGGCCGATTAGCTGGCTCCAGTCGGGACCGAGGAGGAAGACGGCCACGGCGAAGACGATGAGGGTGAGCCCCAACAGGCCGGTGACGTTCTCGAGCAGCGAGAACTTCGCGCGCCAGATGACGATCCAGACGCCGAACGCGGCCACGGGCATCCACAGCATCGGCTCCACGCTCGTGGCGAGCTGCAGCGCCAGGGCGACGCCGCCGATCTCGGCGGTGAGGGTCATCAGGTTGATGAGGAACGACGCCGCGAGGTTCGCCAGCCCGGCACGGGGCCCGAGCCGCTCGCGGATGATCTCGAACGTGGCGCGGCCGCTGACCGCCGCCACGCGCCCTGACATCTGCGCGAACAGGCAGATGCCGACGACGCCGACCAGCACGACCCAGGTCAGTCCCATTCCGAATCGGGAGCCCACGACGGCGTTCGTGACGAGGTCGCCGATGTCGACGAACCCGCCGATGGCGGTGAGGATGCCGAGTGCGATGCCGAGCAGCTTCTTCACTGGGCCTGCTTCCGCTGGTACTGCGTCAACCGGCTGTCTGCCTCGTCGCCCAGGTCGGCCAGGTCGGACGTGACCGACGCCAGCGACCCCCCGGCCGTGAGGGCCGTGCGCGCCCGGTTCACGGCATCCGTCGACCGCCGGATCAGGTCGAGGACCTGCTCGCGCTTGTCGGATTCGGCGCTGCCCGAGGTCTCGATCTCGGTGACGGAGTTGGCGGCGCTGGTGAGTTCGTCGAGCGCGTCGGTGAGCGCCGTGCTCGTGACGGCCGTGGTCGCCCGGTCATCGGCGCGGAGCGAGAGGCCGAGCTCGGCGGTGCGCACGGCCGACGTGGTCTCGGTGAGCGAGGACTGCAGCTGGCTGCCGAGCGACGAACAACCGGTGAGGGCTCCGACCAGAAGGAGGCCGGCGAGGCCCGCTGCCGCTGTTCTTTTTCGTCTCCGCATGTTCCTGACGCTAGCGCCGGGGCATGGAGGCGGCAAGGCGCCCGGCGGCAGGCGGGTCAGACGAAGGCGGCCTGCCCGGTGATCGCGCGGCCCACGATGAGGGTGTTCATCTCCCGCGTGCCCTCATAGGAGTACACCGCCTCGGCGTCGGCGAAGAACCGGGCCACGTCGTAGTCGAGGCTGATCCCGTTGCCGCCGAAGAGCTCACGGCACCAGGCCACGGTCTCCCGCATGCGGGCGGTCGTGTAGGCCTTGGCGAGTGCCGAGTGCTCGTCGAGCTGGGTGCCCTCGTCGAGCATCTGCGACACCCGCACCACCATGCCGATCGAGGCGGTGATGTTGCCGAGGCTCTTGACCAGGAGGTCCTGCACGAGCTGGTGGCCACCGATCTCCTTGCCGAACTGCACCCGCTCCTTCGCGTAGGCGACCGCCGCCTCGTAGGCGCCCACTGCCGTGCCCACCGCGGCCCAGGACACCTCGGCGCGCGTGTGCTTCAGCACCTTCGCGGTGTCGCGGAACGAGTTCGCTTCCTGCAGGCGGAGGCTCTCGGGGACGACCACGTTCTCGAGGGTGATGTCGGCGTTCTGCACGGAGCGCAGGCTGATCTTTCCCTCGATCTTCGTGGCCGTGTAGCCGGGGGTGTCGGTGGGAACAATGAATCCCAGTACCCGCCCGTCGGCGGCGTCCTTCGCCCACACCACGGTGATGTCGGAGAATGTGGCGTTGCCGATCCAGCGCTTGGAGCCGTTGAGCACCCAGGAGTCGCCGTCCCGGGTGGCGATCGTTCGCAGGCCCCGCGCCGAGTCGGAGCCGGAGAGGGGCTCGGTGAGGGCGAAGGCGCCGATCAGTTCGCCGCTGGCCAGCCGGGGCAGCCACTCCTCGCGCTGCTCCTTCGAGCCGGTGGCGGAGATGGCACCCATGGCCAGCCCGTTCTGCACCCCAACGAAGGTGGCCACCGACGGGTCGACGCGCGCCAGTTCCATGGCGACGAAGCCGCGGAAGACGGCGGAGTTCTCGAACGGGGCCGTCTCCGGCCACGCGAACGAATAGACGCCGAGGTTGGCCAGCGGCTTCACGATCTCGAACGGGAACTCGGCGCGCTCCCAGCATCCGTTGACAATCGGGCGAACGTCGGAATCGAGGTAGGCGCGGATGTCGGTGAGCGCGGACTTCTCCCGCTGGGTCAGCTCGCTCTCGTACTGGTAGAAGTCGCTGGCCAGCAGTTCAAAGGTCATGGGTCGCTCCCCCGGGGCAGGGCCGCCGTCCTTGGCAGCCGTCTCGAATTCCCCGCAAGCCTAGGGGGCGGCGGGGACCGGCTGAAAGCGATTGGTAGTTTGGACTAAACCACGGGACGAGGAGAGCGGCATGTTTGTGGGCATCACCAATACCCCACGCGATTACGCATGGGGGTCTCACCTCGCGATCGCCTCCCTCCTCGGCACCCCTCCCTCGGGCAAGCCCGAGGCTGAACTCTGGCTCGGCGCCCACCCGGGGTCCCCGGCCGTGATCACGGACCCGTCGGCGGTGGGCGGTGCCCGGCACCTGGCCGAGTGGATCGCCGCGGAGCCGGAGCGCGCGCTGGGGGAGGCGCGTGCGGCCGAGGGGCGGCTGCCGTTCCTGCTGAAGCTCCTGGCGGCGGCCGGCCCGCTGTCGTTGCAGGCGCATCCGTCGACGGACCGCGCTCGTGCCGGGTTCGACCTGGAGAACGAGGCCGGCCTGGCGTTGGACGCGCCGGATCGCAACTACAAGGACCCGTTCCACAAGCCCGAGCTGATCCTGGCGCTCAGCGACCGCTTCGAGGCGCTCTGCGGTTTTCGGCCGGCGGACTCCGTGCAGCGGATCGTCGACGAGCTGCGCGCGCTCGACGCCACGATGGACGAACCGGAGCCGGAGCCGCTCGACGACCTGGAGCGTCACCTCGCCGGGACGGACGGACTGCGCGACACCGTCGACTGGCTGCTGCGCGACGGCCGCGGCGAGGACACGGGGGAGGTGGCGTGGCTCGTCGAGCGCGTCGTGGCGCTCGCGGGGCAGGCGGCGTTCCTGGCCGGGGGAAGCGCCGAGATCGAGTTCCCCGCCGAATTGGCGACCGTGGAGTCGCTCGCCGCTGCGTACCCCGGCGACCCGGGCATCGTGATCTCGCTGCTGCTCAACCGGGTGTCGCTGCGGCGCGGCGAGGTGCTCTACCTGCCCGCCGGCAACATCCACGCCTACCTCTCCGGCCTCGGCGTCGAGCTGATGGCCGCCTCCGACAACGTGCTGCGCGGCGGGCTCACGCCCAAGCACATCGACGTGGACGAGCTGCTGGAGGTGCTCGACTTCACGCCGACCCCGGTGCCGTACCTCTCACCGGCCAGCTCCTCCACCCCGGGCGTCACCGTCTACCAGCCCGACGTGCCCGACTTCCGGCTGGTGCACATCGAGGCGGATGCCGCCGCCGACGGGTCGGCCGGCTCCGGCGTGCCCATGCGCCAGGTCGCGCTCGCGGGGCCGGCGATCGCCATCTGCACGGCCGGCGGGTTCCTCGTGGCCGGCGCGACGTCATCCGTTGCCCTGAAGCGCGGCGGCGCGGTGTACATCACGCCCGACGAGGGCACCGTGACCTTCGCCGGTGCCGGCGAGGTCTTTCTCGCCACCACCCCCGCCTGACCCTCCCGTCGCCAACTCCGGTAATTCCCTGCCGCCCGGCCCGGCGCCCTTGTGATCTCGCTGCTCTCCGAGCGGCACGGGGAAATTTTCCGGAGTTAGCGACGGCGGCGGGGCCAGTAGGGTGGGGACGTCGGCAGCGCCGGGCTGCCGCGAGGGCGAGGATGTCACATGGCTTGGCTGGTCACCGGGGGAGCGGGATACATCGGCGCGCACGTGGTGCGTGCCTTCCAGGCCGAGGGGATCGACGTCGTCGTCATCGACGACCTCTCCAGCGGCCACACCGGCTTCGTGCCCGACGGCGTGCCGTTCGTGCAGGGGAGCATCCTCGACAAGGACCTGCTCGTTCGCACCTTCGCGGAGCACCCGATCACGGGCGTCGTGCATGTTGCGGGGTTCAAGTACGCCGGTGTCTCGGTGCAGCGCCCGCTGCACACCTATGAGCAGAACGTCACGGGAATGGTGCTGCTGCTGGAGGCGATGCAGGAATCCGGCGTCGAGAACATCGTCTTCTCCTCGAGCGCGGCCGTGTACGGCACCCCGGACACCGACCTGGTCACCGAGGCCACACCGAAGAATCCCCAGTCGCCCTATGGCGAGTCCAAGCTCATCGGGGAGTGGCTGTTGCGGGACCAGGAGGTCGCCGCCGGCCTCCACCACACGAGCCTCCGCTACTTCAACGTCGTCGGCTCCGGCTCCAGAGACCTCCGCGACACCAGCCCGCACAACCTCTTCCCGCTCGTGTTCGACGCCCTCATCGCCGGCAAGACACCGCGCATCTATGGCGATGACTACGACACCCCCGACGGCACGTGCGTGCGCGACTACATCCATGTCGCCGACCTCGCCCTCTCCCACGTGGCCGCGGCTCGCCGGCTTGAGGCTGGGGAGCCCATCGAACCCGTCTACAACCTCGGTTCGGGCGACGGCGTCTCGGTGCGGCAGATCATGGATACGGTCGCACGCGTGACCGGCATCGACTTCGACCCGGAGATCGCACCGCGCCGGCCCGGCGACCCGGCGCGCATCGTGGCCTCCGGCGAACTGGCCGGCCGCGACCTGGAATGGAAGATGCGGCACAGCCTCGACGACATGGTGCAGAGCGCCTGGGAGTCGCGGCAGGCAGCATCCGCCTGATTCGCGGTAGCGACACGCCGACGCGACCGGCAACGTTGCTGTGCGTTCGCCCAAAGCGTGGGGGTCAAAAGCGACACGCCCGGCGCGTACAAGTCTCCACGGATTCTTGAGGGTTTACTATCTGCGACTTGACGAATGGGAACTACACCGGTGTAATTAGTCAAGGCCACAAACGGTGGGCGTTGGCACGAGGGCAGGAGACGATATGGCTGTATCTGAGTATCGTTCCGGGGTTCCTGACGATTGGTTCATCGATCCTGTTCGTTTGGGAGTGCCGGGAGTTCGCAGCGAGGCGAACGACGACAATTCGCTCGCTTGGCAGACAGATTCATTGTGCGCACAGACCGACCCGGAGGCGTTCTTCCCTGAGAAGGGCGGCTCCACCCGCGACGCGAAGAAGATCTGCTCATCATGCGAGGTGCGCACGCAGTGCCTGGAGTACGCGCTCGCCAATGACGAGCGGTTCGGCATCTGGGGCGGGCTCTCGGAGCGCGAACGCCGCAAGCTCCGCAAGCGCGCGGTCTAGCTCGAGGCGAGCCCGGGGTTTCGGCACGGCGGATTTGAGGCACGCCCGCCTTCATTGAGGAGCGGCGGGCGCGACGCCGCCTAGGCTGTGTCCGATATGCAACCCCGAGTCACCGCCATCCTTGTCGCGCGCAACGGCGCGAAGCACCTTGAGCGCACGCTGGAGGCGCTCAAAGCGCAGACGCGACAGCCGGATGTCGTGATCGCAGTCGACTGCGGGTCGACGGATGCCACGAGCAGTCTGCTGGCCGCCTTCGGTCCCACGCAGTTTCTGGCGACGGATGCCGGCCTCTCGTTCGGCCAGGCGGTCGCGCTGGCTGTCAACGTGCTTCCCGCTCCCGACGACGACAACGACATGCTCTGGCTGCTCGCCCAGGACAGCGCCCCGGAGCCGACCGCCCTGGCATCGCTTCTCGGTGAACTGGAGATCGCCCCGTCGGTGGCCGTGGCCGGCCCGAAGGTCATGGAGTGGCAGGCGGGCGACTACATCCACGAGTTCGGCCAGTCGATCACCCCGTACGGCGCCACCGTCTCGCTCGTGGAGAGCGAACTCGACCAGGGCCAGCACGACGGCGTGAGCGACGTGCTCGCCGTCAGCGCCGTCGGCATGCTCGTGCGGCAGAGCGTCTGGAATCAGCTCGGCGGCTTCGACCCGGCCCTCGCGACGGTCGACGACGCCCTCGACTTCTGCGTGCGGGTGCGCCTGGCCGGTTACCGGGTGTCGCTGGCCCCCAACGCGCAGGTGACCTCCGCCGGCGACGGAGTGGCCGGGCTCAACGGGTCGTCCCGCGGCCGCTGGCGTCGCAAACGGCTCCGCAGCATCCGTGCGGCCCAGCTGCACCGCCGGCTGGTGTACGCCCCCGCGGCGGCCGTTCCGTTCCACTGGTTCTCGCTCGTGCCCCTCGCGCTCGTGCGCTCCATCTGGCAGCTTCTCCGCAAGGAGCCGGCCGCCATCCCCGGCGAGTTCGCCGCGGCGTTCCGCACCGCGTTCAGCGCCCGACGGGTGGCGCAGGCGCGCCGCCGGTTCGGCCGCACGAAGAAGCTCGGCTGGGGCGCCGTCTCCGGGCTGCGCGTCACGGCCGCCGAGGTGCGTCGACGTCACGCACTGCGGCGCGAGGCCAACCTGGCCGGCATCCGGGGCAGCCGTCCCGAGATCCACTTCTTTTCAACGGGCGGGGCCTGGACGTTCCTGGCGGCGGCCGTGGCGAGCGTCGTGCTCCTCGGGCCGCTCCTCGGCGCCCAGACCCTCACCGGCGGCGGCTTCCTTCCGCTCGACGACTCGCTCGGCCAGCTCTGGCAGTCGGTGCTGTACGGATGGCGGGACACCGGGCTGGGCTTCATCGGTGCCGCCGACCCGTTCGCGGCGGTGCTGGCCGTGCTTGGGACGCTGACCTTCTGGGCGCCGTCGTTCGCCCTTGTCGCCCTGTATTTCCTCGCCATGCCGCTGGCCGCCGTCGCCGCGTGGATGGCTGCCACCCGGCTCACCGCCCGCCCCGGCCTCCGCGCGGCGGCCGCAGCGCTCTGGGTGTTCTCACCCCCCTTCCTCACGGCGCTGGCCGACGGTCGCCCGGCCGGAATCCTCGTGCACCTGCTGCTGCCGTGGCTGTTCTTCGCCGGCTTCTCGGCGGCACGGTCCTGGTCGGCGTCGGCATCCGCTGCCCTGCTCTTCGCCGCCATCGTCGCCTGTGCGCCCTCGCTGGCCCCCGCCCTGCTCCTCATCTGGCTCGTGTGCGTGATCGCCAGCGGCCGGAGCATCATGCGCTTCATCGGCATCCCGCTGCCCGCGCTCACGCTCGCGGCCCCGCTGATCTGGAGCCAGGGCATGCGCGGCACCTGGCTCGCCCTCCTCGCTGACCCGGGCGCCCCCGTCCCCGGCACGACCGCCTCGGTGTGGCAGCTGCTGCTCGGATTCCCCCGCGGCGAGTTCGGCGGATGGGCGCCGCTCGCAGGCGACGCCGGCATCCCGGGCGTCGTGCTGTACATCGCCATCCCCGTGCTGCTCGCGTTCCTGGCGATCCCGGCGCTGCTGGCGCTGTTCCTTCCCGGCTTCCACGCCGCGGCGATCGCCCTTGGTACGGCGCTCATCGGGTTCATCACCGCCATCGTGTCCACGCACCTCTTCCTCACCTCCGTGGGTGGGCAGCTGGTGAGCGTCTGGCCGGGCTCGGGACTCAGCCTGTATTGGATGGGCATCGTCGGGGCGGTTCTCATCGCGTTCCGCTCGGAGCGCGGCCTCGTCATGCTGCCCGCGGCCTGCGCCTGCGTCGCGCTCGTCCTGGCGGTGGCGCCGCTTGCCGCGGCTGTGCCGCTCGGCACATCCGCCGTCGCCCGGGGTGGGGACCGCACGGTGCCGGCGTTCGTGAGCGCCGAAGCGCGCACCTCGCCGCAGGTCGGCACCCTCGAGCTCGTGCCGCAGCCCGACGGCGGGGTGCTGGCCACCGTCATGCGGGGCTCCGGGCCCACACTGAACGACGAGTCCACGCTCGCAACGACCAAGCGCACCATCTCCGGCCGCGACGCCGAGCTCGCGACCCTTGCCGGCAACCTCGTCTCCCGCAGCGGCCTCGACGCGTCACAGCAGCTCACCGACCTGGGCATCCGCTTCGTCCTGCTCCGCCCCGCGGCGGTCGAAGCCGCCGAGCCCGGCGTGACGCCGGCGCCGACCATGGCCGCCGCCGCGACGGCAGTGCGGGCCACGACAGCCCTCGACGGCAACGCCGCCGTCGCGCCGGTCGGCGACACCGCGTTCGGCCGGTTGTGGCGCCACGGGCAGGCAACGGATGGCCCGGGCGGGCCGACGACACCGGTCAACCCGGTCGGGCCAGAGGGCCTGCTTTCCCTGATCGCCCTCATCGTCGTGTTCGGCGCGACCCTGCTGCTGTCCATCCCGACCGGTGCCAACCAGGAGGCCATCCGCCAGGCCAACCGCGAGGCGATCCGGCGTGCGGCCAAGGAGAAGAAGCGAGCAGCGAAGGACGCACTGCCGGCAGCGGCCGGCTCGACGGCAGTGGAGGTCGCCCCCGCTGAGCCCGTGGTGGAGCGCGAGCATGCCGCAGTCCCGGCCCCGGCCGCGCGGCCGACAACCGTGGGCGGCAGCGCGCCCGACCCGACCACCGCCGACCCGACCACCGCCGACCCGACGCCGACTCCCACCCCAGGCGCCGCCGACAGCGCGGCCGCGGAGCAGCACCCGGGTCAGGCCGCCGAGCCGCAGTTCGCCTCGCGCCGGGCCCGCCGGGCCGCACTCGCGTCCGCGCCTGCCGTCCGCTCCGACGTGAAGGACCACGATGATGCCGACTAAGCGCAGAATGGCCCTCGCCGGGGCGCGCGTGGGCGTCGGCGTTGCCGGCATCGCCGTGGCCGCCGCGACCGTCGCCGGCGCGGCGCTCGTCGACTGGCCGAGCCTCGCGGCGCCGGTGCCGTCCGCGGTGATCACGCCCGAGCCCGATCAGCAGTCGCGCGTCTGTCCCGGTCCGCTGCTCACCCTGGCCGAGGACTCGAGCCAGGCATCGGCCGCGACCTCCGTCGGTGGCGCCCAGAACGAGTACGGCGCGATCGACGCCCAGTCGACGCCCGTGCCGGTGCAAGCCACGCCGCTCATGGCAGCCGATAACGCCGACGCCGACGCCGACGGAAGCCCCGTGCTGCTGCAGGCCGACCCCGCAGGCAGCACCCTGCCGCAGCTCGCGGGCAGCCAGTCCCAGACCGCCTCGGCCGAGACGATCGGTGGCCTGGCCGTGGCCGCCTGCACCGAAGCGGTGGGCGACGCCTGGCTGGTCGGCGGCTCCACCGACCTCGGCCACACAAGCCTCGTGCTCCTCAGCAACCCGAGCACCGTCGCCGCGACCGTGAACCTGACCGTCTACGGCGAGACCGGGCAAGTCGACGCACCCGGGTCCACCGGCATCCTCGTGCAGCCCGGCTCGCAGCGTATTGTCTCCCTCGCCGGCCTCGCCCCCAACGTCAATTCGCCCGTCGTGCGCGTGCAGTCACGCGGGGGACAGGTCGCCGCGTCGCTCGAGGAGAGCGTGGTGCAGGGCATTGAGACCGCCGGCGTGGAACTGGTCGGAGCGACGAACGCACCGGCGGCCGAACAGATCATCCCCGGCATCGTCGTGCCCCGGCCCGGCGCCACCAGTGGCGAGGGCGACGCCCCGCCTGCGGAGGTGGCAGCGCCGAGCGCACGGGTGCTCACCCTCGGCGACGAGCCGGCGACGGTGCAGGTCGGCCTCATCAGTGAGGACGGCGCCTCCACCGGCACCTCGCTGCAGATCCAGCTTCAGCCGGGCCTGGCGACCAAGGTGCCGCTCGACGGGCTCGCCCCCGGGCGGTACACGATGCGCCTCACGGCCGACCAGCCGATCGTCGCCGCGGCGCGCACCACGACGACCGACGATTTCGCCTGGTTCACGGCATCCGCCCCGCAGAAGGGCGACTTCCTGGTGGCCGTCGCCGACGGAGTCGACCCCACGCTGCACCTGTTCAATCCCGGCACAGCGGATGCGAAACCGGTCGTCACGCAGGACGGCGCTGCCTCTGCGCCGCTCACCGTGCCGGCCGGGCAGGCCGCCGTTGTCCCGGTAGCGCCGGGCTCGCTCGTGAGCGTCACCGACGGGGCCGGCCTCGTCGGTTCCGTCAGCTACTCCGGCGACGGGCTGCTCTCGGCCTTCGCGGTCACCCCGCCCGGAGCCCTGGCCGCGCCCATCACCGTCTACACGCACTAGCCGCATCGAGGTTCCGAGCGGTCCGAGCCGGCTAGAAGTGGTGGAAGCCCTCCGGGGCGATGTCCCACGGGTCCTTGCCGAGCAGCTCTGCCACGGCCCGGAACACGCAGCTCTCGATCATCATCCGCCGGTGGAACTCGTCGTTGCGGTGCAGCCGGCTGAGCCGCTGGATCGGCACGCGGAAGAACACCACGCGCTGCTCGGGAACGCTGACCCACCAGCGCTGCACGGCCGGGCCGGCTCCGCTCGGTGCCGCCGCCACCTCGAAGCTCACGCTGCCCAGCTCGTCGGGCCACAGCCCCCGCAGGTATTCGACCGTCGTCGAGATGGTCATGTCGAAGAAATCGATCCGGGTGCGCAGCGGCGGCAGATAGGGGCCGGTGGCCGAACTGCGGATGCCGCGGCCGTGCCGGTCGCGCCCGCGCCCGCGCTGCACCGGCGGCGGCACGTCGTAGCGGCGGGACTTGGGCATGTCTCATCCTACTTCCGGCGCGACTGCGGGTACTCTGAGGTCGATGTCAATCAGGCCGTGTTCCCGAACCGCGTGCCCGGAGGAAGCCGTGGCGACGCTCACGTACGTGTACGCGGATTCCATGGCCGTCCTCGGTCCGCTGTCGCTCACGCAGGAGCCGCACGCGTATGACCTCTGCGCCCGGCACGCCGAACGCACCTCGGCGCCCCAGGGCTGGCACGTGTTCCGGCACAAGGTGATGGGCAACGCCTTCGGCGACGGCGACCTGCCCAGGCGGCATCCGTCGCCCCACTGATGGCGCGAGCTGATCGCCGGGTGCGTCGCCGCCAACGGATGCCGTCGCCCGGCACGCGATGGCCGGCACAGTGCGATGACCGGCAGTGCGATGACCGGCAGTGCGATGATGGGGGCATGACGTCTGTTTCACCTTCCCCCACCGTGACCTCGTTCCGGGTCGCCGATCTTTCCCTGGCAGAATCGGGCCGGCACCAGCTGCGGCTGGCCGAGAACGAGATGCCCGGCCTCATGGCGCTCCGCGCCGAGTTCGGCGAGTCGAAGCCGCTCGCGGGCGCCCGCGTCGCTGGTTCGCTGCACATGACCGTGCAGACGGCCGTGCTCATCGAGACGCTCATCGCCCTCGGCGCGCAGGTGCGCTGGGCCAGCTGCAACATCTTCTCCACCCAGGACGAGGCGGCCGCGGCCATCGTCGTCGGTCCTGACGGGACACCGGAACAGCCCGCCGGCGCTCCCGTGTTCGCGTGGAAGGGGGAGACGCTCGCCGAGTACTGGTGGTGCACCGAGCAGATCTTCGACTGGAGCGAGGAGGCGGCTGCGGCAGGGGAGACCTGGGCCGGACCCAACATGATCCTCGACGACGGCGGTGACGCCACCATGCTCGTGCACAAGGGGCAGGAGTTCGAGCAGGCCGGGCAGGTTCCGGCCGCGGCGGAGACCGACAGCCAGGAGTACCAGGTGGTGCTCGAGACGCTCCGTCGCTCCCTCGACCTCTCCACCGACCGGTGGACGCGGATCGCCGCGGAGATCCAGGGCGTCACCGAGGAGACCACGACCGGTGTGCACCGCCTGTACGAGCTCGCCTCCGCCGGCGCGCTGCTGTTCCCGGCGATCAACGTCAACGACTCCGTCACGAAGTCGAAGTTCGACAACAAGTACGGCATCCGCCACTCGCTCCCCGACGGGCTCAACCGCGCCACCGACGTCTTGATCGGCGGCAAGGTCGTCTTCGTCGCCGGGTACGGCGACGTCGGCAAGGGGGCGGCGGAAGCGCTCCGCGGCCAGGGTGCCCGCGTCATCGTGAGCGAGGTGGACCCCATCAACGCGCTGCAGGCCGCGATGGACGGCTTCCAGGTCGCGCGCATCGAGTCGGTCGTCGACCAGGTGGACATCTTCATCACGGGCACCGGCAACCTCAACGTCATCACCACCGACCACATGCAGCGGATGAAGCACCTCGCGATCGTCGCGAACGTGGGGCACTTCGACAACGAGATCGATATCGCGGGCCTCGAGTCGATGGACGGCGCGGTCAAGGTGCAGATCAAGCCGCAGGTGCACGAGTGGCGCCTCCCGACGGGGCGGAGCATCCTGGTCCTCTCCGAAGGCCGGCTGATGAACCTCGGCAACGCCACCGGGCATCCGTCGTTCGTCATGAGCAACTCGTTCACCAACCAGGTGCTCGCGCAGATGGAGCTGTACTGCCATCCGGAGCGATACCCGGTGGGCGTGTACGTGCTGCCGAAGCACCTCGACGAGAAGGTCGCCCGCCTGCACCTCGCCGCGCTCGGGGTCGAGCTCACGACCCTCACGCCGGAGCAGTCCGCCTACATCGGCGTGCCCGCCGCCGGCCCCTACAAGGTCGACCACTACCGCTACTGACCTCTCCCGCCCCTTCCGGCCCGGTTTCGGGAAGCCGGCACGTGTTCCTGCACCCGCCCGCTTCTCGAACCCGGGCCGGTGCGCGTGCGCCCTCCGCGAGTCGTGGGTCGTGGCCGTTTTGCGCGTGCTTTTAGCGGCCACAACTCCGGTTTCGCGGGGGAGGGCGAGGGGCGGGAGGCGCCGACACGCCCGGGCTGCGGGGGCGTTTTGACGAGGTCGGGAACGGCCCGTAATGTATTCACACGTACCCCAAACGGTGCGGGAAAGCCGATGAGCTTCCCGGCCTCAAGTGGGACTGAATCCCCGGTAATGATGCCCTTGCTGCTGTTGCAGCAGGCGCTTCTATTGCTTAGGATGAACCCTGAACTTCCGGACTGGTCACTGGTTCGAGTTGCTGTCAGCATGCCTTCGGGCCGGCCGGCATGCGAAGAACTCGAATTGACACGGTCAGCCCGGACAGGTAAGGTAGAGAAGTTGCCCCGGAGCGACAGCCTGAATGGCTTGAAGTCGGGTGCGTCCGATCCTTGAGAACTCAACAGCGTGCACAATGTCAAATGCCAAAAACCTCGTGCGTGGTTTGGCCGGT
>NZ_RDSR01000002.1 GCF_003716325.1 Cryobacterium tepidiphilum | reverse complement strand
CACGGCGGACGCACCGACATCAAAGACGGCATCCTCCTCTGCAAACGCGACCACCTCCGACTCCACAACCAGGGCTGGCGCATCGAACGGAGAGGCAACAACCAGTACTGGCTCATCCCCCCCAAAGCGATCGACCCGCAACAGACACCCATCCGCATGAAAAGCAACACCACCCTGAAGCCCGGCAACCCCATCACACTGTCCGGTGGTCGCCGGGCCGGAGAACAAACCGCGTAAACAGCGGCTTCACCAGTGCGAGAAGGCTGGAGCAAGGCGCGGAGGCGCGGGGCGGAGGCCCGGGGGCGCGGAGGCAAGGGCGCGAGAGGTTTCGGGCAGGGGCGCGAGAGGTTTCGGGCAGGGGCGCGAGAGGTTTCGCGTGAGACGCGCTGAACGAGAAGGGCCTCGCGAAAAGCGGTCAGGCCTCAAGCTGTGCGAGACGGCGCAGGCGCACAGCGGTGGCGGCGAAGACGAGGCAGCCGAAGC
Organism: Cryobacterium tepidiphilum; assembly: GCF_003716325.1. Taxonomy (GTDB): domain Bacteria; phylum Actinomycetota; class Actinomycetes; order Actinomycetales; family Microbacteriaceae; genus Cryobacterium; species Cryobacterium tepidiphilum. Next base: position 214,734 of record NZ_RDSR01000002.1, on the reverse strand, counting down.
CGGGGATGACCAGCGGAATGAGCTGCCAGGTGAGGACAACCAGCAAGCCGACAGCGGCCACGAGGTACAGCGTGCCGCGGAGATCATCCGTCGCCGCACGCAGACCGGCACGGAGAGCCAGAGCCCAGCCGGAGCCGGGTTCCCACTCCGCCGCGGCACGAGTGAGGATGACGGGCAACACGACAAGCAGCACGATCACGATGACACCGACCACGGAGCCCCCCGGCAGCAGACCGGATTGGGCGAGCACACCGTCGACCGCGAGCATGCCCACGAGCAGCCAGAAGCCGATTCCCACGCCCAGGCTTCCGACGATGCCGCTCCTGACATCCGCCCAGAACGCCGCCATCGGCGAGGCATCGCCGGCGATGAAACGGGCCAGATGACGGATGCCCGCGGCGAGCGCCACCGGAAGCGTCACCAACGGCAATGCCAGCACGGTGACCAGGATCCCGACGAGCAACACCTCGCCGAAGAGCGCGAAGGGCCGCCGGGCACCGGGCCAGCGCGGTGCCGGCTCGTCGGTGAGCAGCTCCGCGGCCTCCCGGGGCCCCCGCCCGCGCCTCAATGCCATGCTCAGCCCTTCAACCCCTGCGTGGCGACACCCTGGATCAGGAAGCGCTGGAAGATGAGGAAGAAGATCAGCACGGGAAGCAGCGCGACCATCGAGACCGCCACAGTCGCCCCGTAGTCTGACACGGAGCTCTGGTCGTTGTAGAGACGAAGCGCCATGGGCAGCGTGTAGTTCGTCGGCGAGCTCAGGTACAGCAGCGGGGCCAGGAAGTCGTTCCAGCTCCAGATGAACGCGAAGATCGACGAGGTCACAAGCGCCGGCTTGATCAGCGGCAGGGTGATCGAGAAGAACACCCGCGGATGCCCGGCACCGTCGATCTTCGCCGCCTCATCCATGTCACGTGGCAGTCCCTTGATGAACTGCACCATCAGGAACACGAAGAACGCTTCCGCAGCGAGGAACTTGCCGAGGAGCAGCGGAACGTAGGTGTCGATCAGCCCGAGCTTGTTGTAGATGATGTACTGCGGAATGAGCACCACGTGCACCGGCAGCAGCAGCGTGCCGATCATGAGCGAGAAGAACAACCCGCTCGCCTTGAACTTGATCCGCGCGAAGGCGTAGGCGGCCATTGAGGAGGAGAGGGTGATGCCGATCACCGACATGACGGCCACGAACAAGGAGTTCACCAGGAACCGCCACAGCGGCACGCCCCCGATGCCCTCAAGCACCTTGACATAGTTGTCGATCGTGGGGTTCTCGGCGAGCATCCCGTAGCTCAGGCCGAACTCGGAGCTCGGCTTGAAGGAGGCCAACAGCACCCACACGAGCGGGTACAGCACGAGGAGGGTCATAGCCGTCAGGGCGACGAACCAGATCGCCGTGACGACGGTACCGCGCTTGACCCGACGGCGTCCTTCCGGGTGCCTGCGCTGCGACGTGACGGGTCCCGTCATCGGAGGCGGGACGGCCATACCGGTGCCGGTCGTTGTGGTGGTCATCGGTTGTCCCCTCCGTAGTGCACCCAAGACTTCTGGGACTTGAACAAGATGAACGCGATCACTCCGACGACCACGACGAGAAGCCACGCCATCGCCGCAGCGTAGCCCATCTGCAAATCGGAGAAGCCGCGCTTGTAGAGGTACACGGTGTAGAAATTGGTCATTCCGGCGGGGCCGCCGGTGCCGTTCGAGATGATGTAGGCCGACCCGAAGATCTGGAAGGCGTGCACGATCTCGAGCAGCAGGTTGAAGAAGATCACCGGCGAGAGCATGGGGATCGTCACGTTGACGAACCGGCGCCAGGTGCCCGCTCCGTCCATCGATGCCGCCTCGTAGAGTTCGGTCGGAACCTGCTTGAGGCCGGCCAGGAAGATGACCATCGGGGCGCCGAACTGCCAGACGCCGAGGATGATCATCATGGGCAGAACGAGGCTGGGGTTGGCGATCCAGCTGCCCAGGTGGATTCCGAGGAAGCTGAGGCCGTCATCGACGGCACCGCTCTCGCGGAAGAGGGCCCGCCAGACGATGGCGATCGCCACACTCGCGCCGATCAGGCTCGGAGCGTAGAACGCGGAGCGGAAGAAACCTGAACCCTTGTCGCGGAAGTTGAGAAGCAGCGCCACACCGAGCGCGGCGGCCAGCTTGATCGGCGTTCCGACCAGCACGTAGGTGAGAGTGATCTGGATCGACTGGTGCAGCGTCTGATCGCGAAGCATCCGGGTGAAGTTGTCAATGCCGATCCACTCGGGCGCCGTGAACAGGTTGTAGTCCGTGAACGCCAGGTAGAGCGAGTAGACCATCGGGATGGCCGTGAGACCGAAGAAGCCGAGCATCCAGGGGAGGAGGAAGCCGTACCCGGCGAACGCCTCACGGCGGCTCAGCCGCTTTCTCTGCGTGTTGCGGTCAGGGGCGGGTTCCCCCGCCCGGCGAGCGTCGCTCACCGGGCGAGGGGCCGAGGCCGGGGACTTCGCCACGTCACGTGACGTTATTGAGCCGATGACCATGGTGAAATCCCTATCGTTTGGTGCCGATGTGCCTGTTCGAGTCCTCGCTAGTTGAGGATCACGTCCATCTCGTTGAAGAACTGGTCGACAAAATCGTCGACAGAGATGGCACCGAGACCGATGCTGTTCCCGAGATCGAGGAACTTCTGTTCCAGCGAGCCGTAGCCCACGGGCGGGACCGGTGCCGGGCCGATGCGGCCGGCGATGGATTCTTCGTACTTGACGACGTCGGCGTCAGCACCCTGGAGCGTTGCACTGGCCGCCTTCGTCACCGGGATACCGCGGCTGGCTCCGAAGACTTCACCGCTCTTCTCGGTCGTGGTGAGGAAGTCCGTCAGCATGGCAGCGGCCTCGGGGTGCTTGGTCTTCGCGCCGATCGCGATCAGCATGGCTGGCTTCAGGTAGAGGTCCTTCTCGGCACCGGGCAGCGCGGGGGGCGCGACCAGGCTCAGCGACTTCTCGCCCGAGTCTGCCATGTAGCCGGCGCCGAAGTTGTCCCAGCTGGCTTCGCTGGTCGCCAGCAGGGAGCCGAAGCCCGACTTGGGCTTGACTTCCTCGACCTTTTTCTGCGGAACGACGAGGCCCTCAGAGCGGATCTTTTCGCCCATGTTGAGGAACTCGGCGAGGTCGTCCTTGGTGAACGCCGGCTTGTTGTCTTCGTCGAACAGGCTCTTGCCCTGCTGGCGCAGCCAGAGTTCGAAGAACTGGATGCGGCCGGTGTAATCGGTGCCGCCCCAGACCTTGCCGTCCCCGGCCTTCTTGACCTCGGCGAGGTAGGCGTTGTAGTCGTCCCAGGTGCCACCGCCGGGGTACGCATCGACACCGAGCTCGCCGAGCAGACGGTCGTTCTGGAACAGGGCCCAGCTGTTGGTGCCCACAGGGATGGCGACGTGCTTGCCGTCGACCTCGCCGGCGCTCAGCACATTCTCGTCGATCGACGACACGTCGATCTCGTCACCGTAGAAGTCGTCGAGCGGTGCGAGCAGGCCGTTCTGGCCGAACTCGGAGACGTACGTCCAGTCGAACTGCATGACATCGGGAAGCCCGCCGCCGGCGGCCTCCGTCTTTCGCTTCTCCCAGTAGGCCGGGTAGTCCATGAACGACGTATCCACAGTGATGTTCGGGTACTTGTCCTCGAACGCGTCGACCATCTCGCCGTACTTCGCCGCGCGGTCGTCGTTGCCCCACCAGGTGAGGTTCAGCGTGATCTTCTCGTTGGGGTCGAAGGTCTTCTCAGCACCGGCACCGGATCCCCCGGAGCAGCCGCTGAGCGCGAGAGCTCCTACCGCCGTGATCGCCGCGGCGGCGATCCAGCGTCGCTTACGAATATCGAACATCGTTGTCCTCCCGGAACGTCGTTGTCAGGTGTTGCAGTCGTCTTACGGTGCGCGCAATTGGGAAAGCGCTTCCCACAAGCTAACCCACGATTCCGGCTTGGTCAACTCAATTTCTAAAACGTTTCATATTCTTTTTCTTCAGGGAGTGTTTGCCACTGCAGAAGGGCGCTCTACGACTGAACCCCGGCCTCCGCCGATACCCCGTGACGACACTCTCCATCGCGGTCGCACAGCAACTCGCCAGCGCTGACGGTGAGAGCAGCCGCGTGAATGGCACTGATTCGCACGTGCGCGCCCTCCCCCTGTCCGAGCTCGGAACCATTCCACCACGGGTGGGTGAAGTAGTAGAGCACGGCGCGCTCGCCGTGCACCACAACGTCACCGTGTCGCCCGATGGTCGCGTCTTCCGGGCCGGCACCGGGCGCAGCGAGGATCACGGCGTCGGGCCCACCTTGGCGCTCCCACGTGCGGGCATCCGCCGATCGGTACACGCCCATCCCCCGCCACTCGTCCACGAGCAGCCACCACCAGCCGCCGAGGGCGAAGACGTTCGGCCCCTCATGCGGCCGGCCGCCGATCACCTGGCCCTCGACCATCCAGGTCTCGAAGTCGGGCGTGGACGCGCACCAGGTGGTCGAGGCATCCGCTTCGTTCTTGAACCAGAGCCGCCACAGACCGTCCGGGCACCGCGCCGCGCACGCGTCGATCACGCGGTCGCTGCCGAGCGGCACGACGCCCACCCGGCTCCAGCTGAACAGGTCGTCGCTCGTGTACTCGACGATGTGCCGGTCGTGACCCTCCCACCGGTCGGGGATCCCGCTGATCACGGTGAGGAACATGCGGTACCGCGTGCCATCCCAGATCACTTCGGGCGCCCAGTGCGTGTTGCGACCCTCCGGTGTCGGCGGCGCGTCGAGTCCTGGCAGGGTGCCGGCGTACGTCCAGGTCAGCGCGTCGGGCGACCGCGCGATGCCGATGCGGCTGCCGTGCACCCAGGCGACGCCGGGGCCTTCGATCGACGCGCGACGCTGGGTGTAGAACATCCACCATTCGCCGCTCTCGCGATGACGGATGACGGTGGGATCGGTCGCGCCGTCGTAGACCGGGTCGTGAAACGGCAATCCGTCAGGCATGCCCGGGCTGCTGCTCGGTGACAGGACTCCTCAGGCTCACCCGGCGCTCGGCGTCGTCGCGCAACGTCGCGGGCGTCACGGGGCGGCCGGTGGCCGCCGACGAGTACACAGCGGTGACGATCTCGAACGACCGGCTCGGGTCCGCGGCGGTCGCCGGCAGCGGCCCGCCCGACCGGAGCGCGTCGTAGATGTCGCGCAGGAGCGGGCCGTGCCCGCTCGGTTCCTCGACGGCGGGCAGCACCCAGGAGGCGGCCTCGTCGTCGCCGACGCCGGGCGCCGGCGTGATGCGCCAGTTGTCATGGCCGTGCCCGTAGAGGTGGTCGACCGTGATCGTGGCCTTCTCGGTGTCGATGCGGATCGAGCTCGTCTCACGCGGCGAGAGCAGGCTCGTGATGACGGATGCGACGGCGCCGCTGGCGAAGGTCACCACGGCGGTCGAGGCGTCCTCCGTCTCCACCTCGCGAGCCAGGTGCCACAGCTGGCCCTGCACGCTCGCCCAGTCGCCGAGGAGCCACGCGAGCAGGTCGATCTGGTGGATGCCGTGGCCGAGGGTCGGGCCGCCGCCTTCGGTCGCCCACTTTCCGCGCCACGGCACCTCGAAGTAGGCCGGGTCGCGGTACCAGAGCGTCTGGCAGGTGGCGATGAGCGGTCGGCCGAGCGCGCCGGTCTCGAGCAGGCCACGCACGTGCGCGGCGGCGGTGCCGGTGCGCTGCTGGAACACGACGGCCAGGGCCCTGTCGTTGCGGGTGGCGGCATCCGTCATCGCATCGAGCTGGTCGAGCGACAGCGCCGGCGGCTTCTCGACCACAACATGCGCGCCGGCGTCCAGCGCCGCAATGGTCTGCTCGGCGTGCACGCCGGGCGGCGTGCAGACGTGCACCACGTCGACCTCACCGGCCGCGAGCAACTCCTCGGCCGAGGCATAGCTGGCAGGGATGCCCCAGCGCGAGGCGAACTCGCCGGCCCGCTCTGCGCTGACGTCCACGGCGGCGACGATGTCGGCGTGCGGGTAATCGGTGAGCGCCTGGGCGTGCGCGGCGGCGATCGCACCGGTGCCGACGATGGCGGCGCGCAGGTTTCGGTCAGTCATGGGGTGCCTTTCCACGGGAGTCATGGGGAGCGAGGTGGTGGGTGGTCTCGGCGCGCTGCAGGATCCCGCACATCCCGAGCGCGGGGGTGACTGCGGCGGTCCAGACGCGGCCCTCGGCGAGGTGGGGCACGGCGCCCGCGGCCAGGGCGGCGAGCTGACCGGCGGTGGCGCGGGTGACGGGCTCGAGCGTCGCGGTCCAGAGCTGCCGCCAGTCCTCCACGCGCGGCCGCACCAGGGCGGCCGCGCGCGCATAGAAGCGGTCGAGCGCCCCGGTGTCGCCGGATTCGATGGCCTCTCGCAGCCGCGTGAAGCCGTCGACGGCGAGATCGCGACGAGCGGATGCCGCGGCGCGCCGTTCCTCCGGCGCCCGGTCCGCCGGCGGCAGGGCTGCGCTCGCGCGGTAACGCTCGGCGTCGGCCAGCACGTCGTCGGGGAAGGTCATGATCGCGTCACCGAGCTCGGGCAGTCCGGCGTTCTGCATGATGACCTTTGCGCGCAGGCCGCCGTTGTTCACCGCACGGTGGATGACGCCGGGGCTGAACCAGACGACGCTTCCGGGAACCAGCGGCGTCTCGTGGAATCCCGTCGCGTCGAGGGTCTGCAGCGTGCCCGCGCCAGCCGTGACCAGGTAGGCCTCCGTGGAGACCAGGTGCATGTGCGGGGCGCCGCCGGCCAGCCCGTCGGGAGCGGCGTCGCCGTACACCTCGAGATCGGTGACCGAGGTCCCGCCCGGGAACGCTGCCGCCGCGGAGAAAGCGGGCATCCGGCTCACCGTGGTGCCACCGCGGCGGCCGCGAGCTCCGCGTCGAGCACCCGCTGGCCGGCGGCGGCGAGGTGGGCGCCCCGCTCGGGGTCGGCGGCACCATCGGCGATGACGACGGCGTACCGCAGCCGCAGGGTCTCCCCCGCCGCGACCTCGACTTCCTCGCTGAAGAACGGCGCCGGGCAGAGGCACGCGAACTGCTCCGAGCGGGCGAACCACTCCACCGGATGTCCCGGGTTGCGCTCGTCGTCGACCATGACGAGCGTCGACCAGCGGCCGCTGCCGTCATGCTGCCCGGTGAACCCCATCCACGGCTCCCGACTGCCGCGCAGCTCGTCGCCCCCACTGCGCCCGGGGGCGAGGATGGCGCCACCCGTGAACGAGCGGGGACCACGCCAGAACAGGCCGCCATAGCCTGCGTTGTCGCGACCCCGGGTGGTGGGGGAACCGATCGAGATCGCGGCATCCGTCACGTTGTGAAGGGCCGTCTCGAACGTGAGCACCCAGGCTGACTCGTCGAGGATGGTGGCACCGATGGTCCTGACCTCCTCGAACAGGGTCAGCTGCGCCTCGGTCACCCAGTCCAGCTCCTCTACGACCCGGGTGTCGGAGCCGGAACCCGGGAATGAGCGATGGCGTTGCGTGCCGTTGTTCGACAACTGCACGTAGCCTTCGCCACGCACGAAGGTGGGACCACCCCAGAAGTTCTCGTCGTCGACCACGGGCAGCGACCAGGTGATGCCCTTGTGCCAGACGTGGTCGTGCGGGCGGAAGAGCGAGACGAGGTCGCCGCGGAGGGTGCGAATCGGACTGAAGTAGGGACGGGGGGACTCGAGCTGCACGTCGCGTGGCTCGAACACATACTCCGCGAGCACGCCGCCCGCCCACTCCAGGGAGAGCCGGCCGGGCTCGTCGTTCGTGATGCGCACCTCGTCACTCGGCCCGTGCTGCACGTTCCTGGTCATCGGTCGCTCCATTGCGTATCGGCGCCCGAGGGCGCGTGGTCTGTCGTGCTGACAGTGGTGCCGCCTGGGGCCCGCCGAGGCCGGCAGACCTCCTCCGCCACCTCGGTTGTACTGAGTTGGGAAAGCGCTATCCGAGCTCATCCTAACCACGCGGTGCCGGCTCCGGCAAACACCCCACCATCTTGCCCCGGGCGTTCCCGGCCGCGCGCCGCCGACGACGGCACGCCGGAGCGGAGCCTGCTTGACCGCCCATTGGAAAACCCATTAGCATTCCTTGAAACGATTCATCGACGAACGACAGCGGAGGACATCACCGTGACCAGCGCAGTCCCGCACCGCGTGTGCTTTCAGCTCCAGGTGCGCGCCGACCGCCTCGAGGAATACCGCGAGCGCCACGAGACCGTCTGGCCGGACATGCTGCGCGAGATCGAAGCATCCGGTCGCCGCAACTACTCACTGTTCCTGCGCGACGACGGACTGCTCATCGGCTACTTCGAGACCGACTCGCTCGAGGCCAGCGACGCCTACCTCGCCGCCTCTCCCGCCGCCGCCCGCTGGGAGGCCGACATGGCACCGTTCTTCGCCGCGCTCGACGGCCGCCCCGACCAGTCGTTCCTGCAGCTCCCCGAAATCTTCAACCTCCACGACCAACTCGCCTCGCTCGAGGCAACGAATGAAGGACCCTCGTCATGACGCTTCCCGCCGCCGTCCTCTCCCAGCTGGAGACGCAGACCATCGAGCTGCCCTCCTGGGCCTTCGGCAACTCGGGCACCCGGTTCAAGGTCTTCGCGACGCCGGGAACACCGCGCACCCCCGAGGAGAAGATCGCCGACGCGGCCACCGTCAACGAATTCACGGCGCTCGCTCCCACCGTGGCCCTGCACATCCCGTGGGACACCGTCGACGACTACGCGGCGCTCGGCCGCTTCGCCCAGGACCTGGGCGTCGGCCTCGGCACCATCAACTCGAACACCTTCCAGGACAACGACTACAAGTTCGGCAGCCTCACCCACACCGATGCCGGCATCCGCCGGAAGGCCATCGACCACCACCTCGCCTGCATCGACATCATGGACCAGACCGGTTCCCGCGACCTGAAGATCTGGCTCGCCGATGGCACCAACTACCCCGGGCAGGGCGACATCCGCGGCCGGCAGGACCGCCTCGCCGACTCGCTGCAGCAGATCTACGCCCGCCTCGGCGACGACCAGCGCCTGGTGCTCGAGTACAAGTTCTTCGAGCCGGCGTTCTACCACACCGACGTTCCCGATTGGGGAACCTCCTACGCGCAGGTGGCGGCGCTCGGCGACAAGGCCATGGTCTGCCTCGACACCGGGCACCACGCACCCGGCACCAATATCGAGTTCATCGTCGCCCAGCTGCTGCGCCTCGGAAAGCTCGGCTCCTTCGACTTCAACTCCCGCTTCTACGCCGACGACGACCTCATCGTCGGCGCCGCCGACCCGTTCCAGCTGTTCCGCATCCTCTACGAGGTCATCCGCGGCGGCGGCTACGGGCCGGACAGCCCGGTCGCCTTCATGCTCGACCAGTGCCACAACGTCGAGGACAAGATCCCCGGCCAGATCCGCTCGGTGCTGAACGTGCAGGAGATGACGGCGCGCGCGCTGCTCGTCGACGCGGTCGCCTTGAAGGCGGCCCAGGACGCCGGCGACGTGCTCGGCGCCAACGGCATCCTCATGGACGCCTTCTACACGGATGTGCGCCCGGGCCTGGCCGAGTGGCGCGAGTCCCGCGGCCTTCCGGCTGACCCGATGGCCGCCTACGCGGCATCCGGTCACCTGCAGCGGATCGCGGCCGAGCGCGTCGGCGGCACGCAGGCCGGCTGGGGCGCCTGAGCGCTCCCTTTCTCGCACCTTCACGAAACGGACTCCCATGGGTGACAGGCAGATCGCCGGGCCGCACGGCCCGCTGGCGCTGCGCGTGTACGACTCCGAGGCAACGGATGGCCCGGGGCTGGTCTGGCTGCACGGCGGCGGGTTCGCGTTCGGCGACCTCGACATGCCCGAGGCGCACTGGGTGGGGCAGCAGCTCGCCGCCCGCGGCATCACGGTGGTGTCGGTGGGCTACCAGCTGGCGCCGCAGTTCGAGCTGCGCGGCTCCCCGGCCGTCGGCCGTGGCACCGGTGCGCACTTCCCGGTCGCCTCCGAGGAAGTGGCCGCAGCGTTCGAATGGGTCCACGCGCACGCAGCCGAGCTCGGCATCGACCCTGACAGGCTCTCGCTCGGCGGTGCCAGTGCCGGCGGCAACCTCGCCGCCGGCGCCTCGCTGCGCCTCCGCGACGCCGGCGGCGTACTGCCCGCGTCGGTGCTGCTGGCCTACCCGACCCTGCACGCCGCGCTGCCCGAACCCACGCCGGAGCTGGCCGCCAAGATCGCCCGCCTGGATGCGGGATCGGCGTTCCCACCGGCATCCGTTCGCGCCATGAACCTGAACTACGTGCGCGACGAGGCCTTACTCGCCGACCCGTACGCGTTCCCCGGCGGTCACGACCTGGCCGGGCTGCCGCCCACGTTCATCCTGAACTCCGACCGCGACAGCCTGCGCTCCTCGGGAGAAGCCTACGCGAGTGAGCTCGCGGCGGCCGGCGTCGACCTCCTCCTGGTACGCGAGCCCGGCACGAAGCACGGCCACCTCAACCAACCCAACGAACCCGCGGCCACCACGAGCATCGAGCGCATGGCCGCCTGGCTCTGCCCCGGGCACCTCATCCCCTCCCGCCAGACAGAAAGCTCCCCATGACGAATCCCACCGCCGCAGAACTCATCGCCCGGTCGAACCGGCTCGGCGCCGACCCGAAGAACACCAACTACGCCGGCGGCAACACCTCGGCCAAGGGCACCGACACCGACCCGGTCACCGGGGAGCCGGTGGAACTGCTCTGGGTGAAGGGCTCCGGCGGCGACCTCGGCACCCTCACCGAGCAGGGCCTCGCCGTGCTGCGCCTCGACCGGCTGCGCGCCCTCGCGAACGTCTACCCCGGACTGGAACACGAGGACGAGATGGTCGCCGCGTTCGACTACACGCTCCACGGCACGGGCGGGGCGGCGCCCTCGATCGACACCGCCATGCACGGCCTCGTCGACGCCGTGCACGTCGACCACCTGCACCCCGACTCGGGCATCGCCATCGCGACCGCCGCCGACGGCGAAGCACTCACGCCCACGATCTTCGGCGACAAGGTCGTCTGGGTGCCGTGGCGCCGGCCCGGCTTCCAGCTCGGGCTCGACATCGCGCGCATCAAAGTGCAGAACCCGGATGCCGTGGGCGCGATCCTCGGCGGGCACGGCATCACCGCGTGGGGCGACACGAGCGCCGAGGCCGAGGCGAACTCGCTGTGGATCATCGAGACCGCCGCGGACTACATCGCGACGCACTCCAAGCCGGAGCCGTTCGGCCCCGTCGTGGCAGACTTCGAACCGCTTCCCGAGGACGAGCGCCGCGCGAAGGCCGTCGCCCTCGCCCCGACCATCCGCGGCCTCGTCTCCACCGACCGCGTGCAGGTCGGCCACTTCAGTGACGACGCCGCCGTACTCGACTTCCTCTCCCGCGCCGAGCTGGCGCGCCTGGCCGCCCTCGGCACCAGCTGCCCGGATCACTTCCTGCGCACCAAGGTCACGCCGCTGGTGCTCGACCTGCCGGCCACGGCATCCGTCGACGAGTCGATCGCCCGCCTGCAGGAGCTGCACACGCAGTACCGCGCCGACTACCAGGCCTATTACGACCGGCACGCCATGGCCGACTCCCCCGCCATCCGCGGCGCCGACCCACTGATCGTGCTCGTACCGGGCGTGGGCATGTTCAGCTACGGCGCCAACAGCCAGACCGCCCGAGTCGCCGGCGAGTTCTACCTCAACGCCATCAATGTCATGCGCGGCGCGGAGGGCATCTCGAGCTACGCGCCCATCGACGAGGCCGAGAAGTTCCGCATCGAGTACTGGGCCCTCGAAGAGGCCAAGCTGCAACGGATGCCGAAACCCAAGCCGCTCGCATCGCGCATCGCGCTCGTCACCGGTGCCGCCTCCGGCATCGGAAACGCCATCGCCACCCGCCTGGCCGCCGAGGGCGCCTGCGTCGTCATCGCGGATCTCGACCTCGCCAAGGCGCAGGCCGCCGCGGCCGAGTTGGGCACGACGGATGTCGCGATCGGCGTGCAGGCGGACGTCACCGATGAGACGCAGGTGCAGGCATCCGTCGACGCCGCCGTGCTGGCGTTCGGCGGACTCGACCTCGTCGTGAACAACGCCGGCCTGTCGCTGTCGAAGTCGCTGCTCGACACCTCGGTCGCCGACTGGGACCTGCAGCACAACGTGATGGCGAAGGGGTCGTTCCTGGTGTCGCGCGCCGCCGCGAAAGTGCTCATCGAGCAGAAGCTCGGCGGCGACATCATCTACATCTCCTCGAAGAACTCGGTGTTCGCCGGCCCGAACAACATCGCCTACTCGGCGACGAAGGCCGACCAGGCGCACCAGGTGCGGCTTCTGGCCGCCGAGCTCGGCGAGCACGGCGTGAAGGTGAACGGCATCAACCCCGACGGGGTCGTGCGGGGTTCGGGCATCTTCGCCGGGGGCTGGGGCGCCAAGCGCGCGGCCGTATACGGCGTGCCCGAGGAGGAGCTCGGCGCGTACTACGCGCAGCGCACCCTGCTGAAACGCGAGGTGCTGCCCGAGAACGTGGCGAACGCGGTGTTCGCGCTCTGCACCGACGACCTGAGCCACACCACGGGCCTGCACATCCCCGTCGACGCCGGCGTGGCCGCCGCGTTCCTGCGATGAACGCGCCGCGCCTCGCGCCCGTCGCGCCGCGGTCCATTGCGGCGCCGTACTTCGCGCCGCGCGTGCCGTCCGTCACGCCCGGTCTCGCCCACACGGACACTTCCGGTCGAGATGGCCTGGTGCGCCTGTCCATCTCGACCGGAAGTGGCCATCTCGGCGGGGTGGGCGCGTGGTGAGCGGGGCGGGGACGGGCACGGGGACGGGCACCGGCACCGGCACCGGCATGGGCACCGTCGCCGCGATCGACCTCGGCGCGTCGAGCGGACGGGTAATGATAGGCACGGTCGGGCCGAACACCCTCTCGCTCCGCGCCGTCGCCCGGTTTCCGAACACCCCGGTGCGCACCGTCGACGGGCTGCACTGGAACATCCTCGAGCTGTACCGTAGCGCCACCGCCGGCCTCGCCGCCGCGTTCCGTGAGGAACCGGGCATCACCAGCATCGGCGTCGATTCCTGGGCCGTCGACTACGCGCTCATGAGCGGGCAGCGGATGCTCGGGCAGCCGTTCCACTACCGCGACGAGCGCACCGCGGCTGGCGTCGCCGACACGCACGCAGTGGTGTCGCCGGCCGAACTCTACGCCACGAACGGGCTGCAGTTCCTGCCGTTCAACACGCTCTACCAACTCGCCGACGACCGCCACGCGGGTGCTCTCGGCGCCGTGGACACCATGCTGCTCATTCCCGACCTGTTCACCTTCTGGCTCACCGGCGTGCAGGTCGCCGAGCGCACCAACGCGTCGACGACCGGGCTCCTGCGCGTCGACACCGGCACCTGGGACGACGCCCTCATCTCCCGCCTCGGCCTCCCGCGGGCGATCTTCCCGCGCCTCGTCGACGCCGGCACCCGGGTCGGCCCGCTGCTTCCCGCCGTCGCCGCCGAGATCGGCGCGCCGGCCGTCGTGCAGGTGACCGCCGTCGGGTCGCACGACACGGCATCCGCTGTGGTCGGCGTGCCGATGACCACCGATGACGCCGCCTACATCTCGTCGGGCACCTGGTCGCTCGTCGGCGTCGAGCTCGGCCGCCCGGTGCTCGGTGAGGCCGGCCGCCTCGCCGGCTTCACCAACGAGGGCGGCGTCGACGGGCGCATCCGCTACCTGCACAACGTCATGGGCCTCTGGCTGCTGAGCGAATCGGTGCGCACCTGGGAACAAGGCGGCGACGCCATCGCCCTCGGCACCCTGCTGGAGCAGGCGGCACTCGCCCCCTCCGCCGCGGTCTTCGACGTCGAGGATCCCCGATTCCTGGCGCCCGGGGACATGCCCGCCCGGATCGCCGGCTGGTTCACCGAACGCGGCCTCGCGGCGCCCGCCACCCGGCCGGAGCTGGTCCGCAGCATCCTGGAGAGCCTCGCGGCGGCATACGCCCGCACCCTCGACGACGCCGCCCGGCTGAGCGGCACCACCATCCGTCGCGTTCACATCGTCGGCGGCGGCTCACAGAACGCCCTGCTCTGCCAGCTAACAGCGGATGCGACGGGCCTGCCCGTTCTCGCCGGCCCCGTCGAGGCGACCGCGATCGGCAACGTCCTCGTGCAGGCGCGCGCGCAGCGACTCGTGACCGGCGACCTCGAGACACTCCGCGCCCTCATCGCCGCCGCATACCCGCCCGTCATCCACCACCCTCGACGCGCGCCCCGCACCAGCGAGAGACTCGAAACACCCACCAGCGACCCAGGAATGAGCAGGAACCCATGGCCCAGCGCGCACGTCTGACGGTGCATCCGTCGTTCACGGTCGGTGAGATCGACCGCCGCATCTTCGGCTCGTTCGTGGAGCACCTGGGCCGGGCGGTCTACACCGGCATCTACGAGCCCGGCCACCCGACGGCCGACGCTGACGGCTTCCGTCAGGACGTCGCCGACCTGACGGCCGAGCTCGGCGTGACCGCCGTGCGCTACCCGGGCGGCAACTTCGTCTCCAACTATGTCTGGGAGGACGGCATCGGCCCCGTCGCCGACCGGCCCCGCCGGCTCGACCTGGCCTGGCGCAGCATCGAGAGCAACGAGGTCGGCGTCGACGAGTACCAGCGCTGGGCGGCGAAGACCGGCACCGAGACGATCATGGCGGTGAACCTCGGCACGCGCGGGGCGGATGCCGCGGCGGCGCTCGTCGAATACTGCAACGTTCCCGGCGGCACGGCCTGGAGCGACCGGCGGCGCGCGAACGGCGCCGAGGAGCCGTACGGCGTCAAAGTATGGTGCCTCGGCAATGAGATGGACGGACCCTGGCAGATCGGCCACAAGACGGCCGAGGGGTACGGACGCCTGGCCAGCCAGACGGCGCAGGCCATGCTGCGCGCCGACCCCACCCTCGAGCTCGTCGCCTGCGGCAGTTCGTCGCGGGAGATGGCGACGTTCGGCGAGTGGGAGCGGGTGGTGCTCGAGCACACCTTCGACCAGGTCGACTACATCTCGCTGCACGCCTACTACCAGGAGCGGAACGGCGACCGGGCGAGCTTCCTCGCGTCGGGCGCCTCGCTCGAGGCGTTCATCACCGAGGTCGTCGCCACCGCCGACGCCGTCGCCGCCAAGCGGCACTCCGACAAGCGCATCCGGCTCTCGGTCGACGAGTGGAACGTCTGGTACATCGACGATTTCGCCGGCGAGGACAACCTCGAGCTCGCCGAGCGGCCGCGGCTCGCCGAAGACGCCTATTCGCTGCTCGACGCCGTCGTGGTGGGCGACCTGCTCACCACCCTGCTGCGGAACGCCGACCGGGTGGCCATCGCCTGCCTCGCCCAGCTCGTCAACGTGATCGCCCCGATCATGACGGAGCCCGGCGGCGAGGCGTGGCGGCAGACGACGTTCCACCCGTTCGCCCTCACCGCGAAGCACGCCCGCGGCGTCGCGCTCGAGGCGCGCACGGAGACGCCGGGCCTCGCGACCGCGAAGTACGGCGAGGTGCCGGCGCTGGCATCCGCCGTCGCCTGGGACGAGGAGTCCGGGTCGCTCGTGTTCCTCCTCACCAATCGCAGCAAGGAACCGCTGGAGACGACGCTTTCGCACGCCGGATTCGGCACGGCCCGGCTCGCCGAAGCCGTGACGATCATCGCCGACGCCGGCGGCCCCCGGCGCGACGCCGCATCCGCTGCCCTCGCGACGCCCCAGCCGGTCGACAAGGTGCGCGTGACGGATGCCGAAACCAGCGTGACCCTGCCACCCGAGTCGTGGACGATGGTGCGGCTGTCTCTCGGCGCCTGAGGGGCGCGAGGCGACCGCGACGGGCGACGCGGTACCCTGCCAATACCACCAGCAGAAAAGGACCCCATGGAATTCATGCGCTTGGGCGAGTTCGGCAGTGAACTGCCCGTCGTCCGCCACAACGACACGTACTACCGCCTCGACGGCATCACCGACGACATCGACGGCGCCTTCCTCGCGGCCGACGGAATCGAGCGCGCCCGCGCCGCACTCGGCGCCGGCGAGCTGCCGGTGTACGAGGCGGAGGACGGCATCCGCATCGGTGCGCCCATCGCCCGGCCCATGGCCGTGCTCTGCATCGGCCAGAACTACGCCGCGCACGCTGCGGAGTCGGGCAACGGCGCGCCCGAGGTCCCGATCCTGTTCTACAAGCACCCCAACACCGTGGTCGGCCCGCACGACGACGTGTTCGTGCCGCGCGGCGCCCAGAAGGTCGACTGGGAGGTGGAACTCGGCGTCGTGATCGGCAAGCGCGCCCGGTACCTGTCCTCCCCGGAGGAGGCGCTCGACTACATCGCCGGCTACGTCGTGAGCAACGACGTGTCGGAGCGCGACTACCAACGGGAGCACTCCGGCGGGCAGTGGTCGAAGGGCAAGAGCGCCGAGACGTTCAACCCGCTCGGCCCCGCGCTGGTGCCCGCCTCCGAGGTCGACCCGCAGAACCTGCACCTCTGGTCGCGGATCAACGGCGAGCCCCGCCAGGACTCGAACACCTCCGACATGGTGTTCACCGTGGCCGAGCTCATCCACAACCTGTCGCAGTACGTCGTGCTGGAGCCCGGCGACCTGGTCAACACCGGCACCCCGCAGGGCGTGGCCATGTCGGGCCGCTTCCCGTACCTCGCGGCCGGCGACGTGATGGAGATCGGCATCGATGGCCTCGGCGCGCAGCGCGCCCAGCTGGTCGCCGCGCCGTAAGGAGGCTCCGAGCATGACCGAAGCGCGCCTCACCGTCAGCTTTCCCGGAAATGCCTTGCGGGAGGCGGTCGGCGAGCTGCCCGAGGGCGTCGAACCCGTGCAGTGGGACATGCAGGGACCGGCGCCTCGGGCGCACATCGACATCGTCGTGCCGCCGTACATGGGCGCGAAGAAGACCCTGAACCACCTCGAAAGCGTCGAGACGCGCCTGGTGCAGAGCCAGTCGATCGGATACGACGGGGTAGAGCAGGTGCTGCCGCCCGGCGTGGTCTACGCCAACGCCGCGTCGGTGCACGAGACGTCCACGGCCGAACTCGCGCTCGCGCTCACCCTCGCCTCGCAGCGCGGCATCCCCGATCTCGTGCGCGCCGGCGACGCCGGGCGATGGGCTCCTGCCCGCCACCAGAGCCTCGCCGACCGCACGGTGCTGCTCCTCGGCTACGGCGGCGTCGGCAAGGCCATCGAGGCCCGGCTGCTGCCGTTCGAGGCGAACGTCGTGCGGGTCGCGCACCACGCCCGCACCGACGAGCGCGGTCCGATCCACGCCATCGACGAGGTGCCGGCGCTCCTGCCCGATGCCGACATCGTCATCGTCGCCGTGCCGCTCGGCCCGGGCACCACCGGCCTGGTCGACGAGGAGTTCCTCGCGGCCATGCCCGACGGGGCGCTGCTCGTGAACGTCGCCCGCGGCGCCGTTGCCGACACTGATGCCCTGGTGCGACATGCCGCGCCGGGGCGGCTGCGGCTGGCGCTCGACGTGACCGATCCCGAGCCGCTGCCGCCGGGGCATCCGCTGTACGGGCTGCCGAACGTGCTGATCACGCCGCACGTGGGCGGCGCGTCGACGGCCATGCTGCCGCGCATGGCGCGCCTGCTTCGAGCGCAGATCGAGCGGATGCTCGCGGGCGAGCCGCCGCTGAACGTCGTGCTCCGCACCTAGCCAGGGAGACTCCACTCAGAACGGTGGTGGTTCGACGGGCAGCGGATTGGGCGGCACGTTGCGACCGATGTACCCGGTGGGTGTCGTGACAGTGATGGTTCCGTCGAGGTCCCGTTCGTACCGGAACTTGGTGAGTGTCTTCAGCCGGTGGTCGGGCGGGCAGAGCGGTACCAGGTTGTCGATGTTGGTGAGTCCGTGGTCGCGGGCCCATTCCTTGAGGTGGTCGACGTCAGCCGTCACCGCCAGACGGTCGCAGTTCTCCCGTCCGCAGGTCCCGAATTTCACGGCGAGCATCTCGCGTTGCGCCTTGGTGGGGCGGTAGCGACGGCGGTCGAAATCGAGGATCTCCCCCGTGAACGGGTCTGTGCCGACCCGCCGGAACGCCGGCGCGTCGATGAACAGTTGCGCGGCGCTGGCCGGGTCGATGGGCCCGTACCCCTGAAGTACCGAGGGCTGTCCGTCGCCTTCGCCGATCAGGCCCAGAAGCGGCACGAACAGCAGCGGGCGTACCTTCGCGGCCGTCGGCGTGCCGTCCCCCGCAAGCCACCCGACAAGCAGGTCCGCGCGGATCTGGTCCCGGGAGTGTCGTCCGCCGCCCGCCGTGGCCGCCGCCTTTGCCTGCTTCTTCGCTTCGCGCTTCGCGGTGGCACCGAGGCGGGCTTTGATGCGCACCGCGTCCGGGGCCGAAACGAGCGCGTGGATCCACGCCATACCGTCATCAGCCGGTTCGATCACGACCCGCCGGTCGAGGAACGCCTGCGCGTGCCGCAGCGCCGGCTCGGCCAGCAACCGCCGACGCAGGGCGCGTGCCTTCTGCCGGAACGCGCCAGGCGTGACCTGCCCCGCCTTCTCGGCCAGTTCCCTGTCGTAGTGGGCGACCCCGTCCGGGTCGATGTCCGCAGGAAGCAGCTCGACCGCGGCACGGGCCTCGGCATAGCCGATCACCCCGGCCTGGAACCTGCCCCACAGGAGCGGAAGCGACTCCGCGAGGACCCGGCCCTCGTGTGCCCGGTTCCGAACGACGTCGGGAGTGAGCTTGAGGTGCAAGGCCACGTCCAACGCGGCCGCACGCTGGGCCAGTTCGAGTGCATCGCGTTCGGCGAGCCCGTCCTCGGTCAGGTACAGGTGGGGGTTGCGCCGGGCCACGTCGAGCACCTTAGCCAGCGCTCCCACATGCATGGCCATTGCTTGGTTCGCTGCGACCAGCGCCGTCGCGGCGTCTTCGATGGCGTGAGAGAGAAGCGTGGGTGCCGGCACCACAAGACACTCGTCGACGACCCCGACATCGGCGGCCAGCGCCTCAGCGCACCGGTCGTCCGCCCACTCTGCGGCCCACTGCTCGAGCAGCTCCGGTGTCAGCCGATCGAGCGCGTTGGGGTCGGGATCCACGGGGATTTCGACGACTTCGCCCACACCCTTATTATAGAACGCATCTCCTAGTTTTACTAGGTCGATTTCCAAAATATTCCACCTGATCGGCACCTGGGCACGGTGCACCGCGCACGAACGATCACATCGGCGCCCGCCGCATGACCCTGCATGGCCAGGCACGCCACTCCTCGTGTAGCATGTGGTCAGACCACACAGATGGGGAGGGGTGCGGATGTCTGCCGAGACCGAACGCGCCTGGGAATACGTGCTGCGCACGATCGAGACCGACCTGCTCTCGGGAGCGCTGAAGCCGGGTGACCGGCTTCCCCCCGAGCGTACTCTCGCCGCGCACCTGTCCGTCGGCCGCTCCTCGGTGCGGGAGGCGTTCCGCGTGCTCGAGGTGCTCGGGCTGATCCGCACCGCGTCCGGCTCCGGGCCGCAGGCAGGGGCGATAATCGTGGCCACGCCCTCCGGCGGCATGAGCGCGCTCATGCGACTGCAGGTGGCCGCCACCGGGTTCGCCGTGGCCGACATCGTCAGCACGCGGCTGCTGCTCGAGACGAGCGTCGCCGCCGAGCTCGCCGCAACGGATGCCGACACCACCGCACCGCGCCAGCTGCTGTCCGCGATGGACTCCCCCGGCCTCAGCGAGGCCGAGTTCCTCGCGCTCGACGCGCAGTTCCACGTCTCGCTGGCCGAGGCATCCGGCAACGTCGTCGTCGCGGCCATGATGGCCGGGCTGCGCAGCTCGATCGAGAGCTACGTGCTCCGGGCCGTGCCGAACCTCGAATCATGGGAGCGCACCAGCGCGAGGCTGCGCACCGAGCACGCCGCGATCCTCGCCGCCATCGAGAGCGGCCAGGTCGCCGAGGCGCGCGAGCTCGTGCACGACCACATCAGCCACTACTACGCGGAGTCGCACCTCACCCGAGACGCGGCATCCGTCGCCTGACCGCCTGCCCCATCACGACCGACCCCGGAGAATCATGGTTCAACGACGAATTCCGAAGGTGCGCGACCTCGCGCCGCTCATGAAGTTCAAGACGCCCGACCTCAACGCCCGACGGCGGCGCCTCGAGGGTGCGCTCACGATCTACGACCTCCGCGACATCGCGAAGCGCCGCACCCCCAAGGCCGCCTTCGACTACACCGAGGGCGCCGCCGAGGCGGAGATCTCGCTCGCCCGCGCCCGCCAGGCGTTCGAGGACATCGAGTTCCACCCGTCGATCCTGCGGGACGTGTCGGCCGTGTCCACCGGATGGGACGTGCTCGGCGCCCCGGTGAGCCTGCCGTTCGGCATCGCCCCCACCGGGTTCACGCGCATGATGCAGACCGAGGGCGAGATCGCCGGCGCCCACGCGGCCGCGCGCGCCGGCATCCCGTTCTCGCTCTCCACGATGGGCACCTCGGCGATCGAAGACGTCAAGGCCGCCAACCCGAACGGGCGCAACTGGTTCCAGCTCTACATGTGGAAGGACCGCGACCGCTCGATGGCGCTCGTCGACCGGGCCGCGAAGGCCGGCTTCGACACGCTGCTCGTCACGGTCGACGTGCCGGTCGCCGGCGCGCGCCTGCGCGACAAGCGCAACGGCATGTCCATCCCGCCCGCGCTCACGCCGAAGACCGTGATCAACGCCATCCCGCGCCCGGAGTGGTGGATCAACTTCCTCACCACCGAGCCGCTCGCGTTCGCGTCGCTCGATCGCTGGAGCGGCACCGTCGGCGAACTCCTCGACTCGATGTTCGACCCCACGGTCACCTTCGAGGACCTCGCCTGGATCACCAAGCAGTGGCCCGGCAAGGTGGTCGTCAAGGGCGTGCAGAACCTCGACGACGCCAAGAAGCTCGTCGACCTGGGCGTCGACGGCATCATCCTCTCCAACCACGGCGGCCGTCAGCTCGACCGTGCGCCGATCCCGTTCCACCTGCTGCCCGACGTCGCCCGCGAGGTGGGCGCCCACACCGAGGTGCACCTCGACACCGGCATCATGTCCGGCGCCGACATCGTTGCCGCGGTCGCGCTGGGCGCCCGGTTCACGCTCATCGGCCGCGCCTACCTCTACGGCCTCATGGCCGGCGGGGAGGCGGGCGTCGACCGCACGATCCAGATCCTCTCCGAGCAGATCACGCGCACCATGCGCCTGCTCGGCGTCAACGCCCTGGAGGAGCTGGAGCCGCGGCACGTGACGCAGCTCGCCCGGTTGACGCCGATCGCCCGGCCCGCAACGGATGCCGCGGCGAACGTGCCGAGCGTCGCATCCGTTGCCGCGCCGGCGCGGAAACCGCCCGCCCGCAAGGCCGCGGCGACGCCGAAGACGCCCGCCGCGGCATCCGCCACGAAGTAGCCGCCCCACGAACGCACGTGCCGCGCCGAGGCAGGCGGCACGCGCGAAGCGCCGAGCCGACCAGTGTCAGATGGGTCGGCTCGGCGGGATCGGAGCGCTCAGCCGCGGTGGAAGAACCCGGCCAGGACCGGAGAGGGCCGCAGCTCGCGTTCCTCCTTCACCTCCGGCACCGGCACCGGCTCCGGCTGCGCGGCGTTGCGCGCGACGAACGCGGTGGCGTCGTCGATCGCCGTGCACAGCAGCCGGTAGAGACGGTCGTCGGGGTCTTCGACGCAGGCGCGACCGATGCCGTCGATCGCGACGGCGCTGATCGCCTGGCAGTGCCGCGGCGACATCGTGGCCGGCTCCCGGCGCACCGACACGTCGATGAAGTTGCGCCCCCAGCGCAGGGCCGCCGGGGCCCCCTCGAACGCGGTGCGCACGGCCGCGGCGAGGCCGTCGATGCCGGGATCGCCCATCGTCTCCAGCCGGTGCACGCAGACGAGCGCACCGACCGCCAGGGGCCGCTGCCGGTCCTCCGACGCGATCGGCAACGCCGCACAGGCCGCGCGCAACGCCAGCACGATGTCGAGCCGTGGGTCATCCGTGGTCAGCCCGATCACCGACGGGATCAACGGCGCCAGGCGCTGCCGCCCCTCGTCGGTGGTGCAGTCGTTGACCATGCGGGCCAGGTGGGCGAGGCCCGGGTGGGTGCACGCGGGATGGTCGCTCCAGGCTTCGCCCGCGAGGAACGAGGCGAACTCCATGAAGCAGGCGCCCCTGCGTGGATTCCTGTGCTTGCCCACGGAAAGCACAGGAAGGATGTCCGGTTGAACTGGCGACCCACGCATGAGGGCCTCCCCTCAGAGTATTGAACCTGTTCCCTTTATCGTGCGCCTTATTCGCGACAGTAGCAACGCCTATCCGTTGCCGGATCTGTGCCGCCGCACGAGGGGCAGCGGCGGCACGCGCGGAGCCGGCCTTACGCCAGCTCGCGCAGCACGTCGGCCAGCTGCTCCACCGCCCAATCCAGGTCGTCGGCCGAGATGACGAGCGGGGGCGCCAGGCGGATGGTGGACCCGTGCGTGTCCTTCGCCAGCACCCCGCGTTCCATGAGGGCCAGGCACACCTGGCGGCCCGAGGCCAGCTGCGGGTCGATGTCGATCCCGGCCCACAGGCCCGCACCGCGCACGCTGACGACGCCCTGGCCGATGAGCGCGCGCAGCGACTCGTGCAGCCGGGCACCGAGCACGCGGGCGCGCTCCTGGTACTCGCCGGTGGCGAGCATCTCGACCACGGCGTGGCCGACCGCCGCGGCCAGCGGGTTGCCGCCGAACGTCGAGCCGTGCTGGCCGGGCTGGAGCACCCCGAGGACGTCGGCGTTG
Source organism: Cryobacterium tepidiphilum (assembly GCF_003716325.1). Lineage (GTDB taxonomy): Bacteria > Actinomycetota > Actinomycetes > Actinomycetales > Microbacteriaceae > Cryobacterium > Cryobacterium tepidiphilum. Next base: position 191,995 of record NZ_RDSR01000002.1, on the reverse strand, counting down.
CCGACGACGGCCGAGACCGGGACGATGCCGCCACCGAGGGCCTTTCCGAGCAGGTAGAGGTCGGGAACGACGCCGGCCAGGTCGCAGGCGAACGTGGCCCCCACGCGGCCGAGGCCGGACTGGATCTCGTCGGCGATGAACAGCACGTTCCGCCGCGTGGTGATCTCGCGCACGGCGGGCAGGTACCCCTCGGGCGGCACGACGACGCCGGCCTCGCCCTGGATCGGCTCGAGGAGCACGGCGACGGTGTTCTCGTCGATCGCCTCCTCGAGCGCCGCGGCGTCACCGTATGGCACCGAACGGAACCCCGGGGTGAACGGCCCGAAGTCCTCGCGCGCCGTCTCGTCGTCGCTGAAGCTCACGATCGTGGTCGTGCGGCCGTGGAAGTTGCCGGCCGCGACGATGATGTTGGCCTCGCCGGCAGCGACCCGCTTCACCCGGTAGCCCCACGCCCTGGCCACCTTGATGCCCGACTCGACCGCCTCCGCGCCGGTGTTCATGGGCAGCACCATGTCCTTGCCGCACAGGGCGGCGAGCGCGGTGACGAACGGCCCGAGCTGGTCGTTGTGGAAGGCACGGCTGGTGAGCGTGAGCCTCCCGAGCTGCGCGCGCGCGGCTTCCAGCAGCACGGGGTTGGAGTGGCCGAAGTTCACGGCCGAGTACGCGGCGAGGCAGTCGAGGTAGCGCCGGCCGTCCTCCGCGGTCAGCCAGGCTCCCTCCCCCGAGGCGATGACGACAGGCAGCGGGTGGTAGTTGTGGGCGGCGTGTTGGTTCTCGAGGTCGATGAACGACGCTGCGTCAGCGGATGCCGCGCCGCGGCCGGAGAGGAAGGTCGAGGTGGTCATCGGCGCAGCTCCAGTGTGCAGCACTTGACTCCGCCGCCGCCGAGCAGCAGCTCGGACAGGTCGACGCCGATCGGGTTGAACCCGCGTTCCCGCAATTGCCTCTCGAAATCACGGGCCCGCGAGGCGATGATGACGTTGTAGCCGTCGGAGTAGGAGTTCAGGCCGAGAACGGTGGCGTCTTCGTCGGTCGCGATGATCGCGTCGGGGTAGCGCTCCTCGAGGATGGCGCGGCTGGCCTCGTCGAACGCGCTCGGCAGGTAGGCGATCTCGCCGTTGCCGGCCTGCCCGGCGCCCACGGCCGGGTCGAGCACGGCGATGGCCGTGTCGAGGTGGTAGAACCGCGGATCGACCAGGCGGAGGGTGATGACCTCGCGGCCGGTGACGGCGGCCAGCTCCTGGTGGCTGTTCGAGTCGCTGCGGAAGCCAGTGCCGGCCAGGATCACGTCGCCGACGAGGAGGAAGTCGCCCTCGCCCTCGTTGACCTGCTCGGGCTCGCGCACGTCGAATCCGTTGTCGCCGAACCATTCCATGTAGGCCGGGCCTTCCGGCTGGCGTTCCGGATGCGTGAACTTGGCCCCGTAGGCGATGTTGTCGATGACGAATCCGCCGTTGGCCGCATAGACCATGTCGGGGAGGCCGGCGATGGGGTCGATCAGCTGCACGTCATAGCCGAGCCCGATGTAGGTGTCGTAAAGCACCTGCCACTGCCGGACGGCACGCGAGGTGTCGGTGGGCAGCGCCGGGTTCATCCACGGGTTGATGCGGTACACCACCGTGAAGTGGCGAGGCGAGCACATCAGCACGCTGCGCTTCAGCGGGGTGCGCTCAGGCGTCTCGGTGCGGGGTTCGGTGTCGGGACTCGTGGTGTTGACACTCAGGGTCATGGGCATCTCCTTCGTCTGGCCGCGGCACGCCGCAGCATGGGGGCGGCGGACCAGGTCGCTCACGAGAGCCCACGCTCACAGCCGACAGCTGCTCGCACGGGACGCCGATTCCAGTCTCACACGGGACCATCGGACGGTTTGCTGCTCGGGGCGCAGGAAAACAGCGGAATGAGCGGGGTGCGCGCAAGGATTCCGCGTAGACTCCCGCCATGGACAACGTGGACCGCGGCATTCTCGACCTCCTCCGGCAGAACGCGCGCGCCGGGTACGGCGACATCGGTTCCGTGGTCGGCCTGTCCGCCTCGGCCGTGAAGCGCCGGGTGGACAAGATGGTGTCAGACGGCGTCATCCGTGGTTTCACCATCCAGGTCGACCCCGCCGCAGACGGCATGAGCACCGAGGCCTACGTGGAGTTGTTCTGCCGCGGCACCGTCGCTCCCGCAGAGTTGCGGCGTATGCTCTCGGCCGTCCCCGAGGTGGTGGGCGCGGGCACGGTGACCGGCAGCGCCGATGCGATCGTGCACATCCGCGCCCGCGACATCCCCTCGCTCGAAGACGCCCTGGAGAAGGTGCGCGTTGCCCCGAACGTGGACCACACCCGCAGCGCCATCGTGCTCACCCGGCTGGTGCACCGCGCGTCGGACTGAGCCAGGCGGCGGTCACTCCTCGTCGGCGGTGCTGCCGAACTCGGGGTCTTCGCGGGTGCGGCCCACCGGTTCCGGCTTCAGGCCGCGGGCGTGCAGCACGTCGCCGACGAACAGGTCGTAGAGCAGCACGCCGATGACGCCGCCGATGAGTGGACCGATGATGGGAACCCAGAAGTACCAGCTGAACGCGCCGTCCACGGTGCCGGGTAGCGCGACATCGCCCCAGCCGGCCATCCAGGCGAACAGGCGGGGCCCGAAGTCACGCGCCGGGTTGATGGCGTACCCGGCGTTCGCCCCGTAGGACATGCCGATCGCGGCCACCCCGAAGCCGACCATGAGCGGGCCGAGGTTGGCCTTCACCGCGGTGTTGCGGAGGTCGATGATCGCCACGATGAACATGAGCAGGAAGGCGGTGCCCACGATCTGGTCGATCAGTGGGCCGATCATGCCGCCGTTGAAGTACGGGGCGGGGAAGGTGGCGAAGATCGAGAACGTGGCCAGCCCGCCGGGCTCGGCGCGGCCGGTCTTCGACGCCTGGTTGAAGGCGTCGATGGCGTCGTGGTACACGAGGTAGACGAGGGCGGCGCCCACGAAGGCGCCCACCACCTGGGCGGCGATGTACGGCAGCACCTTGTTCCAGGCGAACTTGCGCCGGAACGCGAAGGCGAGCGTGACGGCGGGGTTCAGGTGTGCACCGCTGACGCCGCCGGCGACGTAGACGGCCAATGTCACCGCGAGCGCCCACCCCCACGTGATGAGCAGCCAGTCCCCTGCGGCGGCGAAAATGGTCGTCGCCGCGGCCGTTCGGCCCGATCCGGGCAGGCCGGCGACGGCCATCGCGACGACACCGTCGCCGAACGCGATCAGGACGAACGTCCCCAGGAACTCCGCGAGCACCTCCCCCCATGTGCCGCCCAGCCGCTTCAGCCCGCTGCCGTTCCGCAACGTGTTTCGAAGTGGAGTGATGTCGCTCATGAGGACCCTCCTTATCAACACTGACCTGATGGCACAAGACGGTACGCCCATTGCCGCCCCGCGCACAATGGGGTGTTTAAGCTGGTCAGCGCTGCAACGGGAGGGGGCCGTGCGAGCGGCCACCCTGAGGGCCCCCTATCCGCTGCGCGCGGCCCGGTAGTGGTCGGCGAGTCGCCGGAAGCCCTCGTCGAGCGTGACAGCCGGTTGCCAGCGCAGGTCGCCGCGCGTCTGCCGCTGGTCGAACCAGTGCGCGGTCGAGAGCTGTTCGGCGAGGAACCGGGTCATCGGCGGCTCGTCCGCCCCCGGGCGGATGCGCCAGGCTGCTTCGACGAGGGACCCGGCGGTGCGGGCCATCCCGGCGGGCACGTGCCAGGCCGGGGGTCGCACACCGGCCGCGCGGCACATCCCCGCGATCAGCTCAGCGACCGGCCGCGGCTCGCCGTTGGTGACCACGTAGGGGCGGCCGTGCACCTCGTCGACCCGCTCGAGCGCCGCCACGACGGCGGAGGCGGCGTTGTCGACGTAGGTGGAGTCGATGAGGGCGGCGCCGCGGCCGACGAGCGGCAATCGCCCGGCCCGGGCGCGGTCGACGATGCGGGCCACCAGCTGCGGGTCGCCGGGCCCCCACACCAGGTGCGGCCGCACGGCGACGACGCGCATGGCCGGTGAGTCTGCGGCGAGCACGAGGAGTTCCGCCTCCGCTTTGGTGCGGGCGTAGTGCCCCCGGGCGCGCGCCGGGTCGGCGGGCTCGGCGCCGGCGCCCACGATGGATGCGCCGGCGTGCGCCACCGACGGCGAGGAGACGTAGACGAAACGCGAGGCTCCGGCATCCGTCGCCGTGTCGAGCAGCCGGCGGGTGCCGCCCACGTTCACGGTGTCGAAGTCGGCCGGGTCGCCGGCCAGCGAGACCTTGGCGGCCAGGTGGATGACGGCGTCCATGCGGTCCGCGGCGCGGGCGACGGCGGCCGGGTCGGTGAGCGAGCCGAGTCGGTCCTCGGTGCCGGGAACACCCGACGGCCGGCGCTGGAACGTGACGACCTCGTGGCCGGCGGCCACGACCGCGGTGGCCACCGCGCGGCCGAGGAATCCGCTCGCGCCGGTCACCAGCACCCTCACGGGCGTGCCATCCGCCCACCGGCGAGGATGCGGGTCGCCCAGGCGGCGAGCCGGCTGCGGTCGATCTTGGAGTTGTGCCGGATGTCGGTGGGAAGGTGCGGCACCACGAGGACGGCGGCGAGCTCCTGCTCGCTCGCGGCGCGCACGGCGTCGGCGAGTTCGGCGGAGGCCAACGCCACGCGCGCCGTGCCGAGCCTGGTCTCGACGATCGCGACCGGCTGCTGCACACCGCGGGGTCCGACGCCGACGATGGCGGCGCGCCAGACGGCGGGGACGCCCTCGATGCGCTGTTCGGCGCCCACCGGGGTGAGGGGGCCGTCGGCGGTGGTGATGACGTGCGGGAGGCGGCCTTCGACCCAGAGCCGGCCGGCCGCGTCGAGGTGCCCGACATCGCCGGTGCGGTGCCAGCGGCCGGCGGCCGGAACGTGCTGGGTGGCGGCCCGGTTGGTGAGCCACAGCCGGTCGTAGTGGTCCTTCAGGTGCGGCGCGGAGACGATGATCTCGCCGGTGACGCCCGCGGCATCCGTCGGCTCGCCGGTGGCGTTGCCGTCGGCGTCGAGGGCGCTGATGCGCACCTCGGTGGGCGCTGCCGGCACTCCGACGCAGACACCGCCCGGCCCGCCTTCGCCGGCCGCCTCGCGGATGCCGTCGAGGGTGACGTCGGTCATGAGCAGGCCCTCGGTCATGCCGTATGGGGTGTGCAGGCGGGCGTCGGGCATGAGCGCGGCGACGGCGTCGAGGAGCCGTTCGGAGACGGGGGCGCCGGCGGAGAGGAACGTCTGCACGCGGCGCAGGGCGGTGCGGCCCTCGGGCGTGAGCGCGCCGGCGGTGGCGACCACGTTCGCGACGGCCGCGGGCGACAGGAAGACCACGCGCGCGTCTGCGGCGGCGACCGCATCGGCGACGGCGGTGGCCGTGAGCGTCTTCGGGCTGGTGACGTCCATGTCCGGTGTCACCGACCGGGCGCCGAGCGCCGGGCCGAGCAGGGCGAACGGGGCGAATCCGGCGACCAGGCCCGTGCCCACGCCGATGCCGTACTGGGCGGCGAGGGCGTCACGCACGGCGGCCAGCTGGTCGTGGGTGTAGACGACCCCCTTGGCCGGGCCGGTGGAGCCCGAGGTGAAGAGGATGGCGGCCGTGTCGCCCGGGGCGGGCTCGGGCGGGAGCGCCTCGTCGGCGCCGAGCTCCACCAGGTCGGCCAGCGAGTGCGAGACGCCGAGGGCGCGGGCCAGCGGCGCGGGGAGGCGTGCGGTGGAGATCCGCTGGCCGGGCCAGCCGAGGGCCCGGGCGGCCGTCAGTCCGGGCAGGGCCCCGATGAGGTGCGTCGGCCGGGCGCCGCGTACCGCGCGGGTGAGGCCGCGAAGGCCCAGTCCGGCGTCGGCGACGACGACGACCGCGCCGAGGCGGAGGCACGCGTAGAGCACGGCCGTGAGGTCCGCGCCGGGGGGCACGAGCAGTGAGACCCGGTCGCCCGGCCGCACGCCGGCGCGCGCGAGGCCGGCGGTGAGCTGCCGCACGCGCGTGGCGAGCAGCTGCCAGCTCACCACGCGAGGCGGCGAGCCGGGCGCGGGCACCATCTCGACCAGCGCCGTCTCCTCGCTGTCCGCGAGCTCCTCGAGTCGCCGCCAGAGAGGCGGGCGGGCCGGGGTGCGGGGCGCGCGCGTCGAAACGGATGCCGCATCCGCACTCGGCGTCGTCGCCCCCGGCAGGCGGTGCGCCAGCCAATCCACCGCGGCGGCGGCGTAGTCGACGTCTTCGGCCACCAGGTGCCCGGCGCCCTCGAAGCGGTGCACGTCGGCGTGCGGAAGGCGCTCGATGAGGTCGTCGAGGTAGCGGTCGCTGAAGATCGGATCACGGGGACCCCAGAGCAGGAGGGCGGGGACGGTGAACCCGCGCACGCCCTCGGCGATGCGGACCCGCTCGGCCGTGCTCTCGTGGCGGTCGTCGACGGGGATGTCGGCGACGAAGGCGCCGATGCCGCCGCGCCGGTCGGCGCTGCGGTAGGGCGCGCGGTAGCCGTCCTTCACGGCGGCCGGGAGCGGCGGATGCGCGAGCGCCAACGTCGTCTCGAGGAAGCCCGGCGTGGTGACGGTGGCGAGCCCCAGCACCGGGCGCGCGAGCGCGAGCCGGAGCGGCGCCGGGACCTGCGCTCCCTCGGGCTGGTGGACGGCCGTGTTCAGCAGCATCACGCCGGCGAGCTGCCCGGGGTGGTCGACGGCCCAGCCGAGCGAGATCAGACCTCCCCAGTCGTGCCCGAAGGTGACGACGGGGCCGTCGAGTCCGACCGCGTCGGTGAGGTCGGTGAGGTCGCGCACGCGCTGCTCGAGGGAGCGGGAGTATCCGCTGCGCTCGGAGAAGCCCATCTCCAGCTGGTCCACGGCGATCACGCGCCAGGCGTCGCCGCCCGCCGCCGCGGCATCCGTTGCCGCCGTCAGGAACCGGCGCCAGAGGTACGACCAGGTGGGGTTGCCGTGCACGCAGACCACGGTGCCGACCGGTGTCACCCCGAGCCGGTGCAGCTCGGCGCCGTTGTCGAGAACGTGCCACTGCCGGATACCGCGGGCGCCGCCGCTCTCGGGCACGTCGACGATGCGGGAGAAGCGCGGGTCGAGGCCGGGGAGCCCGGCGGGTGGGAGGGACGCGGACGCGCGCGGTGAGCGCAGGCCGGAGGTCACCAGGCCAGTTCCATCATGGCCGTGTTGAGGCCGGAGCCCACGCCCATGAGGAGCACCCGGTCGCCGGGCGAGAGCCTCTCGGCTTCCTGCGCCAGGGTGATCGGAATCGAGGCGGGACCGACGTTGCCGAATCGCGGGTAGGTGAGGGGCACGCGGGAGCGGTCCATGCCGGTGGCCTTCAGGATGGCGTTCGTATGCACGTCGGAGACCTGGTGCAGGATGTAGCGGTCCATGCCCGACCAGTTCCAGTCGCGCTTGGCCTCGGTCCAGGCGGAGACGACGAGCTCCATGCCGCCCTTCAGCAGCGCCTTCGCGTCGGTGAACATGCCGTCGACGCTGCCGACGCAGAGCCCGTTGAACTGGGTCGCCGCGCGGGTGACGCCGCCCAGCATCCGGTGGCCAGACGGATGCTTGTCGGCCGGGCCCAGCACGGCCGCGGCGGCCCCGGAGCCCAGGGTGAGGCTTGCGAACTCGCTCATGAACGCCTTGCGGTTGATGGCACCCTGGCTCAACCGCTCGATGGTGTTCACCTGGATCTCGTCGGCGTCCTCACCGTCGATGACGACCGCGTACTCCACCTGCCCGGAGTCGATGAGCTGCGCGGCGAGGGTCATGCCGTTGACGAAGCCGAGGCAGGCGTTGGCGATGTCGAAGTTGGTGGCCGACGACGAGAGTCCCAGGCCATGGTGGATGCGCACGGCAACCGACGGCTCGAGGTGCTTGCGGGTCACCGAGGTGTTGATCATGAGGCCGACCTGGCTCGCGTCGATGCCCGCTTCGCGGAGCGCCTGCTGCCCGGCAGACACCGCGGCGCCGTCGAAGGTCTGGCCCTCGTCCCAGTTGCGGCGTTCGTGCACCCCGGCCACGCGCTGCAAGAGGCCCTGCGGCAGGCGCAGTTTCTTCAGCACGGGCTGCAGCCGCTGGTCGATCTCCGCCGACGTGGTGATGCGCGGCGCGATGGTGCTCGCGACCGAGAGCAGAGCGACATTGCGATGCCGTGTCGTGGCGTTTCCGTTCACCGGAGCCCCCTGTCGAGTTATGCCGGGATGGTCATCCCCCTCGATTATCCCCCGGAATCGGCTGGACGTTCACTGAAGCGGTCCCCCGCCCCCGTGCCGCCGCCCCACGGGGCGGGGGCTAGATGACCGCGTCGGAGATGGTGCTCGGGGTGCCGAAGCGGTGCGCGGTGATCGAGATCGCCTGCTCGTGCAGGAAGGGCAGCAGCTCCACGCGGCCGGCCTGGGTCACCGGGTGGGCGTACACCGCGACATCCGGTGTGCCACCCAGGGCAACGGCGAGAGCGGATGCCGCGACCTCGGCTCCCGTGAACGCGTCGCCGCCGATGAGGCGCACGCGGCTCGTGGTGATGCCCCCGTTGCCGGCGCGCTCGAGCCACTCGTCATCGCTCTCCACCACGACCGGCACCTCCCGCACGGTCAGCAGGTTGCGCACCGCCGGCGGCACGGGCACCGAGCTCGACACCTGGAAGCGGGAGTTCGACAGCGTGGCCGCCGCGATCACGCGCAGCAGGTCGGAGAGGGTGCCGTCGTCGGCGAGGCGCACGGTGACCGGAACGGGCAGGTAGCGGAACACGTTCCGCTCCAGCCCCAGGCCGGACACGTCGACAACGGCGTGGAACTCGTCGCGCCAGGCCAGCGCGTCGCTCAGCGCCGAGCGGCGCAGCACGTCGAAGTCGGCGTAGTCGAGCGAGCCCTGCGACGCCTCGATGAGGTCGGTGACGCGCTTCTCCAGCCCGCGCAGGTGCAGCGTGGTGCTGTTCTTGCCCGGGTCGTTCACCCAGCTGCCGAGCCCGAACAGGTAGTTCGGTCCCCCGGCCTTGGTGCCGGCGCCCACCGAGGAGCGCTTCCAGCCGCCGAACGGCTGGCGCTGCACGATGGCACCGGTGATGCCGCGGTTCACGTACAGGTTGCCGGCCTCGACCGAGTCCACCCACTCGGTGAGTTCGTCGGAGTCGAGGGAGTGCAGGCCCGCCGTCAGGCCGTAGTCCACGGCGTTCTGGTAGCGGATCGCCTCCTCCAGGGTGCGCGCGTGCATGACGCCGAGCACCGGGCCGAAGAACTCGGTGAGGTGGAAGTAGGAGCCGGGCTGCACACCCGTGCGGATGCCGGGCGACCAGAGCTTTCCGGTGTCGTCGAGCTGTTTCGGCTCGACCAGCCACTCCTCATCCGCCCCGAGCGTGGTGAGTGCATGCAGCAGCTTGCCCTTCGCGGGCTCGATGATCGGCCCCATCTGGCTCGTCGCATCCGACGGGTAGCCCACGCGCAGCGAGGTCGCGGCGTCGACGAGCTGGCCGAGGAACCGCTTGGAGCGGGCGACCGAGCCGACGAGGATCACGAGGCTCGCGGCGGAGCACTTCTGGCCGGCGTGGCCGAACGCGCTCTTGATGACGTCGGCGGCCGCGAGGTCGAGGTCGGCGCTCGGGGTGACGATGATGGCGTTCTTGCCGCTGGTCTCGGCCAGGAGCGGCAGGTCGGGGCGGAAGCTGCGGAACAGCTGGGCCGTCTCGTAGGCGCCGGTGAGAATCACGCGGTCGACCGACGGATGCGAGACCAGCCGGCTTCCCATGTCGCGCTCGGGAACGTCGACCAGCGCGAGCACCTCGCGCGGAACGCCCGCCTCCCACAGCGCCTCGACCATGAGTGCGCCGGTGCGCTGTGCGAGCGCCGCCGGCTTGATGATCACACCGGACCCTGCGGCGAGCGCGGCGAGCACACCGCCCGCGGGAATCGCGAGCGGGAAGTTCCACGGCGGCGTCACCACGGTGAGCTTCGACGGCACGTAGATGGCGCCCTGCACGGTGTCGAGCTCCTTGGCGCGCTCGGCGTAGTAGTGGGCGAAGTCCACGGCCTCGCTCACCTCGGGGTCGCCCTCGGCGATGGTCTTGCCGGTCTCGGCGGCCATGACCTCGACCAGGCGGCCGCGGTGGGCGGCGAGCGAGCGGCCGGCGCGGTGCAGGATCTCCGCGCGCTCGACACCGGTCTTGCGGCCCCACGCCTCGCCGGCGCGGGCGACACCGTCGATGATCCTGTCGAGGGTCTCGATGTCGGGCACGGCGGCCGCGGCGATCTCGGCCGTGCCGAGCTCGGAGCCCTCGACGCGGGAGAGGATGTCGCTGCCCCAGGCCCGGTTCGCGGGCAGGGCGGGGTCGGTGTCCGGCTCGTTGCGGAACCCGCTGGGCGCGTTGGAGCGGGTCTTGCCGGAGCCCCGCGTCAGGCCGAGCACGGCGGCGGTGAGGTTCGGGTCGCCGGCGCCCGCGGCGTCGAACGTCGCGGCATCCTTCGGCTGGTTCTGCGGTGCATCGGCCGGCGCGGTGCGGTCCTGGGTGCGGTTGGGCGCGGGCGTCTCGGCGTCGAGGGCCGAAAGCGACGCGAAGAAGCGCTGCTTCTCACGGTTGAAGAGCGCCGGGTCCTCGGTCAGCTCGAACACGGCCGACATGAAGTTCTCCTGGCTGGCGTTCTCCTCCAGGCGCCGGATCAGGTAGCTGATCGCCACGTCGAATTCCTCGGGCTTCACGACCGGCGTGTAGAGCAGCAACTGGCCGACGTCCTCGCGCACGGCCTCGGCCTGCCCGGTGGCCATACCGAGGAGCATCTCGAACTCCACCCGGTCGGCGACGCCGCGCTGCTCGGAGAGAAGGTGCGCGTAGGCCACGTCGAAGAGGTTGTGGCCCGCGACGCCGAGCTTGACGGCATCCGTTCGCTCGGGCGTCAGCGCCCAGTTCAGCACCCGCTTGTAGTTGGTGTCGGTGGCCTGCTTGCTGGAGTAGGTGGCGAGCGGCCAGCCGTGGATGGCGGCGTCGACGTGCTCCATCGCGAGGTTGGCGCCCTTGACCAGGCGCACCTTGATGGCGGCGCCGCCCTTCGCGCGGCGCTCCTGCGCCCACGCCGTCAGGCCCTGCAGCGCGCCGAGGGCGTCGGGCAGGTAGGCCTGCAGCACGATGCCGGCCTCGAGGTTTTCAAGTCCCGGCTGCTCGAGGATGCGCTCGAACACCGCGATGGTGAGGTCAAGGTCGCGGTACTCCTCCATGTCGAGGTTGATGAACTTGGGGGTGGGAGACGCGGCGGCCAGCTGGTACAGCGGGGTGAGCCGTTCGACGACGCGGTCGACGGCGTCATCGAAGGCCCACATCGAGAGCTGGCTGGCGATGGACGAGACCTTGATCGACACGTAGTCGACGTCGTCGCGCTCGAGCAGGCGGCGGGTGCCCTCGAGGCGGTGGCGGGCCTCGGTCTCGCCGAGCACGGCCTCGCCGAGCAGGTTGATGTTGAGACGGTGGCCGGATTCCTTCAGCGCGGCGATGGCCGGCCCGAGCTTCTCGGGAGTGGCGTCGACGACGAGGTGCCCGACCATCTCGCGCAGCACGCGACGAGCCACGGGGATCACGACCCACGGCAGCACCGGTCCCATCACGCCGCCCAGCCGGATGGCGCCGCGCATGTACCAGGGCAGGAAGGCCGGGGCCTTCTTCGCGACGCGCTGCAGGTTGTACCCGGCGACCATGAGGTCGTCGGGGCGCATGACGCCGTCGACGAATCCCACCGTGAAGTCGAGCCCGTTCGGGTCTTTCAACACGCCGGCGAGGCGGCCGGCGGCGACATCCGTGGGGATGGTGGTGCTGTGGGCCAGCCACTTCTGCACCAGGGCCACGGCTTCGGGGCCGAGGTCCTTCACCGGCTCGCGGGTGAGATCAGGAGTGGAGGGGTTGGTCATGGTCACGAGGGTAGTCTTTCGTCGCCTTTGGACCCGCACGTCTGCGTGCGATCACCTCTCAGTCTGAGGCCGCTGTTTGTTCGGCAAAAGCGAATCTTTATGAACGATATCGATTAGAATTTCCGAAGAATGCGGCTGCCGTTGTGCGCCATTCGGGAGGGGCGGAAATGCTGGATGTGCGGAGGCTCCGGCTGCTTCGCGAACTGAAGCTGCGTGGGACGCTGGCCGGGGTCGCCGAGGCCCTCGCCTACAGCCCGTCGTCGGTGTCGCAGCAGCTGGCCCTGCTCGAGAAGGAGGCCGGTGTCGAGCTGCTGCAGAAGGTGGGCCGCCGGGTGCAGCTCACGCCGCAGGCGGAGATCCTGGTGGACCACACCATGCACCTGCTGGAGCGGCTCGAGGTGGCGGAGGCCGAGGTCGCGGCGTCGCTCACGACGGTGTCTGGCACCGTGCGGGTCGCGGTGTTCCAGTCGGCGGCCCACGCGGTGATTCCGCAGGCGCTCACGCTGCTGGCAGCCGAATACCCCTCGCTCCGCGTGGAGGTCACGGAACGCGAACCCGAGGTCGGGCTGTTCGAGGTGTCGGCTCGCGACTTCGACCTCGTGATGGCCGAGCAGTACCCGGGGCACACGCGCGCGCACTGGCCCGACCTCGACCGGGTGAACCTGGCAACGGATGCGCTGCGCCTCGCCCTGCCGACCCGCCCACCGGGTCTTGGTTCGGGTGAACCACTCGCGGCGTCGACGCTCGCGGACGCGGCGGGCCTGCCCTGGGTGATGGAGCCCGAGGGCACCGCGTCGCGGCAATGGGCGACGCAGCTCTGCCGCTCGGCGGGCTTCGAACCGGATGTGCGGTTCGAGACCGCAGACCTGGTGGCGCATATCCGCTTGGTGCAGTCGGGAAATGCCGTCGGCATCCTGCCCGACCTGGTCTGGGCGGGCGAGGAGCCGAGCGTGCGCCTGCAGGAGCTGCCGGGCGACCCGCACCGCACGGTGTTCACGGCCGCACGGCGCTCGAGCGCCGGCCGCCCCGGGGTGCTCGCCGTGCGCGACGCGCTCACCCGCGCCGTCGCCGGGGTCTCCGACTCCAACCCCTCCGATCCCTCCGATCCCTCCAACCCCCTCCCGTGAGGGGACGACTTTTCCTAGTGCTGGTGCGGCAGGACTAGGTAAAGATGACCCCTCACGGGATGTGGTGAGGGGGTGGCGGCTAGAGCTCGGGGGCGCCGAGGAGGCGTGAGATCTCGTCGGCAGCGGCGAGCGCCTGCGGCGCGAACATCTCGATGCTCGTGCCCGGGTGTTCCAGCGCAATCGACGAGATTGAGAGCCCGTGCGTGACGGCACCGGTGTGGTCACGGATCGGCGCGGAGACACACACCGTGCCCACCTCGTTCTCCCCCATGTCGAGTGCATAGCCCCGGGCGCGCACCGAAGCGAGTTCCCGCGCGAGGGCGTCAGGGTCGGTGATGGTCGTGTCGGTGCGCACCGGCAGGCCGACCCGATCGATCAGCTCGGCGACCTTCTCCGGCGGCCAGTACGCGAGCACGACCTTACCCATGCCCGTCGAATGCATCGGAATGGCGAGACCGACGCGCGAACGCATGCTGTACGGCTTCGACGCATCCTTGCGGATCACGTAGACCATTTCGGTCTCGCTGGCGACACCGACGTGGATGGTGCAGTCGACCTCGGCGACGAGCCGGTCCACGACCGGCTGCGCGATCTGCGAGATGTCGACACTGGCCAGCGCCCGGCCGGCGAGCGACAGCAGGTTCGGCCCGGCCCGGTATCCGCTCTCGGCATCACCCGCGATGTACTCCTGCTCGACCAGCACCTGCAGAAGGCGGTGCACCGTCGCCTTCGCGAGTCCTGAGGCCTGGACGATGTCCGTGAAGCGGGATTCGCGAAGCGCAGCGTCGAGCACACGCAATGCCTTCTCACTCGCCCCGGAGGACGGGGCGGGGGAACGGTCGATGGAGGGGAGGGCGGTCATGTCATATCAATTCTCTACTGTCACCGCATGGATGCGATGGGTACTGCATCCATATCATCAAAAGACTGGTTTTCGCCTGCCATGGCCCACACGAACGAATAGTTCGCCGAGCCGACGCCGGAGTGCACCGACCAGCTGGGCGACAACACCAGGTCGCGATCACTCGCCATCAGGTGCCGCGTCTCCGTCGGCTCGCCCATCAGGTGCACGACACGCTGCTCGGCGTCGAGGTCGAAGTACACGTAGAACTCGGTGCGCCGGTCGTGCGTGTGCGCCGGCATCGTGTTCCACATGCTGCCGGGGTGCAGCCGGGTCACGCCCATGACGATCTGGCAGCTCGGCACGCCGTTCTCGTGGATGCACTGGCGCAGGGTCCGTCGGTTCGAGCTGAGCTGGTCGCCGAGCTCACGAATCGTTCCGTCCTCGGGAGTGACCAGGGCAGACGGATGCGCGTGGTGCGCCGGCGCCGAGAACCCGTAGAAGCAGGCCGGGTCTGCCGCGTCGACGCTTTCGAACACGACGTCCTTCGTGCCGCGACCCAGGTAGAGGATCGCCGTCTTCTCCAGCTCGTACCGCACGCCGTCTGCGGTGATCGAGCCGGCACCCCCGATGTTGGCGAAGCCGATCTCCCGGTGATCAAGGAAATTCTCGCTGCGGATCTCGGGGATCGCGTCCAGGGTGAGCGGAGCATCCGTCGGCACGGCGCCGACCGCGACGACACGGTCGAAGTGCGTGTTGACCGTGCGCACCGCCCCCGCCTGGAAGAGGTCGGTGACGAGATAGTTGTCGCGGAGCTGCTGCTGGCTGGACCGCTGGACGTCATCGGGGGTGCCGGGGCGATAGACCGTGGACATAGGTGTTCCTTTCCAGGAGTTAGAGCAGGCCGAGCAGTTGCGGCAGCCACAGCGAGATCTCCGGAACGAAGACCACGATGAACAGCACGCCGATGAGCACGATGAAGAACGGCATGAGGTGCCGGATCACGGGTTCGAGGCGCGCCTCGGATACTTGCGCCCCGACGAAGAGCACCGGGGCCGATGGCGGCGAGATCACCGCGATCGACAGGTTGAAGACCATCATGATGCCGAAGTGCACCGGGTCGACGCCGTACGAGATCGCGATGGGCAGGAAGATCGGGACGAAGATCAGGATGGCCGGCGTCGGGTCGAGCGGGATACCGATGACGAGGAGGATCGCCATCATGATCAGCAGCACGACAACCTTCGAGTCCGTCCAGCCGAAGAGAGCGTCGGCGATCAGCTGCGGGAGCCTGGCGTACGCCATGACGTACCCCATGATGCCGGAGACGGCGATCAGGAAGATGACGATCGAACTCGTGCGGCACGCGTCGTAGAGGATGCGGGGCAGCTCCCTCACGTGGATGGAGCGGTAGGCGAACGACAGCAGCAGTGAGTAGACCACGGCGATGGCGGCGCCCTCGGTGGGCGTGAAGAACCCGGCGACGATCCCGCCGATGGCGACGACGATGAGCCCGAGTGAGGGCAGCGCCTTCACGAATGTCGAGAAGATCACGCCGAAGGATGGGCGCGGGTCGCCCTTGAGCTCGGGGTGCTTGCGTGCGTAGACCCAAACGACCGCCGCACATGCGATCGCCCAGAGGATGCCGGGAAGGTACCCCGCCATGAAGAGGGCGCCGACGGAGGTTCCGCCGGCCGCGAGCGAGTAGATGATGAGCGTGTTCGACGGCGGGATCAGCATGCCGGTCGGGGCACTGGCCACGTTGGCGGCGGCGGAGAACGCCCGGTCGTAGCCCTCTCTGCGCTGCATCGGAGCCATGGTGGAGCCGACGGCGGCGGCCGTTGCGACGGCGGAACCTGACACCGAGCCGAAGATGGCGTTCGCGATGACGTTGGTCTGGGTGAGCGGTGCCGGGGTGCGCCCGACCAGGACGCGAGCGAAGTTGATGAGCCGCTCGGCGATGCCTCCGTTGTTCATGATCACGCCCGCTAGGACGAAGAACGGGATGGCCAGCAGCGCGAAGGAATTCGCCCCGCGGAACATCTGCTGGGCGGAGGTGATGGCGCCGTTGTCGACGCCGAGGATCATGAACATGGCCACGGCCGACGGCAGGGCGATGCTGATCGAGACCGGGGCGCCCACGGCGAGTAGGACGATGAGTCCGCCGACCAGGACGAGCGTGATGGCAAGTGGGTCGATCATAGGGATGCCGCCTCCTCATCTTCTTGCGGGATGTGGCCGACGTAGGCGCGCGAGAGCGCGCCCACGATGTGCACGATCAGGAACAGGCTCAGCAGGAAGCCGGAGATCGGCAGCGCCAGGTAGAGCTGGCCCTGGGTGAATGGCAGCACCGGGTTGGTCTGCGTCCAGGCGAGGGTGACCTGGTGCAGGCCGCCGAACACCATGACGACCAGTGCAAACGTGAGTGTGCACAGGTAGGCGATGATGTCGGCGACCCGCTGCAGGCTTCGCGGAAGCTTCTCCACGAGGAAGTCCATGACCACGTCGGCCTTCTCGCCCGTTGCGATCGCGATGCCGATGAGGCTCACCCAGACGAAGGTGAACCGCGCCGCTTCCTCAGTCCACGGGCTCGGATCGTTGAGGACCAGGCGCGTGAACACCTGCCAGACAACGAGCAGCACGAGGGCCGCGAAGAGTGCGACACATATCGCGTGCAGGACGCGAGAGAGTCCATTGAGTATTGCGGTCATGGATCTGCCTTATCAGCCGCGCGACTTCTGGATCGCGTCGTAGATCGCCTTGGTGCGGTCGGTCGTGACCTTCGAGTCGATCAGCGGCTTCGTCGCCTCACGGAAGGCGTCGACGTCGGCGTCGTTGAACTTCGCGCCGGCCTTCTCCGATTCCGCCTTGGCCTTGTCGACGGCCTTCGCGAACAGGTCGAGCTCGGTGTCGACGCTCTCGCTCAGAAGCTTTGTGAACGTCTCCTGCGTCTCCTTGTCCATGCCGTCCCACACCTTCGGGCTGGCGATGAGGTAGTCGGGCATCATGAGGTGCTTGGTGTAGGAGTAGTACGGCGCGATCTCGTCGTGCGAGAGCGTCGAGTAGATCAGCTCGTTGTTCTCGGCACCGTCAAGGACGCCGGACTGGATCGCGGTGTAGACCTCGCCCTGGGCCATCGGCGTGCCGATGCCGCCCATGAGCTTCATCATCTCGACGTTGGTGTCGGAGCCGATGACGCGGATCTTCTGGCTCTTGAGGTCGGCTGGTTCCTTCACCGGGCCCTTGCTCGAGTAGACGTTGCGCACGCCACCGTGGTAGGCCGTCAGCACCTTGATGTTGTCGTCCAGCACGGCGTCGTAGAGGTCGCCCATGATCTGCGGGTCGTTCAGCACCTTCATCTGCTGCTCGGGCGAGTCGTAGACGTACGGCAGGTTCACGACGGCGAAGTCCGGCTCGAAGTTCTCGAGCAGGGAACCGGCGACGACCGAGAGGTCGATGGTGCCGGACTGCACCTGCTCGATGGTCGATGCCTGGTCGCCGAGCGTCTCGTCGGTGTACAGCTGCA
Organism: Cryobacterium tepidiphilum; assembly: GCF_003716325.1. GTDB lineage: Bacteria > Actinomycetota > Actinomycetes > Actinomycetales > Microbacteriaceae > Cryobacterium > Cryobacterium tepidiphilum. The sequence goes on along the minus strand of NZ_RDSR01000002.1, from coordinate 174,628 downwards.
GCGAATACTGCCCGTCGGTCGCGGCAGAGAGCTTGTCGGAGAGCTCGGTCAGCGCCTGGGCCTGTGGGTGGTTGATGTCCTGGTTGAAGGCGACACGGAGCACATGCTTCGCCTCGCCCCCGTTTCCGTTCCCGCCGGCGGCGCTGGCGGAACATCCTGACAGGGCAAGGCCGACAAGTGCGATGCCGGCGAGCGTGCCGAGATTTCTACGGCGCATTCTTCCTCCTCGTTGAGTGGGGCGGCCCGTGCGGAGTGCCGAGCAACATGAGTACTATATGGCAAATGAACCCGTGTTCCGCCACTCGGAACACGAAATAGAACTTGGTTCCGTAAATCGCGAGGAGGCGAAGCCGCATGAGAGCAGCGCAGTACGAGGGAAACGGCCACATCGGGGTGGTGGAGCGCGACCCCGCCGAGCCCGGAGCCGGTGAGGTGCGCATTGCCGTCGCCTACACGGGCATCTGCGGCACCGACCTGCACGTACTACACGGCAACATGGACTCGCGCGTGAGCGTGCCGCAGTCGATCGGCCACGAGATGAGCGGCGTGATCGACGCCGTGGGTGACGGCGTGGACGGTCTCGCTGCCGGGCAACCCGTCACCGTGATGCCGCTCGACTGGTGCGGCGAATGCCCCGCCTGCCTCGCCGGCAACCAGCACGTGTGCCAGCGCCTGACCTTCGTCGGCATCGACACTCCCGGATCTCTCCAGGAACAGTGGATCGTCCCGGCATCAACCGTCGTTCCGCTGCCGGAATCGCTGTCGCTCCGCCACGCCGCCCTCATCGAGCCCCTGGCCGTCGCCTGCCACGACGTCGCCCGCTCGCGCCTCGCCGCCGGTGAAGTCGCGGTCGTCATCGGTGGCGGACCCATCGGCCAGCTGATCTCCCTCGTCGCCCAGGCGCAGGGCGCCACGGTGCTGCTCATCGAGCCCAACGCCGAGCGACGTGCCTTCGCTGCCGCGCACGGGGCATCCGTCGTCGATCCGCTGTCGGAGGACGCCGCCGCGATCGTGGAGCAGGCCACCGGTGGCGCGGGAGCCGACGTCGTCTTCGAAGTCGCCGGTGTCGCCGCCACCGCCCTCGGGAGCGTCGACTACGCCCGCGTACGCGGCCGCGTCGTCATTGTCGCCATCCACGCACAGCCGGTGCCGATGAACCTCCACCGCGTCTTCTGGCGCGAACTCGAGATCATCGGAACGCGCGTCTACGAGCGCCCGGACTTCGAGCGGGCGATCCAGCTGCTTGAGCGTGGGGCGATCCCGGCGGAGGACATCATCACCGACACCATCCCCCTCGACCAGACCCTCGACGCGTTCCACCAGCTGGAGCAGGGCGGCGCCATGAAGCTGCTCGTCGACGTACGGAAGGCCGACCGATGACCCCGTTCGACCTGACCGGCAAGACCGCCGTCGTCACCGGTGCACGCCGAGGCATCGGCTTCGGAATGGCGGAAGCGCTGGCCGCCGCCGGCGCCGACATCATCGGCGCCTCATCGCGGCAGGAGGAAGGCGGCGGCGCGATCGGCGAACGCGTTCGGTCACTCGGCCGCAGCTTCACGGGCCACGCCGTCGACTTCACCGACCGCGAGGCGGTCCAGGAGTTCGGCCGGGAGGTGCGTGGTGCTGACATCCTCGTCAACAACGCCGGCACGATCCGGCGGAGCCCCGCGGCGGAGCATCCGCTGGAGTGGTGGGACGAGGTGCTGCAGGTCAACCTGTCCAGCCAGTTCGTGCTGAGCCAGCTCGTGGGCGAGGGGATGCTGGAGCGCGGCAGCGGCCGGGTCATCTTCACCGCGAGCCTGCTGAGCTTCCAGGGCGGCATCAACGTTCCCGGCTACGCCGCCGCCAAGTCGGGCATCGCGGGCCTCGTGCGGGCTCTCAGCAACGAATGGGCGGCGCGCGGCGTCACCGTCAACGGGATCGCGCCCGGCTACATCGCCACGGACAACACCGAGAAGCTCCGCGACGACGCCGAGCGGTCAGCGGCGATCCTCGATCGCATCCCGATGGGTCGGTGGGGAGAGGGATCCGACCTCGGCGGGGCGGCCGTCTTCCTGGCGAGCGAGGCGGCGAACTACGTCACCGGCGCGATCATCCCGGTCGACGGGGGCTGGCTCGGACGATGAGCGCCATCGACGGACACCGCATCGTTCCGCTGGCCTCCCCCGAGAACGAAGCCCAGTGCGAAGCGCTGGCCGACGGGCTGCTCGCCGGGGGCATCCGCATCGTCGAGATCGCGCTGCGCAACGAGTTCGGGCTGGCGGCGCTCGCGCGGCTCGCGGGGCGGCACGGGCTCACGGTCGGCGCCGGCACGGTGCTGGACGCCGACCAGGCGAAGGCCGCCCTCGACGCCGGCGCGCAGTTCTTCGTCTCGCCGGGTCTCTCCGCCGGCGTCGCCCAGGTGGCCCGCGAGGCCGGCATCGACCTGGTGCCGGGAGTGATGACGCCCACGGAGGTCATCGCGGCGAGGGACTTGGGTCTTCGACGGCTGAAGCTCTTCCCCGCGAAGCAGGCGGGCGGGCTCGCGCTGCTCGATGCCTACGCCGCGGTCTTCCGCGACCTGACGTTCATGCCGAGCGGCGGCGTGACGGAGGCCAACCTCGCCGAGCACCTGGCGCATCCGGCCGTCTTCGCGGCCAGCGGCAGCTGGATGACCTCGGCAGCCGTGCTGGCTCAGGGTGCGGACGCGGTCGCCGCGGCCGCCCGGTCCGCACGACGCGCCGCCGGCCTGCACTAGCCGCCCCCACGCCCGCCTCGCTTCCCCCGCCCCGCTCCGTTTCACGCGGCGTCGGGCAGGGACGCCTGCCGGGTGACGGATCCCGGCTCGAGCGCGATCGCGGCCTCGGCGCGCTCCGACCGCACGAAGGCGATCCCGGCGAGGATCAGCACGCCCCCGATCAGCTGCGGGATGGTGAGCTCCTCGCCGAGGAGCAGCCACGCATAGAACGTCGCGGCGACGACCTCGAGCAGCCCGGCGAACGACGCCAGGCGGGAGCCGAGCATCTCGCTCGCCGTGATGCTCGTGGCGTAGGCGATGGCGGTCGCGACGACGCCCACGACCAGCAACGGTATCCACCACGGCACGGGTCCACCGAACAGCTGCACCTCACGGAACGTCGCCGTGAACGGGACCAGGCCGGTCAGTCCCACGAGCCCAAGCACCACACCACCGATGAGCAGGCCGAACGCCGCCAGCGCGACCGGCGGCAGTCCGTCGCTCGGCCTCGCGGCGACCAGGTAGTAGATGGCGCAGCCGACCATCGACGCGATGGCGAAGACGAGCCCGAGGGAATCGAAACTGCCCGCGCCCCCACCCGGCGAGACGACGAGAACCAGCCCGGCCAAAGCGATCACCGAACCGATGAGAACGACGGCCTTCGGCATCCGTCGCGTGCGCACCCAGGCGACACCGACCAGCAGCAGCGGCGCCATGTATTCCATGAGGATGGCCGTGCCCACCGGAATGCGCTGGACCGCGGCGAAGTAGGCGAGCTGGGTGCCGGCGACGCCAATGAACGCCATGGCCAGCACCCGCCAACGCGCCCGCCAGAGCGCCGACCAACGGCCACGGATGGCGACGATCGCGAACGGCGCGAGCACGAATCCGCCGATGAACGCGCGCACCGTGACGGCGCCGGCCGGACTCCACCCCGCCTCAAGCAGCGGCTTCACGAACGCGCCCGACGCGCCGAAGGCCGCTGCGGCGACGACAGCGATGACGAGACCGACGGATGTGGATGAGCGCTTCATGAGGACCCCTGCTGGGACAAGCTGGCGATGTTCTGAAGCTGACGCTAGTCTCGTGAAGAGTAAGGAGTCAATTTGCATTTTGCCCCTGACGCGGAGGACGCCCTGGAGTTCGCCGTCGCCCTTGCCAACACCGTCGCCGGAGCCTCCCGCAGCGGGGTCGATGAGCTGGCTTCGCCTGCCCAGTTGACCGCCCTTCTCACGCAACACCGGTACTCAGGGCGCTTCGACCGGGATGAGGCCGAGCTGGCGGATGTGCGGGAGACGCGGGGGCGCATCCGCACGATCTGGGCGCTCGGCCGCGACGACGCCGCCGAGGCGGTCAACGCCATGCTGGCGGAGGCACACGCGCTCCCTCGCCTGGTGCGCCACGACGACTTCGACTGGCACCTGCACGCCACCGACCTCTCGGCGCCGCTGGCCGAACGCATCCGGGTCGAAGTCGCGCTGGCCCTCGTCGACGTCATCCGCACGGCCGAGACCGGGCGCCTCCGCCGGTGCGGCGCGGATGACTGCGACGGCCTGCTCCTGGACCTGTCACGCAACGGGTCCAAGCGATTCTGCAGCATCCGCTGTGGCAACCGGATGAACATGGTCGCCTTCCGGAGGCGGGCGTCCACAGAGCCCCCGTGAGGGGACAGCTTTTCCTAGTTCGAACGCGCGTCAACTAGGTAAAGGTGACCCCTCACGCGACGGAATGCGCGGGGACGGAGCGCTGGGCGGGCCCGTTGTAGACCGACAGCGGGCGGATGAGCGCGTTGGACGCGAGCTGCTCCATGACGTGGGCGCTCCAGCCGACGACGCGGCTCGCCACGAACAACGGCGTGAACGTCTCGGTGTCGAACCCCATGACGTGGTAGGTCGGCCCCGTCGGATAGTCGACGTTCGGCTTGATGTTCTTGCGTTCCTGCATCCCGGTCTCGAGCGCCTCGTAGAGCTCGATGAGGTCCTGCCGGCCGGCCTGCTCCAACACCGTCTGCATCGCCGCGCGCATGGTGGGAACGCGCGAGTCGCCGTTCTTGTACACGCGGTGCCCGAAGCCCATGATCTTGCGCTTGTTCGCGAGCGCGTCGTCGAGCCACGCGTCGGCCTTGTCGGCGCTGCCGATCTCGTCGAAGGTGTGCATGACCGCTTCGTTCGCGCCGCCGTGGAGCGCGCCCTTCAGCGCACCGATGGCACCGGTCACCGACGAGTAGAGGTCGGAGAGGGTGGAGGCGATGACGCGCGCGGTGAACGTCGACGCGTTGAACGAGTGCTCCGCGTACAGGATGAGCGAAACCCGGAAGGCGTCGACGACGGCGTCGCCGGGAACCTCGCCGAAGGTCATGTAGAGGAGGTTGCGTGCGTAGTCGAGGTCGTCGCGCGGTTCGATGAGCGGCTGGTCGTGGCGGCGGCGCTGGTCATAGGCGACCACGGCGGGCAGCTGCGCGAACAGGTGCTTGGCCTTGCGCAGGTTCTGCTCGGGGGCGTTGTCCTCGGCATCCGGGTCGTTGGCGCCGATGATGCTGACCGCGGTGCGGCAGACGTCCATCGGATGCGTCGTGAGCGGCAGGTCGTCGATCGCGCGGCGCACATTGGGGTCGAGTGCCCGCTGCGACCGCTCCTGCTTGGAGAACGCCTCGAGCTCGTCCTTCGAGGGCAGCTCGCCGTCCCAGAGCAGCAGCGCCACCTCCTCGAAGCTGCAGTGCTTCGCCAGCTCCTGCACCGGGTAGCCGCGGTAGAGCAGGGAGTTCGTCTCCGAGTTCACCTGCGAGATGGCGGTGTAGTCGACGGGAACCCCGACGAGGCCCTTGTAGATCTCTTGCTCCTGCATCAGAACAGTCCTTTCGGAAGGGGTACGGACCGCAGCAGGTCCGGCCGGGCGTCGATCGTCAGGGCGCCGAGCTCGTGGGAGCCGAGCTCCGGCAGGCGCTGGGCCAGCTCCAGGAAGCGCTCGATCTCGTCGGGCTCCAGCACCTCGCCGGCCAGCCGGCGGAACTTGTCGATGTACTGCTCCCGCGCGAAGGGCCTGGCGCCCAGCGGATGCGCGTCGGCCACGGCAATCTCATCGGTCACGGTGCGGCCGTCGGTGAGCGTGATGACCACGCGCCCGCCGAACGCCTTCTCGCTCATGTCGAGCGAGTGGTATCGGCGGGTCCACTCCGGGTCCTCGACGGTCGTGATCGACCGCCAGAGCGCCACGGTGTCGGGCCGGGCGGCCCGCTCCGGCGCGTACGAAGCCTGGTGGTCCCAGGCGCCGTCCTGCAGCGCCACCGTGAAGATGTAGGGAATGGAGTGGTCGAGCGTCTCCCGCGACGCCGTCGGGTCGTACTTCTGCGGGTCGTTCGCCCCGGAACCGATGACGTAGTGGGTGTGGTGCGAGGTGTGGATGACAACGGATGCGATCGCGCCGGCCTCGAGGAGCTCCGGGTGCTCGCGGCCCAGCTTCCGGGCGAGGTCGATCCACGCCTGCGCCTGGTACTCCGCGGAGTGCTCCTTCGTGTAGCTGTCCAGGATCGCCCGCTTGGCCTCCCCGCGCTCCGGCAGCGGCACCTCGTACGCGCCTTGCGGGCCGTCCAGCAGCCAGGCGATGACCCCGTCCTCGCCCTCGTAGATGGGCGTGGGACTGGTCTGCCCGCGCATCGCCCGGTCCACGGCCTCCACCGCCATCTTGCCGGCGAAGGCCGGCGCGTGCGCCTTCCAGCTGGAGATCTCGCCCTTGCGGGACTGGCGGGTGGCCGTGGTGGTGTGCAGGGCCTGCCCGATGGACTGGAAGATGGTCTCGGTGTCGAGGCCGAGGAGGGTGCCTATGCCGGCCGCCGCGGAGGGGCCGAGGTGGGCGACATGGTCGATCTTGTGCCGGTGGAGGCTGATCGCGGTGACGAGGTCGATCTGCACCTCATACCCGGTGGCGATGCCGCGCACGAGATCGCGCCCGGTGAGCCCGCGCTCGGCGGCGAGGTGCTGCGCCACCGCCGTGATCGGCGGGATGTTGTCGCCCGGGTGCGAGTACTCGGCGGCGAGGAAGGTGTCGTGGTAGTCGAGCTCCCGCACGGCGACGCCGTTGGCCCACGCCGCCCACTCCGGCGAGACGCGGATGGCGGGGTCGATGCCGAAGACGTTGGCGCCGTCGCCCCCGGTCGACCGCGGGTGCGAGAGGGCCTGCGCCCGGGCAGAGACGACCGGGCCACGCGTCAGGGAGGCTGCGGCCACCGATGCGTTGTCGATGACCCGGTTGATGATCATCTCGGTGACATCGGATCCGACCTCCACCGGATCACCGGCCACCTCCGCCAGTTTCCAGGCCAGCTGGTTCTCACGGGAGAGGTTTTCGTCGCTGCGGTGCACGCGCACATCATGGAGCTTCACATACGCAACCTATCGGCTCCGGCCGTGATTTGTGAATGCGACGGTCAGGGCGCGACGCGATAGCGGTTCTCGGGGCGCCCGGTGGCGCCGTACCGCGGTTCGACCGATGCGAGGCCCCGGCCCACGAGGTGCTCGAGGTAGCGGCGGGCGCCCACCCTCGACATGCCGATGCGTTCGGCGATCTCGCTGGCCGAAAGATCGGCCCCCGCCTCCCGCAGCACCGTCGCGACGCGCTCGAGGGTGGGCTGGGAGAGCCCCTTCGGCGGCAGCGACGGCGTGGTGGCGGTGCTGGCGATGATCTGGTCCACGGTGCGCTGGTCGAGGGGCTCGCCCCGGGCCGTGCGCCGTAGCGTCGCGTGGTGGCGTTCCACCTCGTCGAGCCGCTCCCGCAGCGACGTCGCCGTGAACGGCTTCACGAGGTAGTGGCGCACGCCGTTGGCGCGGGCCTCGCGCACGCTCGTGAGATCGCGGGCGGCGGTCACCGCGATGACCTCCACATGCCGGCCATGCTCGAGGCGCATGCGGCTGAGCACTTCGAGGCCGGAGAAGTCGGGCAGGTACACGTCGAGCAGCACGACGTCGGGTTTCAGCCGTTCGATCTGTTCCAAAGCGGATGCCCCGCTGTGCGCGACGCCGACGACCGTGAAGCTCGGGTGCTCGGCCACGAACCGCTGGTGGATGCGGGCCACCGCAACGTCATCGTCGACGATCAGCGCCCTCAGCCGGCCGGTCACAGCTGCCTCCCGGCGGGCACCCTCACCACGATGCGCGCGCCGTTGCCCGCGTTCCGGTCACTGTCGATCTCCACGCTGCCGCCGTGCCGCTGCGCAATGCGCTTGACCAGGGTGAGGCCGATCCCCCGCCCGGTCGACAGCTGCCCGGGAAGGGTGGCCTTCGAGGAGAAGCCGGCGGTGAAGACGCGGTCGCGGAGTTCCGCGGGGATTCCGACGCCGTCGTCCTCCACCGTCACCGTCACCTCGCTGCCGCCCGCCGGCGCCGTGGCCTCCGCAACCGACACGGACACGTGCCCGCCGTACGCGCAGGCCTCCACGGAGTTGTCGAGGAGGTTGCCGAGGACGGTCAGCAGGTCGTCGCGCAGTCGTTCCGACACCGGGTCGGTGCCGAGCGCCGGAAGCTGGGATTCGGGATCGATCGACACGATGATGCCGAGTTCCTTGGCGTGCGCCTGTTTCACGAGCAGCAGTGCGCCGACCTCGAGGTCGCGGATACCGGTCGAACCGGTGACGTCGGCGAGGGTCCCCCCGCTTCCCTCGTGGGCGATGAAGGCGACGGCCTCGTCGACGTGCCCGAGCTCGAGCAGTCCCGAGATCACGTGCAGCTTGTTCGCGAAACCGTGCGCCTGCGAGCGCAGGCCGTCGGCCAGGCCCTGGGCGCCGTCGAGGTCGCGCAGCAGCGTGTGCAGTTCCGTGTTGTCGCGGAGGATCAGGATCGCCCCGATCGTGCTGCCGTCGATCTCCGCGCTGTCCCGGCGCACCACGAGCACCCGCTCCCCGGAGAGCACCAGGCGTTGTTCGGCCTCGACGTCGGCCAGCACCTGCACGAGGTCGGCATCGAGCACCTCGGCGGCCGGGCGGCCGATGAGGCCGGCGCTGTCGTCCATGCCCAACAGCCGGGCCGCCGCGTCGTTGATGAGCGTCACGTGACCGCGGTCGTCGACGGCAACGACGCCTTCGCGCACGCCGTGCAGGATCGCCTCGCGCTCTTCGAGCAGCCCGGCGATCTGCTCGGGCTCCAGCCCGTAGATGCGCCGCCGGATCAGCGAGGTCACCCCGGCCGCGCCGATGACGCCCAGCACGGCCGCGATGGCGATGGTGAGGAAGAGCAGGGTGGAGTTTCCGAGGTAGTCGCTGCGTAGGTCGGACTCGAGGATGCCGACGGAGACGAGCCCCATCACGGCGCCCCCGTGGTTGAAGATGGGCACCTTCACCCGCCACGACGCACCCAGGGTTCCGGTCTGCGTCCCCACGTAGGTCTTGCCCGACAAAGGCAGCGACGGGTCGGTGGAGACGTGCTCGCCGATGCGGTCGGGGTCGGGGTGCGAATAGCGGATGCCCTCGGCATTCGTCACGACCACGTAGGTGACGTCCGACGCCTTCCGCAGCAGTTCCGCGATGGGCTGGATGGTGGCGCTCGGGTCGGCGTCGTCGAAGGCGTCGACGATGGCGGGCAGGGAGGCGGCCGACTGGGCGACCCCGATCATCCGGTCGCGGTACGCGTCGCGGAGCTGCTGCTCCTGCAGCGCGCTGGCGACGATGCCGGTGCCGAGCACGGTCACGAGCACGATCGCGAGTTGCAGCAGCAACAGCTGTACCCGTAACGACATCGACCGGCCCACAGGCCTATTCTGCCGCACCGCTGACACCTTCAGAATTGCCCACCGCCGCGCTCGACCAGGCCGCGCCCACGAGCACGACCGCGGAGGCCACCAGGACCCCGGCCGCGCCCGTCGCCGAGGCGAAGACACCGAGGGCCGCCGGCAGCGCGGTCTGGCCCAGCCGGTTCGACGCCAGCCGGAGCGACATCGCCAGCCCGCGTGTTCCCGGCGGCGCGAGCTCCGAGATCCACGACATCGTGATCGGCTGGCAGGTGCCGATCGCGAACCCGTACACGGCCGAGAGCACGAGCAGCCAGGCGACGGGAAGCGGGAGCGCGAGGGCGCCGAGCGCCACGGCCGACGCGGCGATGGTCCACACCATGAGCACCTTGCGGCCGAGGAGTCGCACCATCCGGCCGAGGAAGAGCCGCGAGAACATCGAGAACATCGACCGCGCTACGAGCATGGCACTGACCACCGCCGCCGCCATGGCCCGCTCATGACCGAGGGCGGGCAGGTAAGCGATGAACAGGTCGACGGATGCCAGCACGATGCTGCTGGCGAGGAGCGCGCGGGGAAGACCGCGGGTGCGAAGCAGGCCCCGGGCCGTGGCGAGCATGCCCGGGCGGGCGCCGCCGGCCAATCGCTCGGAGCTGCGCACCATGACGGACACGACGAGGATCACGGCGGCGATGACCGCGCACGCGAAGAAGATGAGGTCGAGGGGCGGCGTCGCGGCCGTGCCGCCGGGCAGGGCGAGCAGCAGGGGGCCGAGAGTCTGGCCGAGCGACCCCGCGAACGTGTACAGGCCGAAGCGGGAGTCGAAGCTCCCGCGTCCGGTGCTGCTGGCCATGATGGACTGTTCGCCCACGACCGAGAACAGGTGGCCGATGCCGAGGAGCACGGTGGCCGCGAACAGGGCCACCAGTGAACCACGGGCGAAGGCGGCGAGCAGGGCGGCCACCACGAGGCATCCGCCGCCGATGACCATCGAGGTGCGTTCGCCGATGCGGTCGGTGGCGTGCCCGACCGGCAGCGCGAGGATGAGGGCGGGGACCGCGAACGCCGCCGAGACGACGCCGAGCAGCGCCGCCTCACCGCCGGTGGCGAGCACCGCGTACGACAGGGTCGGCCGCATGGCGAAGGTGATGGCCTGGATCAGGACAGCGTGCCCGAGAACCAGGGTGATCGCCCGCCGGCCCCCGGGGCTCACCTGGTCGCCGCGGCCTGGTGTTGCAGTCGACGGAGCACGAACTTCATGATGCCACCGTGGCGGTAGATCTCGCGTTCCCGGGGCGTGTCGAGCCGAACGGTGACGGTGAACTCGGTGCCGCCCGCCGCGACGGTCGCCGTTGGCCGCTGAGTGTCGTGGCCGATCCCGCCGAGACCGCGGATGTGGAACACCTCGCTGCCGGTGAGGCCGAGGCTCTCCGCGCCCTCGCCGGGGAGGAATTCCAGCGGCAGCACGCCCATGCCGATGAGGTTGGAGCGGTGGATGCGTTCGAACGACTGCGCGATGACGGCCCGCACCCCGAGGAGGGCCGGTCCTTTCGCCGCCCAGTCGCGCGACGACCCGCTGCCGTAGAGCTGGCCGCCGAGGACGACGAGCGGGGTGCCGGCGGCGCGGGACGCCATCGCCGCGTCGTAAATGCTCGTCATCTCGCCGTCCGCGGCGAAGTCGAGGGTGTACCCGCCCTCCACGCCCGGCACCAGGCGGTTCTGCAGCCGCACGTTGGCGAACGTGCCCCGCATCATGACCTCGTGGTTGCCGCGCCGGGAGGCGTAGGTGTTCAGCTGGAACCGCTCCACCCCGCGCGCCGCGAGGTACTCGCCCGCGACGGATGCGGCGGGGATGGCGCCGGCGGGTGAGACATGGTCGGTGGTCACGGTGTCGCCGAGGTAGACGAGAACGCGCGCGCCCTCGATATCGGTCACGGGTTCCGGCTCGACGCCCATGCCGTCGAAGTAGGGCGGCCGGCGGAGATAGGTGCTGTCCTCGTCCCACTCGAAGGTGGCGCCCGAGGGGGCGTCGATGGACCGCCACCGGTCGTCGCCGGTGAAGACGTCGCGGTAGGTGCGCTCGAACATCTCCGGCCCGAGGCACGACTCGATCACCTCGCTGATCTCGCCGGACGACGGCCAGAGGTCGCGGAGGTACACGTCGCTGCCGTCGCGCGCCTGCCCCAGCGGATCGGCGTACAGGTCGATGTCCATGGTGCCGGCGACCGCGTAGGCGACGACGAGCGGCGGCGACGCGAGGTAGTTCATCCGCGCGTCGGGATTGATCCTGCCGTCGAAGTTGCGGTTGCCGGAGAGCACCGAGACCACGCTCAGGCCGTGCTCGCGCACGGCCTCCTCGACCTCGGGGATGAGCGGGCCCGAGGCGCCGATGCAGGTCATGCACCCGTATCCGGCGAGGTGGAACCCGAGCTGCTCGAGCGGCGCGGTCAGCCCAGCCGTGTCGAGGTAGTCGGTGACGACCCGGGAGCCCGGCGACAGCGTGGTCTTGACCCAAGGCTTGCTGCGGAGCCCGAGGCGGGCGGCGTTGCGTGCGAGCAGGCCGGCGGCGACCATGACCGAGGGGTTCGAGGTGTTGGTGCAGGAGGTGATGGCCGCGATGGCGACGGCACCATGGCCCAACTCGTGCCGGTCACCGTCGAGGGTGACCGGCACGACGAACGCCGGGTCGGCGCCCGCTCCCAGCGCCGACACGAGCTCGGCCGCGAACCTGGGCTTCGCGTCGGCCAGCGGCACGCGGTCCTGCGGGCGGCGCGGTCCCGCGAGCGACGGGCGCACGGTCGCGAGGTCCAGCTCGATCCGCTCGGTGTAGTCCGCCGCGTGCTCCGGCCGGTGCCAGAGTCCCTGCTCGCGGGCGTACGCCTCGACGATCGCGACCTGCTCCGCGCTCCGGCCCGTGAAGCGCAGGTACCGCAGTGTCTCGTCGTCGATGGGAAAGTACGCGCAGGTCGAGCCGAACTCGGGGCTCATGTTGGCGATGGTCAGCCGGTCGGGAACGCTCACCCGGCCGACGCCGTCGCCGTGGAACTCGACGAACGCGCCGACCACCCCGTGCGCACGCAGCAGCTCGGTGATGGTGAGCACCAGGTCGGTCGCGGTCGCCCCCTCGGGAAGGGTCCCGGTGAGGCGGAACCCGACGACGCGCGGAATGAGCATGTCGACGGTCTCGCCCAGCATGGCCGCTTCCGCCTCGATGCCGCCGATGCCCCAGCCCAGCACGCCGAGGCCGTTGACCATGGTGGTGTGCGAGTCGGTGCCGAGGCACACGTCGGGGCGCAGCCATCCGTTGTCGGCGTCGATCACGTGGGCGAGGTATTCGACGTTCACCTGGTGCATGATGCCGGTGCCCGGTGGCACGACCTGGAAGTTCCGCAGCGACTGCTGGCCCCAGCGGAGAAAGCGGTAGCGTTCGGCGTTGCGCTCGTATTCGATCCGGCCGTTGCGTTCGGCGGCGTCCGCGGAGCCGAAGAAGTCGGCGACGACCGAGTGGTCGATGACGAGCTCCGAGCGGATGCGCGGGTTCACGTCGGCGGGATCGCCGCCGATCGCACGCATCGCGTCGCGCATCGAGGCGAGGTCCGCCAGGGCGGGCACGCCGTTCGTGTCGTGCAGGAAGGCGCGGCCGGGGGTGAGGGCGATCGGCGTGGCGAAGGCCTCGGGCGAGCCCCAGTCGAGCAGGGCCTCGATCTGTGCCCGGTCGACGGTGACGCCGTCTTCGTTGCGCAGCAGGTTCTCGAGCAGGATGCGGATCGTGTACGGCAGCCGGTCGGGGGCGACGCCCGCCAGGCGGGCGAGGCGATACGTGCGGCCGTCGACGGCGAGGGTGCCGATGGTCCCGAAGCTGTCGAGGGGAGCGGATGCCGCTGTCAGGTGGTGCAGGTCAGGCATTGCCGTCCGTTCTCGGGGCGTTCTCCGGGATGTCCTCCGGGAAGGCCGGTGTGGCGAAGGTGTTGACGTGGCTGCCGGGCACGACGCACCGATCGGCGACGGCACGCCAGGCGGCATAGTGCGGCGCCGCCCGGTGCTCGTCGTAGAAGGCGCGCTCGGAGGCGTACAGCTCGTAGAGCATGAAGCGGCCGGGCGCGTCGGCGACGCGGTGGACGTCGAACCGGAGGCAGCCCGGCTCGTCGGCGAGGGTCGCCCGGGCGTTCCGGTGCAGCCCGTCGAGGAACTCGTCGATGCGGTCGGGGATGACGTCGAGCGTGACGATGACGGTGAACACTCAGCGGCCATCCGTCGGGTGCAGGTTGAAGGTCACACCGCAGTCCGCGGCGAGGGCGCGCAGTTCGTCGATGGTCTTCGCGGGCAGGCTCACGCCGCTTCGGCGTCCGGCGGCCTCGGCCCGGCTCTCCGGTTCGCCGGGGTAGAAGATCTCGGTCGCGCCGGCCGCGAGCGGCACCGCCTTGGTGGATTCGATGAGGTCGTCGATGCGGGCGGCGAACAGCTCGGCGCCCAGCATGGCGTCGATGTCGAGCGCGATGACGAGGTGGCCGCAGCCGCTGGGCTGGTCGGGCACGTACGGGCCGACGACATCCGTTGCGTAGGAGCTGCCGGTGAGCACACCCGACAGCACGTCCATCATGAACGAGATGCCGTAGCCCTTGTGGCCCCCGACGGGGAGCAGGATGCCGTCGATCGCCGCGCTGGGGTCGGTCGTCGGCCGGCCGTCCCGGTCGATCGCCCAGCCGACGGGGATCTCCTCGCCGCGCTGGAGGGCCGCGTAGATCTTGCCGCGGGCGACCGCCGTGTTCGCGATGTCGAGCACGACCGGTGGATGGCTGCCGCCCGGAGTGGCGATGGACCACGGGTTCGCGCCGACGGTCTTCTCGGTTCCTCCCCACGGGGCCATCGCGGGGCTGCCGTTCGTGGTGAGAATCCCGACGAAGCCGGCCTCGGCCATGCGCCTGGTCCAGTACGCGGCCGTGCCGAAGTGGTTGCTGTTCCGCACCGCCACGACCCCGACGCCGTGTTCGCGGGCCCGGCGCGTCGCATCCGTGCACGCCTGGTCGGTGATGACCTGGCCGATGCCGTCACGGCCGTCGAGCACCGCGAGTGCGCCCAGGTCGAGCACGGTCGCGGTCTGGGTGACCGGGTTCATGACGCCGCTCCGGAGTCGGGCTGCGTACCAGCCGAGGCGGAGCATGCCGTGGGATGCGTGCCCCCAGAGGTCGGCGGTCACGAGGCTGTCGCTGACGAGGCGGGCGTCGGGCTCCGGCACCCCGAGCGCGACGAGCACCTCGGTGCCGAGCCCGACCAGGGACTCGGCACTCACGATGCCCGCGCTCGTGGTGCCAGTGGTCACGCCTGGTCCCGCATCGCGTGGATCACGGCAGCGGTGAACTCGGTCGTGGATGCCGAACCGCCGAGGTCCCGTGTAGCGGTGCCGCCGTGGATGGCGGCTGCGACGGCGGCCTCCATCAGCTGGGCTGCGCGCACCAGCTTTTCGTCGTTCCGCTTCGAACCGAGCCAGTCCAGCAGCATGGCGCTCGAGAGCATCATGGCCACCGGGTTGGCGAGGTTCTGGCCGGCGATGTCGGGCGCTGAGCCGTGGGACGCCTGAGCCATGGCCTGCGTGTCGGAGTTGTTGATCGACGGGGCGATCCCCAGCGACCCGGCGATCTCACCGGCCAGGTCGGAGAGGATATCGCCGAACATGTTCTCGGTGACGAGCACGTCGAAGCGATCGGCCCGCCGCAGCAGGTGCACCGTCATCGCGTCGATGTGGAAGTCGTTCACCGTGACCTCGGGGTACTCCTCCGCGACGTCGCGGCAGACCTGCCGGAACAGCCCGGTCGTCAGCTGCAGCACGTTCGCCTTGTGCACGATCGTGACCTGCTTGCGCCGCCGCATGGCCAGCTCGAAGGCCGTGCGGGCGATGCGCTCGGTGGCCTTGCGCGTGATGATCCCGTGCGCGATGGCGACGTCGGGCGTCGGCATGAACTCGCCGGTGCCGGCGACCGTGTTGCGGTCGGCGTAGAACCCCTCGGTGTTCTCCCGGGCGATCACGAGATCCGTGCCCTCGACGATCGCGTTCCCGCGCTCGAAGGACTTGGCCGGGCGGATGTTCGCATACAGGTCGAAGTGCTTGCGAATGGTGCCGCTGGGGTTGAGGCGCGACCTGTGCGGTTCCGGGTAGGAGACGCTGTCGTGCGGCCCGAGCAGCCAGCCGTCGGTCTCAGCGAGCGCACTGAGCGTCTCGTCGGGCACCGGGGTGCCGTGCGAGTCGATGGCCGACCGGCCGAGCGGTAGTTCCACCCACTCGACCGGTGCGGCGCCGACTGCGGCGAGCGCGGCGTCGACGACGGCAACGGCAGCCGGAACGATCTCCGGTCCGATGCCGTCGCCGTCGAGGACGCCCAGGCGGTACCGAGGCTCGGTCACGCGGAAACCGTCATGAGCTCCTGCGCCTCCTGCGAGGGGATGGTCACGCCCGGGTAGAGGAGCGCGTCTTCGGGGTCGAACACCAGTCGCACGGCGCCATCCAGTCCGCCGTCGGCCGACACCACCTGCACGACGTTGCGCCCGAGGCGCAGGCCGTACTCGTAACGCGATCCGACGTAGGAACGGGTGAGCACCTCGGTGTGAAGCACGTTGACGCCGGCCACGTCGATCGCTTCCGGAGTGATCGCCAGCTTCTCCGGGCGGATGGCGACGGTCACCTCCTGCCCGATGGTGAAGTCGCCGTCGGCCACGATGGTGACGATGGCGCCGGTGTTGTCGAGGCGCACCTGGCAGATCCGCCCATTGCGGTTTTCGAGCTTGCCGGTGAAGAAGTTGCAGCTGCCCACGAACGCGGCGACATGAGCGGTGGCCGGTCGTTCGTAGATCTCCTTAGGCGTGCCGATCTGCGCCATGTGTCCCTCGAACATCACGGCGATCCTGTCGCTGAGCGACAGGGCCTCGTCCTGGTCGTGGGTGACGTAGACCGTGGTGATGCCGAGGTCCTCCTGCAGGCGCTTCAGCCAGGCACGCGCCTGCTCGCGCAGCTTCGCGTCTAGGTTGGACAGCGGCTCGTCGAGGAGCAGGACGCTCGGCGAGTAGACGAGGGCGCGCGCCAGCGCCACGCGCTGCTGCTGTCCGCCGGACAGCTCGTGCGGGTACCGGTCCTTCAGGTGCGACAGGCCCACCTTGTCCAGTGCGTCGTGAATGCGCTCGGCCTTGTCGCCACGAGAGGCGCGCCGGATCGACAGGGGCATCGCGAGGTTCTTCGACACCGTCATCTGCGGCCAGAGGGCGTAGGACTGGAACACCATGCCGAGGTTGCGTTCCTCGGTCGGGACGTAGATTCCCCGTTCCGTGTCGACGAACGGCGTTCCACCCACCGCGATCGACCCCGCAGTCGGCTGCTCCAGACCGGCGATGCAGTTGAGGGTGGTCGACTTCCCGCATCCGCTGGGGCCCAGCAGCGTGAAGAACTCGCCCTCGTTGATGGTGAAGTCGATGTCATTGAGAACGTTGACGTTTCCGAACTTCTTGAACAGGTGTGAGACGCGTACCTCAGGCATCAGCGTGTCCCTTCATGAATTGGCTCGCCACGGCGACGAAGACGGCGGTGATCGCGATTTGGATGGTGGCCAGGGCGGCCACGGATCCGGAGTTTCCCTGCACCCACAACTCGAGCATCGTGGTGCCGATGACCCCGGTGTGCGCGGACGACAGGAACAGGGCGGCGGAGTACTCCTTCATCATCGTGACGAACACGAGGATGATCGCGCCCATGAAGGCGGGGAACAAGAGGCTCCGGAGCACCCGCATGAACGCGCCCAGCCAGTCGGCACCGGATGTGCGTGCGGCGTTGTCGAGTTCATTGGCGATCTGCATGAGTGCCGGCGAGATGGAGCCGAACGCCGTCGGCAACGCGCGCAGGCCGAAGGCGACGATCAGTCCGGCCAGGGCGCCCTGGAACAGCCCCCCGAGCGCGTTCGGCAGCAGCGCGAACGCCCAGAAGAATCCGATACCGACGATGATGCCGGGGATCGCCTGCGGGCCGAGGGCGAGATACTCCACGGTGCGGGCGAACCGGAAGTTGGATCGTTTGGCCACGAGCACGGCGGCGAGGGCGAGGCAGCTGATGAGCACCGCGCCGACCGCCGCGATGATCACACTGTTGACGATCGAGTTGATGTAGGCGGTGTACGTGAAGATCCGGTCGTAGTTGGCCAGGGTGAGCGTCTTGAACGGGCTCTGCAGGGGCGTGAAGATGAGCGTGAACGAACGGAACACCAGGCCGAGGATCGGCAGGGTCGCCCCGAAGATCACGTAGAGCAGGATGCCGGCCGCGCCCACCCAGCGGATCCAGCCGAGCTCCAGCCGGCGGGGCCGGGTGGCCTTGCCGCGCACGGAGATGAACCGCTGGGAGTTCTTCAGCACCTTGGCCTGCACGAACACGGTCGCGATCGTCACGAACAGGATGATGGTGGACGCCGCTCCCAGGATTCCGTAATCGGGACGGATGGACTGCAGGCCGTTGGTGTACAGGAAGGTGGAGAAGACCTCGATCTTCACCGGCGTGCCGTAGAGCAGCGGCACACTCAGGGTCTCCAGCGCCATGCTGAAGGTCAGGATCGACGCGTAGACGACCGGGGGCCGCAACATGGGGATCACGACCGAGAACAGGATGCGCAGCGGCTTGGCGCCGCAGACCTGCGCAGCGCTCTCCAGTGAGGCGTCGGACTGGCGGAGGGCGTTCGCGCAGAAGACATAGGCGATCGGAGCCAGGGCGACTGCCTCCGTCACGGCCATCCCGCCGAGCGAATACAGGTTCCAGGGCACGAAACCGATCGCGTCGCGCACGACGACGCTGACGAACCCGGCGGGCCCGTACAACGTGATCCAGCCGAAACTCAGGATCAGCGAGGAGATGTAGAACGGCCACTGCATCGACAGGCCGAGGACCTTGCCGAACGGAAGCCGGGTGCGGACGACGAGGACCGCCATGGGGACGGCGATGACGAGCGTCAGCACCGTCGTCGACACGGCGAAGATGGCCGTGTTCAGAATGACCGTGCCGAAGCCGGAGTCGGTGAACAGGTGCACGTAGTTCTGCACCGTGAGGATGCCGCCTGCCTCATACAGGGGACGGTCGGTGAACGACTGGTAGAGGATCGGCACGATCGGGGCGATCACGAAGAGCGCCAGGATCACGATGACGACGTATTGGAAGAGCCGGCTCCGGCCGACGCCGAAGACCTTGCGGTACTTCGGCGCCGGCAGGACGGCCCTCTGTTGAACGGGAGCGGGACGCTCCGTAGCCAGAATTGCCATTATGTGTTTCCTTCAGGTAGCCGCGATGCGAGCTACTTAGCGAGCAGGCCGTTCCACTTGTCGGTGAATTCCTTGACCTCGGCCTCGGAGGCGGCCTCGTAAGGCACGACGATGATGTTGTCCTTGCCGGCCTTCTCCTCGACCTCCTGGTAGGTGTGCAGCCCCTCGGCGGGCTTCACGTTGTCGCGGTAGGAGGCCAGGCCACCCTCGGCGACAGCGTTCTGGCCGTCTTCGGAGAGCACGAAGTCGACGAAGAGCTTCGCGGTGTTGACGTGCGGCGCCTTCGGGGTGATGGCGATGCCACGGCCGATGACGTCGGTGCCGTCCTTCGGGAGCACGAACTTGAGCAGGCCGCCGGCGTCCTTCTCCGCCGGGAAGCCCACGGCACCACTGATCAGGAAGCCCGCGCCGTACTCACCGGACGTGATCTTGTCCTTCTGGGTGCCGGAGGAGGTCTCAGCACGCGCGAAGGGCATGACCTTGGCCAGCGTGTCCCAGCTGTCCGTGGCGTTGTCCGCCCACGCCTTGGAGACGCTGAAGCCAAAGGCTCCGGAGACGTCACGCGTGGTGACCTTGTTCTTCATCTTGTCTTTGTTGGCCTGCACGTAGTCGGCGAGGTCCTTGATGCTCGTCAGTTCCTTGTCGATGACGGCCGTGTTGTAGAGCATGCCGATCGGGTCCATGCTCATCGCGTAGACATTGGGCAGCAGGGTCACGAAGTCCGGCAGCTTGCTCAGTTCCGGCGACTCATACGCCATCGTGGTGTCAGGCTTCGAGGCGTACTCCGCCCAGCCCTGGGTGGCGTTGGACACCAGCAGGTCGGCGGGGGCATTGCCGGTCGCCATCTCGCTGAGCTGGCGCTGGAACACCTCGTCGCTCTCCAGGTTGTTTGCCGAAATCTTCACGAAGGGGTACTTCTTCTGGAAGTCGCGGAAGATCGGCGCCCAGTTCTCCTGGTCGGTGTTGGAGTAGATGACGAGGTCGCCGCCCTCCTTCTTCGCGCCATCGACGATGCTCTGGTAGTCGGCGGGGTAATAGCTGGGGAAGTCACCGGCAGCTGCTGCGGACGGCTGGTCGCCGCCTCCGGCGTCGCCGGGGCCGGTGCTGCCACTGCAGCCGGCGAGGGCGGTCACCGTTGCCACGGCGGTCAGGGCGGCGAAGCCGGCGAGCATGCGCCGGCGCGAGCCGCGTCCCAGGGAATTTCCGTTCATTGAATCACTCCTTTGTGTGATGAATGGCACTGTGGTGCTGGGATCATGCTTGAGGTTATAGCCGTCGATGTCAATGTTTCGGTCGTTTTGTAAACCGACCACCCGTGTCGCACGGGTTAGAAATACCGATCGACCAGCGAAAATCACGTCTGTCTCGGTTTTGTAACGGGAGCCCTGAGCGCTCGTCAGTGATCTGGCGTGCCCCTCGTTATAACCAATAACCTGCCATAGGATGTGGGTCGGAGGCAAGCATGGATGCACAGGTCGATCGTTACTCGACGAAGAGCGACTTCGCGTACGCCGAAGTGCGGGGCCGGATCGTCACCGGCGTGTACCCACCCGGCACGGTGCTGAACCAGGCGGCGCTGGCGGCCGAGCTCGGCATCAGCACCACCCCGCTTCGGGAGTCGCTGCGGCGGCTGAAGTCCGAAGGCCTCGTCGAGCTGGACGCCCACCGCGACGCCCGGGTCACCGACCTCTCGGCCGAGGAGGCCCGTGACCTCCTCGAGATCCGCCGCGCCCTCGACCCGCTCGCCGCTGGCCTCGCCGCCGAGCGCCGCACCAAGGACGACATCGCCGAGATGCGAGCTGCGCTGTCCGAGCTGGAGCCGCTGCCGAACCAGCCCGCGGTCGTCGACCTCGTGGCCCACCGGCGCTTCCACCGCGCCGTCTACTGCGCGTCGCACAACGATCTGCTGATCGCCACCCTCGACGGATTGTGGGACAAGGCCGACCGCTATCGGCTGGTCGGCCTCGAGGAACGACGCCAGCAGCCCGAGCGCGACCGCAAGGCCAACGAGCACCGGGAGCTGTTCGCCGCTGTCACCGCCGGTGACCGGGAGGGCGTACAGGAACTCATGCTGCGTCACATCCGCAGCAGCCTGGGGGCGAAAGCGGCCTCGCGCCTGGCCGCGAGCGAGACGCACCACGCGGTGGCCTGACCGGTCACCCCGACCCGAGAACGACACGCACTGCCCGCAAAGGAGCGAGAACATGACCGAGACCCCCGCCACCGCCGACCTCTGGGACGAGCGCGGCGACGACCTGCTGTCGCTGTCGGTGCCCCTCGCCGACTTCGGCGGAACGCTTCGCTTCTCCGGCCCGGCACGGACGGTGCGCTGCTTCGAGGACAACGCGCTGCTGAAGTCGCTGGTCTCCACCCCGGGCGACGGGGCGGTGCTCGTCGTCGATGGCGGTGGGTCGGTGCGCACGGCGTTGATGGGCGACATGATCGCCGCCATCGCCCTCGAGAACGGCTGGGCCGGCATCGTCATCCACGGCGCGGTGCGGGACCGCACGGCGCTGGCCGCACTGCCGCTCGGCATCAAGGCGCTGGCCAGCAACCCGCGCAAGAGCGGGAAGACCGGGGCCGGTGAGGCCGACGTGGTGCTCACGATCGGTGAGACGGTCGTCGCGCCCGGGAAGCGCGTGTACGCCGACGAGGACGGCGTTGTCGTTGAGCGCTGACCGGCATCCGCTGGTCGCCTTCATCGGCGCCACCACGGCCGCGATCCCGCCGGCGAGCGCCGCGTTCGCGGAGCACTTCCCGGAGGCGACGCTCTGGAACGTTCTCGACGACCGGTTGATCACCGAGGCGGTCGCGGCGGGCGGGCTGACGCCGCCGCTGGCCGCGCGAATGGGGGCGCTGGTGCGCTACGCCGTCGAGGCCGGAGCGGATGGCGTGCTCCTCACCTGCTCGATGTACGGGCCGGTCGCGCACGAGCTGGGCGCCGGCGGCGACGTGCCGATCTACGCCTCCGACGACGCCGCCTTCGACGACGTGGTGTCGGCCGGGTATGAGCGCGTCATCCTGCTGTCCTCCCTGCCGGAGGCCCTGCGCGACGCCGAGGAGCGGTTCGCGCTGTTCGCCCGCGAGCGATCCGGCGCGCCGCGGGTCACGGGTGTGCTCGCCGCCGATGCCTTCGCCGCGGCCGCGTCAGGCGACACGGCGGCGGTCACCGATGCGCTGGCGAGCGCGGTCCTGTCGGCGGAGCCCGCCGACGCCGTGCTCCTCGCGCAGTATTCGCTCGCCCCGGCGGCCGCCCGGCTCGCCGAGCGGCTGGGCCTGCCGGTCATGGCCGGTCCGCCCCGTGCGGCCGCACGCATGCGGCAGGCGCTCCTGGGAACGCGGCCATGATCGCGGCGATCGCCGACGACGTCACCGGGGCGACGGATGTCGCGGTCGCGTTCCGGCGCGCCGGCCTGGCCGTGCGCCTGGTCTTCGGCGTTCCCGATGACGAGGTGCCGGCATCCGATCCCGGCGCCACGGCCATCGTCATCGCCCTGAAGACGCGCACCTGCCCCCGGTCCGAGGCGGTGGACCAGTCCCTGCGCGCCGCCCGCTGGGCCAGGGGCCGGGGCTGGGACCGCCTCTACGTCAAGTACTGCTCCACCTTCGACTCCTCTGCACAGGGCAACATCGGCCCGGTCGCCGACGCCCTCGCCGACCTCGTCGACGCCCGGCTCACCGTCGTCACACCGGCGTCGCCCGTGCACGATCGCACGGTGTTCGAGGGCCTGCTCTTCGCCGGTGGCACCCTGCTCGCCGACTCGCCCATGCGCCACCACCCGCTCACGCCCATGACCGATTCGAGCGTGCCCCGGCTGCTGGCGGCGCAGACGGCGCGGACGATCGGCCACGTGCGACACCGCGTGGTGCGCACCGGCCGGGAGGGCCTCGCCGACGCGCTCGCGGCGCTTCGCTCCGGCGGCGTGCGGTACGCCGTGGTCGACGCGGTCGACGACGCGGACCTGCTCGAGCTCGGCTTCGCCTGCCGGGACGACCGCCTGGTGACGGGTGCCGCGGGGCTCGCCGCGGGACTGGCCGGGGCCCTCCGCGAGCCCGGCGCGGCCCCCGGCAGCACCGACGCGCTGCCGTCGGGGCCCGCCGCCGTCCTCGCGGGAAGCTGCTCGGCCCGCACGCTGGAGCAGGTTGCCGTCATGAGCCGAGCGCATCCGTCATTTCGCCTCGATGCTCGTCGCACGCCTGTCCCAGACCGCCTCGCCGCCGAGGCGCTGGCCTGGTTCGACAGTCTCGATGCCGGCCGGGCGCCCCTCATCTACTCGTCGCTGCCGCCTGCCGAACTCGCGGTCGTGCAGCATGCGCTCGGCGTCCAGGGCGCCGCGGAGCTGCTCGAGTCCGCGTTCCGGGTGATCGCGACGGGGCTCGTCGAGCGCGGCGTGGAGCGGCTCGTGGTCGCCGGGGGCGAGACGTCGGGCGCCGTCACCGAAGCCCTCGGGCTGCGTTCGGGCCGGGTCGGCGCGGAGGCAGCGGCCGGCGTGCCGTGGATACACGTCGACGGGGCGCATCCGTTGGCCGTGCTCCTGAAGTCCGGCAATTTCGGGCCCGTCGACCTGCTCGTGGAGGCCAGCAGCGCGTGAAGGAGGAGAGCATGGATGAGACCGGAGCGCGAAACGCCATCGTGCGGGCGGCGCGGTCGCTGTTCGAACGATCGCTGACCCATGGCAGCACCGGGAACATCAGCGTGCGGGTGGGCGGACGGATCCTCATCACGCCGACCGGGAGCAGCCTCGGCACGGTGCGGGCGGAGGATCTGTCGGTGATCGACGCGAACGGCGCCCACCTGGATGGCCCGGCGCCCTCGAAGGAGGCGTTCCTGCACGCGGCCCTGCTGCGGGTTCGCCCCGGCGACACGGCTGTCGTGCACACGCATTCCACGCACGCGGCGGCCGTGTCGTGCCTCGACGGGCTCGACGCCGAAGACGCGCTGCCCGCCCTCACCGCGTACTACGCGATGCGGGTCGGCAGGCTGCCGCTGCTGCCGTACCACGCCCCGGGCGACACGGCGCTGACGGGCGTCATCGAAGCGACCGGAGCCCGCCACCATGCCCTGCTGCTGGCGAACCACGGCCCTGTCGTGTCGGGGGCGTCTCTCGCGCAGGCGACGGATGCGGTCGAGGAGCTCGAGGAGACCGCCACGCTGTTCTTCCTCCTGGCCGGCCACCCGACGCGCCCGCTGACCCCGGCGCAGGTCGCCGCCCTTGGCAGATAACGAATTGACAACGACTGGGAACCCGGGCCGATCCCAGTCACAGAGCGGGATGCCGCGGGGCCGGCGGGTCCGAAACCGGCGGAAATCCTCCGTTCCCGGTTGGACGGGCGCACGGGGCGTTGATACGTTGTTTGACGGCCTTCAGGCCACAACCTAGTCCGCGGCCACACCGTCATTCACCGTTCGAGTGCGTGTGGGCGTATGGCTTGGTCGGGTTGGAGCCGGTCCCATGACCGCTCCCGCTTTTGAGTTCGAGTCGCCCTGGCTGTGCACCATGTGCCCAGGCGCTTGATGGGTAACCGAAGCACTCCTGACCAGCCCGGCCGACAGAAACGAAAGCTGCGCGCTCCCTCGATGAGGCGCGCCGCTCGGAGACATTGTGACCGAAACCCGTACTGGCACGGCGAGTACGATCGCCGTCGAGGCGAAAGACCTGTACAAGGCGTTTGGGCGCCGGCCCAAGGAGATCGTCAGGAAGCTCAAGGACGGCGCCAGCCGAGACGAGGTCGCCTCGCAGGGGACCGCCGCCGTGATCGACGCCTCGTTCCAGGTGGCCAGCGGTGAGATCTTCGTCGTGATGGGCCTGTCCGGATCGGGCAAGTCCACGCTCATCCGCATGCTCAACGGCCTGCTGCCCCCGACCTCGGGGACGGTGTCGATCATGGGCACGCCGATCAGCGGCATCCCCGCGAAGGAACTGCGCGAGGTGCGCAAGCGGAACGTCTCGATGGTGTTCCAGCACTTCGCTCTGCTCCCTCACCGCACGGTGCTCGACAACGCCGCCTACGGCCTCGAGGTGCAGGGCGTCGGGCTCGCCGAACGCCGCGAGCGCGCCCTCGCGATCATCGCCCGGGTCGGGCTGGCCGGCTGGGAGGACAAGCTCCCGAGCGAGCTCTCCGGCGGCATGCAGCAGCGCGTGGGCCTCGCCCGGGCGCTCGCCTCCGACACCGACATCCTGCTGATGGACGAGGCGTTCTCCGCCCTCGACCCGTTGATCCGCCGGGAGATGCAGGAGCAGTTGGTGGAGCTGCAGGCCGAACTCGGCAAGACCATCATCTTCATCACCCACGACCTCAACGAGGCGATGTTCCTCGGCGACCGCATCGCGGTCATGCGCGACGGCCGGATCATGCAGGTGGGCACCCCCGACGACATCCTCACCGACCCGGCGAACGACTACGTCGCCCAGTTCGTGC
The DNA here is from genome assembly GCF_003716325.1 of Cryobacterium tepidiphilum. Classification (GTDB taxonomy): domain Bacteria; phylum Actinomycetota; class Actinomycetes; order Actinomycetales; family Microbacteriaceae; genus Cryobacterium; species Cryobacterium tepidiphilum. The sequence continues at coordinate 149,496 of NZ_RDSR01000002.1, read as the reverse complement.
AAGACGTCGACCGCGCCCGCGTGCTCACCGCCGCCGGGGTCATGGAACCGGCCAAGGCGGTCGTATCCGCTTCCGCCGGGCCGCGTGCCGCACTGCGTGTCATGCGAGACCTGCAGACCTCCGCCGCCTTCGTCGTCGGAAACGGCCGCACCCTCGTCGGCGTCGTGCGCGACAACGACGTGATGAAGCAGGTGAAGCGCGGCGAGGCCGACCTCATGTCCGTCGTGGTCAACGACGTCGCCACCACGAACCCGGAGGCGCACCTCAGCGACCTGTTCGAGCTGTCGGTCGAGAGCGCGCTGCCCGTCGCGGTCGTGGACGACCGGCAGCGGCTGCTCGGCGTCATCCCCCGCATCACGCTCCTTGCGGCGCTCGGCAACGTGTCGGCCGTGACCGGCGAGATGGCGGTCATCGAACCACCGTCGACGATCCCCGTCGACGTCATCACGCAGACACTGCTGGCGACAGCGGATGCCGAAGAAGCGTTCGCGACGACGGAAGGAGGCACGCGATGATCACCGACTTCCGTCTTCCCGTCGGCAGCTGGGCCGAGGACGTCGTCGACTTCGTCACCACCGTTTTCGGGCCGGTGTTCGATTTCATTCACCTCGTCTTCAACGGCTTCTACGACGCCGTCGACCTGCTCCTGGTCGGTCCGCCGTTCTGGGTGATCATGCTCGTGCTCGTCGCACTCGGCTGGTGGGCGCGCGGCTGGCTGTTCGCGCTCGGCACCGCCGTCGGCCTGCTCCTGATCCTCGGCATGGACCAGTGGGAGAACGCCATGGACACGCTCGCGCTGGTGCTCGTCTCCGCGATCATCGCCGTGGCCATCAGCATCCCGCTCGGCATCCTCGGCGCGCGCTCCCGCACGGCGTCGGCGATCATGAAGCCGGTTCTCGACTTCATGCAGACCATGCCCGCGTTCGTGTACCTGATCCCCGCGCTCATCCTCTTCCGGGTCGGGGTCGTCCCCGGCATCGTCGCCACGATCATCTTCTCGATGGCGCCCGGTGTGCGGCTGACCGAGCTCGGCATCCGCGGTGTCGACGCCGAGGTCGTCGAGGCGGGCTTCGCATTCGGCGCGTCGCCCCGCCGCATCCTGCGCCAGATTCAGCTGCCGCTGGCTGCGCCGACCATCATGGCCGGCGTCAACCAGGTGATCATGCTGTCGCTCTCGATGGTCGTCATCGCCGGCATGGTCGGCGCGGGCGGCCTCGGCGCCCCCATCGTGCAGGCGCTCAGCCGCATCGACGTCGGGCTCGGATTCGAAGCCGGCCTCGCCGTCGTGATCCTGGCGATCCTGCTGGACCGGCTCACGGCATCCCTCGGAACCCGGCGTCGACCGCGGCGCCTCCACAAGCCTTCTGCCCGCGTGCGCGCGGCCGAAGAAAACTCACCGGCGAAAGCCGAGGCCGAACCGGCCCCGGCTGCGACGGTGTGACCAACCCCAATCACCCGGTTCACAGCACCGGGCCGAAAGGAAACACAGTGCAGAATCGCAAGAAGAAGCATCTCCTCACCGGGCTCGCGCTCGGCACCATCGCTGCCCTGGGCCTCAGCGGCTGCGCGTCGGAGTCGGCCGCCGGTCAGTCCAGCGGTCCCGACAACGGCGACAAGAAAGAGGTCACCGTCGCCGTGTTCAACGGCTGGCCCGAGGGTGAGGCGGCCTCGTACCTCTGGAAGTCGATCCTGGAGGACAAGGGCTACGACGTCGAGTTCGAGTACGCGGATGCCGGCCCCGTCTTCGCGGGCCTCAGCACCGGTGACTACGACGTGGCGTTCGACGGCTGGCTGCCCACCACCCACAAGTCCTACATGGAGGAGTACGGCGACGACCTCGTCGACCTCGGCGCGTGGAACGACGAGGCGTCGTTGACGATCGCCGTGAACGAGGACGCCCCGATCGACTCGCTCGAAGAGCTCGCCGCGCACGCCGACGAGTTCGGCAATCGGCTGGTGGGCATCGAGCCCGGCGCCGGCCTCACCGACGCCACGATGAAGAAGGTCATCCCGGGCTACGGCCTCGAGGACATGGACTTCGTCACGTCGTCGACGCCCGCCATGCTCTCCGAGCTGAAGGCCGCGACGGACGCCGGCGAGAACATCGCCGTCACCCTGTGGCGTCCGCACTGGGCCTACGACGAGTTCCCCATCAAGGACCTCAAGGACCCGAAGGGCACCCTCGGCACGTCCGAGTCGATCCACTCGATCGCGAGCACGAGCTTCGAGGACGACTTCCCGCAGCTGACGAAGTGGATCGAGGCGTTCAAGCTCGACTCCGACCACCTCTACTCGCTCGAGAACGTCATGTACAACGGGACCGACACCGACGACTACACCGAGATCGTCGACAAGTGGATCAGCGAGAACCAGGACTACGTGGACGGCCTCACCAGCTAGCCCACGGCATCCGTCGGAAAAGCCCGTCACCGGTCGGTGGCGGGCTTTTTCGCGCCACGGCGGCGTTTCAGGAAGCGGGCGCGCTCAACATCACGCGCCGGCTTCCTGAACCCGAGCCGCGGGCGCTACTTCTGCGCGGGATACGGGTTCGCCTTGAGAACACGGGCGAGGTGCGCGGCGTCGGCGCCGAGCGCGGCCGTCGTCGCGGCGACCGCCTTCGGAGTGGAGTCGAGGTCCTTGTAGTCGACGGTGTGCATGGCCTCGCCGTTCCAGTACGTGCTGCCCTGCGTCGGAATGGTGAGGCCCACGTCGTTCAGGCCCTGGAACAGGTCGGCGATGATCTTGTGCGCACCGTCTTCGTTGCCGACCACCGCCACGACGGCCACCTTGCCATAGAGCTCCGGGCGGCCCTGGTCGTCCATCATCGAAAGCTCGGCGTCGAGCCGCTCGAGCACGCGCTGCGCGATGCTCGACATGTGTCCCATCCAGGTGGGCGTGCTCACGACCAGAATGTCGGCGGCGAGGATCTCCTGGCGGATCATCGGCCAGTCATCGCCCTCCCCCTCATCGGCCTTCACGCCCGGCTTGAGGGTGAAGTCGACGAGGCGTCGGCTGGAGCTCGTCACCCCGTGCGTGCCGAGGGCTTCGAGCACCTGGTCGGTCATGAGCTGGGTGCTCGACGGCGCCGGCGAGGGCGTGAGCGTGCAGTTGAGGGCGAGTGCGGTCAGTGGCGTGTTGTCCATGGCGCCATTGTGCTCCCGGGCTCCGGCGCCGGCCATGCTCTCCCAGCGAACGGGGAGGCGCCCGGGCACGCTATGCGGGTACCGTGCAGGAGTAGCCGGTGACAGGAGAGGAGGCCCAATGCCGCTGACCCTCGTGGTGATGGCCGACACCCACATCCCCAAGCGCGCCCGCGACCTGCCCGCTGAGCTCTGGGCTGCCGTCGACGCAGCGGATGTCGTGGTGCACGCGGGCGACTGGGTGGACCTGGCGACATACGAGCGGGTGAGTACACGGTCGCGGGACTTCATCGGCGTGCACGGCAACAACGACGGGCCCGAGCTGCGCGAGCGGATGCCGGAGGTGGCGCGCTTCGACCGCGGCGGCATCCGTTTTGCGCTTGTGCACGAGACCGGGCCGGCGACCGGCAGGGAGACACGCTGCGACGAACGGTTCCCCGACACGGACGTGCTGCTGTTCGGTCACAGCCACATTCCCTGGGACTCGGTCACCCCGAACGGCCTGCGGCTGCTGAACCCGGGCTCCCCCACCGATCGCCGTCGCCAGCCGGTCTGCACCTTCCTCACCGCCGTGCTCGACGACGGCGAGCTGCGCGACGTTACGCTCGTCCCCGTTCCGCGAACGGTCGCCGGCGTCTCCGTGGCGACCGTCCTTCCGTGAGGGGACAGCTTTACCTAGTGCTTCCGCGGTGGGACTAGGAAAAGGTGACCCCCCACACGGGAGGAAGGACAGATCGACCGTCAGCCGGTGGCGCCGCCGAAGGCGCCGGTGGCCTCGAGCACGGCCCGGGCCAGCACGTGGAAGTGCAGGTTGAACCCCAGCACCGCCGGCGTCGCCTGCGAGTCGATGTCGAGCGACGGACCATCGACGGCGTGCACGATGAACTGGTAGCGGTGCGTGCCGGTGCCCTCGGGCGGCGCGGCACCCGTGAACGCGGGCTGGCGCAGCTCGTTCGGCAGCATCACCGCGCCGTCGGGCAGGCCCGCACCGCCCTGTTCGCCGGCTCCGGCCGGCAGTGACGTGCAGGATGCCGGCAGGTTGAAGACCGCCCAGTGCCAGAAGCCCGAGCCGGTGGGGGCATCAGGGTCGTAGGCGGTGACGGCGAAGCTCTTCGTCTCGGGCGGGAACCCCGACCAGGACAGCTGCGGCGACGTGTTGCCGCCGCCGGATGACGCGTCGAACTGGGCGGCGGCCAAGGGCGCACCGTCGGTCATGTCCTCGCTCGTGACCGTGAACTGCGGTACCTCACCGAACCTCGCCAGTGGATCTGCGCTCATAACCGTTCCTTTCGTCCAGCGTCCTTCAGCGGCCCTTTCGTGGAGCAGCCTAGGCCGACGTCGCCGGATCGTGAAGGGCTGGCCCCGCAGCCGGGGACTCAGCGGCCGCCGGCTCACGGCGGTTGGAGGCGTACGGCACCGACAGGCGCACGCGATACCCGGCATCCGTCCGGCCTGTCTCGAGTTCTGCGCCGAGAAGAGTGGCGCGCTCGGCCATCCCGGTGAGGCCATACCCCGCCTCGCCTGCGGCCGCGGGCGTTCCCGACCCGTGGTCCTCCACGTGCAGCACCACGCGATCGCCCTCCCACCGGAGCGACACGTCTGCCGCGGCGGCGCGTGCGTGCTTGCGCACGTTCGACAGCGCCTCCTGCGTCGCGCGGTACAGGGCCAGCTCGGCCTCCGCCGAGAGCGCCACCGGCGTTCCCGTGACAGTGAGCGTGCACGGCCCGGCTGCTGCGAGGCGGTGCTCCTCGACGAGTTGCGGAATGAGTGCGGCGCCCGGCAGCTCCTCGCCGCGCAGGGCGCCCACCGCCCGACGGGCCTCCTGCAGGCCGGCCCGCGCCAGCCGGTGCGCGTCGTCCACGGCGTCGTGCAGGGCCGGGTCGGTTCCGGGACGGCCGGCCAGGAGCCGGGCGGCCTCCAGGTGCAGGGTCAGCCCCGACAGGGTGTGCGCCAGCACGTCGTGCAGCTCGCGCGCCATCCGTCCGCGCTCCGCCACCACCGACGCCTCGCGGTCGAGGTGCTTTCGGCTCTCCGCCTCGGCGAGCAGGGCAGCGACCTGTTCCCGCTGGTCACGCTCACGTTTCACGAGCCGGCCCACCAGCAGGAAGAAGGCGACCCCGGCATCCGTCGCGAACACCGAGACCAGCGGCTCACCGGCTGAGAGCTGCACGACGTCGTAGGCGACGATGGCCGCGGCGAGCGCGGCGGCGATCAGCCGACGCGGCTCGCGAAGGGCGGCGAACGCGCCGAGGAGGAACATCCCCACCGCCGTGCTCGTCACATCGATCGCGTAGGCCACCACGAGGGAGCCGGCAACGAGCACGAACAGCCCGAGCGCCGCCGCGGCGGGCAGCCCGGCCGCGAGCAGGTAGTACGCAGCGGATGCCGCGAAGACACCGACGGCGACGGCGAGGCCGGGCGCGGCGAAGCCGGCATCGCCCACCGCCGCCATGGTGACCACGACGGCGATCATGGCGACGCCCAGGGCGCGCAGGAGTGCGGGTTGTGCGTTCATCGAAGACACTGTCCCACGCGAGGGCCCCCACGCGCCATCGGCCGCTCCACCTCTGGGTGGAGGCGGCACCGGGCGGCCTCCCACCGTCGGCTGAGGCGGGCGCGGGTGCCGGCGTGGGAAGCTGGGCACACGGATCCGGGGAGGACAGGGCATGGCGGATGTGCGGGTTGTGATCGCCGACGACCAGAAGATCGTGCGCGACGGCCTCGCCACCCTGCTGGGGCTGCTCGACGGCATCACCGTGGTGGGAACCGCCGTCGACGGCGACGATGCCGTGCGCCAGGTCGCGGCCGCCGAGCCGGATGTGGTGCTCATGGACCTCCGCATGCCCAACTGTTCCGGTGTGGAGGCGACCGAGAAGCTCAGCGCCGCCGGCTCCCGGGCGCGGGTGGTGGTGCTCACCACCTACTCCGACGACGACTGGGTGTTCGCCGCGCTGCGCGCCGGCGCCCGTGGCTTCCTCACCAAGGACGCGAGCGCGGAGGAGATCCAGCAGGCGATCCTCACGGTCGCGAGCGGTGAGGCGCAGCTCGACCCGAGCGTGCAGCGGCGGCTGCTGGAGGCGTTGGCGGGCGGCGGCCGGGCGGGCGTCGCGGAGCCGGCCGAGGCATCCGTTGCGCCGGTGCCCGATAACCTGACCCCCCGCGAGGTCGACGTGCTGCGGCTGATCGCGGCCGGACATTCGAACGCCGAGATCGCCGAGACCCTGTATGTGTCGGATGCCACGGTGAAGACCCACATCAACCACCTGCTGGCGAAGACCGCCATGCGTGACCGCGCGCAGCTCGTCGGCTACGCCTTCCGCAACGGGCTCGCGACGCCGTAGCCCGCGCTGCTGGTCCACCCCTGGTTGGAGACGGGCCCCGAGCAGGTTCCACCCCCGGGCCGACGAGCAGCGGATGCCCGGCCCGGCATGATCGCTGCATGTCCATCACCGAGAGCTACCGGCGAACCATCGCGGACGGCTCGTCGCCGGAGCGCGCCAACGCCTTCAGCGACGCCGTGTTCGCCATCGCGATGACCCTGCTGGTTCTCGAGATCCACGTGCCCGAAACGGATGACGGTGACCTGGCGGCGTCGCTGGCCGCCCTGGTGCCGTCGTATCTGACCTTCGCACTGAGCTTCGTGGTCGTGGGGGCGATCTGGATGTCGCATCACCGCAAGTTCCGGGCGATCGAACGGATCGATCAGCCGATCCTGCGGCTGAACCTGCTCATGCTCCTCGTCGTCGCGTCGCTGCCACTGCCCACCGCGATCCTCGGGCGGTTCGGCGACGAGGTGATCAGCGTGTACGTCTACGCGGCGTCGATCGCCGCGATCGGGTTCCTGATCTGTGCCATGTGGATCTACGCGTGGCACCGCGGTTTCGTCGCGGCATCCGTCGACGTCGACGTGTTCCGGTATGTGCTCGTGCAGTCCCTGCCGATCCCCGGCATGTTCCTCCTGTCGATTCCCATCGCGCTGCTCTTCGGCGCCACCGTCGCCGAACTCACCTGGGCCCTCACCCTCCCGCTCTCGTTTCTCATCACCCGCGTCTACCGCGCCCGTCGCGCTGAAAGGCACCCCTCATGAACCGCACGCTCCTGCTCATCCTTCGCCTCGCCGGTGGCCAGGTCGCCATGCTCCTGGCCACCGGCGTGGTCTTCGGCGCGTTCCTGCTCCTCGGCCTGGCGCCACTGATCTACGACGACTACGTCGTGCGGGCCGTGGCCGACGTGTCGCTCGCGGTCGTCATCTCGGCGTTCGTGGTCGTCTACGCCAACTCTCTGGGCGGCGTGCGTTTCCGCGAGTTCCTGCTGGGCTGGAACCGCCGCGACACGGCGTTCCTCGCGATCATGGCGGTGCTGATCCTCGGCATGGCGGCCGTCTACGTGCTGCTCGTCCGCGGCAGCGGCGCCTTCGCGATCGCCGCGCCGGCGCTGCCCGTGCTGCTGGTCGGCATCGTCGGGGAACTCGGTGTGGTGCACGAGGAGGTGCTCGCCCGCGGGTTCTTCCTGCGGCTCCTGAACAAGCACACCGGGGTGGTCGGTGCGATCCTCATCTCCGCCGCCCTGTTCAGCCTGGGCCACGCCATCTTCAAGAAGGCGGACTTCATGCTCCTCGGCCACTTCATGGCCGGGATCGCGTTCGGCTACGCCTACATCAAGAGCGGCAACCTGCTGGTGCCGATCGGCATGCACGTGCTCGACAACCTCTCCGCCGACCTGTTCATCCAGGGTGACAACGAGGGCGTCTCGCTCGGCATGGGCGTGTTCCAGTTTCCGGTGCACCTGGGCGCCGCCGAGCGGCTTCCGTACGACCTGGTGCTGATGCTTGTCGAGCTGCTGGTCGTGTGGGCCGTGTACTCACGCAGGCAGCCGGTCCTGCAGCCGCACCCGCGGTGGCTCGCCGCGGCATCCGTTGCGTCGGTCGTCAGTCGTCGCGAGCCGGCCGCCATCTGATCGGTGCGGAAGGCGGAACGGCCCACCGCGTAAAATGAGGCGGTGGCCGTTCCGAAGATCCTGCTGTATTACGTCTTCACCCCGCTGGCCGACCCCGACGCCGTGCGTCTCTGGCAGCGCAACCTCTGCGAGTCGCTGGGCCTGCGCGGCCGGATCCTCATCTCGAAGCACGGCCTGAACGGCACCGTCGGCGGTGAGCTGGGCGCCCTCAAGCGATACGTGCGGAAGACCCGCGACTACCCCGCCTTCAAGGGCATCGACGTCAAGTGGAGCGAGGGCACCGGCCTCGACGAGAACGGGTTGAGCCTCGACTTCCCGCGCCTGGTCGTGAAAGTGCGCGACGAGATCGTGAGTTTCGGCGCCCCCGACGAGCTCCGGGTCGACGAGACCGGCGTCGTGGGCGGCGGCGAGCGCCTCGCCCCCGAGCAGGTGCACGAGCTGGTCGCCGAGCGCGGCGACGACGTGGTGTTCTTCGACGGCCGCAACGGGTTCGAGGCCGAGATCGGGCGCTTCCGTGGGGCGGTGATCCCGGACGTCGCCACCACGCGGGAGTTCACGGCCGAGCTCGACAGCGGAAAGTACGACCACCTCAAGGACAAGCCGGTCGTGACTTACTGCACCGGGGGCATCCGGTGCGAGGTGCTCAGTGGGCTGATGAAGTCGCGCGGATTCAGCGAGGTGTACCAGCTCGAGGGCGGCATCGTGCGCTACGGCGAGGCGTTCGGCGACGACGGCCTGTGGGACGGCTCGCTCTACGTCTTCGACCAGCGGATGTCGGTGGACTTCAGCGACCACGCGGCCGTGCTCGGCCGCTGTGTGGCGTGCGGCGAGCCCACGAAGCACATGCGCAACTGCCGCGACCTCTCCTGCCGCGAGCAGCTCGTCGTGTGCCCCGGCTGCGCGGCCGGCGACCCCGCCTGCTCCGCCCACACTGTCTGACCTGCTCGCTAGAGTGTCGGCATGACTGAGTACGGGATCGAGTGGGAACGAGAGCTGGCTGAGCTGTGGTCGGCGTTCGACGACCTCAGCGAGCAGGAGTTTCTGCTGCGTATGACGCGGCTGACTGATCAACTCCCCGACGAAAGTCCGGTGCGCCCTTTCGAACTTGCGGCTGCCTTGGATTCCACCGGTCATCCCGAAGGCGCGGTGCCGTTGTATGAGCTCGCCATCGCGAGTGGCGTGGGTCTCATCCGCCGGCGACGCGCGGTGATCCAGCTGGCCAGTTCCCTGCGTCTCCTCGGCCGCGCGGAGGAGAGCGTCGAGCTTCTCACCGCGGAGCGCGCCCAGCTGCCGGGAGTGGACGGCGACAACTTCACGGACGATCGCTACTTTGATGACGGCTCTGACGACGAGCGGGTCCATGGCGGAAGCCTGGGCAACGATGAGCTGTCCGACGAGCTCTGCACCGTGCTCGCCCTGGCGCTCGTCGATGTCGGCCGGGAGCGGGAGGCGGTATCCGTCGCCCTGACGGCGCTTGTTCCGCACCTCACCCGCTATCGCCGCTCCATGGCGAACTATGCCCGGCAGCTCCTCGACGACTGAGCAGCCGCCGCCGGAGGTGCTGCGCGCATTCGGCGCGACCGGCGTTCCCCACCGGCTGCCGGGCGGGCAGGGCACGACGTGGCAGTGCGGCGACCTCGTGCTGAAGCCGCGTGACATGCCCGCTCACGCACTTGACTGGCTCGCCGGCGAGGTGGCGCCCCGGCTCCGATCCGGCGAGATCCGGGCTGCCCTGCCGTTGCCGGCGCGCTCAGGCGGATTCGAGATCGGCGGGTGGACCGCGTTCCCGGCCCTGCCCGGCAGCCACCTGCCGGGCAGGTGGCTCGACATCATCGCCGCGGGTCGCCGGTTCTCCGACCTCTGCGCGGGCGTTAGCGAACCGTCGTTCATCCGGGCGCGAACGGATGCCTGGGCGCGCGGCGATCGCATCGCCTGGGGCGAGGAGACGGTCGCCCAGGTCGAGGCCGTCCCGGAGATCGCGCGCATCCGCTCGGTCTTGCAGCCGGTGGAGGACACGCCGACGCTCGTCCACGGCGACCTCACCGGCAATGTGCTGTTCCACGACGACCTCCCGCCGGCCATCATCGACCTCTCGCTGTACTGGCGCCCAGCGGCCTACGCCTCCGCGATCGTCGTCGTCGACGCGATCACCTTCGAGGGCGCGCCGACCGGCCTCGTGCAGACCGCCGCAACGGCGCCCGCCTTCGGGCAGTACCTGCTCCGCGCGATCGTCTTCCGCCTGGCGACCGACAGCCTGACCGGCCGCTCAGGCCCCGGCGGCCCGTCGGCCTACCGTCGGGCCATCGATTCCACCCTCGCATTCCTCGGCAGTGGATTTCCGTGTTGACCGGCTCTTCCGCTAGGCTGAGCTGCAAGGAAAGAGGTACGGATGCCTGCTGGCTCAGTTGTCGAATTCGCGAACGTCACGAAGCGCTTCGGCGCGGTCACGGCCGTCGACGACCTCTCGTTCACCGTGGAGCCCGGCCGGGTGACCGGCTTCCTCGGCCCCAACGGCGCGGGCAAGACCACGAGCCTGCGCATGCTCCTCGGGCTGGTGACGCCGACGGCGGGCACGGCCACCTTCGGCGGCGTGCGTTACGCCGATCTCTCGCATCCGCTGGCCACCGTCGGCTCCGCCCTCGAGGCCGCGAGTTTCCACCCCGGCCGCACCGCCCGCAACCACCTGCGCGTTTATGCCATCGGCGCCGGTCTTCCGCCAACGCGCGTCGGTGAGGTGCTGCAGACCGTGGGCCTCACCGAGTACGCGGACCGCCGGGTGGGCGGATACTCCCTCGGCATGCGCCAACGGCTGGGGCTCGCCTTCGCCCTGATCGGCGACCCGGGCGTGCTCGTGCTCGACGAGCCGATCAACGGGCTCGACCCCGAGGGCATCAAGTGGATCCGCGGTTTCCTGCGAGAGCTCGCCGGTGAGGGCCGCACGGTTCTCGTCAGCTCGCACCTGCTCTCCGAGGTGCAACAGAGCGTGGACGACGTGGTGATCATCGCGCGCGGGCGCCTCGTGCACCGGGGACCGCTATCCAGCCTCGAGACCGAGACCGCCCCGCAGGTGGTGGTCGACTCCCCCACCCGCGAGGCGCTGGCGGCGGCCCTGACGGATGCCGGCATCCGCTTCACCGAGGGACGCACCGGCCTGCTCGCCGCCGACCCCGACCCCGCCCGCATCGGCCACGTCGCCTTCGCCGCGGGAGTGGAGCTCAGCACATTGCATCGGCAGAAATCCGGGCTCGAGGACTCCTTCCTCGCGCTCGTGGGAGAGGGGCACACGCTGTGAGCGGCTACCTGCGTTCGGTGGCGGCCGAGTTCACCAAGGTCACGAGCACCCGCATCTGGTGGGTGATCGCCCTCGTGCTGTTCGGCTACATCGCCGTGCTGGCCGGCGGGCTGTCGGCGCTCTTCGGCGGCGTGCAGAGCGGAGCCATCGGGTCGTCCATGGGCGGCGGGCAGGCGCCGCCGCCCGCCCAGCTGCCGGCCCTCATCTACAGCTTTGCGTCCTCCGTCGGGTACGTTTTCCCGGTGCTGTTGGGCGCCCTGGCCGTCACCGGTGAGTTCCGGCACCAGACGCTGACACCGACGTTCCTGGCGGTGCCGCGCCGGGGCCGGGTGCTCGCCGCGAAACTGACCACGCTCTTCGGCTTCGGGGCCGTGCTGGGCGTCGTTGCCCTGCTCGCCTCGGTGGGCGTCGGCGCGCTCGTGATGGGTACGTTCGGCGTCGACCCGGTGCTCGGCGAGAGCGACACCTGGGCCCTCATCGGCCGCTCCGTGCTCGCCATGGCGCTCTGGGCCGCCGTCGGCGTCGGCCTCGGCGTTCTGGTGCCGAACCAGGTGGCGACGATCGTCATCGTGCTCGCGTTCACCCAGTTCATCGAGCCGCTGCTGCGCCTGGCCTCGACGTTCACCGACGCGACCGCGGGCATCGGCCGATTCCTGCCGGGGGCCGCCTCCGATGCGCTCGTGGGAGCCAGCTTCTTCTCGATCGCCGCACCCGGCGCATCCGTTCTCGAGTGGTGGCAGGGCGGCCTGGTGCTGCTGGCCTACGCCGTCGTCCTGACCGTGATCGGCTACCTCGTCACCTGGCGGCGCGACGTCACCTGAAGCGGGTAAGTAGGCTGGGTGGCATGGGCGCAGAGACGGGTTTCAGGGCGATCGTGGTCGACAAGACAACGGATGCCGACGGCGCCGGCCATCCGTCCGCCAGCCTGTGCACGGTGGACGACGCCTTTCTCATGGCGGGCGAGGTCACCGTTTCCGTCGAGTATTCGAGCATCAACTACAAGGACGGGCTTGCGATCACCGGCCGGCCGGGCGTCGCCCGGGTCTGGCCGCTCATCGCCGGCATCGACCTGGTCGGCACCGTCGAGGAGAGCAGCGACGCGCGCTGGGTGCCCGGCGACACCGTCATCCTGAACGGCGCAGGCCTCGGCGAGAGCCACCACGGCGGCCTCGCCGAGCGGGCCCGGGTGGCGGGTGACGCACTGGTGCGGCTCCCCGAGGGAATCAGCGCGCGGCAGGCCGCAGCCGTGGGGACGGCCGGGTTCACCGCCATGCTGTCTGTGCTCGCCCTGGAACGGGCCGGGGTCTCCCCCGACGCCGGCGACGTGCTCGTCACCGGCGCTACCGGCGGCGTCGGCTCCATCGCCGTCGCGGTGCTGTCGGCCCGCGGCTTCCGCGTGCACGCCTCCACCGGCCGGGTCGACGAGCTCGGCGACTACCTCCGGAAGCTGGGAGCCGTAGCGGTCGTCGACCGGGCGACGCTGGGCGAACCGGGCAAGCCGCTGCAGGCCCAGCAGTGGGCGGCCGCCGTCGACTCGGTGGGCAGCGTGACGCTCGCGAACGTGCTCGCCCAAACCCGGTATGGCGGATTCGTGACCGCGTGCGGCCTGGCGCAGGGCTCCGACCTTCCCGCGACCGTCATGCCGTTCATCCTGCGCGGGGTCAGCCTCCTCGGCGTGAACTCGGTGGAGGCCCCACGGCCGCTCCGGGAGCAGGCCTGGGCGCGGATCGCCACCGATCTCGACCTCGGCCTGCTCGACGAGCTGACCTGCGAGATCGGCCTGGAGGATTCGTTCCATGCCGCGGAAGGCATATTGGCCGGGAACCTGCACGGCCGCACGGTCGTCGACGTGCGACGGTAGCCGGCAGGGCAGCTCAGCTGGGCGACCAGGGGGTCGACTCGGCTTCGTCCTGCAGCTTGAGCGAGGCGATCAGCTCGGCGGCGTGCTGGCTGGTGAGGATCACGCGGGCGAACTCCTCGTCGACCAGGTCGATCACCACGGCCTGCTGCTTGCCCTTGACCGCGAGGAAGTCCTTGCCGCCGTGGAACTTCCAGGCGCCGATGGCGACCACCAGCGGCACCTCGACGCCCCGTGTGCGGATGCCGCGCAGCCAGATCCACGGGTCGTCGGTGATCGTGACCGAGCGGATGCTCTCCCGCGGGATGACGAGGTCGTCCTTGTGCATCGACAACAGCTTCTCCGCACGGGTCAGCTGAATCTCAAGCCGATCGGAATGCACGCGCACGGAGGTCATGCGTCTAGTCTGCCGCCTCGCACGCGGATTCGGCTTGTCCGGTTCTCACAAAGCCATAACTCTCCGCTGGTCGGGCCGGTCCAATCCGGCCGCTCATTCCCGCCCGACGTGCCGGCCACGCGCGCCGCCGCTCAGGCCGGGGTGGCGGATGCGGCGGCCTTCGCCGCGCGCGGCAGGGCGTCCAGCACGCGGCCGATGGCGTCCTCGTCGTGCGCGGCCGAGACGAACCAGGCCTCGAAGACCGACGGCGGCAGCGACACCCCGTCGGCGAGCATGCTGTGGAAGAACGGCGGGTATCGGAACGACTCCTGGCCCTGCACCTCGACGTAATTCCGAGGCGCCTGCCGGGCCGCGGCCGGGCCGAAGACGAAGCTGAACAGGTTTCCGGCCCGCTGCACGCTGTGCTCGACACCCTCGGCGGACAGCGCCGCCGAGACCGAGTCGGAGACGACGCTCGCGGTCTGGTCCAGGCGCTCGTACACCGCGGCATCCGCTGCCCGCAGCGTGGCAATGCCCGCGGCCACCGCCACCGGGTTCCCGGAGAGTGTGCCCGCCTGGTAGACCGGCCCGGCCGGCGCGAGGTAGTCCATCACCTCGGCGCGGCCGCCGAGCGCGGCGACGGGAAGTCCGCCGCCGATGACCTTGCCGAAGGTGATGAGGTCGGGCCGGTACGCGTCGCCGGCCGCCTGCTCGAGTCCCCAGAAGCCGGCGGGGCCCACGCGGAATCCGGTGAGCACCTCGTCGAGGATGAGCAGCGCGCCTTCCTCGTGCACCAGGTCGGCGAGGGCGGCGTTGAAACCCGGATCGGGGGCCACGACGCCCATGTTCGCGGCGGCCGCCTCGGTGATCACGGCGGCGATGCGGCCGGGGTGGGCGGCGAAGGCCGCGCGCACGGCGTCGAGATCGTTGTACGGAAGCACGAGCGTCTGCGCGGCGGTCGCGGCGGTCACACCCGCGGAACCGGGCATCGCGAGCGTCGCGAGCCCGGATCCCGCCTCGGCAAGCAGGCCGTCGGAGTGCCCGTGGTAGTGGCCCGCGAACTTCACGAGCAGGTCGCGGCCGGTGAAGCCGCGCGCCAGCCGGATGGCCGTCATCGTGGCCTCGGTGCCGGTGGAGACGAGGCGCAGCTTCTCGACCGCGCCCACGCGGTCCTTCACAAGCTCGGCGAGCACGGTCTCGCTCGGCGTGGAGGCGCCGAACGACAGGCCGAGCGCGGCGGCTTCCTGCACCGCCCTGACGACCTCCGGATGCGCGTGGCCGAGGATCGCGGGACCCCAGGAGCTGACGAGGTCGACGTAGTCGCGACCGTCAGAGTCCGTCACGTACGCGCCCGCGGCCGAGACCAGGAACAGCGGCGTGCCGCCCACGGAGCGGAAGGCCCGCACCGGCGAGTTCACGCCGCCCGGGATGGAGTCCTGCGCGCGGGCGAAGAGTTCATCGTTGTGGGTGGTCATCAGCGCTGTGCCCCGCCCAGCCAGTCGGCGAGTTCGACGGCCCAGTAGGTGAGCACGGCGTCGGCTCCGGCGCGACGGATGCCGAGGACGGACTCCTCGATGGTGCGCCGACGGTCGATCCAGCCGTTGGCGGCTGCGGCCTCGATCATCGCATACTCGCCGGAGACCTGATATGCCCACACCGGAATATCGCTGGCGGCGGCGACATCGGAGAGCACGTCGAGGTAGCTGCCGGCGGGCTTGACCATGACGATGTCGGCGCCCTCGTCGATGTCGAGGAGCGCCTCGCGGAGGCCTTCGCGGCGGTTGCCGGGATTCAGCTGGTAGGCGCGGCGGTCGCCGGTCAGGGCGGAATCCACCGCCTCACGGAACGGCCCGTAGTAGGCGGAGGCGTACTTCGCGGAGTAGGCGAGCACCGCGGTGTCCTGGAAGCCGTTGTCGTCGAGCACCTCGCGCACGGCGGCGGTCTGGCCGTCCATCATGCCGCTGAGCCCCAGCAACTGGGAGCCGGCGGCCGCCTGCGCGAGCGCCATGTCCCGGTAGCGCTCCAGGGTCGCGTCGTTGTCGACGTGACCGTCGGCGGCGAGGACGCCGCAGTGGCCGTGGTCGGTGAACTCGTCGAGGCACAGGTCGGTCTGCACGACCAGCGCGTCGCCCACTTCCTCCACGAGCGCGCGGGTGGCCACGTTGAGGATGCCGTTCTCGTCGGTCGCGCCGGAGCCGATCGCGTCACGCTGCGCGGGAACGCCGAACAGCATCACGCCGCCGATCCCGGCCTCCGCGGCATCCGCCACCGCGCGCCGGGCGCTGTCGAGGGTGTGCTGCACGACACCGGGCATCGACGCGATGGGCACCGGCTGGTCGGTGCCCTCACGCACGAACATCGGGAGGATGAGCTCCGCCGGATGCAGGCGGGTCTCGCTGGCGAGGCGGCGGAAGGCGGGGGTCGCGCGCAGTCGGCGCGGGCGGATGAGCGGTGGTTTCACCCGTTAAGCCTACGGGCGCAGGCTGAGTGCTTCTCCCAGCCGCAAGTGCGGGCCAAACGCCGCCCCCGGCCCCGGAAGGCGGCAGAAACCGCGCACTCGCGAGCATGTCCTCCCCGGGCACCATCGCGAGTGCGGGGGAATCGCCGCCCCGGAGGGCGGTAGGCGGCAGAAACCGCGCACCGGCGTCAGTCGGCCTCGGCGATGCGCACCAGCGCGTCGATCAGGCTCTCGGCGCTCCGCTCGTCGGCGACCACGTCGACCCGCAGGCCGATCGCCCGGGCGTCCTTGGCCGTGCGCGGGCCGATGCAGGCAACCAGCGTGGACTCGGGGATCGGCCCGAGCTGCTCCTGCACCTGCTGGGCGACGCTCCCCGACGTCACGAGGACCGCCCGCACGGCGCCCGCCGCGACATCCGTTTTGACCTTGTCGGTCACCGGAACGCCGATGGTGCGGTAGGCGACCACGGATTCGACGTCGTGGCCCAGTCGGCGCAGTCCCTCGGTCAGGAGCGGCTTGGCGATCTCGGAGCGCAGCGTGAGCACGCGCAGCGGGTTCGCGCCGCCGGTCACGGCTTCCCATTCGGCCAACATGCCGCGAGCGGAATTGTCCTCGGAGGGAACGATGTCCACCCGGTAGCCGGCCGCCACGAGCGCGGCGGCGGTGGTCTCGCCGACGGCGGCGACGCGGGTTCCCGCCGGCACCACCGTGCGGTGCGACGACAGCACGTCGACGGTCGTGGCGCTCGTCACCGTCATCCAGTCGAACGCACCGGCGCTCAGTCGCGCCAGCGCCGCTTCAAGCGCATCGGCGTCTTCCGTTGGCGCGAAGTTGATCATCGGCGCCACGACCGGATGCGCCCCCTTGGCGCGCAGCTTCGCCGCCACCTGGTCACCCCACGGTCCGCCGCGCGGCACGAGCACCCGCCAGCCGGAGAGCGGCTTGCCCTGCGTGGGGATGGAACCGGTCGTCGTCACAGGCTGCTCCCCAGCGGTGCGAGCTCGGCCGCGCCGGCGCCGAGGAGTTCGGCGGCGGCACGCTCGGCGATGTCGATGGCCGCCACGGTGAGGTCGGCCGCGGAATGCGAGTCGGGCGTGGCCGCGTGCGAACTGGTGATCTGCCGGGTCCCGTCGGTGCTGTAGACCGTGGCGGTGAGGAAGACCAGCTCGTCGACGACGGCGGTGGCTCCGATCGGCGCGGCACAGCCGGCCTCCAGCCGGGCGAGGAGGAGGCGCTCGGCGGTGGTGGTGACCTGCGTGGTGACGTGGTTGATCGCCGCCAGCGCGGTGGCGAGGGCGCGGTCGGGCTTGCCCTCCCGCACCTCGATGGCGAGGGCGCCCTGACCCGGCGCCGTTGGCCACCCCGAGAGCTCCAGATAGTCGCTGGCCACCTCGTCGAGCCGCCCCAGTCGTCCGAGGCCGGCGGCCGCGAGCACGACGGCATCGAGGTCGCCCTCCGCGACCCGGCCAAGGCGCGTGTCGACGTTGCCGCGGATGTCGACGACGGTGAGGTCGGGGCGGCGGGCGCGCAACTGCGCGACGCGGCGCGGCGAACCGGTGCCGACCCGCGCTCCCTCGGGGAGGGTGTCGAGCGTGAAGCCGGCGCGCGCGCAGAGTACGTCGCGGGCATCCGCTCGCCGGGGTGTCGCGCCGATGACCAGGCCGGGGTGGGCCTTCGTGGGAAGGTCCTTGAACGAGTGCACGACGACGTCGCATTCGTCGTTCAGCAGCGCCTCGCGCAGGGCACTGGCGAAGACGCCCGTGCCGCCGAGACTCGAGAGCGACTCGCGGGAGGTGTCGCCGTGCGTCGTGATCGGGATGATCTCGATCTCCGCGCCGGCTGCGGCTCCCATCCGGTTGGCGATGGCCGTGGTCTGCGCCATGGCGAGCGCACTGCCCCGGGTGCCGACCCGGATCACGCCGGCCCCACCCGTCGACGCGCCCGCGGCGCTCATGGCGCCATCCCGGCGACGGCCGGCTTGAAGCCGGCGCGCACGTTCTCGCAGCAGCCGGGGCGGCACACGTCGTACCAAGGTCCGAGATCCGTCATGGCCGGCCGCTCGGCGTCGGGCACGTCATTGACGCGTTCCATCACGAGGTCGACCAGGCCCTTCACGTACTCGGGGTCGGTGCCGGGGGTCGGAGTGCGCACCGCGAAAAGCCCGTGCTCCTGCGCGGTCTCCATGGCCTCGTTGTCGAGGTCCCAGAGCACTTCCATGTGGTCGCTCACGAAGCCGAGCGGCACGATGACGACAGCGCGGATGCCACGGGCCGGCAGCTCGGCGATGGCGTCGTTGATGTCCGGCTCCAGCCACGGCATGCTGGGCGGCCCGCTCCGCGACTGGTACACCAGCTGCCAGCTGAGCGCCTGGTCGGAGGCCGCGGCCGCGACCACCTCGGCGACGGCCTCGTGCTGGGCGGCGTAGGCGCCGCCCTCGCCGAAGCCGCGCTCGGCCGGGCCGCTGAGCGCGGCATCCGTCGAGGGGATGGAGTGCGTGCTGAAGAGCACCTCCACCTCGGTGGCGAGGTCGATGCCGGGGAGCGCGTCGACGACCTTCGCCAGGCCCTGCTTCACGCCCTCGATGAAGGGCAGCACGAAGCCGGGGTGGTCGAAGAACTGGCGCACCTTGTCGATCTGCACGGCCCGTTCCAGGCCGGTGTCGATGAGCGCCGCCGCGAAGTCCTCGCGGTACTGACGGCAGCTCGAGTAGGAGCTGTAGGCGCTCGTGGCGACGGCGATCAGCCGGTCCTGGCCGTTCGCGTGCGCCTCGGTGATCACATCGGGCAGGTACGGCGCCCAGTTGCGGTTGCCCCAGAGCACCGGCAGGTCGATGCCGCGGGCAGCGAGCTCGGCCTCCAAGGCGGCCTTCAAGGCGCGGTTCTGGGAGTTGATCGGGCTGATGCCGCCGTAGTGACGGTAGTGGTGCGCCACCTCTTCGAGGCGTTCCTCCGGGATGCCGCGGCCCCGGGTCACATTGCGCAGGAACGGGATCACGTCGTCCTGGCCCTCGGGTCCACCGAATCCCGCGAGCAGGATGGCGTCGTACTGCGTCACTACTGCAGCACCTCCACGAGTTCGGCGGTGGTGACGCGCCGACCCGTGTAGAACGGCACCTCGAGGCGCACGTGGCGCCTCGCATCCGTTGCCCGCAGTTCACGCATGAGGTCGACCAGTTCGGTGAGCTCGTCGGATTCGATGGGCAGCAGCCACTCGTAGTCGCCGAGCGCGAAGGCGGCCACCGTGTTGGCGATGGCGCCGCGGAACGCGGCTCCCTTGCGGCCGTGGTTGGCGAGCATGGTGCTGCGCTCCTCGTCGGGGAGGAGGTACCACTCGTAGCTGCGCACGAACGGATAGACCGTGAGCCAGCTCTTGGGTTCGACACCGCGGAGGAACCCCGGAACGTGGCGCTTGTTGAACTCCGCGTCGCGGTGCACCCCCATGGCGTTCCACGTTGGCAGCAGGCTCTTCAGCAGCCGGCTGCGGCGAAGCTCGCGGTTCGCCCACTGCAGGGTCTCCGCCTCGGGTGCGTGCGTCCAGATCATCACGTCGGCGTCGGCCTTGAAGCCGGAGACGTCGTACAGGCCGCGCACGGTGACGCCCTCGGCCTCGACGAGCGCGATGACGTCATCGAGCTCGTTGACCGCGTGGGGGACATCGTGGCCGTCGAGGTCGTCGGGGTTGGCCGGGTCCTTGCGGAGCACGCTGAACAGGGTGAAGCCCTGCGGGGTCGCTTCCCCGGCGGCCGGGTAGTCCGACGCGTGGTGGGGGGAGGTGGAAGAAACGGGGGGCACTGCCTCTCCGGCAGCCGGCTGAGTCATGGGTACTAGTCTCCCTCGCAATGCGGCAAGAGACAAAAGCGGCCCCGGACCGGCGCCGCTGCTACCGGCGCAGGATGGCCCGGAGGCCGAGCCAGACGACTCCCCCGGCACCGAGCCCGGCCGCCGCGGCGACGCCGAGCAGGGCCAGCGGGTTCTCCAGCCCGAGCAGGCGCAGTTGCCGCTTCACGTCGAGCTTGTGCTCGATCGCGTCGAGCGTCGTGGCCAGTTCGAGACGGGCCGCGTGGGCGTCTTTCCGCAGGTCGGACAGCGAACGGTCGTGTCGCTCGGCCGCCTGGCGAACGCTCAGCTCAGTGCTCATATTCGCCGACCCCCTTGAGCGCGTCGATGTCTTCGCGGATGCTGGCGCGAACGCCGTTCGAATCGGTCGCCGTCGCCGCCTTCACCTTCTTCAGCCCGACCAGGGCGAGTACGACGGCGATGATCAGGAGCACGACCGCGATGATCAACGCGGAGAGCCAGAGCGGCAGCACCAGGGCCAGCGCGATGATGGCCGTCGCGATGAAGACGCAGCCGGCGAAGAACAGGAAGAGGGCCGCGGCGGCGAACATCGCGGCGCCGATGCCGAGTCCCTTGAGCTTCTCGGTCAGCTCGGCCTTGAACGCCGCGAGCTCCGCGCGTACCAGATCACCGATCTGGCTCGGCAGCTCACCGAGCAGCGCGGAGAGCGAGCGCCTCGTCTTCGGGTTGGAAGCGGTGTCGGTCACGCGTCACCTCCCGGGATGGGTGCGGGAAGTCGTGGTCGAATGGGGGTCCGTCGACGGGCTCGCCGGACGGTTTGAACCGACGAGCGACCGCACGGCCTTGCGCACGCCGCGGAACAGCACAACGGGCGTGTCGCCGATGACGTCGAGAGCCGCGTCGCGCACCTGGTGCACACGGCGCTGCACGGGGGGAGCCTCCCAGAAGTCCTTCGCGGTGGCGGCGATCTGTTCATACCGCTGGCGGCCGGCCCTGGCGCCGAGCACGTAGCCGATCAGCCCACCGACGATGAACTGAAGTTTTCCCCGCATTGTGGCTCCATTCCGTAGGTTGCCCCCAGCGTAACCCTGTTGCTCGTCCTCGCACACCGGGCCCGCTGGCATCCGTTGCACGGCTACATCGAGGGCTGGACCCCGAAAGAACGCGCGAGGCTCTCGATCTTCTGGGCGCGGCCGAGGCGCGGCAGGTCACTGCCGTCGCGGATCACGCGGCCGCGGGCCTCGAAGTCGGCGAGGAAGTCGAGGGCCCAGGCCACGTCGCTCGGCGTGGGGCTGATGACCTCGTTGACGACGTGGGTCTGTTCCGGGGCGAGGCAGATCTTGCCGGTCATGCCCATCGACACCGTGACGGCGGAGTGCTCGCGAAGCACCGGAAGGCTGCTGCCGACGGTCGGCCCGTCGATCGGGCCGGGGAGGCCGCCGACGCGGCTGGCGACGACGAGGCGCGCCCGCGGGTAGGCCATGGCCTCGTGGTCGGCGCTCATCCCGGTGTCCCGGCGGAAGTCGCCGCTGCCGAACGCGAGGCGGAAGACGCCCTTCGCCCGGGCGATGCTGGTGGCCTCCTCGATGCCGAGGGCGGACTCCACGAGTGCGACCACGGGAACGCTCCCGCCGAGGCGTGCCGACGTCTCGCTCACCTGGTCGGCGCTCTCGGTCTTGGCGAGCATGACGCCCAGCAGGTTGTCGATGCCGGAGAGCGCCTCAAGGTCGTCCGCCCAGAACGGCGAGGTGACGTCGTTGATGCGCACCCACGCCTTGCCGCCCTGCTTCAGCCAGTCGACGACGTGGGTGCGGGCCTCCGGCTTGTTCTTCGGGTCAACGGCGTCTTCGATGTCGAGGATGATGGCGTCCGCCCGCGAGCGCGCAGCCGAGTCGAACGTCTCCGGCCGGCTGGCGGGAACGAGCAGCCAGGAGCGCGCGATGTCGGCAGCGACCGACACCGGCGGAAGGTTGAGGTGCCACGATCCCGCGGCCTGTTCGGTTGTCTGCCTCGAGCTGACAGCCGTGCCGTATGGATCTCCGGTCATGCGCTCCCCCTTCGATCGGAAGTCTGTGTGCTGAAACTGGTGGGTCGATGAAAACCGTTGTGGCCCGTAGACAAAGGTATACGCTTCGGCCGTGAACCTGCCCAACGCGGTTCGGGGCCAGCCCGACGGGCCCCGTTCAGAGGTTGACGGCGGCGCGGCGGATGCGCGCGGCCGCGTCTCGCGCATCCGGGATGACCGCTGCGAGGCCCGTTCCCGACAGCCAGGCACCCGTCACGGCAAGCCCGGGGACATCCGCCACCGCATCCCGCACCTGCCGCACCCGTTCGCGGGCGCCGACGGTCGCCGGGGAAAGCGCGTCACCCCAGATCGTGCGCGCGAAGCCCCGCACGGACGCGGGTGGCAGCGGCACGCCGAGGATGGTGGCGGCGTCGCGGAGGGCGAGCTGCTCGAATTCGGCGTCGGTGAGCCCGGCGGCCGGATTCGGCTCCCCCGCGCGCCCGTAGGAGAGGCGGAGGACGTGGCGGCCCGGCCCGGCGGCCTCGGCCACCCAGGCCCACTTCGCGCTCACGTGCGTGAGCGCCTTCGCGCTGACCCCGGGCGTCCCCGCGGCCACGAGCACTCCGGTTCCGCGCGGGGCCGCGTCGAGCGCGGGGGCGTCGAGCACGAGCGTGGCCAGGTGCACGACCGTCGGCCCGGGCCAGCCGAGGTCGCGGAGTGCTCGCGCGTCGTCGCCGAGTGGCGCGAGCAGGTCGAGGGCGGCGGCGGCCGGCGTGGCGATGATGACGAAGTCGGCGTGCGCCACCTCCGGCTCGGCGCCTTCGCGTGCGTCCGGGCCGACCGGCGCCTCAACCGCCAGCTCCCAGTTCGGCTCGTCCGCCGTGCCGGTGGCGCGGAGGCCGCCGACCCGGGTCTCGGTGCGGATGCGCGCGCCGAAGGTGTCGAGGTCGCGGGTGAGGGCGGCGACGAGCTGCGACATCCCCCCGCGGAGTCCGCCCACGGCGGAACCGGCCGGCGCCTGCGCCCGCAGTGCCAGCACCGCGCCGGAGAGCGAGCCGGCCGTGGTGAGCGCGTTGTTCAGCCCGGGGGCGACCACGTCGAGTTCCAGCGCGTTCGCGGGCGCCGAGTAGACGCCCGAGGCGATCGGCTCGACCAGGCGTTCCAGCGTGCGCCGGCCCATCCGCTTCTCGACGAGCTCCCCGAGGCTGTGCTCGCGCCCGATCTTCAGCACGGGAATCACGCGGTCGGCCCATGCCCGCCAGGCCCCTCGCCAGCCGAGCACCCGGCGCACGTCGTCGGCGAGCGGCGAGCCCGGGATCCCGAGGATGCCGGCCTTCGGCAGCGGATGGCTCTCGCTGCCTCCGCCGTCGGCCGGCAGGTGCAGCCAGGCGCCGGCCGGGTTCGGGGCGACCACCAGGTCGGTGAGCCCCAGGTCGTCGACGAAGTCGGCGACCGTGCCCCGGCGCACCGCGAAACTCTCGGCGCCGCTGTCGAGGGTGAGCCCGGCGACCTCGTGGCTGGCGACGGCGCCGCCGACGGCATCCGTCGCCTCGTAGACGGTGACGCCGAGCCCCAGCCGGGCGCAGTCGCGGGCGGCGACGAGCCCCGCGATGCCGCCGCCGATGACGGCGACCTCTTTCTTGAGCGGGCCGAGCGGTGCGCCCATGGTCAGCCGGCGGATGCCGTCGTGCCGGCCTGGTGCACGAGCTCCACCAGGCGGGTCAGCACGTCGGGGTCCGTCTCGGGCGGCACGCCGTGGCCGAGGTTCAGCACGTGGGCGGGGGCGGTGCGGCCGCGCTCGAGCACGTCGCGCACGTGCGCCTCGAGCACCGGCCACGGGGCGGCCAGGAGCGCCGGGTCGACGTTGCCCTGTAACGGCACGACGCCGCCGAGGCGCCGGTTGGCCTCGTCGAGGGGCACGCGGTAGTCCACGCCCACGACGTCGGCGCCGATGTCGTACATCTCCTTGAGCAGCTCCCCGGTGCCGACGCCGAAGTGCACGACCGGCACGTTGCGGAGCGCGGGCTCCGGTTCGGGCTCGTCGACTCCGGGCGCGACGGGCGCGTCGAGCGGCTCCCCGGTCTCCGCCGGCTCGGCATAGGTGAGGTCGCGCACGTGGGAGATCGCCTGCGCGGAGGCCGGCGCCACGTAGCGCGCGTAGTCGTCGAGGGAGAGCGCGCCGGCCCAGGAGTCGAACAGCTGGGCGGCGCTCGCGCCCGCGAGCACCTGGGCGCGCAGGAACCGCCCGGTGACCTCCGCGGTCCAGGCCATGAGCCGCGCCCAGGCCTCGGGGTCGCCGTGCATGAGCGTGCGGGCGTGGATGTGGTCCTTCGACGGCCCGCCCTCCACGAGGTAGGCGGCGAGGGTGAACGGCGCCCCGGCGAATCCGATCAGGGGGGTCTCGCCGAGCTCGTCGGTGGTGCGCGTGACCGCCTGCCGAATGGGAAGCAGGGCGTCGTCGAGAATCGACGGGTCAAGCGCGACCAGGGCGTCGACATCCGCTGCGGTGCGCGTCGCCGTGCCGAGCACGGGCCCGCGACCGGGCACGATCTCCACGTCGACGCCCACGAGTCGCAGCGGAACCACGATGTCGCTGAAGAAGATGCCGGCGTCCACCCTGTGGCGGCGCACCGGTTGCAGGGTGATCTCGCTGGCCATCTCGGGGTCGAGGCAGGCGTCGAGCATGCGGGTGCCCACGCGCAGCTCGCGGTACTCGGGCAGCGAACGGCCCGCCTGGCGCATGAACCAGACCGGGGTGACGTCGGGGCGGGTCCCCTGGTAGGCACGGACCAGCCGCGAGGCGGACGTCAGGCCGGAAGACAGGGGATGCTGCGCGTCGAGGTTCACCTGCTGATTGTGTCAAATATCCCGGAAGGCGGCGATTCCGGCCGCTACTACGGCCCGTAGAATCTGGTCGTACAATGAATCAGTGCTGATTTGTCTCTCCGCAAGCCACAAGAACTCGAGTTTCGACGTACTCGAGAGATTGTCTGTCGGCGCGGATGCCACGGCACAGGACCTCATGCAGCGGCACCAGGCCCTCGATGGTGCGGTCGTGGTCGCCACCTGCAACCGCTTCGAGGCTTACCTCGATCTCGGCCAGCCGTTCGGCACAGCAACGGATGCCGTCGTGGAGGCCGCCGTCGGCGCGGTCAGCACCCACACGGGCGTCGCGGCCGACGTGCTCCGGTCGAGCCTCGAGCTCGTGCACGGGCCCGCCGTGGCCCAGCACCTGTTCTCGGTGACCAGTGGACTCGAATCCGTTGTCGTCGGTGAGGGGGAGATCGCCGGCCAGGTGCGGCGGTCGCTGGAGGCCGCGCGCGCGGCCGGGACCACCAGCCCCGAACTGGAGCGGTTGTTCCAGCGGGCCTCGCAGACCTCGCGCGGGGTGAAGAACCGCACCGGCATCGGGTCGGCCGGCCGCTCGCTCGTGCGGCTCGCCCTCGACCTCGCCGAATCCCGGGTCACCGATTGGGCGGCCACGCGGGTGCTGCTCGTGGGCACCGGCCGGTACGCCGGCGCCTCCCTCGCGGCGCTCCGCGACCGCGGGGTGGAGGACGTGCGGGTCTATTCCCCCTCGGGACGCGGCCGCAAGTTCGCCACCTCGCACGGCATCGCGTTCGTTCCCGAGGGCACGCTGGCCGCCGAGGCCGCCGAGGCAGACCTCATCGTCACCTGCACGGTGCTCGACCGCCATGTGATCGACGCGTCCGTGCTGGTCGCCGGCCGCAACGAGCTCGCCGACCTGCACTCCGTCGTCGCCACCGTGCAGCTGCCGGGGCCCGATGCGTCCCTCGCCCGGGAGCGGCAGCTGATCATCGACCTCGGCCTCCCGCGCAATGTCGACCCGGATGTCATCGAGGTCGACGGCGTCGAACTGCTCGACCTCGAGACCATCAAGCTGCACGCCCCGCTGGAGGAGCTGGACGCCACGAGCGAGGCGCGGGAGCTCGTGGGCCGGGCCGCACGCAAGTTCTCGGAGGTGTCCAGCGAGCAGAGCCTGGCGCCGGCGGTCGTGGCCCTGCGTGCCCACGTCTTCACGGTGCTCGACGCCGAGATCGAGCGTGCCCGCACCCGCGGCGACTCGGCGCAGACCGAGGCGGCCCTCCGCCACCTCGCCGGAGTGCTCCTGCACACGCCGATGGTGCGCGCCCGGGAGCTGGCCCGCGCGGGCGAGCAGCAGAGCTACGTCGACGCCCTGGACGCCCTCTTCGGCCTGCAGGTCGCGCTCGAGGCCCCGGTCGTGTCGGAGCCGGGCGAAGCGGTCTCCTAGCTCCGCCGCACCCCGCCCTCGCATTCGCGCCCGGTGCCCTCCGCCACCCCGCGCCCTCCGTCAACCCTCACCGAATGCAGGAACAGCGCCGCGTGTCGCCGCCCCACAGCTCGGAAGTGAAGAGCAGGGGCTTCACCACTGCGGGCGACACGACTCCGCTCCTGCAAACGGCACTCGGCGCGGCGAGTCTGCGAGCATGGGGAGATGCGCGCAGTGGTTGTGGACGAGTTCGGCCGGCTTCCCGAGGTGCGGGAGGTGCCGGGCCCCGTGCCCAGCGCCGGCGGCGTGGTGGTGCGGGTCGAGGCGACGGGCCTCTGCCGCAGCGACTGGCACGGCTGGCTGGGCCATGACGACGACATCCGCCTGCCGCACGTGCCCGGGCACGAACTGGTCGGCGTGATCGACGAGGTCGGCTCCGACGTGCGCCGCTTCCAGGTCGGCCAGCGCGTCACCGTGCCGTTCGTGTGCGCCTGCGGCCGCTGTCCCGAGTGCACCAGCGGCAATGCGCAGGTGTGCCGCAACCAGACCCAGCCCGGATTCACGCACTGGGGCTCCTACGCCGAGCGGGTCGCCCTGCACGACGCCGACGTGAACCTCATCCCGGTGCCGGAGACCCTCGACGCCGGCGCCGCCGCGCTCCTCGGCTGCCGGTTCGCCACCTCCTACCGCGGCCTCGTACATCGGGCCGGGCTGACGGCCGGCGAGGCCCTCGTGGTGGTGGGCTGCGGCGGGGTGGGACTCAGCGCCGTCATGATCGGGCACGCCCTCGGCGCCACGGTGATCGCCGTCGACATCAGCGCCTCTGCCCTCGATGCCGCGGCCCGGGCCGGGGCCGCGCACACGGTCGACTCATCAGGACTCGGCGACGACGCGGTCGTCGCACGCCTGCACGAGCTCACGGATGGCGGCGCGCAGGTCAGCCTCGAAGCCCTGGGCCGCGAGAACACGGTGGCCGTCGCCATCCGCTCGCTCGCGACGCGCGGGCGTCACGTGCAGGTCGGCCTGCTGCCGGAGGACCCGCGCGTACCGCTCGGCGCGGTGATCGCGAAGGAGCTCGCCGTGCTCGGCAGCCACGGGATGCCCGCGGCCGACTACCCGGAACTGCTCGCCCTCGTCGAGTCCGGGCGCCTGCGGCCGCAGGACCTCATCGCCCGCCGCATCACCCTCGACGAGGCCCCCGCCGCCCTCGCGGCGATGTCGGACCCGGTGCCGTCCGCCGGCGTCACCCTCATCGACCTCGCCTGACCGTCGCTAACTCCGGTGATCCGCACCCGATCACCGTTTGTCGCCCGACAACAGGCGGATGCCGCAGGTGCGGCGGGCGGATACCCGGAGTTAGCGACGGGGTCAGCCGGAAACAGCGCCGGCGCCGGCTGCGCGCACCCGCACGAACAGCAACATCGCGACGGCGACCGCGCAGAGCAGGAGGGCGCTCACCGCCACCGCGGGCTGCACGCCGAACAGCGTGCCGAGGATCCCGATGGTCAGGCCGCTCCCGGCGCGGAGGCCCATCGCCGACATGCCGTAGAGGCCGATGACGCGCCCACGGATGCCCGCCGGCGCGGCCAGCTGCACGATGGTCTGGGCCGTGGAGGTGGAGACGAGGTTCGCGATGCCCGCGAGAACCAGCACCAGCAGTGAGAACGCATAATTCCCCGAGAGCACGAACGCCAGGGTCGCGAGCCCGAAGACGAGGGTGCCCGCGATGGCGACGCGGATGGTGGGCCGGAACCAGCCGGACGACTCGATCAGCACCCCGCCGATCACGGCGCCCACCGCGTTCGCGCCCATGAGGGCGCTGTAGGCGAAGCCGGCGTTCTCCGCGCCGAGGCGGGCCGCGAACTCCGGCATCAGTGGCGCCAGCGCCACACCGATCAGCAGCGACGTCGCGCCGACGAGCACGATCATGCTGATGATCCGGGTATCGGAGCGCACCTCGCGCAGCACCGCGAGCGCGTCGCCCAGCGCCACCCGCACGCGCGGCACGGCGCCGTCCCGCAGGTGCCCGGTGAACGGCGTCAGGAACATGAAGGCGAACATCGGCACGAACATCAGCACGTTCACGAAGATGCCGACATTCGGCCCGACCACCACCAAGAGCACCGCCCCGACGAGCGGGCCGAGGAGCATCCCCATGCTCCTGCCGGTGGCGTTCAGCCGCACCGCGCTCGGCAGGTTCGCAGGCGAGCTGATGTCGTAGAGCATCATCTGCTCGGCCGGATGCCAGGTCGCGCTGGCCAGCCCGTGCATGACCAGGAGCACGCAGCAGTGCCACGGCTGCAGCACGCCGGTCAGGAAGAGCACGCCCCAGCCGACTGACACCGCCATGAAACACAGCTGCGCCGCCTGAATGATGCGCCGGCAGTCGTGCCGGTCGGCGAGCGCCCCGAACCACACCGAGAGGAACAGGTGCGGCAGCCAGTGGCTGACCACGGCGAAGCCCGCGAGGAGCGGCGAGTGGAACAGCTGCCACATCACCCAGTAGGTGATGACGTGCTCGATGTTGTCGCCCATCATGCCCAGCATGGCGAAGCCGATGTAGCGCCGGGTCTC
Organism: Cryobacterium tepidiphilum; assembly: GCF_003716325.1. Taxonomy (GTDB): domain Bacteria; phylum Actinomycetota; class Actinomycetes; order Actinomycetales; family Microbacteriaceae; genus Cryobacterium; species Cryobacterium tepidiphilum. The sequence goes on along the minus strand of NZ_RDSR01000002.1, from coordinate 120,788 downwards.
GGGGTTGCGGAGCGCGGCGAAACGCACGGATGCCGTGCCGGCCGCCGCGTCGCTCATCAGGCGCGCCCGTGCATCAGGCGCCGCGGAGGCGCTCCGCGAGGTAGCCGTAGAGCTTGTCGAGCGGAATGCGCTCCTGCTGCATGGTGTCGCGGTCGCGCACCGTGACGGCCTGGTCCTCGAGCGAATCGAAGTCCACCGTGACGCAGAACGGGGTGCCGATCTCGTCCTGGCGGCGGTAGCGACGGCCGATGGCTCCGGCGTCATCGAAGTCCACGTTCCACGACTGGCGCAGGTCGGAAGCCAGCGAACGCGCCATGGGCGAGAGCGCCTCGTTCCGCGACAGCGGCAGGATGGCGACCTTCACCGGCGCCAGGCGCGGGTCGAGCTTCAGCACGGTGCGCTTGTCGACGCCGCCCTTCGCGTTCGGCACCTCCTCCTCGTGGTACGCGTCGACGAGGAACGCCATCAGCGATCGGGTGAGGCCGGCCGCCGGCTCGATGACGTAGGGCACCCAGCGCTCGTTCTTGTTCTGGTCGAAGAACGAGAGCTCCTTACCGGATGCCTCGGCGTGCGTGCGCAGGTCGAAGTCGGTCCGGTTCGCCACGCCTTCCAGCTCGCCGAATTCGCTTCCGCTGAAGCCGAACCGGTACTCGATGTCGACCGTGCGCTTCGAGTAGTGCGAGAGCTTCTCGGCCGGGTGCTCGTAGAACCGCAGGTTCTCCGGGTTGATGCCCAGGCCGGTGTACCAGCTCATCCGCTGCTCGAGCCAGTACTCGTGCCAAGTCTCGTCGGTGCCGGGCTCGACGAAGAACTCCATCTCCATCTGCTCGAACTCGCGCGTGCGGAAGATGAAGTTTCCCGGCGTGATCTCGTTGCGGAAGCTCTTGCCGATCTGGCCGATGCCGAACGGCGGCTTCATGCGCGCCGCCTGCAGCACGTTGGCGAAGTTCACGAAGATGCCCTGCGCCGTCTCCGGGCGGAGGTAGTGCATGCCCGCCTCGTCGTCGACCGGTCCGAGGAACGTCTTCAGGAGGCCCGAGAACGCGCGCGGCTCGGTCCAGGTGTGGCGCATGCCGCAGTTGGGGCAGGCGATGTCGTCGAGGCCGTTCTCGGGAGCGCGGCCCTTCTTCTCCTCGTACTCCTCCTCCAGGTGGTCGGCCCGGAAGCGCTTGTGGCAGTTCGTGCATTCCACCAGCGGATCGCTGAACACCTCGACGTGACCCGACGCCTCCCAGACCTGGCGCGGCAGGATGACGGAGGAGTCGAGGCCCACGACGTCGTCGCGGCCGGTGACCATGTAGCGCCACCACTGCCGCTTGATGTTCTCCTTGAGCTCGGTGCCGAGGGGCCCGTAGTCCCAGGCCGACCGTGACCCGCCGTAGATCTCACCGGCCTGGAAAACGAACCCGCGGTGGCGGGCGAGGGCGATGACGGCGTCGAGACGGCTGGGTGCGGCCACGGTGGCTCCAATGGTCGAGAAGTGGGCGAAAAGGCCATTTTAGGCGCTTGCGCACGCGGCCCCTGCGCACGTGCGCGCATCCGCTGAGCCGAGGACGCGTCACGGAAACAGGACCGGACGGTCGAAAACGCCCACTTCATCCTGCCTTCGCGCACAGCGTGCCGATTCCTCCTGCTTTCGCGACGGCTCGCATCCGCCCGGCATACTGGGGTGACGCGGGCAACGGATGCCGGCGAGAACAGGAATCCCGTTGTCCGACGCGACCTCGCCTTCCGCTGTCACCGTCAAGTCGTGGGAGGAGATGCGGCACTGGCAGGCGGGCCTGCTGGAGCGCTCGACCGGGCACGGCGTCGTGCACTGGCTGGAGCGCATCCGCGAAACCGCCCCATCAACGGAGGCCGCCCTCCGCACCTGGCTCGGCGAGCAGGGGGTCACCGGATACTCGCAACTGCTGCTCGTGCACGAGACGTTCGGCTACCCGGAGTTCATGCTGGCCAGCTCCGACGAGCTGATCGCCGGGCAGTACGCCGACCGGCCCGAGCTCCGCCCCATCCTCGACGCCGTACTTGCCGCCCTGCCCACCCTCGGCGAGGTGACCGTGCAGGTGCGCAAGACCTACATCGCGCTCGTCGGCCCGCGCCGCAGCTTCGCCCTCGTGCAGCCCACCACCAGAAAGCGCGTCGACCTCGGCCTCCGCATCGAGGCGCCAGCGGATGCCAGCCGCGTGCTTCCCGCCCGCAGCCTCGGCAGCGCCTCGTTCACCGCCCGCATCCCGCTGGCGTCACCCGATGAGGTGGACGACGAGGTGACGGGCTGGCTCCGCCGCACCTACGATGCCAACCTCTGAGGCGAGGCGTCGTTGCAGAAACAGGAAGGGCCGCCGGGAGACGGCCGGTTCTTCCTGTTCTCGTGCACGACGGGCCGATTCCTCGTGCTTCCGCGACAGGGCACAAGCAGATAAGGGCAGCGAAGCGGGCTGGGGCACTGCAATAGGGGGCGCCCGGTCAGTACACGTACTCCAGCAGGTCGAGGCCGAACGCGCGCATGCTGTCGATGACCGCGAGCCGGGTGGACAGCCGGTTGTCGGCGAAACCGAGGGAGACGGCGTAGGCGACGCCCGCCCGCGGCCCCCGCAGCACCCCCGCGTCGCTCCGCACCCCCACACCCGTGCCGGTCTTGTTCACCAGCAGCAGTCCGTGGTCGGCGTCACGGTGGTCGAACGGGTCGAGCCCGAACGCGCCGGCCACCATCGACAGGTCGGTGTTCAGCGAGAGCCAGGCCAGCACGCGTTCGCTCGTCACCTGGTCGACGACCTCACCGCGGGCGAGGGCCGTGAACAGCCCGGTGAGCTCCTTGGCGCTGGCGACCGAGAGGTGCGGCGCGTCGTCAGGTCCCCGCTCGTCGCGCACCACGTCGAGGAGGGCCGTGCGGGTGAGGCCGATCGATTCTGCCCGCCGACGGACCGCCGCCAGGCCGATGGAGCGGATGAGCACGTTGGTCGCCAGGTTGTCGCCGGTCGCGCCGATGAGGGCGGCAAGGTCGGCCACCGGCAGCGAGGGTGCCTGCAGGTGCTGCCAGATCCCCGACCCGGCCGCCGCGTCGGCGGGCTCCCGGTCGAGGATCGTGTACCCGCCGAGGTCGTCGTCGTCGAGCCGCGCCGCCACCTCGATCAGCAGCAGCACGGTGCCGATCCCGGCCGCGGGCATCACCACGTGATCATCGACCGACAGCAGCGCACGATTGGTGGCGAGATCGGTGGCCCGGGCCGAGACCTGCACGCCGTCCAGGGCCAGCTCGCCCAGGGTCTCGAAGCTTCGGCTGAAGTCGCCGGTCGTCCCCGAGCCCTTATGCTTACCCGCAGCCGGCGACGAATGCTTCGACCGCGACGAGTCCTGGAGTGGCATCCGTTGCTACCAAATGGTGACGCGCTTGCCGGGATCCAGCCAGAGCGCATCCTGCCCGGTCACGTCGAACGCCGCGTAGAACTCATCGATGTTGCGCACGATCTGGTTGCAACGGAATTCATTGGGCGAGTGCGGGTCGATGGCGAGCAGCCGGATCGCCTCCTCGTCGCGCATCTTCATGCGCCAGGCCTGCGCCCACGACAGGAAGAAGCGCTGGGCACCGGTGAGCCCGTCGATCACCGGCGGCTCCTGCCCGCCGAGCGAGAGCAGGTACGCCTTCCACGCGATGGACAGCCCGCCGAGGTCGCCGATGTTCTCGCCGATGGTCAGTGCGCCGTTGACGTGATGGTCGGGCACCTGCTGCGGGGCGAGGGCGTTGTACTGCTCGATGAGCGACGCCGTGCGCTCCTCGAACGCCGCCCGGTCCGCCTCGGTCCACCAGTCGCGGAGCCGGCCGTCGCCGTCGTACTTGGAGCCCTGGTCGTCGAAGCCGTGGCCGATCTCGTGCCCGATGACCGCGCCGATGGCGCCGTAGTTCGCGGCCGGGTCGCGTGCGTCGTCGAAGAAGGGGTACTGCAAAATGGCGGCCGGGAACACGATCTCGTTGAAGCCCGGGTTGTAGTACGCGTTGATGGTCTGCGGCAGCATGAACCACTCGTCGCGGTCGAGGGGCTTGCCGATCTTGCCGATCTCGCGCTGGAACTCGTACTCGGCGATGGCCCGCACGTTGCCTACGAGATCGGCCGGATCGATGGCGAGCGTGGAGTAGTCCCGCCATTTCACCGGGTAGCCGATCTTCGGCGTGAACTTCGCGAGCTTCTCGAGCGCTCTGCCCCGCGTCTCCTCCGTCATCCACGACAGATCGGTGATGCTCTCGCGGTACGCATCGACGAGGAAGCCGACGAGCACGTCCATGCTCTCCTTGGCGGCGGGCTTGAAGTGCCGCTCCACGTAGATCTTGCCAACGGCCTCGCCGAGCCCGCCCTCGACTAGGGCGACGCCGCGCTTCCAGCGGTCGCGCATCTGCGGGGTCCCGCTGAGGGTGCGGCCGTAGAAGTCGAAGTTGGCCTCGACGAAGTCACTCGAGAGGTAGGCGGCCGACGAGCGGATGACCTGCCAGCGCAGCCAGTCCCGCCAGTTGTCGAGGCGCGAGGGTGTGAGGCTCGCCGCGAGGCCCGAGATGAAGCTCGGCTGCCGCACCACGACCTCCTCGAACGCCTGCGCCGGTGCGCCGAGCCCGCCGAGCCAGCGGTCGAGGTCCGCGCCCGCGGCGAGCGCAGACAGCTGCCCCCAGGTGCGCAGGTTGTAGGTCTTCTCGCTGTCGCGGGAGGCGACATTGTCCCAGTGGTGGCTGGCGATGTCGGTCTCGAGGGCGAACACGCGCTTGGCGCGGGCCGCGGCGTCGACGAAGCCGGCGAGCCGGAACATCCGCTCGATGAACGCCGCGTACGCCTCGCGAACGGGCGCAAACTTCTCGTCGCGATAGTAGGACTCGTCGGGCAGGCCCAGCCCGCCCTGCTCGATGAACATCATGTAGCGCTCGGGGTTGCCCGGGTCGTTGTCGACGTAGAGCTGGAAGGCGCCGCTCACCCCGCGGCGCTCGAGGCGCCCGAGGGTGTCCAGCAGCGCGGCCACGCTGGTGATTCCGTCGACGGATGCGAGGTCCGCCTCGAGCGGCGTCGATTCCAGCTCCTCGACGCGCTCCTCGTCCATGAAGCTCGTGTACAGGTCGCCGACCTTGCGCTGTTCCGTTCCCGGCTCGGCCGACTGGGCCTCGAGGATGATGTCTCGCACCGCCTTCTCCGCCTCCTCGGCGAGCAGGTAGAACGAGCCCCAGCGTGCCTTGTCCTCAGGGATCGCGGTGTTCGCGATCCAGGTGCCGTTGACGTGGCGGAAGAGGTCGTCCTGCGCGCGCACATCGGGGTCGAGCTCGGTCAGGTCGATTCCGGATGCGGCGTCAGCGTCAGTCATGGCCCCAGCCTATTCGAGTGCCGCTGAATAGAATCGGAGCATCGACATCTTCACCCGGCAGCCCATGGACCGCGAGATCCTGCGCCTCGCCGTTCCGGCGCTGGGCGCGCTCATAGCCGAACCGCTGTTCCTGCTGGCGGACTCCGCGATGGTCGGCCACCTCGGCGAGACGGCCCTGGCCGGGCTCGCGCTGGCGAGCGCGGTGCTGCAGACGATCATCGGCCTCATGGTCTTCCTCGCCTACAGCACCACCCCGGCCGTCGCGAGGTGGCGCGGGGCAGGCGACCTGCGCCGCGCGGTCTCGGTCGGCGTGGACGGACTGTGGCTCGCGCTCGGCCTCGGCGTGCTGCTGGCCGCGGCGGGCGGCCTCGCCGCGCCCCTGCTCGCCGGAGCCTTCGGCGGCGACCCGGCCGTGACATCCGCTGGCACCACCTACCTGGCCATCTCGATGGCCGGACTGCCCGCGATGCTCCTGGTGTTCGCGGCGACCGGGCTGCTGCGCGGCCTGCAGGACACCCGCACGCCCCTGTTCGTGGCCGGCGTCGGCTTCCTCGTGAACATCCTGCTGAACTTCTGGTTCATCTACGGCCTGGGCCTCGGCATCGCGGGCTCCGCCGCCGGCACCGTCGTCTCGCAGTGGGGCATGGTGGCCGTGTACCTCGTGATCGTGGTGCGGCACGCCAGACGGCACGGATCGCCGCTCCGCCCGCACCGCTCGGGCCTGCTCACCGGGGCGAGCTCGGGCGCCTGGCTCTTCGTGCGCACCGTGAGCCTCCGGGCCGCCATGCTCCTCGTGATCTACGTGGCCACCAGCCTGGGCCGCAGCGAGCTCGCCGCCATGCAGGTCGCGATGACGGTGTTCGCGACGCTCGCGTTCGCGCTCGATGCCCTGGCCATCGCCGCGCAGGCGCTCGTGGGCAACGGCCTGGGTGCGGCAGACGTGCCGGCCGTGCGGGCCGTCCTCCGCCGCTGCCTGCAGTGGGGCGTGCTCTGCGGGGCAGTGCTCGGGCTGGTCGTGATCGCGCTGAGCGGCGCGCTCGGCGGGCTGTTCACTTCGTCAGCGGATGTCGCGGGCCTGCTGCCGCCGGCCCTGGTCGTGCTCGGGCTCTCGGTTCCGCTCGGCGGCGTGGTGTTCGTGCTCGACGGGGTGCTGATCGGGGCGGGAGACGCCCGCTACCTCGCCGCAACGGGCCTGGTGAACCTCGCCGTGTTCGCGCCCTTCGCCGTCGCGGTGCTGCTGTGGGCGCCGTCGGGTCGCACCGGCCTCGCCCTGCTCATGGCGGCGTTCGCCTTCGCGTTCCTCGGCGCCCGGGCGGCGACACTGGGACTCCGAGCGCGCTCCACCCGCTGGCTCGTGGTCGGCACGCGGTAACCTTGACGATTCGCCCTCGTCATTCAGGAACCACTGTGCCCACCCCCATCCCGCGCCCCCTGGTCGCCTGGCGTAACGCCGTCTTCGTCGTCTTCTTCATCAGCGGACTGGCGACCGCGAGCTGGGTGTCGCGGGTGCCCGTCGTGCGCGACACCCTCGACCTCCGGCTCGACCAGATGGGGGTCCTGATCTTCGGGCTCTCGGCCGGGTCCGTGGTCGGCCTGGTCGCCGCATCGGCCATGCTCGCGCGTCTCGGCGCACGGCACGCGATGGTGTCCAGCATCACCGTGTCGACCGTCGGCCTCCTGGCGGTCGGCCTCGGCACCGACGTCGCCGGCTCCGCGCCCCTCGTCTTCGCGGGCCTCGCCCTGCTCGGGTTCGGCATGGGGTCGGTCGACGTGATGATGAACGTGGAGGGCGCCGCCGCCGAACGGGAGATCGGCAAGACGCTCATGCCGCTCATGCACGCCTGCTTCAGCTTCGGAACGGTGGTCGGCGCGCTTCTCGGCGCCGGGGCATCCGCTGTTCACCTGCCGGTGGCGTGGCATCTCGCGCTGATCGCGGCGCTCATCCTCGGCACCGTCGTCATCGCCGTGCGGTCCATCCCGCACCGCAGGGAACTGGGCGACGACGGCGGCATCACGAACGCGGGAGCGACGTCCTCCTGGCGCACGCGCCTCGGCGAGAACCTCGCGGTGTGGCGCGACCCGAACGTGCTGCTGATCGGGCTGATCGTGCTCGGCATGACCTTCGCCGAGGGCTCGGCCAACGACTGGCTCGCCCTCGCCGCGGTCGACGGCCACGGCTTCAGCAACACCGACGGCGCCATCGTCTTCGGCGTCTTCGTGGCTGCCATGACGATCGGCCGCATCGTGGGCGGTCCCGTCATCGATCGTTTCGGACGAGTGCCCGTGCTCCGCTCGTGCGCGGCGCTCGGGGTGGTGGGGCTGCTGCTGTTCATCCTCGCGCCGACGACCTGGCTGCTCGTGGCGGGGGTCGTCATGTGGGGACTCGGCGCCTCGCTCGGCTTCCCGGTGGGCATGTCGGCGGCCGCCGACGACCCGAGGCGGGCCGCCGCCCGCGTGAGCGCCATCGCGATCATCGGCTACTTCGCCTTCCTCGTCGGGCCGCCGGCGCTCGGCCTGCTCGGCCAGCACGTGGGCATCCTCGGCGCGCTGTACGTGATCCTCGCCCTGATGGTGCTGGCCGGGCTGGCCGCCCCGGCCGCCCGTGAACGCAGCCACGGCAGGGTGCCGGCCACGGCATCCGACGATCGCGGTTAAACTCGACCGGTGCGTCTCGTAATTGCCCGCTGCTCCGTCGACTATGCCGGCCGCCTCAGTGCCCACCTGCCCCTGGCCACGCGCCTGCTCATGGTCAAGGCCGACGGCAGCCTGCTCGTGCACTCCGACGGCGGCTCCTACAAGCCGCTCAACTGGATGAGCCCGCCGTGCACCCTCACCACGCACGAGCCCGACGACGACCAGGCGGATGCCGGCATCACGGCCGTCTGGAAGGTCACGCATTCGAAGACGGCCGACCAGCTCGTCGTCAACGTGCACGAGGTGCTGCACGACTCGGCCCACGAGCTCGGCGTCGACCCAGGGCTCATCAAGGACGGCGTCGAGGCGCACCTGCAGAAGCTCCTGGCGGAGAACATCGGCCTGCTCGGCGACGGGCATACGCTCGTGCGCCGCGAGTACATGACGGCGATCGGCCCCGTCGACATCCTCGCCCGCGACGCCGCCGGGCGCTCGGTCGCGGTCGAGCTCAAGCGCCGCGGCGACATCGACGGGGTCGAGCAGCTCACGCGCTACCTCGAGCTCATGAACCGCGACCCGCACCTGGCCCCCGTGGCGGGTGTGTTCGCCGCGCAGGAGATCAAGCCGCAGGCGCGCACGCTGGCCGAGGACCGCGGCATCCGCTGCCTCGTGCTCGACTACGACGCCATGCGCGGGCTCGACGACACGCATTCGCGGCTGTTCTGACGCCCTACCCCCAAGAGGGGGCAGGGGCCTTCCGGTACTGCCCATTCCAAGGTAGGCACCTTAGGATGAGCGGCGTGAATCCGACATTGACGCGCACGTGGAGCGCTATTCTCTTCGACCTGGACGGAACGATCACCGATTCCGCCCCGGCGATCACCAGCTCCCTCGCCACAACTTTCGCCCACCTCGGGCGCCCCGTTCCCCCCGCACACGAACTCCTCGCCTACGTGGGGCCGCCGCTCCTGGCCGCATTCCGCGAATACGCCGGGATGACCGCCGACGAAGCGGTCGAAGCGCTGAAGGTGTACCGCTCCCACTACCAGGGCGCTGCGTCGCTCGACACCGCCGTGTACCCGGGCGTCGCCGGCCTGCTGCAGCGCATCCACGAGGCCGGCATCCCGCTGGCCCTGGCCACCAGCAAGCCCGAGCAGAACGCGGTCCGCATCCTTGAGCACTTCGACCTCGCCAAGTACTTCACCGTAATGGTGGGCGCGAGCGAAGACGAGGTTCGCAGCGCCAAGGCCGACATCGTCGCCGAGGCGCTGGCCCGCCTGAAGGCCAAGGGCGCCGACCTGAGCGCCCCCGTCATGGTCGGCGACCGCGGCTACGACGCCGAGGGTGCCGCCGCGAACGGCGTGCCCGCCATCCTCGTCGAGTGGGGATACGGTTCCCCCGCCGAGGCGACCGCCGCGACCGCCGTCGTGCACTCGACCGACCAGCTGGCCAAGCTCCTGCTCGGCTAGTCCCTGCCTTTTTCGCGCTGCGCGGGTCGAACGCCGCTACGCGGGTCGAATTCAGCCCGCGCAGCGGCGTTCAGTGCGCGCAGCTCGGAGGGTGCGCGCAACTCGGAGGGTGCGCGCTTCGCATCCGTTGTGGCGGCCCCGCGGCCGGTCTAGCGTTGCGAGCAAGCGAGAGGAGCACGACATGAGCGAAGACGGTTCGAACCTGGACCTTCCCGCCGACAAGGGGCCCGTGGGCAAGCCCTCGCAGGCCGAAGGCGAGGACGGCGAGGCGCCCGAGATGACGGGCCCGCAGGAGATCGGCAAGCCCTCGCAGGCCGAGGGCGACGACACCGCGTAGCGGCCACGTCGTCGGCGCAGTGACAACGGATGTGGCGGCGCAGCTCGCCGACGCGGCCGCCGCGCTCTATGCCCTGACGCCGGGCGACTTCACGGCGGCCCGCAACCAGCGGAGCCGCGACGCCCGTGCCGCCGGCGACAAGGACCTCGCAGCGGCCCTCACCGCGCTGAAGAAGCCATCGGCGTCGGCGTGGCTCGTCAACATGCTGGTGCGACACCGGGCCGACGAGATCGGCCAGGTGCTCGACCTCGGCGCATCGCTGCGGGAGGCGCAGCAGGACCTCGACGCCGACGAGCTCCGCGAGCTCGGCCGCCAACGGCAGAAACTCGTGGCGGCGCTCACCCGCGAAGGCCGCCGGCTCGCGTCCGACCTCGGCGAGCGCCTGAGCGATTCGGCAGCGGATGAAGTCGGCCAGACCCTGCAGGCCGCCATGGTCGATCCGTGGGCGGCGGCCGCGGTGCGCACCGGTGCGCTCGTGCGGCCGCTCTCGGCGACCGGCGTGGAGCCGGCGGATCTCACCGGCGCCGTCGCGGTCGCCGTGCCGGCGGCATCCGTTGCCCGCTCGTCGGAGGGCGGCACCAAGCGGGCGGCGAAGGCGAAGCCCCGGGGTCCGTCGAAGGAGAAGCTGGCGGCGGCCCGCGCCCTGGTTGCCGACGCCGAGAAGCGGGCCTCCGACGCCCGCGCGCGGATCGACGCGATCGACGCCGAAGCCGACGAGCTGGCGCCCCGCCGCACGACCATCGAGCACGAGCTCGACGACCTCCGCGCCCGGGTCCACGACGCCGAGGCGGCCCTGGCCGATGCGACCCGCGACGCCGACCGGCTCGACCGCGAGCGCTCCCAGGCGGAGCGAGCCGCCGACGACGCCGAGCGGAAGGCCGACCAGGCGCGCGCCGCCCTCGACCGCCTCACCCGCTGAACCCCGCGCGCCCCCTCCCCTCTCCCCCGCTCTCCCCCGCGCCCCGCGCGCCCGTGAGGGGGTCGGGCAGCGTTCGGGTGCGCGGCGTTAGGGTAGGGTTACGCGATTTTCCCGCCGGTTGCTCGGCGACGACGCGAGCGCCAACGGCGGCGCCCCTCACCATTCCGCGCGCTGCTGTTCGCGCCTCTTGGAGATCACCGGTGCCTACCACTCGCTTAGCCACACCCGTCCGTTACCGCCCGGCCTCCTCGGTGCTCGGCGCCCTGCGGAGCCCACGCGTGCTCACCCGGGAGGTGCTCGCCGGCCTCGTCGTCGCCCTGGCCCTCATTCCCGAGGCGATCTCGTTCTCGATCATCGCCGGGGTCGACCCGCGCGTCGGCCTGTTCTCCGCCTTCGTCATGGCCGTGTCCATCTCGATCTTCGGCGGCCGGCCCGCCATGATCAGCGCCGCCACCGGCTCCGTCGCCCTGGTGATCGCGCCCGTCTCCCGTGAATACGGGCTCGACTACCTGGTCGCCACGGTCATCCTCGGCGGCGCCATCCAGGTCGTCCTGGCTCTGCTCGGCGTCGCCAGGCTCATGCGTTTCATCCCGCGCAGCGTCATGGTGGGCTTCGTCAACGCGCTGGCCATCCTCATCTTCATCGCCCAGCTGCCGCACCTCATCGGCGTGCCCTGGCTGGTGTATCCGCTCGTGGCCGTCGGCATCGTGATCATCGTGCTCCTGCCCCGCTTCACCACGGCCGTACCGGCCCCGCTCGTGGCGATCATCCTGATCACGGTCGCCACGGTGGTCACCGCGCTGAACATCCCCACCGTCGGCGACGAGGGCGAGCTGCCGCGCAGCCTCCCGTCGCTGTTCATCCCGAACGTGCCGTTCACCTGGGAGACGCTCCGCATCATCGCCCCGTACGCCCTCGCCATGGCCCTGGTCGGCCTGCTCGAGTCGCTCCTCACCGCCAAACTCGTCGACGACATCACCGACACCCGATCGCGCAAGACCCGCGAATCCTGGGGACAGGGCGTCTCCAACATGCTCTCCGGCCTCTTCGGCGGCATGGGCGGCTGCGCCATGATCGGCCAGACCATGATCAACGTGAAGGCTTCCGGCGCCCGCACCCGCATCTCCACCTTCCTCGCCGGCACATTCCTCATCATCCTGGTCGTGGTGCTCGGCGACGTCGTCGCGATCATCCCCATGGCGGCACTGGTCGCCGTGATGATCATGGTGTCGGTGGGCACGTTCGACTGGCACAGCATCCGCTGGTCGACCCTGAAGCGGATGCCGACGAGCGAGACCGCGGTCATGGTCGCCACGGTGCTCGTCGTGGTCTTCACCAACAACCTGGCGATCGGTGTCATCGTGGGCGTCATCGTGGCGATGGTGGCCTTCGCCCGCCGGGTGGCGCGCTTCGTGACCGTGGAGCGCCGGGTGGACTACGACGAGCCCATCCCGACCGCGTATTACACGGTGGAAGGCGAGTTGTTCTTCGCCTCCAGCAACGACCTCACCACCCAGTTCGAGTACGCCGACGACCCCGACCGCGTCGTCATCGACATGGCGGGCTCGCACATCTGGGACGCCTCCACGGTCGCCGCCCTCGACGCGATCACCAGGAAGTACCGCAACCACGGAAAGCGCGCAGCGATCGTCGGCATGAACGAGGACAGCACCCGGATGCATGCGCGCCTCGCCGGCAACCTCGGGGGCGAGCTCTAAACCCCCGCCCTCGCCCTCCGGCGCCGCGCCACTCGGTGGTAGGCAAGAGGGCATGAGCGAGAACGAGAAGACCGGTGACGCGGGCGAGGTGAACGACGACCGCTTCGTGGGCAAGACCGACCTCACGCACTGGTCGACGCGGCTCGGCCAGTGGCTCGCGCACCTGGTGCAGCGCGTCAGCGAGATGCTCGGGCCGCACGGCGCCTTCATCCTGATCCTCTTCTTCGGGGCCGTGGTCGCGGCCATGGCGACGTTCGGCGCGGCGAAGGTCTATGACGCCGTCACCGAGAACGACGGGGTCGCCGGCCTCGACAAGCCCATCCTCCACTTCGCCATCAGTCTCAGGTCGCCCTGGCTCGACGAGGTGGCGACCCTCTATACGGATCTCGGCGGTACCGTCGTCATGCCGATCATCGCCATCACGGCGATCCTGGTGCTGTCGCTCCGCCGCAAGTCCTGGACGCCCGTGATCGTGATCGCCGGCGCGGGGATCGGCTCGCTGCTCATGACGATCGCCGGCAAGGACCTCATCGGCCGTGCCCGCCCGGCTCTCGAGTTCGCCATCCCGCCCTACGAGCATTCCCCGTCGTTCCCCAGTGGCCACACCTTGAACGCCACCGTCATCGCCGGCGCGATCGCCTACGTGCTGCTCCTGCGCGAGAAGAAACAGCTAACGCGCATCCTCACGATCGTGGTCGGTGCGCTGTTCGCCCTGACGATCGGGCTCAGCCGCGTCTACCTGGGACACCACTGGTTCACTGATGTCCTGGCCGCGTGGATGCTCGGGCTGGCCTGGCTCGCGCTCGTCATCACCGCGCACCGCCTCTACCTCACCGCCCAGCGCCGATCCCGCACTTGAGACCGCCCCGCGCCCTCCCGACGCCGCCGTCCAGCGCCGCCACAGCACCACGATGAGAACCAGGTCGACGGCGACCGCGAGGGCGGCCAGCAGCAGCGCGTCGGAGGTCGCCTCGCCGGCCGCGACGACCACGGGCGGATGCGCGACCACGCGCTGGCCGAGCACGACGTGGGCCCCGAGCACGACGATCATGAGCACGAGCCGAAGGCGGAAACCCACGCGAGCGGAGCCGGAGCCGATCATGGCGGCCGCGAACAGACATCCGCTGGCGAAGAGGTAGACGTCGACGACGATCGCCATCGGCGTGGCCGGCTGGGCCAGCGCGTAGAGCGGTGTCGTGTAGAGCACCCAGAGCCCGCCGGCGCTCAGCACGGCGGCGACGAGCGGATGCAGGAGCACCCGCACCGGGGGCGACGCCAGCAGGGCGGCCAGGCGCCGGGCCGGCACGGCGGCGAGCGCGCGGAGCGCGAGCGTGACCGGCGCCGCCAGCACCAGCAGGAGCGGGGCCACGAGCCCAAGCAGCACGTGCACCAGCACGTGGTCGAACAGGGTCTCACGGGCCGCCAGCGGACTGATCAGAGCGCCCCAGACGGCGGCCAGCCCGCACAGCCACGCGCCGATGCGGTCGGTGGGCCACGGCCGCTCGGGCAGGTTCCGCAACACCGAGGCCGCGTAGATGGCACCGGCCGCCACGAGCGTGAGGCTCACGCAGAGGGCCGGGAGGTCTTGCGCGACGGCGCCGTGCTCATGCGCCACCTCTAATGCCACGCGCATCCGTCACCACTTCCTTGTCGTTCCAACGCTAGACCGGTGTGCCACCCCGGGAAACGATCAGAGGTAGTACCGCAACCAGAGGTAGGGCACGCAGACCGCGATGAGCACGACGGTGACCACGAGGCCGTACTTGGTGAAGGTCCAAAACGAGATCGGGTGCCCGTGGCGCTTGGCGATGCCGATCACGACCACGTTGGCGCTGGCGCCGATGGCCGTGGCATTGCCGCCGAGGTCGGCGCCGAGCGCGAGGGCCCACCACAGCGGATGCGCCGCCGCGCCGCCGGACTGCACCAGGTCGGCGGTCACCGGCGCGAGCGTGGCGACGTACGGGATGTTGTCGACGATCGCCGACACCACCGCCGAGCCGGTCAGCAGACCGATGGAGGCGCCGAGGTAGTTGTCGCCGACCAGGTCCTTCGCGGCCTGGCCCACGGCATCCATCACCCCCAGGTTCACCAACGAGCCGACCATGATGAACAGGCCCGCGAAGAACAGCAGGGTCTCCCACTCCACGTCGCCGAAGACCTTGCGGGCCTCGAGGCGCGCCAGCAGCACCAGCAGGCCGGCGCCGAGCAGGGCCACGAGCGCGGGCGCGAAGCCGAGCAGCGGATGCGCGATGAAGCCGAACAGCACCAGGCCCAGCACCACGAGGCACTTGATGAGGAGCGTCTTGTCGCCGATCGCCTCCCGCTCGTTGAGCGCCATCAGCCGGCGGGCGCGCTCGGGGTCGAAGTGGAAGCTCTTGCGGAACAGCAGCCAGCAGAGACCGATGAACACGACCATGAGCACGATGACGATCGGGGTCAGGTTCACGATGAAGTCGTTGAAGCTGAGCCCGGCACGGCTGGCGATGATGATGTTCGGCGGGTCGCCGATGAGGGTCGCGGTGCCGCCGATGTTGCTGGCCATCACCTCGGCGATCAGGAACGGGATCACCGGCGCGGCCAGCCGCTCGCAGATCAGCAGCGTGACCGGGGCGACGAGAAGCACGGTGGTGACGTTGTCGAGGAACGCGGAGAGAACCGCGGTGATGACGACGAGCATGATCAGGATGCGGAATGGCCGCCCACGGGCGCGCTTCGCCGCCCAGATGGCGAGGAATTCGAACACACCGGTGTGGCGCATGATGCCGACGATGATCATCATGCCGAGCAGGAGGAAGATGACGTTCCAGTCGACGCCGCTCTCCTCGGAGAAGAAGACGTGGTGGTCATCCGTTGCGCCGATGATCACCATGATCGCCGCGCCGGTGAGGGCAATGGTGACGCGCGGGATCTTGTCGATCGCGATCAGGACGTAGGCGGCAACGAAGACGAGGATCGCGAGGGTGATCTGTACGGTCATGAAGCGGATGCCCCGTCTCCGCTGGTCGGGGCTGTGCGACGCCGATCCGCGTCGACGATGGCCGTCATGACATCGGGCAGCGAGATGAGCGCGGCCTCGCCGGCCACGAGCGGGCCGACCAGGGCGAGTTGCGACTTCGCCTCCACCATCGCGGCGGCGATCTCGAGCACGGTGTCGTCGGCGTTCACGACGACGAGGTCGTGCAGGGGAACGGCGTCGTCATCGACGAGCTCGCCGATGGTGCGCTGCTCGAGGTTCTCCCACACCTCCTCGGAGTCGGCCTCGCCGAGCACGTGGGCGAGGGAGAAGTCCTCGAGCACGTAGCCCGGCAGCATCAGCCGCAGCACGTCGGTGGCCGACACGGTCGCCTCCGGAACACCGGCTTCGTTCGCGATCACGAGGCCGATTCCGCTGCCGTGTGCGATCAGCTGGCCGGCCTCCCGCGCGCTGGTACGGCGCTTGACGGTGGGCGTCGCGACCTGGAGGTCTCTCGCGCGCATGGAAGTTCCTTCCGCTGGAGTGCGCGCAAGAGCCTATCAGCGAGCGTGAGCGACCCTCGGGACGCGGGAACAGGCCGCGCTCAGGTGAGCTTGCCCATCGCGATCAGGATGGGCGCGAGCAGGTACGGGAAGACCACCAGGAAACCGCCGATCGCGCCGAGAACGATTCCGAGGACTCCCAGCCGGGCGCCGCGCAGGCTGTCGTCAGCGCGCAACCGCCGCCTCGAGACGAGCGCGATCACAATCGCCCCGATCGCGAGAACCAGCGCCACGAGCGGCAGTCGCAGGAACACCGCGGCCAGGCCGGCTGCGCCTGCGACAGCGCTCAGCACGGCGAGCGCATCGAGACGGCGTGCCGGTCGTGGAACGCTCATGGACAACTCCGATCGGCGGGCGGTACTCCCTTGCTGAGACGATAATGCCCGGCCCCCGAGGCGGAGTGCGAGTAGCGTTGAAACGGCACGATAACACCCACAGGTTGAGAGCCGACAGCAGTGACCAAACCGACCGCCTCAATTCATCCCCCGGCGGCGCCAGCGAAAAGCTCAGGCGCGGGCCACGGCGCCCGTGGCAGCCGGGCTCTGTACCTCACTGCCCTCGCCGCTTTGGGCGTTGTCTTCGGCGACATCGGCACGAGCCCGCTATATGCATTGCACACGGTGTTCACCATCGACGACGGCGCGGTGAAGGTGAACGAAGCCGACATCTACGGCGTCATCTCACTCATGTTCTGGAGCATGACCGTCATCGTGTCGATCAAGTACCTCGGCGTGCTGATGCGCGCTGACAACAACGGCGAAGGTGGCGTGATGGCGTTGGCCGTTCTGGCGCAACGCCTCTACGCCCATCGGGCCAGCCGTTCGGGAATGCTGTTGGTCGTCGGCATCGTCGGAGTGGCGCTCTTCTATGGCGATTCGATCATCACGCCGGCGATCAGCGTGCTCTCTGCCGTCGAAGGCCTTCACGTCGCGGCGCCGGCGATCTCCCACCTCGTTATCCCGATCGCCGCCGTGATTCTCATCGGACTCTTCGCTGTGCAGCGGTTCGGCACCGGCAAAGTCGGCGCACTGTTCGGGCCGGTCATGGTGCTCTGGTTCGTCGTTCTTGCGGTGGCAGGTCTCGGGATGGTGGTGCAGCATCCGTCGGTCTTGCTCGGGTTGTCGCCGACGTATGCGCTCACGTTCGCGTTTGCGCATCCGGTCATCACCTTTGTCGCCATGGGCGCGGTGGTGCTGGTCATCACGGGAGCCGAGGCACTCTACGCAGACATGGGGCATTTCGGTCGCCGCCCCATCCGTCGAGCCTGGTTCTTTCTCGTCTTCCCTGCGCTCACGCTCAACTACCTCGGGCAGGCGGCACTCCTCTTGCACGATCCGGAAGCCAGGACGGACCCGTTCTTCCTGCTCATCCCGGAGTGGGGTCGCCTGCCGATGGTGATCCTGGCGACCGCGGCCACGGTGATCGCCAGCCAGGCGGTCATCTCCGGCGCGTTCTCGTTGTCGAGACAGGCCGTGCAGCTCGGACTGCTTCCCCCGCTCACCATTCGCCAGACGTCGGAACGGGAGGGTGGCCAGGTGTACCTGCCCGCGATCAACGGGCTGCTGTTCATCGGGGTCCTGGCGGTGATGCTCACCTTCGGCTCCTCGGCACGGCTGGCCACGGCCTACGGAATCTCCGTGACGGGCGCCATGGTCGTCGACACCGCGTTGCTGCTGCTTGTCGCACGCCTGCTGTGGGGGTGGCGCGTGTGGAAGATCGCCGTGGCCGCGATCGCTTTCGGCGGCCTGGAACTGACGTTCCTGGCCGGAAACCTCTCGAAGATCGTGTTCGGCGGCTGGGTGCCGCTGCTCATCGCCGCCGTGGTCATCACCGTGATGACCACCTGGCGCAGGGGCCGCCAGCTCGTTGTCGAGGACAGGGGCGAGAAGGAGGGGTCTCTCGCGAAATTCATCGAGGCAGTCCACGCGAAAGCCGTACCGCGCGTCCCGGGTATCGCGGTCTTCCCGCACCCGAACAAGGACACCACTCCGCTTGCCCTCCGGGCGAACGTCGAGCACAACCACATTCTTCACGAACACGTTCTCATCGTTTCGGTGATCACTGCGCGAGTGCCGCACGTGCCGATGTCACAAGCGTTCACCTACGACGATCTGGGCTACTCGGACGACGGCATCGAGCACCTGACGATGCGGTTCGGGTTCTCCGATAAGCCTGATATTCCGACGGCCCTGCGAGCCGCCTGCCGCCAGGAGATCCTGCCCTTCGAGGCAGCAGATGTGGGCACGGCGTCCTACTTCGTCTCCCGCGGTGCGATCCGCGCGATGCATCCCAAGGGGATGGCAACGTGGCGCAAGAAACTGTTCGTGGCGCTTGCGCACAATGCCGTCGATCCCGCCGCCCGTTTCGGGCTCCCCGTGCTTCGTACCCTCACGATGGGCAGCGACGTCGAAATCTAGGGCAAGCATGATCACGCTACGCAAAGCGAAGGCCCCCGATTCCTCGGGGGCCTTTCGTGTTCGCTGGTCTTTCGACCACTGTGGGTCGATTGCAAAACTCTACATGCTCTCAGCGACCCTTGATTTCACTGGCCACCTTTCTGCTAATCCAACCTCGCCGACAGCAGATCCTCTCAAACTTGGACGAAAATCCTCCCTGATTCGCGAGACGCGAAGGGAGCTGAATACCTTCTGGAAACCGCTAGGAAGAAGGAATGCGATTCCTGCAAAACAGCTGAGACAGCGCCGCTCCCATCGAGAAAACGCGAGTACCGCTGGTCCACGAAAGCCTTGCTACCTTAAGCGATCCCCTACTTTACCTCGACTGCCGTCCGCATCCGGTTCGTCGGTCCAGTAGGCAGGGTCGGCCCTACGCCATCGACGTCGAACTTTGGGAGTGTTGCAGACGATCAGGCCGATCAGCCCTATGACGACGCATATTGCCCCTGCGATTGCGATTTGGACGTGGGCCGGTGGTAGACCACGCTCACCCGGTAGCCAACCCAGCCCGTGGAACGCGAAGAGGGCACCGAAAACCAGAACGCAGATTGGACTGACAAATCGGAACCAAATCTCAAATACCTTGTTCACGCGATTCCTTCACTGCTTGAGTGGTGGCGGCTTGGACGCGGGAGGAGTTGGTTAGCAGACGCTACTCCGACGACTTGCTGACCAGTCACGCGCAGGTTCACAGCGTATAAATGGCTTGGAAGCCGACCGAAGCGCTCTGGGCAAGCGCGGTACAGCTCAAGCCCGCGAGAAGTCCCACGCCAAGTGTTTCTATCGCTAGAGTCCCCACGAAGATTCCGCATGCGCCACCCACGACACTGCCGTAGAGCGCGCCCAGCGCTTCCCCCGATGTCAGACCCGCCAGAGCCTCACCTAGGCTCTTACCCTCCATTATCAACTTGAGGATCTTATACGCAACGCTAAGCACGCTCGTGCCGCTTGGATCGGAATTGTTGACGGGGTCTCCTCCAGCGTAGGCGTACCTGTTCGCGTTGTGCGGGTCGAGCGGCGCGTCCATCGTGTCTTGTTGCGTGAACCTGCCGGTGGTTGGGTCGTACCAGCGGGCGCCGTAGTGGATCCAGCCGGTGGTGCGTTCCTGGACGCCGTTCTTGAACGTGTACGGGTTTTGGCTGGTGCCGTTGCCGCCGGAGTCCTCGGTGAGGGTGGGAACGCCGTAGGGGTCGTAGCTGTAGGCGAACGCCCGGTAGGAGCCGCTGGTGACCAGGACGGTGGGGTTGCCGGTGCCGTCGTGCACGTACAGGGACTGCATGCCGCTGGAGGTGCGGAGCATCAGCGGCTCCCCGGTCACCGGGTCGTGTTCCACGTAGGCGGTCTGGTTGTCGCGATTGACCTGTTCGATCACGGGCTGCCCGTTCTGGTCGGTGCGCCCGTACGTGTACTTGTAATACCCGCCCGTGGTGTTCTCCGAGAGGATCTCGTTCTGCCCGGTCCCCGCATAATCCGGACTATACGTCGTCCCGCCGACGGTGACACCGGTCATCTGCTCGGCCCCGTTGTACTCGTAGGTGCCGTGCGAGTCAGCGGTCAGGTTCCCGGCCCCATCGTAGGTGTACCCGGTGCTGGTGATCTGGTTCGCCGCGTTGACCGTGAGCGTCCGCGCCGGGGCCGTCCCGCCGCTGACGGTGAGCCGGTTGCCGCGAGCGTCGTACGTGTAGTTGTATGTCGTCGGGCTCGTACCGCCGGTGATCTTCGCCTGCGTCAGCCGGCCGGCGGTGTCGTAGGTGTAGGCGGTGACGGCGCCGGTGAGGTTGTCCTTCTGCCATTGGATCTTCGACCGGTCACTGGACGCCGTGGTCGGGCAGGTGGGGGCGGTAGAGCCGGCGGCGTAGCAGTACGTCAGGTCCATGATCGACGTGTTGTCGCTGTTCCCGTGGCCCTCTTCCGCGGTCACGGCGGTGACGCGGCCGCTGGTGTCGTAGTCAGTGTGGGTGTGGGCGACCCAGGTGGAGTGGTCGCTGTTCGCGTCCATCCAGCTGTCGGTGCGGCGGCCCCGGTCGTCGGTTGCGAACGCGAGCACGTGGGTGCCGCCGTTGTACTGGTAGTTCAGCTTGGTCGGCACCCCCGAGTCGTCGAACGCGTACGTGGTCGTGCCGCGGGAGTCCGTCGTGGACGTCAGGTTGGACGCTTTGTCGTACCCGTAGCTGATGGTGCCACCGCCGGCGGTGTTTACCCGCGATGTCAACCGGCCCAACTGGTCATACCCATACGTCGTGGTGCCTTCGCCGTCGACACGGGTGGCCGTCTTCCCGGCCGCGTTGTAGGTGTAGCTGACGGTGGGGGTGCCGTCGGAGAACGACGTCGACAGCACCCGGTCGACCTTGTCATAGGTGTAGGTGGTGGTAATCCCGCGCCCGTCAGTGTCGGTCGAGAGCCGGCCGAAGTCGTCATAGGCCAGGTCCCGGGCGCCGAGGGAGGAACCGGTCACCGGGGTCACCCAGGTCAGCTGGTGATCCGTGTACCAATACACCGTCTTGTTCGTGCCGTTACCCGGCGCCGTCGCCGTCGCAACCGTCCCGTCCGAGTGGTAGGTGAGGGTGGCGGTCGCGGAGCTCGCGTCGCTCGCGGTAAGCGCGTTCCCCGAACCGCTATACGTGTACAGGCTGGTGTTACCGGCGTCATCCGTAGCCGACGACGGCTGGTACTTCGCCCCCGGCGACGTGTTCGCGTACGCCGCCTGCCCGGCCGCACCGCCCGGTGACTGTACCTTCGTCAACGACTCGCCCGAGTTGGCCCCGTACGTCGCCGTCGTCGTGCCACCGGTCGTGCCGGTGCCATCCGTAGCCGTCGCGACATCCGCTTCGGGTGTATACGTGCGGGACCGGGAGCGGCCCTCCGGGTCCGTCGCCGACGTCACCCGGTCGTCGGCGTTCAACTCATACGTCGTGTGCGGGGCCGCAGACACCGGAGAAACAGCCGTGTTCGGGCCCGCGACGAGGGTCTCGGGCCCGTCGGTGTAATCGAACCGAGTCGTCGCCGTGCCCGGCGACCCCACGCTCGTGTTGAGCTGATCCACCTGCACCGGCAGGCCGGCGCTGTTGTAGCTGAAGTTCGTCACCGCCCCCGTCGGCGACGTGATCGACGTCAGCTTCGAATTCGACCCGTACGCGAAGCTCGTCGTCTTCCCGTTCGCGTCCACGATCGACGTCAGATTCGACGACGCGTCCTTCACGTACTTCACCGACCGCGACAGCGAGCCGCTCGTCTGCGACACCGTCAACGTCCGCGATGTCGAGGAATACGACAACGCCGCCGTCCGCGCCGCGGTAGGACCAGCAGTCGACGTGATCGAGGTCGGTTGGCCGCTCGTGTACGAGATCGTGGTCGTGTTCCCGTTCCGGTCCGCGACACTCACCGCGTTGCCCGACGCGTCGAACGACACCACCTGACCGGAACCGTGGAACGACAACGTGTACCCGCTGGCCGTTTTGATGAGGTCCCCCTTCAATCCGGCCGGCGACGAGAACGCGGTCGACGAACCGGACACCGGGGTGAACAACCAGGTGGAACCATCGCCACCGGTATAAACGACGCCGGCATCCGCCTGGGCGAGCGAACCGGCACCGCCGAGCCCCAACGTCCAGTTGTTCGCCTCCAGGGTCGAGGTCGACCCGACCTCGGCACCGAGCAGGTTGTACGTCTCGCCGATCGGGACGCTGCCGTTGACTCCCGGCAGCACCAAGTTGCGGGATGTCACCATGAGGTTCCCGGTGCCGACGTCGATCGTCGCGCTGACCTGGTCGCTGACATAGAACGACAACCGCGTCGCATTGGGGCGTGCGCCCGTCAACCCGGTCTCGTCGGAGTAACCAGGAAGACCCGACGTCGTCGCCTGCGCAGCCCCAGCGAGACCAAAGATCATCGCCCCACTCAACACACCGGTCAGGGCCGCCTTGCTGCTGCGCCGAAATCCAGCGCGCGCAGTTCCAGTAGTGGACATTGTTGCCGTCATTGCAAACCCCCAGAGAAACGATGGTGCCCATGGATGGTGCTTTCAGCCCACGGTCAAGTCCCCGGTAGTGGTGTAGCCGTCGGTGTCCTTCGGGTTGGGGGTTAGGCGCTGAGTTCGAGAGGGTCGGTGTTCACCTCGCTCCCGGTATCGGGGACGAGGGTGAGGCGGCAGCGGGCGAGGACGTCGAGGCCGAGGTAGCGGCGGCCTTCGGCCCACTCGTCGGTCTGCTCTGCGAGGACTGCGCCGACGAGGCGGATGATGGCCTCCCGGTTCGGGAAGATCCCGACGCTGTCGGTGCGGCGGCGGATCTCCTTGTTGAGTCGTTCTTGCGGGTTGTTCGACCAGATCTGCTGCCACACGTCCTTTGGGAACGCGGTGAACGCGAGGAGGTCCTCCCGGGCATTGCCCAGGTGGTCGGCGACGGCGGGGAGCTTCGCGGACACGTACTCGATGAGGCGGTCGAACTGGGCGTTCACCGCTGCGGCGTCGGGTTGGTCGTAGACGGAGTGCAGCATCGCTTTCACGGCCGGCCACATGCTCTTCGGGCAGACGGACATCAGGTTGGCGGCGTAGTGGGTGCGGCAGCGCTGCCAGGCGGCGCCGGGCAGATTCGCGGCGATCGCGTCCCGGAGGCCGGCGTGGGCGTCGGAGGTGACCAGGCGCACCCCGGTCAGGCCGCGGGCGACGAGGTCGGCGAAGAAGCTGTTCCACGCCGCCCCGGTCTCGCTGGTAGCGACTCGCATGCCGAGGACCTCGCGGTGCCCGTCACCGTTGACGCCGGTGGCGACCAGGACGACGGCGTTGATGACCCGGCCTCCTTCGCGGACCTTCATGGTTAGCGCGTCGGCGGCGACGAACGTGAACGGGCCGGCCTCGCCCAGAGGCCGGTGCCGGAACTGGTCCACGTGCTCGTCGAGGTCCGCGGCCATGCGGGACACCTGCGACTTGGACAGCGAGTAGATGCCGAGGGTCTTGACGAGCTTGTCCATCCGGCGGGTGGAGACGCCGGCGAGGTAGCAGTCGGCGACGACGGTGATCATCGCCGCCTCGGCCCGCGTGCGGCGCTCCAGCAGCCATTCCGGGAAGTACGTCCCGGAGCGCAGCTTCGGGATGGCGACGTCAACGGTGCCGACGCGGGTATCGAGGTCGCGGTGCCGGTAACCGTTGCGCTGCGCGGTGCGCTCAGGGGACGGTCTGCCCCACTCGGCGCCGACGACGGCGTCCGCGTCCGCGGACAGCAGCGCGTTGATCATGGTTTGCAACAGGCTGCGCATCAAATCCGGGGACGCGTCGGAGAGGGCTTCGACAAGAAGGCCGGAAGGGTCGACAATATGAGGTGCGGTCATCGTGATGACTCCAATTCGAGGATTCTCTAGACGGTTGACTCGAAGGATCACACGGTGACCGCGCTCACGTCAGTAACGACGAAGCCGGGCCACGGGGCTACACCACTCTATGGGGCACTACTACTCTTTAGCGCACATTGACTCGATGTGCGCTGACAGCGCAGTTGCACTACGCATGCCTCTTATACATGCGTCAACAATCAGTCGATGTCCACGCGACCAGGCCACAGGTCCACGTCAAAGCCACGCTCCAGCTTCGCGATCGTTGCCAGGTCAGGCCCCGCCCGGCCTTCAAACACGGCCAGGATCGTGGTGTGGTCGACACCGGCTTCTTGTGCCGCAACGCGGAGGCCTCGTTCTCCGATCGCGAGCCTCAGGTTTGCAGCAAACCGCCGGGCAACTTCACCATGGGATCTACGCCTCGCACGTCGGGCCACTCAGCTGCGAGCCCCGGGGGACGAGGGCGCGCCGGTCGGAAATGACGAAGGCCCCCGATTTCTCGGGGGCCCTTCGTGTTCGCCGGGATATTTGCAAATAAAAACAGCCAGTTTTGCAATTAACCCACTGTGCGCGAGGGGGGACTTGAACCCCCACGCCCTTTCGAGCACTGGCACCTGAAGCCAGCGCGTCTGCCAATTCCGCCACTCGCGCGAACTTGGAAATGCTAGCACTTTCGCCGCCGCATCCGCCATTCGAGGGCAGCGGATGCCGGTGCGCGGGTTGAACGCCGGTGCGCGGGCTGAATTCAGCCCGCGCAGTGGCGTTCGACCCGCGCGACCGGCAATTGCACCCCGGGCGGGCGGCCTTCGGGCGAGTCACACCTCACCCCAGTAACATGCAGGTAGCCAAACGGACCGGATCGGGAGACCTGTGGGCATACTGGATAACTTTGAGAAGGGCTTGGAACGCGCCGTCAACGGCGCTTTCGCCAAGACCTTCAAGTCGGGCCTGCAGCCGGTGGAGATCACGTCGGCGCTCAAGCGGGAGCTCGACACCAAAGCTGCCGTCGTGGCCCGGGACCGCATCCTGGCCCCCAACCGCTTCGTCGTTCGCATGTCGCGGCCGGACCTCGATCGAATGCGCGGCCTCGGCTCCGCACTCACCAGCGAGCTCACCGACCTTGTCACGCAGCACGCGGCGGCGCAGGGTTACCAGTTCGCGGGCAGCGTCTCGATCAAGCTCACCGAAGACCAGAGCCTGTCTGAGGGAATGGTGCAGATCGACTCCAGCAGCGCCAGCGCCCAGGCCGACGTCCGGTGGACGCCCGTCCTCGAGATCAACGGCACGCGTCATCCGCTGACCAAGCCCCGCACCGTCGTGGGCCGGGGAAGCGACGCCGACATCACCGTGAACGACACCGGCACCTCGAGGCGGCATGTAGAGATCGCTTGGGACGGCTCGCACGCTATGGTGCGCGACCTCGGTTCGACCAACGGATCACAGCTCAACGGCGCGCCCGTGAAGCAGGCCGTGCTGGAGCCCGACTCGGTAATCACCATCGGAAGGACCAGAATGGTCTTCCGTGTGCTCGCGCAAGCGGCACCCGGCGGGCCCGCCACAGACGGTGGCGAAGCGCGCCGGCGCAACGACATGGACGGATTCTGGGGGCCCTCGGCATGAATTCCAGCGAACTGACCTTGCTGGTTCTGCGCATCGGCTTTCTGCTGGTGCTCTGGCTGTTCATTTTCGGCATCGTCTACGCGCTTCGCAGCGACCTGTTCGGGCGCCGGGCCAGAAAACTGCCAGCGGATGCCGCGGCTGACGCGCCCGCTCCGGCTCCCGGCCCGGCGATGGCTCCGGCGATGACCGCACCGCCCGCCCCGGCGAACGCCGACGCGCTCACCGAGCAGCTCGGCGTGCCCACGCGCACCCCGGCGCCCGTCGCCTCGGACGCCGCAGCCCGGCCCAGCCGCCTCGTCATCCTCTCGGGCCCGAAAGCCGGCACCGAGTTCCCGCTCGGCTCCGACCCGATCACGATCGGCCGCTCCAGCGACTCGAGCCTCGTGATCCGCGACGACTACACCTCCACCCACCACGCCCGCCTCATGCTGTGGAACGACGAGTGGATGATCCAGGACCTCGACTCCACCAACGGCACCTTCCTCGGCGGCACCCGCGTGGCCGTGCCCACCCGCATCCCCCTGAACACCCCCGTCAAGATCGGCACGACCAGCTTCGAGCTGCGGCGGTAACTGCATGGCGACCGTCAGTCACAGCGCCGCCGTGTCCCACGTCGGCAAGATCCGCGCGAACAACCAGGACTCCGGCTACGCCGGCCACTCCCTGTTCGTGGTGGCCGACGGAATGGGCGGACACGCGGGCGGCGACGTCGCATCCGCCATCACCACCAAGCGCATCATCGACGCCGACAAGCCCTACCTCTCGCCGCAGGACGCCGAGGTCGCCCTCCAGTCGGCCCTGCTCGCCGCGAACGCGCAGATCGGCGAGGCGGTCTTCGAGCACCCCGAGCTCACCGGCATGGGCACCACGGTCAGCTCCCTCGTCGTGCTCGGCGACCAGGTGGTCATCGCCCACATCGGCGACTCGCGCATCTACCTCTTCCGCGACGGCGAACTGGCGCAGATCACCACCGACCACACCTTCGTGCAGCGCCTCGTCGACAGTGGGCGCATCACCGAGGCCGAGGCCATGGTGCATCCGCGGCGCTCCGTGCTCATGCGCGTGCTCGGCGACGTCGAGACGGCACCCGAGATCGACACCTCCATCCTCACCACCCTTCCCGGCGACCGCTGGATGATCTGCTCCGACGGCCTGAGCGGCGTCGTCTCGCATTCGGTGATCGCCGACGCCCTGTCGTCGTCAGCGGATGCCCCGGCCGTCGCCGACCGTCTCGTCAAGGAGAGCCTCGACGCCGGAGCACCTGACAACGTCACTGTGGTGGTCGTCGACATCGGCGAGGCACCGGCCGCTCCCGTCGCCCCCACGACCGTCGGCTCCGCGGCCGCCACGCTCGGCATCGGCGAGGAGCCGGCCCGCAACCGGTCACTCCGGCTGCCCACGCTGCGTCTGCACCCGTTCCGGGAGACCCACTTCGAGCCCGACTCCCAGGAGTACCTGTCGGAACTCATCGAGGAGGACGAACGCCGAGCGCGGCGGCGGAAGATCGCCTGGCTCGTGGCGAGCATC
Source organism: Cryobacterium tepidiphilum (assembly GCF_003716325.1). GTDB lineage: Bacteria > Actinomycetota > Actinomycetes > Actinomycetales > Microbacteriaceae > Cryobacterium > Cryobacterium tepidiphilum. The sequence goes on along the minus strand of NZ_RDSR01000002.1, from coordinate 93,933 downwards.
CTTCTCGTGCTCATCATCGCCGGTGCCGCGGTCATCGGGTACCAATGGACACAGACCCGGTACTACGTAGGGGCCGACCACGGCTCGGTCGCCATCTTCAAGGGCGTGCAGCAGGACCTCGGCCCCATACCGCTGTCCAGCGTCTACGAAGACACCGACGTTAAGCTGAGCGACCTGCGTGTCTATGACCGGCAGCAGGTCGAAGAGACGATCAGCACCAATTCATTGACGGAAGCGAGGCTCATTGTCGAACGGTTACACGATGCCGTCCACTGACCGAGCGCTGCCGAACACCAGTGCGCCGCGGCCCGCGAAGGCGGACCGGGTGCGGCGCATCCACCTGCCTCAGAAGTTGCGTAACCTCGAGCTGTTCCTGCTCGTCATCGCCTGCGCGATCAACGCCGGTGCCATCATCCTCGTGCAGCTCGGCGCCCTGGGGCACATCGACACCCAGCTCGTCCTCCTCGGCGCCGGCCTCTCCGTCCTGGTGCTCGCCCTCCACATCGCCATGCGCTTCGTCGCGCCCGGCGCCGACCCGTTCGTGCTTCCCATCTCCACGCTGCTGAACGGCATCGGCATCGCGATGATCTACCGCATCGACATCGCCGAGAACGAGTCCGGATTCGAAAGCGCCTCCGTGCGTCAGATCGTGTGGAGCGCATTGGCAGTGCTCTGCGCGCTCGTCGTGATCCTCGTGATCCGCAACCACCGCATCCTGTTCCGCTATACCTATATATCCGGCCTCGCCGCCGTGGTCCTCCTGCTGCTCCCCCTCGTCCCGGGCCTCGGCCGCGAGGTCAGCGGCGCGCGGGTGTGGATCGGCTTCGGCTCCTTCGCCACCTTCCAACCCGGCGAAATCGCCAAGATCGCCCTCGCCGTCTTCTTCGCCGGCTACCTCGTGCGCAACCGCGACACCCTCTCGATGGTGGGCACCAAGTTCCTCGGCATGCGGTTCCCGCGCTTCCGCGACCTCGGGCCGATTCTCGTCATCTGGGCCCTGTCCATGTCGGTGATCATCTTCCAGCACGACCTCGGCACCGCGCTGCTCTACTTCGGCCTGTTCCTTGTCATGCTCTACCTGGCCACCGCGCGGGTGAGCTGGGTGCTGCTCGGCCTCGTGCTCTTCGTCGGCGGCGCGCTCGTCGCCAGCCAGGTGCTGGACTACGTCAACGGCCGCTTCGCGAGCTGGCTGCACGCCCTCGACCCCGACGTCTACAACGCGGCCGGCGGCAGCTACCAGCTGGTACAGGGCCTCTTCGGCCTCGCCCAGGGCGGTCTGATCGGCACCGGCCTCGGCCAGGGGCGTCCCGACATCACCCCGGTGCCGCAGAGCGACTACATCATCGCCAGCCTCGGCGAAGAACTCGGCCTCGCCGGCATCTTCGCCATTCTCGCCCTCTACCTGCTCTTCGTCGCCCGCGGTTTCCGGGTGGGCTTCGCCGGGCAGGATGACTTCGGCAAGCTCCTCGGCGTCGGGCTCTCGTTCGTCGTGGCCCTGCAGTGCTTCATCGTCATCGGCGGCGTCACCCGGGTCATCCCGCTCACGGGCCTCACCACGCCGTTCCTCGCGGCCGGTGGCTCCTCACTCGTTGCCAACTGGATCATCGTCGCCCTGCTCCTGCGGCTGTCCGACACGGTCCGCAACCAACCGAGGCTGGTGGTGCAGTGAATCGTCAACTCAAGCACGTCAGCATCGTCGTCCTGCTGATGTTCCTCGCCCTCATGTCATCGACGACGATCATCCAGTTCTTCCAGGCCGACAACCTGTCAGCGGATGCCCGCAACAGCCGCACCCTCTACGACAGCTTCGAGGTGGAGCGCGGTCCGATCCTCGTCGACGGCCAGCCCATCGCCCAGTCCAAGCCCTCCGGCGATGACTACAAGTTCCTGCGCACCTACTCCAACGGGCCGCTGTACGCGCCGGTCACCGGGTTCATGCCGATCAACGGCGCGCCCACCGGACTGGAAAAGGCGATGAACGACGAGCTGAGCGGCACCGCGAACTCCCAGTTCTTCGACAAGCTCAAGGCGATCGTCACCGGCCAGAAGCCGGCCGGCGCGGCCGTTGAGACCACGATCGACCCGGCCGTGCAGAAGGCCGCCTGGGAAGCGCTCGGCGACTACACGGGGGCCGTCATCGTGACCGAACCGTCGACCGGCAAGATCCTCGGCATGGTCTCCAAGCCGAGTTACGACCCCAACGCGCTCAGCCAGCACGACACCGCCGCCGTGAGCGAGAAGTACAAGGCGTTGGTCGCCGCCGACGGCGACCCCTTGATCAACCGCACGATCAATCGGCTCAACCCTCCGGGTTCGGTGTTCAAACTCGTCATGGTGACCGCCGCACTCGAGTCGGGAAAGTTCACCCCCGAGAGCACGTTCCCGAACCCCTCGACCTTCAAGCTGCCACAGTCGAGCTCCGTCGTCACCAACTCCGGCGACGGCACCTGCGGGCCCGGCAAGACGGTGACGATCGCCACCGCGCTCCGCCTGTCGTGCAACATCCCGATGGCTGAGCTCGGGCTGGCGCTCGGCGACGACACGATCCGTGCCACCGCCGAGAAGTTCGGCTTCAACATGGAGTACGACGTTCCACTGAACGTCGCCACCAGCAACTATCCCGACGACCCGAACGCGCCCGAGACGGCGCTGTCGGCGTTCGGACAGGGCGCGGTCACTGCCACCCCGTTGCAGATCGCCATGGTGTCGTCGGCCATCGCCAACGGCGGCGTCGTGATGAAGCCGAGCCTGGTCGAGGAGGTGCTGGGACCGGACCTCACGCCGCAACAGAGTCTTGAGCCTCAGGAATACCAGCGGGTGATGAGCGCTGAGACGGCAGCCACGATCACGCGGCTCATGATCGACGATGTGAGTGCCCCGGACGGCGCGGCGAGCAATGCAAGAATAGACGGTGTCGACGTTGCGGGTAAGACGGGCACCGCTGAGCACGGTGCAGACGATCCGTACACGCTGTGGTTCACCGGATTTGCACCCGCGAACGACCCGAAATATGCAATCACGGTTCTCGTCGAGAACGGCGGCGGACTTGGCCAGACGGGGTACGGCAATCTTCTTGCCGCGCCCATTGCACAACAGGTACTAGAGGCGGTGCTTAATAAATGAGACCCACGACTGGGCTCACCTTCGGGGGACGATACGAGCTGGGTTCCCGTATCGCGATCGGCGGCATGGGCGAGGTGTGGAAGGCCACCGACCTCGTCATCGGGCGAACCGTCGCCATCAAGATCCTGAAAGACGAATACCTGGGGGATCCCGGCTTCCTCGAGCGATTCCGCGCCGAGGCCCGCCATGCCGCCCTCGTCAACCACGAGGGCATCGCCAACGTCTTCGACTACGGCGAGGAAGACGGCAGCGCCTTCCTTGTGATGGAGCTCGTCCCGGGCGAGGCACTGTCGACCGTGCTCGAGCGCGAACGCGTGTTGCCCACCGACAAGGTGCTCGACATCGTCGCGCAGACCGCCTCCGCCCTCCACGCGGCGCACGCCGCCGGACTGGTGCACCGCGACATCAAGCCCGGCAACCTGCTGATCACCCCCGATGGCCGCGTGAAGATCACCGACTTCGGCATCGCGCGGATCGCCGACCAGGTGCCGCTGACCGCCACCGGGCAGGTCATGGGCACCGTGCAGTACCTGTCGCCCGAGCAGGCGAGCGGCCACGCCGCCTCCCCGAGCACCGACATCTACTCCCTCGGCATCGTCGCGTACGAGTGCCTCGCGGGGCGCCGCCCGTTCACCGGCGAGTCGCAGGTCGCGATCGCCATGGCTCAGATCAACGAGAAGGCACCCGACCTCCCGGCGACCGTTCCGGAGCCGGTGCGCAACCTCGTCTATTCCAGCATCGCGAAGAACCCGGCCGAGCGCCCCGCATCCGCTGCCCACATGGCACGTGCCGCTACCGCCCTGCGGCGCGGAGACGTGGCAGCGGCGGCTGCGGCCGTGCCGGCCGTGTTGGGCGAGAACACCGACACTGCGGCGACCATGCTCATGCCCGCCGCCGGGGCCACCACGCAGGCCACGACCGTGCTGCCGCATGGCCTTCCCGCCACTGCTGCCGCACCCGCTGCAGTGGCCGTCGATGACGAGCGCAAGCGCAGCCCGTGGACGTGGCCGCTGATCGCCCTGATCGTGCTGCTGGTGCTCGTGCTGGCCGCGATCCTGTTCGCGCTGTTCCGCCCGGACGCCACCGGAACGACGCCGGCCACGACCACCACGCAGCGGAGCTCCGTCCCGAGCAGTTCCGCTCCGGTCGACACGCCGGAGCCCACTGTCGACACTCCCGAAACCGTCACAGTGCTGGAGTCCGACTTGAAGGGGCGGCCCGCCGACGAGGTCCGCGCGAAGCTTGAGGGCCTGCAGCTGGTCGCGAACATGGAGGAAGGCTCCGCCGCCACCGACCCCGACGACGTCGGAATCGTCTACTCGGTGAACCCCACGGGCGCGGTGAAAGTCGGCACCACCATCACGGCGAAGTACTACGGCGACGTCGTGAAGCCCGACGCCCCCGCAGACCCGCCCACCATCGAAACCGAAGGCCCGATCCTGCCCGGCGACGAGGTTCAGGTGTCTTGGCCGGCCCAGACCTGCCCGAGCGGACAGGAGCTGTCGGGCTACGAGGTGTTCGCCGACGGCAACGGGGCTGAGGTCACCTCGGCCAACCCGACCTCGGCCGACACCACGCAGGCCACCATCACTGCCGGCGACGGCGACTTCAGCGTCAGCTACCGCTACTTCTGCGGCAAGGTCGAGTCGGACAAGTCGCCCTCGAGCACAGTGACGGTCACGACGATCCCCGCCACGCCTCCGGGATCACCGGAACCCACGCCGGAGGGATGATGTTCGTGAACCAGGGAGTAGGAGCTGTGTCTTGACCGACGACGGGCGGCTGATCGCGGGCCGCTACCGCGTCGGGGCCCTCATCGGCAGAGGCGGCATGGCCGACGTGCACGTCGGCACCGACACCCGTCTGGGCCGCACCGTCGCTATCAAGCTCCTCAAGCCCACCCTTGCCGTCGATCCGGCCTTCCGAACCCGCTTTCGCCAGGAGGCGCAGGCCGCGGCCCGCATGGCGCATCCCACGATTGTGCGCGTGTTCGACGCCGGCGAAGAGACCATCATCGATGACGACGGGCACGAGGCCCAGTTGCCGTTCATCGTCATGGAGCACGTGGACGGCCGCCTGCTGCGGGACATCATCCGCCAGGGTCCGCTCGACCCCGACGAGGCGATACGCATCGTCGAAGGACTGCTCACCGCCCTCGAGTACTCGCACCGCGCCGGCGTCGTGCACCGCGACATCAAACCCGGCAATGTCATGGTCACGGCGTCGGGTCAGGTGAAGGTCATGGACTTCGGCATCGCCCGGGCCATCTCCGACTCTGCGACGACCGTCGCCCAGACCACCTCGATCCTCGGCACTGCCTCCTACTTCTCTCCGGAGCAGGCCAAGGGCGAGACCGTGGACGCCCGCACCGACCTCTACTCCGCCGGCGTCGTACTGTTCGAAATGCTCACCGGCAAGGCGCCGTTCCGGGGCGACTCTCCCGTCGCCGTGGCCTATCAGCACGTGAGCGAGGCGCCCGCACGGCCGAGCTCGATCAATCCGCGTGTGTCGAAGGCGATGGATGCCGTTGTCATGCGTTCGCTCGCGAAGGACCGTTTCGCCAGGTACCAGACCGCCGCCGAGTTCAAAGACGACATCGAGACGGCGGCAAGCGGCCGCGTCCCCCGCCACGACCCCGACGACGCGGCGGCAGGTCTGTTCGGCCCGCCTCCGCCCGCCTCCTCCGAGCCCGAACTGGCGCTCAAGCAACTCGCCGAGGACCAGACCATGGTGCGCACCCAGCGGCGCCCACCGGTGGTGTGGGTCTGGGCTGGCATCGTGAGCGTCATCGTCATCATCATCGCCGTGATGTTCTGGGTCTTCACCCTCACACCCTCCAGCGACCTCCCCGACAATTCCCGCAAGGTTCCCGACCTGAGCGGCGAGAACTACGAGGCGGCCCAGAACGATCTCCTCGACCTGGACCTCGCCGCCACCAAGGCGGAGGAGGCGAGTTCCGAGGTTCCCGAAGGCAAGGTGATCCGCACCGATCCCTCCGCCGGCACCATCGTGCAGGCATCCGAGGTCATCAAGGTCTACGTCTCGACCGGTGCCGAACCCGTCACCGTCCCCGATGTGGCCGGCGAGTCGCTCGGCGCGGCCACGTCGGCGATCACCGAACTCGGTCTCGAGCCGGGGATGATCACCAAGGAGAATTCGCCCGAGGTTCCGGCCGATGTCGTGCTGCGCACCGACCCGGAGGGCAACGGGACGACGCACGCCGGCGCCACCGTCGACTTCGTGGTGTCAAGCGGCCTGGTGACCCTCAGCGACCTCACTGGGCAGTCACTCGCGGCGGCCACCGACCTGCTCTCGTCGCCCAACCTCCAGTTGGTGCCGGCTCAGGAGCCCGACTACTCCTGCCCCTCGAAGCCGGGCTCACCCGTGGTCAAGCAGTCCCTGGCGCCGGGCGACGTCCCACAGAAGTCGGAAGTCACGCTCACCTACTGCGCGGGCTAACCCAGCTTCAACAACGGGTTCAGCGACCCCGCCCGCTCGCGGGCCTCCGGGAGCCCGGCCAGCGCCAACCAGTTGCCGAGCATGTGATAGCCGCCCTCCGTCAGCACGGACTCCGGGTGGAACTGCACGCCCAGGATCGGCGCCGAGACGTGGCGCAGTCCCATGATCGCGCCACCCTCGGTACGCGACGTGACGACGAGCTCGGGCGGAACCGTCTCGTCGACCACCGCCAGCGAGTGGTACCTGGTGGCGGTGAACGGTTGCGGCACCCCCGCATAGAAATCGCTGCCGTCGTGCCTGACGCGGGAGGTCTTGCCGTGCATCAGCTCCGACGCGTTCGTCACCGTGGCACCGAAGGCCTCGGCGATGGCCTGGTGCCCCAGGCACACGCCGAACAAGGGCGTTCCCGATTCCATGGCGGCCGCCACGACCGCGATCGAGACGCCCGCGTCAACGGGCTTTCCCGGTCCCGGTGACAGCAAGACGCCGTCGTACGCGCTGATCCGCTCCGCCACCTCACCTCGATCGAAGGCGTCGTTCCGCACGACATCGGTCTCCGCGCCCAGTTCGACGAGGTATCCGTTCAGTGTGTACACGAAGCTGTCATAGTTGTCGATGACGAGGATCCTGGTCATGGCGCGCCTACCGTCGCTTCCTGGTTCGAGACAATCGAGTCCACCCAGGGAAAAATCCAGGTGGAGAGCACGTAGAGCACGGCCGCAAGGAGCACCAGCACCAGGAGGATGCGCACCCACAACGGGCCGGGGAGGATGCGCCAGAGCGCTGCGTACATGGTGGCCTCCTATCCCTTGGCCTGGGCCTGGATGATCGGTGCGAGGTCATCAGGCGGTCCGGCGGATGTCGGTCGCCACGATTCGAAGACACCGTACGCGACCACGCGTTCTGCGGTGGAATACAACGGGTTGCAGCTCGTGAGTGTGATGATGCGGTCGGTGGGCTTGACCCCCGGCCGGTTGGGAACCGGCGCGAGCACCTCGACGGCGGACGGCTTCACGTACTGGAGATCGCGGAAGCGGTAGGTGTAGTAGCCGTCGGCGGTCTGCACGTAAATGGGGTCGCCCAGCTGGAAGGTGTCGATCAGGTGCATTCCGCCGCCGTTGGCGCTGCGGTGGGCGGCGATCGCGAAGTTGCCCACCTCCCCGGGCATCTGGGACTGGGGATAGTGGCCGATGCCGAGGCGGGGGCTGTTCAGGATGCTGAGCCCGGTGCCCTGCCCGATGGTCCGGTGGTAGTCGGCGCCGTAGCGGGGAATGTAGAGAACGGCGAAGGCGTCGCCCTTGGCGGGCTGTGCCGCGACGACCGGTTCGACCGGCTCCGGACTCGGTTGGGCTGTGGGCGCGGCCGAGGGCGCCTGCTCGATCCAGTGCCGACTGATGTCGCTGGCGGCCTGGTTCTGCTGGTTCGCCACGATCATGTCGTTCCACCACAGCTGCCAGCCGAGGAAGAGGAACACCAGGACGCCTCCCGTGATGAGAAGCTCTCCCAGGACCCCGACCACCGACAGCCGGCGACGAGGCGTGGGTGTGTCCCCCACTTTCTCCTGCCGGCTCCCGATCATGAAATGAGTCTAATCGCCCCCGCGATGAGGGCTTCCCGACCAGCCTCAGGGGTATACAGCTGGTTACCGATAGAATCTCGGGCATGGCACGTACGAATTCCCGCACCCGGCCCGCCCGCGACGACGTTCCCCGCTCCAGCGAGGACGCGCCCAACCCGGTGTGGTTCAAGCCGGTGATGTTCGGCTTCATGCTCCTCGGCCTGGTCTGGATCATCGTCTTCTACGTCAGCCAGGGCCAGCTCCCCGTGCCCGCGCTCGGCTCCTGGAACATTCTCGTCGGCTTCGGAATCGCCTTCATCGGCTTCCTCATGACCACCCAGTGGCGCTGAATCACCGCTAATTACACGGATGTAATTATCCCCAGTGTGGAAAGTCCTGTGGATAACTTTTCACAGCAGGATGCGGGCAACGGATGCCGCCACCAGCACCACGACAAGCGCCACCAGGAGCGCGATCTGTAGCGCCTTCCGCTGGCGGCCTCTGGTCTCCAGGTAGATGACGCCCACGAGCGCGCCGCCGACAAGCCCCCCCACGTGGGCCTGCCATGCGATGTTCAGGCCGGGGATGAACCCGATCACGAGGTTGATCACCAACAGGATGAGCAGCTGGTTGGTATTGCCGCCGAGCCGGCGCTGGATGACCAGGAACGCACCCATCAGCCCGAAGATCGCACCGGACGCACCAACGACAACCGTGTTCACCGGCGCCAGAAGCAGCACGCCCACCGATCCAGCGAACCCGCAGATGAGGTACAGCGACAGGAAGCGCGCTCGGCCGAGCAGCTGCTCCATGAGCTGGCCGAAGATCCACAACATGTACATGTTGAGCAGGATGTGGAAGATGAAGCCGCGCGAATGCACGAAGACGCTCGTCAGCATGCGCCACGGTTCGACCGCCGTGAGGATCGGGGTGTACGCGAGGTTCTGCGTCACCGCCAAGCCCGGGATCCACTGCAGCAGGTAGACCACGACGGTCACCGCGATGATGCCCAGGGTGACCACGGGCCGGTCATCGGAGCGCCGCAGCAGTGCCGGCTTTGTCCGCGGCATGCTGGCTCGTGCCTCACGCATGCATTCCGGGCAGATCACCCCGACGGGCGCCTGCGTCATGCACTCCGGGCAGATGGTGCGCCCGCAGCGCTGGCAGAGCACGTAGCTCTCGCGGTCGGGATGCCGGTAACAGTGGTTCGCCGAACCCTCCGGCCCTGCAGTCACGTGCTGCCCGGGGCCCTAGACCTGCTCGACCGTGACGCTCTCGATGACGACGTCCTCGAGGGGCCGGTCGCCACGGCCGGTCGGCACGGCGGCGATCTTCTCGACGATGGCGCGTGACGCCTCGTCATCGACCGAGCCGAAGATGGTGTGCTTGCCCTGCAGCCAGGTGGTGGGCACGACGGTGATGAAGAACTGCGAGCCGTTCGTTCCGCGGCCACCCTGGGTTCCGGCGTTGGCCATCGCGACAACGTACGGCTGGGTGAAGTCGAGCTCCGGGTTGATCTCATCGTCGAACTGGTAGCCCGGGCCGCCGATCCCCTGGCCCAGCGGGTCGCCGGCCTGGATCATGAAGTCCTTGATGATGCGGTGGAAAATGGTGCCGTCGTACAGCGGGTCGGTGCTCTTCACGCCCGTGCCGGGGTGCGTCCACTCGATCTCCCCCGTTGCCAGGCCGACGAAGTTCTTGACCGTCTTCGGAGCGTGGTTGCCGTAGAGGTTGATCGTGATCGGGCCGAGTGAGGTGTTGAGGGTGGCGATCGCCGTGTGCTTGGACATAGGGTCAATTCTTACACAGCCGCCGTTTCGACACCCGATCAGCGGGAATGCGGGGATACTCCCAGAGCGCTCCCAGTCGATTCGGTGGCAAGATGGACACTGTTCGCAACACGACATCGATGGAGGGTCCAGATGAGCCTGTCACGAAAGCGCCGCAAGGAACTCGATCGGCTGCGGAAGCACGCAGACGAGCTGTGGAGCCAGCAGCAGGACGTGCTGGACCGCGCGGGCGCCGTGGCGCGCGAGGCGGCGCGGCAGGCGAGCGTGCTCACCAGGGAAGAGGTCGTTCCCCGCGTGGTGAGCAGCTACGACCAGTACGTCAAGCCACACGTGGCCACCACCCAGGGGATCGCCGGGGGAATTGGACACCGGGTCGCGGCCACCACCCTCCCGGCCGTCGGCACGGCCATCGGCGCCGTCATGTCCGTCGGCGACGTCGCGAAAGACGCCCGCGTGCGCGCTGCCCTGTCCCGCATGCACCTCCAGAAGCCGGTGGTGGTCGAGAAGAAGGGACCGGGCGTCGGCACCTTCATCGCCCTCGGTGCTGCCGTGGTCGCCGCTGCAGGGGTGGGTTACGCCATCTGGCAGACCTTCAAGGCGGATGACGAGCTCTGGGTCGCCGAGGAAGACGAGGTCGTGGTCACCACACCGAGCACCACCGGCGGCACCGCAACGACCGTCACCCCTGTCGAGGAAAGCTGACCCTCCGCAACACGCGAAGAACGCCCGGTCGAAAGGCCGGGCGTTCTGTGTTTCCCTCGCGTCCTGCCCCCGTCGTCCTCTGCCGCTGAAAAGCGGCGCGAACCTCGTCCTGAAGGAGTGACCGTGACCCGAGTGGCCGCCATCGACTGTGGCACCAATTCCATCCGCCTACTCATCGCAGACGTCGCGAACGGCGTCGTAACCGACATCGTGCGCACCCTCGAGGTCGTGCGGCTCGGCGAGGGCGTGGATCGTACGGGCCGATTCGCCGACGCCGCTCTCGAGCGCACCCTCGATGCGACACGGCGTTACGCCGCCCAGTGCGCGAAGCACGAAGTCGAGAAAGTCCGGTTCGTGGCCACCTCAGCGACCCGGGATGCGGCCAACCGGCAGGTCTTCATCGACGCGGTCCGTGAGATCATCGGCGTCCATCCTGAGGTGATCGCGGGCGCTGAGGAGGCAGCGTTGTCATTCCGAGGCGCGACAAGCGCCCTCAACGCGTCGAACGACGATGCGCGGGGACGTCTCGTCGTCGACCTCGGCGGCGGTTCGACGGAGCTCGTGCTCGGCGGAGGCTCCCCGGAGTCCATCTACTCGATGGACGTCGGCTGCGTGCGCATGACCGAACGCAACGTGCGCACCGATCCTCCGGCTGAGGACGACCGCCGCAATCTGCGCCGCGACGTCAATGCCGCCATCGACGAGGCGACCGACAGCGTCGACCTGACCGAGGTACGCGAGATCATCGGCGTCGCGGGGACGGTCACGACGATCACCGCGCATGCCCTGCGGCTCGATCGATACGATGCACGCGCCATCCACGGTGCGCGGCTGCCGATCGCGACAGTCCTCGACGCGTGCGATGACCTCGCAGGGATGACCCGCAACGAGCGGGCGGCTCTGCCATACATGCACCCCGGACGGATCGACGTCATCGCTGCCGGCGCCCTGGTCTGGGCGACGGTCCTGCGCCGAACGGTTGACGCTGTCGCCGCATCGGGACGCAGCCTCGACACCGTCGTGACGAGCGAGCACGACATTCTTGACGGAGTCGCGCTCTCCCTCGCCTGATCAGGATGTGCGAGTCGGTGGATCTCGAAGTCCATGTACGGCCGTGCCGTCCAAGCTGCCTGTAAGTCGCCTTGACGCGCGCGTTTTCCGTCACGCCGCAGCCGACTGGCGCCAGGTACTACTACCCAAGAGATCCTGCACCACGGAGCCGAAATCGCGCTGCTCCGCGACCTCTACGTTCACCACACTCAGTAGCGACGAGCACGCACCGCAGACAGCTCAGTTCCAGGAGAACGTGGAGCCTAGGTGTGATCCCCGTGACGTATCACGCGGAGATCGAAGTGTGGAGCCTAGGAGAATCGAACTCCTGACCTCCTGCTTGCAAAGCAGGCGCTCTACCAATTGAGCTAAGGCCCCGGATGGGGAATTGTGGGGATACCAGGACTTGAACCTGGGACCTCTTCGTTATCAGCGAAGCGCTCTAACCGCCTGAGCTATATCCCCGATTGGGCAGATTAGAGACTACCTGAATCTGCCACGATCTTCTAATCGAGCGCCGGCTCAATGCCGGCGCCGATCAGTTGTTTGTGAAGCCGACGAGCAGCCCGCCGGTCATCTTGACGCTGAGGTTGTAGAGCAGGGCCACGACCGCGCCGAGCGCCGTGATGACGACGGTGTCCAGCAGGGCGACGACCACGGCGAAGCCCATGATGTTACCCAGCGAGAGAATGGTCGAGAGGTCGCTCGTCTCCCCCGCGATCGACGTATAGATCTGGTTGATCTGCTCGAAGAGACCGGTCTGGTTCAGCACCGTGAAGATGAGGAAGGTCGCGACGATCGTGACGATGGCCACGCAGATGGCGATCAGGAACGACAGTTTCACGGCAGACCAGAAGTCGATGTACACCAGCTTCAGGCGCACCTGCTTCGTGGCGGGTTTCCGCGTTGACTTCTTTGCCAGCTTCTCGGCGACGCTACTCATCTACTGACTCTTCTTTCCCCTGCTCGCCTTCGAGTGGAGCTTCGATCTCTTCGGCTACCAGATTGCGTTCGGTGTTCTTCGCTATAGCGATGATCCTGTCTTTTTCCGCAAACTTCGCGAAGACCACGCCCATCGTGTCGCGCCCCTTGGCCGGCACTTCGGCGACGTCAGAGCGTATCACCTTGCCGCCCGCGAGGACCACGAGCACCTCATCGCCCTCATCGACGATCAGGGCGCCGACCAGTTCGCCGCGGTCCTCGCTGAGCTTGGCCACCTTGATTCCCAGCCCACCACGGTTCTGCAAGCGGTACTGGTCGGCGGATGTGCGCTTGGCGTAGCCGCCCTCGGTCACGACGAAGACGTACCCCTGGTCGGAGACCACGGATGCGTCGAGCAGCGAGTCGTCGCCGCGGAAATGCATGCCGATGACGCCGGATGTGCTCCGCCCCATGGGGCGCAGCGCCTCATCCGTTGCCTGGAAGCGGATCGACATGCCCTTGCGCGACACGAGGAGCAGATCGGAGTCCTCGTCGACGAGCATCGCGGAGACGAGTTCGTCGCCTTCGCGAAGCTTGATGGCGATGATGCCGCCTGAGCGGTTCGTGTCGTACTCGACGAGGGGTGTCTTCTTGATCAGCCCTTCACGGGTGGCGAGGGTGAGGTAGGTCGCCACCTGGTAATCGCGGATGTCGAGGATCTGCGCGATCTCCTCGCCCGGCTGCATGGCGAGGAGGTTGGCGACGTGCTGTCCCTTGGCGTCACGGCCGCCCTCCTGCACCTCGTACGCCTTCGCGCGGTACACGCGTCCGGTGTTGGTGAAGAACAGCAGCCAATGGTGGGTGGTGGTCACGAAGAAGTGCTCCACCACGTCGTCCGCACGGAGCTGGGCACCGCGCACGCCCTTGCCGCCGCGGTGCTGGCTGCGGTAGTTGTCGCTTCGCGTGCGCTTGATGTAACCGCCCCGGGTGACGGTGATCACCATCTCCTCTTCGGGGATCAGGTCCTCGATCGACATGTCACCGTCGAACCCGAACATGATCTCGGTGCGGCGGTCGTCGCCGAATCGCTCGGCGATCTCGGCGAGCTCCTCGCTGATGATGCTCCGCTGGCGCTCCGGGCTGGCGAGGATCGCCTTGTACTCGGCGATCTCCTCTTCAAGGCGCGCCGCGTCGTCGACGATCTTCTGGCGCTCAAGCGCGGCGAGACGGCGCAACTGCATGGTGAGGATGGCGTCGGCCTGCAGTTTGTCGACGTCGAGCAGCTCCATCAGGCCCGCGCGGGCGTCGTCGACCGTGGGTGAACGACGGATGAGGGCGATCACCTCGTCGAGGGCGTCGAGCGCCTTGAGATAACCGCGCAGGATGTGCGCATCCGCTTCGGCCTTGTTCAGCCGGAACTGGGTGCGGCGAACGATGACGTCGATCTGGTGAGCGACCCACGCCGAGATGAAGCCGTCGAGCGGCAGTGTGCGCGGCACACCGTCGACGATGGCGAGCATGTTCGCGCCGAAGTTCTCCTGCAACTGCGTGTGCTTGTACAGGTTGTTCAGCACGACCTTCGCAACCGCGTCACGCTTGAGCACGATGACGAGGCGCTGGCCCGTGCGTCCCGAGGTCTCATCCCGGATGTCGGCGATCCCGGAGATCTTGCCGTCCTTGACCAGCTCGGCGATCTTGATCGCGAGGTTGTCGGGGTTGACCTGGTAGGGCAGCTCGGTGATGACGAGGCAGGTGCGGCCCTGGAGCTCCTCGATGGTGACTACGGCACGCATCGTGATGGATCCGCGGCCGGTGCGGTAGGCGTCCTGGATGCCCTTGATGCCGAGGATCTGTGCGCCGGTCGGGAAGTCCGGTCCCTTGATCCGCTGCACGAGGGCGTCCAGCAGCTCTTCGCGCGTCGCGTCCGGGTTCTCGAGGTACCACTGCGCGCCGGCGGCCACTTCACGCAGGTTGTGCGGCGGGATGTTCGTGGCCATGCCGACCGCGATGCCGACGGAGCCGTTGACCAGCAGGTTCGGGAATCGCGAAGGCAGGACGGTCGGTTCCAGCGTACGGCCGTCGTAGTTGTCCTGGAAGTCGACGGTGTCCTCGTTGATGTCGCGCACCATTTCGAGCGCGAGCGGGGCCATCTTGGTCTCGGTGTACCGGGGAGCGGCTGCGCCGTCATTGCCCGGGGAGCCGAAGTTGCCCTGGCCGAGCGCGAGGGGGTAGCGGAGGCTCCACGGCTGCACCAGGCGCACGAGCGCGTCGTAGATGGACGTGTCGCCGTGCGGGTGGAACTGCCCCATGACGTCGCCGACAACGCGGGAGCACTTGGAGAAGGCCTTGTCGGGTCGGTAGCCGCCGTCGTACATGGCGTAGATGACGCGGCGGTGCACCGGCTTCAGGCCGTCGCGCACGTCGGGCAGGGCGCGGCCCACGATGACGCTCATGGCGTAGTCGAGGTACGAGCGCTGCATCTCGAGTTGCAGGTCGACCTGGTCGACCTTGCCGTGCTGCAACAGGTAGCGGGCAGCCTCGTCGGCGGCGGCGTCTCCCGGGATGTTCGGGGTGTCGTCAGATGTCAAGGAAGCGCACGTCCTTCGCGTTCTTTTGAATGAAATTGCGGCGTGACTCGACGTCCTCGCCCATCAGCACCGAGAAGATCTCGTCGGCTGCGGCGGCGTCGTCGAGCGTCACCTGCAGCAGGGTCCGGGACTCCGGTGCCATCGTGGTCTCCCACAGCTCCTGGTAGTCCATCTCACCGAGACCCTTGTAGCGCTGGATGCCGTTGTCCTTGGGGATGCGCTTGCCGGCGGCCTGGCCGTCCGCAAGGAGCACGTCGCGCTCCCGGTCGGAGTACACGTACTGGTGTGGGGCGTTGGTCCACTTCAGGCGGTACAGCGGTGGCTGGGCGAGGTAGACGTACCCGAGGTCGATCAGCGGGCGCATGTAACGGAACAGCAGGGTCAGGAGCAGCGTGGTGATGTGCTGGCCGTCGACGTCGGCATCCGCCATGAGAACGATCTTGTGGTACCGCACCTTGTCGGGGTTGAAATCCTCCCCGATGCCGGCACCGAAGGCCGTGATCATGGCCTGTACCTCGTTGTTGCCGAGGGCACGGTCCAGCCGGGCCTTCTCCACGTTCAGGATCTTCCCCCGCAGCGGAAGAATCGCCTGGGTCTCGGGGTTGCGACCCTGCACGGCGGAGCCACCGGCCGAGTCACCCTCGACGATGAAGATCTCGGAGATCGAGGGGTCCTTGCTCTGGCAGTCCTTGAGTTTGCCGGGCATGCCGCCGCCTTCGAGGAGGCCCTTGCGCCTGGCGGTTTCCCGGGCCTTGCGCGCCGCCATGCGGGCCGTCGCCGCCTGCAGGGCCTTGCGGATGATGTCCCGTGCCTGGATCGGGTTGCGGTCGAACCAGTCGGACAACTGGTCGTTCGTGACCTTCTGCACGAACGACTTGGCCTCGGTGTTGCCGAGCTTCGTCTTCGTCTGTCCCTCGAACTGCGGCTCGGAGAGTTTGATCGAGATGACGGCCGTCAGACCCTCGCGCACGTCGTCGCCCGAGAGGTTGTCATCCTTGTCCTTCAGGATCCCCTTGTCGCGGGCGTACCGGTTGATGAGGCTGGTGAGGGCCGCGCGGAACCCCTCCTCGTGCGTGCCGCCCTCGTGTGTGTTGATGGTGTTCGCGTAGGTGTGGACGCTTTCCGTGTAGGCCGTCGTCCACTGCATCGCCACCTCGAGGGCGATCTTGCGCTCGTGATCCTCGACGTCGAAGGAAATGATCTCGTCGTTGACGAGATCCGCCTTGCGTGCCCGGTTCAGGTACTCGACGTAGTCGACGAGGCCCTGCTCATAGAGGAAGGTGTTGGTGAGCGGGTTGCCTTCTTCGTCGCGGTACTCCTCACGCTCGTCGGTGAGGGTCAGGCGCAGGCCCTTGTTGAGGAACGCCATCTGCTGGAAGCGCGCGCGCAGCGTCTCGTAGTCGAACTCGATCGTCTCGAAGGTCTCGGCGCTCGGCCAGAAGGTGGTGGTGGTACCGGTCTCGTCGGTCTCCTCCCCCTTTTCGACGGGGGCATTGGGGATGCCGTTGGCGTAGCTCTGGCTCCAGACGTGTCCCTGCCGGCGAACCTCCACCTCGAGGCGACTCGACAGTGCGTTCACGACCGAGCTGCCGACACCGTGGAGTCCACCGGAGACGGCGTATCCGCCGCCGCCGAACTTTCCGCCGGCGTGGAGAACGGTGAGCACCACCTCGAGGGTCGAGCGGCCCTCGGTCCTGTGGATGTCGACCGGGATGCCGCGTCCGTTGTCCTGGACGCGCATGGCACCGTCCGCAAGAATGCGGATGTCGATCGTGTCGCAATATCCGGCGAGAGCTTCATCGACGGAGTTGTCGACGATCTCATAGACCAGGTGGTGCAGACCGCGCGGGCCGGTCGACCCGATGTACATTCCCGGTCGCTTGCGAACGGCTTCGAGACCTTCGAGAACCTGGATTTCGTCGGCCCCGTATGCGTGGGCGGGCTCGGGTGTTTGCGCGTCTGCTGTCATATGAAGTTTGGGCTCCCTCTGCCGCGAACGGCGACTCTTCAGTCTACCAAACCGCCCGGGAAGCCAGCTGCAGATTCGCGCGTCTCACGCGTTTTATTCGTTCGGGTGACCTGATTTGTGTTCCTAGCCGTAAGTATCGCGTGGACCGCGCCCTGGAATTGATCTGGGGCCCTTTTTCCAGGACGGGGCGTCCGGCCCTTGGAAACGTACCGATTCGATCCCGGCGTCCGGGTATCGCTTCGCAATGTGCGTCATAATGTCGACTCGCATGAGGCGGAGCTGGGTGGCCCAGGCGGTGGACTCGCATTTCACCGTGAGTACGCCGTCGGTGATCCCCGCCGGTGTCGAGTGGCTCGCGGTCTCCGCGCCGGCGATCTCCGCCCACGAGGCCAGCAGTTCCGACTGCGCAAGCGGGGAGTTCCACCCGAGTTGCGAGGTCAGCGACGACAGCGCGTCGCCGAGGCCTCGCGGGTCTCGGCCGGCACCGAACGGCACGCTCGATCCGCGCTCCTCCCGCCGCTGTTTCCTCGCGCGCGACCTCCCGGCATTCGGGTCACCGAAGACGTCCTTGAAATGCAGGAAGACCCGCGCGGCCTCGCTAAAGCGCGGTGCCCTACCGCCGGATGGTTCGCTCATTCAACCGCTCCGGCGCTGATACGGATGATGTGCGCGGTCAGGGCCTCGGGAATGTCCTCCAGCACGGCAGCCGTGATGATGACCTGCTCGAACCCGGTGACGGCGTCGGCGAGCCGGGCACGCCGGGCCTGGTCGAGCTCGGCGAACACGTCGTCGAGGATCAGCACCGGGTCACCGCTTGTCGAGTCGCGCCGCAACAGTTCGGCGGATGCGAGTTTCAGCGCGAGTGCGAACGACCAGGTCTCACCATGGCTGGCGTACCCCTTGGCGGGAAGCGAATTCAGGCGGAAGACGACATCATCCCGGTGGGGACCGACGAGCGTGAGGCCGCGTTCGAGTTCCCTGGGCCGTCGTTCGGTCAGCGCCTCACGGAAGAGGTCCGTCGTTGCGCGGCTGCCGGCGTCCGGCGCCGCCATCTCGGGGACGGAGCCGGCAGCATCCTCGTCCCCCTCGTTCTGGCCGAGGACGCTGAGCGATGACTGGAGCTCAGGAACGTGGTCATCCCCGGCCACGGACTGGTAGGCCTCACGCAGGGGTTGGGCGAGCAGGCCCACCAGTCTGCTCCGCTCATCGATGATCTGGGACCCGATCTCCACGAGCCTCTCGTCCCAGATGTCGAGGGTCGTCAGGGCATGGGCGGCAACACGACTCGCACGTGCGGACTTCAAGAGGGTGTTGCGCTGCTTGAGCACCCGTTCGTAGTCCGCCAGAATCCCGGAGACCCGGGGATTCCGTAGTACGAGGAGCTGGTCGAGAAACCGGCGCCGCCCTGAGGGGTCTCCCCGGATGAGGGAGAGGTCCTCAGGAGCGAACAGCACGCTCGAGAAATAGCGGGGAAGCTCGCGCGGCTTGATCGCCGAACGGTTCACCTGGGCGCGATTGGGTGCCGCGCGGTTGATCTGCACTTCGGCGAGGACCTCACGGCCATTGAATTCCACGCGCGCGCGGATGATCGCGGCGTCGCACTCCGCACGGATGAGCGCCTTGTCATTCGAGACCCGATGGGATCCGAGCGTGCTCAGATAACCGAGCGCCTCGACGAGGTTGGTCTTGCCCTGGCCGTTCCTGCCGACGACAAGGTTCGGCCCTGGCGAGAACGCGACCTCGGCTGACTGGTAGTTCCGAAAGTCGGCGAGGGAGAGATGGGTGGCCCTCATCCACTCACCTTGCTTTCTAGTCGGCCTTCTTGACTTCGTGTCCGCCGAACTGGTTGCGGAGGGCAGCGACGGCCTTCATCGCCGGGGAGTCGTCCTGCCGTGAGACGAACCGGGCGAAAATGGAAGCGCTGATCGTGGGAACCGGAACCGCGTTCTCAATGGCCTCTTCAATCGTCCAGCGGCCCTCGCCCGAGTCCTCCACGTAGCCCTCGATGTCGGAGAGGTTGGGGTCGTGCTCCAAGGCACGCACGAGAAGTTCGAGAAGCCAGGAACGAACCACAGTTCCCTGCTGCCAGGCCTTGAAGATGCCCGGGACGTTGCTGATCAGGGTGTCCTTCGCCTCGAGCAGCTCGTATCCCTCGGCATAGGCCTGCATGAGTGCGTACTCGATGCCGTTGTGCACCATCTTGGCGTAATGACCGGCACCGATCTCGCCGGCGTGCACGAAGCCCTCGTCACGCGGCCCCTCCGGACGCAGTGCGTCGAAGATCGGCATCGCGCGCTCGACCTGCTCGGTCTTGCCGCCGACCATCAGGCCGTAACCGTTGGTGACTCCCCAGACGCCGCCGGAGACACCTGCGTCGACGTAGTTGATCCCCTTGGTCGCCAGGAATTCGGCATGCTTGAAGTCCTCGGTGAAGCGCGAGTTGCCACCGTCGATGACGAGGTCGCCCTCGTCGAGTTTCTCGCCGAGGTCGCCGATGACCGAGTCGGTGATCGGTCCGGCCGGCACCATCACCCAGACGATGCGCGGTGCCGGCAGCGCCTGCACCAGCTCGTCCGTTGTCGCGACATCCGTCACCTCGGGATTGCGGTCATACCCGGTCACTTCGATGCCCGCCGCACGCAGGCGGGTGCGCATGTTCGCGCCCATCTTCCCGAGGCCGATGATTCCGATATGCATGACGCGCTCCTTCTGACTCGTTGCGTGATTGCCCGCTGGCGCGGTGCGTTACCGAAGCAGCAGGTTCGGCTGCAAGAGGTACTTGTAGCTGTCGGCGCCGGCGTTCTCGCGCGACGTCTGGCTGGTGATCAGCACAGGGCCGGGCTTGTTCGGGTTCTCGGTCTTCGTGAACGAGATGCGGACGAACTCGGAGTGAACGGCCCCGAGGCCGTCGAGCAGGAATTGGGGCTTGAGGGAGACCACTGTGTCATTGCCCGTGAGGATCGCGTCGATCGTTTCGGAGGCCTGGGCCTGCTCGCTGCCGATCGCCTCCAGGGTGAGCCCGTCGGCGGTGAACGTGAAGCGCAGTGCGGCCTCCCGCTCCAGCACCAGCTGCACGCGCCGGGTCGCTTCGATCAGCTCGGCGGTGTTCATCACCGCGTAGTTGTCGACGGATTCGGGGAACAGACGGCGGACCGGCGGGAAGTTGCCCTTGATCAGCAGCGAGGTGACGGTCTTCTTGTCAGCCGTGAACGCGATCAGCTCACGGTCGTCCTTGCTGGTGATCGCCACCGAGATGGTCCCGCTGTGTCCGAAGGTCTTGCCGATCTCTTGGAGCGTGCGTGCCGGCACCAGTGCCGGAATGGTGTCACTGGCGGGGTTGCTGCCCGGATCCCAGTCGATCTCGCGCACGGCCACACGGTAGCGGTCGGTAGCGACCAGGCTCACGCTGGTGCCGGACACCTCGAGCTGCACGCCGGTGATCACGGGAGTGACGTCGTCCCTGGACGCAGCGACGGCGACCTGGGCGACCGCGGCAGCGAAATCCTCGGCCGGAACGAGGCCGGATTCCGTGCTGATCTGGGGAATCGTGGGGTATTCCTCCACGGGCATGGAGAGCAGGGTGAAGTTGGCCGATCCGCAACTTACGGTGATGCGCGACTCATCGGTCACGAACCGCACCGGCGCATTGGGCATCCGGCTGGCGATCTCTGCCAGCAGCCGACCGGAGACGAGTACCGTCCCGGTCTCCTCCACCTCCGCAGCGATCTCCGTCCGAGCGGAGACTTCATAGTCGAAAGACGACAGCGTGAGGCCGCTTTCGGTCGCCTCGATCAACACACCGCTGAGGATGGGCAGCGTGGTGCGCTGAGGCAGGAGCTTCACTGCGAACGAAACGGCTTCGCTGAAGACATCCCGATTGGCCTGAAATCTCACGAAGTCACTCCTGTCCGGTGGAGGCAAACAATTGTCGGCTCAATGCTAGTCGGGTTTGTCAGGCTGCCGATTTCGAGCCCGCTGCGGTAAAGGTTGTCGGTTTCTATAGAGAGAGAAGTTAATTCGTTAATGGTCTTAACCGCTGTGCAAACTGTGGATAACTCTCTCTTCGCCGCGCTGGGCATGGGAACTACAACGGTGTGACTTGTTGGGCGCCTGTGGGCGTTAATCCGCAGAATGTCGGAGCCCACCGCGGCGTCGCCGTGACTTTTCACAACGCGGGCGTCGTTTTCTACAGTGCGCCCGGAGTTTTCGCTCACAAATCCACAGGGTTATCCACAGGACCCAGGAACAGCGAAAGCACGCTACTTGTACCGGTGGTTCTGTTTGATGCGGTTGGTCAGTTCGGTGACCTGGTTGTAGATCGAGCGCCGCTCTTTCATCAGCTCGCTGATCTTCTTGTTCGCGTACATCACCGTGGTGTGATCGCGGTTTCCGAACAGCTGGCCGATCTTGGGCAGCGACAGGTTGGTCAGTTCGCGACACAGGTACATTGCGATCTGTCTCGCCGTCGCCACCGCTTGGGAGCGCGATGAGCCGTAGAGGTCATCGACGGTGAGCTTGAAGTAGTCGGCGGTGTTGGTGATGATGTCGACCGGCGCGATGATGTTGTCCTCATCCAGGGTGATGAGGTCCTTCAGCACCGTCTGCACCAGGGCCATGTCGACGGGCGTGCGGTTGAGGCTGGCGAATGCGGTGACCCGGATCAAGGTGCCCTCGAGCTCCCGGATGTTGGACGAGACCTTTGAGGCCATGAACTCGAGGATGTCGTCGGGCACCTGGAGCTTCTCGCTCTGCGCCTTCTTTCGAAGGATCGCGATGCGGGTCTCGAGGTCCGGCGCCTGCACATCGGTGATGAGGCCCCACTCGAAACGCGATCGCATGCGGTCTTCGAATCCGGTCAAGTGCTTGGGTGGCAGGTCGCTTGTGATCACGACCTGCTTGTTGTGATCGTGCAGGGTGTTGAAGGTGTGGAAGAACGCTTCCTGGGTCTCCGCCTTGCCCTGCAGGAACTGGATGTCGTCGATCAAGAGGATGTCGATGTTGCGGTACCGGGATTGGAACAGGGACCCGCGGTTGTTCGCGATCGAATTGATGAAGTCATTCGTGAATTCCTCGGAACTCACATAGCGAACCCGGATGCCGGGATACAGGCTCATCGCGTAGTGGCCGATGGCGTGCAGCAGGTGCGTCTTTCCCAGGCCGGACTCGCCGTAGACGAAGAGCGGGTTGTATGCCTTGGCCGGCGCTTCGGCGACCGCGACCGCCGCAGCGTGCGCGAACCGGTTGGATTGGCCGATGACGAAGTTGTCGAAGCTGTACTTCGGGTTGAGGCGGGTGTCGTGTGGGTTCTCGGTCGCCGGGCTCTCGAAGACGGACTGCGGGGCGGCCGGAGTCTGCACGTCGGGCTGGTGAACCGGCTCGTGGACGGGCCGCAGGGCTTCCTGCTCCAACTCCGGGTTCACGACCACGTAGAAGGTGGTGACCGTCTCGTCGATGAGCTGGTCCATGGCCGTCAACAGGGGCACGCGCATCCGCTGGTTGAGCATGCTCGCGGTGAATTCGTTGGGAACCTCGAGATAGAAGGTCCCGGCGGCGATCCCCTTGGGTTCAACGAGGTTCAGAAAGCCGTAGAGCATCGGCGTGATGCTTGCATCGGACTCGAGCGCCGCGAGAACGGCCTGCCAGGTCTGGGCGATCGGCGTTTCCCCGTCAGCCATGGTCTCTCGCATCCTCTGTGTTGTTCGTTGGAAGCACGCGCTTCAATCTTCTTTCCTTCGGCGCGCTGGCGTCGATCCGATTCGGGAAAATCGCGGCAGCTATTCACAGGGTTATCCACGGCCTGTGGGTAAAAACCGGTGAATTCCCAGCTTCACGGCGCCGGCCTGTGGATAACTTGTGAACACGCTAGCCAAAACAGCCAGTGGGAACAAACCCGGTGAGAAGTCCCAGCGTGTCGCTCCCCTGTATTGGGGATCCGATTAGGGAGAATCGCCGCTCGGCGCGAGGATGGGTTTGACCATAGGGATGGAAGGCCGTAGTTTTAATCAGTTGACCTGAGCCTGAGGGCTACCCATTTCTTTCCCGGACGCGTCCGTCGCGCCCTGTGGAGATCCAACACGTGGAGACATCATGAGCAAGAGAACCTTCCAGCCGAACAACCGCCGCCGCGCCAAGGTGCACGGTTTCCGTCTGCGCATGCGCACCCGTGCCGGCCGTGCCATCATCGGTGCCCGCCGCCGCAAGGGACGCAACGAACTCTCTGCCTGAGCCAACCGGTGCTCGCGAAGGCGAACCGGATCACAAGCGGGACCGACTATAAGGCGGTTGTCCGCCGTGGGTCGCGGGTGGTGCGCCCCAATACCGTGATGTACCTGCGGAGGGGCACGACTCCTGGTCCCGCCCGGTTCGGCTTCATCGTCGCCAAGAACGTGGGGAATGCTGTGACCCGCAACCGAGTCCGCCGGCGCCTGAAGGCAGCGAGCTCAGAATTGCTGCCGTCGATCCCCGACGGGACCGACATCGTCATTCGTGCCTTGCCGTCGGCGGCGACGTCGGAGTGGACGACCCTGCGTTCGGAAGTCGTGGAAGCTCGCACCAGGGGCATGGCCGGCCGATGACCGCCGCACTCCGCAATCTCCTGCTGGTTCCCCGCAATTGTGTCGTCCTGCTGCTCCGGCTGTATCGAGCGGTGATCTCACCGCTGTACGGCGACGTCTGCAGGTACTATCCGTCATGTTCCGCATATGCACTCGGCGCCGTACAGGAACATGGGGTTCTGATCGGATCTGCCCTTGCCGTCCGTCGTCTGGCCCGTTGCCATCCGTGGGCCGAAGGCGGAGTCGATGACGTTCCCCGCAAGAGCCTGCACCGCTATCACGTGACACGATTTGGATTCGTTGTCGCACCAAGCCACGGAAAGGGCTGATCAAGCTCCTTATGGACCTCTTCCAGACAATCCTCTGGCCGCTGAAATGGGTGGTCGAACTGCTGCTGGTGGCCTTCCACTGGCTGTTCAGCACCCTGGGCATGGACTACGACGGTGGCCTCACCTGGGTGCTGTCCATTGTCGGCCTCGTGCTCGTGGTGCGAGCCGCACTCATCCCCGTGTTCGTGCGCCAGATCAAGAGCCAGCGGAAGATGCTCGAGGTCGCGCCGCAGCTCAAGAAGATCCAGGACAAGTACAAGGGCAAGAAGGACCAGTTCTCCCGCGAGGCAATGTCGCGGGAGACGATGGAACTGTACAAGCGCACCGGGACGAACCCCTTGAGCTCGTGCCTTCCCCTGCTGCTGCAGATGCCGATCTTCTTCTCGCTCTTCTCCGTGCTCAACGACGCCCAGCACGGCAAGGCCGGCGTCGGTCCACTCAACGCCGAGTTGGCCAAGAGCTTCGTCGACGCCCGGTTGTTCGGCGCCCCACTGCACGAGTCCTTCGCCTCGCAGTGGTCGCTCATGACGGCGGGCCAGCCCTTCAGCGCTTCAGTGATGGTCATCGCCGCGACCATGGTGATCCTGATGACCGTGTCGCAGTTCGTCACCCAGCTGCAGATCGTCTCGAAGAACATGTCGCCTGAGACCAAGGCGAGCCCGATGTTCCGCCAGCAGCGCATCATGTTGTACCTGCTGCCCCTGGTGTTCGCCTTCTCCGGCATCGCCTTCCCCCTGGGCGTGATGTTCTACTGGCTGACGTCCAACGTCTGGACGATGGGTCAGCAGTTCCTCGTCATCCGCAACATGCCGACGCCCGGCAGTGAGGCCGCGAAGGCCCGGGAGGACCGGCTGGCCCGCAAGGGCAAGCTGATCACGCCGGATGGGGATGTGATCGCGCTCGACGAACCGTCGAAGCCCACTCAGCGGCAGCAGCCGCTCGGTAAGAACCGCGCGAAGAAGCGCCCTAAGAAGCCCCCGCAGAAGTAGAAACGGTGAGCAACGTGAGTGATGAAGCAATGACCGACCTTCCCCCCATGGCCCCTGCAGCTGAGTCGCCTGGTCGCGGCGAGCAGGCGGTGTCGCTCGAACAGCTGGAGCAGGAGGGCGACGTCGCTGCGGATTACATCGAGGAGTTCCTCGACATCTGCGACCTCGACGGCGACATCGACATCGACGCCCGCAACGGACGCGCGTATGTCTCTGTCAACGCTTCCGAGGGCGCGAACCTGCGTGTGCTGTCCAAGCCGGAGACGGTGACGGCACTGCAAGAACTGACCCGTCTGGCCGTGCAGAACAAGACGGGCGCCTTCTCGCGACTGATCCTGGACATCGGCGGTTCCCGCGACGCCCGTCAGGCCGAGCTGTCGGCGCTCGTCAGCCGCGCTGTCGAGCGCATCGAGGCAGGGTCGGCGGAGGCTGAGCTGCCTCCGATGTCGTCATACGAGCGCAAGCTCGTGCACGACATCGTCTCCGAGCGCGGCTTCCACTCGGAGTCCCGTGGCGAGGGGCGCGACCGGCACACCGTGATCACCCAGCGCTGATCCGCAACCGATGACGGAGGAGCTGGAGGCAGAGCCCCGGGTTGCCGAGGAATTGTTCGGTGACCGTATCGATGTCGCTCGTGCGTTTACCCGGAACCTCGCCGAGCAGGGGGAAACGCTCGGACTGATCGGGCCGCTGGAAC
Organism: Cryobacterium tepidiphilum; assembly: GCF_003716325.1. Taxonomy (GTDB): domain Bacteria; phylum Actinomycetota; class Actinomycetes; order Actinomycetales; family Microbacteriaceae; genus Cryobacterium; species Cryobacterium tepidiphilum. The sequence continues at coordinate 68,204 of NZ_RDSR01000002.1, read as the reverse complement.
TCCCCCGGCTCTGGAGCCGGCACGTCCTCAACAGTGTGATCGTCGCTCCCCTGCTGCGCCCTGGGCGTGTCGGAGACGTGGGCTCCGGTGCCGGGCTTCCCGGGCTGGTGCTCGCCATCGCGCGCCCTGACGTGTCCTTCGTACTCATCGAGCCGATGGAGCGCCGCGTCGCATGGCTGACCGATCAGGTTTCTGTGCTGGGTCTCGAAAACGTGCAGGTCCTTCGTGCCCGAGCGGAGGACGTGGCTCTTCCTGAGCCCCTCGACCAGGTCACGGCCCGTGCAGTGAGCGCGCTGCGCACGCTGATTCCACTGACGGCGCCGTTGGTTCGCGCGGGAGGGCAACTGGTTCTCATGAAGGGCGCTGCCGCCGAGCGGGAGGTCGAAGCGGCCGCGAAGGCGAGTCGCAGGTACCGACTCGAGGACGTCGAAGTTCTTACCCTCGGCGACGGCGTGCTGGACGAGGTGACGCGGGTCATTCGAGCTACAGTGGGTTAGTCCCCGCCAGCCGAGAGCCTCATCGCCGACGGATGCCACGGGGGCCACTTCCGGGTGGCGTACGGCCTGAACATCGACATCCATAGGTAAGGGTTTCACGTGAAACGTCCTGCTGAAGAACAGCAAGCACCGAGCGCTGCGCCAGGATTCGACGGAAGCACTCCCCTTGCCCGCGAGATCGCCGACCTGACCCGCCGTCGTCAGGCCGTCGCGTCCGACACCCTCCCGAAGCCCGAGCGCACCCGCGTCTTCACCATCTCCAATCAGAAGGGTGGCGTCGGTAAGACGACGACCGCGGTGAACCTGGGCGCGGCGCTCGCCCGGCAGGGTGCGCGGGTTCTCGTCATCGACCTCGATCCCCAGGGAAACGCGTCGACCGCGCTCGGAGTCGAGCATCATGCGGAGACGCCCAGCGTCTATGACGTGATCATCAATGACATCCCGCTTGCGGACGTGGTCCAGCGGAGCCCGGAGGCCGGAGAGCTCTACTGCGTTCCCGCGACCATCCACCTGGCCGGCGCTGAGATTGAGCTCGTCTCGCTTGTCGCGCGTGAGCAGAGGCTGCGTCGAGCGCTGGATCTGCACGTCAAGGACATGGCCGATCCGTACGACTACGTCTTCATCGACTGCCCGCCTTCGCTTGGACTGTTGACGATCAACGCTTTCGTCGCTGCCCGGGAAGTCCTCATCCCCATCCAGTGTGAGTACTACGCGCTCGAAGGTCTCAGCCAGCTGCTGAAGAACATCGAGATGATCGAGCGGCATCTCAATCCCGAGTTGGCCGTGACGACGATTCTGCTCACCATGTACGACAGCCGCACCAATCTCGCCCAGCAGGTTGCCGAAGATGTGCGACAGCATTTCCCTGATCAGGTGCTCGAAACTCCGATTCCGCGCTCCGTTCGAGTGTCTGAGGCGCCGAGCTACGGGCAAAGTGTGATCAATTACGACGTCAACTCGGCCGGCTCCCTCTCCTACCTTGAGGCTGCCGCGGAAATCGCCAGGCGCGGTGCGCCCTCGACAGGAAAGCAGTAGGACAATGGCGAAGCGAACAGGCCTGGGCCGCGGCATCGGAGCGCTCATCCCCATGCAGGATGAGACGAAGTCCCGGCCTGTCGACGTCTTCTTTCCGCACAGCGTTGGGAAGACATCGGCTGCGGTCGTGGCGGAGCCACCCGTGCAAACCGTGTCGTCTGCGGCTGAAGAACTGCTCGAGGTGCCCGGTGCGCGGCTCGTTCAGCTCGACCCGAATGACATCGTTCCCAACGCGCAGCAGCCCCGCACCGTCTTCGACGAATCCGACCTGGCTGAGTTGGTGCACAGCGTGCGGGAGATCGGCGTGCTGCAGCCGATCGTCGTGCGGCCGCTTGCTCAGCAACCCGGCAAGTATGAGTTGGTCATGGGCGAGCGCCGGTTGCGCGCGACCAAAGAGGCTGGCTTGGCGACGATTCCGGCCGTTGTCCGCGAAACTGCCGACGTCGATATGCTGCGTGACGCCCTTCTTGAGAACCTGCATCGCGCGCAGCTGAACCCTCTCGAAGAGGCGTCGGCGTACCAGCAGCTCCTGGCCGACTTCGGCATCACGCAGGATGAGCTGGCATCGCGTATCGGCCGGTCTCGACCGCAGATCACGAACACCCTGCGCCTTCTGCGCCTGCCCGAGCCCGTGCAGCTGCGGGTGGCCGCCGGCGTGCTGAGTGCAGGCCATGCCCGCGCCATCCTCTCCCTTCCCGACCGCGAGTCGATGTTGAAGCTGGCCGACAAGATCGTGAACGAGGATCTTTCCGTGCGGGCCGCCGAGGCCGCGGCGAAGGCAACGCCCCGCTCCCCCGGCCAGCGCCCGGCCGCTGGCAAGCACCGTGGTCACCTCGATGAGATCGCCGGCCGGCTTGGCGACCGTCTGAACACGTCGGTCAAGATCAAGCTCACCTCGCGCAAGGGTCAACTGACTGTCGACTTCGCGACCATCGGTGACCTCAACCGCATTCTGGGTGAGCTGGGCCAGCCTGGATTCGGCGACAACTGAGCGACACGGTCGAGTCGGGCCCCGGATTCGGCTCTTTTCGATGTGCGAAATCGCCACAGGAGCCATTCTCCGGGTCGATGAGGCGACCCGACCTGGTCGTTTTCCGCCCGTTTTCGCGCTCGCGGTCCGTGGCAATAGGGCCCTTTGGGCGGCCACCGGCCTCGCCGCGCCGCCGGAGCCGGTATGCTTCACCGCAGGGACACGCCCTCGGGTGCGTTTCACGTGAAACACCGGTTCAGCGCTGCGCTTGCGAGGGAGGGTCTCCTCCGCGTTCGGCGCACCGCTGCAGTGCTCTGCTGGGACGGCCGTGGTCCGACGTGCCGTTTCACGTGAAACACAACACACCCGTGCTAGCACGCGACAACCAGCAGTGGCACCGGTCGCGATCGAATTGATTCCCGTCCCGGTCTCCTTCCGGGGAGCGTCCGTGTTCCTGTCTACAACTGGTTCGCGAGATGGAGTCGGAGCAGGAATGTCGCGCGGCTTCTCGCGCCCAGGTCCTGTGGCCAGCACCGCATCGTGGGGCACTCCCCCGCCTGCCGGCTCTGGACATGCGCACCGGCGAGACGTTTCACGTGAAACGCGCGTCGGCGAACTGGCGTTGCCCCATGACATCAGCGGTGCCTGTGCACTGAAGCAGGTGCGGAGGCGCGACGGTGCCGCCGCCGGGGCTGTGTAGTAGTGTCGTGAACGCGTTTCACGTGAAACAACGATTTATCGATGGAGCATTCGGAGTGGGCGGGACCGTATACTCGTCACCTCAACGTGGAGGGCGGGCGTAGCCGGGGCGTTTCACGTGAAACACTGCGCGCCGTCGCAGGTCTGTAAAAGCGGCGGCCCGAGCGGCTTGTTCGCCTGGCCGCCTGGAGTGTGTGGCCTGGAAAGGTACCGGGCGAGCGTTTCACGTGAAACGCTCGCCCGGATGCACCTACTGGGCGGCGCGAACGATGGAGTCGTAGACCTGGCCGAGGTTCTCCCCGGCGGCAACAATGGCCTGCGGAACGAGCGACGTCTCGGTGAGGCCGGGTAGCGTGTTCACCTCAAGGAACCAGACGGTCCCCTCGGCGTCGACAATGAGGTCCACCCGGGAAAGTTGGCGCAGGCCCAGGAGATCGTGAATAGCCACGGCGACCTCGGCGGCATGGTCAGCAAGCGACGACTCCACGCGTGCCGGAGCATAGAACAACGTCTCGCCGGCGTTGTAGCGAGCTTCGAAGCTGTAGACGCCGTCGCGGGGAACGATTTCGACCGCGGGAAGCGCCACGGGGCCCTCACCGGTATTGATGACGGTTACGCCGAGCTCTGTGCCGGTGATCTGCTGTTCGATGAGAGCGACATCGGAGTAGGTGTAGGCATCCACCATGGCGCGTGGCAGATCCTCGGCTTGCGTGACGATGCTCACACCCTGTGCGGATCCGCCGTTGGCCGGCTTGACGACGAGGGGAGTCCCCAGGGAATGGATAACGCTCGAGAGCACGTTGTTCGCTCCGAGGTCCCGGAACGTCTCGCGAGACAGCGAGACCGATCGCGGTGTGGCCATGCCCGCGCGCGCCACCAGTTCCTTCGCCGTGGGCTTCGACCAGGCCAGGGCGGCGGCAGGGCCGAGCGGGCCGACTGTGGGGATGCCGGTGGTGCCGAGCAGGGAGAGCAGCGCACCGTCCTCGCCGATCGCGCCGTGGAGTACCGGCCAGATGACGTCCGGCTTGAGCGAGGCGAGGGTCGGCAGCAAGGCGGCGTCCGCGTCGAGAATGGTGACACGGTGACCGAGGCCGGCCAGCGCATCCGCTGCCCGTCGTCCCGACCGGAGTGACACGTCGCGTTCGTGCGAGATGCCCCCTGCCAGAATGACGATGTTCAGCCCTTCGGCACGTTCTGTGGGGCGCGACGACTCTGCGGTTTCAGTCATGATCTGCTGTTTTCCTTGGTCTCGATGGCAAAGGCGGGCTAGGAGATGTCGGGTGGGGGCGCCCCGAACCGGCGGGAGGTGTCTGCAGTGCTCCGGATCCCGGTGCCGGCGAACGTGTCGAGGAGGTCGAGCTCCCCGCGAATCACGGTGGCGAGTCGACGCACACCCACCCGGATGTTCTCGGGTGTCGGGTAACAGAACGAGAGGCGCATGTTCTGTCTGCCATCACCGTCGGCGAAGAAGGCGGTGCCGGGCGTGTACGCGACGAGTTCCTTGACGGCACGGGGCAGCATCGCCTTCGAGTCGAGCTGCTCGGGCAGAGTGAGCCAGACATAGAACCCGCCGTTGGGATTCGTCCAGCTCAGCCCCGGAAGGTGCTCCCCCAGCGCTGACAGCATGGCGTTCTTGCGTTCTTCGTACACGCCGCGGAACGTGTTGATCTGACCCTTCCAGTCGGCGGTGGCCAGGTACTGCGAGATCACGAGTTGCGTGAAGGAACTCGGGGACAGCACGGCGGCTTCGTTGGCGAGCACCAGCTTCTCCCGGATCGCGTGCGGAGCGAGCGCCCAGCCGACCCGGAAGCCCGGTGCCAGCGTCTTGGAGAACGTTCCGAGATAGATGACGCCGTCCCGTTCGACCGAGCGCATGGCATCCGGTGCCGGGTGGTCGAAGTACAGCAGACCGTACGGATTGTCCTCGAGCACGAGGATGTTGTTGCTGCGCGCGATCTCGAGGATCTCGAGGCGACGCTCCCAACTGAGGGTGACACCGGCGGGATTGTGGAAACTCGGGATCGTGTACAGGAACTTCATCGTCTTGCCCGCAGCCTTCAACCGGGCGATGTGCTCGCGGAGGGCCTGCGGAATGAGCCCGTGCTCGTCCATGGGGACGTGCTCCACCTCCGCCTGGTACGACTTGAAGATCACCAGTGCGGTCACGTAGCTCGGACCCTCGGATAGCACGACGTCGCCGGGGTCGAGGAAGAGCTTGCTCACGAGTTCGAGGGCGTGCTGGGACCCCGTGGTGACCACGACGTCATCGGCGTTCGCCTGGATCCCCTCGAGGGCCATGACCTCGAGAATCTGCTCACGGAGCAAGGGAACTCCCTGACCAGAGCCATATTGGAGTGCTGTGGCGCCCTGTTCGACCATGACACGGTCCATCGCGTTGATGACCAGGTCTTGCGGGAGAGCGGAGACGAACGGCATCCCGCCGGCAAGGGAGACGACCTCCGGACGCGAGGCGACGGCGAAGAGGGCTCGAACCTCGGAGGCTCGCAGGCCCCCGGCTCGCTCGGAGTAGTGGTCATACCACGGGTCGAGATTGTTGCCGACTTGGGGCGGTCCCTGTTTCGTCACGTCACTTCCGTTCTGAGTGTGGTTTCAATGGTATTCGGTCTTTAAAGCAGTCGACCCCGTCCGGCTGGTGCCGGACGGGGTCGGTGGACGCCGGACGACTACGCGAGGTAGGCGGCCAGGTCGGCTTCGAGTGCAGGCTTCGGCTTGGCGCCGATGACGGTCTTGACGACCTCGCCCTTCTGGAACACCTTCATCGCGGGGATCGAGGTGATCTGGTATTTCGCGGCAAGTGCCGGATTGTCGTCGACGTTGAGCTTCACGATGTCGAGCTTGTCGGAGTGCTCACTGGCGATCTGGTCGAGGATCGGGCTCACGGCGCGACAAGGTCCGCACCATTCAGCCCAGAAGTCCACGAGAACGGTCTTCTCGTTGTTGATGACTTCCTGGTCAAAAGTTCCATCGGTGACAGCGCGTGCGGTCATATGTGATTCTCCTTAGTTGGTCGTTGTTGCGAGTTCGGGCTCGCTGGCGTGTGCCACCACGTCGGCGGGCAGGGTGGTGAGGTAGTGCTCCGCATCGAGGGCTGCCACGGTTCCGGATGCCGCGGCAGTGACGGCCTGCCGATAGGTCGGGTCTATCACATCTCCCGCTGCGAACACTCCGCTGAGGTTCGTCCGCGACGACCGGCCCTCCACCGCGATGGTGCCGTCGGCCGTCAACTCGAGCTGCTCGTGCACGAGGTGCGTGCGCGGGTCGTTCCCGATGGCGATGAAGAGTCCGTCGAGGTCGAGGGTGCTGGTGCCGCCGGAGACGGTATCACGCAGCTCGACCCCGGTGACGGCATCCGTTCCGGTGATCGCAGTGACTTCAGCGTTCCAGATGAACTCGATCTTGTCGTTGGTGAAGGCGCGTTCCTGCATGATCTTCGACGCGCGGAGCGTGTCCTTGCGGTGGATGACATGCACCTTCTCGGCGAAGCGAGTGAGGAACGTGGCTTCCTCCATGGCCGAGTCGCCACCGCCGACGACGGCGATCGTCTTGTTCTTGAAGAAGAAGCCGTCGCATGTCGCGCACCAGGACACGCCGTGGCCAGACAGCCGTTCCTCGTCAGCCAGGCCCAGCTTGCGGTAGGCGGATCCCGTGGCGAAGATGACGGCCAGTGCCTCGTGCGTGTCGCCGGATCCCAAAGTCACCGTCTTGACGTCGCCATCAAGCTCGAGCCGTACGACGTCGTCGTAGACGACCTCGGTGCCGAACCGCTCCGCCTGCTCCTGCATCTTGCCCATCAGTTCAGGACCCATGATGCCTTCCGGGAAGCCCGGGAAGTTCTCGACCTCGGTGGTGTTCATGAGCTCACCGCCCGCTTCTACGGAGCTGGCGATCAGCAGCGGTTTCAGATTGGCGCGCGCCGCATAGATCGCGGCCGTGAACCCGGCAGGTCCCGACCCGACAATGATGATTTGGCGCACGGGCACTCTCCTTGTACTGGTGGGGCAACGAGCGGATTTCGATCGTCAGTCGCTACAACACATCCTAATCGGATGCTATTCCGGGACCTCTGCAACGACCGCCCCCTGGGCGCGGACCCGCGTCACCGACGAAGGCGACCGAGTATCGGCTCGGTGAGCGCGGCGAGTTCCGTGCTGCGCATGAGCAGCAGCATGCCGAGGTATGCGGTGCTCATGACGATGCCGATCAGCATCATTGAGACCAGGGCACCCACGATGCCGGAGACCGCGAAACCGCCGTCGCGCGTGCCACCCAGGAGCACCAGCAGCACGATGCCGAGGATCACAGGAATAATGACCGCCACCAGGTATTTCACCAGGCTACGCAGGATGCGCGCGCCGTCGATGCTCTGCAGTCGCCTGCGAAGCAGCACGGCGGCGAAGACGGTCTGCGCGGTGCCGGCGATCGTCACGACCAGCGCGATGCCGGCTGCAATCCATTCCGCGGGAAGCAACCCGCAGGCCAATACTCCAGCAATGACCAGCACGACCTGGAACAGGGTGAAGTAGAACGGAGTGCGCGTGTCGCCCAGGGCATAGAACGTGCGCTGCACGACGAACAGGATGCAGAAGGCGACGAGACCCAGGACGTAGGCGATGATGACGTTGCCGACATCCCGTGCCTGCGTGAAGCTGTCGGGCGTGAAGACGGCGGCGAACGGGTACGCGCACACCGCGATACCGGCCGCGGCGAGGACGATCACGAGACTGGTTCCCCGGATCGCGGACGATGCATCCTCTCGCACGGATGCCATGTCGCCGGCCGCGGCGTGCTCGCTCATCCGGGTGAAGTACGCGGTCGCGACGGAGACGGTGATGACGGAGTGCGGAAGCATGAAGATCAGCCAGGCGGTGGACAGCACCGCGACAGACGCGTCGTCGCCGCCCGACGCCTCGGTGGCAACCTGCGTCTCAATGACGCCGGCGATCGTGGTGAGGATGAGCATGCCGAACGTCCAGCTCGCCATCTTCCCCGCGGCGCCGAGGCCCACGCCGCGCCAGCCGAAGTCGGGGCGATACCGCAGACCGATCCGCTTCCAGAAATAGAACAACACGACGGCCTGCACGAGAACGCCCAGAGTCGCGCTCCCCGCCAGAACAGCGACCATCGGCGCCGTGATCTCCGTCACGGGTCGCTCGCCGCTGCCGAACAGCGCCATGAAGACGACGAGTCCGGCGATGGCCACGACGTTGTTGAGCACGGGAACCCAGGTGAAGGGTCCGAACGACTTTCGCGCGTTCAGCACCTCCCCCAGCACGGTGTAGAGGCCGTAGAAGAAGATCTGTGGGATGCACCAATACGCGAAGCCGATGGCCAGGGTCACGATGGGCTCGGAGAACCGAGCGCCCACGAACTGGGTGAGCACGGGAGCGAGCAGGGTCGCCACGAGCGTCGTCGCGGCAAGGATGACCAGGGCGAGGGTGATGAGCTTGTTGATGTATGCCTTGCCGCCGTCGTCGTGAAGGCTGGAGCGCACGATCTGCGGCACGAGCACCGCCGTGAGCACACCGCCGGCAACGATCACGTACACCTGGTTCGGCAGTTGATTGGCGACAGCGAACGCGTCCCCGACGCTGTGCAGGCCGATCGCGCGCGCCAGCACAATTACCTTGATGAAGCCGAGGATGCGCGAGACGACGGTTCCCGAGGCCAGGAACAGGCTCGCCCGGCCGATCCCTGCCACGGCGCTCACGATCCGTCCTCCGGGGCGTTCCGAGTGACCGCATCCGACTCTGCCTCAGCGTTGTCGGCCGGGCCCTCAGACGCCACCGAGCGTTCCCGGCGGCGGCGGGCGATGTTGCGCCAGACCCCGAAGCCGAAGAACAGCACGACGAGAACGCCGAAGATGACGGCGCCGATGCCCTCCCACTCCGCCTGCACGTTCACCGACACCGTCTTCGGTTCGGCGATCACCACGCCGGTGGGACTGTGCACGGAGATGTGCAGCATCACGGAGCCGTTCCCGACCTTCGCGGTCACGGGAACCAGCACCGTCTTCGCGGAGGCCGCATCGATGGTGGCCTCCGTCTCTTGGTCGACGAGGAGACGGCCATTCGACGGAACAAGTCGCACCCGCACGGTGACGGCCTGTTCGAGGTCATTGCTCAGAGTGATCGGGATGTCGGTCTGACTGGCGACCACGAGGAACGGGCCCTCCGTGGTGATCCTCACGGCGTTCAACGTCTGAGTTGAGGCGTCGAGACTGTCGCTGACTGCCTTCTGCCATTCGTCTGGTTCACCCCGCCAGCTGGTGGCCAGGAGTGCGAGCAGGTCGAGCCGATACTCGCCCGTGAGCTCGGCAGGTTTGGTGAGGGCGCTCGCGAACTCAGAGAGCTCCTCGCCCCTGGCCAGCAATGCATTGACCTGGTCGGCTCGGCCGGTCTCTGCAGCGGCCCCGTTCAAGGTCACCGCCGGTCTGGTACCGGCGCCTCGCAGCTCACCGAGGGACGCGGGCGCTGTCCAGGTGGTGCCGAGGAGTGCGTCGATGGTTGCGCCGAGCCTCGTTGCCGACCGTGCCGTCGCCCGGTCAATGCTCGTGAGCAGCGTGGCTCCCGACCCGTCATCCATGAGGATGGCCAGCTGGGCCTGGGCTGTGGCCACCGCCTGTCGCCAGGCGATTTCGGAGGTCGCTACCGCCGCTCGGCGGATCGCGGTGGACAGCGTCTCATCCGTCACCAGCGCGGCGTGCTTGCCGAGGGAGGCAGAGGGCTGCGCGAGCTCGGTGGGGGCGAGTTCGGCGTCGGAAACGATCGATGTCGTCAGTCCGGAAGCAGCGAAGAAGTCGAGTGCCTTCGGGGTGACACTGCCGGCGGCCGGCCACGCGATATCCGTGCTCGTGTACGGCCACGCCAGCACCTCGTCGGTTCCGGCCGGCAGTGCGGGAGTCGGTGTGGCGGTCTGGCCCGGCAGTGGCACATCTCCCCGAGTGGGGGAAACGGGCGACGGCGACGGAAAGTCGGCGGGGTCGATGGCCTGCTCGAAGGTTGTCGGCTTGAGCACGCTCCCCGCCTTGGTCTGAGCCTCCAGGGTGATGTCGGAATCGGCATATGACAACGGGAATATGTCGTTCTTCGCATGCGAAAGCCTGTCGAGCCATTGCACCGCCGACGCCGGGGCGCCGGTGCCCAGAACGCGGATGGAGGCGACGATCATGGGGTCGATCGCGATGATCACCGGACGCCCGAGCACGCCGTCCAGTTGAGAACTGAGGGTCCCGAGCGGGGCGGTGTAGACGGCGAGATCGTCGGCGGCGATGAGACCCTCGGTTCCGGGAGGGACGGTGATCGGAACGACAAGGCCCAACTTGTCCCGCGCCTGCGGCACCTTCCCGCTCCAGACGACGGCAGTTCGCCCGGTCACGGTGCTACCGCCTGCGACTGCGAAGGTCGCTTCGATCCCGTGTGTTCCCCAGGCGTCCTTCGCGAGCCCGACAGCCGCCGCGGGCACCGTGAGGTCCACGGCCTCCTCCTGGCCGGGCAGCAACTGTGTCTTCAGCTGCTGGGTGAGCAGCGGCCGATCAGAGAGGCCCGGCGCATCCGCGGCGAGCCACTGCTCGAGGCCGTCGCGGCTGGCGATCTCGTCGCCCGTGATGGAGAGCCGGAGAGTCCCGCCCGCGATCGTGGCGGCCGTCGCATTGCGCACCGTGCCGGATACGAGCAGATCCTGCCCCGGGTGCAGGACCGCGTTACCGAGCGGCGCGACGGTCAGGATCACGCCGTCCTCCGCGGCGGCCGAAGGGCGGGCCGGTGAGCCGGCGGATGCCGGTGCTGCCGAGAGCAGAAGAGATCCGGCGACGACGACCGCAGCGAAGAGCCGGGAGAGCGCAGGCCAACGCGCATGATTCGACTCGGCCATGCAGGCGATTCTACGGTGTGCGTCATGGCCGACAGCTGAGGCGGGCCGCGGTCGCCGTACCCCGCAGGCGGGGCGGCGATCAGGGCGACTGACTAACATGGGCGTTATGCAGAGCGTCGCAGCAGCCCTCGCACGGCTGGGCGAGCTGGCTGCCTCTCCCCCCGTGGCACGTCTGGCGAACGCATTCGCGTCGGCCGGCCACGAGCTCGCTCTCGTCGGCGGACCCGTGCGCGACGCGTTCCTCGGCCGTGAGACACACGACCTCGATTTCACGACGGACGCAACGCCGGAACAGGTGCTGGAGATCGTGAAGCCAATCGCCCGGGCGCACTGGGACATCGGCCGTGCCTTCGGCACCATCGGCGCACAGGTCGGTGACGAAACGGTCGAGATCACGACGTACCGCACCGACAGTTACGACGGGCAGAGCCGCAAGCCGGAGGTCGTGTTCGGGACAAGTCTCGAAGAGGACCTGATCCGGCGGGACTTCACCGTGAACGCCCTCGCGCTCCGCCTCCCCGAGGTGAAGCTCGTGGATCCCGCCGGCGGAATCGACGATCTGCTCGCCGGACGCTTGCGCACCCCGATCAGCCCACAGGTCTCGTTCGGCGATGACCCCCTGCGCATGATGCGGGCGGCCCGGTTCACGGCTTCGCTCGGCTTCGCACTCGACGACGACACCGCGGCCGCGATGGAGACGATGGCCGACAGCATCCGTCACATCTCTGCCGAGCGCGTCTCTGAGGAGCTGGCGAAGCTGTTGCGGGCCGACGCCCCGCGCCGGGGACTCGAACTGATGGTCGATTCCGGACTGGCCGCTATCGTGCTGCCCGAACTGCCCGCGCTGCGCCTGGAGATCGACGAGCATCACCATCACAAGGACGTGTACCAGCACACGCTCACCGTGCTCGACCAGGCGATCGATTACGAGAAGGCGCGGGGCCGGCTCGACTCCCCCGACCTCATCCTGCGGCTGGCAGCCCTGCTCCACGACATCGGAAAGCCGGCGACGCGCAAGCTCGAACCGGGCGGCGTGGTCAGTTTCTACCACCACGACGTGGTGGGCGCGAAGCTTGCGACCAGGCGCCTTCGCGCACTGCGGTTCGACAACGACACCATCAATGCGGTGGCGCGCCTCATCGAGCTGCACCTGCGTTTCTTCGGCTACACCGAGGGTGCGTGGACGGACTCTGCCGTGCGGCGGTACGTACGGGACGCGGGTGACCAGCTCGAGCGGCTACACATCCTCACGCGGTCGGATGTCACCACGCGCAACCGGCGCAAGTCCGACCGACTCGGGTTCGCCTACGACGACCTCGAAGAACGCATCGCCACCCTCGCCGAGCAGGAGGAGATGGCGGCGGTGCGCCCCGACCTCGACGGGGAGCAGATCATGCGCATCCTCGGACTGAAGCCCGGTCGGGAGGTGGGCGAGGCGTATCGGTACCTGCTGGAGCAGCGCCTCGACGACGGCCCGCTCGGTGAGGAGGAGGCCACCCGCCGCCTGCAGGCCTGGTGGGACGGGCGTGGCCGTTAGCGACGGCATCCGGCAGCGCGCCGCAACCGTGCAGCGACCCGGTCTTCGCCGCGCCCGACGCCGGAACGCCATCGCCGGCTACGCGTTTCTCGCGCCGAGCCTGTTCGGGGTCGCGTGCTTCCTGGTGCTGCCGGTGCTCGTCGTCATCTGGCTGAGCTTTCAGAGCTGGGACCTTATCTCCCCCGCCCGCTGGGTGGGACTGGACAATTACAGATCGGTGCTGACTGACGGCGTCTTCGCCAACTCGCTGCTGGTGACGCTCGTCTTCGTGGTCATCGTGATCCCGGTGCAGACGGTCCTCGGGCTGTTCGCGGCGACGCTGCTCACGCGTGGGCTGCCCGGCTCGGGGGTTCTGCGCACGCTGTACGTGCTGCCGTGGATCTGCGCCCCCCTCGCCCTCGGCGTGGTCTGGAAGTGGATCTTCGCGCCCACCGGCGGCGCGTTGAACGCGATCATCGGCCATCGCGTGGAGTGGCTGTCGGAGCCGCAGCTCGCGCTGCCCGCGGTGTGCGCGGTCGTGATCTGGACGAACGTCGGCTACGTCACCCTGTTCTTCATGGCGGGTCTGCTCAATATCCCCGCCTACCTGCTCGAGGCGGGGCGGCTCGATGGCGCGGGGCCGGCGGCGCTGTTCTGGCACGTGAAACTGCCGCTGCTGCGCCCCACCATGTTCTTCGTGCTGGTCACCTCCGTCATCTCCACGTTCCAGATCTTCGACCAGGTCTATGCGCTGACCGGCGGCGGCCCGCAGCGGCGAACGGATGTCGTGGCCGCGCGCATCTATTACGAAGCGTTCGAGTCCTTCTCCTTCGGCCGCGCCGCCGTGATGGCCGTCATCCTCCTGGTGATCCTGGTGGCCATCACGCTGGCCCAGCAGCTGTACTTCCAACGGAGAATCACCTATGAAATGGACTAGGACCCTCCTGGTCTACCTGGTGCTGCTCACCGGCGCGGCCCTCACACTGGCGCCCTTCGTGCTGAGCGTGATGACGGCGTTCAAGACCCCGGAGCAGTTCGCCAGGCGGAGCTCGCTCTCCTGGCCCGACCCGGTGACCCTGGAGAACTTCGGGGTGCTGCTCACCGGGCGCACGGAGTTCGGACGCGCGATCGTGATCACGGTCCTCGCCGCCCTGTTGCTCGTGGCCGGCCAACTGCTCTTCTCGATCATGGCGGCCTATGCATTCGCGCGGATGCGATTCCCCGGGCGCGACGCACTGTTCTGGGTGTACCTGTCGACGCTCATGATCCCGGCGATCGTCCTCGTGATCCCGCTGTACCTGATGATGGCGCAGCTGGGACTGCGGAACACCTTCTGGGGCCTGGTGCTCCCGTTCGCCTTCGCCAGCCCATACGCCACGTTCCTGCTCAGGGAGTACTTCCGCGGCATCCCGCAGGACCTCGTGGATGCGGCCCGGCTCGACGGCGCGAACGCCCTGGATGTGTTGGTCGAGGTCGTTGTGCCGCTCAGCCGGCCGATCATCGCGACCGTCACGTTGATCACCGTCGTGAGCCAGTGGAATAGTTTTCTCTGGCCCCGGGTTATCACCACGGGGAACGACTGGCGACCGATCACCGTGGCGACTGCAAGCCTGCAGAGCCAATACAACGGAAACTGGACCCTCGTGATGGCGGCAACGACGCTCGCCGTGGTGCCGCTGCTCGCGCTCTTCCTGGTCTTCCAGAAGCAGATCGTGCGCTCCATCGCCATCACCGGGTTCAAATAGGCCGCCGCCCCGCATGACCTTTCCGCCCTGACCGATTGTGTGCCACCCGCACACCGCACCACTCAAGGATCCCCATGGCTAAGCGCTCCACCGTCATCGCCATCACCGTCGCCGCCGCGGTCGTCATCGTGGGGGCGGTGGGTGCAGGAGTGGCTGTCCTCGGTTCCCGGGACACCGGGGGTGCGGCCGGAGCGAAGGGCGACACGACCGTCACCGTGCGCGTGTGGGACGAGCAGGTGGCATCCGCTTATGAGCAGTCGTTCCAGGCGTTCGAAGACAAGAACCCGGACATCGACGTGAAGCTCACCGTCGTGCCGTGGGCCGATTACTGGACCAAGCTGCGCACGGACGTGGCCGGCAAGAGCGCCGCCGACATCTTCTGGGTGAACAACTCCTACTTCGCCGACTACGCCGACAACGGCGACCTGCTCGACATCGACAAGACCCTCGGTTCCGACGCGAAGTCGGCGTGGGCGCCGAGCGTCGTGAAGCAGTTCACCCGCAACGGCTCGCTGTGGGGGGTTCCGCAGCTCTCCGACGCCGGTATCGCCGTGTACTACAACAAGGCGCTGCTGAAAGACGCGGGCATCGACCCGGCCTCGCTCGAGAACCTCACCTGGAGCCCCGACGCGTCCGCCGACACCTTCGTTCCCGTGCTGCAGAAGCTCACAAAGGATGCCGCCGGGCACACAGCGGATGACGCCGACTTCGACCCCGCATCCGTCACCCAGTACGGCTACAACGCCGGCAATGACCTGCAGGCGATCTACATCAACTACATCGGCTCCAACGGCGGCACCTACCAGGACGGCGATCGTTTCACCTTCGCCAACCCGAAGACCGTGGAGGCGTTCCAGTACCTGGTCGACCTGATGAACACCTATCACGTGGCGCCCTCGGCCGCCGACACCAATCAGAACGGCGACTTCAGCCGTGACCAGTTCATCCAGGGCAAGATGGCGCTGTTCCAGTCCGGTCTGTACAACCTCAAGAACGTGGCCGATGGCGCCGACTTCGACTGGGGCGTCGCGTCGATCCCTGCCGGGCCGGAGGGCCGGGTGTCGGTGACGAACGGCATCGTCGCCGCCGGAAATGCCGCGACCGAGCACCCGGAGGCGACCAAGAAGGTGCTCGAGTGGATGGGCTCGGCCGAGGGCAACGAGTTCGTCGGCGCGAGCGGCGCGGCCGTGCCCGCCGTGACGGATGCCCAGCCGGTGTACCGCAGCTACTGGGAGAACCAGGGCGTTGACACCTCGAAGTTCTTCGACGTGCTGAAGAACGGCACCATCCCCGCGCCACAGGGCGCGAACTTCGGGGCGGCCTTCGGTGCCTACGGCCCGATCCTCGAAGACGTCTTCGCGGGACGCGTGCCCGTCGCCGAGGGGCTGCAGAAGGCCCAGGACGCGGCGAACGCGGCCCTCGACGGTTAGCCGCGCCTCCCCTGAAGTAGACACTTCCGGACCAAGGTGATCGGCGTGCCGGTCTACCGCGTCCGGAACCCTCTCGATCGTGAGATTGAGGGCTGCGGAAGCGTCTCCTGGGGAAGCGGTGAAGAGGACGTGCATCGACTCGTCCTCCACAGCTGCCAGGGGCTCCGTGTTCTCCGCGAGTTCGAGACGCCCGTGCGACGGTCGCGAGCCTGGGGCCGAACATGGGGACGTGGACACGTGGGATCATCCGAGCGAGCTGGAACTGACGCGCGAGCATGGGCTCGTCGGCCTCGACGGGCGGGTGCTGCGGAGGGCGCGGGAGCGCGGCGAGAAGCTCCGGTTGGCACGCGGCGTGTATGTGCCTTCGACGGTATGGCAGTCAGCGGATGACGACGCCCGCTATCTGCTGCGGATCCAGGCGGCCGTTCTCACGCGCGTTTCTTCGCCGGTGCTGTCGCACTTCTCCGCTGCCCGAATGTGGGGACTCCCCGTCCTCGGGTCTTGGCCACGCGAGGTGCACTTCATCGTTCCGAGCGGGGTCGTGCGGAGATCGCAGAATGGAATCGTGTGGCACCGTACGCCCCTGAGTGACGATGACGTGGTCGAGGTGGACGGTCTCCTTGTGACAAGTCGCCTGCGGACGCTGGTCGATCTTGCCCGCGTCAGCCCTTTCGTATCCGCTGTCGTCGCTCTGGATGCAGGCCTGCGCCCGTTGCCCACGTGGGTGCGCACGACGGGGACGGATACGGTGCTCAAGGATGAGCTCACAGAGGCGGCGCTGCGGCTCGGGGCTGCTCCTGGCGGCCGGCCCGCAAGAATGGCCGCAGACTTCGCGGACGGGCTCGCGGCGTCGCCGGGCGAGTCGGCGAGCCGGGCGAATGTCTTCCTCGCCGGGATGCCTGCACCGGTTTTGCAGGTCGAATACCGGAGCGCCGATGGGCACCGCGATATCACGGACTTCACGTGGGAGGCCGACCGCCATGTGCGACGGCGGGTCCTTCTCGGCGAATTCGACGGCAAGGTCAAATACACCCGCAACCAATATCTCAAGGGCCGCTCCATCGAGGAGGTCGTCTGGGAGGAGAAGCTCCGAGAAGACCGCCTCCGAGCGCCGGACCGTGGCATGGTGCGCTGGATCTGGAACACAGCGCTGAGCCCCGTCAGGCTGCGGACACTGCTGCTGGAGGCGGGTTTGCGGCCTGAGAAGCGATGAGCGGCGCGATGGTGCCCGTTCCGGACGAGAACGACTGGCGCGCCGATCACTCCCGTCCGAAACTGTCTCTCTCGGTGGATGACCGCCAGCGGGCGCAGCGGCGCATGGGCGCACGGGTGGCGCGGGCGCCACTCGTCAGGTAGTCTTGGTCAGTTGTCTGCGTGCCGGAGTCCCGGCCTTGCGCTTACAGCACATGCACAACCCTCCTGTTGCAGAAAGTCTGCAACCGTTTTAGTCCGAAGGAGGTGGGTTAGTCATGCATCAGTACGAGTTGATGGTCATCCTCGATCCAGAGATCGACGAGCGCACCGTAGCTCCCAGCCTTGACAAGTTCCTCAACGTTGTTCGCAACGATGGCGGAACGATCGACAAGGTCGACGTCTGGGGTCGCCGCCGTCTTGCCTACGAGATCAACAAGAAGTCCGAAGGCATCTACGCCGTGGTCGACTTCACCGCCAACGCCGACGCGACCGCTGAGCTCGACCGCCAGCTGAAGCTCTCCGAAGCGGTCATGCGCACCAAGGTGCTTCGCGCCGAAGACGCGATCGCCCAGGTTGCGACCGCCGCGAAGCTCGCCGAGGAGAAGGCAGCCCGCAAGGCCGCCAACCCCAAGGCCGCCGCCGCCAAGGACGAAGCTCCCGCCAAGGCCGCTTCGCCCGCGTCGAAGGTCGCCGCCGCCAAGCCGGCTGCTGCCGCACCGGCCGGCGCTGCATCCGCTGACAAGGCAAGCGACAAGTAGCCCATGGCCGGCGAGACCGTCATCACCGTGGTGGGCAACCTGACCAGCGACCCCGAGTTGCGTTACACGCAGGGCGGGCTGGCAGTTGCCAACTTCACCATCGCCTCCACTCCGCGTACGTTCGATCGTGCCGCGAACGAGTGGAAAGACGGTGAAGCGTTGTTCCTGCGCGCGAGCGTCTGGCGTGAATTCGCCGAGCACGTGGCGGGTTCACTGACCAAGGGTTCCCGTGTCATCGCTTCCGGGCGTCTCCGGCAGCGCTCGTATGAGACGAAGGAAGGTGAGAAGCGCACGAGCATCGAGCTTGAGATCGACGAGATCGGCCCGAGCCTGCGTTACGCCACCGCTTCGATCACGCGCGCGCAGTCCTCGTCATCCCCTCGCGGCGGCGGACCTGCCGCAGGTGGGAACGACGAGCCCTGGGCTCCCAGCGCGCCCGCCGCAAGTGGCGGAGACGTCTGGGCCACCCCGGGCAACTACGGCGACGAGACTCCCTTCTAAGCCGCGACGCGGCTGACCAACACTTAAGAAAGCAAAGGAAATCATGGCTGGAAAGAGCAGCGGCGACCGCCGCAAGCCACTCCGCGGAGCCAAGGGCGGAAAGAACGCCGCCCCCGCGAAGTCGATCCGGGTCGGCGTCATCGACTACAAAGACGTCGCCACCCTCCGCAAGTTCGTCTCCGAGCGTGGAAAGATCCGCGCCCGTCGCATCACCGGCGTCTCCGTCCAGGAGCAGCGCCTCATCGCCCGTGCCGTCAAGAACGCCCGCGAAATGGCCCTGCTGCCGTACGCCGGGTCCGGCCGGTAAGGAGCCCACATGTCGAAACTCATCCTGACCCACGAGGTCACCGGCCTCGGCGCTCCCGGCGACGTCATTGACGTCAAGAACGGTTACGCGCGCAACTACCTGATCCCCCAGGGCTTCGCCGTGGCGTGGACCCGGGGAGGCGAGAAGCAGATCGACCAGATCAAGGCTGCTCGTGCCGCCCGTGAGCACGCGACCCTCGAAGAGGCGCAGGCGCTCAAGGCGACCCTCGAGAACGCCAAGGTCAAGCTGGTCGTCAAGGCCGGCCAGGGCGGGCGCCTCTTCGGCTCCGTCAAGCCAGCGGATGTCGCGGACGCGGTTGCGGCCGCCGGCCTCGGCAGCGTCGACAAGCGCAAGATCGAGCTGAGCCCGATCAAGGCAACCGGCGAGCACGAGGCGACCGTTCGCCTGCGTGACGAGCTGAGCGCCACGATCACCCTTCAGGTGGTCGCCGCGAAGTAGCTCTCGCACCCCTTCGTGCAGCGATGGGTTCCGGTTCCGGAACCCATCGCTGCACCCCGTTAAGGGGTGAAAAGCAAGCCCTTCACTCACAGGGTTGTGCACAGGTGAGAAGCACTCAAGCAACCTTCAATGCGGACTTTAGACTACTTCTTACACACACCTGTGGATTGATAAAAACCCTGATCCGAGATGCTTTTCTTCAGCAAATCACGAGGTTCTCCACAGCGAAGTGCACAGGGTGTGCACATGACTTCCGGCGTTTCGCGCCGGTTCCCCACAGAGTTATCCACAGGCTCGGTTGAGGGAGCCACGGGGCGGTCCCTACTGTGGGCAAGCCCCTCCCAGCCGAGCGCTGTGCGCGGCCGGACCATCACTGTCGGTGGCTCCTGATAGAACTCGCCCAACGCTCGAAAGGGAGGCATCCACCGTGTCGATTGCTCACTTGGGGTTGGCCGACCAGCGGGGCGACCAGAGGCCGGCGGAGCCGCGACAGGCCGAGCGCACTCCCCCGCACGACCTGCTCGCCGAGCAGAGCGCCCTTGGCGGCATGATGCTCAGCAAGGACGCCGTCGCCGACGTCGTCGAGACGGTGCGCGGGAGCGACTTCTACATCCCCAAGCACGAGATCATCTACGACGCGATCCTCTCGCTGTACTCACACGGTGAGCCCACCGACGTCATCGCCGTCACCGACGAGCTCACCAAGATCGGTGAACTCTCCCGTGCGGGCGGTGCGGAATACCTGCACACGCTGACGAGCCTGGTTCCCACCGCTGCCAACGCGGGCTTCTACTCGAGCATCGTCGCCGAGCGGGCGCTGTTGCGCCGTCTCGTCGAGGCCGGCACCCGCATCGTGCAGATGGGCTACGCGGGCGAGGGCGAGGTCCTCGACCTCGTCAACAACGCCCAGGCCGAGATCTACTCGGTGACCGGAAACACCGAGACCGAGGATTACGTTCCGCTGACCGACGCGGTCACCGCCGCGATCGATGAGATCGAAGCCGCCAAGCACAAAGACGGACAGATGACCGGCGTGCCCACCGGCTTCATCGAGATGGACGAACTCACGAACGGCTTCCACCCGGGTCAGCTCATCATCGTGGCGGCCCGCCCGGCCCTTGGAAAGTCGACGCTCGCGCTCGACTTCGCCCGGGCCGCATCCATCACCAACAACATGCCGAGCATCTTCTTCTCCCTGGAAATGGGGCGCAGTGAGATCGCCATGCGCCTGCTGTCCGCCGAGGCATCCGTACCCCTGCAGAACATGCGCAAGGGCACCGTCGACTCCCGCGACTGGACGACGATCGCGTCGACCCGCGGCCGCATCAACGACGCCCCCCTGTACATCGACGACAGCCCGAACATGACGCTCGTCGAGATCCGCGCCAAGTGCCGGCGCCTCAAGCAGCGCGTGGGCCTCAAAATGGTCGTCATCGACTACCTGCAGCTCATGACCTCGGGCAAGAGGGTGGAGTCGCGCCAGCAGGAGGTCAGCGAGTTCTCCCGGGCGCTCAAACTGCTCGCCAAGGAACTCCAGGTGCCGGTCATCGCCCTGTCGCAGCTGAACCGTGGCCCGGAGCAGCGTGCCGACAAGATGCCGGCCATCTCCGACCTCCGTGAATCCGGATCGCTGGAGCAGGACGCCGACATGGTGATCCTCCTGCACCGCGAGAGCGCCTACGAGAAGGACAACCCGCGCGCCGGCGAGGCCGACCTCATCGTCGCCAAGCACCGCAACGGACCCACCCGTACCGTCACCGTCGCGTTCCACGGCCACTTCTCCCGCTTTGCGGACATGGTGCCCGGCGCCTGAGGACACCCGGCCGGGGCCCTGCCGCGGGACCGTAGACTGGGGGGTGAAAACCCTGTCATGAAAGAGGTCGCCGCTGTGGCGAACGCCCCCACCGCATCCGCTCTCGGCCGCCGTTACTGGCTGGTGCCGGTCGTCCGCGCCGTCGTCGCGCTGATCCCGGCCGTCACGATCCCGTTCACCGCGAACCACACGCCCGCCTTCGGCCTGCTCGTCTTCGGGGCGTTCGCACTCGTGAGCGGGCTGGCCGTGGGCATCCTGAGTTGGTCCAGCCTCGTCGGCACCCGGGTGCGCGGTACGTTCGCCACGCAGGGCGTCGTGGGCATCGTCGTCGGCGTGCTCGCGCTCGTCACGCACACCGGCGGCCTCGGCTACTTCCTCTATCTCGTGAGCGTCTGGGGCATCGTCACCGGGTTCCTCGAGCTGTACAGCGGCGTGCGCATGCGGCGCCTGTCGCCAACAGCCCGAGACTGGATGGTCGTCGGCGGAGCGACCGTGCTGCTGGCCGTGGTCTTCCTGCTCATCCCCGCCGACGCTGTCGCAGCCGTGGGGCTCCTCGGCGCCTACCTCGTGGTTCTCGGCGTGTACCTTGGAATTGCGGGGCTCTCGCTCAAGTGGACGATGGACACGCTCGTCTCCCCCGCCGTCGCCAACGATTCGGATTCCCTGTGACCACTCCCTCCAACCACTCGCCCAGCCGGTCCGACCGTCTGCGCCCGGCCGAATTCCTCGCTCTCTCGGCCGCCATGGCGCTCTTCGTCGGCTTCGTGGTGCTGCTGACCACGCGTCAGGTGACCCTGGCCGTCATCTCGCTGGGTATCACCTTCATCGTGGTCCTGGTGGTCATCGCCATGTTCGCACTGGGCACCAAGCCCGACGCGGCAGAGAAGTCCGACCTCGACGAGCAGAACCACTCCTGAGCGCCTGAACGCGACCGGTCAGGGCAGGTAGCCGACGAGCGGGTCGGCGAGCCCCACATAGGTAGCCGGAGTCAACTGCAGGAGGCGCTGCTTCGCCGCATCCCCGATCTCCAGCTGGGACACGAAGGCGGAAAGATCCTCGTGGGTGATCCGCTTGCCACGCGTCAGCTCCTTGAGGAGCGCGTACGGGTCCTCAATGCTTGAGCGGCCCGCGGTGACCTCCGCGCGGATGACGGTCTGGATCGCCTCGCCCAGGATCTCCCAGTTCGCATCCAGGTCGCGCGCGAGGAGGTCACGGTCCAGGTCGATCTCACCGAGGCCGCGCAGGATGTTGTCCATGGCGAGCAGCGAGTGGCCGAACGCCACGCCGATGTTGCGCTGCGTCGTGGAGTCGGTGAGGTCGCGCTGCAGGCGGGATGTCACGAGCGTCGCGGCCAGCGAGTCCAGCAGCGCGCAGGAGAGCTCGAGGTTCGCTTCCGCGTTCTCGAAGCGGATCGGGTTGATCTTGTGCGGCATCGTGGAGGACCCGGTGGCACCGACCTGGGGGATCTGCCGGAAGTAGCCGAGCGAGATGTAGGTCCAGACATCCGTTGCCAGGTTGTGCAACACCCGGTTGGCGTGGGCGATGCGCGAGTACAGCTCGGCCTGCCAGTCGTGCGACTCGATCTGCGTCGTGAGCGGATTCCAGGTCAGGCCCAGCCCCTCGACGAACTCCCGCGACACCGTCGGCCAGTCGGCGTCCGGCTCCGCCGCGAGATGCGCGGCGAACGTCCCCGTCGCACCGCTGAACTTGGCGAGGTAATCGGTGCCCTCGATCTGCGAACGGATGCGCTCCAGCCGGTACACGAAGACGGCCAGCTCCTTGCCCATGGTCGTCGGCGTCGCCGGCTGCCCGTGGGTGCGGGCCAGCATCGCGTCTGCCCGGTAGTCGGCGGCCTGGCTGCGGAGGGCGTCGATGACGGCCGTGAACTTGGGCAGCCACACCTCCAGGGTGGCCTGGCGCACGGTGAGGGCGTACGAGACGTTGTTGATGTCCTCGCTGGTGGCGGCGAAGTGGGTCAGCTCTGCGACGTGGTCGAGTCCCAGGGCCGACAGCCGGCGGCGAACCAGGTACTCGACCGCCTTGACGTCGTGGCGGGTGGTCGCCTCGAGGGTCGCGAGCTCGTCGATCTCGTCCTGCCCGAAGTCATCGACCAGTTGCCGAAGGGCCGCCTTCTGCTCCGGCGCGAGCGGCTCGGAGCCGAACATCCGCCGGTCGGTGAGGGCGATGAGCCACTCCACCTCGACCTGCACGCGGGCGCGGTTGAGGCCGGCCTCGGACAGGTGCTCACCCAGCTCGGTGACGGCGGCGCGGTAGCGGCCGTCGAGTGGGCTGATGACCTGCGGGGGTAGTGGACTCATCGGACTCCCTGTCTGAGTGCGGGCGCGAGTTGGTCGAAGAGCGCCCGGTTGGCTCTCTCAATCATGCCCAATACCGCGTCGAACATCGCACCATCGGAGTAATACGGGTCTGGCACATCGCGCAGGGGCGCTTGGGCTTTGTCGAAATCGAGCAGCAGGCGCACCTTCTGGCGGTCCTGTTCCGTGCGCGCCCAGTTGCGAAGGATGCGTTCGTGGGAGCGGTCGAGGACGACGGCCAGGTCGAGGCCCGGAAACCAGGCCGGCTCGAACTGGCGCGCACGGTGCTGGCTTCCGTCATAGCCCGCCTTCGCCAGCGACGCGATCGTGCGCTGGTCGGCGGGTTCCCCCACATGCCAGTCGCCGGTTCCGCCGGAAATCGTGGCGATCACATGCCCGAGGCCGGCCCGCGCGGCGAGGTCGCGCATGATGATTTCCGCCATCGGCGAGCGGCAGATGTTACCGGTGCACACGAAGGCGATCCGGAACGGCGTCGACTGGTCGAGCTCGTCAGCCGCAACAGTCATTACTCCATTGTGGGGCACGTTTCGTTCCTCCACAGCGCCCCTCCCCTCCCCCTGTCCCCCCAAAAATCCCCCTCCGGCGCAACGCTGCCTCCCATCGTGCGATTCTGAGCGGGTTGATCGGAGGGAGGCGCCGCGGTGGTCGATCCCTTCGGCGATGACGACTGGCAGCGCGCCCAGCGGCGGCGCGCGCTCCACGAACAACGGATGCTCCTCATCGCGTTGCAGGGCGAGGTGTCCGACGCCGTGCATCGCCTCGAGCCGGCCGCCCCTGAGCACTGGCGCTCCGAGTCCGCACGCCGGTATGCCGAACGACGCGACCGGCTGCGCGATGAGGTGCGGCAGCTGCTCTGGAGCCTGGACGGGGCGGTGAACGAGGCGGCGACGGCGCTGTCCGCGCTCTCGGAGCACGGCTGATGGATGCCTCGGGCGGGAACGCCGGCAGCGGATCCGCGGGTCGCGGGGGCCCACTGGTGGTCTCCGGAGGCGGCAGCACGATGGTCGCCACCGACGAACTTCTCGCCGAAGCGGCCGAGCTGCGGCTCCTGCAGCGCGACGCCGTCGACTGGCACGACCGGCTGACACGCATCCGCATGCTCGACGACACCCCGGCGCCCGCCTGGCAGCCGGGTGACGTCGACCTCGCCGTGTTCCGGGCGGAACAGGCGGCCGTGGGGGTGGAAGACCGCAGCGGGCGCCTCGCTGACTCGCTCCGCGAGGCCGCCGAGAACTACGGGAACGCGGAGAGGACCCTGGGCCTGCTGTTGCGATGCACCTCAGCGCTCACGGCCTACACCGTCGGGCGCTTCGCCCCCCTCGTGGCGTTGCTGGCGCTGCCGGCGGCGAGCTCGGCGCTCCTCATCTCGACGGTGCTGGGCTGGCTCGTTCCCGGCTGGCGGCTGGGGGCGCGGGAAAGCGACGGGCACGACCCCGGCCCAGGGCCAGGCGGTGAGAGCGCAGGAGACGCCGAGGACTGGCTCAGCGAGCATCGCGAGATCCTCAGCGATCCCCTGTTCGTGCAGGCGGTGCGGGTGCTGGCGTCGTCGGTCGATGACGCCGCGGCCGGAGCGGCCGGCGTGCCCTTCCCGGTGTCGTTCTCCGCAGGAGACGAAGGACTTGGCCTGCTGGGGGTGCCCACGTCCGCCCTCGGGCTGCTGGCACTCGGGCACCCGATCGGCATGCTGCGCGAGACGCGCGTGATGGTGCGGCGCACGGCGGTGGATCGCGCCCCTCCCCCGCGCGGCCTGGCCGACCTTGCCCGGCGCATTCCTCGGGCAGCACCCGGCGCCCCACAAGTGAGGATCGAGCGCTATGGCACCGCCCGGCCGGTGTGGGTGGTCTACGCCGGGGGCACCATCGACTGGAGCGCCGCCGCGTCCGGCGAGCCGTGGGACCTGACGTCGAACGTCGCCTCGGTCGCGGATCGGCAGTCCGGCTCGTACCGCACGGCGGTGCAGGCGATGACGAAGGCGGGGATCCGCCCGGGCGACAGGGTCGTGCAGGTCGGGCACTCGCAGGGCGGGCTGGTCGCGGCGCAGGTCGCGGCATCCGCCGGGTTCACCACCGTCGCGGTGGCGACCTTCGGAGCGCCCGCCGGCCAGGTCGCCGTTCCGCCCGAGCTGCCCATGATCGCGACCGAGCACAGCGACGACCTGGTGCCCGCGCTCGGCGGCACGCCCAGAGATGTGACCGGCGAAGACAATCGCCACCTCGTCGTGCGGCGGGAGGCTTTCACCACGGGTGAACTCCCCGAGGGCGAGTACCTCCCGGCGCACAATATGGACGCCTACGAGGAGACGGCGCGGCTCGAGGACGCCTCCGCGGAGCCCCGTATCGCATCGTTCCGGGCGAACCTCGTCGCGCTCGTCGGAAACGATCCGGGCGAGGTGACCCTGTGGCGAGGCGTGCGCACCGACGAGACGGATGCGACGGGGCAGGCGCTCAGCGCCGCCGGGTGAGTGGCCGGAGCAGGATCCCGAGCAGCCAGCTGACCACGCCGAGCACCAGGGCGCCGAGGACGCCCCACCAGAACCCGTCGATGACGAGCCCGAATCCGAACCACTCCGAGATCCAGGCGACGAGCAGCAGCAGGAGCCCGTTCACGATGAACGAGATAAGACCCAGCGTGAGGATGTACAGCGGGAAGGCGACGATACGCACGAGCCGGCCGATGATCGCGTTGACGATCCCGAAGACCAGTGCCACGAGCAGGTAGCTGAGCACGACGGCCGTCGTGTCGTCCGCGTACGGCACGAGGTGCACGCCCGACACGATCGCGGTCGTGACCCAGAGGGCGAGTGCGGTGACGATCAAATGGATGAGGAACCTGGCCATCACCCCACTATGGCAGTGCGTGCGGGCCTGCGCACCGCGACGATGACACCCGAACAGGTCACAAAGCCGAGTATTTCTCGAGAAACGGTAGGATTCCGGGCCTGCGCCGAGTACCCTGAGCGTCACCCAGCTCCACCACCCGAGAAACCCGACCGGGCGGCAGCCGGCTTCACTGCACAAGGAGTGCCTGGTGAATTCTCTCCCGACCACGCGCACGCAACCCGGATGGCGGGCGCGATTTGCTGATTTCCGGCCCCTTCTCGGGGTCTTCGTCGCGCTGCTCGCCATCGATGTCGCGCTCCTGCTCGCGAACGCCCTGTATTACCTCGCCCACAACGGATACGGGCAGATCATGGCGGTCGGCCTGTTCCGGGCGCGCCTCTGGGACGGCGCCCGTGACGAGTCCCTCATCGAATGGGTGGGATACGTGCAACTCGGCGGCGCAGCGATCCTGCTCCTCGCCCTCGCGATCCACCGCAAGCTGCCCCTGTACCTGGCCTGGTCGCTCGTCTTCCTGGTGCTCATGCTCGACGATTCCCTGCGGCTGCACGAGAACGTCGGCCACTTCCTCGTCAACACCGTGCACCTGCCATCCGTTCTCGGCCTACGCCCGAACGACGTCGGCGAATTGTGTTCGTGGGCCTTCTTCGGTGTGGTGCTGGGCTCCGTGCTGGTGATCACCCACCTTCGGAGCCCCAAGCCCGCGCGGCATGACTCGTGGGTCTTCTTCGGCCTCACGGTGCTCCTCGCCTGCTTCGCCGTGGTGCTCGACATGCTCGAGATCGCCGTGTGGGACCTTCTGCCCCTCATCGGGCACGGGCTGATCACACTCGCCGAAACCGGCGGAGAACTGGTGGCGATGACGTTCGTGCTGGCCCGGGTCCTGTTCCTCGCCCGACAGCACGAGGTCACGGTGATCCCCCGCATGGACGCCGTGCTCACCGGCTCGAGCGCGAGGATGAGCGGCTGACGCGCTCCGCCGCTGCATGCCCAGCCGGGCATGCCCACGGAATAGACTCGGCAGGGTGACTGACGGAACCCTTTCCCCGGTGGACCCACCGGTTCGCCTCCGGCCCGAGATCGTCGCCCTCCCCGCCTACCGTCAGGGCAAGCCCGCGTCGTCCTCGGCGTTCAAGCTGTCGAGCAACGAGAACCCCTTCGCGCCCCTGCCCGCCGTGCTGGCAGCCCTGGAGGACGAACGGGACATCAACCGCTACCCCGACGCGACCGCCCTCGCCCTTCGCGAGAAGCTCGCGGCGAAGTACCGGGTCTCGGCCGACGAGGTACACATCGGGGCCGGGTCGGTCGCACTCCTCGCCCAGCTCCTCCTCGCCGCTGCCGGGCCCGGCGACGAGGTCGTGTATTCCTGGCGCTCGTTCGAGGCCTACCCGAGCCTCGTCACCGTCACCGGAGCGACCGGGGTGCAGGTGCCGAACCGTGCCGACGGTGGCCACGACCTGCCCGCGATAGCTGCGAACATCGGCGACCGCACCCGCGCCGTCATCGTCTGCAGCCCGAACAACCCCACCGGGAGCATCGTCACCGCCGACGAGTTCGAGACCTTCATGGCAGCCGTCCCCGACGACCTGCTGGTCATCCTCGACGAGGCGTATGCCGAATTCGTAACGGATGCCGGCGCCGTGGACGGAACGCTCCTGCTCAGCCGCTACCCGAACCTCGTCGTCCTCCGCACGTTCTCCAAGGCCTACGGGCTGGCCGGCCTCCGCGTCGGCTACGCCCTCGGCCGCGTGGCCATCCTCGACGCCGCACGCGCGACGGCCATCCCGCTCTCGGTCACGGGCCCGGGCGCCACCGCGGCGATCGCCTCCCTCGACCACGAGGCCGAACTCCTGGACCGGGTGCGGCAGATCGCCGAGCGTCGCGACCGGCTCTGGGAAGACCTCGTCGCGCACGGCTGGCAGATCCCCCGACCCCAGGGCAACTTCATCTGGTTGCCCACCGGGCCGGAGACGTCGGATGTGGCGGCCCGCCTCGCCGACGCCGGGCTGGTCGTGCGCCCGTTCCCGGCCGACGGCATCCGTCTCTCGATCGGTGAGGAAGAAGCTGTGCAGAAACTCCTACAGATGTCAGAAGAGATTGTCGGGTCCCTTCCAGAGGGCAACCCGGCCCGGCGGTTAGGTTAGTACGGTGGCAGCCACGCAGAACGACGCCTCCGGGTCCACGGTCCAGCTCCTCTCCCCGGAGGGGACGTTGCAGGCCAGTGCCGCCGCAGACGAATTCCTCCCGTTCCTCGACCGGTTGGACGACGACGATTACCGCCGGTTCTACCGGGACATGGCCGTCGTGCGCCGCTTCGACATCGAGGCGGCGAACCTCCAGCGCCAGGGCCAGCTCGCCCTCTGGGTGCCGAGCCACGGCCAGGAGGCGGCGCAGGTCGGCTCGGCCTACGCCACCCGCCCGCAGGACCACATCTTCCCCTCCTACCGCGAGCACGTCGTCGGCATGATCCGCGGGCTCGACCTCGTCGACGTGCTGCGGATGCTGCGCGGCGTGACGCTCGGCGGCTGGGTTCCCGAGGAGCACGGCAACTTCCACCTGTACACGCTGGTGCTCGCCTCGCAGACCCTGCACGCGACCGGCTACGCCATGGGAATGCAGCTCGACGGCACCACGGCGACCGGCGACCCCGACACCGACGAGGCCGTGATCGTGTACTACGGCGACGGCGCCTCCTCCGAGGGCGAGGCCAACGAGGCGCTCGTCTATGCCGCCAGCTACCAGACGCCGCAGGTGTTCTTCCTGCAGAACAACCACTGGGCGATCTCCGTGCCCGTGACCCGGCAGTCCCGCACGCCGCTCTACCTGCGCGCGGCCGGCTTCGGCATGCCGTCGACGCAGATCGACGGCAACGACGTGCTCGCCAGCTACGCCGTGAGCGCCAAGTCGCTCGACGACGCGCGCGCGGGCAAGGGGCCGGCGTTCATCGAGGCGCTCACCTACCGCGTCGGGGCGCACACCACAGCGGATGACCCCACCAAGTACCGCACCGACGACGAGTTGGCGTCGTGGGTGGCCCGCGACCCCATCGTGCGGTTCCGCACCTACCTGCAGGGCCAAGGCGCTTCGCAGCAGTTCTTCGACGACGTCGAGGCCGAGGCCGCCGATTTCGCGGCCGACGCCCGCCGCCGGGCCCTCACCATCGAGGGACCAGACACCGACGTCATCTTCGACCACGTGTACGCCGGCCCGCACCCCCGCATCGAAGAGCAGAAAGCCTGGCTCGAGCGGTACGAGGCCTCGTTCGAAGGGGGACACGCGTGAACGACCAGGCCACGGCATCCGCTCGCCTACCCCTCGCCAAAGCGCTGAACGCGGGCCTTCGCCAGGCCATGCGCGATGACCCCAAGGTGCTGCTCATGGGCGAGGACATCGGCCCGCTCGGCGGCGTGTTCCGCGTGACGGAGGGCCTGCACGCCGAGTTCGGCGACAAGCGCGTCTTCGACACGCCGCTGGCCGAGGCCGGGATCGTCGGCACCGCGATCGGGCTCGCCATGCGCGGCTACCGGCCGGTGTGCGAGATCCAGTTCGACGGCTTCGTTTTTCCGGCCTTCAACCAGATCACCACCCAGCTCGCCCGCCAGCGCACCCGGCACGAGGGCGGCGTCACCATGCCGGTCGTCATCCGCATTCCCTACGGCGGCCACATCGGGTCGATCGAGCACCACCAGGAGAGCCCGGAGGCGTACTTCGCGCACACGCCGGGCCTGCGCGTGGTGAGTCCGTCGAACCCGCACGACGCCTACTGGATGCTGCAGGAGGCCATCGCGTCGGACGACCCGGTGATCTTCTTCGAACCGAAGAGCCGCTACTGGCCCAAGGGCGACGTGAACTTCGAGGAGGCCGGCGCACCCCTGCACGCCAGCCGCGTCGTGCGCCCGGGGGCCGATGTGACGGTCGTCGGCCACGGCGCCATGGTGAGCGTGCTGCTGCAGGCCGCCGAGATCGCGGCGGGCGAGGGCATCGACATGGAGGTCATCGACCTCCGCTCCCTCTCCCCCATCGACTACGACCCGCTGCTGCGGTCGGTCACGAAGACCGGCCGACTCGTGGTCGCCCAGGAGGCGTCGGGATTCGTGAGCGTGGGCTCGGAGATCGCCGCGACCGTGACCGAGCGCGCCTTCTACTCCCTCGAGGCCCCCGTGCTGCGCGTCTCCGGGTTCGACACCCCGTTCCCGCCGGCCTCCGTCGAGACCCACTTCCTGCCCAGCCCCGACCGCGTGCTCGAAGCGGTCGACCGGGCGCTCGCCTATTGACCATGACCCTCCGCTCCGCGCCGTTCGCGCCCGGAATCGCCCTTCAACCGGCGACTTCCGGCACAATGGGCGACACCCGACGGACCAACCGCAAGGAAGGCACACAATGAGCGTGTCGAAATTCACCCTCCCCGACGTGGGCGAGGGCCTGACCGAGGCCGAGATCGTGCAGTGGCGGGTCGCCCCGGGCGACACCATCGGCATCAACCAGGTGCTCGTGGAGATCGAGACCGCCAAGTCGCTCGTCGAACTGCCGTCGCCCTACGCCGGGGTCGTCGGCGAGATCCTGATCACCGAGGGCACGACCGTCGACGTCGGCACCCCCATCATCACCATCACAACGGATGCCGCGGGCGCGGCCCCCGAGGAGCCGACCCCGTCGGTGGGCGCATCGGCTGCCGACTCCCCCGCACCGGCAGCCCCGGCACCGGCGTCCCCCGCCGCTCCGGCGACCCCCGCCGCCGGCGGAGCAGCCGCCGACGACGCCTCCGGCGCGATGCTCGTGGGCCGCGGCAGCGCCGCGAGCATGCCGACGCGGCGGCGGCGCCACGTCGGGTCGCCGGTGGCCCACGAGACGCTCTCCGCTCCCGCCCCGAAAGCCGACCCGGCCAGAACCGCGACGACGGTCGCGAGTCCGGTGATCGCATCCGTGGGGCCGGTCGTCGCCAAGCCGCCCATTCGCAAGCTCGCCAAGGACCTCGGCGTGGACCTCGCAACGGTGACCCCGACCGGGCCCATCGGCGATGTGACGCGCGAGGACGTGCTGCGCGAGGCGTCGCAGGTGAGCGTGTTCCGCAACATCGAGACACCGGAGTGGCCCTCGGACCGCGAGGAGCGCATCCCCGTGAAGGGCGTGCGCAAGGCGATCGCGCAGGCGATGGTGTCGAGTGCTTTCACGGCGCCGCACGTCAGCCTGTTCGTCGACGTCGACGCCACCCGCACGATGGAATTCGTGAAGCGGCTGAAGACCTCCACTGATTTCGCCGGGGTGAAGGTCTCGCCCCTGCTCATCATGGCCAAGGCGATGATCTGGGCCGTGCGCCGCAACCCGATGGTGAACTCGACGTTCACCAACGAGGAGATCATCGTGCGGCACTACGTGAACCTCGGAATCGCCGCCGCGACGCCGCGCGGGCTCATCGTTCCGAACGTGAAGGACGCGCACGAGATGACCCTGCTGCAGCTGGCCCGGGCGCTCGAGCAGCT
The DNA here is from genome assembly GCF_003716325.1 of Cryobacterium tepidiphilum. GTDB lineage: Bacteria > Actinomycetota > Actinomycetes > Actinomycetales > Microbacteriaceae > Cryobacterium > Cryobacterium tepidiphilum. Next base: position 36,737 of record NZ_RDSR01000002.1, on the reverse strand, counting down.
GACCCTCACGGCCAGGGAGGGCAAAACGTCGCCGGCCGAGATGGCGGGCGGCACGATCACGATCACCAACATCGGTGTGTTCGGCATGGACACCGGGACCCCCATCCTCAACTCCGGTGAGGCGGGCATCGTCGCGCTCGGCACGATCAAGCAGAAGCCGTGGGTCGTCGACGGCGAGGTTCGGGCCCGGTACGTGACGACGATCGGCGCGAGCTTCGACCACCGGGTGGTCGACGGCGATGTGGCGAGCCGGTTCCTCGCCGATGTCGCGAGCATCATCGAGGAGCCCGCGCTCCTGCTCGAGTAGGCGGGCCGCTCTCCCCCGCCGGCCGCGGCGACGGGCGGATGCTGAGGGTCGCTCGACACTCGTTCTACCCTTGACGTGGGGGTAGACCGATCGTTACCTTTGCAGGAATGCGCTTTCCTGAAAGGATTCAATGATGATTCGCAGTAAGAAAACCACGGTATGCGCCCTGGTGGCGTTGCCGGTCGGCGCGGCACTCGCGCTGGGCAGCGTGGTCGCCCCGGCGACCGCATCCGGAGGGCCGGCTTTCGCCTCCGCATCGCATGCGGGCCAGGCGGCAGGCACGGCCGGGACGGCCAGGGACGGCGCGCCGGCCGGCGTGCAGCTCGAGTACCTGGACCGGGGTCTCGTCGCAGCGGCCACGTCGGAAGGAGTGTTCCTCAGCTGGCGGCTCCTCGGCACCGAGGCGACCGGCGCGTCGGAGACGGGCCTCACCGGCACCGACTTCGCCGTCTATCGCGACGGTGAGCGAATCGCCCAGGTCACCGACAGCACCAACTTCCTCGATGCCGACGGCAGCACCGGGGCTCGCTATTCGGTTGCCGCCATCATCGACGGCACCGAGGTCGACCGGAGCGAGTCCGTCGCGCCCTGGGCGCAGGGCTACACCGAGCTCGCCCTTCAGAAACCCGCCGACGGCGTCACCCCGGCGGGGGAGCGCTACACATATTCCGCCAACGACATGAGCCTCGGCGATGTCGACGGCGACGGGCGGTACGAGTACATCGTCAAGTGGTACCCGTCCAACGCGAAGGACGTTTCCCAGGTCGGCTACACGGGAAACACCTACATCGACACGTACACCGCCGAGGGGCGCCTGCTGAATCGCATCGACCTGGGCGTCAACATCCGCTCGGGGGCGCACTACACGCAGTTCCTCTCCTACGACTTCGACGGCGACGGCCGCTCGGAGATGATGTTCAAGACCGCGCCGGGCACCAAGACCACCTCGTATGACGCCGACGGCAACGTCACCGGCGAGCACTACATCACCATGCCGAAGGCCGACATCGAGGCCGGCTACAGCAACGCCGACGACTACCGCATGAGCAGTGCTGACTACTACCAGCACATCGTCCGGATGTTCCAGACCTGGCAGGACAACCCCGAGGTCGCCTCCGGCCAGTGGCCGGCGACGCTCGAGGAGGCCTTCGGCATCGACAAGCGCTACGACTACCCGCTCTCCACCGCGGATGCCGAATCGCTGGCCGACTACTTCATGGACACCTACGCGCCGAACCGCAGCTCCCGCAACAAGCTGCGCCAGTTCGAGGGCTTCATCGTCGACGGCCCGGAGTACCTCTCCGTCTTCGACGGGGCCACCGGCGCCGAGCTGGAGACGATCCCGTACCAGCCGGGACGCACCGATGACGGGCTGCGCTGGGGTGACTACGCGATGTCGAGGATCGAACCGGGCAACCGCGTCGACCGCTTCCTCGCGGGCGTCGCCTACCTCGACGGCACGCATCCGTCGGCTGTCTTCGCCCGTGGCTACTACACCCGAACCAACGTCGTCACCTACGACTGGGACGGCAGCCACCTCAGCACGCGGTGGAAGGTGGACAGCGGCTGGACGCCCATGACGAACCCGTTCAACGACTCCCCGCACGGGCGCGACGGCACCGATCCGGTGTACGGCAGCATCACCACGCAGGGCTTCCACTCGCTGAGCGCAGCGGATGTCGACGGTGACGGCAAGCAGGAGATCGTGTACGGGTCCGCCACGCTCGACGACGACGGCTCCCTGCTGTACAGCTCCACCGACACGCTGCCCGCCCAGAGCGCCGATCCGGGAGCCGAGGCGCGGCTCGGGCACGGCGACGCCATGCACGTCACCGACATCGACCCGAACCGTCCGGGCCTCGAGATCTTCACCGTGCACGAGGGCGCCGCGTACGCGCCGTATGGGTACGCCCTGCGTGACGCGAAGACCGGCGAGGTGCTCTACGGCGCATACTCGGGCCGCGACACCGGCCGCGGCATGATCGGCGACGTCGACCCGTCCGTGCCGGGTCTCGAGACCTGGGCGATCGGGCTGTGGTCGGCCGCGGGGGAGAAGCTCGGCGATCGCGCCCCCGGTACGAACGCGAGCATCAAGTGGGCGGCCGACATGACTACCCAGATCGTGAACGGATCCCGCGACCAGACGCCGACGATCGACGACTGGCAGCGGGGCCGGCTGCTCACGGCCGAGGGAACGCGTGCCAACAACGACACGAAGGGTAACCCGAGCCTCGTCGCCGACGTGTTCGGCGACTGGCGCGAGGAGTTGCTGGTGCGCACCGAGGACAGCAGCGCCATTCGCATCTACCTCAGCACGGAGGTGACGACGCACAAGCTGCACACGCTTATGCACGACCCGCAGTACCGTGCCGAGATCGCGCGCCAGAACACGGCGTACAACCAGCCGGCGTACACGAGCTTCTACCTCGCATCCGACATGGACTTCCGCGACGTGCCGATGATCCAGCGCTGGTTGCCGGGGAGTGCGGCGGCGCTCGGGCGCACGCTGGCCGGATTCGTCGACTCCGGCGAGGTCAGCGGCCCGGTCGGGAAGCAGTTGACGGCGGCGGCCGACCAGGCGGCGCGCGCCGTCGAAGACGGCAGGTCCGCGTCCGCCGAAAAGGCGGTGCAGAAGTTCCTGCGCTTCCTCGACCAGCACAAGAAGCCCGACCACGTGAGCGACGCGGCGCATGCCGCGCTCGCCCACGCGGCCGAGACGCTCCTGGGGGAGCTCAGTTCCTAGGGGTTACCGCGTGCGCTAGTCGAACGCCGCTGCGCGGGTTGAATTCAGCCCGCGCAGCGGCGTTCAGTCCGCGCAGCCCCGATTTGCAGCGACGGGCCCCTGGTGGTTTTGACAATCATTATCAATAGGCGTAGCGTCGCAGCGTGAGTTCACGGATGCCGGCGGTCGTTGCTGTCGCAGCCGTGCTGTCGCTGGGGTTGGCCGGCTGCTCCCTCGAACCGTCCGCCAGCGCGGGCGAGGACGACCTGCAGGTGGTCGCCACCACCACACAGGTCGCGGACTTCACCCGACACGTGGTCGGCGACGCCGCCGGCGTGCAGGTGAGACAGCTCATCCAGCCCAACCAGAGCGCGCACAGCTACGATCCCTCGGCGGCCGACCTCACTGCGCTTGCCCGAGCAGACGTGCTCGTCGAGAACGGAGTCGGTCTCGAGGAATGGCTCGACGACTCCGTCACCGCCTCGGGATTCAGCGGCCGCACCATACATTCCTCAACGGGCATAAAGGTGATGCACGCCGACGAGACGGGGGACCCCGAGCACGGCGAGGAGCACGGCAACCCCCACGTCTGGACCGACGTGGCGAACGCCGTGGTCATGGTCGAAAACATCGCCGCGGGCCTCGCGGCCGCCGACCCGGGCAAGGCGGATGTCTTCCACGCCAACGCTGCCCGGTACGAGGCCGACCTCCGCGCCCTCGACGAGTGGATCCGCGCCGACGTCGCCCAGGTGCCGCGCGACGAGCGGCTGCTGGTGAGCAACCACGATGCCTTGGGATACTTCACAGCTGCCTACGGCATCACCTACGTGGGCTCCGTGATCCCGAGCTTCGATGACAATGCCGAACCGAGTGCGGCCGAGATCGATCGCCTCGTCGCCGCCATCAAGAAGACTGGGGCGAACGCGGTCTTCTCCGAGGCATCCGTCAATCCGAAGGCCGCGAAGACCATCTCCGAGGAGGCGCACGTCGCCGTCTACTCGGGTGCCGACGCGCTCTACGTGGACTCGCTCGGACCGGCGGGCAGCGCCGGCGCCACCTACATCGCTGCCCAGGTGCACAACGTGCGGCGGATCACGACCTCGTGGGGCGCCACGCCCCTTCCCCTCCCAGACAGGCTCGGTGATCTCGGATGACCCACCCCACCTCTCCCTCCGAGCTGGCGACGAAACGGCGCCGTGATGCGGCCCTCGTGCTGTCGGTGCGCGGCGCGGCGTTCGCTTACGGGCAGACCGTCGCGCTTGCCGGCATCGACTTCGACGTGCGCGCCGGCGAGGCGATCGCCCTCATCGGTCCGAACGGCTCCGGGAAGTCCACCCTGCTGAAGGGCGTTCTCGGGCTCATCCCTCGAACGGCGGGCGGCGTGGAGGTGCTGGGGGAGTCACCCGCGCCGGCCGGCGTTATCGGTTACGTGCCGCAGGCCGACGAGCTCGACCCGCACTTCCCCGTCACGCTCGAGCAGGTGGTCATGATGGGCCGCTACCGGTCCATCGGCTGGCTGCGCCTGCCGGGGCGCCGCGACAAGACGGCCGTGCACGAGGCGCTGCGGGCTGTCGGGCTCGCGCACCGGGCGAAGACCCGGTTCGGCGACCTGTCCGGCGGCCAGCAGCAGCGCGGACTCCTGGCCCGCGCCCTCGCCGCCGGGCCGCGCCTGCTGCTGCTCGACGAGCCCTTCAACGGGCTCGACCAGAAGAACCGCGATGCGTTGATCACCACCCTGAACCAGCTGAAGGCCGACGGCGTCGCCGTGCTGGTCTCCACCCACGACCTCGACCTGGCGCGGGCGGTGTGCGACGGGGTGCTGCTGCTGAACGGCGGCCAGGTCGCCTTCGGGCCGCGCGAAGAGGTGCTCACCCTCCCGAACGTGCAACGCGCGTTCAGCGAGGTGGGCGTCGAGATGGACGAGCACACCATCGTCGTCCCCGGGCACACCGGCCACTGACATGGGACCGCTCGATGTCATCGGTGACGCGCTCGTCGGCGCGTTCACCCTCCCGTTCATGGCCCGCGCGCTCATCGTGCTCGTCGTGCTCAGCCTCGTCGCCGGCGTCGTCGGGGTCATCGTGAATATGCGCGGATTGGAATTCATCTCCGACGGGCTCACCCACTCCGTCTTCCCGGGTATAGCGATCGGCTTCGTCTGGGGCGGTCGGGAGGGGCTCTTCATCGGGGCGATGATCGCGGCGGTGATCGCCGCGACCGTGCTCACCCTTCTGGTGCGCACGCGCGTTCCAGCGGATGCCGCCATCGCGATCGTGCTCACGGCCACGTTCAGCGTGGGCGTCATCGTCGTCTCCCGGCAGAGCGATTACGCGGGACAGCTCGAGCAGCTGCTCTTCGGCCGGTTGCTGACGGTGACGGACGCCGAGGTGGTGCAGACCGTCATCGCGTGCGGCATCGCACTGCTGCTGGTCGCCGTCACACTCAAGGAACAGGTGTTCCGGGCGTTCGACCGGTCCGGCGCCGACGCTGCGGGCTACCGCGTGTTCACGCTCGACCTGCTGTTGAACATCGCGATCGCGCTGGTGGTCGTCGCGGCATCCAGTGCCGTAGGCAACCTGCTCGTGCTCGGCGTGCTCATCGTTCCGGCGGCCGTGGCGCGCCTCATTACCGTGCGCCTGAGGGCGCTGTTCCTCATCGCCGCGGGGTTCGCCATGCTCGGCGCGTGGCTGGGACTCGCGACCGGGTACGCGGCATCCGTCGACGGCGGGGTGGATCTGCCCAGCGGCGCGACCGTCGTGTTGCTGCTCGTCGCGGGCTACCTGCTGGCCCTCGGCTACCGGGTGATCCGTGACTCAAGCCTCCGCGCGGGGGAGGGGCGCTGATGGGCTACTTCGAGAGGGCGCTGCTCGCCGCAGTCGTGATCGGCGCCCTGAGCGGACTGGTGGGCTCGCTCGTCGTGCTGCGCCGGCGCACCTTCTTCGCCCAGGCGCTCACCCACGCGACATTCCCCGGCGCCGTCGCGGCCGCCATGCTGGGGGTGAGCATCCCGCTCGGCGCCGCCGTGGCGAGCGTGGTCATCGTCGCGGTGATGACCCTCATCCAGCGGGTGCGCCGACAGGGCAGCCAGGTGGCCGCCGGTATCGTGCTCACCGCGGGCTTCGCACTCGGCGTGCTCCTCCAGTCGCTGAACCCGTCGCTCCCGGTGCACGTGGAGTCGTTCCTGGTGGGGTCGATCCTGACCGTGTCCATCGGCGACATCGCGCTGGCCGGCGGCGTACTCGTCGTCGCAGCCCTGGTCATCGTGTTCCTCGGCAAGGAGATCCTTTTCTCCACGTTCGACCGGGAGGGCTTCCGGGCCGCCGGCTACCGGGAATGGCCGATCGAATTGCTGACCCTCGCCCTCATCACCGCCACCGTCGTGACGGCGATGCCCGCGGTCGGCGCCATCCTCGCCATCGCACTCATCGCCGCGCCGGCGGCCGCCGCGCGGCTGCTGGCCGCCACAACCCGGCAGGTGTTCCTCATCGCCCCGGTCGTCGGTGCCACCTGCGGGGTCGTGGGCGTTGTGCTGTCCCGGGCCGCCGGGGTCGCGGCAGGGCCGGCCATCTCGCTGACAGCCGCCGCGTTCTTCCTGGCCGCCCTCGGCATCCGTCGTGGCCTGCAGTTACGGTGGAAGGCATGAAGCGCAACACCTGGCAGCGCGAGGCCGTGCGCGCGGCCCTCGACGACGCCGGCGGCTTCGTCAGCGCGCAGGGCCTGCACGGCGCGCTGCACGCCAGCGGCTCGCCGATCGGCCTGGCCACCGTGTACCGCGCCCTCGCCGACCTCGCGCAGGAGGGCGACGCGGACTCGCTGCAATCGCCCGAGGGCGAGAGCCTCTACCGCGCCTGCAGCACCGCCGACCACCACCATCACCTCATCTGCCGCAACTGCGGGCTGACCGTCGAAATCGAAGCGGATGCCGTGGAGACCTGGGCGCGCTCCGTCGCCGCCGAGAACGGGTTCACCCAAGCCGCGCACGTGGTCGACGTCTTCGGCCTGTGCGCCGCCTGCACGGCTGCGGCGGCGACGTTGCGCGAACCCTCCTGATCGCGTAACGTTAGACGCTGCTGCGCATATCCGTGCGTGCATTGCGGACTACCCGCCGTTCTCTCCCTGATTCTGGTCCTAGGACCCGTTCCAGGTCACGGCGCCAGTCTGCCGACAAGGGATCTTGGGAAGGGCACTCGCCCTTCGGTATTGGAGGAAACCATGGCAGCAACCTGCCAGGTGACCGGAGCAGTTCCCGGCTTCGGACACAACATCTCACACTCGCACCGGCGCACCAAGCGTCGCTTCGACCCGAACGTGCAGAAGAAGACGTACTACGTGCCGTCGCTTCGCCGTAACGTCACGCTGACTCTGTCGGCAAAGGGCATCAAGGTCATTGACGCCCGTGGCATCGAGTCGGTCGTCAAGGACCTGCTCGCACGTGGGGAGAAGATCTAATGGCAAAGCAGCAGGACGTTCGTCCGATCATCAAGCTTCGTTCGACGGCTGGCACCGGGTACACCTACGTGACCCGCAAGAACCGTCGCAATAACCCCGACCGTCTCGTGCTCAAGAAGTACGACCCCGTAGTGCGCAAGCACGTTGACTTCCGCGAGGAGCGCTAACAATGGCGAAGAAGAGCAAGATTGCCCGCAATGAGCAGCGCAAGGTCATCGTGGAGCGCTACGCCGCGAAGCGCCTTGAGCTGAAGAAGGCCCTGGTCGACCCGAACGGCACCGACGAGTCGCGTGAGGCGGCTCGCGTGGGCCTGCAGAAGCTTCCCCGCAACGCGTCCCCCGTGCGTGTGCGCGGTCGCGACGCGATCGATGGCCGCCCCCGCGGTTACCTGAGCCGTTTCGGCATCTCCCGTGTGCGCTTCCGCGAGATGGCGCACGACGGCGAACTGCCGGGCATCACCAAGTCCAGCTGGTAAGTCCAGCAGCCGGAAAGGGACGACGACCTCCGGGTCTTCGTCCCTTTCTCGGTTAAGGGCGGATGCGGTGGGGATCGTACGGGTGAGGGATCGCGGCATCTGGTGAGTAGGGCTCTTTGCGCCTTCCGAGCGCGCGGGAGGGTGCGTTGTCCGCGACTCGGGACGACGGGGCGGGCCTTCGGGCTGCCAACCTGGCCCGAAAATCGGCGAGAATACGCGGAATTCCGCGGATTTCTGCTAGATTCAACGCGGTCGTACCGACCAGCGGTCCAGCTCACGAGAGTTGCCCGTCCCTGAATGAAACTGTTTCTACAGACCAAGGTCCGAGGAGGACACTCAATGGCTGAAAATTCGCTGAACAAGACCGAGCTCGTCGCCAAGATCGCCGCCGACTCCGGCCAGAGCCAGGGCGCGGTCGACGGTGTCTTGAACGCATTCTTCAAGACGCTGGCCGACACCGTCGCCAACGGCGGCAAGGTGACCATCCCGGGCTGGCTCGGCGTCGAGCGCACGGAGACCTCCGCGCGCACCGGCCGCAACCCGCAGACCGGCGAAGAGATCCAGATCGCCGCTGGCCACCGCGTCAAGCTGACCGCCGGCAGCAAGCTCAAGGCCGCCGCCAAGTAGTCTTCGCGTTCACAACGGGGGTGCCGACTCAGTCGGCACCCCCGTTTGCGTACGGTCGGCAGCCGGTTTCTGTGCGGTTAGGCTGGATAGGTGCCTCGAATCGTGCGTGTAGCCGGTCCGGCCGTGCTCCTCCTGGTCGCCGTGCTGGCCGCGATCGCCGGCCTCGCCTACGGCGGCGCTGCCGCGCCGCAGCTCCTCGCCGACCCGGGAGCCGTGGTGCGGTGGGGACTCCCGATCGCCAAGCTGCTGGTGAACCTCGGCGCGGCCGGCACCATCGGCGCCCTCGTGCTCAGCTGCTTCGCGCTGAGCCCCCGCGAGGCAGAGTTCGGCGCCGCGCTCGACGTGGCGGCCGCATCCGCTGCCGTCTTCACGGTCGCGAGCGCCATGACCGGTTTCTTCACCTTCCTGCAGGTGACGAACGTGCCGATCAGCCTTGATGAGAGCTTCAATTCGACGTTCGGGCAGTTCTTCTCCCAGATCGCCGTCGGCCAGGCGTGGCTCGGCATCACGCTCGTCGGTGCGGCTGTGACGGTTCTGTGCTTCGCGGTGCGCAATCAGACCGCCATCGTCTTCGTAACCGCCCTCGCCGTGCTCGCGCTCGTTCCCATGGCGCTGCAGGGCCACGCCGCCGGTGCCGAAGGCCACAACGAGGCCATCACGGCCCTCGGCCTGCACCTCGTGTTCGCGGCCGTCTGGCTGGGCGGACTGCTCACCATCATCCTGCTGCGGAAGCAACTCGGCGCCGGCCGCATCGTGCACGTGCTCGGCCGGTACTCGACGCTCGCCCTGGTCTGCTTCGTCGTCGTCGCGGTCTCGGGCTACGTGAGCGCGGAGCTCCGCATCGGCACGCTCGACAAGCTCCTCACGCCCTACGGCATCCTCGTGCTGGTCAAAGTGGCGGCGCTCATCGTCCTGGGCTGCTTCGGCGCCCTGCAGCGCGGCGTGTTCATCGAGCGGATGCAGCGGAGCAAGCGACCGGCGACGGCCTCCTTCTGGTGGCTGGTCGTGGCCGAGCTCGGCTTCATGGGCATCGCCTCCGGGGTCGCCGCCGCGCTGGCCCGCACCGCGCCGCCCGTGACGGAAGTCGTGGGAAGCAGCATCCCCGCCGCTACGCCCGCCCAGATCCTCACCGGCGAGCCGCTGCCGCCGCCCCTCACCTTCGCCCGGTACTTCACCGAGTGGAACTTCGACATCGCCTGGGTGCTGTTCTGCGCGTTCGGCATCTTCTTCTACCTGGCCGGCGTGTGGCGGCTGCACCGCCGGGGCGACCGCTGGCCGGTGTACCGCACGGTGCTCTGGATCGCCGGGATGCTCGCCCTGTTCTACATCACCAGCGGCGGCGTGATCGTCTACGAGCAGTACCTGTTCTCGGCCCACATGCTCATGCACATGGCGCTGACGATGCTGGTCCCCGTGCTGCTCGTTCCCGGTGCGCCGGTCACCCTGGCCGCGCGCGCCATACGCAAGCGCAAGGACGGCAGCCGTGGCGCCCGGGAGTGGATCCTCCTCGCCGTGCACTCCAAGCCCGCCGGCATCCTGGCGAACCCGTTCGTGGCTGCCGGGTTGTTCGTGGGCTCGCTCTGGGTCTTCTACTACTCGCCGCTGTTCAGCTGGGCGACCACCGACCACATCGGGCACGAGTGGATGACGGTGCACTTCCTCGTCACGGGCTACCTGTTCGTGCAGTCCCTGATCGGCATCGACCCCGTCCCGTTCCGGCTGCCCTACCCGTTCCGGCTGGTGCTGCTGCTCGGAACCATGGCGTTCCACGCGTTCTTCGGCGTCGCCATCATGACCGCCACGGGGCTGTTCCTCGCCGACTGGTACGGGGCGATGGGCTGGGGAACCGACGCCCTCGCCGACCAGCAGGTGGCCGGCGGCATCGCCTGGAGCGTCGGGGAGATCCCGACGATCGCCCTGGCGATCGTCGTGGCCGTGCAGTGGAGCCGGAGCGATGAGAAGGAGACCCGGCGGCGCGACCGCAACGCGGACCGCACCGGGGAGGCCGAGCTCGCCGACTACAACGCGCGCCTGGCCCGGCTCGCCGCCCACGACCGCTCCTAGCGCTCTGCCGGTACGTCGGACCGACTCCATCACCCGTGAGGGGCCGCGATCAGACCTTCCCAGGCGCCACGAACGTCGATGTGCGACCCCTGACGCACGGGTAGCGAGACATCTCGTGCAGGGCGCGGGCGGCACCTCGAAGCTAGTGAAGCTGGATGCGCAGCGACCCGTCGGTGTTGATGATCACGCTGAGACCCACGGCGAACTCCACGTTCTCGTCGCGGGTCGACACCTCCCCGTCGAACAGGGACTGCACGTCCACGACGATGCGGGCGAGTCCCTCGGTGTCCGGCATGTCGAAGGTTCCGTCGCCCGCCCTCAGGGTGACGGGCGGATACTTCGCGATGGACCATTTCGGGTCGTTCAATACCCGGTCGTCGATATCGATCCCGAACGGGCAGTTCGTGGGCTTCAGCACGGTCTGCTTGGCGCAGTCGTCAAGGAACCCGTTGAGCTCGTTCTGCACCTGCTGCACGAACGACTTGTTCGGCTGCACGTCCACCGTGACGGCCGTTGTGCCGGGCACGACGACCGGCACCTTGTTCGGCGACGCCTGGAGCAGGGGAGAGGTGTGGGAGACGGCATACGCGGTGGGAGCGAACACCAGGTACGACGCCTGGTGCGAGAATTCCTCCGCCCGCTCCGCCGGTTCGTGGGCGCGGGTGTCGAGCGTCAGCCCGTTCACCGTGAACGTCGAGCCGTGCAGCACCGACACCTGCAGCACCGCCAGCGGGCTGACGGCGAACCGCCAGCGGTTGAAGACCGCGGCGTACCGGCCCGCGTCCTCCACCGTGAAGGTCATGGTGCTCTCTTTGCCGTCGAGGCGGAAGTTGTACGTGACCGTGTGCGTCCCGTCGCCGGTCACCGTCTCGTCGGCAAGGGCGATGCCGGTGAGCGAGCCGAGAACGGATGACCGCAGCAGTGTGTGCGGGTAATCCTTGCCGCCGGTCATGGTCGGCGCGCCGTCCAGCACCCCGTCGATCGCGAGAGCGCCGGCCGCATCGTGCCGTGCGATCGCATCGAGGTACTGCCGCACGAAGCCCGCGGCGCTGTACACGTTCTGGTTGAGCGCGCCGATGGCCGAGAACAAGGCGACGACGAGGAGCACGCCGACCAGGACGAACGGGAGGATGGCGCGGAGCAGGGGCGGCTTTCGCGCGCTGGTTCCCTCGGCCATCACAACATCCTATGGTCGCCGCGCCGCCACTCGAAGTCGGTGGATAACCGCTCCACCGACGACCCCGGCGGCTACAGTGGGATATCCCCGTCGAAAGTGCGCCCCGTGTCCCCCATCCCACTCTCTCCCGAGCAGGCCGAGGTGTACCAGGCGATCGAGAACACGCGGCAGAATGTGTTCGTCACGGGGCGGGCGGGAACCGGTAAGTCGACGCTGCTGAACCACCTCTCGTGGAACACCAGTAAGCAGATCGTCATCGCGGCACCCACCGGCGTGGCAGCACTCAACGTCGGCGGCCAGACGATCCACTCCCTGTTCCGACTCCCGATCGGGCTCATCGCCGACCACACGATCGAGCAGAACGACCAGACGCGCAAACTCCTCAACACCATCGACACCCTCGTCATCGACGAGGTGTCGATGGTCAACGCCGACCTGATGGATGCCATCGACCGCAGCCTCCGGCAGGCCCGCGCGCGCCCGCACGACACCTTCGGCGGGGTGCAGATCGTGCTGTTCGGCGACCCGTACCAGCTCGCGCCGGTACCCGGCGATGGCGACGAGCGCGCCTACTTCGCCGACACCTACCGCTCGCTGTGGTTCTTCGACGCGAAGGTCTGGCAGGAAGCCGACCTGCGCATCTTCGAGCTGCGCGAGATCCACCGCCAGCACGACGCCGACTTCAAGCACATCCTGAACGCGGTGCGGCACGGCCAGGTCACCGCAGAGATGGCGGGGGTGCTGAATGCCACCGGCGCCCGCCCCGCCCCGACAGACGGCACCATCACCCTCGCCACCCGCAACGACGCCGTGAACCGCATCAACGCATCCGCTTTGAAACGCCTGTCGGGGCGCACCCTGACCGCGAAGGCGGAGGTCACCGGCGACTTCGGCGGGCGCACGTACCCCGCCGATGCCTCGCTGGAGCTGAAGGTTGGGGCGCAGGTGATGTTCCTGCGCAACGATTCGGCGCACGAGGGCGGCGGCCCGCGCTGGGTGAACGGCAGCATCGGCACGGTCACGCGCATCGACGCCAATGTGTACGTCGACATCGACGGCGACGTGCACGAGGTCGAGCCGGCGGTGTGGGAGAAGTACAAGTACAACTACGACCCGGTGACGAAGAAGCTCAGCAAGGACGTTGTCGCGGAGTTCACGCAGTTCCCGCTGCGGCTGGCGTGGGCGGTGACGATCCACAAGTCGCAGGGCGCCACCTACGAGCGCGCCATCGTCGACCTGGGCTCACGCGTGTTCAGCCCCGGCCAGACCTACGTCGCCCTCAGCCGGCTGACGACGTTGGAGGGCCTGTACCTGGCCCGGCCGCTGCGGCCGAACGACATCATCGTCGACCCGAACGTGCGCCGGTTCATGTCGAGCGCCGCCCGGCCCGCGGCGGCACTCGAGACGTCGTCGCCGGTGACGCCGTGACGGCGGGTGCGCCGCGATGACAACGGATGCCGGCACCAACTGGTCGGGCAACCTCGCCTACGCGGCGGCCGAGTTGCACTCCCCGCAGAGCGTCGACGAGTTGCGGCGCCTGGTGGCCTCCAGCGGGAAGGTGCGGGCGCTCGGCACCCGGCACTCGTTCAATCGCATCGCAGACACCGAGCACACCCTGGTCTCCACCGCCGCCATCGTCGACGAACCGGTGATCGACCGCGACGCGCAGACGGTCAGCGTGGCCGCGGGCATGCGCTACGGCGAACTCGCCGGCGTGCTGGAGCGGGCGGGGTTCGCGCTCGCGACGCTCGCGTCGCTGCCGCACATCTCCGTCGGCGGCGCCACGGCCACGGCGACGCACGGATCGGGGGTGCGCACCGGCAACCTCTCGACGGCAGTCACGGCGCTGGACCTGGTGCTCGCCAACGGCGACCTGCTCGCCCTCGACCGCGACCACCCCGACTTCGCCGGGGCGGTGGTGCACCTCGGCGCGCTCGGCATCGTGACGCGGTTCACGCTTGCCATCGAGCCGAGCTTCGGCATCGAACAGACCGTCTTCGAGCGCCTGCCCTGGGAGTCGCTTGCCGCCGGCTTCGACGAGATCATGGGCTCGGCGTACAGCGTGAGCCTGTTCACCACGTGGCAGGAACCCGGGGTGATCGAGCAGGTGTGGGTGAAGCGGCGCCCCGATCGGGATGCCCCGCTGCCCGCGGAGCTCGCCGGCGCCATGCGCGCGACCGAGGCGCGGCATCCGCTGCCCGGCAGCTCTGCCGTCACCTGCACGCCACAGCTCGGGGTGCCGGGGCGCTGGCTCGACCGCCTGCCGCACTTCCGGCTCGAATTCACGCCGTCCAACGGTGAGGAGCTGCAGAGCGAATACCTTGTGCCGCGGCAGCACGCCGTGGCCGCGCTGGAGGCCGTGCGCACGCTGGCCGACCGCATCGCGCCGCTGCTGTTCGTCACCGAGGTGCGCACCGTGGCAGCCGACGACCTCTGGCTGAGCCCCAGTCACGAAAGGGATGCCGTGTGCCTCCACTTCACGTGGCACCCACGACAGCCCGAGGTGGAGGCACTGCTGCCCGACCTCGAGGCGGCGCTGGCACCATTCTCGCCCCGCCCGCACTGGGGCAAACTGTTCGCGGCCGGCGACCTGGCGGGCCGCTACCCCAAGGCGGCGGACTTCCGCGCGCTCGCCGGGCGGCTCGACCCGCAGCGCACCTTCGTGAACGAATTCGTGGAGCGGCATATCCTTCCGGAGCCGTGACCGCCCCGTGATTCTCACGATTTCATAACAGCTGGCCGACCGGGCCCCAGCGGCCGAAGCGCGGGTAAGCTCCCTCATATGGGGGATGTACCGGCACCAGCGCTGCACGGCGACGCCGTGCCCGGATCCGGGCGCCGCGCGAAGCGCCGGCCATCCGTCGTCCTCACCGCCGTGCTCGCCTCGCTCTCCCTGCTTCTCACGGCCTGCACGGGGTCGGCGGGCGCGTCGACGAACGGCGCCGTCGCGGGGTCGACGCTGAGCAGCGCGGCATCCGACCGGCTCGACGCCGCGCTGACCGACGCCATGAAGCTCGCCGGCGCATCCGGTGCCATCGCCGGGGTGTGGGCGCCCTGGGCCGGTCGCTGGGTCGTCGCCGACGGTATGACGACGACGAAGGGCCCCGAGCCCATGGGCACCGGCATGCGCTTCCGGATCGGCGCCAACACGCGGTCGATGACCTGCACCGTGCTGCTCCGGCTCGTCGACGAGGGCACAGTGAAACTCACCGACCACGTCGCCGACTACCTCGAGCGCACCCCCGGTGTCGACGGCATGACCCTGGGTCAGCTGTGCCAGGGCACCTCCGGCCTCGCCGATTACCGGCCGGAACTCGCCGCGCAGTTCGTGAACAACCCCACCCGGCAGTGGCCGCCGCTCGAGCTCGTCTCCAGCGCCCTTGCCAGTGACCGGGTGGGCGCACCGGGCAGTGCCTGGCATGACTCCAACAGCGGATACGTGTTGCTGGGCATGGCGCTCGAGTCGGCCACGCACAGCGACTGGCCGACGCTGTACCAGAAGTACATCATCGACCCGCTGCACCTCGACGCGACAACCTACCCCGGCGCTGCCCAGCTGGAGATTCGCGGGTCGCACCCGCACGGCTACGCCACGGCACGCCAGCCGAACGGCACGCTCATCTGCGGCACGGTCGAGGACGTCACGGAACTGTCCCCCTCAATGGCCGGCGTCTCCGGGGGAGTCATCTCCACCCTCGCCGACATGAAGACCTGGTCGGAGGCGCTCGCCGGAGGCACGCTGCTGACTCCCGAGACGAAGAAGAAGCAGTGGGCGACGGTGTCCATGGGCAAGAACGCGCCATCCTGGCTCGGCTATGGTCTCGGCGCCGCGCAGATCGGGCCGTTCCGGGGAGAGTCGGGTGCGATCCCCGGGTTCAGCTCCGCCATGTTGTCCGACCCGGTGAGCGGCCTCACCGTGGTGGTCATGCTCAACAACTCCAGCTCGGGCGCCGCACTCGCCCAGCACCTCGCGCAGCGGCTCGCCTCCATCGCCTCCAAGCTGCCCGCCACGAAGGGCGAATCCGCGCCGCTGATCGAAGTGCCGTGGTCCGAAAGCCAGATGGTGCAGGCCATGCAGAAGGAAGCGGTGTGCCAGAAGCCGGCGACTCCGGCTCCCGCCAAGTGACGGTGCCGCCGGCGCTGCCGTAGATCCCCCGGCTGAACCGGGCGGCGCGGCCCTAGGCTGTGAGCATGGCCATCATTCCCGACCGCAAGGACTGGACCTGGGTGCTGGCGCGCCCCTGCCCGGAATGCGGTTTCGACGCCGCCTCGGTGCGATTCGACGACATCCCCACCCGCATCCTCGAGATCGCGGCCGCGTGGCAGCCCGTGCTCCGGCGTGCCGACGTCACGGTGCGGCCCGACGAGCACACCTGGTCGCCGCTCGAATACGCCGCGCACGTGCGCGACGTGCTCGGCGTCTTCACCACCCGGCTCGACCTCATCCTCGATGAAGACGACCCGCCGTTCCCGAATTGGGACCAGGACGCGACCGCGGAGGCCGAGCGGTACAACGAGCAGGACCCGGGTGCGGTGGCCGACGAGTTGGCGGACGCCGCCGAGTCCGCTGCGGAGGCCTTCGGCTCGGTCTCGCCGGACGACCTGGGCCGGCAGGGCAGGCGCAGCGACGGCGCCGTGTTCACGATCGAGTCGCTTGGACGGTACTTCCTGCACGACCTCGAGCACCACATGCACGACGTGATGCCCGAATCCCGCTGAGCGGGGCATCCGCTGCGGGCGTCCCGGTCATTGCTCCGCTACCGCACCGGGCTGTCGGGCTCGGGCACCAGTTCCAGGCCTGAGGAGTTGTTCGCGGTTCGCATGAGGTCTTCCACCCAAGCGCGGTTGAGGGGGATACGGCGCGAGCCGAGGAACGCGAACTCCAGGGCGATGCCGGGGTGCACCCAGACGGTGGTGTGACCGCTGCCATCGTCGGCGGACTTCTCCCAGGTGAAGGCAAAGCTCTCGGCGCGGCGGAGCTTTGCAATCATGACGACCTGCAGGTGCGCCAGCACGCGGTCGTCGATGCGAATCTCCTTGGCGGTCGGACCGTAGATCAAGGTGCCCATGCATATCCTTCGGAAAAAGTACGTGACGAGGTATTTTATGAGACCTTTCCGCGGCGCGACTGCAGAACGCCGGCGACCGGGCAAGATCAACGGGAAAAACACGGAATGAAACCGATGTCAAGGGGGCGGCGAGAATCTCTCACACCCCTCGAAAATTCCGCATGCGGTTATACACTGCATGCACAGACTGCATAAATCCGCCGTCTGCAGTGACGTCCGGTTCTGCACCGGCACGAGGAAAGTGACGTTCTTGGCCGATTCTTCCCCCGCCGCACCGTCGGTCTCGACCGAATCGTCACTGCGCGAGCGCAAGCGGGCGGCGTCACAGGCAACCATCGAGAAAGTCGCGATCACCCTCGCGCTGGAGCATGGCTACGAGAACGTCACCGTCGACATGATCTGCGAGGCCAGCCTGGTCTCACCACGCACCTTCTTCAACTACTTCGGGTCGAAGGAAGGCGTCATCCTGGGCACACCGCCGTCGCTGCCGTCGAAGGATGCCATCGAGCGCTTTGTGAACGGCCACGACGGGGAGATCCTCGGCGACTTCATGACCATGTTCGCCGAGATGCTCGCCAATCAGCAGCCGGATCGCGAGCTGCAGCGCGCGCGCCACAAGCTCATCTCCCGCAGCGCCGAGCTCACCGAGCGGCGCACCATCATGATCAGCCGCCTCGAAGACCAGTACGTCGAGATCGTGATGGACCGGCTCCGTGCGCGGGC
This sequence comes from Cryobacterium tepidiphilum, assembly GCF_003716325.1. Classification (GTDB taxonomy): domain Bacteria; phylum Actinomycetota; class Actinomycetes; order Actinomycetales; family Microbacteriaceae; genus Cryobacterium; species Cryobacterium tepidiphilum. Next base: position 19,124 of record NZ_RDSR01000002.1, on the reverse strand, counting down.
GGATGCCTCGGAGAGCGACTTGGAGAACGAGGCACGCATGGTCATCGCCCTCGCGACGGGCGTCACCCGCTACGCATCGCGCATCTGGTTCAGTGCGGACTTCACCGGAAGCGTGAGCGACCTGCTCGCCTCCGCCATCAACCTTGTCCGACGAATCGTCGGCGACACTGCCTCACGATCGGCCCACCCGAAGAGCACGACGTGATTAAGGAGGAGCTCATGCCCGATGTGCGAGAACGCATCGTCACCGCCGCGTACCCGATGTTCGTGAACCGAGGCATCCGGGATGTGACCCTGGACGAGATCCGGCGCCAGGCGGAGGTGACCGCGGCGCAATTCAGTGCAGAATTCGCATCGCGCGACGATGTGGCCGCGGTGTGCCTGCAGAGACGGGAAGCCATCTGGACCATCGGCGTCGTCGAGGCCGGGGCCCGCGCTCGCGGTACGACGCCGGAGGAGTGCCTCCTGGCGATCTTCGACGTCTTCGACGACTGGTTCCACCGAGACGACTACGAGGCCTGCACGTTTGTGAACGTTCTCCTCGAGATGGGACGGGACCATCCGCTGGGTCGCGCCAGCTGCGAGCACCTGGAGCACATCCGCCAGCTCGTGGGGCGCCTCGCCGCGGAGGCGGAACTCGACCGGGTGGAGGAGTTCACCCTCTCGTGCCACATCCTGATGAAGGGGTCGATCATCAACGCGGCGGAGGGCGACATCGAGGCGGCCTCGCGGTCGAAGGCCATGGCGCGTGACCTCGTGGCGCGGCACCAACCGGTTCACGCCAGCGGATCGAGCCACGCCGAGCACGTCGAATGGCTGCAGCTGCATGGACTCGACGCCGACGCCTTCACATTCTCGGGTGCAGAACCGGAGCGGCCGGTTCAGTCGGCTCCGAGTGCCGCTGTGCGGGGACCGGTTCACGCCGACGCCGACGTCGCGTACTACCTCGACTTCGACCTGGCCTGAGGCCGGCCCGCTGCGGACCGCCTCAGGACCGTCGCCTCAGGAGCGCAGCGACCGGGTCGCGGCGTCAGCCGTTCTCGCCGTGGCAGGTGCACTCGCAGCTCACTAGGTGACACAGCTCGTGCACGTCGTGCCGGCAGGATGAGTCAACGACGATCATCGTGTTCGCCTCCTCGGGTTTGTGGGTGGCTCCAGTCTGCAAGGAGCCACCGACATCGGCCGGGATTAATGCCAGGCGAGCCGCGCATCCGTGTCGACCAGCGCGGCCCACACGCGCCGGGAGTGCCGGTGGACAGTCTCGGCGCTTGCTATTCAATGAAACGTGTATTTTACTAGTTGAAAACGCAGGGTGGCCAAGAATGCGCCCCTCGGACTCGAGCTTGATGGAGAGTATGCAGATGGCGGAAGCATCGACCCGCACCGTAGAACGGGCCCTCGCGCTTCTCGCGGTCATCTGCGACGAGGGCGGCGCCAACCTCGCGAGCAGCGCCCGTGCCACCGACCTTTCGGCGAGTACCGCATTCCGCTTGCTCCGCACTCTCGAGACGAGCGGATTCGTGCGAAAGGATGAAGACGGCACCTATCGACCTGGAAGCCGAATCATCCAGCTCGGCGCACAATCGCTCAGCAGCGATGCGCTTGTGGTCATGTGCCGGGAAGCAATGGCCGACCTCGTCTCGGAAGCCGGAGAGTCGGTCTACCTCAGCGTCCTTGGCCACAACCAGACGGCCGTGTACATCGCCATCGCCGAGGGTACGCACTCTGTGCGGCACACGAGCTGGGTCGGCCGCACCATTCCGCTGTCCGCATCCGCAGCCGGTGCGGTGCTCCTCGACAGGATTCCGACGGCGGGTTATGTCGTCGTCGCTAGCGGAATCGAAGCCGACGTCACCGCTATCGCCGCGCCCATCCGATCGGAGAGCCGCGTCGTCGCGTCGCTCAGTATCGTGGTGCCCAGTTATCGGATCAAGCCTCGCGACATCGAGCGTTACGGGGAACTCCTCGTACGCGAGTCCACCCGACTCTCAAGCGGATTGGGACGCCCAGCTGCCGCCGAGCCCGTGCCGTGAACCGGTCTTGCCGCGATGCCATGAGCACTGAACAAAGGAACACGATGCAAGGCACACGTCAGATTCGCGCTGCCCGAGGAACCGGGCTCACGGCCAAGAGCTGGCAGACCGAGGCTCCGCTGCGGATGCTCATGAACAACCTCGACCCCGAGGTGGCGGAGCACCCGGAGGACCTGGTGGTCTACGGGGGCACAGGCAAGGCGGCCCGCAATTGGGAGGCGTACGACGCCATCGTGCGCACCCTCGAGGGCCTCGAGTCGGATGAAACGCTGCTGGTGCAGTCGGGCAAGCCCGTTGGCGTGTTCCGCACCCACGAATGGGCGCCGCGCGTGCTCATCGCCAACTCCAACCTCGTGGGCGACTGGGCGACCTGGCCGGAGTTCCGCAAGCTCGAAGAGCTGGGCCTCACGATGTACGGCCAGATGACAGCCGGCTCGTGGATCTACATCGGAACACAGGGAATCCTGCAGGGAACCTACGAGACCTTCGCGGCGGTCGCCGCCAAGAAGTTCGGCGGAACCCTCGCGGGCACGCTGACCCTGACCGGCGGTGCCGGCGGCATGGGCGGCGCGCAGCCTCTGGCGGTCACGATGAACGAAGGCGTGGTGCTCATCGTCGACGTGGATGAGACCCGGCTGCAGCGACGGGTTGACCACGGCTACCTCGACGAGATGACCGACGACCTCGACGACGCACTTGAGCGCGTGATCGCCGCGAAGTCCGAGCGGCGGCCCCTCTCGGTCGGGCTGGTCGGCAACGCCGCCACGGTCTTCGCCGAGCTCCGCCGGCGGAACGCGCCGATCGACATCGTGACCGACCAGACCAGCGCCCACGACCCGCTGAGCTACCTGCCAGAGGGCGTCTCGGTGCACGAGTGGAAGGCCGCCGCGGCGGCGGACCCGGCGGGCTTCACGGAGAAGTCGCGCGCGTCGATGGCCAAGCAGGTGCGGGCCATGGTCGAGTTCCAGGACGCCGGCGCCGAGGCCTTCGACTACGGCAACTCGATCCGGGCCGAAGCGGAGCTCGGCGGCTACGATCGGGCGTTCGCGTTCCCTGGCTTCGTGCCCGCGTACATCCGCCCGCTCTTCGCCGAGGGCAAGGGCCCGTTCCGCTGGGCCGCCCTCTCCGGCGACCCCGCCGACATCGCCGCCACCGACCGCGCCGTGCTTGAGCTGTTCCCGGAGGACGACCACCTGCGCCGCTGGATCACCGCCGCCCAGGACAAGGTGCACTTCGAGGGGCTGCCGGCGCGCATCTGCTGGCTCGGCTACAAGGAGCGCCACCTCGCCGGGCTGCGCTTCAACGAGATGGTGGCCTCGGGCGAGGTCTCCGCGCCGATCGTCATCGGCCGTGACCACCTCGACTCCGGCTCGGTGGCCTCGCCCTACCGGGAGACCGAGGCCATGGCCGACGGATCCGACGCGATCGCCGACTGGCCGCTCCTGAACGCGCTGCTCAACACGGCCTCCGGCGCCACCTGGGTGTCACTGCACCACGGCGGCGGCGTCGGAATCGGCCGTTCCATCCACGCCGGACAGGTCACCGTGGCGGACGGGACGGCGCTCGCCGCTGAGAAGATCGAGCGTGTGCTCACCAACGACCCCGGGACCGGCGTCATGCGGCACGTGGATGCCGGCTACGAACGCGCCGCCGAGGTCGCCCGCGAACGCGGTCTTCGCGTTCCCATGTGGGAGCACTAGGTGACCACTCGCCTGATCACCGGCATCGGCCAGCTCGTCACGAACGAGCCGGCCGATGACCGGTCTCACGGCGCCCTCGGGGTCATCACCGACGCGGCCGTGCTGATCGAGCACGGGCGCATCGCCTGGGTGGGCCGGGCCGCCGATGCTCCGTCAGCCGACGAGACCACGGATGCCGCCGGCGCGGCCGTCATCCCCGGCTTCGTCGACAGCCACAGCCACATCGTCTTCGGCGGCGACCGCTCTGCCGAGTTCGAGGCACGCATGTCGGGTCGGCCGTATTCAGCTGGCGGCATACGCAGTACCGTGCGGGCCACCCGCGCCGCAGACGAGCCGGAACTGCTCCGCCGCGCGCGCTCGTTGGTGCGGGAAATGCTGGGCCAGGGCACGACGACGGTCGAGGTCAAGAGCGGCTACGGCCTGACCGTGGAGGACGAGGCACGCCTGCTTCGCCTCGCCGGTCAGCTCACATCGGAGGTCACATACCTCGGAGCGCATGTGGTTCCCGAGGAGTTTGCCGACGACCGGGGCGGGTACGTCGACCTCGTGACGGGTGCAATGCTCGACGCCTGCGCGCCCGGGGCCAGGTGGATCGACGTCTTCTGCGAGACCGGCGCCTTCACCGTCGACGAGGCACGGCGCATCCTTTCGGCCGGCAAAGCGCGCGGCCTGGGGGTTCGCGTGCACGCCGGCCAACTCGGCGTGGGCGACGGCGTTCGGCTGGCCGTCGAGCTCGACGCGGCGAGCGTCGACCACTGCACCTATCTCGACGACGCCGACGTGCAGGCGCTGGCCGGCAGCGAGACGGTGGCCACATTGTTGCCGGGCGTGGAGTTCTCCACCCGGCAGCCGTATCCCGACGCCAGACGGCTCATCGACGCGGGCGTCACTGTCGCCATCGCGAGTGACTGCAACCCCGGGTCGTCGTTCACGTCGTCGATGCCGTTCTGCATCGCGGTCGCCGTGCGCGACATGCGCATGACGCCGGCCGAGGCACTCTGGGCGGCGACCGCCGGAGGTGCCGCGGCCCTGCGCCGCGACGACGTCGGCCGCATCGTCGCCGGCGCGCGGGCCGACCTCGTGCGGCTGCGCGCCGACTCCTACGTGCACCTCGCGTACCGCCCCGGCGTGCCGCTCGTCGCGGGCGTCTGGAAGGACGGCGACCGCGTCGCCTGAGGCACCCCGCCGCAACGCAACGCGACTACGGTTTCGCGAAGGGTGCGCGGGTCAGGGGCGGGACGCGACGCCCGCCAGAACTTCGAGCACGCACTGCGCGGTGAGGCGCACGGTGCGCATGTCCGCCGTGTCCGCCGTCGCGTCGACCTCGGCCGTGTCGACCGAGACCACCGCCGGGAAGGCGCCGGCGGCCCGCGCGGCCAGCCGGAGCTCGTAGGCCGAGATGCCTCCCGGCACGGAGGCCGGGCAGCCCGGCGCCACCGAGCGGTCGCAGACGTCGACGTCCAGGTCGACGTGGATCGGGCCACCGGCGGAGCCCGCGATCTCGAACGCCTCCGCCATCACATCCGTCATCGGCCGGCGGTGCAGCTCGTCGCGGTGAACCACGGTGATGCCCATGTCAGCTGCGCGGGCCGCGTACTCCGCTGAGTTCACGAAGTCGCCGATGCCGATCTGCACGATCCGCCGGCCGTCGAGGCCCGCCTCGTGCAGGCGCCGCACGGGGGAGCCATTGCTCACGCCGTCGCGGATGTCGTGGTGGGCATCGAGGGTGACGAGGCCGGCGGATGCCGTGCGGTCGCCCCAGGCGCCGAGGGCCGCCGGAACCGTGAGGGCGTTGTCTCCGCCCAGGGCGATCACAACGCTGCTGCGGGCGGCGGCCGTCGCCACGAGGGCGATGGCGCGAGCCTCGCCCTCCTCGCCGTCGGGCTCCGTCGCATCGCCGAAGTCGGCGATGCGGAGGTCGGCCATCGCCCTCCCGGTGGCGGGGGCCGAGCGGTCCGGCGTGCGGAAGGCGCTGTAGTAACGGAGCGCGTCGCGCACGGCCGTCGGTGTCTCGCCGGCCCCGGTGTGCGAGAGCGAGGTGCGCCAGGTCGGGATGCCGAGGAGGGCGACGTCGAAGAGCGCATCCTGCTCGAACTCGTCCGGGGAGGGCCAGGCGCCCGTCCGCGGCCACAACGGATCGACCGACAACGCTCTTTTCGTCATGGCTCGACCATACCAACCAGTGGGATGCGGCATCCACTGAATGGAAAGAAGCGGCGTTGGGTGTGCTCGCGAGGGCCGCACCTGCGAAACTTGCGGCATCGTCGATCTCACATTCCCGTGACCCGGCGCGTCTACCGGGTGATGAACATGAAAGAGCCGTTCGAGAGGGTCGTGGCCGTGCACGGCGCACTGGTGCTGCGGGTCTGCCGCGCGGTGCTCGGCGTGCACACCGACGCCGACGACGCGTGGTCCGAGACGTTCCTCGCCGCGATGCGGGCATACCCGGGACTGGCCGAGGAGGCCAACGTCGAGGCATGGCTGGTGACGATCGCACACCGGAAGGCCATCGACGTGACCCGAGCCCGGCGGCGGAGCCCGCTGCCGGTCGGCGAGGTGCCCGACGAGGCGACGGCAATCGGCCATCCCGACGGAAGCGACCTGGACCTGTGGGCGGCCGTGAAGGCGCTGCCCGAGAAGCAGCGGCAGAGCGTCGCGTACCACTATCTGGGTGGCCTGCCGTATGACGTCGTCGCCGGCCTCCTCGGCGGAACGCCGGCGGCCGCCCGCCGGGCAGCGGCCGACGGCGTGCGCCAGTTGCGCGCGCACTACGAGCGCGTGGACGCACGGGAAGGGGAAGGACGATGACCGCCATGGACGAGGAGTCGTTTGAAAGGGAGCTGTTCGGGCGGCTCGGCGACCCGGGCGCGGCGGAGCTGAAGCGCCTGCATGCCCGGCTCGAGGCATCCGCCGACCGCGCAGGCCTCCTCGACATCGCCTACACGACGATGGACACCCCGGTCGGCCGCCTGCTGCTGGCCGCCACCGACCGCGGTCTCGTGCGCGTCGCGTACGAGCGGGAGGGGTTCGAGGCGGTGCTCGAGACCCTCGCCGCCCGACTGAGCCCCCGTATCCTCGACGCGCCACGGCGGCTGGATGCGACGGCACGGCAGATCGACGAATACTTCGCCCGGGCGCGCACGACGTTCGACCTGCCGCTGGACCTCGCGCTGTCGAGCGGTTTCCGGCAGACGGTGCAACGGCACCTGCCGTCCATCGAGTACGGACGCACGCAGACCTATAAGGAGGTGGCGGGGATCGTGGGGAATCCGAACGCCGTGCGGGCGGTCGGCAGCGCCTGCGCGACCAATCCGCTGCCCGTCGTGGTGCCGTGCCACCGCGTGCTCCGCACCGACGGCAGCCTGGGCGGCTACATCGGCGGCCTCGACGCGAAGGCGGCCCTGCTAGCCCTCGAGCACGCTGCCTGACCGGTTCTTCCCCCTGCTGATCGGCGATTGCCCCCCAAAGGGATGTCCCCGTAAGTGGGGACCGGGGAAACTGGCCGTTGATTGTCGCAACTGTCAAGATCGGAGGGACCCCCGGCCCCTGCCGCGCCGGCGCGTTCACTCCCGGGCCACCCACTCGCTGTCAGGAGAGATTCGTGGCGTTCGCCTCATCCTCTGTTCGTTCGTCTCGCCCACGGCGCATGCCGGCCCTGCTCCGCGTGCTGCTTGCCGCGCTCCTCGCCTCCGCCGCCCTCGTCGCGGTGCCGGCGAGCGCCTCCGCCGAGACGGCCACGGGCGGCAGCGGCCGCTACGTGGGGGCGATCGAGTGGATGACGTGGGGCGCCAACGGCGCAGGCATCGACAACGCGGGGGCCACCCGAACCGAGACCTTCACCCTCGGTGACCAGATCGTGCAGCTCACCTGCACCATCGGCACGGTCACCGGCACGAGCGCCGGCGACCACCTCACCGCGTATCGCTCGGCCAGCTGGTCGGGCGATGGACTCGACGACCTCTACAACGTCGGCGGTTCCGGCGCGGCCAACACCCTCGTCAACGGCCTGGCCACCAACAACTCCGACACCGTCTCCTTCCCGTTCGACTGCTCCGCGTCCTCCGGCGGCAGCCCCTTCCCGCTTGAGGGACTCGTCATCGCCGACGCCGAACAGCTCAACGGCACCGGCGAGTACATCTCCGCCCAGGCGCCCGGCGGCGCGGTCTGGCGCCTGATCGACCGCTTCAAGGCGCCCGCCTGCGCGGCCTCGACGACCACCAACGCCACAGTGGATGCCTCGAACACGCTGACCATCAGCAACAACGCCAACTGCGGCGCGAGCGGCGGCCCCTCCACCGTGCTGTTCCTCGACGGCGCATCCTCCTCCGCCAAGGTGGAGATGCAGGGTGGCGGCATCAGCGCCCTCGCGCTGGGCGTCATGATCTCCACCGACCACGGCGACGCGCCGGCCGGCTACGGCGACGCCGGCCACCTCGTGCAGACCACCTGGACCGGCGGCGACCTGCCCGCGGGAACGGCGACCACGAGCCTGTTCAGCTCGTCGATGAGCCTCGCATCGCCGTCCGCCCCCGCTGTTCGCCTCGGCGCTGTCACCGATTCCGAGATCAACGCGGCCGCCGGCACGACGGCAACCGGCGACGACACCGCAGACACCACCGGCGCCACGGTCGCAACGAACGACGAGGACGCGCTCGCCGCCCTGGGCCGTGCCGTCGTTCTCCCCGGCGACACCTACTCCGTCACGCCCAGCTGTGAGGGCGGATACGTCGCCGGATGGGTCGACTGGAACCGGGACGGCGACTTCGCCGACGCGGGTGAACGCTCGAACACCGCCTCCTGCAGCGCGTCCAAGGCGCCGCTTTCCTGGACGGTGCCGACCGCGACGGTGAACTCCACCGGCACGCCCACCTACCTGCGCCTTCGCACGGCGCTCGTTGCCAGTGAGATCGACCTCGCCTCGAGCAAGGCCAACTCCGGCGAGGCGGAGGACTACACCCTCGAGGTGGAACTGCCGACGCCGACCGCGAACCCCGACACGGCGTCGACCGGGCAGAACACCGCGGTCACGCTCGACCCGGCGGCGAACGACACCGTGCACCCCAGCCGCCCGGTCACGACCGTCATCGTCCCCGCATCCGTTCGACTGATCGACCCCGGCACGTCGACCGAGGTGACGAGCCTGTCTGTGGCGGGCGGCAGCTTCAGCGTCGACCCGTCGACCGGGGGAGTGGCATTCACGCCGGCAGCCGGCTTCTCCGGCGCCGTCACCCCCGTCACCTACCGGGTCGCGGACTCGGAGGGACAGCTCGCCGAGTCGACGCTCACCGTGACGGTCGCCGCCGTCGCACCGGTCGCAGTAGCGGATGCCGCGTCGACGGACCAGGGCAGTGCGCGCACCGTCTCGGTGCTGGGCAATGACCAGCCGGGCAACGCGGCCACGCCCCTCGATCCGGCGAGCGTGGTGCTCCTCGGCTCCAGCGGCGCGGTCGTCTCGGACGCGGGCAAAACGCTGACCGTCTCGGGTGAGGGCGTGTACCGCGTGGCCGCCACCGGCACAGTCACGTTCACGCCGGATCCGTCGTTCACCGGCACGGCCACCCCGGTGACCTACCGCGTCGCGGACGCCGACGGGACGACGGATGACGCCGCGCTGACCATCACCGTCGACCCCGTCGCTCCCCGTGCGACCGCCGACACGGCCACCACCGAGCAGAACACCCCCGTCACTGCTTCGCCGGCCGGAAACGATCGCCCGGGCGTCGACGGCGGAGCCGCCGTCGATCCGGCCACCGTGCGCCTCCGTGACGCCACCAGCGACCCCGTCACGACCGTGGTCACCACCGACGGCACGTTCACCGTCGACACCGACTCGGGTGACGTGACGTTCGCCCCGGCGCAGGGCTTTGTCGGCACCAGCGCGGTTCCGTACCAGGTCGCCGACGAGAACGCCCAGGTCTCCGCCTCGTCCCTGACCGTGACTGTCACCGCTGTGGCGCCGGTCGCTGTCGCGGACGCGGCATCCACCGACCAGGGGAGCGCCGTGACCCTTCCGGTGCTGGACAACGACCGGGCCGGCAACGCCGCGACGCGCCTCGACCCGGCCGGCGTGGTGCTCCTGGGCTCCACCGCCGGCGTCGTCTCCGACGCCGGCGAGACGCTGACCGTCGCGGGGGAGGGCGTGTACCGCGTGGCTGCCGACGGCACGGTGACTTTCACGCCGGCGGCCGCCTTCACCGGCACCGCGACGGCCGTGACCTACCGCGTCGCGGACATCGACGGCGGCACGGATGACGCGACGATCACGGTGACCGTCGGCCCGGTCGCTCCGCGCCCGACCGCCGACACCGCTGCGACCGAGCAGAACGTGGCCGTGACCATCGCCCCCGCCGACAATGACCGCCCCGGCGTCGACGGCGGAACGGCTCTCGACCCGACCACCCTCCGCCTGCTCGACGCCGACGGTGACCCGGTGACCAGCCTGGTGACCGCCAATGGCACGTTCACCGTGGACACCGACACGGGCGACGTCACCTTCACTCCCGCGCCCGGCTTCGTCGGCGCCGCCCAGGTCCGCTACCAGGTGGCCGACGAGAACGCAGAGGTCTCGGCATCCACGGTAACGGTCACGGTCACCGCGGTGTCGCCGACGGCCGTCGCGGATGCCGCATCCACCGACCAGGGCAGCGCGGTCGGCGTGCCGGTGCTGGGCAATGACCGGCCGGGCAACGCCGCGACGCCTCTCGACGCGGGCAGCGTCGTGCTCCTCGGATCTCCCGGAAGCACGGTCTCCGATGCCGGCGCGACCCTCACGGTCGCGGGCGAGGGCTTCTACCGCGTCGCATCCGACGGTACCGTGACGTTCACGCCCGAACCCTCGTTCATCGGCCAGACGACCGCGGCACGCTACCGGGTGACGGATGTCGACGGGACCGCCGCCGAGGCTGAGCTCACGGTCACGGTCACACCGGTCGCCCCCCGCGCGATTGCCGACACCGGCACCGCCGCTCCCGGCACGTCCGTCACCATCGACGTCACCGGCAACGACCGCCCGGGCGTCGACGGCGGCACCGCCCTCGACCGCCGCAGCCTCCGGCTCGCCGCTCCCGCGGTCGGCGGCGCCGTCCTCGCCGCCGACCGGCTGACGCTGACGGTCCCCGGCGAAGGAGAGTACGTCGTCGGACCGAACGCCGGCCAGATCACGTTCACCCCCGCGGCCGGCTTCACCGGGCAGGCGACTACCGTCCCCTATGAGATCAGCGACGCCGCCGGCCTCACCGTCCAGGGCTCGCTCACGGTGACGATCGGCGCCGACGTCGTGCCCGCCGCGGAGGACGAGTCCTCCTTCGGATCCGTCGTCACCTTTGACCCGATGGCCGACTCTGGCCTGTACTTCATCGACGGCAGTGGCGCCCGGGTCGACACGCTCCGGGTGCCCGAGGGCGTCTACGCCATCAGCGGCGACCGGGTGGAGTTCACGCCCGCCGACGGCTTCATCGGCACGGCCACCGCGGTCACCCTCTACGGATACGACGCCGATGGAACGGCGATCGCCCAGGTCCTCCGCGCCCGGGTGCTTCCCCCGGCCGCGAGCACAGCGCCCGCCGCCGACGACAGCGCCCAGCTCGCCCACACCGGCACCGAGAGCGCGCCATTCCTGGCGGCAGCCCTCCTGCTGCTCAGCCTGGGTGCCGCCCTCGTGGTCGGCGGCCGGCGGAGGCGGCGCGGGCAGCACGTGGCGACACGGACGGCCGGCGGTCGCTGATCGCGCCCTCGTTCAGCTGAGCGGGCCGGTGACGGATGCCGCGGCATCCATCACCGCGCCGCTCGCCACCAGCTCCGCCGCGGCTTCGATCTCGGCCGAGAGGAACCGGTCGTGGCCTGGTCCGGCCACCCGCTGCCGCAGCACCTGCACCACCGCACCCGTTGCGGGGCCGGGCATCAACGGCGCGCGCAGGTCGAGGCCGCGCGCCGCCGTCATGACCTCGATCGCCAGCACCCGGCCGAGGCCGTCGACGGCGCGGCGGAGCTTGCGCGCGGCCGCCCAGCCCATCGACACGTGATCCTCCTGCATGGCCGACGACGGGATCGAGTCGACCGAGGCGGGCACCGCCAGGCGCTTGAGCTCCGAGACGATGCCGGCCGCCGTGTACTGCGCGATCATGAGCCCCGAGTCGACGCCCGCCTCGTGGGCGAGGAACGGCGGAAGCCCCTGGTTGCGGGCGACGTCGAGGAAGCGGTCGGTGCGCCGCTCCGACATACTCGCGACGTCGGCGGCGGCGATCGCCAGGAAGTCGAGCACGTACGCCACCGGTGCGCCGTGGAAGTTGCCGTTCGACTCCACCCGCCCATCGACCGTGACCACCGGGTTGTCGACGGCCGCCGCCAGCTCCCGCTCTGCGATGAGTGCGGCATGCGCCACGGTGTCGCGCGCGGCGCCGTGCACCTGCGGCGCGCACCGCATCGAATATGCGTCCTGCACCCGTGTGCACTCCGGCCCCTTGTGGCTGGCCACGATGGGCGAGCCGTCCAGTAACCGGCGCAGGTTCGCAGCGGATGCCGCCTGCCCCAGCTGCGGGCGCAGGCCCGCGAGGTCGGCGGCGAAGACCGCATCCGTGCCCAGCAGCCCCTCGACGCTCATCGCCGCGGCGATGTCGGCCGTCGCGAGCAGCCGGCCCAGGTCGTGCAGGGCGAGCACGAGCATGCCGAGCATGCCGTCGGTGCCGTTGATGAGGGCGAGCCCCTCCTTGTCGCGCAGCTCGAGCGGGCGGATGCCGGCGGCAGCGAGTGCAGGACCGGCGTCGGTGAGGCGACCGCCGGCGTCGCGCACCTCCCCTTCGCCCATGGCCACCAGGGCGCAGTGGGCGAGCGGCGCCAGGTCTCCCGAGCAGCCGAGGGAGCCGTACTCGCGCACCACCGGCGTGATGCCCGCATTGAGGATGGCGGCGTACGTTTCGACCGTCTCGGCCCGCACGCCGGTGCGCCCGGTCATCAGCGTCGACAGGCGCAGCAGCATGAGGGCGCGCACGACCTCACGTTCCACCTCGGGGCCGCTGCCCGCGGCATGGGAGCGGATGAGGCTCGTCTGCAGCTGGGCGCGGCGCTCCGGGGCGATGAACGTGGTGGCCAGCGCGCCGAATCCGGTGGAGATGCCGTAGTGCGGCTCCGGGTCCTCGGCGAGGTTCTCGATGACGGCCCGGGTGGCGCGCACGCCGTCGAGGGCCGCGGGGTCGAGCGCGACCTGGGCGCCGGTGCGGGCGACCGCGACGACGTCGGCGAACGAGAGCGGGCCGGCAGAGACGGTGACAGGAGTTGGCATGATCCGATCCCACACCGTCGGGGACGGCGGCAGGCGCATCCGCTGCACTAATGTGTCTGGTATCCCAGACAAGGGGGAGTAATGGCATCCTCGGTTCCGGCAGCCGACAGCACCCTCCGCGTGCTGGCCTACCTCGCCGCTCAGCGCGGGCCGGTCGCCGCGTCGACCATCGCGGCCGCGCTCGAGCTGCCGCGCTCGAGCGTCTACCACCTGCTGGCGGTCATGCAGGAGCACGGGTTCATCACCCACCTGCCCGAGGAGCGGCGATACGGGCTCGGCGTCGCCGCCTTCGAGCTCGGGTCGGGTTTTGCGAGGCAGCAGCCGCTGTCGCGCCTGGGCGCGCCGCTCATCGCGCAGCTCGTCGACCGGGTGGGGGAGAGCGCGCACCTGGCCGTGCTGCACGGGCGCGACGTGCTCTACATCGTGGAGGAGCGGGCCAGGCGGCGGCCCTCGCTCGTGACGGATGTCGGGGTGCGGCTCCCGGCGCCACTCACGGCGAGCGGGCGGGCACTGCTGGCCGCGCTGCCGCAGGCGCAGGTGCGCGCCCTGTTCCCCGGCCCGGCCGCCTTCACCGACCGCAACGGCCGGGAGCCCACCCGGTACTCGCAGCTCCGCAGCATCCTCGCACGCACCCGGGAGGTGGGCTACTCGGTGGAGGACGGGGAGATCACCGAGGGAATCGCATCCGTCGGCGTCGCCGTGCTCGACCACGTCGGCTGGCCCGCCGCCGGCATCGCCGTCACGTTCCGGAGCGACGACGTGCCGCGGGAGCGCTGGCCCAAGCTCGCCGCCGAGGTCGGCCGAACCGCCAGCGAGGTGTCCCGGCGCATCCGTGGCCGGGCCGGGTAGCGGACACGGGCCCGCGCCCTTTTTCGCGTCGCGCGCGTTCAACGCCGATGCGCGGGTGGCACACCACCCGCGCAGCGGCGTTCAACCCGCGTGGCGAGGATGACGCGGGGAGGAGGAGAGCAGTCGAGATTTTCTTATTGACACGACGGCATTTTGTATACAGAATACAAGCACTCACCATTCCCGCTCTGAGAGGCATTCACATGCGTGCAGTCACTACCAAACGAGCCCTCGCCATCCTCGCCGCATCCGCCGTGGCCTTCACCCTCGCCGGGTGCAGCGGTTCCGGCGCTGGCGGCGGCTCCGACCAGAACACCGTCGTCTGGTCGACCTGGGGAACCCCCGAGGAACTCACCCGCTTCAAGGAATTCGACGAAGAGTTCATGAAGCGCCACGAGGACATCAAGGTCGTCCTCCAGCCCGTCGCCTCCTACAGCGACTACCACTCCAAGCTGCTGGCCCAGCTGACCTCCAACACGGCGCCGGATGTCTTCTACATCGGTGACGACAAGATCGGCCAGTTCGTCGACGCCAAGGTTCTCATGCCGTTGACGAAGCTCATGGAGTCCGACGCCAGCAAGACCAAGCCCGACGACTTCTTCCCGGGCCTCTACGGCGCGGCCAAGACCGGCGACGAGATCTACGCAGCCCCGAACGACTCGAACCCCGACGTGCTCTGGTACGACAAGGAGGCCCTCAAGGCCGCCGGCATCACCGAGGACCCGGCCACGCTCGCCGAGGAAGGAAAGTGGACCACCGACACCTACCTCGACATGAACGCGAAGCTCGCCAAGGCGGGCCTCACCGGTTCCATGTTCTGGAACTACTGGGCCACGCACTGGAGCTGGATCTCCTCGCAGGGCGGCACCGCCTTCGACGAGTCAGGCACCTTCGTCGCCAACACCGACCCGACATCCGTTGCCGCCATGGACGTCTTCGGCAAGAACTTCGCCGACAAGACGTTCGTGGTCGCCGACACGCTCCCCGAGGGCGCCGGTGCCGACAGCGTCTTCGTGTCGCACAAGGCGGGCTTCTTCTCGCAGGGCCGCTACACGATCGGCACCGTCAAGTCCGCCGGTGACGGCTCGGGCTACGACATCGTGCGCTGGCCCACGCCCGACGGCAAGGCCGCGCCCACCGGCGTCGCCACCTCGTACCTCGCCATCAACAAGAACACCAAGAAGACGGATGCCGCATTCACCTTCTGGACGGAATTCCTGAGCGCCGAGGGCCAGACCTTCCGCCTCCAGGGCGGCGGAAACGCGGTGCCGTCGATCAAGGGCGCCGACGACGTCGTGCTCGAGGACAACTACCCGGCCCACGCGCAGACGTTCCTCGACATGCGCGACATCGGCTTCGAGGACTACGCGACCGAGGCCAAGGTTCCCGGCCTCTCCACCGATGTCAGCGACCTTATGCTGAAGCTCTATGAGGGCAAGAGCGACGCGCAGGCCACCCTCGACGAGGCCGCCGACCTCATCGCCAGCAAGAGCGCCAAGTAAGGCTGTTTCATGACCACCGTGCGCAGCTCCCTCACCGAGCGGCCCACGTCAGGCGGACTCCGGAAGGAGTCCGCCTGGCGGCGCAGGGACCGCCGGTGGGGCTACCTCTTCATCGGGCCGCAGGTCGTCGGCATGGCGATCTTCGTGCTCCTGCCGTTCATCGGCAGCCTGGTGCTGGCCTTCGCCTCCTGGGACGGCCTCACCGAACTCACCTGGGTGGGCTTCGACAACTTCGTCGCGCAGCTGCAGGATCCGCTTCTGTTGCGCAGCATCGTCAACACCCTGTTGATCGCACTCATCACGGTGCCGATCGGCCTCGGCTTCGCCGTGATCATCGCCGTCGCCCTCGAGAAGCTGAAGACCCGCACGCTGTACCTGGTGCTGTTCTTCGCGCCTGTCGTCACGAGCACGGTCGCCGTCGCCATGATCTGGCAGCAGATGCTCCGCGCCGACGGCGTGCTGAGCAGCACGATCGCGAAGACCTTCGGCATCGCCCCACCGGACTGGCTCGGCGACCCCCGGCTCGCCCTGATCTCGGTGTGCATCGTGTCGATCTGGGCCTCCATGGGCCTGAACGTCATCATCTTCCTCGCCGGCCTGCAGAACATCTCGCCGTCGGTGATCGAAGCCGCGAAGATCGACGGCGCCGGCGCGTTCACGCTGTTCTGGAGCATCCGCCTGCCGTTGCTCTCGCCCATCATCTTCTTCTCATCGGTCATCGCGTTCATCAGCTCGCTGCAGACCTTCGACGTCGTCTTCGTGCTGACCTCCAACGCCGGCCCCGACAACGCCACACGCACGATCGTCTACCACATCTACGACCTCGGCTTCGGCCGCTTCGAGTTCGGCCCATCCAGCGCCGCGGCCGTCATCCTGCTCGCACTGACGCTCGTGATCACCGCGATCCAGTTCGGCGCCCAGAAGAAGTTCGTTCACTACGAGGACGGTGCCGCATGACCGCAACGCAATCGCCCATCGGTGCCGACGCCGCCATCGGCGCCCGCTTCACCGGCGACGGCACCGGACCCGGGCCGGAACTCGAGAAGCGCCGCCGGCCCGGCCTCGCCGGCATCCGCACGCGCAACTCGCTCATCCACCTCGCGCTCATCATCGTCGGGATCGCCATGGTGTTCCCGTTCGTGTGGATGCTGCTCACCTCGCTGAAGACCCTCCCGCAGCTGCTGCAAGACCCGCTGAGTTTCTGGCCGAAGCCGTGGACGCTCGACAACTACGTCGACGCGTGGAACGCCGCCCCGTTCGCGCGGGCATACGCGAACAGCATCTACATCACCGTGCTCGCGGTCGTCGGCACCCTCGTGACGGCCTCGATGGCCGGTTACGCCTTCGCCCGCATCAGGTTCCGCGGCAGCCGCGTGCTCTTCATCGTGTTCCTCGCCACGCAGATGATCCCCAAGCAGGTCACCCTGATCCCCTTCTACCTGCTGATGAGCCGGCTGGGCTGGGTCGACTCGCACCTGTCGCTCATCATCCCGGCCATGATGGTCAACCCGTTCGCCGTGTTCCTCATGCGACAGTTCGTGCTCTCGCTGCCGAAGGAGCTCGAGGAGGCCGCCATCGTCGACGGCGCCGGCCGGTGGCGCATCTTCTGGAGCGTGATCCTGCCGAACCTCGGCCCCGGCCTCGGGGCCCTCAGCATCATCGTCGCCCTCGACGTGTGGAACTCCTTCCTGTTCCCGCTGGTGCTCCTGAACAGCCCCGACCTGTTCACGGTGCCGCTGCTGCTCTCGTCGTTCCGCGGCCAGTTCGGCTCCATCAACTACGGCCTGGTGATGGCCGCGTCCGCCGTCGCCACCATCCCGATGCTCGTCGCGTTCGTCATCGGCCAGCGCAGGATCATCAGCAGCATGGCCGCCTCCGGCCTCGGCGGCCGATGACCGCGCCCGTCGCCGGCGAGACAACGGATGCCCCGCTCGCGCAGGTCAGCCCCTTCCTCGACCTCGTCGCGGCCCCGTTCACCCTCCCGCGCTCCCGCGTGCTGGTGCTCGCCCAGCCCGGCGCCGCCGGACTCGGCGCGACGAGCCTCCGCATCTGCCTGGCCGAATACGAGCGCTCCCTCGCGGAGTGCACCGTGTTCGAGGAGCTGTCGGTGATCGACGGGCAGGGCCGGCCCCTGCCGGTGACGCGCGTGCTGCCGCACCGCATCGAATTCGGAGAGGGCGCGGCCACCCTCACGTTCGCGGGGCCGCATGCCCTCAGCATCGGCACGCCCGGGGACGCGAGCCTGGAGCTCCGGGCCACGCCGCGAGGCGCGGCGGCACAAGTGGTGCCCATCGGCCCCGGTGCATCCGTTCTCATCGACTTCGCCGACCGCGCGACGATCGTTCCCTCGACGCAGCATGCGGACCACGAGGAGAAGACCGCGGCCCTCTGGACCGATTGGCTGGCGCGCTGCCCGCGGGTGCGCGACGACCTCCAGGCCATGACCGCGTTCTGCTGGTGGGTGCTCGGCGCCAACATCGTCGAGCTGCCGGGGCAGGGGAGCGCCCGCGCCGTGGTGCCCTCGAAGATCGGCTACGTGGGCCTCTGGCAGTGGGACGCCTACTTCATCGCCGTGGGCCTCCGCCACGGCGACCCGGAGCTGGCGCGGGAGCAGCTCGACCTCGCGTTCCGGTTCCCGTCCGCGAATGGCCAGCTTCCCGACGTGGTGCACGACGAGGGCGTGCTCGCCTCCAGCGATGACCTGCCCCCGCACGACCTCGAGACCCTCCGCCGGCACGGCTCCGCCGTCGCCGACCCCGACGTGCCGGTCGCGCTGACCAAGCCACCGCTGGCCGCGTGGGCGCTCGCCAAGGTGCTCGAGGCATCCGCTTCGGATAGTGACGCCGACGCCGATCCAGCCTGGGCCGACGCGGCCTGGGACACGATCGCGCGCTCCCAGGCCTGGTGGTTCGCCGAGGCCGACAGCGACGGCGACGGCATGCCCGAGTACGGGCACCCCTACTCGTCGGGGCTCGACGACAGCCCGATCTTCGACGGGCCGCTGCCGCTGGCCACGCCCGACCTCGGCGCCTACCTCGTGCTGCAGGACAGGGAGCTCGCCCGGCATTACGCCGCGGCGGGCGACGCGGAGGCGGCGCACCGCCACACCGCGCGCTCCGATGCCACGCTCGCACGGCTGCTGCAGATGTGGGACCCGGCGCTCGGCCAGTTCGTCGCGCACTCCGGCGACCAGCGCATCCGCTCGTACACGGCCGTCAGCCTGCTGCCCCTGCTCACCGGGGACCTCCCGGCCGCGCTCACCGACGGGCTCGTCGCCGCCCTCTCCGACCCGCGCCAGTTCGGCACGCCCTGGGGCGTGCCGACCGTCGCCACCGCCGACCCCGACTTCTCACCCGAGCGGATGTGGCGGGGCCCGGTCTGGCTCAACATCAACGCGCTGCTCGTCGACGGGCTTCGCCGCTCCGGCTTCGCGTCCGAGGCGACGGAGCTCGCCGAACGCACCGTGGCGCTCGTACTGCACGGCGGCGGACCGCACGAGTACTTCAACCCGCTCACCGGGCAGAAGGCCCTGACCGCGACCACCTCCTTCGGCTGGTCGGCGGCCCTGTTCGTCGACCTGGCCGTGCAGCTCAGCTGACCCCTCCTCCTCCTCCTGAGCCGACCCTCCTCCTCCTCCTCCTGAGCTGCGCGGGCTGAATTCAACCCGCGCAGCGGCGTTCAGCCCGCGCGACGACGGGGGCGCGCGACGACGGGGGCGCGCGACGACGGGGGCGCGCGACGACGGGGGCGCGCGACGACGGGG
>NZ_RDSR01000019.1 GCF_003716325.1 Cryobacterium tepidiphilum | reverse complement strand
GGCGAAGGCTCCGGCTCGGCAAGAACTTCCGGTCCGGGATGACGCTGACCGGGGAACCGATCCCGGCCGCGTTCCCCGTCATCGGCGCGGCGGTCGCGGCGGGGGCGCTGGGGTTGGATGGGGCGGATGCGATCATCACCGTGCTCACCCCGGGACTGCCGCGCGTGCACCCCGACCAGCTCGGCCTGGCCGAGGCGGCCCTCGTCGCCGCCGCGACCGGCACCAGCGGGGAAGACAGCGGGGAAGACAGCGGCGAAGACGGCGGGGTGCCGGTGTCCGCGGACCTCTCCCGCGTCCAGGCGGCCCTCTGGCTAGCGCACCTCAACCCCGACGGGGCAGAGCCCCGCGAAGTACAGGCCATGCAGAACCGGGGCCTGCGCTTCGGACGCGAACAAGGCGGGCTCATCCCGGTGACGGGAATGCTGATGCCCGAGACCGCCGCTGCCGCCAAACGCGTCATCGACGCGTATATGAGCCCGCGCACTGCGCCGGTCGCGTTCATCGACGAAGAACTCGCCGCCCGCGGTGAGACCCGCGACCCGGGCGACACGCGCACCCCGGACCAGAAACGGCACGACATCTTCGCCGTCATCGTCGCCACCGCCGCGAAAGCCACCGAAACCCCCACCATCGCCGGAGACGCCCCCACCGTGCTCGTCAGCGTCCGCCAGGAAGACCTGGCAGCGAACCGGGGTGTGGGTCACATCGACGGAGTGGAGACACCCATCTCGATGGACGCGGTGCGGCAGATGATCTGCGCCGGCGGACTCCAAAAAGTCGTCCTCAAGAAAAACGGCAAGATCGTCGAACTCGGCACCAAGGAACGCACCTTCAACCGGGCCCAACGCCGCGCGATCATGCTCCGCGACGGCGGCTGCATCATTCCCGGCTGTGACATCCCCGCCGCGTGGACCGAAATCCACCACGTCTGGCCCGACCGGGACGGCGGACCCACCCACACGAGCAACGGTGTCTGTTTGTGCTGGTTCCACCACCGCACGATCGAGACCTCGGGGTGGGAGATCCGCATGATCGACGGGTCCCCACAGATCAAAGCCCCACCCTGGATCGACAGAACCGGCCGATGGCGACCCGCCACGAAGTCACCCACCCGCCTCACCGACCAGCTCGAACAGCTCGACCAACTCGAAGGACGCGAGACCGGTCGATAGGGGCGCCTCCGGCGTATCGTTCCTCCCGTGCGCGCGCTCGTCAGTGGAGGCGTCAGTGGGCCCGGCGAGCGGCTCGCTTACCGCTTGCGGTGCCGGGCTCGGTGACACTCGCATCCGCTGTGGTGGCCGGGGTGTCGTCGGCCGCGTAACGCAGCCACAGCGCGCCGAGCGGTGGCAGGGTGAGGGCGGCGGAAGCCGGGCGCCCGTCCCACGGTTCTGCGACGGAGTCGACCCCGCCCAGGTTGCCCACGCCGGACCCGCCGTACTCGGCGGCATCCGTGTTCAGAATCTCCTCCCAGCGCCCGGTGTGGGGGAGCCCCACCCGGTAGTGGTCGTGCGGTTGGCCGGAGAAGTTGAACAGGCAGGCGATCGGGTGGCCGTTGGTGTCCTTGCGGAGGAAGGTGACCACGTTCGCGTTGGCAGCGCCGCCGTCGATCATCTCGAATCCCTCAGGGGTGTTGTCGCGGTCCCAGAGTGCGGGGTTCGCCACGTACAACCGGTTCAGCTGGGCCACGAGGTGGAAGAGTCCGCGGTGGGCGGGCTGGTCGAGTGTCCACCAGTCAAGGCCGCGCTCCTCGCTCCACTCCGAGCGCTGACCGAACTCCTGCCCCATGAACAGGAGTTGCTTGCCCGGGTGCGACCACATGAAGGCGAGGTACACGCGCACGTTCGCGAGTTGCTTCCACGGGTCGCCGGGCATCTTCGACACCAGCGATCCCTTGCCGTGTACGACCTCGTCGTGGCTGATGGGAAGCACATAGTTCTCGCTGAACGCGTAGACGAACGAGAAGGTGATCTGGTTGTGGTGGTGGGCACGGTACATCGGGTCGACCTGCATGTACTGCAGTGAGTCGTGCATCCACCCCATGTTCCACTTGAGGCCGAAGCCGAGGCCCCCGGCCGAGGTCGGTGCGGTGACACCGGGCCAGCTGGTGGACTCCTCGGCGATCACGACCGTGCCTGGGTTCCGCCGGTACGACGTCGCCGTCACCTCCTGCAGCAGGCTGATCGCCTCGAGGTTCTCGCGACCACCGTGAATGTTCGGCAGCCACTCACCCTCATTCCGGGAGTAGTCGAGGTACAGCATGGAGGCCACGGCGTCGACACGCAGGCCGTCGATGTGGAACTCCTCCAGCCAGTACAGCGCATTGGCGACCAGGAAGTTGCGCACCTGCGGCTGACCGAAGTCGAAGATGTAGGTGCCCCAGTCCATCTGCTCGCCACGACGGGGGTCGGGGTGCTCGTACAGGGCCTGCCCGTCGAACCGGGCCAGCGCCCAATCGTCCTTCGGGAAGTGCCCGGGCACCCAGTCCATGATCACGCCGATGCCCGCCTGGTGCAGCCGGTCGATCAGGTAACGCAGGTCGTCGGGATGCCCGAACCGGCTGGTGGGAGCGTAATACCCGGTGACCTGATAGCCCCACGAGCCGCCGAACGGATGCTCCGCGAGCGGCATGAACTCGACGTGCGTGTACGCCAGCTCCTGCAGGTACCCGATCAGCTGCTCCGCCACCTCGCGGTAGCCGAGCCCCGGCCTCCACGAGCCGAGGTGCATCTCGTAGATGCTCATGGGGGCGTTGTGCGGGTCGGTGGCCGCCCGCCGGGCCAGCCACGCGTCATCCTGCCAGTCATAGCCGCTCTGCCCGACGACGGATGCCTGCCCCGGCGGGAGCTCCGTGTACCGGGCCAACGGGTCGGCCTTCTGCAGCCACCGGCCGTCCTGGCTGAGGATCTCGTATTTGTACTTCGAGCCGGGTTCGAGACCCGGGACGAACAGCTCCCAGACGCCCGTCGAGCCCATGGTGCGCATGGAGTGCAGGACGCCGTTCCAGCGGTTGAAGTCGCCGATGACGCGCACGGACTGCGCGTGCGGGGCCCACACCGCGAAGGACGTGCCGGTCGTGCGGCCGTTCACCGACGGCTGTTCGCCGTAGTGGGAGCCGAGGACGTCCCACAGCTGCTCGTGTCGGCCTTCGCCCAGCAGGTGCAGGTCGAGCTCGCCGAGCGTCGGCGCATAGCGGTACGGGTCGTCGATCACCCACGCGGGTGCGCCGTCGTAGTGCGCCTCGAGGAGGTAGTCGCTGATCCCGGCCGTGCTGACGCCCTGCCAGATGCCGTGGCCAAGGTGGTGAAGCTCCACCCGTTCGCCGGACTCCAGGACCGCGGTGACGCCCGAGGCGAACGGCCTGAGCGCGCGGATCACCACGACCGGGTCACGCCCGGGAACGTCGACGAGGTGCTGACCGAGCACGGAGTGCGGGTCGTAGTGGCTTCCGGCGCCGATGGTCTCGAGTGCCACGTCGGAGATCTCGGGGAGCACGGCCGGATCCACCGGGGGTGCGCTCCGGCGGCGGAGGAGGCCGGGCTTCGACGGGGTGGATGGTGTGTCCGGCGTCTTCGGGGTCATCTTGTCAACCTTCCTGACTCAGGACCTGCAGGATGTGCACGGGTTCATGGAACGGGTCGAGGCGCACATAGTTGTCTCCCGACCAGGTCCAGGTCGAGCCGGTGACGAGGTCGCGTACCTGGTACGGCGTGTCCCGCGCCAACCCGAACCGGGTGACGTCCAGGTGAACCGTGGTCTCCCGCACACTGTGCGGGTCGACGTTCGCGACGATGATGAGCGCGTCCGGCTGCCCGGTGCCGGTGTACTGCCCGCCCAGGAACTTGCTGTAGACGACGATGGACTCGTCGTCGCTGCGGTGCACGTCGAGGTTCCGCAGCTGGCGCAGTGCCGGGTGCTCGGCACGGATGCCGTTCAGTCGCGTGATGTAGGGCGCCAACGATGCGCCGGCTTCCTCAGCCCGGGCGAAATCGCGGGGGCGGTACTCGTACTTCTCGTTGTCGATGCTCTCTTCGGCTCCCGGCCTGGCCACGCTCTCGTAGAGCTCGAAACCGGCGTAGACGCCCCACAGCGGACTGGCGGTCGCGGCGAGAGCGGCGCGGATCTTGAACGCGGCCGGGCCGCCGAACTGCAGGTACTCGGTGAGGATGTCGGGGGTGTTGACGAACAGGTTCGGGCGCAGGAAGTCCGCCGTGTCGTGCGCGAGTTCGTCGAAGTACTCCTCGATCTCCTTCTTCGTGTTGCGCCAGGTGAAGTACGTGTACGACTGCTGGAAGCCCACCTTCGCGAGCGCCTGCATCACGGCCGGCCGGGTGAACGCCTCGGCGAGGAACACCACGTCGGGCGATTCCCGGTTCACCGTCTCGATCAGCCACTCCCAGAACTCGAGGGGCTTGGTGTGCGGGTTGTCGACGCGGAAGATCGAGACTCCGAGGCCGATCCAGTGCCGCACGATGCGCAGCACCTCGGCGCGGATGCCCTCCGGGTCGTTGTCGAAGTTGATGGGGTAGATGTCCTGGTACTTCTTCGGCGGGTTCTCCGCGTAGGCGATCGAACCGTCCGGAAGCGTGGTGAACCACTCCGGATGCTCGGTCACCCACGGGTGGTCGGGCGACGCCTGCAGCGCGAGGTCGAGGGCGACCTCGAGGCCGAGTTTGTCGGCCTGTCGGAGGAAATGACTGAAGTCGTTGACGGTGCCGAGATCGGGGTGGATGGCGTCGTGCCCGCCCTCGGCGGAGCCGATCGCCCAGGGCGACCCGGGGTCGTTCGGTCCGGCGTCGAGGGTGTTGTTGGGTCCCTTGCGAAAGGAGCGTCCGATCGGGTGGATGGGCGGCAGGTAGACGACGTTGAAGCCCATGTCCGCCACCGCGGGGAGGCGCTTGGCCGCGGTGCGGAACGTGCCGCTGGTCCAGGAGCCGTCGGGGTGGCGCACCGCGCCCTCGGAGCGCGGGAAGAACTCATACCAGGCGCCCACACCCGCTCGCTCCCGTTCCACGATGATCTCCCGGGGCTCCGACACCGTGGAGAGGCTCGCCACCGGCCGGTCGCTGAGCGCGCGTTCCAGCCGCTCGTCGGTGACCAGGGCCAGGCGTTCGTTCACGGGGCGTCCGGTGTCGACAAGGCCATCGGCGATTTGGCCCAGCACCGCCCGCTCGTCGTCGGGGCGGGCGGCGTCGGCAGCGGCCCCACCGAGCAGGTGCGAACCGATGAGGAACATCAGCTCCACGTCGACGCCGGCGGGGATCTTGACGGATGCGTTGTGCTGCCACGTCGCGACGTCATCGGCCCAGGCGCGCACCCGGAAGCTCCACTTGCCGGGGGTTGCCAGCTGGGCCTCGGTACGCCAGGTGTCGGTGCCGACCGCCGCCGCCGTCATCCGGTGCCGGGTCTCGGTTCCTGCGGGATCGGTCAGCAGCAGGGTGACGCCGATCAGGTCGTGCCCCTCACGGAAGGCAGTCGCCGAGAACGGCACCACCTCGCCCGCGAAGGCCCGCACGGGCCACCGGTTCTCGGGCAGGGACGGCCTGAGGTCGAGCACGGGAATTCGCCCGGCCTTGGTCGCCGGGGCCTGGCGGCCGGGCTGCCGGGCAGGGGCTGACGGGGTCTTCGCTATCCTTGCCACATCACCGACCGTAGCGCGAAATGTGGTCAATGGCGTAGGGATCGTCACGCTTCGGAACAGGTGCGCCGTAGTGTGGGTGTCGTGAAGGCGATACGTAAATTTACGGTCCGAGCAGTGCTGCCCGAGCCCCTGGCGGCGCTGAAAGAACTCGCGGGGAACCTCCGCTGGTCGTGGCACGAGCCCACGAGGCAGTTGTTCGAGCACATCTCCCCGGAACTGTGGAGCAGCTGCGGGCAGGATCCCGTGGCCCTTCTCGGCGCGGTCGATCCGGCCCGGTTGGAGGAGCTGGCCCGCGACAGCGACTACGTCGCGGGCGTGGAGGAGGTGCGCCGCGGCCTGCACGAGTACCTGGAGGAGCCCCGCTGGTACCAGGGCCTGAAGGGGGAGAAGCCCAAGGGCATCGCCTACTTCTCGCCCGAATTCGGGATCGCCGCCGCGCTGCCGCAATACTCGGGCGGCCTCGGAATCCTGGCCGGCGACCACCTGAAGAGCGCGTCCGACCTCGGTCTTCCGCTGGTCGGCGTTGGCCTGTTCTATCGGGCCGGCTATTTCAGCCAGTCCATCTCGCCGGAGGGCTGGCAGCTGGAGAGCTACCCGGTGCAGGACCCCGACGGGCTGCCGCTCTCGGTGCTGCGCCACCCCGACGGCTCGGCTGCCCACGTCTCGCTGGCGCTGCCCGACGACCGCGTGCTGCACGCACGCGTCTGGCTGGCGGCCGTCGGCCGGATCACGCTGCTGCTGCTCGACACCGACATCCCCGACAACCCCGACGAGCTGCGCACCGTCACCGACCGGCTCTACGGCGGCGGCGGTGAGCACCGGCTGCTGCAGGAGCTCCTGCTCGGTATCGGTGGCGCCCGCGCGGTGCGGCTGTGGACATCGCTGGCCGGGCGTCCAGCCCCCGACGTGTTCCACACCAACGAGGGCCACGCCGGATTCCTCGGTCTGGAGCGGATCTCCCGCCTCATCGGCGAGGGCCTGACCTTCAACGAAGCCCTGCAGGTCGCCCGCGCGGGCACCGTGTTCACGACCCACACGCCGGTTCCCGCCGGCATCGACCGGTTCGACATGGGGCTGGTTGAACGGTACTTCTCCTCGGGTCTCCTGCCGGGCGTCGACGTCGCCGACGTGCTCGCCCTGGGCGCTGAGAACTACCCGGGCGGTTCGCCGGGCACCTTCAACATGGCCATCATGGGCCTCCGGCTCGGCCAGCACGCCAACGGCGTGTCGAAGTTGCACGGGCAGGTGAGCCGCCGCATGTTCAACGGCCTGTGGCCGGGCTTCGACCCAGACGACGTGCCGATCACCTCGATCACGAACGGGGTGCATCCGCCGACCTGGACGGACGAGGCGCTCGTCACCCTGGCCGAGGAGAAACTGGGGACGGCCCACACCTCCACGGCCGACTGGGCCTCGACCGCCGTATCCGACCAAGACCTGTGGACGGCGAGGAAGCGGATGCGCGAGCAGTTCGTGCTCGACGCCCGGCGGCGGCTGATCGAGGCGTGGCGCGAGCAGAACAAGGGGCTGGTGCCGCCGTCGTGGATGAGCCAGGTGTTCGACCCCGACGTGCTCACCATCGGATTCGCCCGCCGGGTGCCCACCTACAAGCGGTTGACGCTCATGCTGCACGACCCGGAGCGGCTGCGCGCGATGCTCACGCACCCCGAGCACCCGGTGCAGATCGTGATCGCCGGCAAGTCGCACCCCGCCGACGAGGAGGGCAAGCGGCTCATCCAGAAGATCGTGCAGTTCGCCGAAGACCCGGAGATCCGCACCCGGATGGCGTTCCTGCCCGACTACAACATCCAGATGGCCAAGGTCATGTACCCGGGCACCGACGTCTGGCTGAACAACCCGCTGCGCCCGCTCGAGGCGTGTGGCACGTCGGGCATGAAGGCGGCGCTGAACGGCGTGCTCAACCTGTCGATCCTCGACGGCTGGTGGCCGGAGTACTACGACGGCCAGAACGGCTGGGCGATCCCGTCGGCCGACTCGGCGATGGACGCCGCCGAACGCGACGAGCTCGAGGCCGACGCGCTGTACGACCTGATCGAGCACCAGGTGGCGCCCTCGTTCTACGAGCGCGACGGCGATGACGAGCTGCCCAGGCGCTGGGTGAAGGCGATCCGGCACACGCTCTCCGAGCTGTCGCCGGAGCTGTCGGCGGACCGCATGGTGCGCGAGTACGTCGAGCGGATGTACCGGCCCGCGCAACACTATGCGTCACTGCTGGGCGCCAACGAATATGAGCAGGCGCGGGAACTGGCCCGGTGGAAGGAGCGTATCCACCGCGAGTGGCCGCGCGTCGCCGTCACCCACGTCGAGTCCGGCGGCATGCAGCAGATTCCGCAGGTGGGCGACGAGCTGCACCTTCGCGCGCACATCGCCCTCGGCGGCCTGGAGCCGTCGGATGTGCGGGTGGAGGTCGTGTACGGGCAGAGCCGGAACGGTGACGAGCTGGCCAACACGCGCGTGCACGGCCTCACGGTCGAGCCGCATCCGAACGTGACCATCTCCGACGGCAGCACGCTGTTCACCGGCACGGTCACCCTGGAGCGCGCCGGCGGTTTCGGCTACACGGTGCGCGTCGTGCCGCAGAACGACCTGCTGGTCAGCCCCGCCGAGATGGGTCTCGTGGCGGTCGCCCACTAGCGTCGGCTCTTGGCGTGCGGGATGCGCCTCAGGAGACGACGAACAGCTGCAGCGACATGGCCGAGACCGGCACGACGGCTCCGGGAGCGAGGGTTTCCGGGGCCGTCTCCTCGTCGCGGGCGGAGTCCCAGGCGAGCGTGTAGCCGCGGATGCCCGACTGCCGGGGGAGCGTCACCGTCTCGTCGCGGTCCTGCCCGTGCACCACGAGAAGCACCGCGTTGGCCGGCTCCGCCCCGGCATCCGTCGCGGCCGCGTATTGGACGGTGCGGGCCGATCCCCACGCGTCGGGCGACATCCGCTGGCCCTGCTCGTCGTACCAGTCCACGTGCGCCGCACCCGGCACGGACTCACCGTCGATGCCGACGCGGGACGGGCGGAGCGCCGGGTTCCTGCGCCGGAGGGTGAGGAGCGCCCGCGTGGCCCGGTAGAGGTCCTGCTGCCACGGCTCGAGGTTCCAGTCCAGCCAGGTGAGTTCGCTGTCGCGGCAGTAGGGGTTGTTGTTGCCGCGCTGGCTGCGGCCGAACTCGTCGCCCGCTGTGATCATCGGCACGCCCGCCGAGAGCAGCAGGGAACCCAGCAGGTTGCGCATCGAGCGGCGACGGCCCGCGAGGATGGCCGGATCGGTCGTGATCCCCTCGGCGCCGTGGTTGTACGACGCGTTGTTGTCGGTGCCGTCGCGGTTGGATTCGCCATTGCCGATGTTGTGCTTGACGTTGTACGTGACGAGGTCGGCGAGGGTGAACCCGTCGTGGGCGGTGACGAAATTGACGGATGCGAGCGGGGATCGTTCCGCGGTGAAGACGTCGGCCGAGCCGGTGAGCCGGTCGGCCACGGCCCCGAGGCCCCCGGCGGTGGCGCCGGACCGTGTCGCGTGGAGATCGGCCAGCCAGAAGGCGCGCATCCGGTCGCGGAAGTGGTCGTTCCACTCCGACCACCCGGCGGGGAATGACCCGGTCTGCCAGCCGTCCGGGCCGAGGTCCCACGGCTCGGCGATGAGCTTGACGCCGGCGAGGGCCGGGTCGTCGCGGATGGCCGTGAGGAGCTCATGGTCGGGGTGGAACACGGTGTTCTCGTCCCGGCCGAGCGCCACGGCCAGGTCGAACCGAAATCCGTCGACCTGCACCTCGTTCGCCCAGTAGCGCAGCGCGTCCAGGACCAACCGCGCCGGGACGGCGTGGCCGGTGTTCAGGGTGTTGCCGCAGCCGGTGACGTCGATGTACGCGCCGTCCGCCCCCTGCCGGTAGTAGGCGGCATTGTCGATGCCGCGAAACGTGATGGTGGGGGTTCCCCGCTGTTCTTCGGCGGTGTGGTTGAAGACCACGTCGAGGATCACCTCGAGGCCGGCGGCGTGGAGGGCACGCACCATGCCCTTGAATTCGTCGAGGATCGCCTGGGGGCCGGCCTGCTGCGCATCGATGGACGCATATCCGGCGTGCGGGCTGAAGAAGTTGAGGGTGTTGTACCCCCAGTAGTTGGTCAGGCCCTGCTTCACCAGGCGGCGCTCCGACACGAAGGCGTGCACGGGCAGCAACTCGACGGCGGTGACCCCGAGGTCCTTGAGGTGGGCGATGGTGCGCTTGTGCGCCAGCCCGGCATAGCTGCCGCGAAGCTCCGGCGGCACGTCCGGGTTGAGGTTGCTCATGCCCTTGACGTGCGCCTCGTAGATCACGGTGCGCTCCAGCGGCGTCGCCGGCTTGGCCACGCCCTGCCAGTCGAACGTGTCGTCGACCACCACGGAACGCCACTCGTTGCTGCCGACGTGGATGAGTCCCTTGGCATACGGGTCGATGAGCGTCTTCTCTGCCCGGAACGCGTGCGTGGGGGCCATCGGCCCGGAGACGCGGATGCCGTATCGGCGGCCGGGAACGAGCGTGCGCGAGCGGGCCGACCACACGTTCTCGGCGCCGCGGTGCATGGGGATGGTGCGGACGATCCAGAACGGATCGTTGTCGTCGTAGATGCAGAGCTCCATCGCATCCGCCGCCTCTGACCAGACCCGCAGCTCGCCACCGGCGGCGGTGACCCGCACACCGAGGTTGCGCAGGGCATCCGGTGCAGTCATGAGTTCTAGAGTAAGCGCTCTAAAATTAGGCGCATGGCCGTCTACCTTGACCACGCGGCGACGACGCCCATGCTGCCCGCCGCCATTGCGGCGTACACCGAGGCGATGAGTCTCGTCGGGAACCCGGCGTCGATCCACAGCCAGGGCCAGAACGCCAAGCGGATGCTGGAGGAGGCTCGCGAGGCCGTGGCGGCGAGCGTGGGGTGCGACCCGATCGAGGTGGTGTTCACGAGCAGCGGGACCGAGTCGGTGAACCTGGCGCTCAAGGGCCTGTTCTGGGCGCGTTCGCCGAGGCGTCGCATCCTCGTGCCCGGCGGGGAACACCACGCGACCATGGACACGGTGGAGTGGCTGGCAGCGCATGACAGCGCCGTGATCGAGTGGCTGCCGGTGGATCACGACGGGCTCGTCGACCTGGCGGCGCTCGCCGCGGCCATCGAACGCGACCCGGACGGCATCGCCCTCGTGACGCTGCTCGCCGCGAACAACGAGGTGGGAACCATCCAGCCGGTCGCCGAGGTGGCAGCGCTCGCCGCGCAGCACGGGATCCCGGTGCACGTCGACGCCGTGTCCGCGTACGGGCACCTGCCCATCGACTTCTCCGCGCTGCGGGCTGCCGGGGTCTCGGCGCTCAGCATCTCCGCCCACAAGATCGGCGGACCGGTGGGCATCGCCGCACTGGTGCTCTCGCGCACCGCGACCGTCGTGCCGCTCCTGCACGGCGGCGGACAGCAGCGCGGGGTGCGAAGCGGCACCCAGGATGTCGCGGCGGCGGTGGCCTTCGCGACCGCGGCATCCGTTGCCACAGGCGACCTGGACGCCGAGAACCGGCGCCTGGCGGGCCTCCGCGACCGACTGATCGCGGGCGTGCAGGGGAGTGTGCCCGGCGCGGTGCTGAACGGCGCGTCCGGCGACGGCCGGCTGCCCGGGAACGCCCACTTCAGCTTTCCGGGCTGCGAGGGGGACTCCCTCTTGTTCCTCCTCGACGCCGCCGGGGTGAGCGTGTCGACCGGGTCGGCGTGCCAGGCGGGCATCCCGGAGCCGTCGCACGTGCTGCGTGCCATGGGCCGGAGCGAAGACGAGGCGCGCGGCGCGTTGCGGGTCACGCTCGGGCGCACCACAACGGATGCCGACGTCGACGCCTTCCTCGCCGCCCTCCCGGCCGCGCACGCGCAGGCCGCCCGCGCCGGCCTCGCCGCCCGCGCCCCCGCCCCGTTCCGTGAGTGAGCAGTTTTTGCGGGAATAGCGGCCGCGGGTTCGTTCCCGTAAAAAGTGCTCACTCGCGCCCGGTCAGTGGGGGCGAGCGCCCAGGGAGCGGTGCTTAGACTTGGGGGATGAAGGTTCTGGCGGCGATGAGTGGCGGGGTCGACTCCGCGGTGGCGGCGGCCCGCGCCGTCGAGGCGGGGCACGAGGTGGTGGGCGTGCACCTGGCCCTCAGTCGCATGCCGGGCACGCTCCGCACCGGCAGCCGCGGCTGCTGCACCATCGAAGACTCCATGGACGCGCAGCGTGCCGCGAACATCATCGGCATCCCGTACTACGTGTGGGACTTCTCGGAGCGCTTCAAGCTCGACGTCGTCGACGACTTCATCGCCGAATACGCCGCCGGCCGCACCCCCAACCCGTGCATGCGCTGCAACGAGCGCATCAAGTTCGCCGCACTGCTCGAGAAGGCGCTCGCCCTCGGCTTCGACGCCGTCGCGACCGGACATTACGCGAGCATCACAACGGATGCCGACGGCAACCGTGAATTGCACCGCGCCGCCGCTTGGGCGAAGGACCAGTCCTACGTGCTCGGCGTGCTCACCGCCGACCAGCTCGCGCACTCCATGTTCCCGCTCGGCGCCACGCCGTCGAAGGCCGAAGTGCGGGCTGAGGCGGCCGAGCGCGGCTTCTCGGTGGCGAACAAGCCCGACTCGCACGACATCTGCTTCATCCCCGACGGCGACACCCGCGGCTGGCTCGCGGACCGCGTCGGGGCGGAGCGCGGCGACATCCTCGACCGCACCGGCGCCAAGCTCGGCGTGCACGAGGGCGCGACGGCCTACACGGTCGGCCAGCGCCGGGGCCTCCAAATCGGCACCCCCGCGGCCGACGGCAAGCCCCGGTTCGTGCTCGAGGTGCGACCCGTGACCAACACGGTTGTGGTCGGCCCCAAGGAAGCGCTCGCCATCGGCGAGATCGCGGGCACGAAATACACCTGGGCCGGGAAGGCGCCGGAGACGCCCGAGGTGGCGTTCGACTGTGAGGTGCAGATCCGCGCCCACGCCGACCCGGTGCCGGCCGTGGCCCAGGTCGTCCCCGTGCCCGACGGCTCCGACTCCGCCCCCGGCGCGCTCGAGCTCAGGATCACCCCCGCCGAGCCGCTGAACGGCGTCGCCCCCGGCCAGACCGCCGTCGTCTACGTCGGCACCCGCGTGCTCGGCCAGTGCACCATCGACCGCACGGTCTCCGCGGTCCCCGTCCCCGCCTGACCCCTCCCCACCGCGCACTGCGTCGCGTGAGGGGACAGGATTCCCTAGTCGCGCGGCGTCCGCACTAGGTAAACGTGGCCCCTCACGGGCGGATACCCGCGCGGAAGCAGCGTCGGTAGGCTGAGGGCGTGGCAGACACCTACGCACCCGGCGAACTCGACGCGGCCCGCGCCGAGGCCCAGCGGCTGACCTCCCGCATCCTGGAACTGCGCGAGGCGTACTACGAGAACGATGCGGCCATCGCCTCCGACCAGGAGTACGACGGCCTCATGCACCGGCTCGAAGAGATCGAGCACCTCTTCCCCGAGCTGCAGGGCCAGGACAGCCCCACCCAGACCGTCGGCGGCCGGGCGCAGACGCTCTTCGACCCGGTCGTGCACGCCGAGCGGATGCTGAGTCTCGACAACGTCTTCTCCATACCCGAGTTCCTCGCCTGGGCCGCACGCGTCGAGCGGGACTCCGCCCGGTCGGTGCACTATCTCTGCGAGCTCAAGATCGACGGGCTCGCCATCAACCTCCGCTTCGAGAACGGCGTGCTCGTCACGGCCGCGACTCGCGGCGACGGCGTGGTCGGCGAGGACGTGACGGAGAACATCGCCTACGTGCCCGGCATCCCGAAGCGCCTGGCCGGTACCGGACATCCGCCGCTCGTCGAGGTACGCGGTGAGGTCTTCTTCCCCGTCGAGGCGTTCCGCGAGCTCAACGCCGGCCAGGCGGCATCCGGTGAACGCATCTTCGCCAACCCGCGCAACGCCGCCAGCGGCTCGTTGCGGCAGAAGGCGGAGGGCAAGAACCAGGCCCAGCTGGCACTCATGCACGCCAGGCTCAGCCGGCTGCGCATGCTCGTGCACGGGCTCGGCGCCTGGCAGAACCCGCCCGTCGCCTCCCAGTCCGAGATGTACGAGCTGCTGGCCGGTTGGGGCCTGCCCACCAGCACCCACTACCGGGTGGTGCACGAGGCAACGGATGCCGCCGGCTTCATCGATCACTACGGCGAGCACCGGGCCAGCGTCGAGCACGAGATCGACGGCATCGTCGTCAAGGTCGACGAGCTCGCCCTGCACCAGGAGCTCGGCGCCACCAGCCGCGCCCCCCGGTGGGCCATCGCCTACAAGTACCCGCCGGAAGAGGTCAACACGAAGCTCCTCGACATCGTCGTGAGCGTGGGCCGCACCGGCCGGGCCACCCCGTTCGCGGTCATGGAGAAGGTGCGGGTCAGCGGCTCCGAGGTGCGCCAGGCGACCCTGCACAACCAGGACGTCGTGAAGGCCAAGGGCGTCTTGATCGGCGACACCGTCGTGCTGCGCAAGGCCGGCGACGTGATCCCCGAGGTGCTCGGGCCGGTGGTGGAGCTCCGCGACGGCACCGAACGCGAATTCGTCATGCCGACGAACTGCCCGGAGTGCGGCACCCCGCTAGCCCCCGCCAAGGAGGGCGACGTCGACCTCCGCTGCCCGAACGCCCGCAGCTGCCCCGCACAGGTGCGCGGTCGGGTGGAGCACATCGGCTCGCGCGGCGCCCTCGACATCGAAGCCCTCGGCGAGGTGTCCGCCGCGGCCCTGACCCAGCCCACGGTGCCGGCCGAGCCGCCGCTGCCCACCGAGGCCGGGCTGTTCGGCCTCACCATCGACGACCTGCTGCCCATCGGGGTCGTGGTGCGCGACGCGGAGACCGGGTTGCCCAAGGAAGACGAGGACGGCAGCCTGCGCATGCGCACGCCGTTCCGCCGCAACCCGAGCGCTGCCGAGAAGAAGCAGGGCCTGACCGGCCCGCAGCCCTCCTCCAGCGCGCTCACACTCCTGGCGGAGATCGAACGCGCCAAGAGCAGTCCGTTGTGGCGCCTCCTGGTCGCCCTCAGCATCCGCCATGTCGGCCCCGTCGCCGCACGCGCCCTCGGGAACTACTTCGGTTCGCTCGACGCGATCCGCTCGGCGTCCCGCGAGCAGCTGGCCGAGGTCGAAGGGGTGGGCGGCGTCATCGCCGACGCCCTCATCGACTGGTTCGACGTGGACTGGCACCGCGACATCGTCGACCAGTGGGAACGAGACGGTGTGCAGTTCTCCACGCCCGGCCACCCCGGCCCGGGCGCCGCCGCGGCCGCCGGGGGAGTGCTCGCCGGACTCACGGTGGTCGCCACCGGCTCCCTGGAGGGGTTCACCCGGGAGGAAGCCCAGGAGGCGATCCTCGCCGCGGGCGGCAAGTCCGCCTCGAGCGTGTCGAAGAAGACCGACTTCGTCGCCGCCGGCCCGGGAGCCGGCTCGAAGCTGGCCAAGGCCGAGGCGCTGGGCCTGCGCATCATCGACGCCGAGGGCTTCAGGAAGCTGTTGGCCGAGGGCCCGGCCGCATTCGAGGATGCCCCGGCCCCGGAGCCGGAGGAGAGCCCGGCCGAATAGGGCCCAGGCCAGCCGAATAGAATTGGGGTATCCACCTCGACCAACAATCGGAGTTTCATGTCTGAAATCACGGCCGAGCAGGTTGCCCACCTGGCACACCTCGCCCGGATCGACCTCAGCCCGGAGGAGATCGACCACCTCACCGCCGATCTCGTGCAGATCGTCGACTCGGTGGCGAAGGTCTCCGAAGTGGCCACGCCCGACATCCCGGCCACAAGCCACCCGATGCCGCTGACCAATGTGTTCCGTGAAGACGTCGTTCGCCCCTCGCTCACGGTGGAACAGGCCCTCTCCGGCGCCCCGGCGCGTGACGGCGACAAGTTCCGTGTGCCCGCGATCCTGGACGAGGAGTAACGCATGAGCGACCTGATCAAACTTCCCGCGGCCACCCTCGGCGCGATGCTCTCCGACGGCTCGGTGAGCGCCGTCGAGGTGACCCGTGCGCACCTCGACCACATCGACGCGGTCGACGCCGACATCCACGCGTTCCTGCACGTGGCACGCCAGTCCGCCCTCGACACCGCAGCGGCGGTCGACGCGCGTCGCGGTGCGGGCGAGGAGCTCGGCCCCCTTGCCGGCGTGCCGATCGCCATCAAGGATGTCCTCGCCACGCGGGACATGCCCACGACGTCGGGCTCGAAGATCCTCGAGGGCTGGATTCCGCCGTACGATGCCACCGTCGTCGCGCGGCTCCGCGCCGCCGACCTGGTCCCGCTCGGCAAGACCAACATGGACGAGTTCGCCATGGGCTCCTCGACCGAACACTCCGCCTACGGTCCCACCCGCAACCCGTGGGACCTCGAGCGCATCCCCGGCGGCTCCGGCGGCGGCTCCGCCGCAGCGGTCAGCGCCTTCGAGGCGCCGCTCGCGCTCGGCAGCGACACCGGCGGGTCCATCCGGCAGCCCGCCGCGGTCACCGGGTCGGTGGGGGTCAAGCCCACCTACGGCGGCGTGTCCCGCTACGGCGCCATCGCCCTGGCTTCCTCGCTCGACCAGGTCGGTCCCGTCTCCCGCACGGTGCTCGACTCGGCCCTGCTGCACGACGTCATCGGCGGCTACGACCCGCTCGACTCCACCTCGCTCACGAGCGCCTGGCCGTCCATGGCCGCCGCCGCGCAGGCCGGGCTCGCCGACGGCGCGCTTGCCGGCATGCGCGTCGGCGTGGTGAAGGAGTTGAACGGCGCCGGGTTCCAGGCCGGCGTCACCCAGCGCTTCGAGGAGACCCTCGCGCTGCTCTCCGCCGCGGGCGCCGAGATCGTGGAGGTGAGCGCCCCCAACTTCGAGTACGCGGTCGCGGCCTACTACCTGATCCTCCCTGCCGAGGCCTCCAGCAACCTGGCCCGCTTCGACTCGGTGCGCTTCGGCATCCGCGTGAACCCGGAGGACGGCCCGCTCACGAGCGAGCGCGTCATGGCGGCCACCCGCGAAGCCGGATTCGGCCCCGAGGTCAAGCGCCGCATCATCCTCGGCACCTACGCCCTCTCCGCCGGGTACTACGACGCGTACTACGGCAGCGCCCAGAAGGTACGCACCCTCATCCAGCGCGACTTCGACGCGGCGTTCGAGTCGGTCGACGTGCTGGTGTCTCCGAGCGCCCCGACCACCGCGTTCCGGTTCGGTGAGAAGCTCGCCGACCCGATGGCCATGTACCTCAACGACATCACCACCATCCCGGCGAACCTCGCCGGCGTGCCCGGCATGGGGCTTCCGATGGGCCTCGCCCCCGAGGACGGTCTCCCCACCGGCCTGCAGGTGATGGCCCCGGCCGGGGAGGACGCCCGGCTCTACACCTTCGGTGCCGCACTGGAGCAGCTGCTGGAAGCCAGCTGGGGAGGCCCCCTGCTCAGCCAGGCTCCCGTGCTGACACCGACCGAAATGTTCGCCAGCGAAGAAGGAGCCGTCTGATGGCGAAAGCCCGCCTGATGGACCTCGACAAGGCCCTCGAACTCTACGAGCCGGTGCTCGGCTTCGAGGTGCACGTCGAGCTCAACACCAAGACCAAGATGTTCTGCGGCTGCGCGAACGAGTTCGGCCAGGGTGCCAACACCAACACCTGCCCCACCTGCCTCGGACTCCCCGGCGGCCTGCCGCAGGTGAACCAGCAGGCCATCGAGTCGAGCATCCGCCTGGGCCTCGCCCTCGGTTGCGAGATCGCCGAGTACTCCCGGTTCGCCCGCAAGAACTACTTCTACCCCGACACGGCGAAGAACTTCCAGACCTCGCAATACGACGAGCCGATCGCGTTCAACGGCGCACTCACCATCGAACTCGAGAGCGGCCGTGAGGTGACGATCGAGATCGAGCGCGCCCATATGGAGGACGACGCCGGCAAGCTGACCCACAAGGGCGGGGCGACCGGCCGCATCCACGGTGCCGAGTACTCGCTCGTCGACTACAACCGCGGTGGCGTGCCGCTGGTCGAGATCGTCACGCGCATGATCGAGGGCGGCGAAGCGGATTCTCCGGAGATCGCCAAGACGTATGTCGCCTCGGTGCGCGAGATCGTCAAGGCCCTCGGCGTGTCCAACGCGCGCATGGAGGAGGGCAACGTGCGCTGCGACGTCAACCTGTCGCTGCGGCCGCGCGGCTCCGGACAGCTCGGCACCCGCACCGAGACGAAGAACGTCAATTCGCTGCGCTCGATCGAGCGTGCCGTGCGTTACGAGATCCAGCGGCAGGCGGCCGTGCTCGAGGCCGGCGGCACCATCACGCAGGAGACGCGGCACTGGCACGAGGACACCGGGATGACCAGCCCTGGGCGGCCGAAGTCCGACGCCGACGACTACCGCTACTTCCCCGAGCCCGACCTGGTGCCCGTCGCCCCGTCACGGGAATGGGTGGAGGAGCTCCGCGCCACGTTGCCCGAACCGCCGGCGGCCCGGCGCAAGCGACTGCAGGCAGAGTGGGGCTTCACAGCGCTCGAGTTCCAGGACGTCGTCAACTCCGAACTCCTCGACCTGGTCGAGGCCACCATCGCCGCTGGCGCGTCCGCGCCAGCCGCGCGCAAGTGGTGGACCGGCGAGATCGCCCGGCTCGCCAACGCGCAGGGCGTGGCCGCCGACACCCTCGTCGCCCCGGCGCAGGTGGCCGCCCTCATCGAACTCGTCGATGCGGGAACCCTCACCGACCGGCTCGCCCGGCAGGTGCTCGAAGGGGTCATCGCGGGCGAAGGCACCCCGGTCGAGGTCGTCGAGAAGCGCGGCCTCGCCGTCGTCTCCGACGACACCGCGCTCATCGCCGCCATCGACGAGGCGCTTGCGGCGCAGCCCGACGTGCTCGCCAAGATCCGCGACGGCAAGGTCCAGGCGGCCGGTGCCGTCATCGGCGCCGTCATGAAGGCGATGAAGGGGCAGGCGGATGCCGCGCGGGTGCGTGAACTCGTCCTGGAGCGTTCGGCCGGCTAGGCGGCGATGAACGCGACACTCCCGATGACCCCGGCCGAGCCCACGGCGGCGGAGATCCGCCGCTGGCAGCAGTACCTTGCCGACGAGCAGGCGGAGGCCGCGGTGTACCGCGACCTCGCCTCCCGGCGCAGCGGCGAGGAGCGGGAGATCCTCCTCGCTCTCGCAGAGGCGGAGGGCCGCCACGAAGCGCACTGGCGGGAGCTCCTCGGGGACCGCGTGGGCACCGCCCGCCGGGGAGCCGTGCGCACCCGCGTGCTCGGCTTCCTCGCCCGCCGGTTCGGGTCGGTCTTCGTGCTCGCGCTGGCGCAGAGCGCGGAGGCGCGGTCGCCGTACGAGGCCGACGTCGACGCGACGGATGCCATGGCCGCCGACGAGCGCATCCACGAGGAGGTCGTGAGGGGGCTCGCCGCCCGGGGGCGCAAGCGGCTCTCGGGCACGTTCCGTGCCGCGGTCTTCGGCGTCAACGACGGACTGGTCAGCAACCTCGCCCTCGTGCTCGGCGTCGGCGCGACCGGCATCCCGGCGACCGCCGTGCTGTTCACCGGGCTCGCCGGGCTCCTCGCCGGCGCCCTGTCGATGGGCGCGGGGGAGTACGTGTCGGTGCGATCGCAGCGCGAGCTGCTGGAGGCATCCACGCCGAGCCCCCAGGCGCACACCGCGCTTCCGCATCTCGACCTGGAGGCCAATGAACTCGCGCTGGTGTACCGGGCACGCGGCATGTCTCCGGCGGAGGCGCACGCGCACGCCGAAGACATGCTGCGCCAGGTGAACGTCGCAACGGGTGCGCTCGACCTCGCCGAGAACCGCGCCGCGGACGACATCGACGCGGACGAGCACGAGGCAGTCGGCACGGGGTTGAGCGCCGCCATCTCCAGCTTCTGCTTCTTCGCCTCGGGGGCGCTGCTCCCGGTGCTGCCGTACCTGTTCGGCATGTCGGGTGCCGCCGCGATCATCCTCGCGTCGGTGCTCGTGGGACTCGCCCTGCTCGCGACCGGGGCGATCGTCGGACTCCTCTCCGGCGCGCCACCGCTTCGCCGTGCCCTGCGCCAGCTGTTCATCGGTTATGCGGCGGCCGCCATCACCTACGTCCTCGGGCTGCTGTTCGGGGCCTCCCTCTCCTGAGACGGAACCCGAATGAGACTGTGGTCGGTGCATCCGCGCTACCTGGACCGGCAGGCGCTCATCGCCTGCTGGCGGGAGAGCCTGCTGGCCCAGTCGGTTCTCGTCGCCCCGGGGCGAGGGTACAGCCGGCACCCGCAGCTGGAGCGGTTCACGGCGCACGACGAGCCCATCGCCGCGATGGCGCACTTCCTCGCCGCGTACGTCGCCGAGGCGGACGCCCGCGGCTACCGCTTCAACCGGGAGAAGATCGTCGGCGACGCGGTCGCGCCCGTCGCGCCGATTCCGCTCGCGACCGGGCAGCTCGCGTACGAGTGGCGGCATCTGACCGGCAAGCTGGCGCTCCGGAGTCCCGAGGTGGCGAGGCGATGGGAGGCCGTGGCCGCACCCGACCCGCATCCGCTGTTCACGCTGCGCGACGGCCCGATCGCGAGCTGGGAGCGCCCCCGATGACACCCGGAACGGCGAGGCGCCGACCGTGAGCAAGCAGGACGGCAGCGGCCGGCAGGTCACCACCGCAACTGTCGACGACAGCGCGGCGACCATCCTGCACGTCGACATGGACGCGTTCTTCGCCTCCGTGGAACTGCTCGATCACCCGGAGCTCGCCGACAAACCCGTCATCGTCGGCCACCGGGCGGGCCGATCGGTCGTGACCGCCGCCAACTACGTGGCGCGTCGCTACGGCGTGAATTCGGCCATGCCCATGTCGGTCGCGCTCCGCCGATGCCCGCAGGCGGTGGTGCTGGAGCCGCACGGCAGCCGCTACCGCGAGTACTCGAAGCGGGTGATGGCGATCTTCGAGGACGTCACGCCACTGGTCGAACCGGTCAGCATCGACGAGGCGTTCCTCGACGTCGCCGGCGCACGCCGCATCCACGGGTCGCCCGCCGAGATCGGCGCGCTGATCCGCCGGCGGGTGGAGGCGGAGACCGGGCTCACCTGCTCGGTAGGGGCTGCAGCCAGCAAGTTCGTCGCCAAGCTCGCCTCCGGGCGGGCGAAACCGAACGGACTCCTGGTCGTGCCGGCGGCGGACACTGTTGCCTTCCTGCATCCGTTGCCCGTTTCGGCGCTCTGGGGCGTCGGCCAGGCCACCGAGCAGGCACTCACCCGGCTCGGCCTGCGGTTGATCGGCGACATCGCGAACACCCCGTTGCCGGTGCTGCAGAAGACGCTCGGCGACGCCTCCGGCAGCAAACTGTACGAGCTTGCCTGGGGCCGCGACCCACGCGAGGTGACGCTGCACCGCGAGGAGAAGAGCGTCGGCCACGAGATGACGTTCGAGCACGATGTGACGGATGCCGCGCGGCTGGGCCGCGAGATCCTGCGGCTGTCGGAGCAGGTCGGGGCCAGGCTTCGCCGGGCGGGCGTCACGGGCCGCACCGTCGTGCTCAAGCTCCGGTACGGCGATTTCACCACCGTCACGCGATCGCGCACGCTCGCCGAGCCGACGGATGTGAGCCGCCGGATCTACGACGAGGCGATGGCGATCTTCGAGCCGCTGGCCGCCTCGCGGCCGCGGGTGCGGCTCATCGGGGTGCGGATGGAGCAGCTGGGCGACGGCGGCGGACTGGGCCTGGCGCTGTGGGACCCCGACGACGACTGGCGTGAGGCGGAACGCGCGGTCGACTCCGTCACCGCCCGCTTCGGCATGGGCATTGTGCAGCCGGCATCGCTCATGACGCCCGGCGCGATCGACCGGCGGCGTCCGGGAGCGTCGCCGCCCTGACCCGCAGGGGTCCCGGCCTGAACGCCGGCAGCGGCGGTATACTAAGAGCTGAAACACGGGAGTCCGGTGAGCCGGGCTGAGAGGAAGGTTCTCAACCTTCGACCGTCGAACCTGATCTGGATCATGCCAGCGCAGGGAGGCCGATCATCTCGTACCCGTGCCCTCATTTCACAACGGAAAGGGCACGACAGTGCACGCATCACTCACCACCCACCAGACTGCCGCACGGACGAAACGCTCCGTCCGCTGGCGGGTCGTCGACATCGTCATCGCCAGCGTCATCGGCGTCGCGAGCGGCCTGGTCTTCGTCGTCTGGAACCAGGCGTACAACCCGCTCTCCGCCCTGCTCTCCCCGGTCATGCCCGGGCTGCAGGCCCTCCTCGGCGGTGGCTGGCTGTTCGCCGGTGTGCTCGGCGGCCTCGTCATCCGGAAGCCCGGCGCCGCCCTGTACACGGAGTTGCTCGCCGCGGTCGTGTCGACCCTCATCGGCAACGAGTGGGCGGCCCTCACCCTGGTCTCCGGCCTGGTGCAGGGCCTCGGCGCGGAGATCATCTTCGCGCTGTTCCTCTACCGGGCGTTCGGGCTGGGCGTCGCCCTTCTCGCCGGGGCCGCCGCCGGCCTCGCCCTCGCGGTCAATGACCTCATCCTCTGGTACCCGGGCTCCGGCGTCGCCTTCGTGAGCATCTACACGGTGTCGTCGATCCTCTCCGGCATCGTGCTGGCCGGACTGCTGTCGTGGTTCGCGGTGCGCGGGCTGGCGCGCACCGGGGCGCTCAGCCGGTTCGCGGCCGGCCGCGAGACGACCGCCCGGGTCTGACGGTGCTCGCGCGCACGCCGGGGGCCCCGGCGTCGGTCGACGCCCACGGCTGGGGGTGGCGGTACGCCGGTCGCCGCGCGTGGGCGGTGAGCGACCTCGACCTGCGCCTCGAGCCCGGGGAGCGTGTGCTGCTGCTCGGCGCGTCCGGCGCCGGCAAGTCCACCGTGCTGCAGGCCCTCGCCGGCGTGCAGGGCGGTGCGGAGGAGGGCGAGGAGACCGGAACGCTCCTCGTCGACGGCGTCGACGCGCGTGGGCGTCATGGCGCGGCGGGGCTCGTGCTCCAGGACCCGGACTCACAGGTCATCCTCGCCCGCGTGGGCGACGACGTGGCCTTCGGGTGCGAGAACCTCGGCGTTCCGCGGGAGCTCATCTGGCCGCGGGTGACCCACGCCCTCGCCATGGTCGGCCTCGACGTGCCGCTCTCGCATCCCACGTCGGCGCTCTCCGGCGGCCAGAAGCAGCGCCTCGCGCTGGCCGGCGTGCTCGCCATGCAGCCCGGGTTGCTGCTTCTCGATGAGCCGACCGCCAACCTCGACCCCGACGGCGTGCGCGAGGTGCGCGCATCCGTTGCCCGCGTGCTCGACGAGACCGGCGCCACGTTCGTCGTGATCGAGCACCGCGTGGCGGTGTGGCAGGACCTCGTCGACCGCGTCGTCGTTCTTGCGCCGGGGGGAGGCGTGCTCGCCGACGGCCGCCCCGACGACGTCCTCTCGACGCACGGCGCCTTCCTCGCCGGGCAGGGCGTCTGGGTGCCGGGGGCCGCACCCCGGCTGCCGGCTCGCACAGCGGATGCCGGTGGGCCCGCCCTGCTGAGGGCCGAGGCCCTCACGGTCGGCCGGTCGCGCTCGGCGCCTGCGCAGTCCGGAGTCGACGTCACCGTCGACGCCGGGGAGGTGCTCGCGGTCACCGGCCCGAACGGGGCGGGCAAGTCGACCCTCGCCCTCACCCTCGGCGGGCTGCTGCCGCCGCTGGCCGGTGTCGTGCGCGCGGAACCGGCGCTCGCGCAGGGGGCCAGCCCCCAGCCCATCCGCTGGACCTCGAAGCAGCTGCTCGGCCGGATCGGCACCGTCTTCCAGGACCCGGAGCACCAATTTCTCACCGGCACTGTGCGGGAAGAACTGGCCGTCGGGCCGCGGGCCCTCGGCCTGGCTGCTGCAGAGGTGAGCGAGCGCGTCGACGCCCTGCTCGCCCGGCTGCGCCTCGACACGCTCGCCGCGGCGAATCCCTTCACGCTCTCCGGTGGCGAGAAGCGGCGGTTGTCGGTGGCCACCGTGCTTGCCGCCCGGCCGCCGCTGCTCCTCCTCGACGAGCCCACCTTCGGCCAGGACTTCGGAACCTGGCAGGAGATTGTCGCGCTGCTTTCCGAACTCGCCGCGAACGGGACCGGGATCGTCGCGGTCTCCCACGACGCGGACTTCGTCGGCGCGCTCGCTGACCGGGAGTATGCCCTGCGCGGCATGCACCAGGATCAGGACCACGGCACGGGATTGCGCGTGCAGCGATGACCCTGCTCGCGCCTGCCGTCGCTCCCGGCCGCGCCGCCGGCATGCGGCGCGTGAATCCGGTAGCCAAGCTCGCCGCGTCGCTCCTCCTCGCGGGGGTGCTCGTGCTCAGCATCGACTGGGTCTCCGCGGCGGTCGCGCTGGCGTGCGAATCCGTGCTGTTCCTCTTCGCCGGCGTCTCCCTGCGCACCTTGGTGCTCCGCACCGTCCCGATCTGGCTGGCGGCCCCCGCCGCGGGAGTCACGACGCTGCTGTACGGCCAGGCCTCCGGGCAGGAGTACTGGGCATTCGGGCTCATCCACGTCACCGACGGGTCGATCGCCCTCGCCGTCGCCACCGCGCTTCGCATCCTCGCGATCGGCCTTCCC
This sequence comes from Cryobacterium tepidiphilum, assembly GCF_003716325.1. GTDB lineage: Bacteria > Actinomycetota > Actinomycetes > Actinomycetales > Microbacteriaceae > Cryobacterium > Cryobacterium tepidiphilum. Next base: position 36,649 of record NZ_RDSR01000019.1, on the reverse strand, counting down.
GCTGTGGTGCTCTTCATCACCGTCGATCCCACCGACCTGGCCGATGGCCTGGGCCAGGTCCTGCGACTTCCGGCCCGGTTCGTGCTCGGCGGGCTCGCGGGCCTTCGGCTGGTCGGGTTGTTCCTCGAAGACTGGCGTGCCCTGGAGCTGGCACGCCGGGCCCGGGGCGTGGCTGACGGTTCCCGCCTGCGCCGGTTCGCCGGCCAGGCCTTCGCCCTGCTCGTGCTCTCCATCCGCCGTGGCAGCAAGCTCGCCACCGCAATGGAAGCGCGCGGGTTCGGGGCACCGGGGGAGCGCACCTGGGCCCGGCCGTCCGCGTTCGGGGCGCGCGAGTGGGCGCTCGTGGCCGCCGGTGTGCTCGTTGCGGTCCTCGCCACGACCGTGTCGGTGCTCACCGGGAGCTGGAACTTTGTGCTCGGCTGACCGGTCGGCGACAGCGGCGCTGGCTGCCGTGACGGATGCGCCGGGCCGCGACGGGCATCCGTTGGTCGTTCTCATCGATGGTCCCAGCGGCGCGGGCAAGAGCACTCTCGCCGACACCCTCGTCGCTCGCTGGCCGGGCGAAGACGTGCCGACGCTCGTGCGGATGGACGACATCTATCCCGGCTGGCACGGGCTCACGCCCGCCGCCGAGCAGGTCACCGCCGACCTGCTCGAGCCGCTCAGCCACGGCAGGACCGGGCGCTGGCAGCGGTACGACTGGGACGCGGGCCGCGCGGCCGAGTGGCACGAGGTTGCCCCGGGCCGATCCGTCATCGTCGAGGGCTGCGGCACACTGCGTCGCGCCAATGTCGCCCTGTCGGACGTGCGCGTCTGGCTCGGGGCGGATGACGCCCTCCGCAAGGAGCGCGCGCTCGCCCGCGACGGCGCGGTCTTCGCCTCCCACTGGGACCTGTGGCAGCGCGATTGGGACGCGTGGTGTGACCGGGAGTCCCCTGAACGGCAGGCAACGATCCACCTGCGCACCGAGTTTCGGGGCTAGCGTGGAGCCATGAGTCCTGAGGCACATCACGCAGAGTACATCGCCGAGTTCATCGACGGCCCCCTCGAGGGCGACACGGAGAAGCGCGCGCTGGTCGACGGCAAGCAGGAGCCGGAGATCACGATGATGGCGCTCGTCGACGGCCTGGAATCGATGTTCTGGTACTACGAGGTGGACACGCGTGACGTGCAGGGTGAGCTGCACGCGCGGTACACGTTCAACGCCCCCGAGAGCGACCCGTCGGTGTCGGACGACGACCAGAAGCTCGACGCCGTCTAGTCGTTCGAGCGGGAGCCGATCAGCTCCCTGAGGATCGGGATGGGGTGCAGCAGCCGCCAGCCGAGCCCCGGATCGCCGATGCTGCGATCGAGCACCAGCGGCGACGACACCGACCGGCCGTCGAGGTCTACGCTGGCGTGACCCACCGTGCTTCCGGCTCGCCGGGTCGTCACGGGGTCGGTCTTGACGGTGGGCGCCGGAACGGCCCCGCCCACCCACGCCAGGCGCGTCTTCGCTGTCTTGACCACGGCTCGCGCCGACTGGTCCCAGGCGGTGTCATACCGCGCGTATGCGGTGCCCTCGGCGAGGATCGGCTGCTGCCGCACACCTGCCGTGGCACTCTTCATGAGCGCGGTGAGGTCGGCGGTGAGGGTGTCGTAGTCGGGCTCGCCGACGATCGCGCCCGCGAACGAGAACGGTTCGCCACCCGCGTCGACGGTGGCCGTGAACAGAAAGCAGACGCCCGCGGCATCCGTGTAACTGCGTGAGATGCCGGTGATGCCCTGCTCGGGCAGGTAGGCGGTGGTGTTCTGCACGCCGCGCCGGTCTGCCAGCGCTGAGGCGGGCTGCGACAGGATCTCCGAGATGACCGGGTGCGCCGAAGCCAGGACGGCCAGGCGGGCGAGATCGGCGCCGGTGCCGGCGCTGTCCTCGTCGAGGCCTGTGGCGTCGGCGACGCGCGTGCCGGTGAGGCCGTTCGCCGCCAGCCAGGCGTTCGCCTTCTCGAGGTAGGCATCCACCGAGCCGAAAGCCCAGCGGGCGATCGTGTCGGCGTGGTTGTTGCTGGAACCCAGGACCAGGGCCTGCAGCAGCTCCCGCTCCGTCCAGTTCTCGCCGGGGAACACCGCGACGGTGCGTGCTCCATTGTTGGCGTAGTCGATGTAGGACTGGTAGTCCTCGGCCGTCATCGCAACGGCGGGGCCCTCGGCGCCGGGCTCGAGCGGCTTGCTTCGCAGCACGACGAGGGCTTCGACCAGCTTCGCAGCGGATGCCATCGGCAGCGCGTCGTCGACGCCCGCGGTCGCGAACGGCTCGTCTCCGGCGCCTCGTACCAGTGCGCTCGCCCCGTGGGCGGGAAGCACCGGCGGCGCCGGGCTCGCCGGAGGAGGAGCGGGGGAGAGGAGAGTGAGCTCGGCGGCGGGCAGGGGTCCGAGCAGGGTCGCCGGGCCGTAGATGCCGGCGCCGAGGATGACGAGCGCGCCGAGGGCGATCCCGAGGGAACGTCCGAACCGCGCTGTCATCTGCTCAGGGTACCGCTCGAGCTCACGCCCACCCGAGTTCGTGCAGCCTGTCGTCATTAATCCCATAGAAATGGGCGATCTCATGCACGAGCGTGATGTGGATCTCGTCGCGCAGCTGCTCGATCGACGCGCACGCCGCCAGCAGCGGCTCCCTGAACAGCACGATGCGGTCGGGAATCTCCCCGAAGCCGTACTGCTCCCGTTCCGTCAGGGCCACCCCGTCGTACACGCCGAGGAGGTCGAGGCTGCCGTCCTCCGGGCGATCCTCGACCACGAAGATGACGTTGTCGAGGCCGTCCACCATGTCGTCGGGCAACAGGTCGAGTTCGTCGATGACGAGGCGTTCGAACTCCTCGGCAGCCATCTGCATCATGGAGTTCTCCTTGGGGTGCCTGGGTAGCACGTTCGGCAACTCCTCCCCGAAGACGAAGACCCTAGTCAACCGCATGAATCGTGGTGTGTACGAGGTCTCGCGGCGTCCCCTGAGTAGCGCTCCGAGGGACGATCGGGGGCCAGTCGTAAGGACTGTCGAGACGGCTCAAACTTTTCTGACCGCTGCTGAGGTGGACGCTCTCGTGGGCGACTACCTGGCCGGGATGGGCGTCAAGCACCTCGCGGAGCGGTACGGAATCCATCGTGCCACGGTGTTCTCCCACCTCCGTCGTCGCAACGTACCGAGCCGTCGGCCCGGGCTCGGCATTGATGAGAAAGCGGAGGCCGTGCGCCTTGCGCGAGCGGGAGTCTCGATGCGGGCGATCGGTCGCCGGATGGGTGTCCACCGCACGGCCGTGCGAGCGGCGCTGGTCGAGGCTGGGCTCATCATGGACGACGCCAGCGACGGTTCATAACGCACCTCCGCGCCGCTGATCCCCCAGGGCTGTCGGCGCACGTCGTCGGTGACGAACGCCGAGAGGAACCGACGATGCCGAGCTTGAGTGAACTGGCGACCGACGAACGAACGGCGCGAATGGCGCGGTCTATGCTCGTCGAACCCAACGATCCGGTGATGGGCCGCATCCTGGCTCGCCTCGGAGCTGTTGAGCCGCTCGCCGAACGCGATGGAGCGGTGGTGCGCCTCGCCGTGGATGCGCAGGTCTGGCGCGCCCGTTTCAGCGCACCGGAGGCGAAGGACGTGGCTATGAGCATCGCCCAGGTTCAGCAGTCTGACGTCCGAGCGCCGTCTCGATCGTCGACGCCGATTCGGGACCGGATGAGCTGGACCTAGCCGCAACCGACTACGAGGTGCCCGCGTCCATTGGCTGAGCGGCACGGCGGACCGCTGCCGATCCGGGCCGACCTGGCCACCTGAGAGCGCTCTCAGGCGCGAGCACACCGCTGAATCGGCTGGGATATCGTTCGGCCATGGCAAGGGCGGAGCGATGAATCACGGCACCAGCACGAGCTCGTCTCGCGCGCCGGAGCCGCTGCGCGGCGTCATCGGGGTTCGAGCCCGAGCAGCGCTGGCCGCCACCATCATCGTCGCCGTCGCGCTCGCGCTGGGTTCGGCGGCGCTCGTACTGCTGCTGCGGCGCTCGTTGAGCGCGAGTGTCGAGGCGTCGGTGCAGGACCGCGTCGAGGAGGTCTTCGTCGAGCTCGAGGCGATCCCGGCTGGAACGAGCGCCGACGCGCTGGCGCGGTCGCTAGGGTCGACCGCGCAGAGCGCGTCGCGCCAGGGCACGGTCGTGCAGATCCTCACCGCCGACGGCGACGTGGCGAGCCAGTCGGCCGACCTGGAAGGTGAGCCTGCGCTCGGCCAGCCCCTCGACCCCGCCGACGGGATCGTCTGGGACGATGCGACGCTGCCGGTGGAGGAGGAAGAGGCGTACCGAGTCGCGCGCGCCGCCATCGGGACGCCGACCGGGACGTACACCGTCCTCGTCGCGCAGTCGCTCGAGTCGGTGGACGAGAGCACGGCCGCAGTGCTGCCGCTGCTGGCGATCGGCTACCCCATCCTTGTGCTCGTCGTCGCTGTCTCGACGTACTGGCTCGTTGGTCGCTCGCTGCAGCCGGTGGAGGCCATCCGTGCGAAGGTGGCCGCGATCGGCGGACGGCAGTTGACCGAGCGCGTGCCCGTCCCCGCGGCGCAGGACGAGATCGGCCGGCTGGCCGTGACGATGAATGGGATGCTGGGGCGGCTGGAGGCGGCTCAGCTCTCGCAGCGGCGGTTCGTCGCCGACGCCAGCCACGAGCTGCGCAGCCCGATCGCCACGATCAAGGCGATGGGGGAGACGGTCGTCGCCCATCCCGACGGGGCGCTCTCTGGGACCGCCGCGGAGGCTTTCGTCGAGGAGGCGACACGGATGGAGCGGCTCGTGAACGGGCTGCTGCTGCTCGCCCGAGCTGACGAGCGGGGGCTCGCCCGAGAGCAGCATGACGTCGACCTCGACGATCTGCTCGCGGCCGAGCGCGACCGCATCCGCTCCACCACCGCCTTGACGGTCGAGGCGAGGATCGAGGCGGTGCGCGTCTCTGGGTCGTCGCCTCAGCTGGCCCAGGCCGTCCGGAACCTCGTCGACAATGCCGTGCGGCACGCGCGCGAGGTGGTGGCGCTGAGTGTGCGAGCCGAGGACGGCATTGCCGTCATCGAAGTGCGCGACGACGGGCCGGGCATCCCCGCCGCCGACCGGGAGCGCGTGTTCGACCGCTTCGTGCGGCTGGACGAGAGCAGGGCCCGCGACGAGGGCGGCACCGGACTCGGCCTCGCGATCGTCAAGGAGATCGTGCTCGCTCACGGCGGCAAGGTCGAGGTCGTCGACAGCGGCACCGGAGCTGCGCTGCGCGTCACGCTGCCGCGGCAGCGCGAGGCGTGACGCCGGGCGTGACGACGCGGACGGACCCGGACTCGAGAGGTCAGTCCCGAGCTATGAGTCGATAGCCGACACCGCGCACCGTCCTGATCGATGTGCGTCCGAACGGCTGGTCAATCTTCTTCCTCAGGTAGCCGATGTAGACCTCCACCACGTTGTGGTCGCCCTCGTAGGCCGCGTCCCAGACCGCCTCCACGATCTGCGTCTTCGTGGCGACCTCGCCGGGGTGCCGCATCAAGAACTCGAGCAGCCCGAACTCCCGCGGCGTGAGCGCGATCTCCGTCCCGCCGCGCTCGACGCGGTGGCGCACCGGATCCAGCGAAAGGTCGCCCACGCTGAGCGCGACCGGCCGCTCCGGCGCGCCGCGGCGCACGAGCGCTCGCAGCCTCGCGACGAGCACGATGAACGAGCACGGCTTGATCAGGTAGTCGTCGGCACCCAGGTCGAAGGCATCCGCCTGGTCGTATTCTCCGTCCTTCGCCGTCAGCATCAGCACGGGCGTCCAGATGCCGGCTGCGCGCATGCCCTCGCACACCTTGTAGCCGTTGAGGCCCGGCAGCATGATGTCCAGCACCACGACGTCGTACTGCTGCTCCTTGGCCTTCCACAGTCCGTCGATGCCGTTGTCGGCCCAGTCGACGCTGAACGCCTCGGCGATCAGCCCGTGTCGGACCGCCTCGGCCAGCCGTCGTTCGTCCTCCACAAGCAGCACCCGCATGCGTTCCATTGTGACTGCCGCGCTCCACTCCCGTGGTCGTTCAGTCCGCGTCGCGCAGGCGTGCCGCTCGGCGAGCGCGCACCACCTCGATCACCAGCGGGACGACAGAGATCGCGACGACCGCAAGGGCGATGGCGTCGACGTTGTGCGCGACCCGCGGCACGCCGCCGAGCCACCGCCCGGCGAGCACGGCGATCGCGACCCACGCGACCGCCCCGAGCACGTTCCAGAGGACGAAGGTGCGGTACGGCAGGCGGGACATTCCCACGACCGGTGGAACGAAGGTGCGCGCGATCGGCACGAAGCGAGCCAGCACGAGCGCTCTCGCGCCGTGCTTGAGGAAGAACGCGTCCGCCTGCTCGAGATATGAGGACTTGAGGATCCTCGCGTCAGGCGAGAACAGCCGCCGACCGTAGCGCCGACCCAGCAGGTAGCCGATCTGATCGCCGGCAATGGCTGCGGCCGCCGCGACGACCAGCACGAGCGGGATGGGAAGGCCGAGCTGCGGGCTCAGCAGTCCGGCGGCGAACAGCAGGCTGTCGCCCGGCAGGAAGGGGAACAGCAGTCCCGTCTCGACGAAGATGATGGCGGCGAGGGCGAGCAGCACCCACGGCCCTGCTCCGGTGAGGAGCGAGACCGGGTCGAGCAGGCCTGCGAGGAAGACGTCGGGCACGTGTGATTCTCCTGATTCATCGGACTGACGCTGAGCGTGCGACAGCGCCGGCGGAGCGCGTTGCTCCGCCGGCGGTGGTCGGGGGTCAGGTGTTGGGGTCTTCGGCGCCGTTCTCGCCCGTCTCGTCCTGCTGCTCGGTGCCGTTCTCGGTGGCCTCGTCGGTGCACTCGGGCTCGTCAGCCTCCTGCGCGAGCACGCTCGCGTCGCCGGCGTCGACCTTGACCTCGATCACGGAGCCGTCGGCCGCGGTCACCTGGACCTCGTAGACGACGTAGCCGTTCTCGTCCTCGAGCGTCGCGTCGCCGGCGGTGCCGGGCACCGCTGCGAGCGCTGCTGCCGTCGCCTCCTCGGGCGTGACCGTGGCGAGGCTCTGCAGGCTCGCGGCCTCGTCGGCCTCGGACAGCTCCGTGTCGGTGCCGTCGGGGGAGGTCGCGTCCTGCGGCGCCTGCACGGTGCCCGTGTACGACGGTTCCTGCTCGTCGGTCGCCGAGGACGACGGCTGCGTGCTGTCGGGGTTCGCCGCCATGGCGAGGCCGGCTCCACCGAAGGCGAGCGTCGTGGCGATGATGCCGGTCACGGCTGCCTTCTTCTTGAGGTTCTTCATGGTGTGCTCCTGTTCGGTTTCCGAACCCTTGCCGGTCCGGGCCGACCCGGTGATCGAGTCGATGTGATGAGACTCCCGGTCCGGCACTGTGGCGACTCTGAGACCACCTGAGAGCGCTCTCAGGTGCGAGCGCCGCAGGCGTGCTCGATCGGGAACGCCGTGCCAGGATCGCTCCAGGCCGGCGGACAGGAGCATCGATGCAGCGGGATCGCGAGGACCCGAAGCAGACGGGTCCCGACGCGGAAGTCGAGGTCGAGCGCCACCTGGGCACGAAGGATCTGACCCGTTGGCCGTCGCGCGCCGGCCGGGTCGGCGCTTTGATGGTCCACCGCCTGAGCGAGCTGCTCGGGCCTCACGCGGCTCTCGTCCTCATCCTGGCGGTCGGCGCGGTGGTCGCAGCGCTCGCGACGCTCGCGGCGGCCTGGGTCTACGACGCGGTGACAGAATCCGACGGCGTCGCAGGCTTGGACCGTCCGGTGCTCGCGGCGTTCGTGACGGTTAGGTCGCCGTGGCTCGATACGGCGGTGACGTGGTACACGAACATCGGCGGCGTGATCGTGATGCCGATCATCGCCGTGCTCGCCATCGTCGTGCTGACGCTGCGTCGCCGCAACTGGGCGCCGGTTCTGATCATCGGGGCCGCGGGCGTGGGATCGCTGCTGATGACGGTCGTCGGCAAGGGACTCGTCGCGCGGGTGCGGCCGGGGTTCAACGACGCCGTGCCACCGTTCGAGCATTCGCCCTCGTTCCCAAGTGGGCACACGCTCAACGCCACAGCGATTGCGGGCGCGATCGCCTACATGCTGCTCCTGCGGCAGTCGAGCCGTGTCGTCCAGGTCGCGACCATCGCCGTGGCCGTGGTGTTCGCCGTCAGCATCGGCATCAGCCGCATCTACCTCGGCCACCACTGGTTCACCGACGTGCTCGTCGCATGGATGTTGGGAGTGGGCTGGCTCGCGGTCGTCATCACCGCGCACCGGCTCTATCTCACCGCGCGGCATCGACAGCAGACAGCCCTTGCGACGTAGCGCTCGCGCACCCGTTCGGCCTGCTCGGGCGTCAGCTTGCAGGGGATGTGTGCTGAAGTGCCCGCGTCCGTCGTCGGGTAACGAAGAAGGCGCGGATTGCGCGCCCGTCGTCATCGTGGCCGAGTTGTGCAGCCAGTTCGGCGGGGGGTCATGGGCATGGCATGCGCTGAGGGTACCCCGCGAAGGGCTGCACGCTCGAGAGCTGGCCTCGGTGCCCTGTAAGCGTGCTGGGCAGGCGCTGATGAGGGAGCCCACGCAAGTGACTGATTGGAGAGTGGGGACGGAAATAGGTCCGTCGCCCACCGGACTTGAACTGGTCGAACGCTCCGGCTATCGATCGACTCGTCGTCTTCGGTGAGGTAGCGAACCTCGGTGTCCAGCAGCTGGCCGCCGCTCATGCAGCCTTGACCGTTCCCATCATCCCTAGGTCCTCGTGATCGAGGATGTGGCAGTGGTAGACCGTGAGGCCCGTGAACCGTGCGAAGTCGATGCGCACCACGACCGAGCCCTGAGCCGGGACGTTCACGACGTCCCGCCACTGGGTGCCGTCGATCGCCGATCCGTTCACCTGGATCAGCTGCATCGGCCAGACGTGCAGGTGGAACGGATGATCCATCGGCGTGGGGTTGCGGATCGTCCACTCCTCCACGGTCTCCGCGCCGACGCGCTGATCGATGCGCCCCGCGTCGAATGCGCGCCCGTCGAAACCCAGGGCCATCATCCCGCCCTGCTGCGGCATGCCCATCCCCATGGTCATGGTGAAGGAGATCTCGCGCAGCGCGTCGGGAGTGCGGGAGCGCAGGTCGGCGTCGGGCGCGCGCGGGGGCACGGCGGGCAGCACCGCGGCGTCGGGCCCGCGAACTTCGACGAAGGCGAGCAGCGCCGGGCCGGAGGAGCTGCCCCCGCCGGCCATCATCCCGCCCATCATGGCGGCGCCCCGGTCGTAGCCGAGTGTGCGCAGCTGGGCACTTCCGGCCTGCATCGTCACCAGGAGATCCGCCCTGTTGCCGGGAGCCAGCAGGACCTCATCGACGGCGCGGGGCCGCGGTTCGTGCCCGGAGTCGATGCCCAGGAGCTCCAGCCGCTGACCAGGCAGCGCGAGTCGGAGGTAGCGCGCCGTGCAGGCATTGACGATCCGCCAGCGCTCCCGCTCCCGCGGCCGCGCGACGATCTCGGGCAGCAGTTGACCGTTGACCATCAGGAAGTCGCCCTCCCGGCCCATCATGCGATCTGCCTCCGAAGCGGCAGCGACGGCTCCGCCGGCGAACGAGATGTCCGAGATCACGAGCACCCGCTCGCGGGCGACCGGGAGCGCGTCGCCTTCGACCACGATGGCACCGAAGAGGCCGCCGAAGATCTGATCGGCGACGTTGCCGTGGTGGTGGGGGTGATACCAGAACACGCCGCTGGGGTGGTCGGGAGGAAGGTCGAAGCGGTAGTCGAACACCTCGCCGGGTGCGAGGCTGATGAGGGGATTGTCTCCGTTCCCTGTCGGGGAGACGTGGAGCCCATGCGTGTGGAGATTGGTCGGCTCGCGAAGACGGTTCTCGAGGCGGACCTCGATGCGGTCGCCCGGGCGCACGCGCCACGTCGAGGCCGGGACGCTGCCGTTGTAGCCGAGCACGAGCGCCCTGCGGCCGGCTATCTCGTTCTCGTGCTCCGCGGCGACCAGCTCGGTGCGGAGCACGCCCCCGCGGCTTCGCAGCGAGCTCGGCTCGGCCAGCGGCCCGGAGGGCGTTGCATCGGGCGAGGTCCAGGGCAGACCCGTGCTGCTGAGCCCGAGCCCACCGACTACCACGCCCGCGGCGCCGCAGGCGCCCAGCAGCAGAGCCTGGCGGCGGGTGATCGGCTCCATCAAGGAGCGTCGCGCAGGCGTGCGACTCGCTCGTCGTACTCAGCGTGGTCGATCTCGCCACGCGCGTAGCGCTCGTCGAGAATGGCGCGCGCCGATCCGCCTCGCGGCTCCGGTGGCCGGTGGCCTCCGCGGTTCAGACCGCCGGTCGCGAGCCGCACCGTCAGGACGACGAGCGCCGCGATGCCCGCGATCATCAAGAGCAGGAACACCCACCCCATTCCGGGGCCCATGCCGCCCCAGTTGCCCATGCCGCTCCAGTTGCCCATCAACATGCTTCGACCTCCCCGTTCTCGTGCTTAAGGCGCAGTCGCGCCGTCACTCGTTGCCGCTGCCGACTTCGGCCAGCGCTGCGCCCAGGCGGTCCGCCGCTTCGTCTGCGACCGCTCGCAGCGCCTCGTTCCCGGTGACGCCGACCATGACCTTCGGGTCGAGCGCCTCGACGACCGACGTACCGTCGCCGGCGTCGCGCACCGTGACGTTGCAGGGGAGTAGCAGTCCGATGGACTCCTCCGCCTGGAGCGCGCGGAGCGCGAGCGGAGGATTGCACGCGCCCAGGATCACCTGCGGGGGCATGTCGACATCGAGCTTCGCCTTGAGCGTCGCCGCCATGTCGATCTCGGTCAGCACGCCGAATCCCTGCGTGGCGAGCGCCGCGCGGATCGCGGTGACCGTTTCGTCGAAGGGGAGGGCGACTGTCGTGGTGATGCCGTAGCTCATGACTTGCTCCAAGCGACTCGGGGCGGGCGGGAGTCGGCCGAAGGCTTGTGCCGGCACGATCCGCGGTCCCCGCTGATGCATCCAACTATACCCCCAGGAGTATTCGAGAACAAGAGTGGATGAGCGAGGGCGGCGCCCGCCGACCCGCGTCTGTCCATCCAGGCGAGAGGCGACACGCGAGCCGTCACCGCAGCGTGTCTCAATGCCGGCGGACTGTGGCAGATCTATTCGACACCCCTGGTCGGCTGGATGCAGTCCGGTTCGCTGGTGCACGTGGCGGTCCACGCCCACCTGCTCCTCGCGGGCTACCTCCTGACGACCGCGGCCATCGGCCTCGACTCGACACCGCATCGAGCGCCTCACCTCATCACCGCAGTCGCACCCCTCGCCACGATGGCGTCGCACAGCATCCTCGCCAAGACGCTCTTCGCCACTCCTCCCGACCTGTATGCCGTCGGTGACGTGCAGCCGGCGCGCAGCTCACGTACTACGCGGGCAGCTGATCGAGGCCGCGATCGTGGCGCTCTTCTGCGCGCGCTGGTACCGAGAAGCCGGACGTCATGCGTCCCGCCGGCGGCCCGGCGGCGTGGCGGTAAGCCAAGTGCGCTGAGCTCCCCGGCGGAGGGAGCCGTCACCGGAGCGGCAGGACGCCGCGGCCCGGACCGGCGATCGAGTCGCTTCAAAGAGACCGCGTCGTACCGGTGCATGCCGCGCCATCGCTCTCCGATTCGCGGTGGAGCGTCTTGGACGTGGTGTCGGAGCCGGGAGTGTTAAGGACGTCCGGACGAGCGCAGAATGCCTCGGGCGCCATGGGGATCTGAGCGTCCGCCGATAGCCAGGATCCGTACCCGTGCAACCCTGGGCGCATGTCGATGCCGTCCCCCATTGCATGCCGCGCGCCGCGCGAGCCGAGGCGGGGGAGCTGCTGCCGTATGACGTCGCGTGGAATGCCGCCGGCGGGCTACTGCTCCTCGCCGGCGTCGCCTGGACGATCGCGCTGGCGCGCCGCGGACACCGCGCAGCATCCGCACCGCCAGCCGGAGCGGATGCGGTGACGGCATCGGATCGTGGCCGATGAACTGATCCTGCTCGGCCGCGCTGGCGGGCCGATCTGCACGCGAGCTCGCCGCGGCGTTGGCGCGAGTGCGTCTCGGCGCACTGCGCCGGAGCCCTCGTCATCGGAACCGACGGCCCACGACACGTCCTCGACGACTAGCAATCGGCGAGGCAGCACGAGGGGGCGGCTGAAGCCTGCGCTCTAGCGGGGGCCTCGCTGGTCGAGCGGCTGGCGGGCTTCGGGGATGCCAAGCGTGTTGTGCTCTGCGGCGGTGGCACTGACTCGCGCGAGCAGCGATGCCGGGCACCAGCCGCGGACTGCGCCGGTGAGGAGGAGCGCAGCGCCGAGCGTGGCGGCGATGGCGAGCGGCGCGTCGTGCAGGTTGCTGAGCGCGAACGCGCCGGTCAGCGCGCCGACAGCGGCCTGCACGACGCGTTCGATGCTTCCCGGAGCGCAGACCGGGGCGCGGCGGCGGGAAGTCACGGCGCCTCGGCGGCTGCGCGCTGCTCGGCGACCTGGCGGCGCACGTCGTCCATGTCGAGCGCGCGGACGCCGGCGATGAGGCTGTCGAGCTGGGCCTGGCCCAGCGCGCCGGGCTGCGAGAAGACGAGGATCCCGTCGCGGAAGGCCATGAGCGTCGGGATGGACGTGATGCGGAACGCCGCGGCCAGCTGCTGCTGGTCCTCGGTGTCGACCTTACCGAACACGATGTCGGTGTTCGACGCGGCAGCTCGGTCGAAGACGGGCGCGAAGCTGCGGCAGGGGCCGCACCATGCCGCCCAGAAGTCGAGGAGCACCATGCCGTCGCCGGCGATGGTCGAGTCGATCGTTTCGATGGTGATGTCACGCGTGGTCATGTTCGGGGTTGCTCCCTGGATCGGTGATGGTCGGATGGGCCGGCGTCAGCGCCCGATTGCGAGGCCGGTCGCCGCTGACGCGCTCTTGAGCGCGCCGAGGTCGGTGACGTCCGCGAAGCCGGCCTCGCGCATGAGCGCGACCGCCTGTGCTGACCGGCTGCCGGACCTGCAGTGGACGAAGTAGGGCGCATCAGGGTCGAGCGAGGGCAGTGCCGCGGCGAGGTCGCCGTTCGACACGTCGAGGAGGACCGCGCCGTCGAGGTGACCGGATGCCAACTCGGGCGCGGTGCGCACGTCGATGACGACGGCGTCCGCTGGAGCTGCGACGCTGCCAGGGGGCGTCGATGCGCAGCCTGTCGTGACGGCGGCGAGCGCGAGGCCGGCGAGGCCGGCGAGCTGGGTTCTGGTCATGGTGTTCTCCGGTGAGCGGTGTCGTTCAGGTGAGCGGGAGGTGGAGCGCGAGCTGCTGCACGAGCAGCGCGACGGCCACGCTGAGCACGAGCACCGCGAATCCGGTGCGCAGTGCCCGTTCGGGGATGCGGCCGGTGAGCGCCGAGCCGAGGAAGGAGCCCGCCACGGCGATTGCGGTGAACGGCAGCACCAGCGCCCAGGGGATGTCGGGGAGTGCTGGTTGGGCCGCGAGCCCGGCGAGCGATTGCATCGCGATGACGAGCAAGGATGTGCCGATCGCGGCCGACGCGGGCAGGCCGGCGAGCAGGATCAGCGCGGGGACGATGAGGAAGCCGCCCCCCCCGCGCCGACCAGCCCGGCGAGTGAGCCGACAACCGTTCCGAGCACGAGGACGAGGGCGATGCGCGGCCGAGCGGGCTCCGCCCGGTCGTGACGCGGGCGCCGGCGAAGCATCGCCACCGCGGCGGCGATCATCGTGCCGGCGAGCAGCACCATGAGCACGCCTGGGGGCAGCGTGCGGCCGAGCAGCCCGCCGACGAGCGCGCCGACGACACCGGCCGCTCCGAAGACTACCCCGACACGCCAGCGCACGCGGCCCGCGCGAGCGTGCTGCAGCAGTCCGAGGGCGCTCGTCGTGCCGACGATGAGCAGTGACGACGCGATGGCGGCTCGCGGCTCCACGCCGCCGACGGCGGTCAGGATGGGCACGGCGAGGATCGAGCCGCCGCCGCCCAGCAGGCCGAGGCTGATGCCGACCAGCAGGGCGAGCGCAAGAACGGCGATGGTGGCGGTCGGCGTCATCGGGCGCCTCGATCCTCGGCGGTCAGCTGGTCGCCGGCTCGCGCCCGGTTGTCTGGAGCCACCCGAGGTAGGAGCCGTCGAGCTCGACGACGTCGACGCCGGCCCGGCGCAGTGCGCTGGCGACGACGCTGTTGCGCACGCCGCTCTGGCAGTACGTCACGACGGTGCCGTCCGCGGGCAACTCGTCGAGGTGCCACAGCGCGCGGCCGCCGCTGAGGTGCGCGGAGCCGGGGATGTGCCCGTCGGCGTGCTCGGAGCTGCCGCGCACGTCGACCAGGTTCACGTCGGCGAGGCCGTCGAGCTCCTCCGGCTGCAGCAGTCGGGGCTGCACCAGCTCGAGCCCGTCGAGGGAGCGGATGAAACCGTCGACGGCGTCGATGCCGACCCGCACGAGGTGGTCGCGCATCCGCTCCGCCTCCTCGCGGTCGTCCGCGAGGAGAACGAGCGGCCGGTGCTCCGCCTCCGAATCGTAGACCCACGCCCCGTAGGTCGCGGCCTTCGCTGCGCCCGGGATGTTGAGGGAACCGACCACGGTGCCGTCGTGCACCTGCCGGCGGTCCCGAGTGTCCACCAGGATCGCGAGGTCGCGCTCCAGGAGGTGCTGCACCTCCGCAGTGGACCGCTCGGGGAGCGGTGCGCGGGGGTGGAGCACCGCGGGGCCGGTGCGGTTCTGGGACTTCATTCGGGCGAAGTACGCGTGGGCGTCGGGCTGGCCGGAGAGTAGCTCGTCGACGAAGCCTTGCTCGTCGTCGGCGGCGAGGTAGGGAGCCCACCACGAGAAGGCGCGCTCGTAGCCGACGGTCGTCGCCGCGATCGCGCCGAGCGACTTGCCGCACGCGCTGCCGGCACCGTGCGCTGGCAGCACCTGGACGTAGTCGGGCAGTGTCAGGAAGCGGTCGCGCAGGCTCGCGAAGAGTTGGTGAGCGCCCTCGAAGCGGGTGTCGACGCCGCCGGCCGCCTCGTCGAGCAGGTCCGGTCGGCCGACGTCGCCGACGAACACGAAGTCGCCGGTGAGCATGAAGCCCGGCTCCTGGGCCTGCGCGCCGTCGGTCACGAGGAACGACAGGTGTTCGGGCGTGTGGCCGGGGGTGTGCACCGCTCGCAGCGTCACGTTGCCGACGACGATCTCGTCGCCGTCGTGCATCCGGTCGGCGTCGTCGAAGCCGGTGCCGTAGGTCCAGTCGGGTCCGCCCTCGTCGGAGACGTGCATGCGGGCACCGGTGCGCGCCGCGAACTCGCGGGTGCCTGAGAGGTAGTCGGCGTGGATATGGGTCTCGGTGACGTGCGCGATGCGCAGGCCGTGCTTGTCGGCCAGTCGCATGTACTCGTCGACGTCGCGGCGGGGGTCGATCACGATCGCCTCGCCGGTCGCCTGGCAACCGATGACGTAGCTCGCCTGTGCGAGGTCCTCGTCGTAGATGCGCTCCAGCAGCATGATGCTCTCCTTGTTCGTCGTCGTCGTCGTTGTAGTCGTCAGCAGTGGCAGCGGTCGGCCGCCGGGACGCCCCCGAGGGCCTCCTCGACGTGCTGGCCGCATCCGGCCCAGCTCGGCTTGCCGCAGCGGTCGCAGGTGATGCGTGCGCACATGGTGATGTCCTCTCGTCAGTGGATCAGCGGCCGAACAGGCGCGCGAGGAAGCCGGGTCGCGAGGCCTTCGCCTCATCGATGTCGCGCTGCGTGTGCCGGCCGGGGCACCAGTCGGATGCCGGGACCGTGCGGCGCACGTCGTTCACGTGCTGGCCGCAGCCAGCCCAGGTCGTCTTCCCGCAGATGTTGCACTTCGCGGCTCTGCACATCTCGCCCTCCTGGCGGTGTCGATGAAGGTTGAATACCCCGGGGGGTATCCAAACTATACCCTGGGGAGTATGGTGGATGTCAACCCAGGAGGAATCCGATGAGCATCAGCCCAGACATCGTCGCGGCGCACGACCCGGAGGCGAAGCGCAAGATCGTGAATCGGCTGCGGCGCGCGCACGGCCAGCTGGCAGCCGTCATCGCTGCGGTCGAGGACGAGGCCCACTGCCGCGACGTCGTGCAGCAGCTCTCCGCAGTGTCGAAGGCCGTCGACCGGGCTGGCTTCCTGGTGGTCGCCGGTGCCCTGAAGGAGTGCCTAGCCGAGGAGCCGGGCGACGGCGAGCGCATCGACGAGCTGGAGAAGCTCTTCCTCTCGCTCGCTTAGAGATTCCGGCGGGCGTCTCCGTGCCTCGGTAAGCACGCCGAGCAAGTGTGGCCCTCGCCATGCTTTTCCCTGGTGGGCCGCCGAGGCAAAGAAATAGGGCCAGGTGCGAACTTCCTCCAAGGGTGGTCCCTTGGTCGAAAGTTCACACCTGACCCGTCTGTGGGTGAGTAACGGGGCTTGAACCCGCGACCTCCTGGACCACAACCAGGCGCTCTACCAACTGAGCTATACCCACCATGCGCGCTCCCCACTCGGAGGAGGCAACTGAACGATTCTATTACATGGTTGGGGCGAACGCGTCCACCACGGCGGTTGACACCGATTTTGCCTCATCGCTCGTGGGGCCAGGGTCGGCGACGAAGATCGCCTGCCGGTAATACGCCAGTTCACGAATGGATTCGAGGATGTCGGCCAGCGCCCGGTGGCCGCCGCCCTTGGCGGGCGCGTGGAAGTACGCGCGGGGGTACCAGTGCCGGGACAGCTCCTTGATGGAGGAGACGTCGATGTTCCGGTAGTGCAGGTGCCCGTCGAGGCGCGGCATGAATTTGGCGAGGAAGGCGCGATCCGTGCCGATCGAGTTGCCCGCCAACGGGGCCTTCTGCTCGTTGGGCACGAACTTGAGCACGTATTCGAGCACCTGGAACTCGGCCTCGGCAACGCTCACACCGTGGGGGATCTCCTCGATGAGGCCGGAGCTGGTGTGCATCTCGCGCACGAAGTCGCCCATGTTCTCCAAAGCGGATGCGTCGGGCTTGATCACGATGTCGATGCCGGGGTCCACGAGGTTGAGGTCGTAATCCGTGATCACGACCGCGATCTCCACGAGTTCGTCGGCGTCGAGGTCCAGGCCGGTCATCTCACAGTCGATCCACACCAACCGGTCACTGCTGTTCGTCATGCGTCGAGTCTATCCTCGGCCCCTGACAGCGCCCGGGCGGCCTACACTGTGAGGTCATGGAGCTCACCCTGTTTTCCTCGGCGTTCTGCGAGCCGTGCATCCAGACCCGGGCCGTGCTCGCCGAAGCGGCCAGGCTCGTGCCGCAGGCCACGGTGCGCGACATGGACGTCGCGCGGTACGTCGACGAAGCCGAGGCCGCAGGCATCCGTTCGACCCCCACCGTCCTGGTGAGAAACGCCGACGGCGAGGAAGTGTTCCGCGCCACCGGCGTGCCCACGCTCGCGCAGGTGCTGGTCGCCGCCGCGAAAGCGCTGTGATACCACCCGAATGGCGCCGCCGCAGCCGGCATCTCCGTCATACGCCGGAAACACGGCGACGCGACAATGGAGCGGTGACGATACAGATAGCTCGGGCGGACTTCAACGACGCGCGCCTTGCCGCGTTCTTGCAGGATCATCTCGATGAACTTGCTCCGACCGCACCGGCCGAGAGCCAGCATGCGTTGAATCTTGCCGAGTTGAGGGCAGCGACAGTCCGACTCTGGGTTGCCCGTGAGGGCGACGACGTGATCGGCACGGGTGCGTTGGCGACTCTTGAACCCCGCCACGAGGAGTTGAAGAGCATGCGCACCGATCCGGTCAGGCGCGGCATCGGCGTGGCCACCCGTCTACTCGACCACCTGCTCGACGATGCTCGCGCCCGCGATATCCAGCGCATCTCATTGGAGACGGGAAGCATGGAGTTCTTTGCGCCCGCGCGCGCCCTCTACGCCAAAGCGGGCTTCGTTCCATGCCTCCCCTTCGGCTCCTATGGGCTCGATCACAACAGCGCGTACATGACGCTGAGGCTGTGACAGGCCGTCGCACGTTCCGGACCGAGTGCGTCACTGTACCTTCACGCGCCTCAACCTGGTCCGCGGGATCGTCAAGGTCGTGATCGCGCTGGGACTGGGTGTCCTCGGCGTTGGATTCCTCCAGGCCGGATTCACCTTCGGCTGGGCCTTCTTTCCTCTTGCCGGCTCACAATCGCTCATTGTGGCGTTCTACGCGTGGAGCGTCCTCAAATATCGCCGACGCACGATCCGCTGCGCGATGCGTTGCGTAGAGGAGGTGCCGGACGAAAGCTCTTGTCCGACGACGGAGTAGTGGTCAAGCTGGATGTGGCAGCCACTTCCGGGTTGCGGCCGTGCGCGGCTCGTGCGGGACAAGGAGGAGTAATGGGTGATGCGGATGACCTGCGGGAGGCATACGGACGCTTCATTGCGGCA
Organism: Cryobacterium tepidiphilum; assembly: GCF_003716325.1. Lineage (GTDB taxonomy): Bacteria > Actinomycetota > Actinomycetes > Actinomycetales > Microbacteriaceae > Cryobacterium > Cryobacterium tepidiphilum. The sequence goes on along the minus strand of NZ_RDSR01000019.1, from coordinate 18,275 downwards.
CTCGAAGCGAACGACGCCGATGCCCTGGCGGCAATCGTCAGCCCGGACATCGTGGACCACGATGCACTCCCGGGGCAGGCGCCCGGACGTGAGGGCGTCGTGCGCTGGATGCGTGGGATGCACGCAGGACTATCGGATCTCAGCGGCGTGGTCGAGGACACCGTCGTGGAGGGAGACAAGATCGCGAGCCGGATCACGTGGCGAGGAACACATGTGGGGTCGTTCCTCGGTCTGCCGGCGACCGGTAAGTCCGTGAGCCTCGGCTCCATGCACCTGCTCCGTTTCGAGAACGGCCTCGCCACCGACTGGTGGGGCGTGCCCGATCTCTATGGCGCGCTCACCCGCCTCGGCGCCACGTTCGAGCTGCCGCCTGCCTGACGATCAGCGAGCCAGAGCTTGCGCGCAAAGAAGATCTCTTCATGCGGCAGAGATTGGCACGGGAAGCTACTCGCCACGGCAGTGCCAATTGATAAAACCGAAAGCGCTTCCTAAAGTGAGTGCAGCCGCAACCAATCCCTGGAGGTCCCGTGTCGAAGGTCCGCGTCCACAATTTCGCCGTCTCCCTCGACGGCTTCGGCACCGGTGAAGGCCAGACGCTCGAGGCCCCGTTCGGACACGCCGGCACGCGCCTGATGGGGTGGGCCTTCGGAACCCAGACGTTTCGTGGCATGGGCGTCGGAGGTCCAGGCGAAGGGTCGCACGGCGTGGACGAGGCGTTCGCGAGCAACTGGGCCGACGGCATCGGCGTTGAGATCATGGGGCGCAACAAGTTCGGCCCGCAGCGAGGGCCCTGGGAGGACGAGGACTGGAAGGGCTGGTGGGGCGACGAGCCTGTCTTCCATACGCCCGTCATCGTTCTCACCCATCACCCGCGCCCTTCAGTGCAGATGGAAGGCGGCACCACGTTCCACTTCCTCGACGCCGGACCCGCCGCAGCACTCGAGCAGGCGCGCGCTCTCGCCAACGGCCTCGACATCCGCATCGGCGGCGGCGCGACGACCGTGCGTCAATTCCTTGAGGCCGACCTCATCGACCGGATGCACGTCGTGCTCGTTCCCATCGTGCTCGGCCGGGGTGAGCGGCTCTGGGACGGGCTGGAGGGCCTGGAGGAGCGCTTCGACATCGAGGCAACGCCGTCGCCGTCCGGCGTGGTTCATCTGACCTTCACCCGGCGCTCGTAGCCTGTCGAACTCGGCCAAGCCGAACCGAGGCCACAGCCACGTAGTCCCCCCGGAGGGATTCGAACCCCCGGCCGTGCGGGTAGAAACCGCGTGCTCTTCCGCTGAGCTACGGGGGGAGGCACCAGCCCATGCTAACCAATGCTAGACACCTGAGCTACGGAGGCGGGCGTACCGAGTCTAATGCGTGGGCCGTTCACCGACGGCGACCGGTTGCCCGTCTGCTGGGCAGCGGATGTCGTCCTTGGCGGACGCGCGCCCTTTGGTAGATTCGGGGAATGCGCGACCTGCAGGCACGAATCATCGCCGACCTCCACGTGTCACCCACGATTGACCCGCGGACCGAGATCGAGCGGCGCGTCGCGTTCCTCGCCGACTACCTCCGCAGCACGGGCGCCAGTGGCCTCGTGCTGGGCATCAGCGGCGGACAGGACTCCACCCTCGCCGGCAGACTCTGCCAGCTGGCGGTTGAGGACTTGGCGGCTGACGGAGTCGAGGCGCGTTTCCTCCCCGTGCGTCTGCCGTACGCCGTACAGCGCGATGAAGACGACGCGCAACTCGCCTTGCGTTTCATCCGGGCCAAGCAGGCCGTGACCTTCAACATCCAGCGCGCCGTCGATGGCTTCGAGGCCGAATACGCCGACAGCATGGGCGAACCGTTGACGGACTTCAACAAGGGCAATGTGAAGGCCCGGGCGCGCATGATCGCCCAGTATGCGATCGCCGGTCAGACGGGCGCCGTGGTGGTCGGCACCGACCATGCCGCTGAAGCCGTCACAGGTTTCTACACGAAGTTCGGCGACGGTGGCGCCGACGTGCTGCCGCTGTCGGGCCTCACCAAACGCCAGGGTCGCTCACTGCTGAAAGAGCTGGGCGCGGATGAGCGCCTCTACCTCAAGGTGCCGACAGCCGACCTCCTCGACACGAACCCCGGCCAGACCGACGAGGCGAACCTGGGCCTCAGCTACGACGACATCGACGCGTATCTCGAAGGGCACGATATCGACCCCGCGGCGGCCGAGTCCATTGAAGCGCGCTACCTCAGCACGAGGCACAAGCGAAACCTGCCCGTGGTGCCGGCCGACACCTGGTGGCGGTGAGGAGGCCTCAGGCCGGGAGTACGGGTGCCGAGTGGCTCCCGGCGCCGGTGGGGCGCACCTCGAGTGCTTCCACATCGTCGATGAGGCGCTGGGTCGCCTCGTGCGGCGCCTCCTCGTTGCCGAGCGGCGCCGGCGCGGCGGAGCGGGAGCGTGCCGGGCTGAGAAGATTCGTCTCCGGAGCGCGGTCGTCGCGCGCCTGCCGCGGCGTCCAATCCTCCTGCTCCCCGAGCAGTGCGGCGGGGGAGGGACGCGTGGTGCCCTGCGACTGCCACCGCTCAAGGTCGGACTGGAAGACCTTGCGGGTCTTGCCCGGCTTCGCCTGCCAGTCCAGGAGCCGGTCGCGGAACTCGTGGAGCACGGCGTCGCTCTGGTAACCGAACGCGCCGGAGGTCAGCCGGATCTCGGCCAGCTGGTGTGAGGCCCATTCGGCCGCGAGGGCGGACCCGCGCACGGGAAGCAGGCGCAACTGGATGTCGGCCTGTCCGGCTGCCCGGTCGACCAGCAGCTGCTCCTGGGGGCTGAGCGAGTTCCAGCTGGACATCTCGATTGCGGCGTCGACCAGCGTCGCGATGACGGCGGCCTGCTGCTCGCGGTCGCGCTGGCGCACCAGCGACTTGATCGCGCTCCGCGACGCCCAGGTCGCGAGCACACTTGCGACGACGAGCACGACAGCACCGAAGAGAACCGGAAGCGAGTCGGCATCTGTGAACCACTGGACGAAGCTATTCCACCACTGCATGTGCCGAACTGTATCCCCAGCGTGCGGGATCGCCGCGGAAGCCAGGCGGTGTGCCGCATGTCGCCCCTAGCGGAAGCAGTCCACCGCGTCCTCCACGCGCCAGAACAGGCCGAGGTCGTAGGTGCGGGTGGCGGCGACAAGGCGCCGGGCGGCGAACCGGTCGCCCGCGGCATCCGTTCTGCGTTCGACGTGCCCGAGCACCGCACCCGATCGGTCGAGGACGCGCCAGAGGCCGTCTTTGACGGGCACCAGTGTGCAGCTGCCGATGGTGCGCGGGGTGGTGAGCGTACGGTTCACGTCGGACCTCCGAAGTGGATGGCGGGTGTTGCGTCGACCGTAACGCCCGCCACCGACACGCCGGCTACCGCTTGGCAGTCCCGTGCACCGCGTAGGGCTCGATCGCGGCGATCTCCTGCTCGTCGAGCGGGGAGGCGTCGAGGGCGGCGATGTTCTGCTCGAGTTGCGCCACGCTCGACGCGCCGACGAGAACGGATGTCACGGCCTCCTGGCGCAGGATCCAGGTGAGGGCCAGCTGCGCCAGGCTCTGTCCGCGGCCGGCGGCGATGTCATTGAGCGCCCGCGCCCGCTCCAGGTACGTCGGGCTCAGTGCCTTGGTGGTCAGGAACCGGCTGGTCGCAATACGGGAGTCGGCGGGCACGTCGCCGCTGAGGTAGCGGTCGGTGAGCAGGCCCTGGGCAAGCGGGGAGAAGACGATGCTTCCCATTCCCAGCTTCTCGAGCACGGGGAACAGGCCCTGTTCGATGTGGCGATCGAACATGTTGTAGCGCGGCTGGTGGATCAGGAGCGGCACGTTGTGCTCGGCCAGGGCGGCGGCTGCGGCCTCCGTCTGCTCCGGCTCGTAGTTGGAGATGCCCACGTACAGCGCCTTGCCCTGGTGCACCGCCGTGGCGAGGGCGCCCATGGTCTCCTCGATGGGCGTGTCGGGGTCGAAACGGTGCGAGTAGAAGATGTCGACGTAGTCCAGGCCCATGCGGCCGAGGCTCGCGTCGAGCGACGACAGCAGGTACTTGCGCGATCCGCCGTCACCATAGGGGCCCGGCCACATGTCATAGCCGGCCTTGGTCGAGATGATGAGCTCGTCGCGGTATCGACGGAAGTCCTGCGCGAAAATGCGGCCGAAGTTGCTCTCCGCCGAGCCGGGGGGAGGGCCGTAGTTGTTGGCCAGGTCGAAGTGAGTCACGCCGAGGTCGAACGCGCGACGGAGGATCGCCCGCTGCGTCTCCCGGGACCGCTCGTCGCCGAAATTGTGCCAGAGGCCGAGCGAGAGTGCCGGCAGCACCAGCCCGCGCTTTCCGCACCGCCGGTACGGCATCGAGTCATAACGGTTTTCGTCAGCGATGAAGGTCATGGGGCCACTGTAACCGGATGCGCCCTGCCGGCGCCCGCTCGGCTTCCTCCCCAAGCACGTAAGCGCTGGAGGCTCTCCACCGATCTGAAGCGCCCTGCGTCTGGAGCGTTCTGTGGGCGCAGACTCGCTGATGGTTCGGGGGCGGCGATGACCGGCACGAGTGGTCGTCCCCGAACCTCCTGCGAGCATCCAGAACCACCGAGAGAGAGCGAGAGAGCAATGAACGACATGACCACCGTCACCGGAGTGGTGGGAACCCCGCCCAAGCACTATGTCACCGCATCCGGGCTGCCGATTACGACCTTCCGGCTGGCGTCGGGCCTGCGCCGCTTCGACAAGGACAAGAAGGCCTGGGTCGACGCCGGAACGAACTGGTACAACGTCTCAGGCTTCCGGCACTTGGCGTTCAACCTGGCGCGCTCCATCAACAAGGGCGACCACGTGCTGGTGACCGGGCGCCTCAAAGTGCGAAATTGGGAGAAGGACGACAAGCGGGGAACGAGCATGGACCTCGAGGCTGATGCCGTGGGGCACGACCTGTTCTGGTGCACGACGACGCCGGTTCGGAGCGCGCCATCGCCCGCGTCCGCCGCACAGGCGGCAGCGGATGCGGCGGTGCCGGACCGGGAGGCGGAGCCGATGCCGCGTGACCCGTTCGTCGATCGGGTGACGGAGCCTCGCCCGGTCGCGGGCGACGGATTCCTGCCGTCGCCCGGCAACGAGATGCGCGGGCTGGCCGACGTAGACTCGTAGCGGGCCGCACGACGCGGCGCGGGGGAGGACGTCGGAGTGCGGAACCACGGGGGAACGGCGACCGGTCGGCGTCGCGCATGGGGGCCGGCCGCGCTCACAATCGTGGCACTGGCATCCGTGGGCTGCCTTGCCGGCTGCACCGCTGCCGAAGGCGGGGCGCACGACCCGGGCTCGCCCGCGCCGTCGAGCCCCGTCGCGACACCCACCCCCACCCCGATCCCGTCGCTCGACCCGTCGTTGTCCGCCGAACAGAACCTCGCATTCTTCGATATGACGGTGAAGGCGGTCCTGGCGAAGGACCCGTCGGCCTCCGGCGCCGCGCTGGTCGATGCCCTCGTCGTCGCCGGGTTCGACCGGGGCGACATGGAGGTGACGCCGGACCGCACGACGGCCGACCTCGAGGCCGACTCGATCCAGTTCTCGGTGCGCTTCAACGGAGAATGCATCGTCGGGCAGCGGGGCCCGGAAGACAAGGGCTACCACAGCATGGTGGCGCCCCTGCTCGGCACGGGCCGGTGCCTGCTGGGCTCCAGCGCCAAATAGACTTAGGACCATGGCCGAATATATTTACTCGATGGTCCGCGCCCGCAAGGCGGTCGGCGACAAGCTCATCCTCGACGACGTCACGATGTCGTTCCTCCCCGGCGCGAAGATCGGCGTCGTGGGCCCGAACGGTGCCGGTAAGTCCACCATTCTGAAGATCATGGCCGGGCTCGACACCCCGAGCAACGGTGAGGCGAAACTCACACCCGGCTTCAGCGTCGGCATCCTCATGCAGGAACCGGAACTCGACGAGTCGAAGACAGTGCTCGAGAACGTGCAGGAAGGCGTGGGCGAGATCAAGGGCAAGCTCGACCGCTTCAACGAGATCTCCGCGGCGATGGCCGAACCCGACGCCGACTTCGACACGCTCCTGGCCGAAATGGGCGTGCTCCAGGAGGAGATCGACCACGCCGACGCCTGGGACCTCGACTCGCAGCTCGAGCAGGCGATGGACGCGCTGCGCACCCCGCCGGGCGACGCCTCCGTTGCCAACCTCTCCGGTGGTGAGAAGCGCCGCGTGGCGCTCACCAAGCTCCTGCTGCAGAAGCCCGACCTGCTGCTGCTCGATGAGCCCACCAACCACCTCGACGCCGAGAGCGTGCTCTGGCTCGAGCAGCATCTGGCCAAGTACCCCGGCGCTGTCCTCGCCGTCACCCACGACCGGTACTTCCTCGACCACGTCGCGGAATGGATCGCCGAGGTCGACCGGGGGCACCTCTACCCCTACGAGGGCAACTACTCGACCTACCTCGAGAAGAAGCAGGAGCGTCTGCAGGTGCAGGGCAAGAAGGACGCCAAGCTGTCCAGGCGCCTCGCCGACGAGCTCGAATGGGTGCGCTCCAATTCCAAGGGACGCCAGGCCAAGTCCAAGGCGCGCCTCGCCCGGTACGACGAAATGGTCGCCGAGGCCGAGCGCACCAGGAAGCTCGACTTCGAAGAGATCCAGATCCCCGTCGGCCCGCGTCTCGGTTCGCAGGTCATCGACGCCAAGGGCCTGCGCAAGCAGTTCGACGACCGCATCCTGATCGACGGCCTCAGCTTCACCCTGCCCCGCAATGGCATCGTCGGTGTCATCGGACCGAACGGCGTCGGCAAGACCACGCTGTTCAAAACAATCGTCGGACTTGAGTCGCTCGATGACGGCACCTTGAAGGTCGGCGAGACGGTCGACATCTCGTACGTCGACCAGAGCCGCGGCGGCATCGACCCGAACAAGACTCTCTGGGAGGTCGTCTCCGACGGCCAGGACTTCATCCAGGTCGGCAAGAGCGAGATCCCGTCGCGTGCCTACGTCTCCACCTTCGGGTTCAAGGGACCGGACCAGCAGAAGAAGGCGGGCGTGCTCTCCGGCGGTGAGCGCAACCGGCTGAACCTGGCACTGACCCTGAAGCAGGGCGGAAACCTGCTCCTCCTCGACGAACCGACCAACGACCTCGACGTGGAGACCCTGGGCTCGCTCGAGAACGCGCTGCTCGAATTCCCCGGCTGCGCCGTAGTGATCACCCACGACCGGTGGTTCCTCGACCGCATCGCCACGCACATCCTCGCCTACGAGGGCACCGAGGAGAACCCGGCGAACTGGTACTGGTTCGAGGGGAACTTCGAGGCGTACGAGCAGAACAAGATCGAGCGCCTCGGGCCCGACGCCGCCAAGCCGCATCGCTCCGCGTACCGCAAGCTCACCCGCGACTAGGCCCGGCCGTGAAGCTCAACGTTCCCATCCGCCTCCGCTGGTCGGACCTCGACGCCTATGGGCACGTCAACAACGCCGAGATGCTGCGCCTCCTCGAGGAGGCGCGCATCCTCGCGTTCTGGGTGAGCGACGAGACCGAGGAGTCCGCGGTCGGCGCGAGCACGGCGGTGCTCGACGGTCGCCCCGGCGCCGCGACGCTCACGCTCATCGCCCGGCAGGAGATCGAGTACCTCGCACCGATTCCCTACCTCCGGCAACCCGTCGACGTGCGGCTGTGGCTGGGGAAGCTCGGCGGCGCGAGCCTCGAGGTCTGCTACGAGGTGTGGAGCCCGGAGGGTGCGGACCCGGCGGTGCAGTTCGCGCGGGCCAGCACGACGATCGTGCTCGTCGACGCCGCCAGCGGGCGGCCCCGCAAGATCAGCGACACCGAGCGCGCCGCGTGGACGCCGTACCTCGAGGAGCCCGTGCAGTTCGCCCGTCGGTAGCAGCCAGCGGATGCCGCGCGGCCGGCCGCCGCGGCCGCTCCCGCTGCTGACGTGCGAACTTCGCGCGGCGCGGGAGGGTGCATTCCCCGCGACTCACGGGCGGGGCCGGCCTGTGCCGCCGCGGGTAGGTGAGGGCCGGCCGCCCTAGCGCCGGCTGGGAATCCTGACCATGCCCTCCTGGGCGACGGTCGCGAGCAGCAGTCCGTCGCGGTTGAAGATGCTGCCGCGCGAGAGGCCCCGGCCGCCCTGGGCGGCGGGGGAGTCCTGCACATACAGCACCCATTCGTCGACGCGGCCGAACCGGTGCCACCACATCGCGTGGTCCAGGCTGGCTACCTTGAGCCCCGGCGTGATCCACGGCAGGCCGTGTCGGCGAAGCACCGGCTCCATGATGGAGTAGTCGCTCGCGTACGCCAGCGCCGCCCGGTGCAAATCCGGGTCGTCCGGCAGCGGGCCGAGGGTCTTCATCCAGATCGCCTGGTGACTAGTGCGCTCACCGTCGGCCTTGAGGTAGATCGGCGACGGCACGTGCCGCATGTCAAAAGGGCGATCGTTCGCCCAGTGCTGGGCCACGGAGTGGTCGAGGTGGCCGAGCACCTCCGCCGTGCTGGGCAGCGACTCGGGGTCGGGCATGTCGCCGGGCATCTCGATCTGGTGCACGAGCCCCTCGTCGTCGTCTTGGAACGACGCGATCATCGACAGGATCGGCAGGCCGGTCTGGTATGCCTGCACGCGGCGGGTCGAGAACGAGCGGCCGTCGTGGATGCGGTCGACGGCGAACGTGATGGATTCGTCGACGTCGCCGGGGCGCAGGAAGTAGCCGTGCATCGAGTGCACATGCCGGTCGTCGGCCACGGTGCGCGTCGCGGCGACCAGTGACTGAGCCAGCACCTGCCCTCCGAAGACGCGGCCATGCGGCATCCACTGCGACGGACCGGTGAAGATGTCTTCGCTGGTGCGCGCCCCGGTGTCCACCAGGTCCAGGGCGGTGATGAGTCCGTCGAGCGGTGCGTGCATGGGGCCTCCTCGTGCGGCGGGAACGAATCGCAGTGAATCGGCCCGTACCTTGATAGTTTAGGAGCAGATGAGCCAGTCATTCTCCCTCCCCGATTCGCATTCCCTCAGTGACCTGCAGGTTTACCTGTCGCGGGCGGGGCGCGTCGAGGACGGTTCGGTGCGGTTGATGTCGGCCGCGGGTGTGCTCGCCGTGTACAGCGCGATCCTGTACCCGCGCGGCCTCCTCGACGACACGCCCACCGTGCTCGGGCTGCGCACGTTCGCCCTGACCGAGCCGGTCGACCTCGACGTCGTCGTGCCGATCCGGTCGCTGCTCGACCGGGTCGCGAGACTGCAGACCGCCGCCACTCCGGCCACCGCGGAGGACGCCATTGCGGTGACGGTGCCCACACAGGTGAGCACCGTCACGTGGGCGGGCATCTCACCGCCCAAGGGCGGCTGGCGACGGTACGGCGAAACGGATGCCGCGCGGCTGGTCGAGGCGGCACGCGCCGGCATCGACGAGGTCGCCGCGGCGATCCCCGCCGGCACGGGCGAGCAGCTCGTGCAGCGCGTGCGTTCCGAGGTCTGGGGCGCACCGGTGCGCGGGTTCGACTTCCTGCCCACGGGCGCGGCCTTCGCCGCGTTCAGTCTCGGCTTCCTCTCACCGGACGAACCGGTGCATCTGCTCGGGACGGGACCGTGGACGCGCCTCAGCACCAGCCGGGGGCACGTGCTCGTGCGGCAGAAGGCCTGGAACCTGCAGGCCTGATGGCCGATCCCCGCTCGCCGGCAAGCTCCGGTCCGGTGCCATTTGCAGGAGCGGAGGTGTGTCGGGGCCCGGATCCGGGCGGTTCGGTGGCGACACGCCGGTGGGCTCCTGCATACGGCAGGGGCGCGACAGTCGAGGCGCGGTCGGATACCGGGGTCAGAGCCCAGCGGCGGCGGCGCGACCGGCGGTGCGACCGGAGAACAGGCATCCACCGAGGAACGTGCCCTCGAGCGCGCGGTAGCCGTGCATGCCGCCCCCGCCGAACCCGCTCGCCTCCCCGGCCGCATACAGGCCCGGAATGGGATGACCGACGCGGGCGAGTACCCGGCCCGACAGGTCGGTCTCGATGCCGCCGAGGCTCTTGCGGGTGAGCAGGTGCAGCTTCACGGCGATGAGCGGCCCGTTCGTCGGATCGAGGATCTTGTGCGGGCTGGCCACGCGGATGAGCTTGTCGCCGAGGTAGTGTCGCGCCTGCCGGATCGCATTCAGCTGCGCATCCTTGCTGACATCGTTGTCGAGCTGGCGGTCGCGCGCGATGATCTCGTCTCGCATCCGCTCGACATCGATCTGCACCTCCGGGGAGAGGCGCTGCATGCCCTCGAACAGCTCCTGGAGCGTCTCGGCCACCACGAAGTCGGCGCCCTTCTCCTTGAACGCCTCCACCGGACCCGGCGCGCCCGGCCCCACCCTGCGGGCGAGGAGTTTGACGTCTTTGCCGGTCAGGTCGGGGTTCTGCTCGCTGCCCGACAGCGCGAACTCCTTCTCGATGATTTTCTGCGTCAGCACGAACCAGCTGTGCGCGTACCCGGTTGCCGCGATGTGCTCCACGGTGCCGAGCGTGTCGAACCCGGGGAACAGGGGAACCGGGAGCCGGTTGCCGGTCGCGTCGAACCACAGCGAGGAGGGACCGGGCAGAATGCGGATGCCGTGGCGCGGCCACACCGGGTCCCAGTTGGTGATCCCCTCGGCGTAGTGCCACATCCGGTCGCCGTTGATGAGATGGGCGCCCGCCTGCTGGGTGATGGCGAGCATCCGCCCGTCGACGTGCGCGGGCACGCCGGACAGCATGCTGCGCGGGGCCTTGCCCATGCGCTCCGGCCATTGGGCGCGCACCAGGTCGAGGCTGCCGCCGATGCCGCCGCTCGCGACGACCACGGCGCCGGCGCGCAGCTCGAAATCACGAAGCACGTGCCGGTTGCTCGGCACACCGCGGGCGGCATTGCTGGCGGACAGCACGCCGCCGCGCACGCCCACGACGGCACCGCTTTCCACGATGAGCTCGTCGACGCGGTGTCGGTGCAGTGGGGTGACGAGGCCGTCGGCCACGCCGGCGCGCACCCGCTTCAGGAAGGGGTCGAGCACGCCGGGCCCGGTACCCCAGGCGATGTGGAAGCGCGGGACGGAATTGCCCGGGCCGGAGGCCAGATATCCGCCGCGCTCCGCCCAACCGACCACCGGGAAGAAGCTCAGGCCCTGCTGCCGCAGCCACGCACGCTTCTCACCGGCGGCGAAGTCGAGATACGCCTCGGCCCACTGCCTGGGCCAGTAGTCCTCCGGGCGGTCGAACCCGGCGGTCCCGAACCAGTCCTGCCGGGCCAGGTCCAGCGAGTCCCGCACGCCGAGGCGCCGCTGCTCGGGGGACTCGACGAGGAACAGCCCGCCGAACGACCACCACGCCTGACCGCCAACGGATGCCGCCGGCTCCTGTTCCACGAGCAGCACGCGCGTGCCCGCGTCGATGAGCTCAGCCGTCGCCACGAGGCCGGCCAATCCTGCCCCGACCACGATGACATCCGCTTCGGTGACCGGCCGGCCGGTTCGCTGGCTCATCGCACTCCTTCGTCAGACGCCGGCGCGCAGCCCGGCCCGAGGGGCGTCAGGCCTCGAAGGTGTTGACCATCGCGTGCGCTGCCCTGTCCATATAGTCCCACAGCGCGGCGTCCTGCATAGGGGGCAGCTGCGCGTTGTCGAGGGCGCTGCGCATATGCCCGAGCCACCGGTCGCGGGCGTCAGGGTTGACCGTGAACGGCTGGTGGCGCATCCGCAGCCGGGGGTGCCCGCGCTGCTCGCTGTAGGTGCCGGGGCCGCCCCAGTACTGCACGAGGAACAGGGTGAACCGGTGCGCAGCGGGCGCCAGGTCCTCCTCGGGATACATCGGCCGGAGCACCGGGTCGTCGGCGACGCCGCGGTAGAAATCGTCGACCAGCTTCTCGAAGAACGCATAGCCGCCGACCTCGTCGTACAGGGTCGGCAGCGCGGATTGCCCGTTCGCGCCCGTGCGCAGGTGCACGCCAGCCGGTTCAGTCGCCACGTTTTGCTCCCGTTGTCTTCGAAGCAGCGGATGCCTCGGCCGCCTCCGTCGCGGCCTCCACTGCGGTTGCGCCGTCCATTCCCGTCATCACGACGGCATTGAGCGGGGTCAGCGACGTGCCCATACTATCCAGGGCCTGCTTCAGGTGGAGCCGGAGTGCCCGGGCGAAGTCCCACTTGGCCGATACCCGGGTCTTGACGACAAGTCGGGTCACCAGGGCCTCAGCGGAGATGGTCTCGAGACCCCAGATCTCGGGCTTCTCCAGAACGAGGTGGCGCCACTTCGGGGTCTTGGCCAACTCGGAGGCGCTCTCGAGCATCGCGGCCTGCACCGCCTCCACGTCGGACGTGTACGGGATCGGCAGGTCGACGATCACTCTCGCCCAGCCCTGCGACATGTTGCCCGTTCGAAGGATCTCGCCGTTGCGCACGAACCAGAGGGTGCCGTCGACGTCGCGCACCTTGGTGATGCGGATGCCGACCTCTTCAACGACGCCGGTCGCGAAACCCACGTCGACGATGTCGCCGACCCCGACCTGGTCCTCCACGACCATGAACAGGCCGTTGAGCACGTCCTTCACGATGTTCTGGGCGCCGAAACCGAGGCCGGCGCCGACGGCGGCGGTGAGGAGAGCGAACGAGCCGAGGATGGCAGCGCTGATGGTGTGCACGATCGCAAGCACCGCGATGACGAAGATGAGGACGTTGACGATGTTGGTCAGCACCGACCCCAGGGTGCGTGCGCGTTGAACGAGTCGCACCGTCGCCAGCGGCGAGGCTGCCAGCGCCTGCGTGTCCGTGACGTTCTGCTTCTTCTTGGCGCCGGAGACGATCTGCCGAACGACGCGGTCGATCACGAAGTGCAGCAGCCAGCGCAGCAGGAGGGCGACCGCGATGATGACGACAATCACGATGACCTTCATCAGCAGGTCGGCCATGTGTTTGGCGTCAAAGAGATCGGTGAATGCCGTCCAGAGGGAGTCCATTTTCATATGAAGGACAGTTTACGAGTGGCCACTGCGCACCTCCTGTACGTCGCCCTGTACGTCGCCGCAGCGCCGTGTGAGGGGACACCTTTCCCTAGTGTGGCGGCCTCGGCACTAGGAAGAGTTGTCCCCTCACACGGGGATCGGGCGAGGGGCGAGCCCGGGCGCGGCTAGCTGCGGTCGCGGGCCTGCACGGCCAGGGCGCGCTCGACGCCGGCGAGGTTCTCGACGACCAGGCGGCGGAGCGCCGGCGGCTGCGGGTTGGCGTCGAGCCAGCTGCGCGTCGCGTTGACGAGCTCCTGGTTGGCGAGCGGTGCCGGGTACAGGCCACCGACGAGCTTCTCGGCGATGGCGTAGCTGCGCTTCTCCCAGATCCGCTGGAGCATGTCGAAGTACACCGGCACGAACGGCGCGAGCAGCGCCGTGTCGCTTGCGCGCTGGAACCCGGCGGCGGTCACCCGCACGATGGTGTTCGGCGCCGTGTCCACGTCGATGAGTGACGCCCAGGCGGCCTGCTTGCCGTCAGCCGTGGGGATCGCCGCACGGGCCTGCGCGGCGGACTGCACGCCCGTGGCGGTGTTGTCCTTCGCCAGGGTGGCGTCGATCTCGGTCGCGTCGGCCTTGCCGCCGGCGACCAGGGCGATCAGCAGCTCCCAGTCCAGGTCGGTGTCGATGTCCAGTCCGGGCAGCGCACCCGAGCCGTCGCGGAGCGACTGGACGGCGTCAAGCTGCTCGTCGGTCGACGCAACGGATGCGAGGAACTTCACGAACTGGAACTGCGCGTCGCTTCCCGCCTCGGCTTCGCGTGCGAGCCGCAGCAGCGCGTCGCCCACCTCGGTGACGACCTCGTCGCGGTGCTCCGGTGCCACGTACTGCGTCGCCGCGAGCACGACCTGGCCGAGCACCGTGCGGAGCGTGGTGGACTCGGTCTCGGTCGCGATGTTGTTCAGCACCAGCCGCACGAAGTCGCGCGGTGAGGTTTCGGCGTCGCGCGTCGAATCCCACACCGAGCCCCAGACGAGCGAGCGGGCCAGGGGGCTCTCGATCGCCGCGAGGTTCTCGATGGCGACGGCGAGCGACGCCTCGTCGAGCCGGATCTTCGCGTAGGCGAGGTCGTCGTCGTTCAGCAGCACGAGGTCGGGACGGGCCTGGCCGACGAGCTCCGCGACATCCGTTCGCTCGCCGTTCACGTCGAGTTCGACGCGGGTGTCGCGCACCAGTTTGCCCCCACGGAGGTTGTAGAAGCCGATGGCGAGGCGGTGCGGGCGGATGGTGGGGTAGTCGGTGGCGGCAGACTGCAGCACGGCGAAGCCCGTGATGATGCCGGAGTCGTCGACCTCGATCTCGGGGCGCAGCGTGTTGACGCCCGCCGTCTCGAGCCACAGTTTCGCCCACTCGGTGAGGTCGCGGCCGCTGGCGGCCTCGAGCTCGACCAGGAGGTCGCGGAGCTCGGTGTTGCCCCACTGGTGCTTGGCGAAGTAGGAGCCGACGCCCGCGAAGAACGCGTCGATGCCCACCCAGGCGGCGAGCTGCTTGAGCACCGAGCCGCCCTTGGCGTAGGTGATGCCGTCGAAGTTGACCTGCACGTCTTCGAGGTCGTTGATGGTGGCGACGACGGGGTGCGTGGAGGGCAGCTGGTCCTGCCGGTACGCCCAGCTCTTCTCCATCGCGGCGAAGGTGGTCCACGCCTCGGTCCACTCGGTGGCCTCGGCGGTGGCGATGGTGGACGCCCACTCGGCGAACGACTCGTTCAGCCAGAGGTCGTTCCACCACTTCATGGTGACGAGGTCGCCGAACCACATGTGCGCGAGCTCGTGCAGGATGGTGACGACGCGGCGCTCCTTGATCGCGTCGGTGACCTTGGAGCGGAACACGTAGGTCTCGGTGAAGGTGACCGCGCCGGCGTTCTCCATGGCGCCCGCGTTGAACTCGGGCACGAACAGCTGGTCGTACTTGGGGAACGGGTAGGGGAAGTTGAACTTCTCCTCGTAGTACGCGAAGCCCTGGCGGGTCTTCTCGAAGATGTAGTCGGCGTCGAGGTACTCGAACAGGCTCTTGCGGCTGAAGATGCCGAGGGGGATGGTGCGGCCGTCGCTGGAGGTGAGCTCGCTGCGGGTGACGGCGTACGGGCCGGCGATAAGCGCAGTGATGTAGCTCGACATCACCTGGGTCGGTTCGAAGGCCCAGGTCTTGCGGGCGCTTCCATCGGCGGCAGGCGTCGCATCCGTTGGTTCGGGCGTGTGCGAGTTGGAGACGACCTGCCAGTCGGCGGGCGCGGTCACCGTGAACCGGAAGGTGGCCTTCAGGTCGGGCTGCTCGAACACGGCGAACATGCGGCGCGAGTCGGGCACCTCGAACTGGCTGTAGAGGTAGACCTCGTTGTCGACCGGGTCGACGAAGCGGTGCAGACCCTCGCCGGTGTTGGTGTAGACGGCGTCGGCGACGACGGTCAGCTCGTTCTCGTCGGCGAGGTCGTCGAGCTGAATACGGATGCCGTCGCTCACGCCGGCCGGGTCGAGCTCGGTGCCGTTGAGGGTCACCGAGTGCACGCGGCGGGTGATCGCGTCGATGAACGTGGAGGCGCCCGCCTTCGCGGTGAACCGCACCGTGGTGGTGCTGGAGAACGTCTCGGGGCCGGTCGTGAGGTCGAGGGTGACGTCGTAGTCGTGGACCGTGATCAGGGCGCTGCGTTCCTGGGCTTCGACCCGAGTGAGGTTCTCTCCTGGCACTGGCTTCTCTCTTCTCGTTGAACGGTTCGCCGGGATGCCCGGGAATCGTGGGAATGATCTGGACTTTGGGGCGCTCTTGGCGCCGCCGCGACTAGCCTAACGAGCTTCGGTTCCTCCGGGGTTCGGGCTGGGGACCCCATTCGCGCTCGGACGTGTTAGACCGGAGTGCACAGGCTGAGGAAGGATCCCGCGATGGACACGAACACGAACGACCTGCCCGACGGCCCCACCGGCCAGGTGGGCGAGGGCGACATCCCGCTGACCGATGAAGAGAAGGCGGATGAGCTGGGCCAGGGCGCGCCGAGCACGGGCGCCGCCGCCGGGGGAGAGACCGTTGCGGGGTCTGGGTATGCCGGCACGATGGGCGGTGTGCTCTCTGGCGGTCAGGACTACACCGCGACCAACCTGGGTGGCACCGGGGTGCCCCGCGGCGACGACGGGCACGACCAGGGCGTTGTCGCCTCCGGTGAGGGGGACGACGACGAGGTCGACTAGCGGGTCAGGGGGAAGGTGGCGAGCACGGAACGGCCGCCAGGAGCGGAGCGCGGGGCCATGTCGACGAGGGCGACCTGAGTGAGCGCGAGTTTGTCGCCGGCGCGCACGCGCCCGTGGTGTTTCTTCGTCACGTGCGGCCGGAACTCGGCGCCGGTGAAGGCGGGCTCGTCGGGGGACGAGGCGATCGGCCGAACGGTGTCGATCAGGGCGAGGTGCAAACGGATGAGCGCCGCGTTCTCTTCGACGAGCGTCACGGGAACGTTGTGGCGCCTCCCGAACAGGGCGTCTGCTCCGGCGACGGCAGTGATGGCGGTTTCACCCGACGCGGCGGATGCGATGGCGTCGATGATGTCGTGCCGGGCGGCATCCGTTGTGAATGGCGCGAGCACTGTGATGTGCAGCGGCCAGTCGTGCACGGCGAAACTCGAATTCGTCTGAAGCGGAGTCAGCGGAAGAACGACCACGAGGCGAGCCATGGGCCGATTCTAGAGCGCGCGAATCGCACGTCGTAGTGTGATCGGTACGACGAGGCGGAAGGAGCGCGTCATGCAGTGGAAGCACATCGATGATTCGGCCGGTGAGGGGTCCTCGACGTTCGTGGTCGTGCTCGACGTCGGCGACGAAGCGGTGGCGACGCTCGCGGCCTTCGCGCGGGAACACGAACTCGAGGCCGCGCAGGTGACGGCGGTGGGCGCCTTCGAACGGGCGGTCGTGGGCTGGTTCGACCGTGACCGGAATGACTACCGGCGCATTCCGGTGGATGAGCAGTGCGAGGCGCTCTCGCTGGTCGGTGACATCGCGGGGTCGGAGAAGGGGCCGCAGCTGCACCTGCACGCGGTGCTCGGACTGTCGGATGGCACGACGCGGGGTGGACACCTCATGGAGGGGCATGTGTGGCCGACGCTGGAGGTCATCATCCGGGAATCGCCCGCCCAGCTGCGGAAGACGTACCGGCCCGAATTCGGGTTGGCGCTGATCGACCTGGCCCGGTCAAACGGGGAGGTCGGCGGATAGGAGGCCCTAGGCGGTTGGCGTCGCCGAACGCCAGTGCCTGTCACGGTCGGTTTGGGACTCCGGTAGACGAACGGTTCTTCCGCGCAGCGATCCCAGCGGTCAGGCCCGCGGCGGCACTCACGATCAGGATCAACAGAACCGTCGCGTATGCCGGAATCTGCACGTCCAGAACGATGAGCGCGAGGATGGCCACGATGGCGCTGAGCGCCGCCGCTGCGGCGCCCACCTTTACAGGCAGGTGCCTGCCGGGATCGTCTGCAGTCACACTCATTTGTCTAGCACGGCACGCCAACGTGCGTGTTTCAGCGGATGCCTGTGCTCAGCAGGACAGACGGACGGGAATGTCGGTGGTGTGGTGTTCACTGGTGCCATGGATGAATCATTGAGGTTCTCTCACCCGCTCGGTGCCGAGGTAGCTGCTCCTCCCGGCGCGCCGCCGGGTCGGCCTCCCGGCAGCCACTCCGGCAGCCAGCCCGGCGTTGCCTTGCCCGGTGCCGCGCTGCCCGACGACGTCGCGGCGGAGTTGGCGGCGTTGGGGCCGGATCCGTTCGCGGGTGAGCCGTGGGACGAGTGGTTGCAGCGCTGGGCCGAGGAATCCGCCGAGCAGTGGGTCGATCCGGAAGACGTGATCCCGGAGGAGCTGGTTCGCGCGTCGGTCCGCGACGCCGAGGACGCCGCCCGGACCGGGGCGTTGCTGGCCGGCGGCCTGCCTGACGGGTACGCGGACCGGTTGGATGTCCTCCTCGACGACGTCGCGCAGAACGAGGCGGCCCTGGCCATGATGGCGGCCGATCGGGCCCGGGCGATCGACCAGGCGAGGCTGTGGTCGGAGGTCTCGGACGAGTTCGTGAACCGCGACGCCGGGCTGTCCCCGGCGGAACGCACCGAGTGGGCCCGGCGCGTGTTCGTGTCCGAGGTCGCCGCCCGGCTGTCGCTGTCGCAGGGCGCCGCGGACACGCTCATCCACGAGAGCCGCGCCCTGGCCCACGACCTCCCCGCCACCATGGCCGCCCTGTCGGAGGGGCGGATCGGTTACCGGCACGCGCAGGTCATCATCGACCAGGCCGGCACCCTCCCCGCCGAGGCGTGGGCCGCGTTCGAAGAAGACCTCCT
>NZ_RDSR01000018.1 GCF_003716325.1 Cryobacterium tepidiphilum | reverse complement strand
GAGCTTGTCGGGATCTCACCAACGATTCCTCGATTGGTGGTCCCGCAAGCTCGACCGACGTTATACGGACTTACTTGACAGACCCACCCGCGGCGACGATCTTCTGCTCAGCAGAGCTGGAGACCTTGTCGACTGCAACGTTCAGCTTAACCGCAATCTCGCCGTTCCCGAGAACCTTGACCTTCTCGTTGTTGCGCACGGCACCCTTGGCGACCAGGTCGGCGACGGTGACGTCGCCCCCGGCCGGGTACAGCTCGCCGAGGCGGTCCAGGTTCACGACCTGGTACTCGACACGGAACGGGTTCTTGAAGCCGCGGAGCTTCGGGGTGCGCATGTGCAGCGGCATCTGGCCACCTTCGAACCCGATGCGCACGCTGTAGCGCGCCTTCGTGCCCTTGGTACCACGACCCGCGGTCTTACCCTTGGATCCCTCACCACGACCCACGCGGGTCTTCGCCTTCTTCGACCCGGGAGCGGGGCGAAGGTGGTGCACCTTCAGCACGTGCTCGCGGGCCTCGGTCTGCTCCTGCGCGTCGCTCTTGGCGGGCGCGGACTTGGCCGCGGCAGCCTTTGCGGGCGCCTTGTCGGCAGCAGCCTTGGCCGGGGCCTTCTCGGCAGCGGCCTTCGCCGGAGCCTTGTCAGCGGCGGCCTTGGTCGGCGCCTTGGCCTTGGCCGGAGCCTTCTCGGCAGCGGCCTTCGCCGGCGCCTTGTCAGCCGTCTTCGCGACGGCTTCCTTCTCGTCAGCCATTAGTCAATCTCCTCGACCTTCACCAGGTGAGCAACGGTGTTGACGTAACCGCGGTTCTGCGAGTTGTCCTCGCGAACGACGACGTCGCCAATGCGCTTGAGTCCCAGGCTGCGAAGCGTGTCGCGCTGGTTCTGCTTCTCACTAATTTTGGACTTGATCTGTGTCACCTTGAGGCGCGCGGCCATCAGGCACCTGCCTTTGCTGTCGCAGCAGCGGATGCTGCCGCTGCTTCGGCACGCAGGAAACGGGCCGGAGCCACGTCCTCGTAGGCGAGGCCGCGGCGCGCGGCGACGGCACGCGGCTCTTCGAGCTGGTGCAGTGCCTCGACCGTGGCGTGCACGATGTTGATGGTGTTCGACGAGCCGAGCGACTTGCTCAGCACGTCGTGGATGCCGGCGCACTCGAGCACGGCGCGCACCGGACCACCGGCGATAACACCGGTACCGGCGGCGGCCGGACGCAGGAGGACGACACCGGCAGCAGCTTCACCCTGCACGGGGTGCGGGATGGTCAGGCCGACGCGGGGAACGCGGAAGAAGTTCTTCTTCGCCTCCTCGACACCCTTGGAGATCGCGGTCGGAACCTCGCGCGCCTTGCCGTAGCCGACACCGACGAGTCCGTTGCCGTCTCCGACGACGACCAGGGCGGTGAAGCTGAAGCGACGTCCACCCTTGACGACCTTGGAGACGCGGTTGATGGTGACGACGCGCTCCAGGAACTGGCTCTTGTCGGCGTCGCGGCTGCCGCGATCGCGGTTGGGGTTGCGCTCACGGCCACCGCGGCGAGCCTCACGAGGCTCGTTCTGCGGGGGTGCCGTCGAAGCGGCAGTCTCCACGGGCGTTTCAGTGACAGCTGCCACCTCTTGCTCCTTGTTGTTCGTTTCAGTGCTCACAGGTTCAATCCACCCTCTCGAGCTCCCTCGGCGATAGCAGCGACGCGACCCGCGTACTTGCTACCTCCACGGTCAAATACGACTGCATCGATGCCGGCAGCCTTCGCGCGCTCGGCGACGAGTTCGCCGACCTTGTGCGCCTTGGCGGTCTTGTCACCGTCGAAGGTGCGCATGTCGGCCTCGAGGGTCGACGCGGACGCGAGGGTGAAACCCTTGCTGTCGTCGACGACCTGCACGAAGACGTGGCGGGCCGAACGGGTGACGACCAGGCGCGGACGAACCGCGGTGCCCACGACCTTCTTGCGAAGACGGGTGTGCCGGCGTGACCGTGCAGCCGACTTGCTCTTGCCTCTAGTTCCGAGACCCATGGTTACTTACCACTCTTTCCGGCCTTGCGGCGAACATTCTCGCCGGCGTAACGCACACCCTTGCCCTTGTACGGCTCAGGCTTGCGAATCTTACGGATGTTGGCGGCGACCTCGCCGACGGCCTGCTTGTCGATGCCGCTGACCGTGAGCTTGGTGTTGCCCTCGACGGTCAGGCTGATCCCTGCGGGCGGTTCGACGACGACCGGGTGCGAGAAGCCGAGGGCGAACTCGACCGCCGTGCCCTTCTGGGCGACGCGGTAACCGGTGCCGACGATCTCGAGGCCCTTGGTGTAACCCTGGGTAACCCCGACGATCTGGTTGGCGATCAGGGTACGGGTCAGGCCGTGCAGCGAACGCGACTCGCGCTCGTCGTCCGGGCGGGTGACCAGCACCTGGCCATCTTCGATGTTGACCTCGATCGGGCTGGCGACGGTGAGCGAGAGCTCGCCCTTCGGGCCCTTGACGGTGACGAGCTGGTCGTCAGCCGTGACGGTGACCCCCGCGGGGATCTCGATGGGAAGTCGTCCGATTCGTGACATTGTCGGCTACCACACGTAGGCGAGGACTTCTCCGCCTACGCCCTTCTTCTCGGCCTGGCGGTCGGTGAGCAGACCGCTGGAGGTGGACAGGATGGCAACGCCGAGGCCGCCGATGACGGTGGGGATCTCGGTCGACTTCGCGTACACCCGGAGACCGGGCTTGGAGACGCGCTTGATGCCCACGATGGAGCGCTCGCGGTTCGGGCCGTACTTGAGGCTCAGCGTGAGGGTCTTCCCCACCTCGGCGTCGGCGACGTCCCAGCCCGAGATGTAACCCTCAGACTTCAGGATGTCGGCGATGTGCGCCTTGAGCTTGCTGTGGGGCATGGACACGGTGTCGTGGAATGCCGAATTTGCGTTGCGCAGTCTGGTCAGCATGTCTGCGACCGGATCTGTCATTGTCATTGTGGTGCCTTTCTCGCCTGGTTTCGTTCACCCGGTACACGGATGACGACCTGTGGTGGTGAGGGGCTGAACGATTGATCAGCCCCTGTGGTGCGGTGTTACTGCTGGTTCTCCGCCGTCTTGAACGGGAAGCCCAGCGCCTTGAGCAGCGCGCGGCCCTCGTCATCCGACTTGGCGGACGTCACGACGGTGATGTCCATACCGCGGACACGGTCGATGCGGTCCTGGTCGATCTCGTGGAACATGACCTGCTCGGTGAGACCGAAGGTGTAGTTGCCGCTGCCGTCGAACTGCGTGGCCGAGAGGCCGCGGAAGTCGCGGATACGGGGAAGCGCGAGGCTCAGCAGCCGGTCGAGGAACTCCCACATGCGGTCGCCACGCAGGGTGACGTGCGCGCCGATGGGCTGTCCCTCGCGCAGCTTGAACTGCGCGATCGACTTGCGTGCCTTGGTGACCTGCGGCTTCTGGCCGGTGATCTTGGTGAGGTCGGCGACGGCGCCGTCGATGATCTTGCCGTCACGCGCCGCCTCGCCGACGCCCATGTTCACCACGATCTTCACCAGTCCGGGGACCTGGTTGACGTTGGTGAACCCGAATTCCTTCGCGAGGGCGGGCGAGATCTCAGCGCGGTACTTCTGCTTGAGACGCGGCTGGATTTTGCCAGCTACTGCAGTGTCAGTCATTACAGGTCCTTACCGCTCTTCTTGGCGTAACGAACGCGGACCGTCTTGGTGACGCCGTCCTTCGTTACCTCTTCGTTGCGGAAGCCGACGCGCGTCGGCTTCTTGGTCTCGGGGTCGACGATCGCGACGTTGGACACGTGGATCGGGGCCTCGACGGTCTCGATGCCACCGGTCTTGCTGCCGCGCTGGGTCTGGCCGACGCGCACGTGCTTCGTGACGAAGTTGATGCCCTCGACGATGACGCGGTTCTTCTCGACCTGCACCTCGATGACCTTCCCCTGCTTGCCGCGGTCTCCGCCGCGTGCCTGGGACCGTCCGCTGATGACCTGGACCAGGTCACCCTTCTTGATGTTCGCCATGACTAGATAACCTCCGGCGCCAGCGAAATGATCTTCATGAACTTCTTGTCGCGGAGTTCGCGACCGACCGGTCCGAAGATGCGGGTTCCGCGGGGGTCACCGTCACCCTTCAGGATCACTGCGGCGTTCTCATCGAACTTGATGTACGAACCGTCGGGACGACGGGTCTGCTTCTTGGTGCGAACGATGACCGCCTTGACGACATCACCCTTCTTGACGTTGCCGCCGGGGATGGCGTCCTTGACCGTGGCGACGATGACGTCGCCGAGGCCGGCGTAACGACGGCCGGAGCCACCGAGGACGCGGATCGTCAGCAGTTCCTTGGCACCGGTGTTGTCGGCAACCTTGAGTCGTGATTCTTGCTGAAGCACTTTCTAACTCCTTCTATCAAGCAAGCGCGAGGCTTACTTGGCCTTCTCGAGAATCTCGACCAGGCGCCAGCGCTTGGAGGCGCTGAGCGGACGGGTCTCACTGATCAGGACCAGGTCGCCGATGCCGGCGGTGTTCGCCTCGTCGTGCGCCTTGAGCTTGGACGTACGGCGGATGACCTTGCCGTACAGCGGGTGCTTCACGCGGTCCTCGACCTCGACGACGATGGTCTTGTCCATCTTGTCGCTGGTCACGTACCCACGGAGCGTCTTGCGGTAGCCGCGGACGAGGCCCTCGGCTGCGACGACCTTCTCGTCACTCTTCGCCATGACTAGGCCTCCTTCGTTTCGTCGGCGTCAGCCGCGGCATCCGTTGCAGGAGCCTCGGCCTTGGCCTTCTTGGTCTTCTTCTCGGCCTTGGCCGGCGCCGCCTCAGCGACGGGCGTGGCACGGATGCCGAGCTCCCGCTCACGGATGACGGTGTAGATGCGAGCGATGTCGCGCTTGACGGCGCGCAGGCGGCCGTGGCTTTCGAGCTGTCCGGTGGCGGACTGGAAGCGCAGGTTGAACAGCTCTTCCTTGGCCTTCTTCAACTCGTCGACGAGACGTACCTCGTCAAAAGTGTCGAGCTCGTCTGCGGCGAGCTCCTTGGATCCGATCGCCATTATGCGTCGCCCTCCTCGCGCTTGATGATGCGTGCCTTGAGCGGCAGCTTGTGAATGGCACGGGTGAGCGCCTCGCGAGCGACGGTCTCGTTGACACCGCTCAACTCGAAGAGCACGCGGCCCGGCTTGACGTTGGCGACCCACCACTCGGGCGAACCCTTACCGGAACCCATGCGGGTCTCAGCAGGCTTCTTCGTGAGCGGACGGTCGGGGTAGATGTTGATCCAGACCTTTCCGCCACGCTTGATGTGACGGGTCATGGCGATACGAGCGGACTCGATCTGACGGTTGGTCACATAGGCAGGCGTGAGGGCCTGGATGCCGTACTCGCCGAACGACACCTCGGTGCCACCGGTGGCTTGGCCGCTACGGCCGGGGTGGTGCTGCTTGCGGTGCTTGACTCTGCGTGGAATCAACATGGTTATGCCTCAACTCCTGCTGCGACCGGAGCCTCGGCTGCGCGGGGGGCGCGGCGGGGACGGTCGTCACGGCGCTCGGGGCGCGACGACTTTGCGTTCGCCTGCTCGCGAGCGAGTTCCTTGTTGGTGATGTCGCCCTTGTAGATCCAGACCTTCACGCCGATGCGGCCGAAGGTGGTCTTGGCCTCGTAGAAGCCGTAGTCGATGTTCGCGCGCAGGGTGTGCAGGGGCACACGGCCTTCGCGGTAGAACTCGGAGCGGCTCATCTCGGCGCCGCCGAGGCGGCCGGAGACCTGGATGCGGACACCCTTGGCGCCGGCACGCTGGGCGCCCTGCAGGCCCTTGCGCATCGCGCGGCGGAAGGCCACGCGGGCGGAGAGCTGCTCGGCGATGCCCTGGGCGACCAGCTGGGCGTCGGCCTCGGGGTTCTTGACCTCGAGAATGTTCAGCTGGATCTGCTTCTTCGTGAGCTTCTCGAGGTCGGCGCGGATGCGCTCGGCCTCGGCGCCACGGCGACCGATCACAATGCCCGGGCGGGCGGTGTGGATGTCGACGCGGACGCGGTCACGGGTGCGCTCGATCTCGATGCGGGACACGCCCGCACGGTCGAGGCTCGTCGACAGCAGGCGACGGATCTTGACGTCCTCGGCGACGAAGTCGCTGTAACGCTGGCCCGGCTTCGTGCTGTCGGAGAACCAACGCGACACGTGGTCGGTGGTGATCCCCAACCGGAAGCCATAAGGGTTTACTTTCTGACCCATTACTTCGTACCCTCCTCAGGAGTGGCGAGCACAACAGTGATGTGGCTGGTGCGCTTCAAAATCTGGAATGCGCGACCCTGGGCGCGGGGCTGGAAACGCTTGAGCGTCGTTCCCTCGTCCACGAACGCGCGGCTCACGTACAGGTCCTGCTCGTCCAGGTAGGTGTTCGTGGCATCGGCCTTGACCCGCGCGTTGGCGATGGCCGAGGCGACGAGCTTGTACACCGGCTCGCTCGCACCTTGCGGGGCGAACTTCAGGATGGCGAGGGCCTCCTGAGCCTGCTTGCCGCGGATCAAAGCGACAACGCGACGAGCCTTCTGGGGGGTGACGCGGATGTGACGCACACGTGCGGTCGACTCCACCATTTCTTCTCCTCCTTCACGTCACCGCGTTAGCGGCGACGGCCCTTCTTGTCGTCCTTCACGTGTCCACGGAAGGTGCGGGTGGGGGCAAACTCGCCGAGCTTGTGCCCAACCATGGTCTCGGTGACGAACACCGGGATGTGCTTGCGACCGTCGTGCACGGCGATGGTGTGTCCCAACATGGCGGGGATGATCATCGACCGGCGCGACCAGGTCTTGATTACGTTCTTGCTCTTGGACTCGTTCGCCGAGACGACCTTGCGAAGCAGGTGGTCGTCAACGAAGGGGCCCTTCTTAAGACTGCGTGGCATCGTCTACTCCTACTTACGCTTCTTGCCGACGGTACGGCGACGAACGATGAGCTTGTCGCTTTCCTTGTTCGGGTGGCGGGTGCGGCCTTCCTTCTGGCCCCAGGGGGTCACCGGGTGACGTCCACCGGACGTCTTGCCCTCACCACCACCGTGCGGGTGGTCGACCGGGTTCATGGCGACACCACGCACGGTCGGGCGGACGCCCTTCCAGCGCATGCGGCCGGCCTTGCCCCAGTTGATGTTGGACTGCTCGGCGTTGCCGACCTCACCGATCGTGGCGCGGCAGCGGGCGTCGACGTTGCGGATCTCACCGGACGGCAGGCGCAGCTGCGCGTAGGGGCCGTCCTTGGCGACGAGGCGCACCGAGGCACCGGCGGAGCGGGCCATCTTGGCGCCGCCACCGGGCTTGAGCTCGATCGCGTGGATCACGGTACCGGTCGGGATGTTCTTCAGCGGCAGGTTGTTGCCCGGCTTGATGTCAGCGCCGGCACCCGACTCGACGATGTCGCCCTGGGCGAGCTTCGTCGGGGCAAGGATGTAGCGCTTGGTGCCGTCAACGTAGTGCAGCAGCGCGATGCGCGCGGTGCGGTTGGGGTCGTACTCGATGTGAGCGACCTTGGCGTTGATGCCGTCCTTGTCATTGCGACGGAAGTCGATGACGCGGTACTGGCGCTTGTGGCCACCACCGATGTGACGGGTGGTGATGCGGCCCTGGTTGTTGCGGCCACCGGTCTTGGACAGGGGACGAAGCAGCGACTTCTCGGGCGTCGAGCGGGTGATCTCTGCGAAGTCCGCAACAGAAGATCCGCGACGACCGGGGGTCGTGGGCTTGTACTTACGAATAGCCATTTCTTATTCCTCTAATCCGTGCCGTTAGCCGACGGCCGTGAAGATGTCGATGGAACCGGACTTGAGCGTGACGATGGCACGCTTGGTGTCTTTGCGCTTGCCGATGCCGAACTTGGTGCGACGGGTCTTGCCGACGCGGTTCAGCGTGTTGATCGACGCGACCTCGACCTTGAAGATCTTCTCGATGGCGAGCTTGATCTCGGTCTTGTTGGAGCGCGGGTCCACGATGAAGGTGTACTTGCCCTCGTCGATCAGGCCGTAGCTCTTCTCGGAGACGACGGGCGCGATGATGACGTCGCGGGGGTCCTTGTTGATAGCGGTAGCCATTATGCGGACACCTCTTCCTTCTTGGTCTTCGCCGCGACGAACGCCTCGAAGGCGCCCTTGGTGAAGACGATGTCGTCGCTGACGAGCACGTCGTACGCGTTCAGCTGGTCCCAGGCGAGCACGTGCACGGTCGGGACGTTGCGAACGCTGCGGAGGGTGAGCTCGTCGGTGCGCTCGAGGACGATCAGCACGTGCTTGCTGCTGGCGACCTGGGTGAGCACCTCGAGGGCGGCCTTCGTGCTGGGGGTCTCACCCGAGAAGAGGGCCTCGACCACGTGCACGCGTCCGCCGCGGGCGCGGTCGGAGAGCGAGCCGAGCAGGGCGGCGGCGATCATCTTCTTGGGGGTGCGCTGGTCGTAGCTGCGCGGCGTCGGGCCGTGCACGATGCCACCACCGGTCATCTGGGGGGCGCGGATCGAGCCCTGGCGGGCACGACCGGTTCCCTTCTGCTTGAACGGCTTGCGGCCGGCACCGGAGACCTCGCCACGGCCCTTGGTCTTGTGCGTGCCCTGGCGTGCGGCAGCGAGCTGCGCGACGACGACCTGGTGGATCAGCGGGATGTTGGTCTGAACATCGAAGAGAGCGGCGGGCAGCTCGACCGAGCCGGCCTTCGCGCCCTTGGCGTCGATGACGTCGAGGTTGGTAGGCATAGTGCTACGCCCCCTTCACTGCGTTGCGGACGAATACGAGGCGGCCACGAGCACCGGGAACGGCACCCTTGACCAGCAGGAGGCCCTTCTCGGCGTCGACCGCGTGAACCTTGAGGTTCAGGACGGTGACACGCTCGCCACCCATGCGACCGGCCATGCGCATGCCCTTGAAGACACGGCTGGGGGTCGAGGAGGCGCCGATGGAGCCGGGCTTGCGGTGGTTGCGGTGCGCACCGTGCGAGGCGGAGACACCCTTGAAGTTGTGGCGCTTCATGACACCGGCGAAGCCCTTGCCCTTGCTGGTGCCGACGACGTCGACCTTGGTGCCGGCTTCG
The DNA here is from genome assembly GCF_003716325.1 of Cryobacterium tepidiphilum. Classification (GTDB taxonomy): domain Bacteria; phylum Actinomycetota; class Actinomycetes; order Actinomycetales; family Microbacteriaceae; genus Cryobacterium; species Cryobacterium tepidiphilum. The sequence goes on along the minus strand of NZ_RDSR01000018.1, from coordinate 53,047 downwards.
AACACACCGTCAACGGTGAGCTCCTGGCCCAGGCTGTACTCGGCGGCATCCGCTGTGCGGAGCTCGGTGAGGTGACGGCGCGGCGTGACGCCGGCCTTGTCGAAGTGGCCCGATGCGGGCTTGTTCACCTTGCGGGGGTCGATGGCGCCGGCGGCGATCTGAACGCCGTTGTATCCGTCGACCTCAGTGGTGCGAATCTGGGTGACTACGTTCGGGCTGATCTCGATGACGGTCACGGGAACGAGCTTGTTGTTCTCGTCCCACACCTGGGTCATGCCGAGCTTCTTGCCGAGCAGACCCTTGGTGGTCTTGGTATCGGAGTAAGACATGGGTTCCCTTAGAGCTTGATCTCGATGTTGACGTCGGCCGGCAGGTCGAGTCGCATGAGCGAGTCGACGGCCTTCGGCGTCGGGTCAATGATGTCGATCAGACGCTTGTGGGTGCGCATTTCGAAGTGCTCCCGGCTGTCCTTGTACTTGTGGGGTGAGCGGATGACCGCCACCACGTTCTTCTCGGTCGGAAGCGGCACCGGGCCGACGACCGTGGCGCCCGCGCGGGTCACCGTGTCGACGATCTTGCGCGCCGAGGTGTCGATGACCTCGTGGTCATACGACTTAAGTCGAATGCGGATCTTCTGTCCCGCCATGTCTGACTCTCTCTCTGTCAAGGCGTCTTACCTCCCCGGTCTCTGTGTGACCGGGCGGCATTGGACGCCGTAGTAGCACTACTGCTGTCGCACCACTGTTCTTCTGTCAATTTCAACCCGCCGGATGGCACAGGTTTCCCCGGACATTCGGTTGGTTGATTTAAGCTTTGTTCTGCTACCCGCGGCCTAACCCTGGCTCCGAAGAGCGGCTATGCACTGCCTGGCAGTGATCCCGGCGCAGCGCGCAGCGCACAGCCGGGAATGTTGAACTAGACGAGTCTGCCACAGGTTCGGGGCGTTTTGCAACCCGGGCGTGTCGCGCCCGGCGTGTCGCCCCGCGCCCCCGCGGCATCCGTTCGGAGCTACGCGCGTTGAACGCCGCTGCGCGGGCTCAATTCACCCCGCGTAACGGCGTTCAGCCCGCGCACCGGCAAATGGGCGCGGCGGCGGGGCGGCGGCGGGGCGGCGGCGGGGGCTACTCGTTGCCGACGCGCTTGTCGGCCTCGCGCTTGGCTGCATCCACCTGCTCGTCGAACCTGCCGCCGGTCGCGCCCTGCACGGCGTCGGTGACGCCGTCGAGCAGCTTGTCGCTGATGTTCTCGGCCTGCTCGCTGCTCAGCGCATCCTTCACCTTGTCGTTCTCGAGGAATGCCTGTGCCTTCTTGGTGATGTCGTCGATTCCCATCTGCCCAACGTAGGTCGGGCAGGCGGCCGCGGCAATGGCCCGGATGCGGGCAGGATGGGACCATGACCGACACCCCACTCCCCCCAGCCCATCGCATCGGCCCCGGCAGCGTCTCGGTGCGGCGCACCGGCACACGCACCTACGAGGGCAGCAACGCGCGCGGCGTGACCGTGCAGATCGGGCCAGCGGATGCCGCCGGCCACTTCACGCCCGGCGAACTGTTCAAGCTCGCCCTGGCCGGCTGCGCGGGCATGAGCACCGACCGCGTCATCTCCCGGCGCCTCGGCGAGGACTACGAGACGGTGATCTGGGCGCACGGGACGTCGGAGCCGGACGACCGCTACGACGCGGTCGATGAGGAGATGCTCCTCGCGCTCGGTGCGCTCGAGCCGGCGGACCGCGAGAAGCTGCTGCGCCTCATCCGACGCTCGATCGATGCCAGCTGCACCATCGCGCGCACGGTGCACGACAGCGTCGACCTCGCCACCACCGTGAACGACGAACCGGTCTGAGGCTGCCCGCAGGCACGAAAAAGGGGCCGGGCCGAATGGCCCGACCCCTTTTCAGGATCGAAGAGTCGAGAAGACTACTTGATGATCTTGGTCACCGTGCCGGCGCCGACGGTGCGGCCACCCTCACGGATCGCGTAGCCGAGGCCCTCTTCCATGGCGATGGGCTGGATCAGCTCAACGGTCATGTCGGTGGTGTCGCCGGGCATGACCATCTCGGTGCCCTCAGGCAGCGTGATGACGCCGGTGACGTCCGTGGTGCGGAAGTAGAACTGCGGGCGGTAGTTCGCGTAGAACGGGTTGTGACGGCCACCCTCATCCTTCGACAGGATGTAGGCGGTGCCCTCGAAGTTCGTGTGCGGCGTAACCGAACCCGGCTTCACGACAACCTGGCCGCGCTCGACGTCTTCGCGCTTGGTGCCACGAAGGAGCAGACCACAGTTCTCGCCGGCCCAGGCCTCGTCGAGCTGCTTGTGGAACATCTCAATACCGGTGACCGTGGTCTTCTGCGTCGGGCGGATGCCGACGATCTCGACCTCGGAGTTGATGGCGAGGGTGCCACGCTCGGCGCGACCGGTGACGACGGTTCCACGACCGGTGATCGTGAAGACGTCCTCGATCGGCATCAGGAACGGCTTGTCCTTGTCGCGGACCGGGTCCGGGATGAAGGAGTCAACGGCGTCCATGAGCTCGACGATGCTGTTGACCCACTTCTCGTCGCCCTCGAGGGCCTTGAGGCCGGAGACGCGAACGACGGGAGCGTTGTCGCCGTCGAAGCTCTGGCTGGAGAGCAGCTCGCGAACCTCGAGCTCGACGAGCTCCAGGATCTCCTCGTCGTCGACCATGTCGGACTTGTTCAGCGCGACGAGCAGCGACGGAACGCCGACCTGCTTGGCGAGCAGAACGTGCTCACGGGTCTGAGCCATCGGGCCGTCGGTGGCGGCGACCACGAGGATCGCGCCGTCCATCTGGGCAGCACCGGTGATCATGTTCTTGATGTAGTCAGCGTGGCCCGGGGCGTCAACGTGAGCGTAGTGGCGCTTCGGGGTCTCGTACTCGACGTGCGAGATGTTGATGGTGATACCGCGCTGGCGCTCCTCAGGAGCGGAGTCGATCGACGCGAAGTCGCGCTGAACGTTGGTAGCGGACGGGAACTTGTCGGCCAGGACCTTCGAGATCGCTGCAGTCAGCGTGGTCTTTCCGTGGTCAACGTGACCGATCGTTCCGATGTTTACGTGCGGCTTGGTCCGCTCGAACTTGGCCTTGGCCACTGTGGGTCCTCCTCAGGACTCTCGTGCAGATCCCCCGGCCGCATGGTTGTGCGGCCGGGGCCCTGCTGGATGTGTGTACTTATGTTACTCGGGCCGGGAGGCCTCCGCGATTTGGCCCGAAGGCCCGGGGCTATTCGCCCTTGTTCTTCTGGACGATCTCGTCGGCAACAGCCTTCGGGACCTCCGCGTAGCTCTCGAAGGTCATCGAGTACACCGCGCGGCCGGAGGTCTTGGACCTCAGGTCACCGATGTAACCGAACATCTCCGACAGCGGAACGTGGGCGCGAATGACCTTCACACCGCTTGCGTCCTCCATTGTCTGGATCTGGCCGCGGCGCGAGTTCAGGTCACCGATGACGTCACCCATGTATTCCTCAGGGGTGCGCACCTCGACGGCCATCAACGGCTCGAGCAGAACCGGGTTCGCCTTACGAGCGGCTTCCTTGAAGCCCATCGATCCGGCGATCTTGAACGCCATCTCCGAGGAGTCGACGTCGTGGGCGGCACCGTCGAGCAGGCTTGCCCGGACGCCGACCATGGGGTAGCCCGCAAGTACGCCGACCTGCAGGGCGTCCTGGATGCCCGCGTCGACCGAGGGGATGTACTCCCGCGGCACGCGACCACCAGTGACCTTGTTCACGAACTCGTAGCTCTGCTCGGCGGTGATCTCCATCGGTTCGATGGCGATCTGGATCTTGGCGAACTGGCCCGATCCACCCGTCTGCTTCTTGTGCGTGAAGTCGTGCTTCTCAACCGCGCGCTTGATCGTCTCGCGGTACGCAACCTGGGGCTTGCCCACGTTGGCCTCGACGTTGAACTCGCGCTTCATGCGGTCGACCAGGATGTCGAGGTGGAGCTCGCCCATGCCCTTGATGACCGTCTGGCCGGTCTCCTGGTTCTGCTCCGTGCGGAAGGTCGGGTCCTCTTCAGCGAGCTTCTGGATGGCGACACCCAGCTTCTCCTGGTCGGCCTTCGTCTTCGGCTCGATGGCGACCTCGATCACCGGCTCGGGGAACGACATGGACTCGAGCACGACCTGCTGGCTCGGGTCGCACAGGGTGTCTCCCGTGGTGGTGTCCTTCAGGCCGATGACCGCGTAGATGTGACCGGCGGTCACGAAGTCCACCGGGTTCTCCTTGTTCGCGTGCATCTGGAAGATCTTGCCGATGCGCTCCTTCTTGCCCTTGGTCGAGTTGATGACCTGGGCACCGCTGTCGAGGCGGCCGGAGTACACGCGGACGTAGGTGAGGCGACCGAAGAACGGGTGCACCGCAACCTTGAACGCCAGGGCCGCGAACGGCTCGTCGGCGTTGGGGTGCAGCATGATCGTCTTCTCTTCGTCGCGCGCATCGAGGGCCTCGATGGCGGGCACGTCGAGCGGGGTCGGGAGGTAGTCCACGACCGCGTCGAGCATCGGCTGCACACCGCGGTTCTTGAACGCCGAACCGCACAGCACCGGGTAGATCTCGCTGGCGACCGTGAGCTTGCGGATCGCGTGCTTGATCTCCGAGACGGTGAGCTCTTCGCCGGAGAAGTACTTCTCCATGAGGGCGTCGTCCGTCTCGGCGACGGTCTCGAGGAGCGCCTGGCGGTACTCAGCGGCCTTGTCGGCGAGGTCGGCGGGGATCTCTTCGATGGCGTACTTGGCGCCCATCTGAACGTCACCCTTGGCGTCTCCACGCCAGGTCAGCGCGCGCATCTCGACGAGGTCGACGACGCCTTCGAAGTTCGACTCGGAGCCGATGGGCAGCTGGAGGACCAGCGGCTTCGCGCCGAGGCGGTTGATGATGGTGTCGACCGTGTAGTAGAAGTCGGCGCCGAGCTTGTCCATCTTGTTGACGAAGCAAATGCGCGGCACGTCGTACTTGTCGGCCTGGCGCCAGACGGTCTCCGACTGGGGCTCGACGCCCTCCTTGCCGTCGAACACGGCGACAGCACCGTCGAGAACGCGGAGCGAACGCTCCACCTCGACCGTGAAGTCAACGTGGCCCGGCGTGTCGATGATGTTGATCTGGTTGCCGTTCCAGAAACACGTGGTCGCAGCGGACGTGATCGTGATGCCACGTTCCTGCTCCTGCGCCATCCAGTCCATGGTCGACGCGCCATCGTGCGTCTCACCGATCTTGTGGTTGACGCCCGTGTAGAACAGGATGCGCTCAGTTGTGGTGGTCTTGCCGGCATCAATATGCGCCATGATGCCAATATTGCGGACCTTGTGCAGGTCAGTGAGCACGTCAAGTGCCACGGGGGTCCTCCGGAGATTTTTGGTGTGACGAAGTCGAACAGGACGGCCGGCGGCCCGGGCGGTTCAGCCCGGGCGGCCGGCTGACGACTACCAGCGGTAGTGCGCGAAGGCCTTGTTCGACTCGGCCATCTTGTGAGTGTCTTCACGACGCTTGACAGCGGCGCCGAGGCCGTTGGACGCGTCGAGGATTTCGTTGGTGAGGCGCTCGGTCATGGTCTTCTCGCGGCGCGCCTTGGCGTAGCTGGTCAACCAGCGAAGCGCCAGGGTGTTGGCGCGGTGTGGCTTGACCTCGACCGGGACCTGGTAGGTGGAGCCACCGACGCGGCGCGAACGCACCTCGAGGGTGGGGCGCACGTTATCGAGCGCCTTCTTGAGCGTGACAACAGCATCCGCACCGTTCTTGGCGGCGACACCGGCCAGCGCGTCGTAGACGATGCGCTCGGCGAGGCCCTTCTTGCCGTCGAGGAGGATCTTGTTGACGAGCTGGCTGACGATCGGCGCCCCGTAGACGGGGTCAGCGACGACGGGACGCTTAGGAGCGGGACCCTTGCGAGGCATTACTTCTTCTCCATCTTCGCGCCGTAGCGGCTGCGAGCCTGCTTGCGGTTCTTGACGGCCTGGGTGTCCAGCGCGCCGCGAACGATCTTGTAGCGAACGCCGGGGAGGTCCTTCACACGACCACCGCGCACGAGCACCATCGAGTGCTCCTGCAGGTTGTGGCCCTCGCCGGGGATGTAGGCGGTGACCTCGGTACCGTTCGACAGCTTGACGCGGGCGACCTTGCGGAGCGCCGAGTTGGGCTTCTTCGGGGTGGTGGTGTACACGCGGGTGCACACGCCGCGCTGCTGCGGGTTGGCCTTCAGGGCGGGAGCCTTGGTCTTGGTGACCTTGGGGCTGCGGCCCTTCCTGACCAACTGCTGAATGGTTGGCACTAATTACTCCTTGATTTTGCTGCACGGTGACAGCGACTTGATGGTTAGCATTCGACACCAGCGTGAAAGCGAGTATCGAGTTCATCTGGACCCATGCGCATCACGGACGTGATCTGCGACCTGCGTGGGTATGCCGTGGGGGCTGCTCGGAGAACAAACCCTGGTTGTATGGTGTGTCGGAGTGCCTGGTACCTGCACGCATCGCGGCGGCATGATTCAAGCGCACGACAAAGCGCACACCGGAAAATACTAACCCGCCGGCAAGCTGCGGTCAACTGAACCGGGGGCCGCGCTCAGCTGAAGCCCGACAGCGAGTTGTCGAGGTCGGCGAGCAGCGCCTGCACCTGTGGTTCGACGAACTCGGCGACCGCACCGACGATGCGCTCCCGGTGCCGGGCCAGCTCCGCGCAGGCGCGCCGGCCGACCTTCAGGGCATAGTCGTCGGCGAGCTTCAGCTCGACCCGGATGGCCGCCTTCTCCTCGGCGGTGAGGGGCGGCGGCGGCGCGGGCGCGGCATCCGTCGCCCCGTCGTCGGCCAACTCGCCGAAGGTGAAGAGGTAGGGGGCGCCGGGAGCGGGCGGCGGGTCGAGGTCGAGCCCCTCGTATTCGGGGTCGAGGCCCTCAGCCGGCTTGTAGCTCGCGGCGGCCTTGCGTTCCTCGGTGAGTTTCATCTCTCGGCTGAGCAGCGGAAGGTTGAGTTCGGTGTACTCCTCGACGGCGGCATCGATGACGAGCTTCACGCGCATCGCCATGGCGTGCTGCACGGCGTGCGGAACGTCGGTGTCGAGTCCGGCGGCCGCCATCACGGGCGAGCCGAAGCATTGCCGGCACAGGCGGGTGCGGCCCCGGTGCGTGCCGGGGCGCCAGCGCGGCAGCCAGCGCAGCCAGTTGTCGACCTCGTGGCTGATCCGAGACTCGATGGACCCGTCCATGAGCCCCACAGTAGTCGCTCGCCTGCGGATGCGGTTGGTCAGGCGCCGGGTGGCGGGGCCGGTGGGGTGTGGGTCAGGCGGGCTGGCGCAGCTGCGGGCCCTCGGCGATCGCGCGGTCGTAGTCCCGGCGAGCATCGGCATTGCGGGCAGTGACGGCGCGGCCGCGGCGTGCGATCCAGGCGCCCGCCCAGATCGGCACCTCGCGGGCGATGACTGCGGCGGCGATGGCGCCCGGGTCGAGCCAGTGCGCGCGAACGAAGTTCGCCGCCTCCTGCGGCGTGAGGTTCCACGCCTGCACCGTGAGGAGGGCGCCGCCGATGTACGCGAAGTACACCACGACTGCCACGAGGAAACCGAAGAGCACGTAGGCCCACCAGCCGCCCCGGTTCACAATGGCGATGAGCAGGCTGAACGCCAGGAAGAAGAAGATCACCGGCACGTAGTACACCGGGCGCACCAGGTAGTCGGTGAAGTTCGCCACGACAGCGGATGTCGATGCACTGCTCGCCGCCGCGATGAGGAAGACGACGCCGGCGTAGATCAGCGCGTAGACGAGAGTGGCGAGCAGGGCGATGAGGATGCCGATCCCGCGGTTGCCCTTCTTCTTCGGCGCGACGGGCGCCTGCACGTAGATCGGCGACTGCGGGGTGGGACCGGGCTGGTATGCCGGGTACTGGGAGGTCGGCGCCGGCGCGTCCTGATCTGTCGCGGCAGGTGCGGCGACGATCGTGGGCTGGGCGGCGCTGACATCCGCTGCGGAAACGTAGCGCCCCGTCGACGCGTGCTGTTCGGGGGCGTCATCGCTGGCGTTGCGCCGGTAGCGGGCGTCGTCCTGGTCGCGTGCGTCGTCGTCGCGCTCCACGTAGACCGGGTTGGTGTGTGCGACGTTGCCGTCGGCCAAGGTGCTGGTGGGCACGTCGTCGTCGGACACCTCGCCGTCGACAGCCGGCGGATCTGCGGTCACCGGCGGGTCGGCCAGCACCTGGTCGGTGGTGACGGCACCGCCGTCGGCGTGCTCGCCCACCGCGGCGTCGGTGTCGGTGGCGTATGCGCTGGAGCCGTCCTCACGTGCGGTGGAGGCGTCGTCAGCGACGGCGGGGTCGTAACGGACCGCGGCCGGCTCGCTCGCGGCATCCGTCGGCCGTTCGGTGTTGGGCGTCGTGTCGCTCATCGTGCGCCTCCTCTGGCGTGAATATCAGTGCCACCCTAGCAACGGCGCCGTCGTTGGGCCGGGAACCGGCGGTCGGACGGATCGTGTGTCACGAGGTATGCGGGCAGGGGAATACGGTCTAGCCGGCCGCCTGGGTCTCGGTTGTGGCCGCCGGGGTTCCGGGAGCGGGCGACGCGGCGGCCGGGTCGAGGAGCACGTACACGTAGGCGGAGATGCTCGCGGTGACCACTCCGCCCGTTGACTCACCGCCGCGTGAACCCGCGGATGGCTCGCCCGTGGTGTTGAATCCCGTGACCAGCACCAGCCGGGTGCCGGTCTGGAGGCCTTCGATGAAGTCGAGGACGTGGCCGTAGTCGCCGTGGACGGTGACGGAGACCGGAATCGCTACGAAGTTGTCACCCGTAACGAGGCTGCCGGCGGGCGTCGTGGTAGCGGGCTTCTGCATAGGCGCCGGTGTGGGAGCGGGCGTGGGGGCGGGCGTCGCGGAAGGCGCCGCTCCGGGCGTCGCGGGGGCGGGTGTCTGCGCCGGTGCCGGAGGCGTGTAAGGCTCACCGTCGCTCACCGAGATATCGGTGAGGCGCACGCCGTGCTTCTTGCTGATCGCGTCGAGCTGCCCGACGAACGCCGGGATGTGGGCGTCGCTTGGCACGGAGTCGCGCAGTCCGGCCAGTTCCGTCTCGAGCGAGCCGATGTTATCGAACTGCGCCTTCAACGCCGCGAGCTTCTGCTCGTACGCCGCATTCTGCGCCTCGACCTGCACGCGCGAGTCATTCGCCGCGGCTGTCGCGTCGAGCTGAGGGGAGATTCCGAGGAACCAACCGAGCACGACGACGGCGACCATGGCCATGATCGAGCCCAGGACCCAGAGTCTGTTGCGGTCCATGGTCACTTCCCCTCTTGCGTGTCGAAACGGTGCGAGTATGCGCCGTCGTTGATGTGCAGCGTCAGATTCACCGTGTACGACCCGTTGTCGTCCTGCGTGATCGCGTTCGGCGTGCCGTCCGCGTATCCGGGCAGCGTCTTCAGGCCTTCGAGCCACTCGGGCACGGTCGGCAGGTTGGGGCTCGTGATGGTGAGGGTGAGCGTGGCGACGCGCTGGGCCTGCAGCGGCGCGGTCGGCTGCGCGTACGCCTCCAGCGGCGAGGCCGCATCGACCGCGACGGTGTCAATCGTGACGTCGGGCGGCAGGACGCGACGGATGCCCTGCAGGTACGCCTTCCAGTCGACTTCCGTCGATGCCCCGACCTGGCGCGCGGCCAGGGTGCGGTTCACCTCCTCCTGCACGGTGCGCACCTCGGCATACTTCAGCTGTTCCTGCAGCAGATCGGTGGTGCGCGCCTGCGCGGCGGCGAGCGCCGCCTGCGCCTGCGCCGCCTGCCACGCCGCGGCGCCCGAGCTCGCACCGACCACCACGATGACCCCGACCACGACGAGGCCGAGCAGGCGCCGCGCAGCGCGCGCCTTGCGAACGGCCGTGACCTCAGGGGGCAACAGGCTGACGCGCGGCTCCCCTCCGACGACGAGGGCCCCAGCAGCTGATGACCGTGTCATGCGGCACTCCCGAGGGCGAGACCGAGCGCCACCAGGAAGGCGCCCTGGCTCCCACGCAGTTCATCCGCCTTGACGGAGCGCCCGTAGCTCACCATCCGCGAGATCTCGGCCGACGCCACCGTCAGGCGCGTGAGCTCGGCGAGGCCCTCGGCGAATCCCGGGAGCCGGGAACCGCCGCCGGTGAGGACGATGCGGGTGACGGAGGTCTGCCGCGTGTTGGTGAAGTAGTTGGCGGTGTTGCGCACGCTGCTGAGCAGTTCGCCGCTGACATCGCGGATGAGCGACACCGCTGCCCGCTCGTCGATGACCGGCGCATCCGTTGAATTCTCGGCGATGTCGTTCTCAACCGACACGTCGGGGTCGGCGGCCGGCAGGCGCATGCCGAGGGTGCGCTTCAGCCGGTCGGCCTCTTCCGGTGTGAGCCCGAGCGTCTCCACGAGCGCATGGGTGACGTCGTTGCCGCCGGCGGGGATCAGGCGAACGAACTGCGGCACACCGTCGGTGGTGATGACGATCGAGGTGGTGGCCGCGCCCACGTCTACCTGGGCCACTGTTCCCGGGATGCTGTCGCCCATGTTGAGCACGCGCGTCAGAGCGAACGGGATCAGGTCCACGTCCAATGGCAGCAACCCGGCGAGTTCGACGGCCTTCACATTGCCCTTCACGGCATCCTTGACCGCTGCGATCAGCAGTCCGGTGACAACCGGCCCGCTCTCGCCATCGCCCTCCGCCACCGGGTAGAAGTCGAGGAGCGCCTCGTCGAGTGGGATCGGCAGCATGTCCTGCACCTGGAACGGCAGCGACTCACGGATGTGCGCGAGCGAGGCCCGGGGAACGGTCAGGTCGCGCGAGAGCACGCGATGATTGCCCATGCCGAGTACGACGTTCTTGCTCTTGAACCCGCCAGTCGACCACAGCTGCTTGAGCGCGCTCGCCACGGTGTTCGGTTCCACGACCTCGCCCCGGTTGACGGCGCCCTCCGGGAGCGGCACCTGGTGAAAGCGCACCACCGACGCCTTGTTCTTGCCGGCGGCGACCTCGACGGCGCGCACGCCGGCGGTGCCGATGTCGATCCCTACGACGTTCGCACTCATTGTTGCTCCTTCTGAAGACGAGTCATGATGCCAGCCCGAAAAGCGACAGGTAGCCACCGGCTATCGCGCTGCCGGCGAAGATTCCCACCCACGCGCCCAGCAGCATCCACGGGCCGAAGGGGATGCTGCTCTTACGATTCGCGCGTCGCATCAGCAGCAACACGAGCGCGAAGAGGCCGCCGAGCAGGAACGCCGCGAAGCCGCCGACCACGAGGCTTCCCCAGCCCAGCCAGCCGAGGTACAGGCCGAGGACGCCCGCGAGTTTTACATCGCCGAAGCCCATCCCGCCGGGGTACGCCAGCGCCATGACGAAGTACAGGGCGAAGAGGATGCCGCCGCCGGCGAGCGCGGTCACGAGGCGCGCCGGCTCACCGGCCAGCAGGGCCGAGGCACCGAGAAGCACGGCCGCGACCGGGTAGGCGGGAAGCACGATGCGGTTAGGGAGCCGGTGCGTGTCGATGTCGATGAGCGCGAGGGCGATGCTGATCGCCGCGAGGTAGAGGAAGGCGACGAGGGAGAGCGTTGTCGCGGCGACCTGCTTGCCGTCGAGCGGGGCCATCGGCAGGGCCGCCCGCACCGAGCTGACGACCCACCAGGCGACGACGACGAAGAGCACGGCCGTGCCGAGTTCCACCAACGGATACCGCGCCGAGATCTTCGCATCGCACGTGCGACAGCGGCCGCGAAGGAGCAGCCAGGAGACGACGGGGATGTTGTCGGAGGCGCGGATGCGGGTGCCGCATCCGTTGCAGGCGCTCGGCGGCGACACGATGGACCGGCCGGCGGGCACGCGGAAGATCACGACGTTGAGGAAGGACCCGATGAGAAGGCCGAACACCCCGGCCGCGCCGGCGAACAGACTAACCAACTCCGGGCTCCTCGAGCCGGGTGAGCCGGTCGCCCAACTCTGCCCCGGTCACCTTCGGCACCGTGACGCCGGCCGACATGTCGAAGCCCGGGATGCCGACCGGCACGAAGGTGAGCTGCGCCTGCTGGTCGAACTCCACCTCGCCGCCGTACAGCTGACCGCGGAACCCGTTGCGGTCGCTGATGATCTTGCACGGCGTGTAGACCATCGCCGCGATGTCGGGGCTGAAGTCGGTCTCGTTGGTCAGGCTGATGTTGCCCGTGAGCCCTGCCGGCGGGGCGCAGGTCCTGGCGGCATTGGCGGTCTGGTCGGGAACGATGAAGGAGAGCGTATGCGCGGTACCGGCCGTCGCCGACTGGAAGGCGAGCTTGTCGAAGCTGAACTGCTTGGCGAAGAACACCACGTCGGTCTTGAGCTTCACCGGAACCGGGCTCTGGTTGTTGTTCGTCGTCACAGCGGTGCTGGGGCATTTGTTCAGGTAGTTGACGACCGTCGGAACCGTATAGGACTCGAGTGCCGCTCGGGACGCAGCGCTCATCGCAACCTGGCAGTCGAGTGTCCAATTCACCACGTTGTAGCCTTGCGCAGCCCAGTGGGCCGGGTCGTAGCCTACGTCGACCCAGTTCGGAACGTTGGGCGACAGCGCGCCCGACTGCACCACACCGCCCACGGTGCTGTTCGTGACAGTCGCGAGTCCACCCGCCCACACGTCCCCGCCAACCTCGGTCTTGTTGACCGTGACGTCCTTGGAGACGTGCACCGAGCCGGCGACGTCGCACATGTCGAGTTTCGCGCTGCCGTTCCCGAGCACCAGGTCCCCGCCGATGCTCGCGCCGTTGGTGCACTCGACGTCGCCGGTCTTGATCATGACGGATGTCGCCACGCTGTTGGCATCAGAGTCCAGCTGGAATTTCTTGAGCGTGCCGTCAACGGTGTATGCGTAGACGGCGACGCCGTCGAGCGGCACCTGGGTGATGATCAGGTCGTAGTCGTACGTCTCGACAATGGTGAAACGATCACCGGAACTGGCCCCGGCGACTCCCTTCGCGGTCGCAGCGCCCGTCGATGCGATCTGAACGGACGTCGAGGTCTCGACCGGGCAGCCGGCGGTGCCGTCGTGCGAAATAGTGATCGACTGGATGTTCACGCCGGAGACAGGCGTGAAGGCGAGATGACCTGACGCGTCTGTGCTGCAGGCATCCGTCGTGCGCAACTGCGCGACAGCGACGTCGATTCCCGCTTCGGCGGCGGCACGCGCCTGCACCGACGCCCGGGTGGAGGTGGTGACCTTGAGCGAGTTCAGGGTCGCGGCGGTCAGGGTGAGAGTGATGACCGCGCCGATGGCCATGAGGCCGATGACGGCGACGAGCGCGCTTCCGCGGTCATCGCGGGCGCGGCGGCTGATCCTGTGCATCAGAAACATGGCGCTCCTGCCGCTGCCGGCTCCTGACGGCTGACCGCCGTCGTGTGGATGAGTGTGGGCTCGGGGGTCCCGGTGCTCACGTTGAGGGCGAGGTCCACCTTTCGACCGCTCCAGGCGAACACCGGCAGGGCGACGCTGCCGGCGGTCGTCGCCTCCACCCCGTCGGCGAGCAGCGTCCAGGACTGGACGGATGCCGCGGTCTGCGTTTTCGCGATCGGGGTGGATGACGTGGCAGTGCGTACCTGACCGTCGGCGAACGACCACGCCCTGCACACCCACACCGGGTTCCCGCCGGCATCGATGGTGCGCTGGGTGCGCGCCATGAGGATCTCCGGCACCGATCCGGCCGGGCTGTGCCAGAAGTCAGTGGCGTTGCGAACGCCCTGGCTCACCGACTTCGCGACGAGCTGGGCGCTGCTGGTGTCTTGTGTGGCAGTGCGCACCGTGCGTTCGGTCTTGAGGGTGTTGACGAGGAGGCTCCCCACGATGAGGAGGACGACGAGGCTCACCATCATGGCGACCAGGAGCTCGATCAGGGTGAGCCCTTCGTCGTTGCGGCTGTTCGCACTCATGACGCCGCCGAAACGAGGATGAGGGTGGACGCCTGTGCGGTCGGCGTCGCCGACCCGTCGACCGAGACGGTCACGGTCACCTTGACCGTGCCAGGGTACGCACTGGCGGGGCAGTCCACCGAGCGAACAGCCGCGTAGGTCACGCCGCGCTCATCGCTGACCGGCGATACCGCAGAGGACTCATAACCGTTGAGAGCGGCGCACGTGTCGCCGGCCGCACGGGCGAGCTCGAGCTGCTCGTCGAGGAGCTGCGTCGCGGTCGCGAGGGTGGTGTTCTTTGTCGAGTTGTGAAGCGAGTTGACCAGAGTGGGCAGCATCATGACCGCGAGGAGCGCGAAAAGCATCAGCGCGACGACGACCTCGATGAGGCCGAAGCCGGCATCGGAGTGCACAGGAGGTGAAGGGGCTGCGGACTCGGACACCGTGCACCTCCTTTGCCTTCTCGGGTTCGAACGGGTGGTGATAAGCAGAACGCGGGATGGGGCGGTGACGCACCGCTCCCACCCCGCGTCCCAGGCCTACTTCGGCTACGGGGTTGCAGCGGCCCCGCAAGCTCCGTCTTCCACGCCACTCGTGTCAGTGACGTGGAACGACTTGGTGCCGCTGGTCCGGGTGCCAGTGATGCAGAACGTCGTTCCGCCTGTTGTCGGAGCCGTGCCATACGTCAGCGTGACACCATCGGAGGGGGTGTAGCCGTTCGTGGTCAAACCGGTCATCAGAACGGGCGCTGTTGTCGCAGTGGGGTTATCCGTGTAGTAGGCGATCACAGCCGTCTTCGCGCTGCTCAGGTCTTGCTTCACGGCCGAGTCCTTGGCATTGTTCTGGATGCCCATGTAGACGGGGATGGCGATCGCGGCGAGGATGCCAATGATGATGACGACGACAAGGAGCTCGATCAGGGTGAAGCCCTTTTCGTTGCCGTCCAGTTCGTTCCGGCGGGACTTGAGTGCGGTGGTGATACGAGAGATCACTGTGGTTCCAATCAATCGATTACAGGGGGACTCCGGCGTTCAGGGTCCGACCGGATACTCAGGATAAGCAGGTCACCGCGCAGTTTTCCTACCTCAAAGGGGGGTGATTACCAGCCGTTCTACCCCCAGTGCGGGGGCGGATTGTCACTTGATCGCCGTGGCGATGCTGAAAATCGGCATGTACAGCGCTACGACCATGCCACCGATCACAACGCCGAGGAACGCGATCATGAGCGGTTCGATCATCGCCGTGAGCTGTTCGGTGGCGGACTGCACCTCGTCGTCGTAGAAGTCTGCGATCTTGTTGAGCATCACCTCGAGCGAGCCGGCATCCTCGCCGACCGCGATCATCTGGGTCACCATGGCGGGGAAGACCGGCTCGCGCAGCAGCGGCTCCGAGATCGAATGGCCTTGGCGCACCGACTCCGATACCTCGTTCAGGGCGCTCTCGATCACCCAGTTTCCCGACGTCTCGCCGACGATCTTGAGTGACTGCAGTATCGGCACGCCGGCACCGATCATGTTCGAGAAGTTGCGGGCGAACCGCGCCACCGCGATCTTCTTCATGAGCAGTCCGAAGACCGGCAGCTTGAGCTTGATCGGGTCGACGACCCTGCGCACCTGTTCGGTGTTCTTGTTCTTCCCCCACCAGATGCTGAACGCGATGCTCGACACGGCCAGAACCGGCACGACCCACACCATCGAATGCGAGAGGTGCACCAGCAGCATGGTGGGCGCGGGCAGCTCGCTGCCGAGTCCTTTGAACATGTCGGCAAAGATCGGCACGATGAAGATCAGCATGATGATGACCGCCACCAGCGACATGATCAGTACGATCACCGGGTAGGTCAGGGCCGACTTGATCGTCCCCCGAAGCTTCACTTCCTTCTCGAAGTTCTGTGCGATCGATTCGAGCGCCCCGTCGAGGAAGCCGCCGGTCTCGCCCGCGTGCACCATGTTGACCATGATCGGCGGGAAGACCTCGCGGTGGTTGAGCAGCGCGGCCGAGATCGATGCCCCCGCCTCGACCGAGTCTCGAACCTGCGCGAGCACCTTGGCGAGCGCTTTGCTCTCCGTCTGCTCGGCGAGGATGTTCAGGGTGCGCAGGAGCGACAGCCCCGACCCCACCATGGTCGCCATCTGACGGCTCATGATCGCCAGGTCCTTGAGGCCCACCCGCTTGGTCAGGCCCGGGATGCTGATCTCCTTGTTCAGGCCGGTCCCCTCCGGCACCTCGGTCACGGAGATCGGGGTGAGGCCCATGCTGCGCAGACGGGCCGTCGCGGCCGACTCGGATGCGGCATCCAGTCGACCCTTCACCACCTTGCCGGCGGCGTCCCGTCCCTTGTAGGCGTACTCCAGCGCGGTGGGCATTTAGACGCCCCGCGAGAAGGAGTCGCCGAAGTCGATGCCGTCAGACGAGAGGGCAGCGGATGCCGCGCCCGGCGCCCGGCGCATCAGCTGGTGCAAGGCGTCGAGGTCCTGAGCCTTCTCCTCCGCTGCTTCGCGCGTGATCACGCCCTCGGTCACCAGGTCGGCGAGGTGCTGGTCCATGGTGTGCATTCCCTGCGCCCGGCCGGCCTGCATGGCCGACGGAATCTGGAAGGTCTTGCCCTCGCGTATGAGGTTTCCGATCGCGGGGGTGGTGAAGAGAATCTCGGTCGCGACCACGCGCCCGCCGCCGGCCTTCTTCACGAGCGTCTGGCAGACCACGCCCTGCAGGGTGGCCGCGAGCTGGGCGCGCACCTGGCCCTGCTGGTGCGGCGGGAAGACGTCGATGACGCGGTCGATGGTCTGCGCGGCCGACTGGGTGTGCAGGGTCGCGAACACGAGGTGACCGGTCTCGGCGGCGGTGAGCGCCACCGAGATGGTCTCGAGGTCGCGGAGCTCACCGATGAGGATGACGTCGGGGTCCTGGCGCAGCACGTGCTTGAGAGCGGCGGCGAAGCTGTGCGTGTCGTGCCCCACCTCGCGCTGGTTCACCAGCGACTTCTGGTGCCGGTGCAGGAACTCGATGGGGTCTTCGACGGTGACGATGTGGTCGGCGCGGGTGCGGTTGATCAGGTCGATGAGCGCGGCCAGCGTCGTGGACTTACCCGAACCGGTGGGGCCAGTGACCAGCACGAGCCCGCGCGGGAGCTTGGCGAACTGGTTGATGGATGCGGGCACGCCCAGCTCTTCCAGCGGCTTGATGCCGGCGGGGATCAGACGGAACGCCCCACCGATGGAGTTGCGCTGCTGGTAGTAGTTGACGCGGAAGCGCGCTCCACCGGCGGTGTAGGCGAAATCGAGCTCCAGCTCGCGTTCGAACTGTTCCCGCTGCTCGTCGAACATGATGCTGTGGAGCGCCGAGTTCACCTTCTCGGTGCTCCAGACGTTCATGCCCTCGAGGGGGCGCAGGCCGCCGTCGAGGCGGATGCTTGGGGCGGCACCGGCGGTGACGTGGAGGTCGGAGGCGCCAAGACGCACCACTTCCTCAAGCGCGGAGACCAGCTCGGGATCCGCCTTCGCCAGGAACGCCCGCTGCTCGTCGGTCATGTGCGCTTCCGCGCGCGCGACGTGCGCCGAGACGGCCTCGCGCTCGGCGCGCCGGCTCGGCTGCGGCTCGAAGGAGTACGCCGGCTCCGAGCTGACGTCGTCGAGCGAGTACACCTTCGTCGGCGACACCACTGGAATCTCGTAAATCGGCTCGTCCATGGAGCCTCCCCCTTCGCTGTACCCCACTATGCGACCACTCGCAGAATCTCCTCGATCGACGTCAGACCCAGCCGCACCTTCGCCCAGCCGTCCTCGCGCAGCGTCTGCATCCCCTGCCTGCGGGCGGCTTCACCGATCTCGGCGCTCGACGCGCGGGCGACGGTGAGGCGTTCGATCTCCTCAGACATGGTCATGACCTCGTGCACGGCGATGCGGCCGCGGTAACCGGTGTTCGAGCAGCTCATGCAGCCGACGGGTCGGTAGATCGTGGGGATGTCGCCCTCGCCGGGGCTCGCGAAACGCAAGCGAAGCAGGTCTTCAGGGGCACGGTCATCCGCTGTCTTGCATCGGTCGCACAGCCGGCGCGCGAGGCGCTGGGCCATGACGCAGTCGAGGGCGGACCCGACCAGGAAGGGTTCGATGCCCATCTCGGTGAGTCGGGTCACGGCGCTGGGGGCGTCGTTGGTGTGCAGGGTCGACAGCACGAGGTGCCCGGTCAGGGCGGCCTCCACGGCGATCTGGGCCGTCTCGTGGTCGCGGATCTCGCCCAGGAGCACCACGTCGGGGTCGGAGCGGAGGATGGAGCGCAGCGCGCTGGCGAACGTGAGGCCCGCCTTGGGGTTCACCTGCACCTGGTTGATGCCGGCCATCCGGTACTCCACCGGGTCTTCGACGGTGATGACGTTGATCTCCGGTCGCGCTACCGAGTTGAGCGTCGTGTACAGGGTGGTGGACTTGCCCGACCCGGTGGGGCCGGTGACGAGGATCATGCCGTACGGCTTCGTGTACGCCTTCTTGTAGGCGGCGAAGTTGCCCTCGAGCAGGTTCAGTTCGCTCAGCTGCATGCTGGAACTCGAGTTGTCGAGGATGCGCATGACGACCTTCTCGCCCCAAACGGTGGGCAGGGTCGCCACGCGGAGGTCGATCTTGCGGCCGCCGTGGCTGACCGACATGCGGCCGTCCTGCGGCCTGCGGCGCTCGGCGATGTCGACGTCGCTCATGATCTTCAGGCGTGAGATGACGCCGGCTTGGATGCTCTTGGGGGCGCTCGGCATCTCATGCAGCACGCCGTCGATGCGGTACCGCACGCGGAGGCTGTGCTCGCCGGGTTCGATGTGGATGTCGGAGGCCTGGTCCTGGATGGCCTGGCTCACCAGCAGGTTCACGAAGCGCACGATCGGGGCGTCGTCGTCGCCCGGCTCCGACACCCCGAAGTCGGTCTGCTCCGACGGTGCGCTCTCCTCTTCGAGGGTGCTGGTGAGGTTGTTGAGCTCGTCGTCGGCGCGGTGGTGGCGGGTGATCGCCGCGAGCAGGTCGGAACGCTCCGCAACGACCGGGGCGACCGGCATCCGCGACGCCTCGCGCACGTCGTCGAGTGCGAACACGTTGCCCGGGTCGACCATGGCGAGAACCAGGTGGCCATCGTTGATCGCGATGGGCAGCACCTCGTGCCTGCGACAGATCGCGGGAGAGACGAGCGAGACGGCGAGCGAGTCGACGGGGTAGTCCAGCAGCTCGACGAACGGCAGGTTCGCCTGCTGGGCGCGGGCCTTCGCGAACTGCAGCTCGCTGATGAGCCCTTTCGCCACCAGGTCGCGCACGGGCGCTTCATCGGCCGGGTCGCCGGCCATGAGGGTGTCGAGCACTTCGATGGGAAGCAGGCCGTGCAGGATCAGGATCTCCGTCAGGGATGCCACACGAACCTCCACGACTGGAACAGATGCGCGAGCTCAGCAGCGGTGCGATGAACCAACGGATGCCCCGTTCAACCGAGTCGTACTGGCCAATGCTAGCGTGGCCCCAGCATTGGGGCAGCCCCGCAATCAGGGGGTGAGTGGGTCAGCCCAGCATTCCGTCTGCCGTCACCGTGACGATGCGGTGCCGGTCGGAGTCGACCACGATCGTGGCGAGCGCGTCGCGCCCCGCCGGAAGCACGCGCGCGGTGACCCGGCCGGATGCGGCGGCATCAAGCTCACCTGCCACGGCGGCGGTGACCGGCGCCATATCGCCGGGCGGCCGATCCGCGCTGTCATCGAGCAGGGTCACGTCCACGCCGCGGGCTCTGGCCGCCTTCGCAGCGGAGATGACCGGCTCGACGAACAGGGAGCGGGCCCGGATGGCGTCCCGCAGGGTGGCTTCCACCTGCAGGCACTCGGCCTGGTCATCAGCGCTCAACGGATGCGCGTCGGCCAGCCGCTCGAGCATCGGCCGGGCGAGCGTGCTCAACCGGGCCAACTGCGCGTGGCGCTCCTGGATGGCCGTGGTCTCGGCGAGCTCCGCGGCGTCTCGCACCGTGCGCTGGCGGTTGAGTTCGGTGAGGGTGGCCATCGACCGGCGTGCGGCGAAGACCCAGAGCGTTCCGGCCAGCAGCGTGCCCGCGTGCCGGATGACGAGACCGACGCCGCCGGCAGCGGGAAGCCCGTTCACCACCGCCCAGGCCACGGTGGCGGCGAAGAGCCCGCCGTAGCACGACCAGGCGATGCGATTGCGACCGCGCATGGCCAGGACGAGGAGCACGAGGGTGATCGCTCCGAGGTGCCAGTGCGCGAACGCGGCGGTGTCTTGGGGCGTCACCTCGAAGAACATCAGGATTTCCGCCGCCGCGAGCAGCGCCACGGTACCCAGGGTCTGCGCAGCCGGTAGCGGGTTGACCGCCGCCCTGGTGCAGAGCACCGCCGCCGCGCTCACCGCGAGGAACGCGAGCAACTCGAGCGGGAACCAGGAGGCCGCGCCGGGCCCGGTGAAGGCGAGGACCCCGTGCACGACGACAAACAGCACGATGATGACGCGCACCACGGGAGCCAGCATGGAGAACATGGCGCTGAACGAGGCCGGCGCATCGCCCCCGGCGGCCGGGCGATCCGGCGTCCAGGCAAGTGTGACCTCGGTGCCGGCTCCCGGGCGCGAGAAGACGCGCGCGCTGCCGCCCACGAAGGCCGACATGCGGGCGACGATGCTTCGGGCGATTCCGAGGCGGTCGGCCGGGACATCCGCTGCGTCGAACCCGATGCCGTCGTCACGCACCCGAACCACCACGGTGCCGTGGTCGTCGTGCACGTCGACGGAGCGGGAGACCGGACGAGCCGGCGCCGAGGACGCCAGCCCGGCGTGACGCAGGGAGTTGCGGAGCGCCTCCCCCGCCGCGAGCACGAGGGCGTCGACGACGAGGGCGGGAACCGGCCGGGCGCCGAGGTTCGAGGCGAAGGCCGTGCCGGGCGCGAGTTCGGCGGTGAGGGTGCGGAGGCGATCGCCCAGCACCGAAGCGGGCACCAGGTTGGCCGGCGGGGGCGCGTTCAGCCCGGTGATCCTCCCCAGCGTCTGGCGGGCGTACGCCGACAGGTGTGCGATGTCGACGCTGCCGCGGCCCGCCATGAGCAGCACCGAGAGCACGCTGTCGTGCACGAGGGCGTCAACCGTCAACCGCTCATGCTTTTGCGAGATGCGGGCCGCGCTCTCGGAATAGGCCGCGCGGTCGGCTTCGGCGGCAGCGGCCACGCGGGTCGCGATGCGTCGCACCGCGATGGTGAGCCCGACGAAGACGCTGATCAGAAGCAGCGTGTAGAGGGAATCCTTGGCGCCGATCAGGCGGACCTCCACGCCGGACGAACTCCACGCCCGCACCCATCCGCTGAGGCCGGAGACGAGGATGACGTACCCCCACGCCACGCGTGCCCGCGCTACCGTGGCGACGCACACGGCGGGGATGGCGGTGAAGGTGATCACCCACGGGATGTCGTTTCCCTCTGGCAGCCGGCCGTCGCGGAACAGCAGCCACTCGGCGATCGCGAGCACGAAGACGACGCCTTCGATGACCGCGAGCAGGCGGAGGACCCGCAGCGGTGCCCACAGCGACAGCGCGCCCATCGCGACCGGCACCCCGAACGCAAGGAGCCAGCACGCGGCGACCAGGGGGAAGTCGGCCCCGGGTGCCTGCTCGAGGAGCGGCCGCAGGGAGAGCGCGCCGAAGAACACTGCGCTGACCCCGAGCACGAGGTAGATGAGTCGGGTGAGCCGGTCCACCTCGTTGTCGCGATCCCGGTCGATGCGGCCGGTGCTGGCCGGCACGGCTCGGGCAGCCGCGCTCACGGCTGGCCGGGCACCGGCAGGATTCCGTCTTCCAACGCCCGCTTGTAGAGGTCGACCTTGGTGTTGGCCTCGCGACCCACCCGCCCGTACTTCGACCGGACCCGGCGGATGTAGTCCACGACCGTCGACTCCGACAGGCCGGTTTCCTCCGCCACGAGTGGTGCCTGCGCGCCCGAGGCGTACAGCGAGAGCACCTGGCGCTCCCGGGGGCTGAGGCCGGCGTCGGCGATTTCGGGGTCGCCGTCGAGTGCCGCGGCCCACTGGGTGGATGCCACCGGCTCGCCGGCCGCGGCGTGCGTCACGGCTTCGATCAGCACGGCAGCCGGTTCGGACTTGCACACGACGCCGAGAACGCCGCAGCGGGCCGCGGCACGCATCGCGTTCGCGTCGTCGCCGGCGGTGAACGCCAGCACCTCGATCTCCGCTGCCCGCAGCCGTTCGACGTTGTCGTACACCGTGGAACCGTCGGAGAGGCGGAGGTCGAGGATCGCGAGGTCGACCGGTTCACGCCCGGCCGACGAGTCGATCAGTTCGGCGACGGTGGCAACGGATGCCGCGACCTCGATGTCGGGACTGCTGGAGAACAATGCGGCGAATCCGCGCGCGACGATCTCATGGTCGTCGATGAGCGCGACGCGGTAACCCACCAATCAGCCCTTCCGTGCAACTCCCGGGGCAGCGGCCCCAGGCTTCCACTCTAAGCCTGTGGTCCGACATCACCGCCGGCGTGTTACGTGCGCGCGTCAGGCGGGAAGGCCAGAGGTCGCCCGGGCGTGCTTGTTCAGCACCCCGCCGCTCTCCTCGAGGTAGCAGGCGCCGCACAGCGACTCGTAGGTGACGTCGGCGCCGTCGATGGCCACCTGGTCACCGTCGAAGACGAAGGCGCCGTCGATGGTGCGGCCGTTGAAGACGGCCTTTCTGCCGCACCGGCAGATCGTCTTGAGCTCCTCGAGGCTGTGCGCGACCTCGAGTAGGCGCCGGCTGCCCGGGAAGGCCACGGTCTGGAAGTCGGTGCGGATGCCGTAGGCCAGCACCGGCACGTTCTCGAGGATGGCGATGCGCAGCAGGTCGTCGACCTGCACCTCGGTGAGGAACTGCGCCTCGTCGACGAGCAGCGCGCTCACGTCGCGGCCGGTCGTGGCCCGCGTTTCCCGGCGGTGCTGCTCGAAGGCGGCGAAGGCATCCGTTTCGGGGGCCAGCAGGTAGTCGACCGCGCGCGTGACACCCAGGCGCGACAGGATGCCCATGTCGCCCCGGGTGTCGATGGACGGCTTGGCGAGGAGGACCTGATGGCCGCGCTCCTCGTAGTTGTACGCGGCCTGCAGCATCGCGGTGCTCTTGCCGCTGTTCATGGCCCCGTACCGGAAATAGAGTTTCGCCACCAGAGGAGTTTACCGAGCGGCGGGGGCGTCATGCACCGTCACGCAGGGAGTCAAGGCCTTGTTGGCAGGTCGGGGCCCGTCTACGTTCTTAACCAACTGCACCCCGCCGCATGGGGTGGACTCGGAAAGGCATACTCATGATCCAGACCGGACTCGCGCCACTGGCGCAGTTGCTGAACGACATCGATTATCCGGCCACGCGCGACGATCTGGTGCGTTTGGCTCGGCGTGGCGGCCTCGACGGCGAGAGCGCGGCACTGTTGCAGACCCTGCCCAACCGGTCGTTCAACGGAACATGGGACGTCTATTACGCATTGGAGAATGACCTGGCGGTCGCGAGCTAGAACAAGGTCGGGGCGAGCTCGGGCGGAAGTTCCTCGGCGATGAGGGACCGACTGCCCGACTGGCCCGCGCCCGGTGCCGCAGCGGCGTCGGCGGTGACAACCCGAGTCCCCCGCCGTCGGCCCAGCGCACTGGATCGCACTCCCCCGGTGGCCGGGTCTTCGCGCCCGCGTTCCAGGCCGTGCCTGCGGATGAGCGGCTTGATGCGTGCCGCGAGCCAGGTGCGGTACTCCTTCGGCGCGTAGGCGCCCTTGGCGTACAGTTGCCGATACCGTGGCAGCAGCTCGGGGTGGTCGCGCGCGAGCCACTGCAGGTACCAGTCCTTGACGCCGGGCTTCAGGTGCAGCGCGGTGTACAGAACGGATGTCGCCCCGGCCGCCTTCGCCTGCCGCAGCGCCTCGTCGAGGTGCGTCGTCGTATCCGTCAAGAACGGCAGGATCGGCATCAGGAAGACCGAGCAGTCGAGCCCGTGCTCGCGCACCGCGGTCACGGTCGCCAGGCGCGCCTTCGTGCTGGGCGTGCCCGGTTCGACCGCCTGCTGCAGCTCGTCGTCGTAGATCGCGATGGACATGGCGAGGTCCACCGGCACGTGCTCGCTCGCCTCGGCGAGCAGGTTGAGGTCGCGGCGCAACAGCGTGCCCTTGGTGAGGATGCTGAACGGCGTGCCGTTGTCGGCGAGCGCGGCGATGATTCCGGGCATCAGCCGGTACCGGCCCTCGGCGCGCTGGTAGGGGTCGGTGTTGGTGCCGAGGGCCACCGGATGCCTGCCCCAGCTCGGTTTGGCCAGCTCCTTTCGCAGAACCTCGGCCACGTTCACCTTCACGATGATCTCGTTGTCGAAGTCCTTGCCCGCGTCAAGGTCGAGGTAGGTGTGCGTGGGCCGAGCAAAGCAGTTGTGGCTCACGACCCCGTTCGCGATGAAGTCGCCCGTGCTCGTCGTGATATCGATCATGTCCATCGCCGTGCCGAGGTCTTCGATCGAGACGATCTGCAGCCTTGCGTCGGACTTCACTGCGGCGCCTTCGATGCTCGTCTCCGGAACGCCGTTCAGGCCGAACCCCATGAGCTCGTTGTTCGTGGTGAGGTACGGACGCTGCTCGGCACCACTCATCGCGCCCGTCACGTACTTCCACCCCCGCTCGGTCAGGAAACGATGGTCGCCGCTCGCGACGATCTCGGTGCCATCGGCGAGCGTGATGCGATACCCGCGCTTTTTGGTTGCCCACGAGGCGAGCACCGGAGTCGGGACGTAGCGCCGGTAGCTACCCTCCGTTTGCGTGCCCATGATCACGTCACCGACTTTGACCGACCAGAGCGGCACCTGCCTTCCGTCCGCACGGAGGATAAGGGTCTCGGGACTGAGGCAATAGGCGCAGGCATGGGAGCAGCCTCGGTAGGGGTTGATGGTCCAGCCGAAGGGCATGGCGCTTTGGCCGGGAACGCGGTTGAGCGCCGACTTCGCGAGGATCTCGTGGAAGGTCACTCCCGCGAATTCCGGCGTCTGCACGCTTCGCACCAGGTTGTTCAACCTCGCGAGGCCGGGCAGCGCACTCGGCTGCTCGGTCTGCAACTCCTGCCCACTCCACCGCATGCATCCATTCGAACACACATTCGATAGGGGAGCAACCCCGCACCCGCCCTGCGCGGCATCCGTTAGCCCTGCCGCCTCGCCGCCGACGGGGCCAGGTCCGGTCGCGAGAGGCTCACGGCCGTCGTGCGGCGTGGGTTCAGGAAGGGGGCAGGTGCCGCAGCGCGCGCCGGCTTCCTGAACCCGCGCCGCAGCGACGGGCGACCGCACGGGGCGACCGCACGGGCGGCCGGGGACGCGGTCCTACGCGGGGAGGTGCAGCGCCTCGGCCGTGTCGGCGAGCGACGCGGCCGCTGCGGCCGGGTCGTCGGAGAGGCGCGTGCCGAGCGAGGGGATCATCTCGCGCAGCTTGGGCTCCCACGCGGGGTACTGCTCGGGGAAGCAGCGCTTGAGCAGGTCGACCATGATCGGGGCGGCAGTGGATGCCCCTGGCGACGCCCCGAGCAGGCCGGCGATGCTGCCGTCCGTCGACGTGACGACCTCGGTGCCGAACTGCAGCACGCCGCCCTTCTCCTTGTCTTTCTTCATGACCTGCACGCGCTGGCCGGCCGTGATCAGCTCCCAGTCCTCGGACTTCGCGGTCGGCATGAACTCACGCAACGCGTCGAGCTTCTTCTTGCGGCCGGCGAGCAGCTCGCCCACGAGGTACTTCATCAGGTCGAAGTTGTGACGGGCCACCGCGAGCATCGGGCCGATGTTGTGCGGGCGGATGGAGAACGGCAGGTCGAACCAGGTGCTCGTCTTGAGGAACTTGGGCGTGAACCCGGCGTACGGCCCGAACAGCAGCGACGGCTCGCCCTCGACCATGCGCGTGTCGAAGTGCGGCACCGACATGGGCGGCGCGCCAACGGATGCCTTGCCGTACACCTTCGCCTGGTGCTGGGCGACCAGTTTCGGGTTCGTGGTCTTCAGGAACTGCCCGCTGATCGGGAAGCCGCCGAAGCCCTCGATCTCGGGGATTCCGCTGTGCTGCAGCAGCGCGAGCGCACCACCGCCGGCACCCACGAAGACGAAGCGGGCGCGAATAGTACTGCGCGCATTGCCGACGTGACGGAGGAGCTTGAGCTTCCAGGTTCCGTCGTCCTGCTTGTCGATGTCGGTGACCTGCGTGTTCAACCGCAGCTGCCCGCCCTGGCGCTGCAGGTCGTCGAAGAGGTACCGGGTGAGCGCTCC
Organism: Cryobacterium tepidiphilum; assembly: GCF_003716325.1. GTDB lineage: Bacteria > Actinomycetota > Actinomycetes > Actinomycetales > Microbacteriaceae > Cryobacterium > Cryobacterium tepidiphilum. The sequence goes on along the minus strand of NZ_RDSR01000018.1, from coordinate 26,909 downwards.
GAAGTCGACGTCGGTGCCGGAGATGTTGCGGGTGGCCGCGATCCGTTGGCGCGGGTTGCGCTTCTTCATGATCAGCGGCGTCCATTCGGCGATCGTCGCCGGGTCGTCGCTGTACTCCATCTCGGCGAACAGCGGCTGGTCCTTCAGCACTTCCACGCGCTTCTTGAGGTACTCGACGTTCGCCTTGCCGCGCACGAACGTCATGTGCGGGGTGGGGTTGATGAACGTCTCGGGCTCGGGCAGCGCGCCGGTGCGCACGAGGTGCGCCCACAGCTGCCGGCTGATCTGGAACTGCTCATTGATGCTCACGGCCTTGTCGGCGGTGACGGAGCCGTCAGGCGCCTCGGGCATGTAGTTGAGTTCGCAAAGGGCGGCGTGGCCGGTGCCGGCGTTGTTCCACGGGTTCGAGCTCTCCTGCGCCACCGAGCCGAGCCGCTCGATCACCTGGATGCTCCAGTCGGGCTGTACCTGCTTGATGAGGGTGCCGAGCGTGGCGCTCATGATGCCGCCCCCGATGAGTACGACGTCGACAGGAGCTTCAGAATTCACGCTCTTCAGTCTATCCCGGGCGACGGATGCTCCGGGCCGGGCGCACAGACACCCCCGGGTCGCGCCGGATGCCGGGGCAGATAGGCATCCGCAGCTTCACGACACGAGCCGCGAGCCGCCGGGGCCGCGGCGCTCCCCTGTGCTAATTTTCGGAGCATGTCGATGCCGGCGCGACTGCGAAACGTGTGAGGATGCAGCTCTTCGAGCACGTCGACGACGGTGCCATTTCACAGCGTGCACGCGTGCGTCCCGTGGGCGAGCTCTTCCACTCCGGAACCCCGCTGCTGAAGCTCATCGACTCGGCGCCCGACGGGGTCGTGATCGTCGACAGTGCCGGCAGCATCGTGCTGGTGAACCAGCAGACCGAGCTCATGTTCGGCTACCCGCGCCACGAGCTCCTCGGGCAGACCATCGAGGTGCTGCTGCCCGAGCGCTTCCGGCAGGACCACCGCGCACGCCGGGCCGCATACTCGCGTGCGCCGCTCACCCGGCAGATGGGGTCGGGGCTGGAGCTCTTCGGGCGGCGCCGCGACGGCAGCGAGTTCGCCGTCGAGATCTCGCTGGCCCCGATCATGACGCCGAGCGGGTCATTCGCCTACAGCTCCATCCGCGACATCAGCGACCGGCAGCGCATCGAAACCGAGATGCGCACCCTCTCGTCGCTCGTGGAGTCCTCGAGCGACGCGATCATCGCCTGCAGCATCGACGGCGCCGTGCTCACCTGGAACAGCGCGGCCGAGCGGATGTTCGGCTACCGCGCCGGCGAGATGATCGGCCAGGGCGCCGGCCGCGTCCTCCCGATCATGGCGGAGACGACCGGGCCGGCCATGCACGCCCTGCTCCAACAGCCCAGCGCGTTCGAGACCTGGGGCATCCGCAGGGACGGCACCACCCTCGACATCTCGCTGAACCTCTCCGCCCTCGGCGGTGGTCCCGGCCAGCTCACCGGCATCTCCGGCATCGCGCGGGACATCACCGAGATGAAGCGCCAGCAGGCGGAAGCGGAAGCGAGTCGCGCCGAGGCGGACGCCAACCGCGCCGAAGCGATCGCGAGCCGGGCGCGCCTGGTAGAGGCGCAGGAGATGGCGTTCGCGGGCTTCGAGCGGTCGCCGATCGGCACCGGCATCGCCGACCTCGACGGGCGGCTGCGCCGGATCAATCCCGCCCTGTGCCAGATGCTGGGCCGCCCCGCAGCCGAGATCCTGGGCATGCAGACGCCGGACTTCCTGCATCCGCTCGACCGGGGCGACGACGAATCGATGACCCTGCGCATCCTGAACGGCGTGACCGACGACGTGCAGACCGAACGGCGATACCTCCGCGCCGACGGCACCGTCATCTGGGTGCATGAGTTCGCCTCGCTCGTGCGGGGCGACGACCAGGCTCCCTCTTACTTCTATCTTCAGCTGCAGGACGTGACCGAGCGCAAGGAGACCGAGGCGCTCCTCGCCCACCAAGCGTTCCACGACCCGCTCACCGGCCTCGTCAACCGCACCCGGCTCACCGACCACATCGACGAGTCGCTCGCGCTGGCTCGACCGGCCGGGCGACAGGTGGGCGTGCTGTTCCTCGACGTCGACCAGTTCAAGGTCGTCAACGACGGCCTCGGCCACGCGGCCGGCGACAGCCTGCTGGTGCAGCTGGTCAAGCGGATGCAGGCGGAGCTGCGTGACACCGACACCTTCGCCCGGTTCGGCGGTGACGAGTTCGTCATCGTCTGCGACAGCACCACCGTCGACCGCGCCCAGCGCGTGGCCGACCGCATCATCGCGATGACGAAGGAGCCGTTCTGGGTCGACGGCCACGAGGTGTTCGTCACGGTGAGCATCGGCGTGGTGCTTGCCGGCGACGATGACGACGCGCACATCCTCCTCCGGAAGTCCGATGTGGCGATGTACCAGGCCAAGGAGCTCGGGCGCGACCGCGTGGTGGTCTTCAACGACGCCATGCAGCTGCGGGCCTCTGCGCGCCTCGACATCGAGTCGCAGCTCGGCCGCGCGCTCGACCGTGACGAACTTCGGGTGGTGTACCAGCCGATCGTCGATGTCGCCAACGAGCGCGTGATGGGGTTCGAGGCGCTCGTGCGCTGGGAGCATCCCGACCGCGGCTGGCTCTCCCCCGCCGAATTCATTCCCGTGGCCGAGGAGACGGGCATGATCCTGCTGATCGGGGAATGGGTGCTGGGCGAGGCGCTGGCACAGCTGCAGCGCTGGCGGCGGGAGGTGCCGGGAGCCGCGGAGCTCTCGATGGCGGTCAACCTCTCCACCCGGCAACTGCGGGACACCCAGTTCGTGCAGGTCGTCGCCGAGACGCTCGACCGCACCGGCATCGATCCCGGCGCCGTGCATCTCGAGGTGACCGAGTCGATGGTGATGGGCGACGTCGACCTGGCGGTGCGCAACCTCGTCTCGCTGCGCGCCCTCGGCGTGCGGCTCTCGATCGACGATTTCGGCACCGGCTACTCCTCACTCGGATACCTGCAGAAGCTTCCCGTGCACCTGCTGAAGATCGACCGCAGCTTCATCGACGGGCTCGGCGGCGACGACCCGCACGCGGCCGCCATCGTCGGCGCCATCGTCGCCCTCGCACGCGACCTCAATCTGGGCGTCATCGGCGAAGGGGTGGAGTCCGCCGCGCAGCTCGCCGAACTCCATCGCCTCGGCACGGCGCAGGGCCAGGGCTTCCTCTGGTCGACGCCGTTGCGGCCGACGGATGTTCCGGGCTGGCTCCGAGAGCACAACGAGCAGCTGGTGTGATGGTTTCTCTCGGGAACCGCGGGGACAAAGACCTCCATAGAATGGGGACGTCCCCCGGCCAGGGGGACGCCCCGATCCGCCGTGCGATTCCGAGACTCCTGATGCCAGCAAAGTCCAGGCCCGACGAGGGGCCAGCGCTTCCGAAGAAGCGCCGCCTGCGGCGACGCTATGCCAATGCCGGTGAAATGGCGCGGCTGCAGGCCGACCTGCTCAACGCGGTGAACCAGTCGGTGATCGCCCTCGACACCCACGGTGTCATCGTGTTCTGGAACACGTCCTCCGAGGAACTCTACGGTTGGACGGCCGACGAGGTCGTCGGCGCCCGATTCTCCGACCTCGGGGTGGCCGACCCGGATGACCGCAATCTTCCGCGAATGGAAGCCGCCGTCCGCGCCGGCGAGCCATGGTCGGGCGAGCACCGCGCCCGGCACCGGAACGGCACCAGCCTCAGGGTGCACGTCTCGCTCACCCAGGTGCCACGGGAGAAAGGCCGCCCGGCGGCGATCCTGGTGGCGTCGACCGACATCGCGGGCCGAAAGCGGGACGACGCGACCCGGCTCCGTCTCGCGCAGCTGGTGGAGTCATCCGACTACGCACTCAATGAACTCGACCTCGACGGCAACATCACCAGTTGGAACGCCGGTGCCGAGCGGCTCTACGGTTACAGCGCTGCAGAGATGATCGGGCAGCCGGTCAGCCTCCTCAATTACAGCGAAACGCGCGGCTCCGACCAGTTCCAGGCCCGTTTGGAGGCCGGTGAGCCTGTGGTGGAGTGGGACGCCGAGGGCCGCCACAAGGACGGCAGCCGCCTGCACGTGCTACTCACCCTCACGGCGACCCACGACGAGGATGGCCGGCGCACGGGCACGGCCGCGATCGCCCGCGACATCACCGAGCGGAAGCGCCTGCTCGAGGAGGTGGAGCGCGAACGCGACCGGCTCAACCAGGCGCAACGCGTCGCCCACGTCGGATCGATCGAGGTGGACCTGCTCACGGGCGAGCAGTGGTGCTCCGACGAGGCCTGCCGCATCCACGGGCTCTCCGCGGGTTCGTCGTTCTTCGAAGAGGCCTGGCAGAGCGCGCTGCACCCCGATGACCGCATGCGCGTGGCGCAACGGGTGCTGGAGGCGCGGGAGCGGGGAACCACGGCCGACTTCACCTACCGGGTGGTCCGACCCGCAGGCGGCGTCACCTGGGTGCAGATGCGGCTCACCGCCGAACACGACGATGCCGGTGTGCCGGTGCGGCTGGTGGGAACGACCCTCGACATCACAGCGACGAAGGAGATCGAGGCCGCCCTCGAGCACCAGGCCTACACGGATGCGCTGACCGGGCTCGCGAACCGGGCGTTCCTGACCCTGCGGATCGAGTCGGCGCTTCGGGACGCCGAGACCCACGGCCAGCAGGTGGCCCTGTTCTTTCTCGACATCGACCGTCTCAAGGTCGTGAATGACGGCATGGGGCACAGCGCCGGCGACGACCTGCTCGTGCAATTGGCGAATCGCCTGCGCGGCCACGTGCGCCCCGAGGACACGCTCGCGCGGTTCGCCGGCGACGAGTTCGTCGTGGTGTGTCCCGACATGACCGAGCGCAAGGCGCAGCGGCTGGCGGAGCGCCTTGCCACCACCGCGCACACCCCCTTCGAACTCGGCGACCGAGAGGTGTTCGTCACGATGAGCATCGGCATGGCCATCTCCACCCCGGGTGACACGGCCAGCATGCTGCTCCACCACTCTGACGCCGCCATGTACCGCGCGAAGTCGTCGGGCCGGAACGAGGCCGTGTTCTTCGATGAGGAGATGCATCGCAGCTCGCTGGCCCGCATGGAGATGCAGACGCTTCTGCCGCGCGCCATCGAGCGCGGGGAGCTGCGCGTGCACTACCAGCCGCTGGTCGACATCGACACCGGCGAGGCGAAGGGCTTCGAGGCCCTGGTGCGCTGGGAGCAGCCGGGCGTGGGGCTGGTTTCCCCGGACGACTTCATTCCGCTCGCCGAGGAGTCCGGACAGATCGTCGCCGTCGGCGAGTGGGTGCTGGGCACCGCTCTCGCCGACGCCCAGTACTGGCGCTCGACCGTCCCCGGTGCCGCCGACCTGAGGATCGCGATCAACCTGTCGGCACGCCAGCTGCAGCATCCGGGCCTCGTCGACATGGTGGCGGCGGCGCTCGCATCGTCGGGAATGGACCCAGCGGCCGTCGAGCTCGAGATCACCGAAACCGTGCTCATGGACGACGTCAAGAATTCCCTCGACACCCTCACCCGGCTCCGCCGGCTCGGCGTCGGCGTCGCCATCGACGATTTCGGGACCGGTTACTCGTCGCTCAGCTACCTGCGCCAGTTGCCGGTCACCACCCTCAAGATCGACGGCACGTTCATCGACGGCCTCGGCGGGGCAGCCGACGAGCACGCGCGGCCGATCGTCGAGGCGATCATCTCGCTCGCGCGCGCACTCGGCCTCTCCGTGATCGCCGAGGGCGTCGAGACGACGCAGCAGCTGACGGTGCTGCGGAAACTCGACGCGCGACTCGGGCAGGGCTACCACTGGGCGCGGCCGATGCCGTACGAGGATGTCGCGCCCTGGCTGCGCGCCCAGGGGCGCTCCGGGCTACTGAAGCACGGTTAGCCGGAGGCGGAGTCCTCGAGGGCCGCCTCGGCCACAGCGCGTTGTTCCGCAGCGAACAGGGCGAATTGCTCGGCGGCCTGCATGCCGAGCGGGTGGTTCTGGCCCTGCTGCTCGATCGGGGCCGTGGACACGTCGTCGACGACCGGCGGCTCCGCCTGCGTCTCGTGCGCCACCGACGCAGGCACGACCGCGGCCGACCCGAACGCCTCCAGACGGCTGAGGGTGGCCTCCAGGCCTCGCGGCGAGCCGAAGTAGTACCCCTGCGCGCTCCGGATCCCGAGCGACGCGAGGTTCGCCGCCGTCTCGGCGCTCTCCACCCCTTCGACGATCATGGAGTACTCGAGGTTGTCGCCGAAGCCCTGCAGCGCACGCAGGATCTCCTGCTGGCGCACGTCGGCGAGGTTGTCGGCGAGGCTGCGGTCGATCTTGAGGATGTCCATGGGAACCCGCACCAGCGCATCCACCGACGAGCCCTGGGAGCCGTAGTCGTCGAGCGCCACCAGCACGCCCATGTCGCGTAGGCGCTCTGCCTGGTCACGCACGGTCTCGGACACCCGGCTCACGGAGCGCTCGTTGAGCTCGAGACAGAGTGAGAGCGCCGGGTACTCAACGACGAGCGCCTCGATGAACGAGCCGACGCGGTCGGGCATCAGCTGGTTGGCGTCGATGTTCACGGTGACGCAGACGATGCTCGCCTGCGCCAGCCGGAACTCGGCCGCTGCGCGCATCGCCTTGCCGGCCACCTGCCGGGTCAGGTCGTCGAGCTTGCCGATGTCCTTGGCCTTCTGCACGAGCGATGCCGGCGAGACGACCCCGAGCACCGGATGCGTGTAGCGAACGAGCGCCTCAAAGGCCCAGATCTGTCCGGTGACGAGGCTCACGATCGGCTGGAACACGAGTTCCAACTGCTCGTCGTCGATGGCCCGGGCAACGATGTCATTCATCTCGGAGGAGCGGTGGGCGGAGATGTTGATGGTGCTCTCTTCGGCGATGCCGCCGCCGCGGCGCCACTTCTTGATCGCGAGCATGCTGTGGTCGGCATCCTTGACGAGCTGGCTGACGTCGGTCTCGCGGTGTGCGGAGTAGGCGAGGCCGATGCTGAGCACCGGCGCGAAGGTGACCGGGCCGACGGTCAGCCGACGACTGGTCTCCTCCATCACCCGTTCGGCGAGCAGCTTCGCCTGCGCGAGCGAGACGAGCCGGGTGAGGATGATCACGAACTCGTCGCCGCCGACGCGCGCCACCACGTCTCCGTTGCGCACGACCTTCCGAAGCCGCCGGCCCAGTTCGCTCAACACGCGGTCGCCCACGTCGTGGCCGTAGCGGTCGTTCAGCAGCTTGAAGTCATCGAGGTCGATGAAGAGCACCGCGAGCGCCTCGGAATACTCGCGGTGGTCGTTGATGTTGGCGAGCGCCTCCTTGAACGCGCCGTAATTCGGGAGCCCGGTGAGGGCATCCGTGTTGGCGCGTGCCGTCAGGCCGCCGATGTTGTAGCGGTCTTTGATGACGACGTTCGCGGTGAAGGCGAGGGCGCCGAGGAGGTCGCTGTCTTCCGGCGAGAAGTGCTTGTCCATCGGGTCGCGGCGGGCGACGACGAACCGGGTCACATCCTTGCTGAGACGGATGCGCGCGCCGATCTCGCCGACACCCGGCGGTGTGTCGCGGAGGCCCACCTGCTCGACGCCGACGCTGCGCAGCACCGAACGGTACAGCGTTTCGATCACACTCGGCGTGGCGGCGTTCGGGTCGTTCAGGTCGATCGCGGCCGGCGTGGAGTGCCGACCGGTCTCGGCCAGTCGCATGGCGCCGACGATCAGTCCGCGCAGCCGGCGTCGCATGACGACACCGCGGATGAGGGACTGGGCGAGCACCGAGAGCAGCACGAGCAGCACCAGCACGACGACGGAGTTCTGGGCGGCGCTGCCGAGCGCGAAAAGCGGCACCCCGCTGCTGCTCGCGTAGGAGGCGAGGGCGGATGTCACAACGCCGGCGAACGCGACCGCACCGAGGCGTGCCGGTGAGATCGTGGCCAGGCCGCCGCTCACCTGGCTGCCCGTCATCATCGTCAGTTCATCAACGGCGGCATCGACGCTGGTGCCGCGGAAAGACCCCACCCGCAGCAGTTCCACGGCCAGGACGAACACGAGATACGCGAGCGTTCCCAGCGCGGATGCCGCGGGGTGCAGCATCCCGGCGTCGCCGAGGAGCAGGGAGACGCCCACCGAGACCATCGAGCCGGCGCCGGCGAGCCCGGCCCCGTAGAGCACGACCACGAGCTGGCGGGTGCGCACCAGCGCCAGGAGGACACCGAGGGCGACCAGCCCGGCCGCGGTTCCGAACGGGACGCTCGCCGCGAGGGCCGGGAGAACGAGGACGGGAAGGCTCACCACGGGCGTGCGGTGCGGGGCGCGGGAGAGCGGGAAGCGGTTGTATTCGAGGGTGGCGACGCAGATGAGCGCCATGACGGCGATCGCCCAATCCATGCCGCTCGAGCCTCCGAGCAACAGCAACGCCTGCCCGATCAGGGCCGCGCCGATACCGGCGAATCCCCAAAGACCGAGGCGCCGTGCGCTCACAGCCATCGCGCCCCCCTCCACCTTGTCGCCAGACTAGCGGGGCCGGAGGGGGTGCAGATACCCAAAGGCCGACAGACAAGCTGACTGCCCCCGACTTGGGGGCGACGCCTGGTCTTCCCCCGAACGAGGCGGGCGGGGCCTTTCGGCGAACGCGGTTACGCGCCGGCCGGGGCGGCGACGAGGTCGGCGGCGACCAACTCGGCGATCTGCACGGCGTTCAACGCGGCGCCCTTGCGCAGGTTGTCGTTGCTGATGAAGAGGGCGAGACCACGCCCATCCGGCGCACCCGGGTCCTGGCGGAGGCGACCGACGTAACTCGGGTCCTGGCCGGCCGCTTCCAGCGGGGTGGGGACATCCGTGAGCTTAACACCGGGTGCATCCGAGAGGAGCTCGGTGGCGCGCTCGACCGAGAGCGGGCGCGCGAACTCGGCGTTGACCGAGAGCGAGTGGCCGGTGAAGACGGGGACGCGCACGCAGGTGCCGCTCACGAGCAGATCGGGAAGACCCAGGATCTTGCGCGACTCGTTGCGGAGCTTCTGCTCCTCGTCGGTCTCGTAAGAGCCGTCGTCGACGATCGACCCGGCCAGCGGCACGACGTCGAAGGCGATGGGGCGCACGTACTTCACCGGGGCGGGCATGTCGACGGCGGACCCGTCGTGCACGAGCTTGAGGAGGTCGTCGTCGGCCACGGCCGCGCGGGCCTGGCTGGCGAGCTCTTCGGCGCCGGCGAGGCCGCTGCCGGAGACGGCCTGGTAGGTGCTGACGATGAGCCGCTCGAGGCCGGCCTCGGCGTGCAGCACCTTGAGCACCGGCATCGCGGCCATGGTGGTGCAGTTGGGGTTGGCGATGATGCCCTTAGCGGCCTGCGCGATGGCCTCGGGGTTCACCTCGCTGACGACGAGCGGCACCTCGGGGTCCATGCGCCAGGCGGAGGAGTTGTCGATGACGGTGACGCCGGCGGCCGCGAAGCGCGGGGACTGGGCGCGGGAGAGTGTGGCGCCGGCGGAGAAGATGGCCACGTCGAGGCCGGTGGGGTCGGCGACGGCGGCGTCTTCGACCACGATGTCCTCACCCTTCCACGGCAGCGTGGTGCCGGCCGAGCGGGCCGACGCGAAGTAGCGGATGCTCGCGACCGGGAAGTCCCGCTCCTCGAGGAGCCGGCGCACCACGGCGCCGACCTGTCCGGTGGCACCGACCACGCCGATGTTGATTCCTGCCGTGCTGCCCACTGTTCGGTTCCTTACTGTTCCTGCGGTTCCTGCGGTTCGATGTACTGCGTGTCCCCCGTTGCTAACTCCGGTAATTCTTCCAACTTCGGCTGACTTTTGCCCGAGCCAGGCCGCTGTGGACAGGTATTCCGGAGTTAGCGGTGGGTGCGGGCGGCGAGGGCTGCCCGGGAGTGAAGCGGGGCGGATGCGGCGCCGGCGCGCGGCATCCGCTGGGCTCAGCGGCCGGTGCCGCCGTGGACCTTGGCCACGTCGTCGCCGTCGAGCCCGAACGCCGTGTGCACGACGCGGAGGGCCTCGTTGATCGTGTCGGCGCGGGTGACCACCGAGATGCGGATCTCGCTGGTGGAGATCATCTCGATGTTGATGCCGGCCTCGTAGAGCGCCTCGAACAGCTTGGCGGAGACGCCGGTGTTGGTGCGCATGCCGGCGCCGACCAGGGCGAGCTTGCCGATCTGGTCGTCGTACTGGAGCCCGACGAAGCCGACGTTGTCCTTCTCGTTGGTCAGCGCGGTGAGCACCTGCTGCCCCTCCGACTTGGGGAGGGTGAACGAGATGTCGGTGAGCCCGGTGGCCGCGGCCGACACGTTCTGCACGATCATGTCGACGTTGGCGTTGGTCTTCGCGACGATCTTGAAGATGAGGGCGGCCTTGCCGGGGATGTCGGGGACGCCGACAACGGTGACCTTCGCCTCGCTCAGGTCGGCGGCGACGCCGGCGATGATTGGCTCTTCCACGATCTCTCCGTTCGCTTTCGCCTTCTCGGCGTTGTAGACGATGGTGCCCTCGTTGTTGTTGAACGAGGAGCGCACGTGCAGGGTGACGCCGTGGCGGCGTGCGTACTCCACCGCGCGGATGTACAGGACCTTCGCACCGGCAGCGGCGAGCTCCAGCATCTCTTCGCTGGAGATGCGGTCGAGCTTTCGGGCCCGGGGAACGACGCGCGGGTCGGCGGTGAAGACGCCGTCGACATCCGTGAAGATCTCGCAGATGTCGGCGTCGAGGGCGGCGGCGAGCGCAACGGCCGTGGTGTCGGAGCCGCCGCGGCCGAGGGTGGTGATGTCGCGGGTGTCGCGGCTGAAGCCCTGGAAGCCGGCCACGATCGCGACCGCGCCCTCGTCGAGGGCCTCGCGCAGGCGGCCGGGGGTGACGTCGACGATGCGGGCGGCGCCGTGCCGGGCGTCGGTGATCATGCCCGCCTGGCTGCCCGTGAACGACCGGGCGTCGTAGCCCATGCTCTTGATCGCCATCGCGAGCAGGGCCATGGAGATGCGCTCACCGGCGGTGAGCAGCATGTCGAGCTCACGCGGCGCGGGGATCGGGGTGACCTCGTGGGCGAGGTCGAGGAGCTCGTCGGTGCTGTCGCCCATGGCCGAAACGGCGACGACGACCTCGTTGCCCGCCTTGCGGGTGTCGACGATGCGCTTGGCCACACGCTTGATGCTCTCGGCGTCGGAAACGGATGAACCGCCGAATTTCTGCACGATCAAGCTCACGTAGCACTCCTGGGGTTGGGTACGCGGGACTGGCCCGGGTTCCATCCTAAGCGGCGAGACATGCCGGGTTCGTTATGGGCGGCGTCGCCGCGGCCGGCCGGCCGACGGATGCCGCGGCATCCGTCGCGCTGATCAGCCCGTGACGACGCGGCGGCCTTCGAAGGCGCGGCCGAGGGTGACCTCGTCGGCGTACTCCAGGTCGCCGCCGACGGGGAGCCCGGAGGCCAGCCGGGTGACGCGGATCTCGAGCACGCCGAGCAGCCGGGAGAGGTAGGTGGCCGTCGCCTCACCCTCGAGGTTCGGGTCGGTGGCGATGATGACCTCCTGCACGGTGCCGTCGGCCAGGCGCTGCATGAGCTGGCGGATGCGCAGGTCGTCGGGGCCGACGCCGTCGATCGGGCTGATCGCGCCGCCGAGCACGTGGTACAGGCCGCGGAACTCGCGGGTGCGCTCGATCGCCACCACGTCTTTCGCCTCTTCGACGACGCAGATGGAGGCGGGGTTGCGGCGCGGGTCGCGGCAGATGCTGCAGGTGTCTTGCTCGGACACGTTGCCGCAGATGTCGCAAAAGCGCACCTTCTCACGCACCTCGAGCAGCACGTTCGCAAGCTTCGTCACATCGAAGGCCTGGGTCTGCAAAATGTGGAACGCGATGCGCTGGGCGGACTTCGGGCCGATGCCCGGCAGACGGCCCAGTTCGTCGATGAGTTCCTGGACGATTCCCTCGTACATGGGCTACTCGCCCCTCGATCGTTGCCCGGCGTATGGCTGCTCCTCGAGGAACGTGGCACCGAGGATCTCGCGCACCACGGCCTCGCCGTAACGCTGTTTCTCTTCGAAGGCGGGGGCGCGGGAGCCGGCGCGGGCGGCACCGGCCGGCTGCGGGCGTTCGGCGCGCGTGGCCGGCGCCGCTGCTGCCGGTGCTGGTTGCACGGCGGGGGCGGACGCAGCCGATGGCGCCCACGGCTCGTCGGGCTCCGGGGCGGATGCCGCCCACCCGGTTTCGGGAGCGGCGGCCGGCGAGTAGGCGTCGTCCTCCGGCGGTGCGTCGTCGTCGAAGGGCGGGGGCTCTTCGTCGATCGTTGCGGTGGCCGTCGCCGATCCGGGGATGGCCACGGTCGCCCATCCGCCGGCGGCCGGTGCGGGCACGGAGGATGCGGCGCCGGCCGACGCACTCGGGCCCGCGTTCGGGCGGGCGGGGGCGCCTGTGGTGCTGCCCGCGGCAGGTCGGCCGCCGTCGGCGCTGGAGGCGCCGTCGACGGGCGGCGTTTGGGGAGGAGTCGCGACGGCGTTCCCACCGCCGGCGCCCGGAGCGGCACTCGGCGCGGGAGCGGGCGCATCCGTTGCCCCGGGCCGCGCGTCAGTCGGCCGGTCGACCCGCGCGATGAACCGCACCTGGAGGCCGAGCACGTCGATGATGGCGGCGCGCAGGTATTCGCTGGTGCCCTTGCCCGGGCCCTGCTCCTTGAAGCTGGCCACATCGGCCTCGCTCGGGAACGAGATGACCAGGATGTCTTCGTCGCGCAGCTCAAGCACGCTCGCCGTGAAGACCACGAGCCAGGCGCTCATCTTGGCGGCCTTGACCGACTCGAGGATCTGCGGCCAGGCATCCTTCACCTGCTGCAGCGTGACGGGGCCGACGGGTGCCGGCGCTGCCGTGGCCGACGCAGCGCCTGCGGGCGTCGTCGGGGCAGCGGGCGTCGCAGAGGCAGCGGATGCCGCAGAGGCAGCGGATGCCGGCGGCTCGGCAGGCGCCGCCGCCTGCACGCGGGGCTCGGCAGGCGCCGCCTGGGAAACAGGAGGAATCGCTCGGGTGTCGGCAGAAACAGGAGCGATCGGCCGTGCCGTGGCGTCCGTTCCTGTTCTGGCCGCAGGTCCCGGGCTCGTTGCGGCGGCCGGCGCGGAGGCGCCGACAGGCGCGGCAATGGTTCCGCCGGTGACCGGTCCGTCGACGCCGACGCGGCGCTCGAGACGCTCCACGCGGGCAAGGGCGCCGCGCGCGGTGTCGTCGCTGGCGGGAACGAGGGCCCGGGCGATCATGAGCTCCAGGTGCAGACGCGGCGAGGTCGCCCCGGTCATCTCGGTGAGGGCGGTGTTGACGATGTCAGCGACCCGGGACAGTTCGGCGGGGCCGAACTTCGCGGCCTGCGTTCCCATGTGGTCGATCTCCTCACGCGGCACGCCACGGAGAACGGCTGCGGCGCCCTCGACCGAGGTGGCGGCGACGATGATGAGGTCGCGCATCCGCTCGAGAAGGTCTTCGACGAACCGGCGCGGGTCTTGCCCGGTCTGGATGACACGGTCGACGGCGTCGAACGCGCCGGCCGAGTCGCGGGCGGCGATCGCGTCGACGGCGTCGTCGAGGAGGGCGCCGTGCGTGTACCCGAGCAGCGCCACCGCACGCTCGTACTCCACCGACCCACCGTCGGAGCCCGCCATCAGCTGGTCGAGCAGGGACAGCGTGTCGCGCGGCGATCCGCCTCCCCCGCGCACCACGAGCGGCAGCACGCCCGGAGCGACCTGGATGCCCTCGCTGTCGCACAGCTGCTGCGCGTACTCGAGCATCTGCGCCGGCGGGACCAGGCGGAACGGGTAGTGGTGGGTGCGCGACCGGATGGTGCCGATGACCTTCTCGGGTTCGGTGGTCGCGAAGATGAACTTGATGTGCTCCGGCGGCTCTTCGACGATCTTGAGCAGCGCGTTGAAGCCCTGCGGGGTGACCATGTGCGCTTCGTCGAGGATGAAGATCTTGTAGCGGTCGCGGGCCGGCGCGAAGATGGCGCGCTCCCGGATGTCGCGGGCGTCGTCGACACCGTTGTGGCTGGCGGCGTCGATCTCGACCACGTCGAGCGAGCCGCCGCCGTCGCGGGAGAGCTCAATGCAGCTCGGGCAGACGCCGCACGGGGTGTCGGTGGGCCCCTCCACGCAGTTGAGGCAGCGGGCGAGGATACGGGCCGACGTCGTCTTGCCACAGCCGCGCGGACCGCTGAACAGGTAGGCGTGATTGACCCGGTTGGTGCGCAGGGCCGTCATGAGCGGATCGGTCACCTGCGACTGACCGATCATCTCGGAGAATGTCTCTGGCCGGTAGCGGCGATATAGGGCGGTGACCACGCTCCAATGGTACTTGGCCCCCCTGACAATCAGCGCGGTGCGTGCCGGCGGCGCAACAGCAGGATGCCGCCACCCGCCAGGGCGAAGATCATGCCTACCGTGAGCGCCCCGTGACCGTCGATACCGGTGGCGGCCAGCGCCTCGGTGTCGGTCGCCGGGCGCGACGTTGCCGTCGGCGTCGCGGCGGGCGTCTGCGTGGGCGGGATGATGCCGGAGCCGGGTGCCGGCGTGGCAGCCACCCGGAAGGTGACGGGAGCGGACGGCTCGGAGAGCGCGGCGGTCGCCATGCCGGCCGCGTCGAGGCGCACGTGCACGGCGGTGACCGTGTACTCACCGTCGGGCAGGGAGAGCCGCACGCTCCAGAACCCGTCGGAATCCACGACGATCGGCTGGGCCGCGTTCGCCTGGGTGTTCCGTGTCATCCGCTGGCCGCCCGTCGACTGCTGCACGCCGGCCGGCGCGCTCGACAGGTCGAGCACGGACGTGGGGACGACGGCGACGGCGATGTTCGTGCCCGGCACCCCGAAACCGGCGAACGTCACGGTGCTGCCGTCGGTGATCCGGGCGCCGGCGACCGGACTGGTGATCACCGGCGCCGCGATCAGCTGGGGAATGCCCGGTTCGGGATGCTGCACGGGGGGCGCCGGCGGTTCGGTCGGCATCGGCGGCTCGGTGGGCTTCGGGGTCGGCTTGGGCGTTGGTTGCGGGGCCGGCGTCGGCGTCTCGGTCGGTGTCGGCTCCTCCACGGGCGGCAGTGCGATGTGCACGGTGACCTCGTTGAGGTCCTGCCCGTCGTGCTGCCCGCTGACGACGATCCCCTGCCCCCGGTCGGCCGTGTCGGCGAACCGCACCGGGATGACGAATCGCGTCTCGCCCTCGGCGAGGTCGGCCTGGCCCAGGGGCGCGCCGCCCAGGTCGGCGACGGTCACGTGGGCGCCGGCCGGCGCCTCGCCGGTGACGTCGAACGAGCGCGAGGTCAGGGTCTGGCCGTCGGTCGGGCTCTCCAGCTTGATGAGGCTCGGGGGCGGCAGGGTGATGGTGCGGGTGACGCTCGTCACGTCACCGGCGCCGAGCTCCTGCACGACCCGCACCGCCTGCTGCACGTCGGCGTCGCGGGCGAAGCTCACGGTGGCGCTCCAACGGCCGTCCTCGCCCACGAGCGTCTGTTCGGTCAGGGGCGTGTCGTCGCTCCCGAGCAGATTGATGATCGCGCCGGCCAGGCCGGTCCCAGAGAACGTGACCGTGCGGGAGGGCACGACGTCGCCCTCGGCCGGGCTCTGCACGACAAGCGGCGCGTCCGCCGGGTCCACTGCGGGAAGCGTGATGGTGCGCGTCGCCTGCACGATCTCCTCACCCGGTGCACCCTCCATGATCACGAGGTGCTGCACCTCGGGAGCGTCCCAGGCGAAGGTCACCGGCGTCGCCCAGCGCCCGTCGGGCTGCACAGTGGTGCGGGCGGCCAGGTCGTCGGTGTCGTCCGAGACGATCTTGACCACACCAGCGGGGGTGCCTGTGCCTTCGAACTGCACGGTGCGCGAGTCAACGGATGCGCCATCCGGCGGCGCGTTGACCACCAGCGGCGTCGCCGCGTTGGCCGGCCCCGCCGCCGCGAGCGCTCCGGCGAGCGCGAGCAGCACCGCCACGGGCACTGCCAGCAGCTTCTGCAACGACTGGATTCGGGTCACGTCGTTCTCCTTCGGGCTTCGGGCACCACATCGAGAGGCGCACCCACGCAGGTGCTGCCTCACGAGTCGGAACCCGAAACCGACGGTTTTACACAACGTACCCCCGAACTGAGAAATTGTCACGCCGCGTCGTTCAGGAGAAACGGGGACAGCGGCCGCCCCCGCGCTCCGCTCCTCCTGTTTCTCCTGATTCCGTCCTCCACATGACACGACCGCCCTCTGCTTCTCCCCGGGGTCTGCCCGCGGACGCCATCGGACAGCGTCGGCGATCACACTCGCCGCATGTCCGATGCATCTGAAGTCCTGGTCGCCCACGGTGGCATTGCGCACCTCTCCACCCTGCGTTCGCACGGCGTTCGGCCCGAGCACCTGCGAAAACTACTGGACGCGCGCCTTCTGGTCCGGCCGCGCCAAGGCTGGTACGCCCTGCCGAGCACCGCACCTGAGCTGCTCCAGGCCGTCACCGTCGGCGGTCAGGTCAGTTGCGTCTCGGCGCTGCGGCTCTGGGAGGTCTGGTGCATCGACGATCATCGGACGCACGTGCGGGTTCCGAGCAACGCCGCGCGCCTGAGCAAGCCACGCACAGTCGTCGCGCATTGCGCCGCACACCCGGGGGTCGATCGTTCCAGCGCTATCGTCGGCATCGTCGAGGCCCTGGCCCAGGCCTTCACCTGCCTGAGCCGCGAGAACATCATCGTCGCCCTCGATTCGGCGCTCAACAAAGGACTGATCAGCCCGCACCAGCTCACGGAGATCCGTGGGCTCGTCGCCCGGCGGTATCACCCGTACTTCCGTCCGGTGGATGGCGAGCGCGAGTCGGGCCTCGAGACGAAGTGCGTGCTTCGGCTGCACCGGTTGAACATACGGTGCCGGGTTCAGGTCCGCATTCCGGGAGTCTGGCCAGGTTGACGTGCTCGCCGCGAACACCGCTGGTCGGCACGACACGTACGTTCCGGCCTGGCGGCGCATGTCTGAGCGGTTCAGGAAGAACCCGCACGGTAGCCACCTCCTCGCCTGGCTCCCCCAGGTTCTCCTGAATCAGTCAGCAGACGCCAGCGAGAGGGACTGGCGGGCGATCTCGAGCTCCTCGTCGGTGGGCACGACGAGCACGGTGACCGGCGAGTCGTCCGTCGAGATCACGCGCGCCTGCCGGGACCGGGCGGCATTGCGCTCCGCGTCGATGCGGATGCCCAGCACCTCGAGACCCTCCAGGGCGAGCCGGCGCACCACGTCGCTGTTCTCGCCCACCCCCGCGGTGAAGGAGACCACGTCGAGCCGCCCGAGCTGCGCGGTGTACGCGCCGATGTAGGCCTTCAGCCGGTGCACATACACATCGAGCGCGAGCTGCGCCTGGGCCGAGCCGGCCTGGGCTGCGTCGACCACGTCGCGCATGTCGCCGTGGCCGGTGAGGCCGAGCAGCCCACTCCCCCGGTTCAGCAGGGTGTCGAGGTCATCGATGCCGAGGCCCGCCTTGCGGTGCAGGTGGAACAGCGCGCCCGGGTCGATGTCGCCCGACCGGGTGCCCATCACGAGCCCCTCGAGCGGCGTCATGCCCATGCTGGTCTCGACCGACTCGCCCCCGCGCACGGCGCAGACGGATGCCCCGTTGCCGAGGTGCAAGACGATCTGGTCGAGCTCACCCACCGGCCGTTCCAGGAACCGGGCCGCCGCGTTGGCGACGTACTGGTGCGACGTGCCGTGGAACCCGTACCGGCGCACCCGGTAACGCTCGGCGAGGTCGGCGTTGATCGCGTAGGTGAACGCGGCCGGCGGCAGGGTCTGGTGGAACGCCGTGTCGAAGACGGCGACATGCGGCACGTCGGGAAACGCCTTCTCGGCGGCGATGATGCCCTGCAGCGCGCCGGGGTTGTGCAGGGGCGCGAGCTCGGAGAGGTCGTCGATGTCGCGCTCGACCTGCGGCGTGATCAGGGTCGGCTCGTAGAAGCGTGCTCCGCCGTGCACCACCCGGTGGCCGACGACGACGGGCGGATGCGCGGCCAGCGACGGCCCGTGCTCCTCAAAGGCGGCCAGCATGATGGCGAACCCGGCGGTGTGGTCCGGGATCGGCAGGTCACGGGTGAACGTCTCCGCCGCGTCACGGCACTTGTGCGTCGACGCACCGGTGGTCTCGCCGATGCGCTCGATGAGGCCGCTCGCGAGCGTCTGCTCGCTCGCCATCTCGATCAGCTGATACTTGAACGACGACGACCCTGAGTTGATGACGAGAACGGCGCTCACGCGCGGCGCCTGCCGGTTTTCGGGGCGTCAGCGCCGGCATCCGCTTGCGCCTGGATGGCGGTGATCGCGACGGTGTTCACGATGTCCTGCACGAGTGCGCCGCGGGAGAGGTCGTTGATGGGCTTGCGAAGGCCCTGCAGCACCGGCCCGATGGCCACGGCGCCGGCGGAGCGCTGCACGGCCTTGTAGGTGTTGTTGCCGGTGTTGAGGTCGGGGAAGATGAAGACCGTGGCTCGGCCGGCGACCTGCGACGACGGCATCTTGGTCGCGGCGACGGCGGCATCCGCTGCGGCGTCGTACTGGATCGGCCCCTCGACGAGGAGCTCGGGGCGGCGCGAGCGCACGAGGGCGGTGGCCTCGCGCACCTTCTCCACATCCACGCCCGCGCCCGAGGTGCCCGTGGAGTACGAGAGCATGGCCACGCGCGGGTCGATGCCGAACTGCTCGGCGGTGGCGCTGGAGGAGATGGCGATGTCGGCCAGCTGCGACGCGTCGGGATCGGGCACGACGGCGCAGTCGCCGTAGACCAGCACGCGGTCCTCGAGCGCCATCAGGAACACCGAGGAGACCACGTCGACGCCGGGCTTGGTCTTGATGATCTCGAAGCCGGGGCGGATGGTGTGGGCCGTGGTGTGGGTGGCGCCGGAGACCATGCCGTCGGCGAGGCCGAGGTGCACCATCATGGTGCCGAAGTACGAGACATCCGTCACCTGGTCGCGGGCCTGGTCGATCGTGACGCCCTTGTGGGCGCGGAGCCTCGCGTACTCCTCGGCGAACTTGAACGCCAGCACCGGGTCGTGCGGCGACAGCACCTCGGCGCGGCCGATGTCGAGGCCGAGCTCGATCGCCCGGGAGCGCACCTCGAACGTCTCGCCGAGGATCGTGAGGTCGGCCACCTCGCGCGCCAGCAGCGTGTGGGCGGCGCGCAGGATGCGGTCGTCGTCGCCCTCGGGCAGCACGATGTGCTTGCGGTTCGCCCGCGCCCGTTCGAGCAGGCCGTACTCGAACATGAGCGGCGTGACGACGTCGGTGTGGGCGACGTTCAGCAGGTCGAGCAGAGCGGATGCGTCGACGTGCTGCTCGAACAGCGCCAGCGCCGCGTCGTACTTGCGCTGCGAGTCGGCCGCCAGCCGGCCACGCGTGCGGGTGATCGACACGATCGTGTCGTAGGTGCCGAGCTTCGTGCGGATGATGGGCAGCGTCTGCGGCAGGCCGTCGAGCAGGCGCTCGATGGGCTCGGGCAGGTCGAAGCCGCCGTTGAGCACGATGCCGGCGATGGAGGGGAACGTGCCGGCGCTCTGCGCCATCATGGCGGCCAGGAGCACCTCGGTGCGGTCGCCGGCCACGACGAGCACGGCGCCCTGCTCGAGGCGCGGCAGCACGTTGACCATGCTCATGCCGGCCACGACCACGCCCAGCGCCTCGCGGGAGAGCAGGGCGCGGTCGCCCTTGAGCAGCACGCCGTCGGTCGCCTGCATGATCGATTCCATGCTCGGGGCGATGAGGTACGGGTCTTCGGGGATCGCCCAGACCGGAACACCGGGCTCGGCGGCCTCGACGGCCCGCCGCACCTCCTCGAGGTGCTCGGAATCCGCCCGGTTGGCGACGATGGCCAGAAGCGTGGCGTGGGCGTTGCGCAGTTCGAGCAGGGCGAGCTCGGCGATGTCGCTCATGTGGGCGGGGCTGCGCGGGTCGTCCTGGCCGAGGCGCTCGCCGGAGCCCTGGTTGGCGCGGCCGCCGAGCACGAGCAGCACGGGGGCGCCGAGGTTCGTGGCGATGCGGGCGTTGTAGCCGAGTTCCGTGGGGCTGCCCACGTCGGTGTAGTCGGATCCGACGATCACGACGACGTCGCACTGCGCCTCGACCGCCTTGTAACGCTGCACGATCCTCGACAACGCGGCTTCGGCATCCGTGTGCACCTCGTCGTAGGTGGCGCCGATGCAGTCGTCGTAGTCGAGGCTCACGCTGTCGTGGCTGAGCAGCAGGTCGAGAACATAGTCGCGCTCGTTGGCGGAGCGGGCGATCGGACGGAACACGCCGACGCGGCCGGTGCGGTGGGAGAGCGTGTCGAGCACCCCGAGCGCGATCGTCGACTTGCCGGTGTTCCCCTCGGCGGAGGTGATGTAGATGCTGCGAGCCACCCCTCTACGTTATCCCTCGTGCTCGGCGGCGCCTGTGAGAGTGCCCGCGCGGGTGCTGCGCCCGAGCGCGGGTGGCGCGCCACGGGCGGTGGGGCGCAGCGCCCGCGCTCGAGAAACGGGTCGCGGTCATCCGGCCGGGCGGTCGAGGGCGCGCCAGGAGCGGCCGACGAGCGGGGCGAGCGTGACGAGGGCGTAGAGCCCGGCGACGGCCAGGAGCGTGGGCAGGAGCCCGGCCTGGCTGAGCGCGAGGCCGCCGACGAAGCTGCCCACCGGCATCCCGGCGGAGACGCCCGCCGTCAGCGCACCGAGCACACGCGCACGCAGGGTGCGCGGTATCCGCTCGTAGAGCACCGTCGACAGCAGCGGGTTGATCGACCCGGCTGAGAGCCCGGCGAGCCCGATGACGAGGAACGTGGCCCAGACGGGACCGCCTGCGGCCATCGCGATGTACGGCGGCGCGCCCGCCAGCAGAAAGCAGACGACGAGTGTGCCCCGGCGAGGCAGCCGCTGCCCCACCCAGCCGAACAGCGCAGCCCCGGCGAGCGCGCCGAACGAGAACAGGGCGACCATGATGCCGAACGCGGCGCCGTCCGGGCTGATCGTGCGCGCGAAGACCGGGAAGATCACGCTCATGCCCGCCGCGTCGAAGCAGTTGGTGATCACGATCATGAGCACGAGATTGCGAATCACCGGGGTGCGGGCCAGAAAACGGATGCCGTCGCCGAGTTCACGCCAATAGCCCGCCACGGCAGGCTGGCCGGGCTGGGCCGCCGGGTCGGCATGGGCCGCCGGGTCTGCGTGCGTCGTGGTCCCGGCGTCCAGCCGGTGCGGCACGAACACGGCCAGCAGCGCGGCCGACACCGCGAACGTGATGCTGTCGAGCACGAGGGAGTTGAGCGGGCCGAGCCACACCACCGACAGGGCGGCGAGCGCGGCGCCCGTCATTGCGGCGGTGCGGGAGATCGCGGACTGCGCGCTGCTCGCTCGGCCGAGCGCGAGCCGGCCGCGCTCGGCGAGGTCGGGCAGCAGCGACGTCTTCGCCGTGTTGCCCGGGGTGTCGAGCACGCCGCTCAGGAACACCAGCGCGAGGAGCGCCCAGAACGGCAGGCCGACCGTCGCCGCGAGCACCGGGATGGCGAGCACGGTCACGCCGCTGGCCACATCCGCGGTGATCGCCGCCCGCCGGAACCCGACCCGATCGACCAGCACGCCCCCGAGCGCTCCGCCCACGATCACAGGGACGGTCGCGAACGCGCCGGCCACCCCCGTCGCGAGCACCGACCCGGTGTCGGCGAGCACGTAGAGCGGCACGACGATCATGGTGATCGCGTTGCCGGCGAGCGAGAGCCCCTGCCCGGCGAGCAGGCCGAGGAGCGGCAGGCGCAGCCGGGCCGTCTCGGACGCGGAAGTCGTCGCAGTGCGGGCATGAACCGCGTCGCGCGCGCTGAACGCCGTTGCGCGCGTTGAATTCGGCCGGCGTAGCGGCGTTCGACCCGCGCGTCGGGCACCCGTTGTCATCTCGGCCGCCTCACGGCCGCCGGAACGCGTGCACGATCACCTGCACCGGAGCGGCGCCCTCGGCGTCGCGATCGCCCCGGCCCTGCCACTTGGCTGCCACGGCCTGCAGCTCGGCGCTGGCCTCCGCAAGCTGCGCGGCCGTGAGGTAGGCGATGGTGTCGCCGGAGGTCGCGGCCTGCTCCCATTCGCGCGGCTGGGCGACGTCGATCGTGTGGTGCAGCAGGGCCGCGTAGACGTCGATCACCTGGTGACGCAGCGCAGCGGATGCGTTGCGCTCGGCGGGGGCCGCGTCGGCCGCGGGCGGCGAGATGTCGGTGACCTCATGGGCCGAACGCCACCAGCGCTCGCGGCGGTCCGCGGCCAGCTCCGGCGCCTCCTCGACGAACCCGAACTCGGCGAGCTTGCCGAGGTGGTAGCTGAGCGTGCCCGGCGCCTCGCCGAAGAGCTCCGACAGGGCACCGACCGTGCGCGGGCCGTTCACGCGTAGCTCGCCGAGCACCTGCATGCGCAGCGGATGCGCCAGCGCCCGCATCTGCTTGGCGCTGGTGAGAGCGGCGACGCGAGGAGTGGCAATCGTTGGCTCGGTCATGGCCCCAGCCTAAGTGCACAAGGACTGTTGTGCAATGCTTCTTGTGCTTTAAGCGGGAGGAGACGACGTCGGCGTTCTTCCCTGCATCACTTTCTTGAATACGATTCGCCGAAACTAGATGTTTTACAGATGCAGCGGGCTCTGCCCACAATAGCGAGACCGCTGATCCGGGCGCGCCTCCCTGTTGCCCGGCTGCACATCTACAAAGGAGCGTGGCATGTCGAGCCAGGAGATAGAAGTTCTCGTCGTCGGCGCGGGTCAGGCCGGAGTGGCGATGAGCGCTCACCTGACCGAGCGCGGCATCCGGCACGTGGTGTTGGAACGGGGACGCATCGCGGAGCGCTGGCGTTCGGAGCGATGGGACTCGCTCGTGGCGAACGGGCCCGCCTGGCACGACCGGTTCCCTGGACTCGAGTTCGACGACGTCGATCCCGATGGCTTCGCGCCGAAGGAACGGGTGGCCGACTACTTCGTCGAGTATGCCGAGATGATCGAGTCCCCGATTCGCGCGGGCATCGAGGTGCTGTCTGTGAAACACAATGAGGGATCACCCGGTTTCCTCGTGGAGACCACTGATGGGGCGCTGGTCGCCCGTCACGTGGTGGCGGCGACCGGCCCATTCCAGAAGCCGGTCATCCCGGCCGTGATTCCCGCCGATTCCGGCGTCCTGCAGCTGCACTCGAGCACATACCGCAATCCCGAGCAGCTGCCCGATGGTGGCGTGCTTGTCGTGGGCGCCGGGTCGTCGGGCGTCCAGATCGCGGACGAGATCCGTCGTTCCGGCCGGGAGGTGTACCTGTCGGTGGGTCGGCACGACCGTCCGCCGCGCCGCTACCGGGGCCGGGACTTCGTGTGGTGGCTTGGGGTCCTCGGTAAGTGGAACATGTCCACGCCGCCGCAGGGTGCAGAGCATGTGACGATCGCCGTCAGCGGTGCCGGAGGAGGCAAGACCGTCGACTTCCGTTCCCTCGGGCGCAGCGGGATCACGCTGGTTGGTCGCACGAACGACTACCGGGACGGCACGGTTCGGTTCGCGCCGGACCTCGGACAGAACATAGCGGCAGGTGATGCGAGCCTGCTCGCGCTTCTGGACGAGGCCGACGCCTACGTCGAGCGCAACGGGCTGGACCTGCCGGACGAACCCGAGGCGCGCGCTTTCGGAGCCGATCCCGTATGTGTCACCGATCCCCTCCTCGAGCTCGACCTGAAGGCCGCTGGCGTGGAGACCGTCCTCTGGGCCACCGGATTCCGCGCGGACTACAGCTGGCTTCCGGGCGGCGCACTCGACGCTGAGGGAAGGCCGGCGCATCAGCGGGGCGTTTCTGCCGAGCCGGGCGTCTACTTCGTCGGGCTTCCATGGCAGTCTCGCCGTGGTTCAAGTTTCATCTGGGGTGTCTGGCACGACGCCTCCTACGTCGCCGACCAGATTCAGATTCAGATCACGTACGCGTCATACGAGAACGCCGCCCTCGCGGCGGAAGGAGCAGCCCGCTGATGCCGACACATACCCGCATCCGTCCCTTCAACACGAAGGACACGTATCCCGAGCAGGACCTCGACAACGATCTCTGCCAGGCCGTCGTCGCCGGCAACGTCGTCTATCTGCGCGGTCAGATCGGTCAGGACCTCGAGACCCGCGAGTCTGTGGGCATCGGCGACGTGGAAGCGCAGGCGGAGAAAGCCATGGCGAACATCGCCATGCTGCTGGAAGAGGCGGGTTCCAGCGTCGATGACATCGTCAAGGTCGTGATCTACATCATCGACCCGCGTTACCGGGAGCCGGTTTACCGTGTCGTCGGCCGTTGGCTGAAGGGCGTCTTCCCGGTCTCGACCGGCATCGTGGTCTCGGCCCTGGCCCGGCCGGAGTGGCTGGTCGAAATCGACGCCACCGCCGTCATCAGTGGCGGCGTTCCCCGATGACGTTCTCCCTCCTGGCCGTCGACGACACGGGCGCCATCGGCTCGGCCATCTGCTCGTCATCGCCGGCTGTGGCCGCGCGCTGCGTGAGCCTCGCCGACGGCATTGGGGGCGCCCACTCCCAGAACATCACCGACCCACGACTCGGACCGCAATTGATCGACGGACTGCGGGACGGACGGACGGTCGATGACGTCCTCGCCGCGATCGTCGAGTCGACTCCCGACATCGACTACCGCCAGCTGCTCGTCATCGACAGGACGGGACGCTCGGCCATTCACTCGGGCGCGCATGTCCTCGGCACCCATGGCCAGGCGTATTCTGCCCACGCGGTCGCCGCCGGCAACATGCTCGCCAGCGCCGAGATCCCGCAGCTCATGGTCGAAGCCTTCGACGCCACAATGGGCGATCTGGAGCTTCGACTGCTGGCCGCCCTGCAGGCCGCCGTCAGTGCCGGCGGCGAGGAGGGACCGGTCCGCTCGGCCGGCATCGCCGTCGTGCGCGATGCCGGCTGGCGTGTCACCGACGTGCGGGTCGACTGGGCAGACGACCCGGTCGAGACGCTCGGCCAGATCCTCGTCGCCACGTGGCTACCGCAGCGCGACGCCTATGTGACGCGCGGCCTCACGCCCGCGGGAGCTCCGACGTACGGCGTCCCGGGCGATGAGTGACCCCGACGATCTGAAGAACCGTCTCCGCGCGCTTGTCGACGCGGACCAGCCGGCGCTGATCGCGATCTCGGAGGCGATCCATGCGGACCCGGAGACGGCGTGGCAGGAGCACCGAGCCAGCGCTCGGCTTCAGAACGAACTCGCCATCCGGGGTTTCGATGTCGTGCCGGCATACCTCGGGCTGGAAACCGCCTTCCTCGCGACGGCGGGCTCCGGCCCTGTCCGAATCGGCGTCTGCGCCGAATACGACGCGCTCCCCGATCTCGGCCACGCCTGCGGGCACAACCTGATCTCGGCGATCGCCGTCGGCGTCGGAACGGCGCTCGCCGGTGTGGCGGACGAGCTCGGCATCACCGTGGAGGTGTACGGCACCCCCGCCGAGGAGGGTGGCGGGGGCAAGATCGAGCTGCTCGAACGCGGCGCGTTCGCCGGCCTCGACCTCGCCGTCATGGCGCATCCGGGCCCGGTGGACGTTGCCGAGGCTCGCCCATTCGCCGTCGCCCACTCACATGTCCGGTACGACGGCAAGGGCGCCCACGCGGGCGCCTACCCCGAGCAGGGCGTGAACGCGAACGACGCATTCGTCATTGCCCAGGTCGCGATGGGGCTGCTGCGTCAGCAACTGCCGCACACGGTCCGCGTACACGGCATCCAGACCGTCGGCGGCCAGGCACCCAACGCCATCCCCCAGAGCACCGAGGGCCGCTGGTACATCCGCGCCGCGACGCTCACAGAACTCGCCGGCGTCGAGGAGAAGGTGAACCGCTGCTTCGAGGCGGGCGCGCTCGCCTCGGGGGCGGCCCTGACCATCACGCCGGAGAGCAAGCCCTACTCCGAGTTCCGCAATGACGAGCGGGCGCTCGGGTTCTACCGAGCCAACGCCGAAGCGCTCGGCCGGGTCTTCGACACGTCGGGCGCCGGCCGGATGAACCAGGCGTCCACCGACATGGGAAACGTGTCCCAAGTCGTGCCGGCCATCCACCCGTATGTCGGCGTGAACAGCCTCCCCGCAACGAACCACCAGCCGGAGTTCGCGGGGGCCTGCGTCGGCCCTGATGCCGAGCGCGCGCTTCGCGACGCGTCCGTGGCGCTCGCGCAGACGGTCGTCGACGTCGTTATGGCCTGATCCCACCGACGTTCGCCTGTGCTCGGCGGCCGACAGGAAGTAGTCAGTGTGCCGGGGAACGAGTGCTCCTCGTTCCCCGGCACACTGCTGCACGCAGAGATCGAGCCGACGGTCAGGCGACCGGGCCTACGACGCGCGCTGGGCGTTACACGGTCGTCGCTACTTTGTCCCGGGAGACTGCCGCTGCATCTGACGGAACAAGCGCAGACCGTTTCAGTGCGGACCGAGTTCTCCGGCGCAGAAGCAGACTGATGCGGATCGCAGCAACAGTAAGTGCAGCGATCGTGATGATGTAGGGGGTCATCAGCGCCAGCCCAGAATTGACACCGGCGATACTCATCTGGTCGGCGACCGCATCCGCCGCGGCGAAGATGACACACGCGATCATGGTCCGTACCGGCTTCGCCAGCCCGAAGGTCAGTGCTGCGACGGCGATGAACCCGCGCCCCGAAGTCATGCCGGCGGTAAACGAGCCGAGGAACGCCATAGCGAGCTGCGACCCGGCGAGGCCGCACATGACGCCCGAGACGAGGATTGAGATCGTCTTGACCCGCCGGGCATCGATGCCGGCCGCGCTCGCAGAGACGGCGTCTTCGCCAACAGCTCGAAGGTGAACGCCGAAGCGGGTGCGGTAGAGCACGAACCAGTACACGGGAACAGCGAGGAAGGCGACCCAGACTAGG
>NZ_RDSR01000017.1 GCF_003716325.1 Cryobacterium tepidiphilum | reverse complement strand
CCCGCGCGTCGGGTTCGCATTCGGGGAGGCAAGAAAGAAGCCCTCCCGCGATGAACGCGAGAGGGCTTCTGCGGTTGTGACCCCAGCGGGATTCGAACCCGCGTTACCGCCGTGAGAGGGCGACGTCCTAGGCCGCTAAACGATGGGGCCGCATTTGCAACTTGTCGAGTATGCCACACGAGCGACTGCACGGGCAAACCGAGCCGCGTTGCGCTCGGCAGGGATTCGGTATTAGCTCGGATCATGAAATTGACCAAGATGGAGCATGCGGCGCTGGTTCTCGAGAGCGCCGGGCAGAAGCTCTTCATCGATCCCGGGTCGTTCACGACCGCCCTCACCGAGACGTCGAGCGCCGTAGCCGTCGTGATCACGCACGAGCACGCCGACCATTGGACGCCGGAGCAGCTCGACCGCATCATCAGCATGAACTCCGGGCTGCGGATCTTCGCCCCGGCGGGCGTTGCCGCGGCGGCGTCCGGGTACGACATCACCGTGGTCTCGGCGGGCGACACGCTCGAGGCCGGGCCGTTCACCCTCCGATTCTTCGGCGGGAAACACGCCGTCATCCACGACTCCATCCCCGTGGTCGACAATGTCGGCGTGCTGGTGAACGACGAGCTCTACTACGCCGGCGACTCCTTCGTCGTGCCTGAGGGCGTCGCCGTTGGAACGTTGGCAGTACCGGCGGGTGCCCCGTGGCTGAAGATCAGTGAGGTCATCGATTACGTGCTCGCCGTGAAGCCCCGACGGAGCTTCCCGACTCATGAGATGGTGCTCTCGCGGGCGGGCAAAGACATGTCCAACGGGCGCATCAAGGCCGCGACCGAGCAGAACGGTGGCGAGTTCTTCCCGCTGGAGCCGCACGAGTCGCTCGACCTGTAGGCCTAGCCTTCGACGCATCCGTTCAGGAGGGTCACGTCGCCGCCCGGGCACGTGAGGTGGCTCCAGTCCCCCGACCCGTACCTATCGAACGCCCCGTTCACATACATCTCGAACCCTTGCATGCCCGGGGCCGTGCGGTAGAAGGTCACGATCGGGTCCCCCTCAGTGGTCGGCGCGACGACCGCCAGTTCGGTCGGTGGGCAAGGACTGCGGCTGAGGAAAGGCCGTGACGCCGCCACAGCCGGACAGCCTGAGCGCCAGGACGGCCCCGATGGTGAGAGCGCTCCGGCGTTGCATGCTCGGAGCCTCTCACGTGAGACGCGTCCTGGCGCAACTCGTCATCGAATCGTGACCAGCGTGCGCCCGCGGGCGCTGCTAAGCGTGCTGCTTGCTCTCTTTCACGGCTTGGAAGTACGCGCGCGCGGGAGCAAGCCACATCAGAACGGCCGCGACGACGGCCGCCAGCGCCTGCAGTGCCCCAACCCCGTAGCTGCTCAGGATGCTGAACAACGACAGGACGCTGAGAACCGTGAGTATCCAGCGAGCCCAGTTCGCGCCGCGCTTCATGAAGAACGCAAAAAGGACGTACACGGCCACCCAGAAGATGACGAACACGACGCTGAAGATGACTGCGGCGGTCATGATCGCGTCCAAGGTGCTGCCCGAGACGGGCTGCCCGCTCGACTCAAGCTGGCGTTGTGCCTCTTCCCTCCTCGGCCCCAGCGTCGCGAGCGAGATGATCATGCTCACGATGCTGAGCGCCGCCGCAGCAATGTAGAGCCAGAAGGCCGTTGTGACCTGCGTCGGCGGCGCCGGGCGCGTGCCGGTGTAACCCAGTCCGGAGGCGTTCGCCTGATAGGGAGGGAGAGAGGATCCGCTGTCATAGTGAGGAGTGCTCATGTGCGCACTCTATCCCTCCCCACGGCTCCCGTGCAGGTTGTCCACAGAAATGACTCCAGAACTGGGGGAATGTGCGACTCGAACCACTCCCATGCACCCCGCTTCCCCATCCCGCGAACTGAGAGTAGACCACCCTTTCGCACGGGCGCGACGATTGCACGACTCACAGTTCGCGGTAGGGCGGGCGTGGGTTTTGTTAAAGCAAAAGACCCGCACGAGGCGGGTCGAAATGCTGGGGTACCTGGACTCGAACCAAGAACAACTGAACCAGAATCAGCCGTGTTGCCAATTACACCATACCCCACCGTCCACCCGGGCAACCGGGCCGACGTGCAACTCTAACCCACGCGGCCGGGCCTCGACAAACTGAGCCGCGGTCAGCAAGGAGCGCGGGCGTCAGTCCCCGGGCCCGTCCCGGTACACATCGAGGAGCGACCCGAGCAGGTCACGGTTGACCGCTGCGGCGGTGCGGGCCCCGGTCCCCGCCGCCACCATGAGCTGCCCCGCGCCGGGCGCGATCGAGTCCCCGGCCGCGTACAGGCCGGGCACAGAGGTGCGCCCGTGGTCGTCGACGAGGATGAGGCCGTCGGCATCCGTTTCGACCGGCAGGTGCTGCAGGAACGACAGCGCGGCGGGCGTCCACTGCGGCCGCACGAACCCGCCTTCCCGCTGAATCACCTCGCCGTCTTCGAGCTCGACGCCCGTCATGGCGCCCTGCTCCCCCACGATGTCGCGGATGGCGCGGCGGTCGACGCTGATGCCACGTCGCCGGAGGGCGGCCTCTTCCTCGGCCGTCACCTCGCCGACGCCGTTCGTGAACACCATGAGGTCGCGCGACCACTGCGAGAGCAGGAAGGCCCGCTCGGCGAGGTCGGAACTCTCCCCGATCAACGCGAGCGCGGCATCCGCTTTCTCATAGCCGTCGCAGTCGATGCAGCTGTGCAGATTGGTGCCGTACCAGGCGCGGATGCTGGGAAGCGCCGGCAGCGTCTCGACCAGACCGGTCGCGATGAGCACGGCCTGCGCTGTGACCTCCCGGTTCGGCTCCCCCCGCATGCCCTTGGTGGTGACGGTGAAGCGGGCGTCGCCGGCCTCGTCGGCGGGCAGAACCGACCGCACCAGCCCGCTGTGGAAAGCAGCGCCCGGGTAGCTTTCGAACTCGGCGCGCCCCAGGCGGCGCAGCTCCAGCGGCGAGATGCCGTCGCGGGTGATGAACCCATGCGCGTGCAGCGTCGCCGAATTGCGGGGTCGATTGCTGTCGACGAGCAGCACGCTGCGACGCGCCCGCACGAGGCTCAGCGATGCCGCGAGCCCGGCCGGGCCCGCGCCGATGACGAGGGCGTCTACGTGCTCGGTCATGGCGCCAGGGTGCGCGCCAACCGGGAGAGCCGGTCGAGGGAGTCGGCCTTGCCGAGGATCTCCATCGATTCGAACAGCGGCGGCGACACCCGGCGCCCCGAGACGGCCACCCGCAGCGGTCCGAATGCGACCCGGGGTTTAAGCCCGAGGCCGTCGATGAGTGCCTCGGTGAGCGCGGTGTGCACCCGGTCGTGGGTCCACTCGGCGTCGGGCACCTCCTCGAGCACGCCGCTCGCCGCGGCGAGGATCTCGCCCGCGTTCTGCGGGAGCGACGAGCGGGCGTCTTCCTGGTACTCGAGCTCCGCGGCGGGCGTGAACAGGAAGCCGAGCATCGCGGGCGCCTCGCCGAGCAGGGCGATGCGCTCCTGCACGAGCGGGGCCGCCTCGGCGAGGATCTCCCGCTCGCGGTCGTTCAGCGGCTCCTGCACCACGCCGGCGGCGACGAGGTAGGGAATGGTGCGCTCGGCGAAGTCGGCGTGGTCGAGCAGGCGGACGTGATCGCCGTTGATCGACTCCGCCTTCTTCAGATCGAACCGGGCCGGGTTCGGGTTGACGTTCACGACGTCGAACGCGGCCACCATCTCCTCGATGGAGAACACGTCGCGGTCGTGGGTGAGCGACCAGCCCAGCAGCGCCAGGTAGTTGACGAGGCCCTCGGGGATGAAGCCGCGGTCGCGGTGGTGGAACAGGTTCGACGAGGGGTCGCGCTTGGAGAGCTTCTTGTTGCCCTCCCCCATCACGTACGGCAGGTGGCCGAACCGGGGCACGAACGTGGTCAGACCGATGTCGATGAGCGCGTGGTACAGGGCGATCTGCCGCGGCGTCGACGACAGCAGGTCCTCGCCGCGCAGCACGTGGGTGATGCCCATGAGCGCGTCGTCGACGGGGTTCACGAACGGGTACAACGGATGCCCGTTCGGGCGCACCACGACGAAGTCGCTGAACGAGCCGGCCGGGAACGTGATCTCGCCTCGCACGAGGTCGTCGAAGCTGAGGTCGGTGTCGGGCACCCGGAGCCGGAGCGCCGGCGAGCGGCCCTCCGCCCGGTACGCCTCACGCTGGGCCTCGGTGATGTCGCGCTCGAAGTTGTCGTAACCCATCTTCGGGTCCCGGCCGAGCGAGACGTTGCGGGCCTCGATCTCCTCGCCGGTGGCGTAGCTCTCGTAGATGTGGCCCGACGCCTTCAGCTTCTCGATCACGTCCCGGTAGATGCCGTAGCGCTCCGACTGGCGGTACGGCGCATGCGGGCCACCCTCGCCGACGCCTTCGTCCCAGTCCAGACGGAGCCAGCGGAGTCCCTCGATGATCTGGTCGAAGCTCTCCTCGCTGTCGCGCGCGGCATCCGTGTCTTCGATGCGGAAGACCAGCGTGCCGCCGGTGTGCCGGGCGTACGCCCAGTTGAACAGCGCGGTGCGGATGAGGCCCACGTGCGGCGTGCCGGTCGGTGACGGGCAGAACCGAACGCGAACGTCGGCGCCGGTGGCGGTGGAGAACGGGTGTGCAGTTGTCTCAGACATCACCGACGATTCTAGTTGCCCGCGTGGAGTGGGCCGCGGGGCGGGGGTAGCGTCGGCAAGAGACGCAACGAACCGAGGAGGAACGATGCCCGCATCCGAGGAAATGCCAGACACCATCCGCCGTTCACCCAAGCACGCGCAGGACCTGTGGTCGAAGGTGCACGACTCTGCGGTCAAGGAGTACGGCGAGGGCGAACGCTCGCACCGCACGGCCTTCGCCGCGCTCAAGAACGAGTACGAGAAGGTCGGCGACCACTGGGAGGAGAAGGAGAAGCGCGGACCCTCCGACGACCGGGCGGCCGGCGACCCGGACGCGGACACGGCCGGCGGCGTCAACGCGAACGCCAGCAAGGAGCACCTCTACGACGTGGCGAAGCGCCTGGACATCTCGGGTCGCTCCGACATGTCGAAGGACGGGCTGGTGAAGGCGATCGAGAAGGAGAACGCCAAGCGCACCCGCCAGAGCGACTGAGCGCAGCGAGCCCTCACGCGGTGCGACTAGGCCTTCCGCACCGGGTTCGCGAGTGCGCCGACGCCGGCGATCTCGACCGTGACGGTGTCCCCGTCGGCGAGCGCGCCTTCGTCGCCGCTCGCGCCCGCGACGATCACGTCGCCGGGCAGGAGCGTGAAGATGCCGGAGAGGAAGGCGACCGCAGCGTTTATCCGTTGCATCGCCTGCTCGGCATCGCCGCTCTGGAATACCCGTCCGCCCACGCTCCCCTCGACCTCCGGCGCCGCAGCGAGCTCCGTCTCGATGACCGGGCCCAGCGGGCAGAACGAGTCGAAGCTCATGGCCCGGGAGGACTGCGCGTCCTCCTCCTGCAGGTCGCGGGCCAGCACGTTGTTCGCCACCGTGTAGCCGAAGATCACGCCGCCGGCATCCGCCGCCGTCACGTTCTTCGCGATGCGGCCGATGACCGCCGCGAGCTCTCCGTGGGCGACGACGTCGTCGGACTGCGCGGGCAGCACGATGGCGTCGCCCGGGCCGATGACCGTCGTGTTCGGCTTCAGTGTGAAGAGGAAGCCGTCGTCGTCGGCATCCTCAAGCACCACGACCTTCGAGCGCGGGATCACCGGGGCGAGCAGCTTGGCGTCGGCCAGCGGCACGCGCTCCCCCGTCGGCTCGTAGCCGGCGAACATCGGGTCGCCCTGCAGCACCACCAGGTCGTCGTCGTCCACCACACCGAATGCGATGGCTCCGTCATGGCTGAATCGTGCGATCTTCACGTGAAGCGGCCTTCCTGCTCAGGCGTCGAGGCGGGTCAGCCAGCCGTGCCGGTCGGGCACGCGGCCGTACTGGATGTCGGTGAGTTCCTGCCGCAGTGACAGAGTGATCGCGCCGGCCGGCGCGCCGGCGTCGCCGATCTCCACATCCGCGCCCTTCAGCTGCGAGATGGGCGTGACCACGGCGGCCGTGCCACACGCGAAGACCTCGGTGATGGCACCGGATGCTACTCCGTCGCGCCACTCGTCGATCGTCACGTCGCGCTCCTCCACCGTCATGCCACGGTCGCGCGCGAGCTGCAGGATGCTGTCGCGCGTGACACCCTCGAGGATCGTCCCGGTCAGCCGCGGTGTGACGATCCGGTCGCTGCCGTACACGAACATCACGTTCATGCCGCCGAGCTCATCGATGTGCTGGCCGGTCTCGCCGTCGAGGAAGAGCACCTGGGCGCAGCCGTGCTCGTAGGCCTCCATCTGCGGAAGCAGCGAGGCCGCGTAGTTGCCGCCGCACTTGGCGGCGCCGGTGCCGCCCCGCCCGGCTCGGGAGTATTCGGTCGACAGCCAGATCTTCACCGGGGCGACGCCCTGGCTGAAGTAGGCGCCGGCCGGGCTCGCGATGACGTAGTAGCTCACCTTGTTGGCCGCCCGCACGCCCAGGAACACCTCGTTGGCGATCATGAACGGGCGAAGGTAGAGGCTGGTCTCCCCGCCGCTCGGCACCCAGGAGCCATCCACGGCGATGACCTGCCTGATGGATTCGAGGAAGTCCTCGGTCGAGAGCTCGGGCAGCGCGAGGCGGTGCGCGGAGCGCTGCAGGCGTTCCGCGTTCTTCTCGGGACGGAACGTCCAGATGGAGCCGTCTTCGTGCCGGTAGGCCTTGAGCCCCTCGAAGATCTCCTGCCCGTAGTGCAGCACCGACGACGCCGGGTCGATCTGCAGCGGTCCGTACGGAACGACCCGGGCGTCGTGCCAGCCGTCCTCGATGGTCCAGTCGATGGCGACCATGTGGTCGGTGAAGTGCTTGCCGAACCCGGGATCGGCGAGGATCCGCTCCCGCTCCGCCTGCTCGCGTGCCGTCGTCGACGGGGTCAGCGCGAACGCGAGCGGGTAGGTGGTGTGTTCCTGGGTGTCTGTCGGGGTCATTCGAGTCCCTTGTCGTGGAGGTGGGCGACGATCGCGTCACCGACATCGGTGGTGCGCCGCCGCGAAGGCGTGTCTGCTCGAGCCGCGATGTCGGCCGTGACGGCCGCACGCACGCGCTGTGCCGCGTCGGGGAACCCGAGGTGGTCGAGCAGGAGGGCAACGGAGAGGATCGCTGCCGTCGGGTCGGCCAGCTGCTTGCCCGCGATGTCGGGCGCCGAACCATGTACCGGCTCGAACATGCTGGGGAATCGGCCGCCCGGGTTGATGTTGCCGGAGGCCGCGAGCCCGATGCCGCCGCTGATCGCGGCGGCGAGGTCGGTGAGGATGTCGCCGAAGAGGTTGTCCGTGACGATGACGTCAAACATACCGGGATTCGTGACGAGGAAAATCGTCGCCGCGTCGACGTGCAGGTAATCGACGGTCACCTCGGGGTACTCGACGGCGACGGCGTTGACGGTGCGCTGCCAGAGACTGCCGGAGAACACCAGCACGTTGGTCTTGTGCACGAGGGTCAGCTTCTTGCGTGGGCGGCTCTTCGCGGTCTCGAACGCAAAGCGAACGACGCGCTCCACGCCGTAGGCGGTGTTCACCGAGACCTCGTTGGCGACCTCGTGCGGGGTCCCCGCGCGAATAGCGCCGCCGTTGCCGACGTACGGGCCCTCTGTGCCTTCGCGCACGACGACGAAGTCAACCTCACCCGGGTTCGCGAGCGGGCTCGGCACCCCCGGGAAGAGCACGCTCGGGCGCAGGTTCACGTAGTGGTCGAGCGTGAACCGGAGCTTCAGCAGCAGCCCACGCTCGATGTTCGCCCCCGCGAGCCGCGGGTCGCCCGGCACTCCCCCGACCGCGCCGAGCAGGATCGCGTCGTGGGAGGCGATGGCCTCCAGCTCGTCGTCGGGCAGCACGTCGCCGGTCTCGAGGAAGCGCGCCGCACCGAGCGAGAACGTCGACTTCTCGAACGTGACGTCCTCGGTAGCCGTGACGGCGTCGAGAACCTTGACAGCCTCGGCGACGACCTCGGGTCCGATCCCGTCTCCGGGGATGAGGGCGAGCTTGATTCGTCGAGACATGGCGCTCCTGCAGGAAGAGAAAAATATCGGTAGCTAAACCCTACTGCCGCCGAAGTTGTGCCTATGCTGGACAAAACCTGACAAGCAGACGAAAGCGAGTCATCATGAGTATCGGATTCGGTATCTTCCTGTTCGTCGTCGGCGCCATCCTGGTGTGGGCGCTGAACTTCAGCGTCGACTGGATCGACCTCGACCTCGTCGGCTACATCTTCATGGGCGCGGGGGTGGTCATCGTTCTCATCGGCATCGCACTCCTCATGCGTCGCCGGAGCAGCGTCAGCACGACGCGCACCGGGGTGGACCCGGTCAACGGCGAGCAGGTGACCCAGCAGCGCCGGTCGGTCGACGACATCTAGAGAGACGACAAACGGATGCAGGCCCCGGTTCGCCGGGGCCTGCATCCGTTTTACGCGTGGTCGGCCGCGCTACTCGCTGAGGTCGATCTCCACCAGCAGGTCCGCCGAGATCGAGTCGCTGAGCGACGCCAGCAGCCCCGACGGAACCGGCGAGTCGACGGTGAGTACGCTGAGGGCGGTTCCGCCCGCCACGTGCCGGGCGATCTGCATGCCGGCGATGTTGATGCCGGCGTCACCGAGCTCACGGCCGTAGACGGCGACGATCCCCGGTCGGTCGGTGTAGAGCATGACGATGAGGTGCTCGGCGAACGGTACCTCCACCTCGTAGCCGTTCACTTCCACGATCTTCTCGATCTGCTTGGTGCCGGTGAGCGTGCCCGAGACCGACACCTGGGAGCCGTCGGCCAGGGCGCCGCGCAGGGTGATGACGTTGCGGTACTCCGGCGACTCCGGGTCAGTGAGGAGGCGCACGGCCACGCCGCGCTGCTCGGCGAGGAGCGGCGCGTTCACGTACGACACGTTCTCGCTCACGACGCTCCCGAAGATGCCCTTGAGGGCGGAGAGCTTCAGCACGCTGACGTCGTAGTCGACGAGTTCGCCGCGCACCTCGACGTCGACGCTCGTGAGCGGGCTGTGCTGGGCGAGGCCGGAGAAGACGCGGCCGAGCTTCTCGACCAGGGGGATGCCGGGGCGCACGTAGGGGTCGATGACGCCGCCGGCCACGTTGACGGCGTCGGGAACGAGTTCGCCCGAGAGCGCCAGGCGCACCGACTTCGCGACCGAGACGCCGGCCTTCTCCTGCGCCTCGTCGGTGGAGGCGCCGAGGTGCGGGGTGACGATGATGTTCTCGAGGCCGAGCAGCGGCGACTCGGCCGGCGGCTCGCTGACGAAGACGTCGAGGCCGGCGCCGGCGATCGTGTGATCCTGCAGGGCCTGGTAGAGGGCGTCTTCGTCGATGAGGCCGCCGCGGGCGACGTTCACGATGAACGCGGTGGGCTTCATCAGCGCAAGCTGCTCGCTGCTGATCATGCCGGTGGTCTCCGGCGTCTTCGGCATGTGGATGGTGATGAAGTCGGACTGCTTGAGCAGTTCCTCGAGGCTCACCGGCTGCACGCCGAGCTGCTGCGCGCGGGCGGAGGTGATGTACGGGTCGTACGCGATGACGTTCGTGCCGAACGCCTGCATGCGCGCGGCGATGAGGGCGCCGATGCGGCCGAGGCCGATGATGCCGATGGTCTTCTCGTACAGTTCCACGCCCGTGTACTTGGAGCGCTTCCACTGGCCGTCGGCGAGCGCCCCGTGTGCAGCCGGGATGTGACGGGCCAGGCTGAGGATGTGCCCGACGGTGAGTTCGGCGGCGGAGATGATGTTGGAGGTCGGCGCGTTGACCACCATCACGCCGGCCGCCGTGGCCGCCTTGATGTCCACGTTGTCGAGGCCCACACCGGCGCGGGCGATGACTCTGAGCTGCTTCGCGGCCGCAATGGCTTCCGCGTCGACCTTGGTGGCCGAGCGCACCAGGATCGCGTCGGCGCCGGCGAGCTCGGCGAGCAGCGCCGGGCGGTCGGTTCCATCGACGTGACGGATGTCGAAGTCGGGCCCGAGGGCGTCGACGGTGGCGGGGGAAAGTTCTTCGGCGATCAGGACGACTGGCTTCGGCACGGAAAATGAACCCTTCGGTGGCAGACGGGATGGGAGGCTTGCGCCGCGACCGCGAGGCGCCAGATATCACAAAACTCTATCGGCTGCGCCATCGCACTATGCGCAGTGTGACGCGCGAGTGAATGATCCTCTCCCGATCCGGCACGTGCCGGCTGGGGCCCCACCTAGAAATTCGGGAGCATCTGACTACCGTGGAACGAGGGCCACCCGCCCTGGGACGATGAAAGAGGTAGCACATGACAACCGTGAGTGACTTCGTGATCCAGCGGATCCGCGAGTGGGGGGTGAGCCGGGTCTTCGGATTCCCGGGCGACGGGATCGGGGAGTTCGACGGCGCCCTCGGCAAAGCCGAGCGGGCGGGCGACGGGCTGGAGTACGTGCGTCCGACGCATGAAGAGATCTGCGCCCTCATGGCCACCGCGCACGCGAAGTTCACCGGGGAGGTGGGCGTCTGCATGGCCACGTCAAGCCCCGGCGGCTTCCACATGATCAACGGCCTCTACGACGCCAAGATGGACAACCAGCCCGTCGTCGCGATCGTCGGGCAACAGGGCCTCGACGCGTTCGGCACCTCCGGGCAGCAGGAGAGCAACCTCGAACGCACGTTCTCGGACGTCGCGGTGTACGTGAAGACGATCGTCGCGCCGGAGCAGGCGCAGGCCGTCGTCGATACCGCGTTCCGCTCGGCACGCGTGCACCTCGGGCCGGCCGTCATCATCATCCCGCACGACGTGCAGGGCATGGAGATCGAGGCGCCCCCGCGCGCCAACTGGGTATCGCGGTCGAGCGCCGTGGCTCCGTCAACGGCCATCACCCCCCCGGAGGAGGACATCATCCGCGCGGCCGGCATCATCAACGCCGGCCGGAAGGTCACCTTCATGGTGGGCCACGGGGCGAACGGCGCCACTGACGAGGTGCTGGAGGCGGCGCGGCTGGCCGGTGCCGGCATCATCACAGCCCTGCGCGGCAAGCAGGTCGTCCCCGCCGACGTTCCGCACCACAGCCAGCAGCTCGGACTTCTCGGCTCGCTCCCGAGCTTCAACCAGATGGACGACTGCGACACGCTCGTCCTCCTCGGTACGAACTACCCGTATGCGCAGTTCCTGCCCAAGACCGGGCAGGCGCGCGCCATCCAGGTCGACCTGAAGCCGGAGCAGATGGGCCTGAGATACCCGACCGAACTGAATCTCTGGGGTGACGTGAAGTCCACGCTCGCGGCCCTCATCCCCCATCTGGAG
Source organism: Cryobacterium tepidiphilum (assembly GCF_003716325.1). Classification (GTDB taxonomy): domain Bacteria; phylum Actinomycetota; class Actinomycetes; order Actinomycetales; family Microbacteriaceae; genus Cryobacterium; species Cryobacterium tepidiphilum. The sequence goes on along the minus strand of NZ_RDSR01000017.1, from coordinate 52,881 downwards.
GCGAAGACCGACCTGTCCTGGCAGGACAAGGTCGCCCACGAGATGGTGGAGTGGGAGAACGAGATGGAAGCGCAGGCACTGCTGAGCTACCCCGACGGGGTCAACCCGCGCCGGGTGTACTTCGAACTGAACAAGCGCCTGCCGCCCCGTGCCATCGTCACAGCGGATGCCGGCACGACGGCCGACTGGTACGGCCACCACATCCGGCTGCAGCGCGGGATGATGGGCGACCTCTCCGGTCGCCTGGCGACGATGCTCGCGGCGATGCCGTACGCGGTCGCCGCGAAGTTCGCGTTCTCCGACCGGAGTGTGATCTGCACCATCGGCGATGGTGCCTTCCAGATGCTCGGCATGAACGAGCTCATCACGATCAAGAAGTACATGAACCGGTGGGAGAACCCGCAGCTGATCATCATGGTCCTGCACAACAACGACCTGAGCCAGGTGTCGTGGGAGATGCGAACGGAAGACGCGAACCCGGTATGGGAGACCTCCCAGGACGTCGAATCGGTCGACTATGCGGGATGGGCGGAGCTCCTCGGTTTCACGGGCATCCGGGTCACGAGCGACGACGACGTGGCGGCGGCGTGGGACACGGCGTTCGCCACCCGCGGCATCACCCTGATCGACGCCCACACCAGCAAGAACGTGCCGCCGCTTCCGCCGCACATCACCTTCGAGTTCGCCAAGAACACCGCCGAGGCGCTGCTGAAGAAGGACCCGTTCACCCTGGGCGTCGTGCGCGACTCGGCGGAGGCCCTCGTCTCCGAGGGCGTGGAGCGCGTCAAGGGCGCACTCCACATCGGGCACGACGACGACGAGAAGGAGCGGTAGCCGGGCCGGCTCAGCGCACCCGGAAGGGCTCGGCGTCCGGTTCCCGGAAGTCGAGCCCGCTCCCGGGTGCCGTCGGGTCGGGGCTCACCGTGCCGCCCTGCGGGTCGAGGGTGCCGTCGAAGAACATGTCCTCGATGCGCACGTGGTCGTGGAACCACTCGATGTGCCGCAGGTTGGGTGTCGCGGCCGCGACATGCGCGTGCACGTGCGGGGCGCAGTGCGCCGAAACCTGGAGCCCGAACGACCCGGCGACGGCCGCCGCCCGCTGCCACTCGGTGATGCCCCCGCAGCGGGTGGCATCCACCTGCAGGCAGTCCACGGCCTGGGCCTGGCACATCCGGCGGAAGTAGGTGAGGTCGAACCCGTACTCCCCCGCTGCCACGTCGGCGTCCACCGCGTCGCGCACCTCGCGCAGGCCGTCCAGGTCATCGGACGACACCGGCTCCTCGAACCACTGCACGTCGTGCGCGCTGGCCGCCCGAAGCACGCGGATCGCCTGCTTGCGGGTGTACGCGCCGTTCGCGTCGACGAACAGTTCCGCGTCGGGGCCGATGACCGCCCGGGCCTGGCCGATGCGGTCCAGGTCCCGCCGGGCGTCCTGCCCCCAGGACTGGCCGATCTTGATCTTCACCCGCGGTATCCGCTGCCCGTGCACCCAGCCGCCGAGCTGGTCGGCGAGCTGCCTTTCGGAGTAGGTGGTGAACCCGCCGCTGCCGTAGACCGGCACGTCGGGCCGCACCGCGCCCAGCAGCCGGAACAGGGGCAGCCCGAGCAGGCGTGCCTTCAGGTCCCACAGGGCGGTGTCGACCGCTGAGATGGCGTACCCGAAGGCTCCCTGCCGGGCGTCGTTCCGCACCCCTTTCACCATGGCGTCGAACCGGGCGCCGATGTCCATGGCGTTCTGCCCGGTGAGCCAGCGCTCAAGCGTTTCGGTCACCATGACTGCGCAGGACTGGGGCGCGTAGCTCCAGCCGGTGCCCACCGTGTCACCGGATCTCACGCGCACCAGCACCATCGTCGTGGAGTTCCACGCGATGGTGCCGTCGGCCTCGGGGGCGTCGGTGGGCACGGTGTACGCGCGGGCGTCCACCGTGTCGATGACCGTGTCGTGGTGCAGTGTCGTCATCGTGGGGCCTTCCTTCGTGCCTGTCAGCCTTTCCGGCGGATGAGGCGGTCGGCCGCGCGGGCGGCGACGGCCATGATCGTCAGCGCCGGGTTGGCGCTCCCCTGCGTGGGGAGCACGCTGCCGTCGGTGATCAGCAGGTTGGGGACGGCGAAGGTCACGCCGTCGCCGTCGACCACGCCGTCGCGCTCGTTGTCCGCCATGCGTGCGCCGCCGACCAGGTGCGCGAACCGCTGGATGGTGATGACCTCGCTGGCGCCCGCCGCGGTGAGGATGCGCTCCATCACGCCCTGCGCCGCGGCCAGCAGCTGCCGGTCGTTGTCGCACTGCGAATAGTCGAACTTCGCGACGCGCAGTCCGTGGCGGTCGGTCTCCTCGGCGAGGGTCACCCGGTTGTCGGGCTGCGGCAGGAACTCGCACAGTGCGCCGTAGGAGGCCCAGTGCACGTAGTCGCTCATGTAGTGCCGGAGCGCGGCGCCCCAGTGACCCTGCGCCATGACGTGCTCGGCCCAGGCGATGGGCATCGGAGAGACGCTCTGGATGGAGAAGCCGCGCTTGTACGGCTTGGACGGATCGGTCTCGTAGAAGTCCTCGGTGCTGACCTCCGGCGGCGGGCCCTTCCACATGCGCACCTCTGACTCGAATCGGCCGGCGGTCTGCGGTGCACCCTGCACCATGAGGTACCGGCCGACCTGGTCGAAATCGTTGCAGAGGCCGTCGGGGAACCGCTTCGAGGTGGAGTTCAGCAGCAGCCTGGGCGTCTCGATGGAGTACCCGGCGATGGCGACCATGCGAGCGCGCTGGAAACGGCTCCGGCCGTCCTGGATGTAGTGCACGCCGGTGGCGCGGCCGGTGCGCTCATCGATCTCGATGCTGCTGACCATGGAGTCGGCGCGCACCTCGGCGCCGTGGTCGAGGGCGTCGGGGATGTGGGTGATCAGCGGCGACGCCTTCGCGTTGACCTTGCAGCCCTGCAGGCAGAAGCCCCGGTAGATGCAGTGCGGCCGATGCCCGAATCGACCGTTGCTGATCGCCACGGGCCCCACCTTGGCGGTGATGCCCTCGGCGTCGGCGCCGCGCATGAAGAGCTCCCCGTTCCCGGAGACCGGGTGCGGGCGTTGCGGGTACGAGTGCGGGTCGCCCCAGGGCCAGTCCTCACCGGCGACGGGCAGTTCGTTCTCGATGTCGCTGTAGTACGGCTTCAGGTCCTCGTAGGCGAACGGCCAGTCCGCACCGACGCCGTCGAGCGACCGGGTGTGGAAGTCGCTCGGGTGGAAGCGCGGGGTGTAGCCGGCGTAGTGCACCATCGAACCGCCCACCCCGCGGCCGGAGTTGTTGGATCCGAGAGGAACCGGGTCGGACCCTCCGATCACCCGGGGCTCCTCCCAGTACAGGTGGTGCGATCCGGCCTCGTCGCTGACCCAGTCGGTCTCGGGCTCCCAGAACGGTCCGGCGTCAAGCGCCACGACCTTCCAGCCCGCACGCGCCATCCGTTGCAGCAGCGTCGACCCCCCGGCGCCGCAGCCGACGATGACGAGGTCGACCTCATCGTCGTCGGCGAAGCGACGCATCTGGTCACGCAGCCGCGGCTCCGGCCGGGAGCCATCGGGCAGCAGCAGCCAGGCAGACTGATTGCGGTCCTCGACCCTGCCCATCAGCTGTCCCGCCGCGCGGGGTCGTCATGGGGCCGGATATCGCGCACCTCGAAGGGTTCGAGCCGGTCGACGCCCATGTTCTTGTAACCGCGCGGGTAGGCGGGCCCGGCGAATCCGATCTCGTTCCAGGCCCACGGATGCGAGTAGAAGGCCGTGCACGCGTAGCGGGTCCACAACGACCAGACCCGCGACGCCGGGAAGCCGTGCCAGTCGTCGTCGCCGCGCTTCTGCACGGCGTCCAGGATCGCCGACTGCTGCTCCCAGGCGCAGTCGGCGAAGCCAACGCCGTGCCGGGCGTCGGCGTCGTCGCTCAGGGCCCGGAGTGATCGTCGCCACGCCTCCGCGTCGGCGGGAAGGCTCTCGTAGTGCCAGCCGTCGGTCTGCTGCTCGGCGAGTCGCACGTCCACCATGTTGAACACCGGCACGCGCGGTTCCTCCCGCTGGTCGAGAATCTGGTCGAAGAGGGCCCGCGCCACAACCTCCTCCTCGGGTGTGAAGAATCGCACGTGCGGGAGCAGGCCGAGCCGCGAGCCGACCACGGACTGGGTCGCCCGGTCCCAATGGCCGGATTGGGCGATGACGTCGAATCCCGGGAAACGGCCGCCTCCGTCGGCGGGGTCGAGCGGAAGCTGGTTCATTTCTCCCGCCTCAGGATCGCCGCGAGCACCCCCATGCCGCCGACGAGCGTGACCAGCAACGGGGCCAGAAGCGGCGGGCCCATCTCGACGTTGTAGCGCCAGTTGCGCCATCCGCCCGGTTTCTGGGCGATCCCGCGGGCGTGCAGCCAGGTCCCCTGCAGCCCGTTCGCGATGATGGTGACGGATGCGAGAGGGAGCAGCGTCTTGGCGAGCGGCTTGCTCACGACGCCGGCGATTCCTGCCACGGCCCCGACCGGCCCGAGGATGACGGGCGCCCACATCCACTTGTTGCCGAAGCTGGCGCTGTCGTGTTCGAAGTAGATCTCGGCGGCCGTGACGACCGCCCCCACCGCGGTCAGTCCGGAGAGGCTGCGCTCGAACCGGCCCGTCTCCACGTTCCGGACCATCCTGTCGATGCCGTGCAGTTTCTCGATCTTCGTGCCGCGTTCGAACATTCCGCCTCCTCGTACTCCGGCTTCCATCATGTGCCGGGTCGCGGAACCCGGCAAGGGATACCCCGGCAGAATGGAACGATGAGCAGCATGACGGTCCTTATCCTCCAGTTCGTTCTGCGGCTCGTTCTGGCCCTCGCGTTCATCGGAATGGGGATCACCCATTTCGTTCCCGGTGTGAAGCGCACCATGTCGGCGATGATCCCGCCCGGGCTGCGTTCGGCCGGGCTGTTCACCCCGCGGGTCCTCGTCGTGCTCACGGGGGTCTGCGAGATCGCGGGCGGCATCGGCCTGCTGTGGCCGCCGACGGCGGTCGTCGCTGGCATGTGCCTCGTCGTCTTCCTCGTGGCCGTCTTCCCGGCCAATGCGTACGCGGCGCGGCACCCGAAACGGTTCGGCCGCGTCGCGGTGCCCCTGCTGCCGCGGCTCGCCGGTCAGCTGCTGCTGATGGCGCTGCTCGTGCTCGCGATCGTCTGATCGCTGATCTCCTGAAGACTCAGACGATGAGGCGGCCGAGTCCGAACACGACGAACATGTCGAGCGCGAGCACGGCGACGAGCGCCAGCCCGGCCAGGAGCAGCAGGGCCTGCACGGTCGCGGAGCGCTTGTGGCCGAGCCAGAAGGCCACCGCGTAGACCACGATGGGCAGCGCGATGCCGCCGATGAGCACGCCCCAGCCGAAGCCGCTGAGCCGGGTGTCGAGGCTCTGCGCCTGCAGGTTGAGCCCCACGAGGTTGCCGACCGCCTCCCAGGCGTCGTACGCGTAGAACAGGCCGAAGATGACCGCGATCGTCACCGTCAACCAGAAGGGGGTGACGCGTTCTGCCGGTGTGTCGGCGTTCATGACACTCCCCCGACCCCGAGGATGACCGGCACCGGGACGAGAAGCACCACACCGGCGATCAGCCAGCCGGCCCTGGCGCGGGGCCGCTCGTCGGTGAGCCAGACAACCGCGCCGAACCAGATCAGCGGCGCGGCCACCGCGAGCCAGGCGCCGAGCGAGAACATGAAGGCGCCGACGGGGTCGGCCAGCGGATTGCCCACGCGGGAGGCACTGAGGAACCAGCCGACCGTGTAGAGGAAGTAGATGCCGGCGACGACCCCCATCCCGACCAGCGCGAACGAGCCGGCAGCCGGTGCGGTGACGGCGACGGGATCGGCACGGTCCCGTCGCGGCTTCGGCACGCTCCAGCCGTCGGGGAGCTCCGGGTCTTCTCGCGGTCGCGCTGCCGCACCGGCGACCGGCGCGTCAAGGGTCGGATCGGTGTCGCCCGCCCAGCGGAGGGCGTCGTCGTCCGGTTCAGTGGCCATACTGCCTAGGTTAGCGATCCGCAGGCGCGACAGCTCACAAGACGGCCGCGCGCATGAAACGGCGGGACCAACCGAATCGGTTGGTCCCGCCGTGTCGTGTTCAGCGGATCAGCGGGCGACTTCGCCGTCGACGTAGTCGTCGTCGTTGGAGGAGTTCCACGCGAAGAGCTTGCGCAGCTCGCGACCGGTCGCCTCGATCGGGTGGTCTTCGCCCTTCTTGCGGAGCGCCAGGAACTCCGGGGCCCCCGCGTCCTGGTCCTTGATGAAGCGGTCGGCGAATGCGCCGCTCTGGATGTCGGCCAGGACGGCCTTCATGTTCTCCTTCACGTGCGGGTCGATGACGCGCGGGCCCGAGACGTAGTCGCCGTACTCGGCCGTGTCCGAGATGCTCCAGCGCTGCTTGGCGATGCCGCCCTCCCACATGAGGTCGACGATGAGCTTGAGCTCGTGCAGCACCTCGAAGTAGGCGACCTGGGGCTGGTAGCCGGCCTCGGTCAGCGTTTCGAAGCCGTACTGGATGAGCTGCGAGGCACCGCCGCAGAGCACGGCCTGCTCACCGAACAGGTCGGTCTCGGTCTCTTCGGTGAAGGTCGTCTTGATGCCGCCGGCGCGCAGGCCGCCGATCGCCTTGGCGTAGCTCAGGGTGAGCGGCCAGGCGTTGCCCGACTCGTCCTTCTCCACGGCGACGATGACCGGCACGCCGCGGCCGGCCTCGTACTCGCGGCGCACGGTGTGGCCGGGCCCCTTCGGGGCAACCATGACCACGTCGACGCCCTCGGGCGCCTCGATGTAGCCGAAGCGGATGTTGAAGCCGTGCCCGAAGACGAGCGCCTTGCCTTCGGCGAGGTTGGGCTTGACGTCGTCGGCGAACAGGTGACGCTGCACCTGGTCGGGCGCCAGGATGACGATGACGTCGGCCCAGGCGGACGCCTCGGCCGGGGTCTGCACCGTGAAGCCGGCCTCTTCGGCCTTGACGCGCGACTTGGAGCCCTCCTTCAGGCCGATGACGACGGTGACGCCGGAGTCGCGAAGGTTCTGCGCGTGGGCGTGACCCTGCGAGCCGTAGCCGATGACGGCGACCTTCTTGCCCTGGATGATGGACAGGTCGGCGTCTTTGTCATAGTAGATCTCTGCCACGAGGTGTTCTCTCCTAGTTGTTGTTGTGGACGTTTCAGCTCTTGAAAACGCGGTCGGTGATGGACTTGGAACCCCGGCCGATCGCGAGGAGACCCGACTGGGCGATCTCCTTGATCCCGTAGGGCTCCAGCACCCGAAGCAGCGCCTGGATCTTCCCGGAATCGCCGGTGACCTCGACGACGAGGGCGTCGGTGGCCACGTCGACGACGCGCGCGCGGAACAGCGACACGGCTTCGAGCACGTGCGACCGGGTGGTGTTGTCGACGCGCACCTTGACCAGCAGGTGCTCGCGGTGCACGGACTGGCCGGGGTCGAGTTCCACGATCTTGATCACGTTGATCAGCTTGTTGAGCTGCTTGGTGACCTGCTCGAGCGGGAACTCCTCCACGTCGACGACGACCGTGATGCGGGAGAGGCCCTCGATCTCGCTGTGCCCGACGGCCAGGCTCTCGATGTTGAAGCCGCGGCGCGCGAACAGGCCGGCGACGCGGGTCAAGAGGCCGGGCTTGTCCTCGACGAGGAGGCTCAGGACATGCGTGCTCATGGCTTACTCCTCTCCCCAGGTCGGGGCGTGGTCTTTGGCATACTGCACGAAGCTGTTGCTCACTCCCTGTGGCACCATCGGCCACACCATGGCGTCGCGGCTCACGATGAAGTCGATGACGACCGGACGGTCGTTCGTCTCGAGCGCCTTCGTGATGGCGGCGTCGACCTCGTCACGGGTCTTCACCCGGATGCCCAGCGCGCCGTAGGCATCGGCGAGCTTCACGAAGTCGGGGATCATCGCCGTGTCGTGCCCGGTGTTCAGGTCGGTGAACGAGTGACGGCCGTCGTAGAAAAGCGTCTGCCACTGCCGGACCATGCCGAGCGACGAGTTGTTGATGATCGCGACCTTGATCGGGATCTTGTTGATCACGCAGGTGGCCAGTTCCTGGTTGGTCATCTGGAAGCATCCGTCGCCGTCGATCGCCCAGACCACCCGGTCCGGCTCGGCCACCTTCGCCCCCATGGCGGCGGGCACGGAGTACCCCATGGTGCCGGCGCCGCCGGAGTTCAGCCAGGAGTTGGGGCGCTCGTACTTGATGAACTGCGCCGACCACATCTGGTGCTGCCCGACACCGGCGGCGTACACGGCCTCCGGGCCGGTGAGTTCGCCGATGCGCTGGATGACGTACTGGGGCGAGAGCAGGCCGTCGGTCGGTTCGGTGAAGCCCAGCGGGAACTGGGTGCGGAGGCCATCGAGGTACGTCCACCACTCCGACAGGTCGGGGGCGGTGCCTCCCGTGGCCTCGCGGAAGGCGACGATGAGGTCAGCGATGACGTCCTTGGCATCACCGACGATGGGCACATCGGCCGTGCGGATCTTCGAGATCTCCGCCGGGTCGACGTCGACGTGCACGATGGCCGCGTGGGGTGCGAACTCCGACACCTTGCCGGTGACGCGGTCGTCGAAGCGCGCGCCGAGCGAGACGATGAGGTCGCTCTCCTGCAGCGCGAGCACGGCGGGCACCGACCCGTGCATGCCGGGCATCCCCAGGTGCTGGGTGTGCGAATCGGGGAAGGCGCCGCGCGCCATCAGCGTCGTGACGACGGGCACGCCGCTGGCCTCGGCGAGTTCGAGCAGTTCGGCCGAGGCGTGCGAGCGGATGACGCCGCCGCCGACGTAGAAGACGGGCTTGCGGGCCGTGGCCAGCAGGTTCGCCGCCGCCTGCACCTGCTTGCCGTGCGCCTTCGTGATCGGCCGGTAGCCGGGCAGGTCGAGCTTCGGCGGCCAGATGAAGGGTGCCGAGTTCTGCTGCGCGTCCTTGGTGATGTCCACGAGCACGGGGCCGGGACGCCCGGTGGAGGCGATGTGGTGCGCCGAGGCGATCGCGGCGGGGATGTCTTCGGCGCGCTTGACGAGGAAGGAGTGCTTGGTGATCGGCATGGTGATGCCGACGATGTCGGCCTCCTGGAAGGCATCCGTGCCCATGAGGGTGGAGAACACCTGGCCGGTGATGGCCAGCATCGGCACGGAGTCCATGTAGGCGTCGGCGATGGCGGTGACCAGGTTCGTCGCCCCGGGGCCGGAGGTCGCGATGGCGACGCCGACGCGTCCCGATGCGGCCGCATAGCCTTCGGCGGCGTGGCCGGCGCCCTGCTCGTGGCGCACCAAGATGTGGCGCACGGCATCCTGCGCCATGATCTCGTCGTAGAACGGGATGACGGCGCCGCCGGGGATGCCGAAGACGTCGGTGACGCCGAGGTTCTCGAGGGACCGCAGGATGGCGCCCGACCCGGTGAGGATCTCGGGCTGGTCGGACGATGGACTGGACGGGGTGGGCACGGGGGTCTGTTCCGTGGTCATGGACGGTGCTTCCCTACGTTGAAACGGATGGTGGGCGCGCTTATCCTGTGACGGCGCCGTGGGCGGCCGAACGCACGAGCTTGGCGTACTTGGCCAGGACGCCGCGGGTATAGCGCGGGGGAAGAGGGGCCCAGCCTTCTCGGCGGGCGGCCAGCTCTGCGTCGTCGACAAGTAGGTCAAGCGAGCGAGCTGCGATATCGACCCGTATCAGATCACCATCGCGCACGAAGGCGATCGGACCTGCGTCCGTCGCTTCGGGTGCTACGTGGCCGATGCACAGTCCGGTTGTGCCGCCTGAGAATCGACCGTCCGTCAATAGTAGTACATCACTGCCGAGCCCCGCGCCCTTGATGGCGGCCGTCACGGCGAGCATCTCGCGCATGCCGGGGCCGCCCTTGGGGCCTTCGTAACGGATGACGACGACGTCGCCCTTCTGGATGCGGCCCTCGGTGAGCGCGTCCATGGCGGCGCGTTCGCGCTCGAACACGCGGGCGGGGCCCTCGAACACGGCGGCGTCGAATCCGGCGGTCTTGACGACGGCCCCTTCCGGCGCGAGCGTGCCCTTCAGCACGGTGAGCCCGCCGCTCTGGTGGATCGGGTCGTCGAGGGTGTGCAGCACCTCGCCGTCGAGTGCCGGCGGGTTGATCTCGGCCAGGTTCTCGGCCACGGTCTTGCCGGTCACGGTGAGCGCGTCGCCGTGCAGGAGGCCGGCGTCGAGGAGGGCCTTCATGACGGTGGGAACGCCGCCGTGCCGGTCGACGTCGTTCATGACGTAGTTGCCGAACGGCTTCAGGTCACCGATGTGCGGGACCTTGCTGCCGATGCGGTTGAAGTCGTCGAGGGTCAGTTCGACCTCGGCCTCGTTGGCGATGGCGAGCAGGTGCAGGATCACGTTGGTGGAGCCGCCGAAGGCCATGGCGACGGCGATGGCGTTCTCGAAGGCCTTCGGGGTGAGGATGTCGCGCGCGGTGATGCCGAGGCGCAGCATGTTGACGACGGCCTCGCCCGAGCGGTGGGCGTAGTAGTCGCGGCGGCGGTCGGCGGAGGCGGGCGACGCCGACCCGGGGAGGCTCATGCCGAGGGCCTCCGCGACGCTCGCCATGGTGTTGGCGGTGTACATACCGCCACAGGCGCCCTCACCCGGGGCGAAGGCACACTCGATGCGCTTGGCGTCCTCGACGCTCATACGGCCGGCCTTCACCGCTCCGACCGCCTCGAAGGAGTCGATGATCGTGATGTCCTTCTCGGTGCCGTCGGAGAGCTTCACCCAGCCCGGCGCGATGGATCCCGCGTACAGGAAGACGGATGCGAGGTCGAGCCGCGCGGCGGCCATGAGCATTCCCGGGAGCGACTTGTCGCAGCCGGCCAGCAGCACGGAGCCGTCGAGGCGCTCGGCCATCATGACGGTCTCGACGGAGTCGGCGATGACCTCACGCGAGACCAGCGAGAAGTGCATGCCCTCGTGGCCCATCGAGATGCCGTCGGAGACCGAGATGGTGCCGAACTGGAGGGGGTATCCCCCGCCCGAGTGCACGCCTTCCTTGGAGGCCTGGGCGAGCCGGTCGAGCGAGAGGTTGCAGGGCGTGATCTCGTTCCAGGAGCTTGCGATGCCGATCTGCGGCTTGTCCCAGTCCGCGTCACCCATGCCCACGGCGCGAAGCATTCCGCGGGAGGTGGTGGCTTCGATTCCGTCGGTGACGTCGCGGCTGCGGGGTTTCATGTCGATCTCAGGCATGCTAAGAGTCTAGAACGCACGACCGGCGGCTCCGTGCACGGTGCTGTCTCACTCCGTGCTGTCGGCGGCGCGGTCGATGCCCCGGAAGTCGGCGAGCAGGGCCAGCACCTGGGCGACTTCTTCTGGCCCGCGCACCCGGTGCCCGGCGAGCGATGCGCCGGGCCCGACCTTGAGGCCGAGATCGTTGTCGTTCAGCACGGCGAAGCCGTCCTCGTCGGTCACGTCGTCCCCGGCGTAGAGCACCGCGTCGGCACGGGCGTGCCGTCGCAACTGCTCCAGGGCTTCACCCTTGTCACCGGAACGCACTGAGAATTCGAGCACGTTCTTGCCCTCCCGCACGGTGATGCCCGGCAGGATCTCCCCCACCTGTTCCATGGCCTCACGCTGTGCGGCGCGGCCCTCCTCGCTCGTGGCGAGCCGGGTGTGCAGGGCCAGTCCGGCGGGTTTGCGTTCGACGAACGACCCGGCCACGCCGCCGCTGATGCGCTCGAGCACGCGGGAGAGCGTCTCGATCTGTTCACGCTCGGCCTGCGCGAGGTTGAGTTCGATCCCCGGGGTGTCCAGCTGCACTTCCACGCCGTGGGAGCCGGTGAGCAACACCTTCTCCGGCGGCTCGGCGACCTGGCGGAGGCTCACCAGGGCCCGGCCGGAGACGAGCGCGACGCGCACGCCGTCCTGGCGCAGAAGCCGCTCGACGGCCTCCCGCACACCCTCGACCGCCCGCGCGTCCTCCGGCTGGTCCACATGGGGTGCCAGGGTCCCGTCGAAGTCGAGAGCCACGAGGAGAGTGTCGGCCCGGGCCAGGCGGCGGAGCGCCGCCACCAGGTTCTCCGGAACACCCGGTTGCACGGCTGCTCCCCCGGTCAGGGTCTCCAGGAAGCTCGCCGACCAGGCGGCGACGTCGTTGTCGAAGACCTTTCGGCGAAGGGCGCGCATCCGCTTCGACCGTTCGCGGGGCGGCATCTCGACGGCGTCGATGATGGCGTCCTTGACGCCGTCGATGTCGTGCGGGTTGATGCGTACCGCTTTCCGCAGTTCGTCCGCGGCCCCGGCGAACTCGCTCAGCACGAGCACGCCGTCGTTGTCGAACCGGACCGCCACATACTCCTTGGCCACGAGGTTCATGCCGTCGCGCAGCGCGGTCACCAGCATGATGTCGGACGCGAGGTACAGGGCCACCATCTCCTCGCGGGGGTAGCCGTGGTGGTGGTAGCTGATGGCGGCGTGGCTGATGGTCGAGTAGTCGCCGTTCAGCCGGCCCACCATGAGCTCGATCTCGTCGCGCAGGGCCATGTATGCGCCCACCCGTTCCCGGGACGGGCTCGCGACCTGCACCAGCACCACGTCGTCGACGGCGAGGCGGCCGTCGCGCAGCAGCTCGCCGTACGCCTTGATGCGGTGCCCGATGCCCTTGGTGTAGTCGAGGCGGTCGACGCCGAGCATGATCTTCTTCGGGTTGCCGAGGTCCTCCCGGATCTGCTTCGCCCGCGCCTGGATCTCGGGTCGCCGGGCGAGCTCCTCGAAGCTGGCGGCATCGATGGAGATCGGGAAGGGCTTGGCGATGACCCGGCGGGTGCGGCCGAGGTCACCGTCGGGAACGTCGATGGCCATGCCGCGCGTGGTGAAGCCGAAGAGCCGGCGAACGGCGCTGGAGAAGTTGCTGGCGTCGGCGGAGCGCTGGAAGCCGATGAGGTCGGCGCCCAGGAGCCCGTCGATGATCTGCTTGCGCCAGGGCAATTGGGAGTAGATGCCGTACGGCGGGAAGGGGATGTGGTTGAAGAAGCCGATGACGAGGTCAGGCCGCGCTTCCCGGAGCATGCGCGGCACCAGCTGCAGCTGGTAGTCCTGCACCCAGACGGTCGCCCCCGTGGCGGCCACGTCGGCGGCTGCCTGCGCGAACCGACGGTTGACGGCGACGTAGGAGTCCCACCACTCGCGGTGGTAGCTGGGCGGGGAGATGACGTCGTGGTAGAGCGGCCAGAGCGTGTCGTTGGAGAAGCCCTCGTAGTAGCGCTCGATGTCCTGCTTGCTCAGCCGGACCGGGACGATGGAGATGCCGTCGTTCTCGAACGGCTCGAAACTCCGGTCGGCGACGCCCGGCCAGCCCACCCAGGCGCCGTCGGAGGCCCGCATGAGCGGTTCGAGCGCGGTGACCAGTCCGCCGGGCGAGGTGGTCCAGCTCTCGGCCCCGTCAGGTCCGACCTCGAAGTCCACGGGCAGCCGATTCGAGACCACGACGAGCGAATAACGGCCGGTCTGCTGCCCGGATCGACGGGATGGGGTGGGAGTACTGATGGTTCCTCCGTTCCGATACGGCTGGCCGATGCGGCCGGCACTGTGCGGCTGTCACACGTTTTTCAGGATAACAGCTGGCCTCCACGGCACTTCCCGGCGCCTGGCCGAGACGATCCCCAGCGACAGAGCGGCCGCGGCCACCGCGAACAGGAACAGCGCGGTCACCGCCGCGCCGACCCCGTGCCCACCGGACACGATCCCCTGCATGCCCTGCACGGCCCAGGTGAGCGGCAGGAACGGGCTGGCCGCCCGGAACGGTCCCGCGACGACCTCGATCGGGTAGAGACCGCCGGCGGAGGTGAGCTGCAGTGCGAGCAGCACCAGCGAGACCACCACCCCGGCCCGGCCGAGTCCGACGGCCAGCAGGTAGTGCACGCTCGTGAAGGCGAGGGCGGTCAGCAGCCCGAAGGCGAGGGTGGCCGGCAGCAGTGACCAGTGCACGCCGAGCGTGCCGTGCAGCAGGGCGACGACGACGACCGCCTGGCCGGCGACGATCCCGCCGGTGCGCCAGAGTCCGCGAAGCACCAGCCGAAGGGTGGGAGCGGTGGAGGCCAGCCCCAGCGCCGTCACCGGCCGGAGGAAGAGGAAGATCACGAGGGCGCCGATCCAGAGTGAGATCGGCACGGCCAGCATGCCGATGACGGGACCGATGCCGTCGATGGCGTTCGCGCGGCTCGTGCTCACGGTCACCGGTTCGGCCACGATGTGCGCGGTGGCCGCGGGATCCTGGTCGCCCGCGGCGTCGGCCTGGTCGGCGCCGGAGCCGAGGCCCGTGGCCAGTTTTCGGGCCCCATCGCTCAGCCTGTGGGCGCCGGCGGCGGATTGCGACGTGCCGGAGGCGAGCTTCGTCACCCCACCCGAGAGTGTGGACACACCGGCGGCGAGGTCCGATGCGCCGGTGCGCAGCGCGGCCGACTGGTCGGAGAGGGCGTTCGCGCCCGCCGCACCCTGCGCGATGCCGTCCTGGACCGATCCGAGGGCGCCGTCGGTCTGGCCGCTCAGGGTCCGGCCCTGCTCGGCGAGGGTGTCGAGGGTGTCCTGGAAGCCGGCGAGGGACTGCGCGTAGGAGCTGTTGGCGGGGTCCGCCAGGATGGCCGACCGGAGGTCCTCGAACCCGGCCGCCGCCTGTCCGACGCCGTCGGTGTACTGCGACCAGCCGTCGCCCAGCCGGTCGAGGCCCCGCGCGCCGTCCGCGGCATCGCCGAGACCGTCCGCCAGGGTGTCGACGCCCGAGGTGTAGTCGGCGACACCGCCGGAGAGGGACGCCGCGCCCGATGCGGCGTCGGCGGCTCCCGCGGCCGCCGACCCGGCGCCCGAAGCGAGGGTGTCGAGTCCCTTCGCCAGGTCCCCGGCGCCGGTGGCGACATCCGTTGCGCCGTCGGCGGCCGCGTGCAGCGAGGTACCCATGGTGCCCAGCTGCCGGTAGAAGCCGGCCAGGTACCGCTCGGTGATCGCGCGGCCGAAGGCGCCGGACATGGCCTGCCCGAGTGCCTGGGCGGTGGAGCCCGCGAGGTACGAGTGGGCGTCATCCGTTCGGATCTCGATGTTCGCCTGGCGGGGCGTGGCGGTCGACAGCGAGGTGATCGACGCCGAGAAGTCCTCGGGGATGGTGAGGACCGCGTAGGCGGAGCCGTCGGCCAGGGCCCGCCTGGCCGACGCGGTGTTGGAGATGGTCCAGTCGAATCCGGCGTCGTCGCCACCGGTGAGCTGGGTCACCAGCTGCCGCCCGGCGAGCACGTTCTGTTCGGCGCCGTCGGCGCCGGTGGTGCTGACCATCTCGTCGTTGTTCACGACGATCGCGGGGATGGTGTCGACGCGGTCGTTCGCGCTGCCGAAGGCGCCGGCGAAGAGCCCGGCGACGGCGAGCGGTACGGCGACGAGGCCGGCCACGGCGAGCGCGGTGAGCGCGTTCCGCCGGGTGCCTGCGGTGATTCTGTGCAGCCCGTTGCTCATCACAGCACGGCCTTCCTGTCGATCGGGTCGGGGTCGGTGAGGGGCGCCGCGCCGAGCAGGATGCGGCGGAGGTCGCGGCTGCCGGTGCTGCTCTTGGCGGTGGAGGCGACGGCCGCGGCGCTCAGCACGATCGTGGTGGTTGTCGGGGCCAGGGCGCCGAGGACGCCGGCCACGCGCCGTTCGGCGCGTTCTTCGCCCAGGTCGACCACGACGACGGCAGGCTTCTCGGCGAGCGCGGCGGCGGCGCGGACGGCGGCGCGCTCGAGTGGTGCGAGCGAGGCGATCGGCGTGGCGGCGGTCAGGGCAGGATGCTCCTTGGTCGCCGTCTCCAGCGCGTGACGCACGCGGCGCACCCACTCGTCGATCTGTCCCGCGCGCACCCGGCTCCGGAACCAGGGCAGCGTCAGGGCGAGGCGCTCGGCGATCACGTCGGCGACGGTCGCCGACTGCACCTCTTCGTGGACTCCGGCGACCTGGCAGAGCGCGACGGCGCCGAGGGCACGGGACCGCTCGGACGGGAGCGGGATGCCGTGCACCTGGAGGCGCCCGGACACCGGGTCGAGGCGGCCGGACAGGGTGGCGGCGAGCGCCCTGCGCTCGGCGACCGGGCCGGTGAGGAAGACCAGTCCGCCGCGCGGCACCCGGACGTCGATGGGGCCGATGGGGTGCGCCGGCGAGCCGGCCACGAGGGCGTCGGCCGTGATGGCCAGCCCCTGTTCCCCGGCCCATTCGCGGGCAGCCAGGTGATCGCGCAGCCCTTCGCCCTCGATGTCCACGTTGGGGAGGACGCGCGCGAGGAACGGCGGCAGCCACCACGCAGCACGGCCGGCCAACGCCATGGCGCCGGGCACCAGGGTCATGCGCACCAGGAAGGCGTCGAGGAAGACGCCGACGGCGAGGGCGAAGGCGATGCCCTTGATCACGTCGGACCCTTCGGGGACGAACGCGAAGAAGACGAAGAACATGATGAGGGCGGCGGCGGTGACGACCCGCGCCGCGTGCGTGAAGCCGCCGGTGATGGCCTGTCGCGGCCGGCCGGTCTTCACGAATTCCTCCCGCATGCCGGAGACGAGGAAGACCTCGTAGTCCATGGCCAGGCCGAACAGGACGGCCATGAGCAGGATCGGCAGGAAGCTGAGGATGGGGCCGGGCTCCACGCCGAGGGCATCCGCGAACCAGCCCCACTGGAAGATGGCGACCGTCGCGCCGAGAGACGCGAACACCGAGAGGAGGAACCCGACCGCGGCCTTGACCGGCACGAAGACCGAGCGGAAGACCATCATCAGCAGGATGATCGACAGGCCGACCACGATGAGGGCGAACGGGATCAGCGCGTTGCTCAGCCGGTTCGAGATGTCGATCGAAACGGCGGTGGCACCGGTGACGGCGATCGGGGTGCCGAACTCGGCCTCGATGCCGGGCGCGAGATCGCGGATGGACTGCACGAGCTGTTTCGTCTCGGCCGCGTTCGGCGCGCTCTCCGGCATGACCTGGATGATGGCCGTGTCGACGGTCTCGTTCGGCAACCCCTTGCCCACGTAGGCCACGTCCGGGAGTTGCTGCAGCTCGGTGCGGATGCCGGCGAGGTCGGCGACGATGTCGGTGGTCTGGGTGATGTCGACGGCCACGATGAGCGGCCCGTTGTAGCCGGGCCCGAAGCCGTCCTCGATCATCTCGAAGGCCTGGCGCTGGGTGGACCCTGCCGGCTCGCTCGCACCGTCGGGAAGGTTCAGATCGAGGCTGAGCGCCGGGACGGCCAGGACGGCGAGGACGGCGACGACCGCGACGACCGCGACCGCGGGCGCCCTGAGGACGAGGCCGACCCAGCGCCGGCCGAGCGTCGGGCTGCCGGCATCGCCCGCGACGGCCCGGCGGAACGTGCGGCTGCCCGGCCGCGGTGCCAGCCGGCTCCCGAGCAGGCCGAGGACGGCCGGGAGCAGGGTGAGGGCGACGAGCATCGCGACGAGCACGGCGAACGCGGCGGCGACCCCCATCACCGAGAGGAACGGGATGCCGACGACGAGAAGCCCGAGCAGGGCGATGATCACGGTGAGCCCGGCGAAGACGACCGCTCCTCCCGCTGTCGCGACCGAGATGGCGGCGGATTCCTCCGCATCCATGCCGCGGGCCAGCTGAAGGCGATGCCGGGAGAGGATGAACAGCGAGTAGTCGATGCCGACCGCGAGGCCCAGCATGAGAGCGAGCATGGGTGCCGTGCTCGAGACGGTGGCGAAGGCGGAGACGGCCGTGACGCCGCCGATGGCCACCCCGACCCCGATGAGCGCCATGAGGAGCGGCATGCCGGCGGCCAGCAGCGAGCCGAAGGTGATGATGAGCACGACGCCGGCGAAGACGACGCCGAAGACCTCTGTGATCGTGATGCCGAAGGTGTTGTCCTGGAAGACCTGGCCGCCGAAGGCCACGGTGAGTCCCGCCGCTTCCCCGATGGACGCCGTCGCGGTGACCGCCTTCAGGGTCTCGGGTGTGACATCCGTTGACGCGCCCGTCAGCTGCACCTGGGTGAACGCCGTCGAGGAGTCGTCGGAGACCGCGTCGGACGCGTATGGCGAGAACGGCGTGATCGCCGACTCGACGCCCGGCACCTTCTGTAGGGCGGTGGCCATCTCCTCGATCGCGTCTTTGTAGCGGGGATCGCTGACGGATGCCCCGTCGGGCGCCCGGTACACGGCCTGCACCTGGGCGCCACCCGCGGCAGGGAACACCTCGGCCAGCTTGTCGATGGTGTCCTGGGATTCGGTCCCGGGGATCGCGAAGGACTCCTGGGTCTGACCGCCGAGGGCGGCGCCGCCGCCGAGGATGCCCGCGAGCACGACGAGCCAGACGCCGATGACGAGCCAGGCGCGGCGGAAGGCGAACCGGCCGAGCCGTTGCAGGAGGATGGCCATGGGTCAGTTCTCCGTTCCGGGCGCGGAGGAACCCGCGACGGAGACCGGCGCGAGGAGCTCGGTGACGACCGCGCGGAGCGCCGGCCGGACATCCGCTGCCGGTGCGATCTCGTCGTTGAAGAAGGTGAGGCCGGCGACGAGCGTGTAGGCGGCGCCGCCGAGGGCGATGCCGAATCGAAGGCGATCCTCGATGCTGGCGGTCTCGTCGCACAGCACGTCGGCCAGCCGCACGATGAGTCCCTGCGCCCGGTCGACGACGGGGACGTGCCGCAGCGACTGGCCCTGGTTGATGAAGGTGTGCACCTCGAGCCGGAACTGCAGCAGGAAGTCGATGAAGTCGTCGATGAATCGAGCCCGGGCGCGCACTCGGTCGGGGTCTGCCGCCAGCTGGTCCACCATCTCCCTGAGGCGCGCGATGGCAGGGGTGAGCGCTTCCTCGAGCAGGGCCTCCTTGGAGGCGAAGTGGTAGAGCACGCTCGACTTGGAGTAGCCCGCCGCGTCGGCGATCTGCTGGAGGGACGCGCCGGCGAAGCCGACCGAGGAGAACTGCTGCAGGGCGATGAGGCGCAGGTCGTCCCCGGCGTTGTGCCGCAACGGATGCCGGTCAGTACTGTTCGCAATCACAGCGAAAGTCTAATTGACCGATCGGTCAGACTTTGTCCGATCGGTCAGTTCCCCAGCGTCCTCCCAGCCTCCCCGCCCCCCGGCGCCGCGCCCCGCCCCCCGCCCCGCCCACGAGTGCGGCCTTTCGGCCGCCCGTCGTTCCCCAAGGCGGCACTTCACCCGCACTCGCGAAAATGACCACGGGAGGAGTACCGCGCGAGTGCGGCCTTTCGGCCGCCTCTCGTTCCCCAAGGCGGCAGTTGGCCCGCACTGGCGAAAGGGGGTGTCGGGGGTAGCGTGGGGGCGGGAGGACAGGCATGCGCAAATTTGTGTTCAGCAGTGCGATGATCGGCGTGGTCTCGGGGGGATGGAATGCCGTGCGCGCCACGCGCACCGGGCCTCGCGACTGGAGACTGCTCCTGCTCTGGCTCGGCTGGGCCCTCAGCACGGCGACGGCGATCGGCACCGTGATCATCGACGCGCGGGAGCGCAACGACGAGCACGAGAAGCTTAAGCTTCATTCTTAACTTGAATCTTCGGCGTGTCCCGTCGGCGTTCACCCTGCCGTGCCCCAGACTCGGGAAACACATCTCGTTTTCCGGTTCGAAAGGGGCCTGCCGTGTTTGGTCGTCGACGTCACGTGGCCGCAGCCGTCAAGGCTCCGGCCGTTCCGGTTCCCGCGCCTGAACTCTCCGCCCAGGAAACCCTCGACCTGCTGCAGGGCGCCCTCTCGAAACTCGTCGGTGCGCAGGGCGCCTGGACGCTCGTCCCCCGCTCGAGCGACGACACCGACACGATCTTCCACGACCTGAAGGCCGGCGAGATCGCCCGGGACCTGGCCGGGCTGCTGGAGCGCGAGAGGGCGGCGCTGCGCGGCGAAACCCTCGCGGCGGACATCCAGGAGCCGGTCGCGCTCCCCTGGGAACCCGCGCCGATCTCGGTCTGGGCGGACCCGCGCCGCGCCACCGTCACCGACCCCGTCGAACTCCCCGTGCGCGGCGCGGAGACCCGGCTGGTCGCCTGAGGCTCAGCCCACGCGGTTCCAGTTCGCCGGCCCCTCGGAGCCGGCCGCATACTCGTCGAGCGGCACCTCGTCGGCCCGCCAGGCGTCGAGCACGGGCTGCACGATCCGCCAGCACTGCTCCGCGGTGTCGCCGCGCACCGACAAGGACGGATCGCCGGCGAGGATGCCCCCGAGCACTTCGCCGTAGGCCCGGTACTGGCCGGCCTCGAACGTGGCGTCGAGGCTCACGCGCTCGATCGTGTACGGGTCGCCCGGGCCGTTGATGTTGAGTTCCAGCGACATCTTGTCGGGCCCGATGAAGATGCGCAGCACCGTCGGCTCCTTAGCGCCGGTCAGGCCGGTGGGGATGTGGGCGGCGGGCTTGAACGTGATGACGACCTCCCGCCGGCGTTCGCCGAGTGCCTTCCCGGAGCGGAGCGTGAACGGCACGCCGGCCCAGCGCCAGTTCTCGATCCCCACGGTGACCTCGGCGAGGGTCTCGGTGTGGTTCGCCGGGTCGACCCCGGGCTCGTCGACGTAGGAGACGAAGTGGCGGTCGGCGATGGATCCCGCCGTGTAGCGGGCGCGGCGGCTGTGGGCGGCGGGGTCGTCGTCGTAGACGTGGGTGGCACGCAGCACCATGCCCTTGGCGTCGCGCAGGTCACCGGCCTCCAGGGTGGCGGGCGGTTCCATGGCCACGATCGACAGCACCTGCAGCAGGTGGCTCTGCAGCATGTCGACCAGAGCGCCGGCGTGGTCGTAGTACCGCGCCCGCCCCTCGAGTCCCAGTTGCTCGTCGAACACGATGTCGACCTTCTCGATGTGGTTGCTGTCCCAGACCGGCTCGAAGATCTGGTTGGCGAAGCGCAGCCCCAGTATGTTGAACACGGTGGAGTGGCCGAGGAAGTGGTCGACGCGATGCACCTGGTTCTCGGGCACGAGCCGGGCGATGCGCGCGTTCAGCTCCCGTGCGCCCCGTTCGTCGGTTCCGAACGGCTTCTCCATCGCCAGCTGGGTGCCCTCGGGCAGGTCGATCTCGGAGAGCGCGTCGCAGACCTTAGCGGTGACCGCCGGCGGGAGGGCGAAGTAGATCGCCGGGGCACCGGTGCACAGCCCCAGCAGCGTCGTCAGATCGTCGGCCTTCGTGACGTCGGCCTGCTGGTAGTGGGTGCCGGCCAGCAAGGAGTCGACGGCGGGGCCCTGGGAATCGGTCGACGCGAACGCGGTGCTGACGAGCGTCTTCCACGCGTCGGGACCCAGGTCTTCGATGCCCGAGCCGACGAGGTGCACGTCGTAGCCGGGCTGCTTGGTGAGGAGCTGGCCGAGGGCGGGCAGCAGCAACCGGGACGACAAGTCTCCGCTGGCTCCGAGAATCAAGAGAGTTGAGATCGTCTGGTCCATATTCCGACGCTAGCTGGAAGTATGGACGAATGGCACTGAACATCGAAGACTATGCACTCATCAGCGATTGCCACTCCGGGGCCATGGTCGGACGCAACGGCAGTATCGATTGGCTCTGCCTTCCGCGTTACGACTCCGCCTCGCTGTTCGGGGCCCTCCTCGGCAACGAGGACCACGGCCGCTGGCTGGTGCGCCCCGCCGACCTGGACGCCACGTGCGAGCGTGAATACATCGGCGACACCTTCATCCTGAAGACCACCTGGACGACCGAGACCGGCGTCGCCGAAGTCATCGACTTCATGCCGCACGGCGACGGGCGCGCCGACCTGGTGCGCTTGGTGCGCGGGGTCTCCGGCTCGGTGGAGATGACGCAGGACCTGCGCATCCGTTTCTCCTACGCGTCCACCGTGCCATGGGTGCGCCAGTTGCAGGACGAACCGGTGAACGGCCTCATCGCCGTCGCCGGCCCCGACGCCATCGTGGTGCGTGGCCCGCACCTGCGGCCGTCGGATCACCGTCACACCTCGGACTTCACCGTCTCCGACGGCGACCGCGTCGACATCCAGATGACCTGGTATCCCTCCCACCGGCCGACGCCCTCGGCAACGGATGTCGACAAGGCGTTCGAGCAGACGGAGGAATGGTGGAACAAGTGGGCCAAGGCCTGCAGCCACGAGGGCCCGTACTATTCCGACGTCATCCGCTCGATGCTGGTGCTTCGCGCCCTCACCCATGAGACGACCGGCGGCATCGTGGCCGCCGCCACGACATCGCTGCCCGAGAGCTTCGGCGGCAACCGCAACTGGGACTACCGGTACGTGTGGCTCCGCGACGCGTCCCTCGCCCTCGAGGTGCTGCTCTCGCACGGCTACGAGAACGAGGCGGAGCAGTGGCGGCTGTGGCTGCTGCGCGCCATCGCCGGCGACCCGAACGACGTGCAGATCATGTACGGGCTGGCCGGCGAGCGTTACCTGCCGGAGCGCGTGCTGCCGAGCCTTCCCGGCTACCGGGACTCCACGCCCGTGCGGGTGGGGAACGCCGCGGTCGCCCAGTTCCAGTCCGACGTGATCGGGGAGGTCATGGTGGCCCTGCACGCTGCACGCGTCGCCGGCGTGGAGGAGACCCAGTTCTCCTGGCCGCTGCAGCGTGCGCTGATGGCCTTCCTGGAACAGAACTGGCACCGCCCCGACCAGGGCCTGTGGGAGATGCGCGGCCCGGCTCGCGAGTTCACCCACTCCCGGGTGATGGTGTGGGCGGCCTTCGACCGTGCGGTGCGCGGCATCACCGAGTTCGGGCTGGAAGGACCCTTGAAGCGCTGGGAAGCGATGCGCGACCGTGTGCGACGCGACATCGAGGACCGCGGGTTCAGCGTGTCCCGCAACAGCTACACCCAGTTCTTCGGCAGCGAGCAGGTGGACGCGTCGCTGCTGGTGCTCCCCCAGGTGGGCTACTGCGAGCCCGACGACCCGCGGATGCTGGGGACCGTGGCCGCCATCGAGGAGGACCTGCTGCGGGACGGCCTGCTCATGCGCTACATCACGCATGCGTCGGTCGATGGCCTGCCGCCGGGCGAGCATCCGTTCCTGGCCTGCTCCTACTGGCTCGTGGAGCAGTATGCGACCTCGGGACGGATGGACGACGCCAAGAAGCTGATGGACCGCCTCGCCGAGCTTCCCAACGACGTGGGGCTGCTCTCGGAGGAATACGACGTGCACAGCGGGCACCAGGCGGGCAACACGCCGCAGGCCTTCTCGCACCTCGCACTCGTGCGTGCCGTCGACGCGATCGTCGCGGGCAGCCAGTCCCCCACGCAGTCGGTCGCGAAGTGACGCCGTCCAGAGATCCCGGCGTTTCTTTGTAGGACGTCGTCTGCGCCGTGCCCGGCATACCTTTTAAATTGGTGAGCATGACCGCAGCTTCTTCCCGGCGCCCCCGCTCGCTCACGGCCCGCGACCTCGCCCAGATCGCGATCTTCGCCGCACTGATCGCCGCCCTCGGGCTGCCCGGCGGCCTGAGCATCGGCGGCCTGGCCGTTCCGATCACGTTCCAGACCCTCGGGGTCATGCTGGCCGGAGCGATCCTCGGCGCCCGCAAGGGGTTCCTCGCCGTGCTCCTGTTCGACGCGCTGGCCGCGGCGGGCCTGCCGCTCCTCTCCGGGGGTCGCGGCGGCATCGTCTGGTTCACCACGTCGCCCGCAGCCGGGTATCCGTACGGCTGGCTCCTCGGGGCCGCCGTGACCGGCTGGCTCACCGCCCGGCTGTTGCCGCGGTATCCGTTCTGGCCGGCGCTCGGTGCGACCTTCCTCGGCGGCGTCGTGGCGGTGTACCTCGTCGGTGCTCCCGTCACGGCACTCAACCTGGGGCTGCCGCTCTGGTCGGCGTTCGCCGGTTGCGTCGTCTTCCTTCCGGGCGACCTGATCAAGGTCGTCATCACCGTGCTCGTGGCGCGGCAGGTGCACCGGGCCTACCCGGGCCTCATCCCCGGTGTCCGGCGCGACAGGGCCGCCGTCCTCACCCCGTGAGCGTCGTCGAGTTCGCGCAGGTCTCGCACGCGTTCGGCGAGCGCGAGGTGCTCCGCGACATCACGCTGCGCCTGGCCGAGCACCGGATCGGCATCGTGGGCGCCAACGGCTCCGGCAAGTCCACGCTCGCCCGGATGATCAACGGCCTCGTGACTCCGGACGTCGGGCGCGTCACCGTCGACGGCCTGGACGTGGGACGCCGCGGCCGCGAGGTGCGCCGCCGGGTGGGGTTCGTGTTCACCAACCCCGACAACCAGATCGTCATGCCGACCGTCCGGGAGGATGTCGCCTTCACCCTGCGCGGGCGAGGGCTGAGCGCCGCCGAGATCTCGACTCGCACCGACGCCGCGCTGGACCGGTTCGGGCTCGCCGGCCACGCGGAGCATCCGTCGCACCGTCTCTCCGGCGGCCAGAAGCAGCTGCTGGCGCTCGCCGCGGTGCTGGTCGCCGAGCCGGCCATCGTCGTGGCCGACGAGCCGACAACCCTGCTCGACGCCCGCAACGGCCGCCGGATCGGCGCGCTGCTGGCGGGCCTGCCCCAGCAGGTGATCGTCGTCACGCACCAGCTGGAGCTGCTGCCGGCCTTCGACCGGGTCATCGTCATCGACGAGGGCCGCGTGGCAGCGGATGCGACGCCGGCGGTCGCCCTCGCCGCCTACGACGCGCTGCTGGCCTGAATAGGGCGCGGACGATGAAAGGAGCACTGCCGTGATCGGGCTCTACCTGCCGGGCCGCTCGGTCGTGCACCGTACGCCCACGCTGCTGAAGCTGCTGCTGCTCGCGGTCGGCGTGTCCCTGCTCGCATTCATGCGCGGACCGGTCGCCGTCGCGGTCGCCTCCACGCTCCTGGCCGCCCTCTTCGCCCTCGCCCGGGTGCCGCTCGGCGTCGCCTGGCGGCAGGTGGCACCGGTGCTCTGGCTGCTGATCGTCGCCGTGCCCCTGCAGGCGTTGTTCGCCGGGTGGCCGGAGGCCGGTCTCATGGCCGCACGGCTCATCATCGCGGTGGCTCTCGCCGCGCTCTTCACCCTCACCACCACGGTGAGCAGTGTGCTGGCGGCCTGCGAAGCTCTGCTCCGGCCCTGGGGCCGGTTCGTGGACGCCGACCGGGTGGGGCTGCTCATCGCCCTCGTGATCCGGTGTGTTCCCCTCGTCACCGATATCGTGAAGGAGGTGGCCGAAGCGCGCCGGGCGCGCGGGCAGGAACGCTCCCTCGTCGCCCTCGCGGTGCCGGTGGTGGTGCGGTCGCTGTACGCCGCGGACGCGATCGGCGAGGCCCTCACCGCCCGCGGCTTCGACGACTGACCGCTGCTGCCGCGCCGTGCACGGCTTGACGATGCGCAGGACCGGTGACAGCGTGGCAGCATGACGCGATTCGGCTATACCCTCATGACCGAACAGAGCGGGCCGAAGGACCTGGTGCGGTACGCGATCGCCGCGGAGAACGCGGGGTACGACTTCGAGGTCTCCAGCGACCACTACTCCCCCTGGCTGTCGTCGCAGGGGCATGCGCCCTACGCCTGGTCGGTGCTCGGCGCCGTCGCTCAGGCGACCAGCCGCGTGGAGCTCGCCACCTACGTCACCTGCCCGACCGTCCGCTACCACCCGGCGGTGATCGCGCAGAAGGCGGCCACGATGCAGCTGCTCGCCGACGGCCGGTTCATCCTCGGCCTCGGTTCCGGCGAGAACCTCAACGAGCACGCCGTCGGCGAGGGCTGGCCGGCCGTCGACGCACGCCACGACATGCTCGAGGAGGCGGTGCGCATCATCCGTGAACTGCACTCCGGTGACACCGTGACCTGGGAGGGCGAGTACTTCCGCGTCGACTCGGCGAAGATCTGGGATCTCCCGGACGACGGCGTCCCCATCGGGATCGCGGTCTCCGGGCCGAAGTCGGTCACCCAGTTCGCGCCGCTGGCCGACCACTTCATCTCCACGATCCCCGACCGCGCGCTCGTGGACGCGTGGCGCTTGGCCCACGGCGACGACGGGGCATCCGCTCGCATCATCGGGCAACTGCCGATCTGCTGGGGCCACGACAAGCAGGCGGCGGTGGAGCGGGCGCACGAGCAGTTCCGCTGGTTCTCGGGCGGCTGGCCGGTCAACGCGAACCTGCCCACACCCGAGGCCTTCGCCGGGGCGTCGCAATTCGTCCGGCCGGAGGACGTCGCCTCGTCCCTCGCGTGCGGACCGGACCTCGATGAACTGGCCGAGAGCGCCAGGGCGTTCATCGAGGCCGGCTACACCGACATCGCGATCGTCCAGGTGGGCGACGAGGGACAGGACGACTTCCTGGCCCAGGCGGCAGGGCCGCTCCTCGACAAGCTGCGTGCGCTGGACCGCGGATGACGGCCGCCCGCACCGACGTCGACGCGATCGTCGTCGGCTCCGGCCCGAACGGCCTCGCCGCGGCCGTGACCATGGCACGCGCGGGCCTGAGCGTGCGCGTGTACGAGAAGGAATCGCACATCGGCGGCGGCGCGAGCACGCGCGAGCTCACCCTCCCGGGATTCCTGCACGACGTGTGCTCGGCCGTGCACCCGATGGCGCTCGCGTCGGAGTTCTTCCGCCGGTTCGGGCTGCCCGAACGCATCGGGCTGGCCATCCCCGACATCTCCTATGGGCATCCGTTGCCCGGCGGCAACGCCGGCATCGCCTGGCACGACCTGGAACGCACCGTGGCGGGCCTCGGCGCGGACGGGCCCGCGTGGCGGAACCTGTTCACCCCGCTGGTGGAGCACTCGCGCGAGGTGGCCGAGCTCACCGGCGACCAGCTGTTGCGGATCCCCGCGCACCCGGCCACCCTCATCCGTTTCGGTTTGCGGGTGCTCGAACAGGGCAGCCCGCTGTGGAACCTGCGGTTCTCGCGGGAAGTGGCGCCGGCGATGCTCACCG
Organism: Cryobacterium tepidiphilum; assembly: GCF_003716325.1. Classification (GTDB taxonomy): domain Bacteria; phylum Actinomycetota; class Actinomycetes; order Actinomycetales; family Microbacteriaceae; genus Cryobacterium; species Cryobacterium tepidiphilum. Next base: position 26,075 of record NZ_RDSR01000017.1, on the reverse strand, counting down.
GCGTGTTCGCGCACTCCATCCGGTCGCTGCCGAGCCTCGCCACCGCGGGCGCCGGACTCACCCTCGCCACCTTCGCCCATTCGGTCGGCTGGCCGGTGCCGCTGGGCGGGAGCGGCTCCATCATCGGGGCGCTCGCCGACGACCTGGTCGCGCACGGCGGCGAGATCGTCACGGACAGCTACATCAGGAGTCTTGATGAGCTTCCTCCTGCCCGGGTGGTGCTCCTCGACGTCACGCCGCGCGCCCTGCTGCGGATGGCGGGCGAAGAGCTGCCGCCCGGGTACCGCCAGATGCTCCGCTCGTTCCGGTACGGCAATGCCGTCGCGAAGGTGGACTACGCGCTGTCGGATCCGGTGCCGTGGCAGAACCCCGAGCTCCGAAGCGCCGGCACCGTTCACGTGGGCGGCACCCGGGCGGAGATCGCCCGCGCCGAGAACCAGGTGGCGCGCGGGAAGCACGCCGATGACCCGTATGTGCTGGTGTCGCAGCCGACCCTCTTCGATCCCAGTCGCGCGCCGGAGGGGCGGCACGTGCTCTGGGCGTACACGCACGTGCCGCAGAACTCGGGGGTGGACCAGCAGGAGCACGTCACGCGACAGATCGAGCGCTTCGCGCCCGGTTTCCGCGACACGATTCTCGCGGCGTCGAGCCGCACCGCCCTCGACCTTGAGAACCACGACCCGAACTATGTGGGCGGAGACATCGCCTCGGGCGAGGTGACCATGAAGCAGCTCCTGATGCGCCCGGTGCTCTCCACCGATCCCTGGCGGACCCCGCTGCCCGGCGTCTACCTCTGTTCGTCGTCCACCCCTCCGGGCCCGGGCGTGCACGGGCTCTGCGGCTGGCGCGCCGCCCTGTCGGCGCTGCGACACGAGTACGGCATGACCGACGGGCCCGACCTCTCCCCCGGCTCGAAAGGATGACCTGATGGCGACCAATTACCGCACCATGGAGTGCGAGCCGCGCCATGTGTTCGAGGTGCTCGGCAACGGATGGCTCTACCCGGGCTGGGTGGTGGGTGCATCACGGATGCGCGGGGTCGACGAGGCGTGGCCAGCTCCGTCGAGTGCGTTGCACCATTCCTTCGGTGTCTGGCCGGTGCTGCTGAATGACGCCACGTCGATGCTGGAGTGGGATCCGCCCCGGCACGCGCTGTTGAAGGCGCGGGCGTGGCCGGTCGGCGAGGCGCACGTCACCATCGACGTGCGCGAGACGGAGAACGGGTGCAGGGTGCGGATGATCGAGGACACGGTCGCCGGCCCCGCCCGGTTCGTTCCCGGCGCCGTGCGCGAGAGCATGGTGCACGCCCGCAACGTCGAGACGCTGCACCGGCTGGCCTACCTCGCCGAGGGCAAGGCGAAGGCGGAGCGGAAGTCGGCCGAGGGGAAGGCCTGACCCGCTCGCACGAGAAAGGCCCCCGGCCGGTCACGAGGACGCGGTCGGGGGCCTGACTTGTATTGGGGTCTCCCGTCCATCTCTAACCCGAATAGAGATATACGGCAGCCCGATCACTAGGTTACCGGCGGTATCCCTGGTGCCACGACCCCAGTTCGGGGCAGGCGCGGCCACGCGGGTCGAACGCCAGTACGCGGGCTGAATTCAGCCCGCGTACTGGCGTTCAGCCCGCGCATCGCGAACCGCGAGGAACTCGTCGGTATCGAGCGCCAGCGAGCCACGATTACGTGTGAACCCGCACACAATCCGCAGTCGCGCCTTGAACGTGCCCGCGGAGTGCGGAAAGGTGGGGGACTTCGACCAGCAACCGGAAGGAGCACTCATGCTCACCCTCACGGAAGATGCACGCACGATCGTCAAGACCATCGCCAGTCAGGCGGCGGACTCGGACGCCGGCGGGCTGCGCATCAGCGCCACGGAGTCCGACAGCATGGACTTCGCCCTGGCGCTCGTGGCAGCGCCCGAGCCCAAGGACGAGGTCGTCGAGCAGGCCGGCGCCCGCGTGTTCCTCGAAGAGCACGCCGCGGCCACGCTCGCGGACAAAGTCCTCGACGCCCAGGTCGACACCGAGGGCGCCGTGAGCTTCGCCATCGGCGATCCTGCCTAGCCTTCGCGCAAGGCATGAAAAAGCCCCGGCAGATGGCGAGATCTGCCGGGGCTTTGGTGCACCCCCCGGGACTTGAACCCGGAACCCACTGATTAAGAGTCAGTTGCTCTGCCAATTGAGCTAGAGGTGCGAAGGTTTCAGATCTTCCGACCCGAACCGACGACCAAGACTAACATCACCGGCGGCTCTCATGCCAATCGAGGCATCTGCCTTTACGCCAGGGCCACTCAGTATCCTTGGACCGTGGCCCACTCCCCTGAATTCTCCCTTGACGACGACCTCGACCTCGCTTTGCGGCTCGCCGATGCCGCCGATGCGATCTCGGCACACCGCTTCCGGGCGCTCGACCTGGAGGTGGCGACGAAGCCGGACCGCAGCCCCGTGACCGACGCCGACCGGGCGGTCGAGCAGGCGATCAAGGCTCTTGTGGCCGAGCACCGCCCCGACGACGCCTTCTACGGCGAGGAGTTCGGGACCACCGGTGACGCCCGCCGCCAGTGGATCATCGACCCCATCGACGGTACGGCGAACTTCCTTCGCGGCGTGCCCGTCTGGGGAACGCTCATCGCCCTCGCCCTCGACGGCGTCCCCGTCGCCGGCGTCGTGAGCGCACCCGCCCTCGGCAAGCGCTGGTGGGCACGAACGGGCGGCGGAGCGTGGCTGCAGGAGTCCGGCGGCGAGCCCCGCCGGATCGCCGTCTCGGGTGTCGCCGACCTGGCGGATGCCTCGCTCAGTTTCCAGAGCATCCGCCAATGGGACGACGCCGGCTACCTCGACCAGGTGATCGACCTCAGCCGGCGGGTGTGGCGCGACCGCGCCTACGGCGACATGTGGCCGTACATGCTGCTGGCCGAGGGTCTCGTCGATATTGTGGGCGAGTTCGACCTCAAGCCCTACGACATGGCCGCGCTGGTGCCCATCGTCGAGGAGGCGGGCGGACTGTTCACATCGGTCGACGGCGCCGCCGGCCCGTGGCACGGCAGCGCGCTGGCGACCAACGGCCTGCTGCACGAGGAGACGCTCGCCGCGCTGCGACTCCTGCCCGGCGACGGCCTCAGCGACTAGACAGCGGATACCGCCGCGTCACGCAGCAATTGCAGGCGAAGCGTGCGCGCGGTTTCCATGTGCCTGCGCGCGATGTCCCGCGCGGCCTGCACGTCGCGATTCCGGATGGCGTCCACGAGCGCCCCGTGCTCGTCGAGGGCGTCGTCCCACCGGTGACCGACCGACAAGGTCGAGTGCGGGGCGTGGACGGAGTGCGTGGAAAGCCTGCCGAGAAGGTCTTCCAACACCCGGTTGTGGGCGGCCGCCCAGAAGGCGGCGTGGAACTCCAGGTTCGTGCTGATCTGCGCCTGGTTGTCGGGGTCCACGAGCGCCCGGTCCCGCTCCATGAGCGCCTCCAGCCGCATGAGATCGGCAGAGCGGCGGTTCTGCGCCGCCTGCCCCGCCGCCTCTTCCTCGAGCATGATGCGGAGATCGTAGATCTGGATGACCTCCTGCGGGTCGAGGTGCGGCACCTGCAGTCCGCGGGTGGCACGCTCCAGGAGGCGCTCGTGCTGGAGCCGGCCCAGCGCCTCCCGCACCGGGGTGCGTGACACGCCGAACCGCTCCGACAGGCTCACCTCGCGGAACGCCGCACCGGGCGGGTGCACGCCCGTCAGGATCTCGCGGCGGAGCACGGCGAAGATCGTCTCGCCGTCCACCCGCTCCGGGCTTGCGTTCTCTCCACTCACAGCACTGTCCTCATCGTCGTTCGCGACCGGCGCGAGTGAGCAGTTTCTGCGGGAATAGCGCATCCATAACCGCAGAAAGTGCTCACTCGCGTGCTGGGAGGCGGGCGATTCCGCCTCCCGGCCACTCAGGCGATGCTACCGGCGCGACGGCCGAACACCATTCCCGCGGCGAGGCCGCTGCCGCCGGGGTAGTTCTCGCTGAACAGGCCGCCGAGCATCTCGCCGCACACCAGGAGGCCGGGGATCGGCTCACCGGCCGCGTTCAGCACCCGGCCGTACGTGTCGGCCTTCAGTCCCCCGAAGGTGAACGTGATGCCGCAGGTGACGGCGAAGGCGTAGAACGGTCCCTGCTCGAGGGGATCGGCCCAGTTGCTCTTGGGCGGTTCGACGTGCGCCACCCGGCCGTCCTTGATGGTGGGATCCCAGGGGATGCTGAGGTCGATGGACGCATTGAACTCGCGGATCGTGGCGGCGAGGGCCTCTTTGTCCACCCCGATCTTCCCGGCGAGTTCCTCGATGGTGTCAGCCGTCTCGACCGAGATGCCCGGCATGTCATATTCCTCGCTGCGCAGCATCGGCCGCTTCGTGGCGTCGAACACCTGCCACGCGACGGATCCCTCCTGCTTGAGGATCTCCCTGCCGAGTTTCGCGTAGGTGTAGTTGCGGAAGTCGGAGCCCTCGTCGCAGAAGCGCTTGCCGGCCTTGTTCACGATGATCCCGAGCGGGTAGCCGCCCCGGGTGAGGCGGTTGGTGAGCTCACGGTTGCTCTCGTTCTGAGGCGTGAAGGCGTCCCACTGCACGCTGTGGCAGGTGCTCCAGTCGCCGCCGCGCTGGGCGCCGAGCTCGAGGGCGGCGGCCAGCATGGAGCCGTCGTTGTACGGCGTTCCGCGCACCTTCGCGTTGGCCCAGCCCTGGCCGAGGTACTCCTCGCGGAGTTCCGGGTTCGTCTCGAATCCGCCCGCGGCGAGCACGACGGAGTCGGCGTTCAACTGCCCGGCGGCGCCGTCGGCGGTGGTGTAGGTCACCCCGGTGACGGTGTCGCCGTCGGTGACGAGCCCGGTCACGTTGACGCCGTACCGCACCTCGACGCCGAGTTCACCGGCGACGCGGGTGTGGTCGGCCATGAGGCCTTCGCCCCCGCCCACGTTTCCGACGTGCAGGCCACCCCAGAACAGGTAGGTGCCATCGGCGCGTTCGTAGGCCTGCCGCTCGTACATCAGCCGGTACTTGAGGCCCAGGGAGTTCAGCCAGCGGACGGTGTCCTGGCTCTCCCGCACGATGACCTCGGTCAGGTCGGGGTCGTTCTTGCCACCGGTCACCTTTGCCAGGTCGGCCGCATACTCCTCCGGGGAGTACGGCGGAACCTCGGTGACCGCAATGCGCTCGTCGGGCTCGATGAAGTCACGGATGTCGTCGAGACCGTTGTGGTTGAAGCGCGTGGCGCCGGCGGTGTAGTAGCTGTTGCCGCCGGACATGTCTTTCGCGCCCTTTTCGAGCACGACGACCGACCGGCCACGCTGGCGAGCAGCATGTGCGGCCGAGAAACCGGCATTACCGCCGCCGACGACGATGACGTCGACGCGCTCGGTTGTCTCACTGGAACTGGGGGATGTTGGCATCCGTACCTCCTCGAAATGTCTGTGTTCAACTGTATACACTGATGGAGACAGCCTCAATGGTCGACAAGGAAGTGACACGAATGAGCATCCCAGCCACCGACGCCGGCTCCGCCGGGCACCCCGGCACCCCCGCCCGATCCACCGTGCAGGTGAGCGTGATCCCCGGCGACGGGATCGGCCCCGAGCTGGTCGAAAGCGCCCTCGCGGTGATGACCGAGGCATCCGCTCGCGACGGCGTCGAGCTGGTGCTGCGCGAGGAGCCCGCCGGCGCCGCGGTGTACGCGGAGACCGGCGACGCCCTGCTGCCCGGGGCACTCGACCGGCTCCGCGCGGCCGATGGCGTGCTCAAGGGGCCGGTGGGTCTCCCCGAGGTGCGGAAACCCGACGGCACCGAGGGCGGACTGCTCGGCGGGCTGCTCCGCATCGGGCTCGACACCTTCGCGAATGTGCGCCCGATCCGCCTCCTGCCGGGCGTGCGCACCGTCATGCGCTCCGAGCCCGGTTCCATCGACTACGTGATCGTGCGCGAGAACACGGAGGGCCTCTACCTCTCCCGTGGCGCCGGCGTCAGGAACCACCACGCGGCATCCGACCAGATGCTGATCACACGCGCCGGCACCGAGCGGGTCGTGCGCTTCGCGTTCGAGCAGGCGCGGCAGCGACGCGGCGCCCCGCGCGACGGCGTGCGCCGGGTGACCTGCGTCGACAAGAGCAACGTGCTGCGCAGCTTCGCCCTGTTCCGGGACGTGTTCGATGAGGTCGCCGCCCGGTACCCCGACATCGAGGCCGACCACCTCTACGCCGACGCCGCGGCGCACGCCCTCGTCGTCGAACCCGAGCGCTTCGACGTGCTCGTCATGGAGAACTTCCTGGGCGACATCCTGAGCGACCTTGGGGCCGGCACCGTGGGCGGGCTCGGCATGTGCCCGTCGGGCAACATCGGCGCCGAGGCCGCGTACTTCGAGCCGATCCATGGCAGTGCACCCATGATCGCCGGCAAGAACCTCGCAAACCCGGTGTCGCAGATCCTGAGCGGCGCGCTGCTGCTCCGGCACTGCGGGCAGGAGGCGACGGCGGCGCGCATCGAAGCGGCGGTTGAGAGCGCCTTCGCGACGGGCAGGGTGTCGATCCTGCCGAGCGGCGGCCCAGAGGGCGGCACGGAGTCGGTGACGCAGGCGGTCATCGGCGCGCTCGGCTGAGCGATCGGGCTCGGCTGAGCGATCGGGCCCGAGGCCACCTTCGGAACTCTGAGGGGTCGGGTATCGACCTTCCCACGCCGGCTTGAGGTCGATACGCGACCCCTCACGTGTCACTGTTCAGCCTCGCGCGGCCCGCGCCGCCACGACATCGCCCAGCGCACCAGCAGCGGCAGGGTCCACAGGGTGATCAGCAGCCGGATCACGTGCATGCCGGCGACGAGCGCACTGTCGGCGCCCAGGGCAGCGGATGCCGCCACCATCTCCCCGACCCCACCCGGGATCATCCCGAGCAGGGACTCTCGCGGCCCGACCAGGCCCCAGGCGCTCATCAGCACCGCCGCACTCAGCCCCGCGGCCACCAGGATGGCCGTGACCGCCACGGCGGGCAGGATCAGCGTGCGCAACTGCTTCACGAAGCCGGGCAGCACCGATGCACCCACGGCGGTGCCGACGAGCACCTGCGCGAAGAAGCTCAGCCCTGCGGGCATGCTCACGGTCGTCGCGAGCAGCACGTTCGCCACCGCCGAGCCGAGCAGCGCGCCCGTGATCGGCCACATCGGCAGTCGCAGCAGGCCGCCGAGAACGGCCCCTGCCGCACCGCTGGCCAGCAGCACCAACAACTCCACGGTCACCGTCGCTTCCCCCTCAGTGCGCCCTCAGCCACTGCAGCACCAGCGGGAGCACGAGCAGCACCACGACCAGCACCCGGAACAGGTGAATGGCCAGCACGACGTGCATGACGGCCCCCTGGCGCTGGGCGGTGATGGCGAGCACGCTGATGCCGCCCGGAGCCGCGGACATGACGGCGGTGAGCGGGTCGACGTTCCGGCGCACGACGAGGTAGCGTGCCAGCGCCATCGTCAGCAGGAGCATGAGCACGACGCTCAGCACCACGGGCAGAAGGGAATGCAGCAGGGTGGTGAGCGTCTCGGTGTTCAGCCGCTCCCCCGCGAGCACGCCGAGGATGACCTGGCCGACCACGCGCACCGGCGCAGGCAGGGCGCGGGAGACGGACGGGAGTCTCGTGGCCGCCCGGGCACGGCGGCGCACCACGGCCTGGGCGATCTTGTTCGCCGCCATGCTCCCGAGCACCGACCCGATCAGTGCGCCGGCCGGAACGTGCAGCACGGAGAGCAGGGCGGCACCCGCGAAGCCGCCGGCCAACAGCACGAGCGCGTTCAGCGCTGCGTGCCGGCGGTCGCGCGGCGATCCCGTGCGCCTCCTCACCGGCTCACGTCCACGCCGCCTCAGGCCCCGTCGTCGGTCAGGCCCCCGTGAGCGGCGGCCGCGAGCGTCACGCCCCCGTCCTGCAGCTCCTTGCGATCCAGCCGTCCGTCGAGGTACGCTCCCAGCTGGTCGGCGGCGATGTCGGCGAACTCGGTCAGCACCTCCTCGACGGTCCAGCCGATGTGCGGGGTCAGCACCACGTTCGGCAGGGAGCGCAGCGGTGAGTCCTCGGCAAGGGGCTCGTGGGCGAACACGTCGAGCGCCGCCGCCGACATCGGCCCGGACTTCAGCGCCTCGATCAGCGCCTCCTCGTCAACGATGGCGCCGCGGGCGGTGTTCACGAGCACCGATCCCGGCTTCATCCGGGCGAGCTTCTCCGCATCGAGCAGGCCGCGCGATTCGTCGGTGAGCTTCAAGTGGATGCTCAGCACGTCGCTCTCTGCCAGCAGCTCGTCGAGTCCGACGCGTTGCACGTCCGCGGTTCCCTCCTGCCCCGGCGTGCGCTGCCAGGCCAGCACCTTCATCCCGAACGCCTTGGCGATGCGCGCCACGTTGACTCCGTGCCGCCCGTAACCGAGGATGCCGAGGGTGCGACCGCTCAGGGTGCGACCGAGGAACGGCTTCCACTCCCCGCCACGCATCGACTGGTCGGCCTGCGGGATCATCCGCAGGGCATCGATCGCGAGGGCGAAGGTGAGCTCCGGGATGGCCGCCTTCGGCCCGTAGGCGCGACGCCCGAGCGCCACCGGGATGCCGTGCTCGGCCGTGTAGTCGGCGTCGAGGTGATAGGCGTGCCCGCCCGTCTGCAGCACCAGCTCCAACGACGGCATCCGTGCCAGCGTGGCAGCATCGAGCTTGGTGCGCTCCCGCATCGGCATGAGCACCTGCACCGTGGAGAGCTGGTCGTCGGTAAGCTGGTCCAGCGATCCGGTGAGCACGCGCACATCGGCGAGTTTCCGCATCCGGGTCATGCCGGGAGAGCGCCCGATGAGCCCCTCCCGGTCGTCGAGGACGACCACCTGCAGTCGGCTCATACGTTCACCATCTCTTCCAGGCTCGCTGCGGTTCCGGTTCCCAGTGCTTCTGCCGCGGCTCCGGCCCCGGCGAGGCGGCCGAAGACGGCACCGCGCACGAGCCCGGCACCGGCCGGGTAGTTGTGGTAGAAGAACCCGCCGGTGAGCTCGCCCGTGGCGTAGAGCCCGGGCATGACGCGTTCGGCGTTGTCCTTGACCCGCGCCTGGTTGTCGATTTTGAGGCCCCCGAACGTGAAGGTGATGCCGCAGGTCACGGTGTAGGCGATGAACGGGCCCTGGTCGATCGGCTGCGCCCAGTTCGACTTGACCGGCTGGCCGTCGGGGGTGGCGCTCAGCCCGTCGGTCTCGAAGGGGTTGAAGTCCCCGCCCGAGCACGCCGCGTTGTAGGTGTCCACCGTCTGCACGAGCGCGTCGGCGCCCACGCCGAGCTTCTCGGCGAGCTCCGGCAGCGTGTCGGCGACGATCGGGGTGCCGGTGGAGTAGCGCGGCTCGAGCAGGTGCGCGACCTTCTGGTCGAACAGCTGGAACGCCCAGGCACCGGGCTGGGCCAGCACGGCCCGGCCGGTCTTTGCGTACGTGAGCCAGACGTGGTTCTCGCCCTCGTCGACGAAGCGCTCGGCGTCGGAGTTGATCAGCAGCGCGAAGGGGTAGCTGTAGCGGCTCATCTTGTCGGTCAGGCGCAGGTCGCCGACGTCGGGCGCGTTGGCGTCGAGCGGCACGGCGTGGCAGCCGCCCCAGTGCCCGACCGGCTTCGCGCCTGCGTCCATCGCCGCGTTGAGAACGGCACCCATGTTGTACTTGGTGCCGCGCACCTTGACGAGGTCCCAGCCGGGGCCGAGCCAGCGGTTGCGCATCTCCGGATTCGCCTCGAAACCGCCCGCGGCGAGCACCGGCACGGCGTGCACCTCGGTGAAGCCGTCGATGTTCTGGATGACGACGCCGCGGCAGGTGGAGCCCTCCATGATCAGCTCGCACACCGGCGAGTCGTACCAGACGTCGATGCCGGCCTTCTCCACGGCCTCGAAGAGGTCCTCGATGAGGCCGACGCCCTCGTCCCGGGCGCGGAGCGCGCCGCCCGGCGGCAACTCGTAGCGCTCGTCGCCGCTGATCTTCTCCGGGTCGATGAGCTTGCCGACGGTCAGTTCGAAGCGGATGCCGTGGTCCACCATCCACTTGACGGTTGCGTAGGAGTCCTCGATGGTGTGGCGGGTGAGGCCGTCGTCGTTGCGGCCACGGCAGACGTGGTCGTATTCGGCGCGGTACACCTCGACCGGGTACGGCTTGACGACGACCCGGTCCTTCCACTCGGCGGATTCTTCAGTGATCAGCGGCAGCAGCGAGTCCATGCCCTCGTGCGCGATGCGGAAGATGCCGCCGGTGAAGCGGCTGTTGCCGCCGCGCTCCGCCTCGGGTGCGGCTTCGAGCACCAGCACCTTCGCGCCGGCGTCCTTGGCCGCCAGCGCCGAGACCAGGGCGGCGTTCCCCGCCCCCACCACCACGACGTCATAGTCGTCGTTGACCGTGCGGGACTGCCCCGCGCTTGAGTCGTTCATGTTCTTCTCTCTTCTAGATTCCGAAGTTGATGTAGCCGACCGGCATGGTGAGGCCGGCGAACTGCTGTGCGAGCAGCAGCGCGGCGATGATGACGAGCGGGTAGGTCATGAGCGTCCACCAGCGCTTGGGCTTGGCGACGATCCACAGGAACAGCGGGATGTAGATCGCCGTTGCGATGATGAGTCCGAAGACGAAGGTGAGCACGACGAAGGTCAGCAGCCACAGCGTGGACATGCCGGTGATCCGAAGCAGGTGCCGCCACTTGTGGGTTGACTCCTCCGACGCTGGCCCCTCCTTCCTGAACTTGCGCCATTCGATGATGAACGAGGCGAGGGACAGCAGCGCCCCGATGATCGTGATGACATTGGGTAGCAGGCGGGCCGCCAGGGCGAACTGCTGGGCGAGAATGAAGGCGAAGACGAAGATCACGAAGAACCCGCCCGACACGAAGATCGACCACTTACGCGGGCCGAGCTCGCTCGTTGCCTCGTCGTCGTCCTCGGGGATCTCGTCGACAACCGGCTGGGGGCGTCGCCGCGCGCGGATCATGCGGATGCCCGCAAGCACGAGCGGCAGCACGAGGATCGCGGCCATGATCAGCACCCCGGGGCGGAGTGCCCACTCGGAGAAGCTGTAGAGGTTGTCGGTGAGGTAGTAGTAGCGCTCGAGCGGGATGCTGAGCACGAAGCCGATCAGGAACGGGGCGCGCGGGAAGTCGAAGACCTTCATCAGCCAGCCGACGACGCCGATGACGAGCATGAGCGGGAGGATCTGCAGCTGCAGCGATCCCTGGAAGCCGGCCATGAAGAGGATCGGGATGAGGCCCGCTGCCAGGAGGGGGAACCGCACGAACGACAGCTTGGAGAGCGGCTTGGCGATCACGAAGCACAACAGCGAGCCGACGATGCTCGCGATCGCGAACGACCAGATGATGACGTAGATCGTGTCGAGGTGGTCGGTGATGATTCGCGGCCCCGGCTCGATGCCGAAGATCAGAAGCGCGCCGAGGAGCAGTGCCGACGGGGCGCCACCGGGGATGCCGAACAGGAGCGTCGGGATCAGGTCACCGGCCTCGACGGAGTTGGCGGCGGACTCGGGGGCGATGACGCCGCGCGGGTCGCCCTTGCCGAACTTCTTCTTGCTCTCGCCCTTGGCCGTGGCCTGGGCCTGCCCGTACGCCATCCAGGTGCCCGCGGTGGCGCCGACGCCGGGGAGGACGCCGGCCCACATGCCGATGAGCGCACCCCGGAGAACGTGGATGAAGTTGGGGAAGAACTCCTTGACGCCGTCGAGCCAGCCGGTGCCGAGCGTCGTGACGTTCGCGACGGCCGTCTTGGCGGCGACGAGGTGGATGACCTCGGCCAGCCCGAAGATCGCGAGCGCGACAGCGACGAGGTCGATGCCGTTGGAGAGCCACAGCTGGCCGAAGTTGAACCGGTAGTCCGGGGAGGCCGGCGCCGCGCCGACCTGGCCGAGGAGAACGCCGAACGCGCCGGCGATGAGGCCCTTGAGGAGGTTCCCCTTGGACAGCAGGGCGGTCAGCGAGATGCCGAGCACGGTGAGCATGAAGATCTCGGGTGAACCGAACAGCAGCACGAGAGGCCGGGCGAGCGGGATGGAGACGGTGAGGCCGATGGCGCCGATCAGTCCGCCGGCCATCGACGACATGAATGCGAGGGAGAGAGCCTTGGCCCCCTTGCCCTGTTTGGCCATCTCATGCCCGTCGAGCAGCAACACTGCCGCCGACGACGAGCCGGGTATGCCCATCAGGATGGATGCGATCGCATCCGAGTGGTGCACCACCGCGACGGCGCCGATGATGAGCGCCATGGCCGGGTGCGGGTCGAGCACGAAGATGAACGGCAGGAGGATGGCAACGGCCGCAGTCCCGCCGAGACCCGGTATGACGCCAACGATGAGACCGGCGATCACCCCGATGCCGAGATAGATGAACATGGTCGGATCGAGGAACGATCCGAGTGCGGAAAGGGCTGCATCCATTGACTGGTTGTCCTTGTGGCTTCTTGGGCGGGTTCGCGAATGAAGGGGGCCGTGCCGGGCGGACTCACGTCCCGCCCAGCACGGCCGGCATCAGGTGTTACTTGGTTTCGAGCGTGACGTCGTACTTGTCCTTGAGCAGGTCAAGGGTGTACTGACGCACCTCGTCCTTGATGGAGAACGCCTGCTTCAGGTCGTCCTTGGCCTCGGCTCCCGAGATGAGCGGGTAGCCGCCCAGGGCGTCCTTGGCCTTCTCGTTGAAGGTCGCGTCCTTCGACAACGTGGTGGCGGCGTCACGCCAGGCGTTGACGATCGAGTCGGGCGTTCCCTCGTTCGCCCACAGGCCCTTCTGGTAGAAGTAGCCCGCGGTCAGGAAGGCACGGTACGCGTCGTAGGCCGTTCCGCTCGGCTCGGAGCCGTTGATGTTCTGGTAGACCTCTTCCAGGGTGGGCAGGTCGGGCAGGGCCGGGTCGCGCACGATCTTGCCGTTCTCCGGAACGCCGAAGGAGAACAGCGGGGTCGCCTTGCCCTCTTCGACCATCGGCTCGACCTGGCTGATGTACGCCGAGGTGGTCTGGTAGTCGAGGTTGATCTCACCGCGCTCCAGTGCCAGGCGGGCCGGGCCGCGGCCCTCGAAGCCGAACGTGGCCTTGATCGGAATACCGAGCACATCCATGGCGAGCAGGGTGACGAGGTCGTTGCCGGTGGCGCTGATGCCGCCGTAGACGAGGGTCTTGTCGTACCCGGCGAGGTCGGAAGCCTTCTTGATGCCGGTCTTCGGCGAGACGTACACGGCGCCGCCGGTGCCGTTGACCATGAGCGGGATGAGCTTGGTGAAGTCGTACTTGACTTCCTTGCGGTTGAGGAGGGCGGGCAGGTACGTGCTGCCGGAGGTGACCAGGAGCTGCTTGCCGTCGGTGCCGCCGCTCGTCACGAACTGGTTGGCCCCCGTGATGGACTCGCCGCCCTCGACGTTCTCGACGACGATCTTCGGGCTGCCCTCAACGGTCTGCTGCAGGTACGGGGCGATGAATCGTGCCCACGTGTCGGTTCCGCCGCCGGCCGCGAACGGCACGACCATCGTCACCTGGGACGGCATCTTGGCGTCGGCGCTGGTGTCGCCGCCCGCCTTGCCGCCGCCGCCCTGCTGGGGTACCGAGCATCCGGCGAGCACGAGGCTCGCGACGACACCGATCGCTGCGATCGCAGCGCTTCTCATGTGCTTCTTTTTCACGTTCTACTCCCTTGTAGGTGCAACGTTCCCAATCCGGGGGGACAGGAACTGGGGTGTTCAGAGCCGTTCGTCGGGAACGAGCACGAAGCCTTCCATGAGCCTCCGTGCCGTCCTGTAGCCGGAAACGCTGTTGACTTTCCAGCCGGCTCCGTCCTGCTCGATGTCGACCGACATGGGCAGGAGTCCTGAGGGGTGACCGATGATCACCTGGTCGCCCTCGGTGACGGCGACGTCGTGAACGAGGGTTCCGGGGATGTTCGCGGCCACGGATGTCGCGATCGCGCCGGTCAGCGGGTATGACGGGTGCAGCCAGCCCATCGACATCATCGCGGCCCGAACACTCATCTGGTCGGCCCGGATGTCGGTGCCGCTGGTGGTGCGGTAGTCGCGGGGCGACCCCACGAAGGAGAGCTTGGGCACGGAGGGCGCAAGCCTGGTGGCGTCTTCGACGGTGTCGGCGATCCCGGCGAGGACCGACGCGTGCGCCCGGATCCGCTCGACCTGAGCGCGGAACTCCGCGTCGGCGTCGAGGTCGGCGGGAAGCTCGGTGCCCTTGAGGCCCAGGTCCTCCCAGCGAACGAACACGAGGGGGTTGGCGGCGTCGACCAGGGAGACCGGGATGGTGCCGAGCCCGGGGACGTCGAGTTCGTCGACGACGTTTCCGCTCGGGAGGAGCTTGCCGGTGACGGATCCGCCGGGGTTAAGGTAGTCCAGGCGCAGCCGGGAGCCGGTTCCCGGGATACCGGGCAGCTCGAAGTCGCCGTTCGGGTCGAAGCGACCATTCCGGGTGGGCACATGGGCCACGATCACCTTGTTGGTGTTCGTGTTGAGGAATCGCACCTGCGTGATCGGGTCGGTCGGGGTCACGAGGCCTTCGTCCACGGCGAAGGGCCCGACGGCAGATGAGATGTTGCCGCAGTTGCCGCGTCGGTCGATCAGGGGCTGGTCGATGCCGACCTGGCCGAACTCATACGTGACGTCGACTCCGTGTTCGGCGCCGTCGCCGATGATGGCGACCTTGCTGGTCGAGGACACCGCTCCGCCCATGCCGTCGATCTGCCGGCGGAACGGGTCGGGGCTGCCATAGGCGGCCAGGATGAACTCGTCCCGCAGCGTGCCCGCCTCCGGCAGGTCCTTCTCGTGGAAGAACAGCGCTTTGCTCGTTCCACCGCGCATCACGGTTGTCGGGATTCTCATCTCAAGACCTCTTTGGCTACAGGACGACACAGGCACCAGGGGCTGGATCACGGTGTGAAGCACACCCGCTGGAATCGGTTTCTACAAACTTGGACTGTCAAGCCCACTTAAGCAAGTCCAGAGTTGTGCACGGACACTTAAGCAGTTCTTTATGACTGATCGCGCGCCGGAGGGCGGTTCCGCGCGTGCAAGGATGCTGCCATGTCCCAGATTCCATCCACCGTCCACCTGGTCTCCCCCACGGCCCTCACCTCGCTCGGAACGGGCATCCTCGTCGCGCTCGGCGTTCCCGAGGACGATGCCGTCCTCGTGAGCGACAGCCTCGTCACCGCCGACATGATGGGGCATGCCTCCCACGGCATGCTTCGTCTCCCCTGGTATGCGGCGCGGCTCCGTTCCGGCGCCATGCAGTCCGTCACCCGCCCGACCACGGTCGTGGACACGGGGGCACTCGCCGTCATGGACGGGCACGACGGCATCGGCCAGGTGCTCACGAGCCTCGCCTGCGACGACGCCGTCCGGCGTGCCGGGGCACACGGGGTGGGCGTCGTGGCCGTTCGCAACAGCAACCACTTCGGCACGGCCGCCTACTGGACCAGGCGGATGGCGGACGCCGGCTGCGTGGGCATCCTCACCACCAACAGCAGCCCGGCGATGGCGCCGTGGGGCGGCAAGGAGAAGACGGTGGGCGCGAACCCGTGGTCCATCGCCGCGCCCGGCGGCAGCCACCCGCCCGTCATCCTCGACATCGCCAACACGAGCGTCGCCCGCGGAAAGATCTATTCCGCCCTCGAGAAGGGGCAGCCGATCCCCTCCGACTGGGCGATCGATCGCGACGGTGCGCCGACGACGGATCCGAAGGCGGCCCTCGAGGGGATCATGCTGCCGGTGGGGGGCCACAAGGGTTACGGCATCTCGTTCATGATGGACATCCTGTCGGGCGTGCTGACCGGGAGCTCCTTCGCCACGGGCGTCGTCGGCCCCTATGTCCCCGAGGGATCGAGCGGGTGCGGGCAGCTCGTCGTCGCGCTCAAGGTCGACACCATGCTCGGCGACGCGGCGTTCGGGGAGCGGATCGACGACCTCATCGACTCCACCAAGGCCGTGCCGCGCGCGGCGGGAGTGGCGGAGATCTTCTACCCGGGCGAGCTCGAGGCACGGGCGGAGGCCGCCAGTCGCGAGGCCGGCGTCTCGCTGCCCGACAAGACGTTCGAGGACCTCCGCACGCTCGCCGGAACGTGCGGCGTCGCGTTCACCATCGCCGACCCGGACGGGGCCGCCGCCTGAGGCGCGCCCGCCGCAGGAGCCCCGGCTGTCGCCAATCCCTTAACCCATCGTTCATGAATACGCAAGGCCGTCTGTGACCCGCACCCCTCCCCTCCGCCTGCTGCTCATCCTGTCGCAGGCCGTGATCATCCAGGCGATCGTGTACGCCATGCGCCCCAGCCTGTCGTACGCGGCCCTCGACGCCGGCGCGTCGCCCGCGTTGCTCGGCGTGATCTCGGCGGCGTTCGCGCTGCCGGGGCTGCTGCTGGCGCTCCCGGTCGGGCACGTGAACGACCGCTTCGGCGAACGGTGGCTGCTGGTTGCCGGTGCCATCGCCATCGTCGCCGCGACGATCCTCGCGACGACGGGCCTGTCATCCGTTGCCCTGATCATCGTCGCCACGGCGCTGCTCGGGCTCGGCCACCTGGTGTCGCTCATCGGACAGCAGGCGATGGTCGGGAACACCACCAACCGGCAGAAGTTCGACTCGGTCTTCGGCCTCTACACGTTCTCGGCGTCGGTCGGCCAGACACTGGGCCCGCTGCTGCTAGTCCTCCCCGGCGGCACCGAGTCGCTGCCGCCGCTGCACCTGATCTTCCTGTCCTGCGGGGCATTGAGCATCGCCATGCTGGTGATGTCGCTGTTCATGACGAGCTCGCCGCACGACCGGCCGGAGTCGCCGCCCGGCATGCTCAGCACCGCGGGCGTACTGCTGCGCACCCGGGGTCTCCCGCAGTCCCTCATCGCCACGAGCATTGTGCTCTCGTCGCTCGACATCTTCCTCGCCTACACGCCCGCGCTCGGCCACGAGCGCGGCATCTCGACGGGTGTCGTGAGCGCCATGCTCGTCGCGCGTTCGGTGATGTCGATGGCCTCGCGGTTGTCCCTGGGGCGCATGGTGCTCCTGGCCGGGCGACGGCGGCTGCTGATCTCGACGATCAGCGTCTCCGCGCTCGCGCTGGCGTGCATCGCGCTTCCCCTGCCCCCGCTCTGGCTCGTCGTGCTGTCGGGCGTGTACGGGTTCGTGATGGGAACCTGCCAGCCGATCACCCTGTCGTGGGTGTCGGATCTCGCGCCGCCGGGAACGCGCGGTCTCGCGATGTCGATGAGGCTGGCGTCAAACCGGCTGGGGCAGACGGCCCTTCCGGCGACGGTCGGCACGTTCGCGAGTGCGACCGGCGCGCCGGGCGTGCTGGTGGCCACCGGGATCCTCCTGGCGTTCGCCGCCTGGTCGAGTTCGGCGGTTCCGAACTCGACCGCAGCGGCGGACGGCTGAGCGCTACCCGGCGAGTGCGGACGCGAAGTCCGCCAGGTCGGGCAGGTCGTCGATCGTGGCGACCAGGTCCCTGATCCGCTTCGCGGCGTCGTCGGGAACGGCGGTGCGGGCCAGCTTGAAGAACTTCCGCTCAACGGCGTCGGCGGGCAGCGGTGAGGCGGCGCTGCCGCTCGCGTGCCTGCGCTCGTCCCGGAGCACGCGCCCGTCGTGCAGGAACACCGCGATCCTCGTCAGGTGCCGGGCCGTGTCCCCGGCCGCATCGATCTCCGGGTCGGCGGTCACCTTCACGCGCCGGGAGAACTCGATGAGCTCCGGGTCGGTGATGCGCTCCGGTGAGAACTGGTCGATGAACGCGTCGCCGTCGGCGAGCACGACCGCGACGATGTAGGGAAGGTTCATCTGTGCGCTCGTGACGCTCACCGGCTCGTACGGCCAGCCCACGTGCTTGAAGGTGGCGGTGCTGCAGTCGATCTCGACCCGGTCGACGTCGGCTGCGGTGATGCCGTGTTCCGCTTCCATCGCCAGCAGTGCGTCGATCGCCGGGTGGCAGCTCCCGTTGGTCGAGTACGGCTTGAAGCCCACCCGCAGCACCTGCCAGTCCTCCCCCAGGCCCTCGGTGACGAGGGCGATGTCGGAGCTCGGCGAGAACGTGGACAGGTAACCGCCGTAGCTGTTCTCGAGCAGGTCGGGGATGCCCAGGAAGCCGTGCTCCGCGAGCAGGGCGGCGGTGACGCCCGACTGCGCGGCATGGCCCGCGTTCAGCCGCTTGACCATCGACGAGAACTGGGCGGACATCAGCCCGGACGACTGCGAACCGGCGGTGCCGAGGGCGTGGAGCATCTGGTCGTCGCCCAGCCCCAGCATCGAGCCGGCGCCCGCGGCTGCCGCGAGGGTGCCGTGTGTTCCGGTGGGGTGCCAGCCCTGCGACAGGTGCGCCGCCCCCATCGACATCCCCACCCGCGAACCGACCTCGTAGCCCGCGACGAGCGCGGTCACGAGATCCCGTCCCGAGCGCGAGCCGGTGTGCGCGGCCGCCGCCATGGCGGCGCTCACCACGACCGCGCCCGGGTGCAGGATCGAGCGCGGGTGCAGGTCGTCGAGTTCGAAGGCGTGCACGGCGGTTCCGTTGATGAGCGCGGCATTCGGGACGGATGCGGCCCCACCGCTCCCCCACAGGCGCGCGCGACGACCGTCGTCGACGGCAGCGATCGTCTCGCGCAGGATTTCCACCCACGGAAGGGTCGATCCGAACAGCCCGCAGCCGATTGTGTCGAGCAGGCACAGCTTGGCGTGCTCGACGACGGCGTCCGGCAGGTCGTCGAAGCGCAGGCGTGCCGCGAAGCCGGCGAGCTGCGCGGTCGCGCCGTCCCTCATGCCTTGACCACCAGCAGGTCGAACAGTCCGTCGAGGTCGGCCTGGTTGGGCAGGTCGGCGACCATCGCCTCCACCCGCTCCGGGGCATCCGCCGGCAGCAGTCCGGTCGTGAGAAACCGGAACTTCTCGCGCAGGTCGGCGGTCGTCATCGGGTTCAGGATCGAACCTTTCGGGTCGTCGACCACGCTCGTCTCGCGGCGTCCGTCGGCGAAGTCGACGGTCATCGCGCAGGAGACGCCGCGCGCCAACGACTCGTCGGGCTCCACGATGACGCGCGCGCTGAGGGCGCGCAGGTCGTCCCGGCAGAGGTTCTCGCCGGCGAACTGGTCGGGCAGGGCGCGGCCGAAGGTGAACGCCGCGGCGACGGCGTACGGCAGGCTCACCTGGGCCTCATGGAAGGTCTGCGGGGCCGGGTTCAGGTGGTACCCGGCCCAGTCGGGATGCCTGCGGACGGTGATGCCGGTGATGTCGCTCACATGCCGCTGCACGGCGTCGCCCATGCGCGAGCGGATGTCGAGGGCACAGTCGATCGCGTTGTGGATCGGGCGCGCCGCGGAGTACGGCTTGTGCTCGATGAGCACGGGTATGTCGGTGCCGAGGCCGTCGAGCAGGGCGTCGGCGTCGAGGCCGTCGGCGAAGGCGTTCCCGAATCCGCGTTCACCCTCGAGGATCGTGTCGGCGCCCGTGAAGCCCTTCTGCGCGAGGATGGCGGCGGTGACGCCGTTTCGGGCAGCCGGGCCAGGGTTGAATCGCTTCTGCATCGATGGGCCGTACATCTCCATGAGTCCCGAGGCCTGCGCCCCGGCCAGGCCGAGCGCGCTGGTGAGCTGGTCACGGTCGAGCCCGAGCAGCAGTCCGGCGCTCACGGCCGCGCCGAACACACCGCACGTGGGCGTGGTGTGGAAGCCGCGGTTGCGCAGCGCGTTGTTGGTGGCGCGGCTGATCCGGGACATGGCCTCGCACCCGGCGAGGACCGCCGTCAGGAAGGCGCGCCCGTCACGGCGCTGCCACTGCGCAACGGCGAGCGCGGCGGAGAGCACCGGCGGCCCGTAGTGGAACAGGGCCAGTTCGTCGATGTCGTCGAGTTCGATGCTGTGCTCCGACACGGCGTTGGCGAACGCGGCGTTCACCGCCGTCGCGCGCCCGGCGTGGCCGATGACGCTCGCCTGTTCCGGCCCGCCCTGCTCAGCGGCGAAGTCGCCCAGGATGCGCCCGGTGGCCGTCTGGCTGCCGTTCACCGCCACGCCGAGGTAGTCGAAGAGGAACCGCCCGAGCTGGTCTGCCTGTTCGGTGGGCACGCTGTCCCAGGTCATCGAGGTGAAATGGTCGGCCAATCGGCTTGCAGCAGTGATGAGCGTCTCCGGTCGTCGTTGTCGGAAGGGATCGGGCATTCGGCTCCGCGGGTGAGGGAGACGCCCGGTAGTAGCGTCGCGGGTCGAGGGCCGGTGCGTCAAGTGTGGAACTCGGACTCCGGACGATATGGTCGTGACGACGCATCGACAGCGAGGGAGCCTCAGATGTACCCACAGCGCAACAGAGTCAGCAGCACGCTCCGGGACGGCGGGATCGCGCTCGGCAGCCTCACGCTGCTGCAGGAACCCGCGATCGGGGAGATCCTCGGTGCGATCGGGTACGACTTCCTCATCATTGACATGGAGCACGCCGGCGCCGATGAGCAGACGGTGCTCACCATGGTGCGGGCCTGCGAGGCCGCGGGAGTGACGCCGCTGGTGCGCCTCCGCCACGTCGACGAGAAGGAGATCCTCTGGGCGCTCGACACCGGTGCGGGCGGCATCGTGCTGCCGATGATCGAGACGGCGGACGATGCGCGGGCGATCTTCCGGCTCTCACACTACCCGCCGGCCGGTGACCGCACGCTCTGCTCCGCGGCGCGGGCTTCGGGCCACGGCGCGCAGCGGCACGACTTCGGAAAATTCCTGGCCTGGTCGAATGAGTCGGTCGCGACCGTGTGCCTCATCGAGACGCCCGTGGGCCTCGAGAACGTCGAGGCCATCATCGCCGAGGGCATCGACGTTCTCATGCTGGGCCGGGGCGACCTGTCGGTGAAGCTCGGCCTCGGGTACGCCCCGAATCACCCCGACGTGCTCGCGGCCGCGCGCGACTTCGTGGGACGGGTTGCCGCCGCCGGTGGAACGGCCGGCGTGCTCGCCTACTCCCCCGAGGACGCGCGCGAATGGATCGAGCTGGGGGCACGGTTCATCGTCTACCACCAGCCCGAGATGATCCTGGCGAACGCCTACCGGGCCGGGTGGGACGAGCTCACGGCCCTCACGCAACGCGGCTGAGCATCCGTTAAGCTAACCTTCACTCATGATCGGAACCGCCAGCGCCGAACGCGTGCTCCTGCTTGCGAAGGTGGCGCACCACGGCACGATGACGAAGGCGGCGGATGCGCTCGGCTATTCTGTCTCGGCCATCTCGCAGCAACTCCGCAAGCTCGAGATCGAGGCCGGGCAGCCGCTTCTGCAGCGCCACAGCCGTGGGATCTTCCTCACCGACGCGGGTCAGGCGGTCGTCGACCACGCCGAGCAGATCCAGGGTCAGCTGCGTTCGTTACAGCACTCCCTCGACGACATCGCGGGCGTCCGCTCCGGCTCGCTGCACATGGGCACCTTCCCCACGGTAGGGTCGTCGCTGCTGCCGGCGGCGATCAGCCGGTTCCGAGGCGAGTATCCGAGCATCGAACTCTCGGTGAGCAGCTTCCGCAACCAGGCCCTCATCGACCGCCTCACCAGCCGGGAGATCTCGATGAGCCTGCTGTGGGAGTACCAGTGGTCGCGGCTGGACCTGCCCGACCTGACGCTCCTGCACCTCATGGACGACCCCACCGACCTCGTGGTGTCGAAGAACCACCCGCTCGCGTCCCGGTCGACGGTGGAAGTGCGCGAGCTCCTCGACGAGTACTGGGTGGTGCGCGCCGAACGCCACCCGATGATCGAGGCGATCGTGCGCGCGACGAACCACCACGGGTTCTACCCGAAGGTCGCCTACGAGGCGAACGACTACCAGGAGGCGCAGGCGATGGTGGCCGTGGGCCTCGGCATCTCCCTGGTGCCGCGTCTCGCGCTCAGCGTGCTGCGCAACGACGTGCGGGTCGTGCCGCTCTCCGGCGAGGTGCCGCACCGCCGCATCCTTCTCGGCCGCATGAAAGAGAGCCGTCCGACGCCCGTCGAGCACGCGATGACCGGGATGCTCGTGGAGGCCGCGAAGCAGATGTCGGCGTCGACGCATCGCTCGTCGTGACCGCACCCGCCGCTTTCGTCACCGACCCCCGGCATCCGTTGCGGAAACAGGATCTGCCGCTGAAATCAGGTCGATCTCTCCTGTTTTTGATGACATCCGCCTGATCGGTCCTGCTTTCGCAACCGGCGGCGCCATGTGCCCCACGGACAGCCCATGCGGGATCGGCGCCAGCCAACAGCGGCACTCACTCAACGTGTGACAGGACCAGTGGTGGAGATGGGGGGAATTGAACCCCCGTCCATCGCTGTGGTCATGTGCCTTCTACGGGTGTATCCAGTGAATGCGTTCTACTCGGCTCCGGAATTTGCCACTGGCACCTAATCCGACGAGCCCAGCCTCCGTTAGAGTCCCCCTACACCCCGCGGCGCAATGTAGGAGCAAGCCCTCTAGCTGGCGCCAGGGTCCGGGTAGAGGGCGTTCCCGGCCTGACGGACTTCTTTAGTGCGCTCGCTTAGGCAGCGAGGGCGAAGTCAGTGCGCTTTGAATTGGCACTTATTGTTTTGCAGAGATCGTTTACGAGATAACCCTGCATCCTCGACCCGCTTCTCACAGTTGCTCAGGCAATGTCGAAACCGATCATCCCCATGGTCACCTGATGGTGGGTCCTGTCACACGCTGTTGAGTTGCCAAATCCGCACCGGCTTTTCCCGGTGCAGCCTTTCACTATACAACGGATGCCTGCGGCTGGCTATTCCCGCCGAGCATCCGTCGGTACAGCTCGAGGTGCTCGCTCGCCATGCGCTCCGGACCGAATCGCTCCTCGACCGCCATGCGGCACAGTCCCCGGTCGAGCTCCCCCGCCCGCTGCAGTGCCTGCACAAGAGCGGCTTCGCCGTCTCGGAGGTACCCGGTGCGGCCGTCGTCGACGATCTCCGGAGCCGACCCGCGCGGCGTCGCGACGACCGGCGTGCCGGCGGCCAGCGACTCGATCATCACCATGCCGAACGGTTCAGCCCACTGCAGCGGATTCACGAGCGCAAGGGCGCCTCCCAGCAGGTCGTACTTCTCAGCGGTGCCCAGTTCTCCGATGAACTCCACGGACGGTCCGAGGAGCGGGCGGATGACCTCCGTGAAGTAGTCGTGCTCACTGTGGTCGCGCATCTTGGCGGCGATGCGAAGCGGGATTCCCGCGATGCGAGCGATCCGGATCGCCTCGAGCACCCCCTTGCTCGGATCCATCCGGCCCAGGAAGCACGCGTAGCCGCCTCGCCCGGCTCCCACGGGTACGTCGACGTACTGGATGGCGTGGTGGATCACCCTGCTCACCCGCACGCCTGCGGCGGTGGCGGCCTGGCTGTGCGAGATGGCGACGAGGGATACGTCCCGGGACATGGCTCGGTAGACATCGAGCATCGCCGGGACGAAGGGCCCGTGCACGGTTGCGGCCACGGGAACGCGGGGCGGACGGTTGCGGTACAGCGGCCCGGCGAGGGTGTGGTCGTGGATCACGTCGACCCCCGTCAGCTGCGGGTAGGCGAGCGCCACGTGCCGCAGTTCTTCGAGGGTGCTGCCGACGGCGGTTGGGTCGGCCGGCGGGAAGCCGGGAAGGCGCTCCACCGGGCAGGTGCTGTCATCCGACGCGGCCAGAACCACCTCGTTGCCGGCCGCCTGGAGCGCCACCGCGAGGGTGTCGACGGCGGATTCGATCCCCCCGTACCCCGGCGGCGGCACGGGCAGCCAGGGCGGCGCGACGATGCCGATGCGCATGCCGGTCACCGGGAGAGGTGAACGATTTCTGCGTGCACGGGTCGCGGCTCCCGGTGCAGGGTCATGTTCTCCGGCAGGCCGGAAACGCTCGTCTTCTCGTTCACCACGTCGATCGTGAGTCGCGCTCCGGCAAGGGGAAGGTTGTCGACCTGCAGGTCGCCGAAATCCTCGGGAAGTGCCGGGGCCAGCCACACTTCGTGGGTGGGAACGTTGGGGTCGAAGCGCAGCAGGGTACGGATGAGGTACAGCGGGGTCGCGGCTGCCCACGCCTGCGGGGAGCAGGAGTTGGGATACGTCACGGGCTCGGTGTACTCACTGCGGTCGAATCCGCAGAACAGCTCGGGCAGTCGGTCGCCGAAGAAGTCGGCCGCCTCGAACAGTCCGAACGCGATCCGCCGCGCCTCCTCCACGAATCCATAGCGCATCAGCCCTGCGGCGATCAGCGCGTTGTCGTGGGGCCAGACGGAGCCGTTGTGATAGCTCGCCGGGTTGTATGCGCCCATGTTCGAGGCGAGCGTGCGCACACCCCAGCCGGTGAACATCTGGGGCGACATCAGGTGCTCTGCAACGGATGCCGCCTTGTCGTCATCGACGATGCCGCTCCACAGGCAGTGGCCCATGTTCGACGCGCAGGAGTCCACGGGACGCTTGTCCTTGTCGAGGGCGATCGCGAAGTACCCGCGATCCGGGAGCCAGAACCGCTTGTTGAACTCGGCCTTCAGCTCGGCCGCCTTCTTCGTCCACTTCGCGGCGCTGTCACCGTTCTCCAGCTGCTTCGCGAGAAGCGCGCGGGACAGGTAGGCGCGGTAGAGGTACCCCTGGATCTCGCAGAGCGCGATCGGCGGCTCGGCCAGGGTGCCGTCCGCGAAGTTGATGCCGTCCCATGAGTCCTTCCAGCCCTGGTTGATCAGGCCGTGGTCGTTCATCCGCTGGTATTCGATGAAGCCGTCGCCGTCGCGGTCGCCGTAATCGCGCGCCCAGTCGAGGGCGCGATCGGCGTGCGGCAGGAGGTCGGTGAGCGCCTCCGGGGAGAGGCCCCAGCGGCTCAGCTCGCCGAGCAGGTCTACGAAAAGCGGCGTGGCATCCGCTGTGCCGTAATAGACGTTGCCGCCGCCGAGGGCGAGGCCGGCGTCGGACCCGAGCCGCACCTCGTGCAGGATGCGGCCCGGCTGCTCCTCGGTCAACCGGTCGACCGTGTCGCCTTGCAGACCCGCGAGGGTCTGCAGCGTGCCGAGGGCGAGCGACGGATCGACGGGCAGCGCCATCAAGGAGGTGAGCAGGGAGTCACGGCCGAAGAGCGCCATGAACCACGGGGCGCCGGCGGCCACCACCGCGCGGTCGGGATGCTGCGGGTCGAAGATGCGCAGCGCCCCGATGTCTTTCTGGCTGCGATCGATGACGTCTTCGATGGAGTCGTCCTCGAGGGATGCGACAGGTACGTGGGAGTGCCAGGCGAGGAAGCGGCGAGCCGGCTCGGACTCCTTGAGCGGCTGGTCGATCGGGAAACTGCTCTCCACCTCCACGTGATCGATCGTCGGGACCACCTGGATGGTCTGCATCCAGCTTCCATGGGCCGGGACGGTCACCTGGTACGAGAGCCGGTCTGGTCCGAATGTCGCATCCGGCGCGTGCACGACGAACCCGCGCGCTTCTCCGTCGCGCACCGACTCCACCACCAGGCGGTCGGCCTGATGGATGCTCGTGTGCTCGCCCTTGTGCTGCACCCGGCCTTCCTTCACCTCGAAGATGTCGGCGAAGTCGGCGTCGAACGAAAGCTGGATCGTGCAGTCGAGGGCGTCGCGGGAGAAGTTGCGCAGTGTGATGTCTTCCCGAAGGCCGGTTCCGACTCGCCGTTCCCGCTGCACGACGAGCGGCGAGTCCGCGCGTCCGGGCGCGTGACCGGCACGCCCGACGAAGGTGGCCCGGTAGGGCTGTGGGGTCATGGACGACAGCGGTTCAACGGGGAGTCCGTTGACGGAGAGGTCCCACTCAGACACGAGGCGCGTGTCTCGAAAGAAGTAGCCGTGGGGCCGGTTCGCGTCAATGTCACCGTTGGCTCCTGAGACACAGAATGACGAGCCGAAGACGATTGTGACCGCCCCGACGCCTGCGGTGCGCGCAAGCGTATCCGCGTTCCATGCCGCCATCGCATGCTCCTCTTCCCGAAGCCCGTCACCGCACCTTTCAGTATGCGACGGTTGCGGTCCGGGTTCTAGGAGGCTGCTGAACAATTCGGCGGTTTAAGGCGCGCCTCTGGGGTGGTCGGTTGGTTGGGTTAAGACTTGTTTCATGCAGGGTCGTGATGATGGTCAGCGTCAGCTTCTGGATGTC
>NZ_RDSR01000016.1 GCF_003716325.1 Cryobacterium tepidiphilum | reverse complement strand
TCACCGCGGGCGGCGAGTTCTTCGTCGATGAACGCGACCGGGGCGGTGCGCGGGCTCATATACGCGTCGATGACGCGTTTGGCGGCAGCGGCGGTCTCGGGCATCAGCATTCCCGTCACGGGGATCAGGCCGCCCTGTTCCCGCCCGAAGCGCAGGCCCCGGTTCTGCATGGCCTGCTCTTCGCGGGGCTCTGCCCCGTCGGGGTTGAGGTGCGCTAGCCAGAGGGCCGCCTGGACGCGGGAGAGGTCCGCGGACACCGGCACCCCGCTGTCTTCCCCGCTGTCTTCCCTGCTGTCTTCGCCGCTGGTGCCGGTCGCGGCGGCGACGAGGGCCGCCTCGGCCAGGCCGAGCTGGTCGGGGTGCACGCGCGGCAGTCCCGGGGTGAGCACGGTGATGATCGCGTCCGCCCCATCCAACCCCAGCGCCCCCGCCGCGACCGCCGCGCCGATGACGGGGAACGCGGCCGGGATCGGTTCCCCGGTCAGCGTCATCCCGGACCGGAAGTTCTTGCCGAGCCGGAGCCTTCGCCGCACCGTCGCCCCGGAGACCAGGGTGACGCGCTCCAACAGTTCGACCTCGTTGCGGCAGCCCTTCCGCGTGGAAAGCTTCTTCTCCAGAAGCTCCGGCCGCGACCGGTAACTGATATCCGACGCCACCGCCACGCGGTGCGCGTCCACCAGCCGGCCCAGCTTCTCGACCGCCCCCGCGAAGCGCAGCGCCTGCTCGTCGTTCAACCCGCCGGCCGTCCCCACCGGCACCGTCTCCAGCAGCGTCGCGGTCGTGGCCTCCAACACCCCGATCGGATCAACCTCATCGGGCTGATCGACGTCGGGATCCGAGGCCAGGAGCGTCATCGCACCCGAAACCTCTCCGAGAACAAACCTACGTTGGTGAACATGCCTCAAGTGTAGCAAGGATAGAAGAAGAATGCGAGAGAAGTTCACACAAAGTTGAAGACGTTTTTCGTCGCATCCGTTGTCGACGCGGTTGTTCCCGCAGAAACTGCTCACTCGCGGAAGGGCGGGGTGGCGTGGGGCTGGGCGAGGGCGAGGGGGATGGGAGGGGGAGTGTCAGTCGATGACGACGACTCCCGACGGCGCCCGGAGTAGCTGCACGGTGCGCTCAGCAGCGTGGTCGATGTGGACGCGCGGCCGTGCGGGGACCTCGTCCTGAAAGTAGGTGCCGGGGCCGTAGAACTGTCCATAACGCAGTACGACGCCGTTCGCGGCCAGAACGGCACGCTCAAGGTCGGCGACGGCGGCCGCCCCGGCCGGGTCGGCGAGTTGCCATGCCACGGATTGGGCCAGGAACCTCAGACATCCGCTCTGCCTGGCCGCCTCAAGCAGGTTCTGGTTGCCCTCTGTGCGGATGCGCGCATTCGATAACGCGTAGTCGCGGAGGCTGCCGGCGTCGTCGGGCAGGTCGGTGAGCTCGTTCAGAATGACGTCGGGCGTGAAGTCGCGAACCGCCTCGATGAGTGCCGCGCGGTCGAACACGTCGCACACGATCGGTTCAGCACCGAGGTTCGCCAGCAATGCTCTCTTGCCGGGGGAGCGCGTCATGGCGCCGACCGTGTGGCCGGCAGCGACAAGGAGAGGCACCAGTCGTTGCCCGATCACGCCGGACGCACCGGCAAGGAACACGCGCACGAATCTTCCTCACGCCAGAGATGGATGAGCGGTCATTAGCAGAATAGTGTGACGTCCAAGGGCGACGTGGGGGAGTGGGAGACGCGGACGCTCACAACGTCGGTGGGTCGACCTTCGCGGATGGCGGCGTCCAGACCGGTGCCGTATCGATGGCCTCCGAGATGCTACGGCTGATGACACCGAGTTGCCGTATCTGGCTAGCGGTGAGTGCATCAAAGACGAGCCGGTCGACGAGGGCATGGTGCCCGGGGGTGGACTGTGTGACCTTGACGTGCCCCTCGTTCGTGAGGACTGCCAAAGTGAACCGCCCGTCGGCAGGGTCGATGATGCGGTGAACCCACCCCTTTGCTTCAAGACGGGTGATGGCTCGTGAGAGTCGCGAGAGCGTGGAGCTCGCATAGCCCGCGAGCGTGCTCAGTCGAAGAGTGCGTTCCGGGGCGCTGTCGAGTGCGTAGAGCACGCCATGCTCGAAGTGGGTCAGTCCGCTATCGCGCTGCAGCTGCGCGTCGAGCGCCGTCGGTAGCCGTTCCAGCAGCGTGGCGAGGGAGGCCCACACTTCCAGCCTCTCCGCACTCATCCCGTCAGGTTCCGACTGCATCGACATGACCCAACGCTATGCCGTCACTGCGGGAACTTCAACTTGCTCAAGCAAGTGAGTCGGTGTACGGTTACTTGCCTAGGCAAGTGATTGATGCGCGTTGCGGCCGTGCAGAGCAGGGGAGACATGGAATTCCAGCTACAGGGCAAGACGGCGTTCATCAGCGGATCGAGTGCCGGAATCGGATACGCCATTGCGTCGAGGCTTGCGGACGAGGGCGCGCGGGTCATCGTCAACGGTCGCGACGCCGCGCGGGTCGACAGCGCCGTCACTCGGCTCCGCCGTGCGCATCCCGGCTCGAAGGTGGTCGGACTCGTCGCCGACTTCGGCGACCCCGAGGCAGTGGCCACGCTGCTCGACGCGCTCGATGAGATCGGCGAGATCGACATCCTGGTCAACAACGTCGGACTCTTCGGGCTCGCCACGTTCGAGTCCATCGACGACGATGAATGGGCCCGCTACTTCGACGTCAACGTGATGAGCGGAGTACGGCTTTCTCGGCGTCTCCTCGGCGGCATGGTCGAGCGCGGCTGGGGACGGGTCATCTTCATCAGCAGCGAATCTGGCGTGAACGTGCCTGCCGACATGGTCCATTACGGGGTGACCAAAGCGGCGATGCTCGCCTTGGGTAACGCGCTTGCCAAGCGCACCAGGGGGAGTGCGGTCACCGTCAACACCGTTCTCGGCGGCCCCACGTACTCGGACGGCGTCGCTGCGGCCGTAACGGCGATCGCCGAGTCCCAATCCGTGCCTGTGGACTCGATGAAGGCGGCGATCATGGGGCAGAACGGGACGACGCTCCTGGAGCGCTTCATCACGCCGACGGAGATTGCGAACCTGGTCGCGTACATCGCGAGTCCCTTGGCGTCCGCCACGAACGGAGCCGCGATCCGCGCCGACGGCGGCGTCCTGACCGGCATCCTGTAGTGGCGATCGTCGCGCCCGGTGGGAGCCGTGTCGTGATCGGGGACAGTGTGACGTCGTGTTCTTGACATAATGTACATTATCGGCGCACAATCGCCGCCACCTATGGTCCGCTCGGCAGCCACAACGATGCCGCTCAGCGGCCCAAACGAGTGGCGTCCCGAAGTGCTGGCAAGGGTGCGCGTTGTGTGCGTGTGTAGCGGACTGTTTATGCGGTGAGACGACGGACCCGGAATCACGCTCAGTGATCGGTGCTGCATGAGCCAACGGGTGCTCGGTCTGCAGTCTGGGTCGCACCGCGACGGGATTAAAGTAGGTGCGATCGCGGCGCCGCTGAGAAAATGGCGGCAGTCGTGTGAGTACGGCCCGGTGAACGCGGGACGCGCATCAAGGGAGAGCAACGATACGATATGAGGTCACTCCGATACTCGATCAACGTCACGCTCGACGGCTGCTGCCACCACGAGGCAGGGCTCCCGCCTGACGAAGAGTCGATGCGCTACTGGACCGCTCAGCTGGAGCGAGCCGATGCCCTGCTGTTCGGCCGGGTGACCTACGCGATGATGGAGTCGGCGTGGCGGAAGCCGGCCACGGGCACGTGGCCCGACTGGATGGATGCGTGGCAGCTCCCATTCGCCGAAACCATCCACCGGGCGAAAAAGTACGTCGTGTCGAGCACTCTGGGCGGGGTCGATTGGAATGCCGAGCTGGTGCGCGGCGACGTGGGACGAGCCGTTCAGCGGCTCAAGCAGGAGTCAGGTGAGGGTTTGTGGGTGGGTGGCGTGACGCTCCCCCGGGCGTTGGCAGATCTGGGACTGATCGACGAGTACGAGTTCCTTGTTCAGCCTGTTCTTGCCGGACACGGGCCGACGTTGCTCGCAGGCCTGCGCGAGCGCATTCCGCTCGAGCTTGTGGATCGACAGGATTTCCAATCGGGGGCCGTTGCTCTGCGATACCGGCCCACCCGAGTAGCGGCTTGACGTGAGCGGCAAGCCCGACCCGTGCTCGTCGATGCCCGCCCGGGCCGACGGAGTCCCCACGCGGAATCCGGACACGGCCATCCTGTTCCTCATGGTCGGGCTCCCGGGATCCGGGAAGACAACCCGGGCAAAAGAGCTCGCCGTGACGCATCAGGCGCTCCGGCTGACCCCGGATCACTGGATGGTCGCGCTGTTCGGTGACTCCATGGCCGACGGCAAGCGCTTCGTCCTGGAAGGGCGGCTCATCTCGGTTGCGCTTCAGGCGCTGCGGATGGGCAACAGCGTCGTGCTCGACTTCGGGCTCTGGGGCCGCGATGAACGGTCGGCATTGCGCTGGCTGGCGCAAGCCAACGGTGCCACATGCCGGGTGGTGTACCTCCCCGTGGACAAGGACGTTCAGCTCGCCCGCATCGCACGACGCCAGGAGACCGAACCCCACCAGACGTTCCCGATGAGCGAGGCAGACGTTGACCAGTGGCGCACGCAGTTCCACGTTCCCGACGCCGGAGAACTCGACGGCGGTGAAATCCCCCGTCCGCCCGCAGGATGGCCGGGCTGGGCCGAGTGGGCGGCAGGGCACTGGCCGTCGTGCACCGAGAACTGACCCGCTACGTCGCAACCGGCGCTGAGTGCCCTGGACGCTCCCCCGCGCCCGGAAAGCACGGGCGGTCTCCCCTGTTCCGGTGTTGCGCCGCCGCTATTCGGTGTTACTATCTAGTGGTAGTCAGCGTTACTGAGTAGTGCGGAAGGGGCGCCATGGGCAGGCAGACGACCGAGATGCTGAAGGGCACGCTCGAAGGCATCGTCCTCGCGATCCTCGCCGTGCAGCCGGCATATGGCTACGAGATCACCGCCCGGCTGCGCGAGCAGGGCTTCTCCGACATCGTCGAGGGAACCGTCTATGCACTTCTGGTCAGGATCGAGCAGCGCGGCTTCGTGGACGTGGCGAAAGTCCCGTCAGAGAAGGGGCCGCCGCGCAAGGTGTATTCGCTGAACGCACGGGGCGGCGAGTACCTCGACGAGTTCTGGAGGACCTGGAGGTTTCTTGCGGAACGGATCGAACAGCTCCACCACCACATCGAACACGCCCAGGAAGAGGGAGAGTAATCATGGCCGCAGGATGGATCGAGCGGATGACCGGCTCGCTGGAGGACAAGAAGCGCTGGCGCCAGTACAAGGCTCGCAAGGAACACCTCCCGACGAGCTACCGAACCGCGATCGACGGGCTCGAGCGCTACTTCATGTACGCCGGCGCGATCGTCAAGGGCGATGTATTGATGCAGATGCTCGAGGACCTCGCGGACCTCATCGAGCGTGCGGCCGCCGACGCCACCCCGATCCGCGACATCGTCGGGGACGACCCCGTGGATTTCGCAGACACCTTCATCGAGAACTACTCCGACGGCCAATGGATCAATAAGGAGCGCACGCGCCTGACCGACGCCATCGACCAGGCCGCCGACAACGGCGCGTAGGCGCCCGGAGAACGGAGACCAGGCCATGACCGCCGACAAGGCTCTTCAGCCTTCGATCCGGGTGCGAGGCATCCGGAAATCGTTTCAGAATCTTGACGTTCTGCGAGGCGTCGATTTCGACGTGAGGGCGGGGAGTATCTTCGCGCTTCTCGGCTCGAACGGAGCGGGCAAGACCACGCTGGT
Organism: Cryobacterium tepidiphilum; assembly: GCF_003716325.1. GTDB lineage: Bacteria > Actinomycetota > Actinomycetes > Actinomycetales > Microbacteriaceae > Cryobacterium > Cryobacterium tepidiphilum. The sequence continues at coordinate 61,141 of NZ_RDSR01000016.1, read as the reverse complement.
GCGGATCCTGTCGACGCTGCTGAAGGCGGACGCGGGCACCGCGACGGTCAACGGCTTCGACGTGGCCGCCCGACCCGGCGATGTGCGGGAGTCGATCAGCCTGACCGGCCAGTTCGCCGCCGTCGACGACGTACTCACCGGGCGCGAGAACCTCCTGCTGGTCGCCAGACTGCGCCATCTGAAGAACCCCGACGAGGTCGCCGACGGCCTGCTCGCCTGCTTCTCGCTCAGCGAAGCGGGGAACCGCAAAGCGGCGACGTACTCCGGCGGCATGCGGCGCCGACTCGACATCGCGATGAGCCTGATCGGCAACCCGCCGATCGTCTTCCTCGACGAACCGACGACGGGCCTCGACCCTGCGGCACGCGTCGAGGTGTGGCAGACCGTCAGGCAACTGGCCAGTGGGGGCACCACGGTCCTGCTCACGACGCAGTACCTCGACGAGGCGGAACACCTCGCCGACCGCATAGCGATCCTGCACAAGGGCACGATCATCCAGAACGGCACCCTCGCGGAACTCAAGCAACTCCTCCCGCCCGCCACGGTCGAACTCGTCGAGAAGGAGCCCTCCCTCGAGGACGTCTTCCTCGCGCTCGTCGCTGACGGCGGAGAGACCGACACCGCCGGAGACGATCGCTCCGACAGCGCCGTCCGTGTACGGAAGGAATCACGATGACCACCCACGTTCTCGGCGACACCGGCGTCTTGACCGGCCGCTCGCTGCGTCACATCCTGCGCAGTCCCGACACGATCATCACCACGGCGGTCACGCCGATCGCGCTGATGCTGCTCTTCGTCTATGTGTTGGGCGGCGCCATCACCACCGGCTCGGACGAGTCGTACGTCAACTACATGCTCCCCGGCATCCTGCTCATCACCATCGCGTCGGGCATCGCATACACGTCGTTCCGCCTGTTCCTCGACCTGCAGGGCGGCATCTTCGAACGCTTCCAATCGATGCCGATCGCGAGGTCGAGCGTGCTCTGGGCGCACGTGTTCACCTCGCTGGTCGCGAACGTGGTCTCGGTCGCGATCGTCACCGGGGTCGCGCTGATCATGGGATTCCGCACCGGAGCATCCGTTGCCGCGTGGCTCGCCGTGGCCGCGATCCTGATCCTGTTCACCCTCGCACTGACCTGGGTCGCCGTGATCGCCGGCCTCACTGCGAAGACCATCGACGGCGCGAGCGCGTTCAGCTACCCATTGATCTTCCTGCCGTTCATCAGTTCGGCGTTCGTGCCGACCAGTTCGATGCCTGGACCCGTCGCCTGGTTCGCCGAGAACCAGCCGGTGACCTCCATCGTGAACACCATCCGGGCCCTGTTCGCCGAGGAGCCGGTCGGCGTCGAAATCTGGGTCGCCCTCGCCTGGCTCGTCGCGGTTTTCGTCGCCGCCTACGCCGTGGCGATCGCCATGTACCGGCGGAAGATCAGCTGAGGCCGGAGCCGCACTCGGCAGCCGGCCGAGTATCAGGCGCCGACGTAGGCGGCCAGGTGCTCCCCGGTGAGCGTCTGGCGATCGGCGACAAGATCGGCGGGCGTGCCCTCGAAGATCACGCGGCCACCGTCATGCCCGGCGCCCGGCCCCAGGTCGATGATCCAGTCCGCGTGCGCCATGACGGCCTGGTGGTGCTCGATCACGATGACCGACTTGCCGGACTCGACGAGGCGGTCCAGCAGGCCGAGCAGCTGCTCGACGTCAGCCAGGTGCAGCCCCGTGGTCGGCTCGTCGAGCACGTAGATGCCGCCCTTCTCCCCCAGGTGTGTGGCGAGTTTGAGGCGCTGCCGCTCCCCGCCGGACAGGGTCGTCAGCGGCTGCCCCAGCGAGACGTACCCGAGCCCCACGTCGGCGAGCCGGCGCAGGACCGCGTGCGCCGCCGGGATGCGCCCCTCCCCTGTTCCGAAGAACTCCTCGGCCTCGGTGACCGACATCCCGAGCACCTCGCTGATGTCGCGGCCGCCCAGACGGTATTCGAGAACGGATGCTTGGAAGCGCTTTCCCTCACACTCCTCGCAGGTCGTCGCCACCCCGGCCATCATCCCCAAGTCGGTGTAGATGACGCCGGCGCCGTTGCACGCCGGGCACGCGCCCTCTGAATTGGGACTGAACAGCGCGGGCTTCACGCCGTTCGCCTTGGCGAAGGCCTTGCGGATCGGCTCGAGCATCCCTGTGTACGTCGCCGGGTTGCTGCGCCGCGAACCCTTGATCGCGCCCTGGTCGATGGTCACGACACCGTCCCGGCCAGACACGGAACCGTGGATGAGCGAGCTCTTGCCGGACCCCGCGACACCCGTGACGACGCATAACAACCCGAGCGGAACGTCGACATCCACGTCCTGCAGATTGTGGGTGCTCGCGCCGCGAACCTGGAGGACGTCCTTCGCGGCGCGATACGACGGCTTCAGCGAGACCTTGTCGTCCAGGTGCCGGCCGGTCAGCGTGCCGCTCCCCCGCAGTCCATCGACGGTGCCCTCGAAGACGACCTCCCCGCCGTCGCTGCCCGCGCCGGGGCCGAGGTCGACGACGTGGTCCGCGATCGCGATGGCCTCCGGCTTGTGCTCCACGACCAGCACGGTGTTGCCCTTGTCGCGCAGTCGCAGCAGCAGGGTGTTCATCCGTTGGATGTCGTGCGGGTGCAGCCCGATCGTCGGCTCGTCGAACACGTAGGTGATGTCGGTCAGCGACGATCCGAGGTGCCGGATCATCTTGGTGCGCTGCGCTTCGCCACCCGACAGGGTGCCCGCCGCGCGGTCCAGCGACAGGTAGCCCAGACCGATCTCGACGAAGGAGTCGAGGGTCTCCCCGAGCGCCCCCAGCAGCGGCGCCACCGACGGCTCGTCCAGGCCGTGGACCCAGGCGGCGAGGTCGCTGATCTGCATGGCGCAGGCATCCGCGATGCTGACGCCGTTGATCTTCGACGACCGCGCCGCGTCACTCAGCCGGGTGCCCTCGCACTCCGGGCACGGGGTGAAGGTGACCGCCCGCTCCACGAAGGCGCGGATGTGCGGCTGCATCGACTCCTTGTCCTTGGAGAGGAACGATTTCTGGATCTTGGGGATCAGGCCCTCGTAGGTGAGGTTGATGCCCTCGACCTTGATCTTGATCGGCTCCTTGTAAAGCAGGTCGTCGAGCTCGCGCTTCGTGTAGTCGCGAATCGGCTTGTCGGGGTCGAACAGTCCGCTGCCGATGAAGATGCGGCCCTGCCAGCCGTCCATGCTGTAGCCCGGAATCGTGAACGCGCCCTCGGCGAGCGACTTGCTGTCGTCGTACAGCGCCGTCACATCGAAGTCGGTGACGGCCCCGAGGCCTTCACAGCGCGGGCACATGCCGCCGGTGATGGAGAAGCTACGTCGCTCCTTCACCGTCTTGCCGCCCTTCTCGAGCGTGACCGCGCCCGCTCCGCTGATAGAGGCGACGTTGAAGGAGAACGCCTGCGGCGACCCGATGTGCGGGCTGCCGAGCCGGCTGAAGACGATGCGCAGCATGGCGTTGGCGTCGGTGGCCGTGCCGACGGTGGAGCGCGGGTTGCCGCCCATCCGCTCCTGGTCGACGAGGATCGCCGTGGTCAGCCCCTCGAGCACGTCGACGTCGGGCCGGGCGAGCGTTGGCATGAAGCCCTGCACGAAGGCGCTGTAGGTCTCATTGATCATCCGCTGCGACTCGGCGGCGATCGTACCGAAGACCAATGAGCTCTTGCCCGAGCCGGAGACGCCCGTGAAGGCGGTCAGCCGTCGCTTCGGGATCTCGACGCTGACGTCCTTGAGGTTGTTGACGCGTGCTCCCTGCACGCGGATCCAGTCGTGCGTGTCGGCCGCAGGCGGACTGGAGACCTGACGGCCGCTCATCGTCTCGGTGCTTGTCGTTTCCGTGCTCATGGCTCAGCGGCGCTCCTGGATCCGGATCATGTTGCCTGCGGGATCCCGGAACGCGCAGTCCCGGGCGCCGTAGGGCTGCTCGGTGGGTTCTTGAACGACCTCGGCGCCGGCGGCTGAGACCGCCTGGAAGGTGTCGTCGAGGTCGTCCGCGGCCAGCAGCAGCCAGCCGTAGGTGCCCTTGGCCATCATCTCCCGGATGACGCGGCGCTCCTCGTCGGTGACGCCCGGATCTGCGGCCGGCGGCGCGAGGAGCACGGAGGTCTCGGGCTGGGCGGCAGGGCCGACCACGATCCAGCGCATCGTGCCGCTCCCGACGTCACTGCGCACCTCGAAGCCGAGACTGTCGCGGTAGAAGGCCACAGACTCGTCCGGGTCGAGGTGCGGCAGCACGGTCGTGTTGATGGTGATGTTCATGCGGTCAGCCTATTGGCGGTCGCGGTAGCGCCGCTTCTCGATTCCTGACCGGTCTCGGTGGCCCGTCGCCCGGCCGGCACCGGCAGAGCCGGCACCGGCTCTGCCGCCCGGGCATCGTCTACCCGTGCCCGCTCGCCCTGCCGTCGCGCTTCGGTGAGCGCGCGGAGCCAGGCCGGGTCACACACGCGGCGTCTCCTCCCAGGCGAATCCGTCGGGGTCGACGAAGGAGCCGGCATCGCCGTGCAGGACGATCCGGTGCGACCCGCTGCCCTCCGGGGAGACGCCGGCGTCCTTGGCGAGGGCGCGTCGCTTGTACAGCCCGAGCGAGACCCGGGACGCGGCGCCGGCGAACTCGACGTAGTTGCTCCCGAAGCTCTTCGCCACACTGAATCCCCGGTCGACGTAGAACTGCTTCGTGGCCTTGACGTCGGCGACGCCGAGCAGGAGGGCGATGCTCTCGACGGTGCGGGAGGCCGGCCCGGTGTTCTTCTTCGCCGAGGTGGCGACCTTCCAGATGGTCCCGTCCGGGTCCTGCAGCACTCCCCCATAGCCCCACAGCGATTTCGCCGTCGGCTTCAGCGAGGACGCGCCGGCGGCGAGGGCGGCGTCGATGAGGGCGTCGACGTTGGCCGGCTGGGACACCAGGAGGGACAGCGTGAAGCCGCGGAAGCCGGTGGTCGGCGCCGTTGCGATGTTGACGTGGATTTCCTGGTCCAGGCCGAAGGCTGCCGTGTAGAAGGACCGGGCGGATGCGATGTTGGCCACCTCAAGGGTGACGGTGTGAAGAGTGGTCATGGACTCAGGCTAGAAGCGGTTCTCCCGCCGGCGCTTCTCGATTCCTGACCGGTCTGGTCACTTGCTTCGCGACGCAGGACGGCATCCCGGCTGTGCCGGCGGCCGACTGGCGCCGGTAGACGCTGGGCGGTACCCCGACCAACTCCGTGAAGCGGGTGCTGAAAGTGCCGAGGGATGCGCAACCGACCGCGTAGCAGACCTCCGTGACGCTCAGGTCGCCCCGGCGCAGCAATGCCATCGCCCGCTCGATGCGCCGGGTCATCAGGTACGAGTACGGTGACTCCCCGTAGGCGACGCGGAATTGCCGGCTGAGATGCCCGGCCGACATGTTGACGCCGCGGGCGAGCGCTTCGACGTCGAGTGGCTTCACGTACTCCCGGTCGATCCGGTCGCGTACGCGCCGAAGCAGCGCGAGGTCGCGCAGGCGTTGCTCATCGCTCGGAATACTGCTCACAAGCCCGATTGTGCCACTCGGCGGGACGGTGTGCCTAGCCTGAGTCAGACGACGTCGACCAAGCGGTCGATGGTGTCGCTCCAGCCTTCGCGGATGCCGCGGGCCAGCCACTCCTGCGCGAACGGGTCGGGCACCGAGTCGGCGACGGTCACCGTCACCGTCATGCGGGTCGCCTCGCCGACCGGGGTGAATGTCACCGTGACGTTCGGGCCGGCATCGAGGTCGTCGGGATCGAGCTCGGGCCAGCCGTCGACGGCTCCCCAGGCGAAGACCAGCCGTTCGTCGGGGACGATCTCCCGGTAGATTCCACCGGTGGTGTAGACCGTCGCGTCCTCCACGACCATCCGTTGCCGCCAGGTGCCGCCGACGCTCGGGTCCACCTCGATCGGGTCATTCGGAATGGGCTGGTGGGGATTGAAGAACCATCCGAGCCTCGCGGGGTCCGTCCAGGCCCGGAACACATGGGATGGCGGGGCGTCGAGGATCCGGGTGAGGCTGAAGCTGCGGTCGGTCACGGCGGTCCCCTTCTCACGAGGAGCCGCCCCTTCCGCGGGTGACGCGAGCCGGACGGCTGGTACAGCACACCCTAGCCGACGACCCCGCTCCACACGGCGCGCGCGCCCGCGTCGCCGATCAACACGATCATGACGACGGATCCCGCGGCGACCACGACCGCCGCCACAGCGAGTGCCGCGCGGATCGCCGTGCGGGTGCGCGGACGCATCCGCTCGCCCCAGCCCGGGCCGTAATGGCTCCAGAGCCACTCGGCGACCGCCACCACGAACAGGCCGATCACCCACGGCAGCAGCATCTCCCCCAGGTCGTGGTGACGCTGGATAGCGGGCGTGACGCCCACGGCTCGCTCAAGCGCCTCCCCGGCCTGCACGGTGATCGGAGTGAGCACGAGCACCACCAGGGCGGCCAGCGGCGTGACGATGCCGAGCCGCCTGGCCGCCACCGGCCAGAGCGCGTGCAGCGCGACGGCCCCGGCCGTCAGCGGCACCAGAACGACGACGGCGTGATTGAGCAGGATGTGCAGTGGCAGGCCTGCGACGGTGTAGTCCATACTCAGGAAACGGGATACGGGCCCGGATGGTTCAGGTGAACCGGCAGGCCCTGCACATCGTGTCCTCCTCGGATGCGTGTGCGCCCGGTGAGGAGGAGCGGAATGCCTGACGACGAGGCCGCCCTGCTCCGGGCGCTGTACGACGAGCACGCCGGTGCGCTCTGGCGCTACGTCGTGCACCTCACCGGCGACCGCGCCCTGGCCGACGACATCGTGCAGGAGACGCTGGTTCGCGCGTGGCGAAAGCCCTCGGTCCTCGACCAGCGCGACGCATCCGCCCGTGCCTGGCTCTTCACCGTCGCCCGCCACCTCGTCATCGACGGTACCCGCAGCGCGCAGCGTCGCCACGAGATCGACCTCGAGGCGCTGCCCGAGCAGGTGAGCGCCGATGAGACGGACGCCCTGCTCGACTCCTGGCTGATAGCGGATGCGCTTGCCGCGCTCTCCGCGGAACATCGCTTCGTCATCGTGCACGCGTACTACGGCGGCCGCACGGTCGCGGAGATCGCGCGGCAACTCGACATACCGGAAGGAACCGTGAAGTCACGATTGCACTACGGGCTCCGTGCCCTCCGGCTCGCACTCCAGGAGATGGGGGTGACCCGATGAACGACCACGAGCCGTATGAGCAGTGGGATGCCGCCTACCTGCTGGGCGCGCTCAGTCCGGCGGAGCGCCGCGAATTCGAGGAACACCTCGACGGATGCGAGCGGTGCAGCAGCACCGTCGCCGAACTCGCGGCGATGCCCGCCCTGCTCGGCGCCCTGCCGGCCGATGCCGCATTGGCGCTGGCAGACCGGCCGACGAAGCCGGCGGCCGCGGTCTCGGCGGGTCAACCGTCGGCGGACCTGCTCCCCCGGCTCCTCGCCCGGCTGCGGCGGCGGCGTCGCACCCGCCGCTGGGTCGTCGCGGGCGCCGGTGCCCTGGCTGCCGCGACGGTCGCGGTCGGCCTTATCCTGCCATCCGCCCTCGGCGGCACGGGAGAGCGGCCGACGACGACGATCGCCCTGCAGCGGGAGGCGGCCGTTCCGCTGCGGGCCAGCATCGAACTGACCAGCGTGCCCTGGGGCACGCGCCTGGCGATGACCTGCACCTATGAGAGCTCTCGCAGCCCGGCGTACACCCACCGGTACGCCCTGTACGTCGTGCCGCGCTCCGGAGAAGCCGTTCCGGTGTCTACCTGGAACGCCGTACCGGGCCAGACCGTGCACACCGCCGGGTCGATGGCCCTCGCTGTCGGCGATGTCGAGCGGATCGAACTGCGTGATGCCATCAGCCAGGATGTGCTGCTTTCGCGCACCGTCGGGTGAACCCCGGCCCCCTCTGCAACGTGCACTCCTTGAGGCGGTGCAGCCGCCGTAGAGGAAGGGAATCCCATGAGAACACGACACGGTTTCCTCATCGTCGCGGCACTCGCGACGATAGGGCTGGCCGGATGCGCACCGGGCGGGAGCAACGCCGGTGGCGGAACGACGGGGGCGACGTCATCCCCCGCGCCTGAGATGTCCAGTGGGTCGTCCGACCTGGCCACGGCGTCGACGCCGCTCGGAACCGTGGTCGTCGACGCAGCGGGCATGACGGTCTACGTCTTCGACAAGGACACCGCGGGCAGCGGAACCAGTGCGTGCACCGGCGCGTGCCTGGCCAACTGGCCACCGGTCACCACCACGGCGTCGACACCGACCGCCGACGGCGTGACGGGCGCCCTGGGAACGATACAGACGCCCAACGGCAAGATGCAGGTGACCCTCCAGGGACTCCCGCTCTACACGTACGCCGGCGACAAGGCCGCGGGCGACGTCACGGGCCAGGGCGTGAAGAACATCTGGTGGGCCGTGGCCCCGAGCGGAGAGAAGGTGACGCAGGCGTCGACCGGCACCGGATACTGACGGGCATGCCGCCGCGAGGCTCAGGCGAAGTCGGAGGTGTCGCCGACGTACCGGGTGTGGTCGTCCGGAACGGGTTCGACGGCGGCACGCACGATCTCCGCCGCGAACTCGCTCACGTTGTAGAGCTTGCCGGCCGATTCCTTGCGGGCGTTGATGGCGCCGGGGTTCGCCCGCTCCAGCAGCGTCGCGGTGATCGTGCCCTCGATCATGTCGCCGGACACCACGACGAACTCGATCCCGCGCTGGTCCAGCTCGGGGATGAGCGCGCGCAGTGCGTCCTCCCCGGCGCGCTTGCTGCGCGCCACCGGCTCGTACTCCGGCATAGTCGGCGTGCTCTCGATGAAGTGCGCCTGGTGGCTGGTCACGAAGACGACACGGGCGCCCTCACCCAGCAGCGGCAGCGCCGCCTTCAGCAGGCCGACCTGCGCGTCACGGTTGAGCGTCATGGCGTAGTCCTCGGCCATGCCGCTCTCCATGCCGCCGGAGGCGTTCATGACGAGCACGTCGAGCCCGTCGTACGCGGCCCGCACCTGCTCGAACATGCCGGCCACGGCATCCGCGTCGGTGAGGTCGGCGCCCACGGTGATGGCCGTGCCGCCCTCGGCTTCGATGGCGTCCGCGATCTTCGTCGCACGGGCCTGCTTGCTGCGGTAGTTGATGACGACCCGCGCCCCGGCCTCCGCGAAGTAGCGGATGGTGTCGGCGCCGATGCCGCGGGAGGATCCGGTGACCAGGACGCGCAGCCCCTCGAGTGAACCTGCAGCGAGTGGATTGGCCACGAAAACTCCTTCTGATCCGGGTGCATTTGCCCAAACCGACACTACCAAGAACCCGAACTGCTAACGTCACAGTGAGCGACTACGGGGCCGCGAGGGGGAAGCCATGACAGCATTCATCGCCGACTACGGGTGGATCGCGTGGCTCGTCGTGATCCTCCTGTTCATCACCATCGAGATAGCGACCCTGGAACTGACCTTCCTCATGCTCGCGATCGGAAGCGTCGGTGGTCTGATCTCCGGATTCCTGGGCGCCCCATGGTGGTTGCAGCTCGTCATCGCGGCGATCCTCGCCGTCGTGCTCCTGTTCGGCATCAAGCCGCCCCTCCTCCGCGCCCTGAAGCAGGGCGGAGACCCGGCACGTTCCAACGTGGAAGCGCTCCTCGGCATGGGTGGCCGCGTGGTGCAGTCGATCGGAGCCACCGGCGGTCAGGTCCGTCTCGACAACGGCGAGACCTGGACGGCGCGCCTCTCCCCCGGCATCGTCGCCCAGGTGGTCGAACCCGGCGAACACGTGCTCGTCGCCGCGGTCGACGGTGCGACCGTGATGGTCATCCCCAATGAAAGGACCCCGCTATGACTGACGTCGGCAGCATCATCGGAACGATCGTGCTGATCGTCGTGATCGTCGCGCTGATCATCTTCGTGATCGTGACGCTCTTCAAGTCGATCCGCATCATTCCTCAGGCCAGCAATGGCGTCGTCGAACGACTTGGCCGGTACCACAAGACGCTCACGCCGGGCCTCAACCTGCTGATCCCCTTCATCGACCGGCTCCGCCCGCTCATCGACATGCGCGAGCAGGTGGTGTCCTTCCCGCCGCAACCGGTGATCACCGAAGACAACCTCGTGGTGTCCATTGACACGGTGGTCTATTTCCAGGTGACGGATGCGCGCGCCGCCACCTACGAGATCGCCAACTACCTCGGGGCGGTCGAGCAGCTCACGACCACGACGCTCCGCAACGTGGTGGGCGGGCTCAACCTCGAGGAGGCACTCACCAGCCGCGACAACATCAACGGCCAGTTGCGCGTGGTGCTCGACGAAGCGACAGGCAAATGGGGAATCCGCGTCGGGCGGGTGGAGCTGAAAGCCATTGAACCGCCCCTCTCGATCCAGGACTCCATGGAGAAGCAGATGCGCGCCGAGCGTGACCGCCGTGCGTTGATCCTCACTGCCGAGGGCACCAAGCAGTCCGCCATCCTCACCGCCGAGGGCGCCCGGCAAGCCGCGATCCTCTCGGCCGAGGGCGACGCGAAGGCGGCTGTTCTCCGCGCCGAGGGTGAGGCCAAGGCCATCACCACGGTGTTCCAGGCCATCCACGACGGCGACCCCGACCCGAAACTGCTGGCCTACCAGTACCTCCTCACGTTGCCGAAGCTCGCCGAGGGCGCCTCCAACAAGCTGTGGATCGTGCCGAGCGAACTCACGGAAGCCATGAAGGGCATCGGCCACGGTTTCGGCCACGTCGCCGGCGCGGGCGCACCATCAGCCGCACCGGCCGGCACCACTCCCGCCGCTGCGTCCGGGCAGCGGTAGGGCGGGGCTGCCGGTGGGCTCCCGGTTCCTGGCATCCGCCACGCCCCGGGTCTTGGCCCACCGTGGCCTGGCCATTGACGCACCCGAGAACACCCTGCTCGCCTTCGCCCGGGCGCTGGCGGCAGGCGCAACGCACCTCGAGACCGACGTGCAGCTCAGTCGCGACGGACATCCGGTGATCAGTCACGATCCGGTCGTCCAGACGGCGGGAGAGCCGCCGCTTCGCATCGACCGGATGCGGTTGGCGGACCTGCAGCGGATCGACCTGGGGCAGGGCGAAACCCTCCCCTCCCTCTCGGAAGCGCTCGCCCGATTTCCCGACGCCCTGTTCAACATCGACATCAAGGCCCCGTCTGCGGCGGAGGCCGTCGCGACGGTGGTGCGTGACGCCGGCGCGGTCGACCGGGTGCTGCTCACCTCCTTCTCCGACGCGACCCGCCTCCGCGCGGTGTCCCTGCTGCCCGGGGTGGCCTCCTCCCCCGGTGCCGCACGGCTGCGCCTGGTCGTGCCGGCGGCGCGTGCCGGCTCGCGTCAGGTCACGGCCCGGGCGCTCCGCGGCTGCGTCGCGGTGCAGGTACCCGAACGGACCCGGGCGCTGCGCATCGTGACCCCCTCCTTCATCCGGGCGATGCACGACGCCGGAGTGGAGGTGCACGTGTGGACGGTCAACGAGCCGGCCGACATGGCACGCCTGCTCGACTGGGGCGTTGACGGCCTCGTGACCGACCGCTGCGACCTCGCCGCTGAGGTGATCGCCTCCCGCACCTGATCACTCCTCGTCGCGTGCCCTCACCGGGCCGCGTTCCCGCGAGTGCGGGCAAAACGCCGCCGGCGGGCTCGAAGGACGGCGGAACGGCCGCACCCGTGAAGGGGTCCCGGCGACTGCCCAGCCTGTGAGTTGCCTCCCAGTAACGGCGCCGCGGAAAGAGAACGCACAGCTTGGTGGTTTAAAACAGGGTACGGACCGGGAGAGGAGAACATGATGGCGGATCGTAGTTTGCGTGGGATGAGGTTGGGGGCCCAGAGCATGCAGAGCGAAGAGGGTGTCACGTTCTCCCCGCGCGTGAGCCACACCTACCTATGCGCCCACTGTGGCCGCGAGACCGTCATGGTCTTCTCGGCCGAAGCCGAGGCGCCGGAGGAATGGGAGTGCAAGTACTGCGCCCACACCGCCACCCTGCTCGTGAACTCCCAGCCCGTGACGGTCGACCACTCCGACGAGAAGGTCGCCCGCACCCACTGGGACATGCTGCTCGAGCGCCGCACGCGGGCCGAACTGGAGGAATTGCTCGAAGAGCGCCTCAACGTCCTGCGCGCGCGGCGCGGCCAGCATAAAATCGGCGCCTGATACCGAAGGCTGACCGGGTTCGCCGCGCTTCCACGAGGCACAGCGCGAACCCGGCAAGGCCGAGGCCCGATACCAGCCACTCGATCTGGCGACCGACCAGCATCGCGGGCGTGACCGTGTCGCTCAGCGGCACCGTCTGCACCATCGACCCGGGAACCCAGGTCGGGAGCCGGTCGATCGTGGAGCCGTCGGGAGCGATGATCGCGCTCGTGCCGACGGTCGAGATGTTCACCACCGTGCGGCCCGCCTCCATCGCACGCAGACGGGCGATCGCGAGCTGCTGCACGTTCTCGTCGGTGTGGCCGAAGTCCGCGTTGTTGGTCTGGGCGAGGATGATGTCGGCGTGCCCGTCGATCATGTCGTGGACGAGTTGGTCGTCGGCGATGTCGAAGCAAATGCTGATGCCGGCCCGGATGCCGTTGATGTCGAAGATGTTGTCGCGCGTGCCGATGGCGTAGTCCCGGCTGATCAGGTCGATCAGGTCGGGCGCGAACGGCCGCCAGAACGCGCGGTCGGGCACATATTCGGCGAAGGGCACCGGGTGGGCCTTGTCGTACCAGTCGACGGCGCCCTGCCCGGCTTTCCAGAGCAGCGATGTGTTGTAGAACGAGCCGTCGCGGTGTGTGATGGTCCCCGCGATGATCGGGGCGTCCATGGCGTCGGAGAGGTAGTCCAGCACCTTCGCCGCCTGCGGGTACCGGGTGGGGTCGATGTCGCTGCCGTTCTCGGGCCACACCACAAAATCGACCTTCTCCCCCACCAGCGGGAGGGTGGCGGCGGCGTGGTCGTTCAGGATCTGCCCGGGAGCGGTCTGGGCGAACAAGCCGGCATCCGATGCGCCCTGCACGGCGGCGAGGCGCGTGGTTCCGGACTGATGCACGGGCCAGGCGGGAACCAGGAGCAGCAGCGCGATGGCTGCCACGGGAATCGCCAGGCGGCGAAGCAGCGCCATGCCCTGCTCCCGGACCAGCTGCACGCCGAGGGCGGCGAGCCACACCACGATGAAACTGAGCCCGGAGAAGCCCACCCAGGCGACGAGGGAACCGAACGGGCTCTCCGACTGACTGAGCGCCACCCGCCCCCACGCAAAGCCGCCGTACGGCCACACCGCCGTCAGCGCCTCCCGCGCCGTCCAGAGGCCGGCGACGACGACGGGCACCACGCCGAGGCGTCCCCAGGTGCTCGGCCAGAGCCGGGGACCCACCCGGAGCACCACCGCAATCAGCGACATCCCCACCGCGAAGAACAGCGACTCGATGCCGGCAAGCCCGAGCCACGGCACCGCCCCCAGGTACAGGGTGATCCAGATGATGTGGGTCAGCCAGAACGACAGTCCCGCAACGAGCCCCACCAGGAGCCCGGACCACGCGCCGCGGCCGAGCAGCGCGGCCAGCATCGCGGCGACACCGACCGGGGCGAGCGCCCACCAGTTCTGGTCGGGGAAGCCGGCGTCGAGAACCGGCCCCGCGGCAGCGGCCATCACGAGGGATGCCCACAGCGGCATACGTCCTCGGTGCTGCGCCTTCATCACCCCGACAGCTTAAGCGACGGAGCTGTATGCCACGATTCCGCGGCGGATGGCATCCATCGCCAGCCGCGCCGTGCGACCCACCGGCCCGTCGGCGACCAGTGACAGCTGGTCCAGCAGGTCGACCGTCTGCTTCGTCCAGCGCACGAAGTCTCCGGCCGCCATCTCCGCCTCATCCAGCACCTCGGTGAGCGTCGCGCCGCGGGCCCACTTCCACATCGCCAGGCACAGTCCCACGGCCAGCGGATCGCTGCCCGGCAGGCGATGGTCGCGTTCGAGGTCGTCGAGCCTGCTCCAGAGGTCCTGCGTCTCCGACAGCGCCTCGCGGAACGGGCCGCGCGGCAGGTACCGCTCATCGGTGAGCCCCTCATCGCGGCGTGGTTCGAAGACCAGGGCGCAGGCGAGGGCGGCGAGGCTCGGCACGTCGAGTCGGTCCCACAGGCCGCGGCGCAGCGACTCGGCCACGAGAAGGTCCCGCTCCCCGTAGATCCGCCGCAGCACCTGGCCGCTATCGCCCACCTCGAGCTGCCCGCTGCCCTTCGGCACGAGGTACCCGAGGCCCAGGAGCACCTCGGTGACCCGGTCGAAGATGCGGGCCACGGCGCCGGTGCGCGACGCGATCTGCTGGCTGAGCGCATCCGTCTGCTTCGTGAGTCGCCACCAGCGCTCCGCCCAGCGGGCGTGTTGCTCCCGCTCCGGGCAGCTGTGGCAGGGGTGCGACTTCAGCCGCTTGCGCAAGGAGGTGAGCTCCCGCTGGCGCTTGTCGCGCTGCGCCCGGCTCAGCTGGTCGGTGTTGGTGCGCTCCAGGTCGGTGAGCTTGCGACGGATGCCGGAATACTCGGTGAAGTCGCCCAGGTGACAGGTCATCGACCTGGCGTACCCGGCGAGCGACTCCTCCTGCTGGCGCACCTTCCGTGCCAGGTCCACGACGGCACGGTCGGCCTGGAACTGGGCGAAGGACGACTCCAGGACGAGCCGTGTGCGCTCACGCCCGAACTGGTCGATCAGGTTCACGGCCATGTTGTAGGTGGGCTTGAAGCTGGAATTGAGCGGGTAGGTGCGGCGGGAGGCGAGGGAGGCGACGGCCTGCGGGTCGAGACCCTGCTGCCACTGGATCACGGAGTGGCCCTCGACGTCGATGCCGCGGCGCCCAGCGCGTCCTGTGAGCTGCGTGTACTCCCCGGGCGTGATGGGCACGCGCGCCTCGCCGTTGAACTTCTCCAACTTCTCCAGGACGACCGTGCGCGCGGGCATGTTGATGCCGAGCGCCAGCGTCTCGGTGGCGAAGACGGCCTTCACCAGCTTCTTCTGGAAGAGTTCCTCGACGACCTCCTTGAACGCCGGGAGCATGCCCGCGTGGTGCGCTGCGACTCCCCGCTCCAGGCCCTCGAGCCATTCCCAGTACCCCAGCACGGCCAGGTCTTCGTCCCGCAGCGTGCGACAACGCTCGTCGACGATCTGCCGGATCTCTTCGCGCTCGTGCGCCTCGGTCAGGCGTACGCCGGCGCGCAGCACCTGCCGCACGGCCTGGTCGCAGCCGGCGCGGCTGAAGATGAAGAAGATCGCCGGGAGCAGGTGCTTGCCGCCCAGCATCTCCACGATGCCGGCGCGGTCCATCCTGCCCGCGTCGAACCGCCCGTGCTCGTGGTAGCGGCCCCGATCACCGCCGCGCCGGCCCGGTGCGGAGCGGGAGGAGCTGTTCCGGCCTCCGAACTGCGCGAGCCGCACCAGTTCCGGGTTCACGCGGTGCGTGGCGGCCAGACCCGAGGAGTCGAAGAGGTCGAGCATCTTGTTGCTCACCAGCACGTGCTGCTCCAGCGGCACCGGGCGATCCTCCGAGACGATGACGTCGGTCTCGCCGCGCACCGCCTGCAGCCAGTCGCCGAACTCCTCGGCGTTCGACACCGTCGCGCTCAACGAGACGAGGCGGACGCTCTGTGGGAGGTGGATGATGACCTCCTCCCACACCGCGCCCCGGAACCGGTCCGCGAGGTAGTGAACCTCGTCCATCACGACGAAGGCGAGGTCGGTGAGCAGGTCGGAGTCGGCGTAGAGCATGTTGCGCAGCACCTCGGTGGTCATCACCACGATGCGGCCCTGCGAATTGATGTTGGTGTCGCCGGTGAGGAGTCCGACGTGCTCGGCGCCGTACTCGGCGGTGAACTCCTGGAACTTCTGGTTGCTGAGCGCCTTCATCGGGGCGGTGTAGAAGATCTTCGCCGAGCGGTCCTGCATGGCCAGGTACGCGGCGAACTCGGCGACGACGGTCTTGCCCGCTCCCGTGGGTGCGGCGACGAGCACGCTCTTGCCGGCTTCCAGGGAGGAGGCCGCGGCGAGCTGGAATGGGTCCAGGTCGAAGCGGAGGCGTTCCCGGAAGGAAGCGAGGTGGGGCTTTCCCGCCCTGGCTTTCGCTGCCGCGAAGCGTTCGGCGGGGGAAAGGACCTCACTCATGTCACAAGGCTAGTTCCTGTTCGAACGCGGCAGTGCGCCGCTCCACCCGACGGTCGTGGACGAACGCGATGCCATAGGCGGCGAAATAGAGCAGGATCATCGGGATGGCGAGCAGGAACATCGACACGACATCGGCGGCGGGGGTGGCGATGGCGGTGAACAGGACGATGAGAAGCACGGCGATGCGCCAGGACGCGATGATGGCTCGGGCGCTGAGGACGCCGGCGAAGTTGAGCAGCACGACGAACACGGGCACCACGAAGGCAATGCCGATGGCTACGACGAGCTTGAGCACGAAGTCGAAGTAGTCGGTCGCGACGATGTACGCGGCGTCTTCCTTCGGGGCGAAGCTGGTCATCAACTCCACGACGTGCGGCAGCACGTACCAGCCGGCCGCGCATCCGGCGAGGAACAGCGGAACGGCCGTGAAGAAGAAGCCGAAGGTGTAGGCCTTCTCCTTGCGGGTCAGGCCCGGCATCAGGAATGCGAAGACCTGGTACAACCAGACGGGGCTCGACACGATCAGCCCCACGTACATGGCGATCTTCAGCTTCAGGTCGAACGCGGAGGTGATGTTCGGGTAGTTGATCTGGGCGTTGCGGTGCTGTGCGTTGATGATTGCGTAGATGGGCTCACGCAGCTGGTCCCACACGAAGTCCGAGAGCAGCCAACCGACGATGGCGCCGAGCGCGATTCCCGCCGCCGCCCGGAACAGGCGCTTCCGCAACTCCAACAGGTGCTGCCCGAGCGACATTCTCCCGTCGCGGTTGGTGCGCCGCGGGGTGGGCACGGCCACCGTTGCTACGGCTTCGGGGAGGAGTCGCCGTCGGTCTTGGCGGCATCCGTTGTCACGACGGTCTCCGGGTCGGTGGTGCGCGCGGAGTCGTCGTTCTTGATCTCGTTCTTGAAGATCTTCGCCGACTGGCCCAGGCTGCGCGCGAGGACCGGAAGCTTGGTGGCGCCGAACAAGAGCAGGACGACGACGAGGATGATCAGGAAATGCCATCCGGTCAGGTTGCTAAGCATGAGGGAACGTCCTCTGGTTCAGTGGAGCTTGTCGAATCAGTTTACCTCGTGCTACGCGCGCATCCTGTTTTTCCTGACGGCGACGCATCCGGAGGGCACGCCGGCGTTCGATGTCGCGGGCGAGCGCCGCGCGGTCGGCCCAGATCGCCGGGCGGAACCGCTCCCGCCCCAGGTCGTCCAGCCGCGTGTCGAGTGCGGCCAGCTGGTCACCGAGTTCCCCGAGGGCGTGCAGGGTTGCCATGAGCTTCTTGAAGAGCACCACGGCGAACCAGGCGAGCATGCCGAACAGGAGCAGCACGAGAACCGTCCAGATGATGACCCACGACCACCAGGGCACGGTCACACCCCGCCCTGGTAACGGCGGATGCCTGCGGTCGCCCAGTCGTGGACGACGCGTCGTGCCTCCGCCGGCTGGGCGACGGTCACGAGTCCGCCGAGGCTCGTGATGAGGCGCTTGAGGCCGTGGACATGGGCGACGCGCACGCTGACGCGCATGCGCCCGGCTGCGTCGGGTGTTCCTGCGCGTTCGGGCATGTAGTCGGCGATCAGCGGCAGCGCCGACTCGGGCAGGTCGAGTTCGACCCACTGATCGTGCTCGGACGCCTGGAAGAACGAGCTGGGCACCACGACGTCCTCGTCGTGGTCGGCGGCGGGCGTCGAGGTCGCGGTCAGGTCGCTCATGCGGTCGAGGCGGAACGTGCGTACGGCCTGCCGCAAGTGGCACCAGCCGCGCAGGTACCAGTTCTGGTCGACGGACTCGATGCGCAGCGGGTCGACGTGACGCAGCACATGCCCGCCCTGTGCGTCGAGGTAGTTGAACTCGACCTGCACGCCGGCGCGCACCGCGGCCTGGATGGTGCCGATCGCGTCATGGGAGTCGGTGGGGGCCACGGCGAGTTGGCTCGGCGCAGCGGATGCCCCGCGCGTGAGCTTGGCCATGAGCGACGCGATCGCACCGCGATCGGCGTTCTCCGGAAGTGAGCTGAGATATTGCAGCCCCGCGATCAGCGCCGCGGCCTCCCGCGCCGAGAACCGCGGGGAATCGTCGATCGCGACGAGGTTGGTGAGCACGACCCGGTCGTTGGCGACGAACTCGTCCCAGTTGATGTCGAACAGGTCACCGTGCAGGTACTGCTGGGTCTCCCCCGGGATGCCCGACATGGCGATCAGGTTGACCGCCTCCCGCACCCGGTCGGCCGGGACGTCGAAGTGCGCGGCGACATCGGCGACGCTGATCCCGTCGTGCTCCATGAGGAACGGGACCAGGGACAGGAGAAAGGCGAGCCGGTCGGTGGCCCGCGTCGGCTGCTCAGCCATGGGTGTCCTCCCCGTCCGGGGCGGCGTGCGCCTCGGCTACCCGTCGGAGCCGTTCCATGACGGCCTCCTGCAGCCGGGGCGGGTCCAGCACGAGGACTTCCGGGCCGAAGCCGGCCAGTTCATCGGCGAGGATGTCGATGTCGGTGAAGTGCAGGATGAGGGCCTGGTCGGTGCCCGCGGGCTCTTCCGCTCGCCCAGCTGGTCCGGCCTCTCCGGCGGTCCGCTTCCGAAGCAACAGCTCCGCTTCGCTTTCCGGCACCACACGCACGCGCGCGGTGTTTGCTTCCCAGAGCCGGTCGAGGGCCTCGAGTGCGTGGTGCGCCTGGCCGTCCGGCTCGGGTGTGAACGTCTTCCCCGGCACGGGGGTGACCGGCCCCACGATCCTCGAGAGCAGGAACGTGCGCCGTTGGCCGGACTCCTGGTCGGCGGCATGCAGATGCCAGCGGCCCTCGTGCAGAACGACGGCGAGGGGCGCCACCGTGCGCCGCCGGGGAGCGGGCTCGCCGGGCTTGAGGTACGGGAACGTGACGACCTGGCTGCGATCCATGGCCTTGCTGAGCGGCTCGAACGCCGCGTCCCGTGCCCGCAGGTGCGGCGCGTAGCCCAGCACCGGATCCGTGGAGTCCACGCCGAGGGAATTCAGCTTGGTGAGCGCGCGTTGCGAATCGGACGACAGCGAGCCCTCACGCCAGACAGCTGCCGCGAGCTTCAGCAGCATGAGTTCGTCGGACGTGAACGACACGTCAGACGGCAGGTCGTACAGACCCTTGGGTATGCGGTAGCGCAGGTTGTGGTTGCTACCCGACTCGTCCAGCGGTTCGATCGTCTCGAGCGGGATGCCCAGTTCGCGGATGTCGTCCTTGTCGCGCTCGAATTGGCGCTCCAGGCTCGCGTTGTCGCCGCCGCGCTGGTAACGCTGACGGTACCCCTGCACCGTTTCCAGGATCTCCGCCTTGGTCAGGCCGCTCTCCGTGGCGATGAGGGCGAGCACCAGGCTGAACAGGCGTTCCTCGACGCTGATGCGCTGAGGAGGCTGGGAGGTGGGCGGCACAGAGCGAGTCTATCCAGCGCCGCGGGAAAAACACGGATGCCACCTCCCGGTCGCAAGAGGCGGCATCCGTTGGTGCGGAATTACCCGATCAGCCGATGCCGAGGATGTCGACGACGAAGATCAGCGTCGAGCCCGCCGGGATCGTTCCCTGCGCCTTGTCGCCGTAGCCCTGGTCGGGCGGTATGACAGCGATGATCTGCGAGCCGACCTTCTTGCCGATCAGCGCATCCGCGAAGCCCGGGATGACGCCACCCTGGGTCTTGGAGCCGTCAGCGGCCACGAACTCTGCAGGCGCGTTGCGCTTCCAGCTCGAGTCGAAGACCTCCTTGGTCTCCCAGACGACACCGGTGTAGTGCACGGTGACGGTGTCGCCTTCCTTGACGGTGGCGCCGTCGCCCTTCTTGAGGACGCCGACCTCCAGCTTCTTCGGCGGCTCGGACGACGGAACCGTGATGCCAGGCTCCCCGTTCTTGGCGAGGACGACAGCGGGCAGGTCGGCGGCCACGGACTGCGGCTCGCCGTTCGCGCGCGGCAGGTAGGTCTTGACGATGTCGACGACGAACACCATGCTGTCGTCTTTGCCGACACCGATCTGGGCGTTGCCGCCCTGCGGGCCGAACGCGTCGTCGGGCGCGACGACGACCGCGACCCGCGAGCCCTCCTTCGCGCAGATCAGGCCCTTCACGAGCCCGGCGATGGTGCTGTCGTTCAGCACGAAGCTCGCCGCGTCGGAGCCGTCGTACTTGCTCTGCTGGATCGGCTTGCCCGTGGTGCCGTTGTAGGCGCTGAGCTCCACCTTGACCTTCTGGCCCTTGGTCACGCCGGGGCCGGTGCCCTCGTCGATGACCTTCCGCTGCGTGGTGTCGGTCTTCACCGGGGTCGGGAAGGTGACCTTCGGTGCGCTGCCCTCATCGCCCTTGACGCTCACGAGCTTGGACGCGGCACCGTCCTTGGCTTTCGGCTCGCAGTCGCCATTGGTCGAACTGGGGCTGCTGCAACCGGTGAGGACTGCTATCAACAGTCCAGCGGTCGCGATCAGCGCGGATGCTTTGCGCACGGGTCCTCGTTTCGGTACTTCATTTCAGGGAATGGGGCCAGGCGCCCGGGCGACGGCCGGAGCCTATCCTAACCGTCGGCGTCATCCCTCGCCTTGGAAAGAGCTGCACCTTCACTGGCAGCCCGCACCCGCTTGCGGAGGCTCTTCGGGCTCACCGTGCGCTCCCCGAGGGCGCCGGGCGTCCACGCCTCGACGTCCTCGTCGGAGAAGTCGCTCTTGGAGGGGCGGCGTTTGAGCTCGGGCAGCACCGTCCCCGGGGCGAGGCGGCGGGCGGTGATGAGGAAGCCGGTGTGCCCGATCATGCGGTGGTCGGGCCGCACGGCGAGGCCCTCCACATGCCAGCCCCGCACCATCGTTTCGCTGGCGTCGGGATTCGTGTACAGGCCGGAACCACGGATCGCCTCCGCGACGCGGGAGAGCTGGGTGACCGTGGCGACATAGCAGAGCAGCACCCCGCCGGGCTTCAGTGCGTCGGACACGGCAGGCAGGCACTCCCACGGCGCGAGCATGTCGAGCACCACCCGGTCTACGCTGGCGTCCGCCATTGTCTCGGGCAGCGCGTGGGCGAGGTCGCCGAGCGTGATCGACCAGTTCTGCGGGTCCCCACCGAAGAAGGTGGCCACATTGCCGCGGGCGACGTCGGCGAACTCCTCCCGACGCTCGAACGAGGCGAGGCGGCCGGTGGGGCCGATGGCGCGGAGCAGCCAGAGCGATAGGGCGCCGGAACCGACGCCGGCCTCGACCACGGTCGCGCCCGGGTGGATGTCGGCCAGTGCAACGATCTGCGCCGCGTCCTTCGGGTAGATGATCGCCGCGCCCCGGGGCATCGCCATGACGAAGTCGTTCAGCAGCGGGCGGAGCGCCAGGTGTTCCACGCCCGCGTTGTTCGTGACGACGGAACCGTCGGGCAGGCCGATGATGTCGTCGTGCGCGAGGATGCCGCGGTGGGTGTGGAAGACCTTGCCCGGCTCGAGGGCGATGGTGTTGAGCTTTCCCTTGGGGCCGGTCAGCTGGACGCGGTCGCCCGCCCGGAACGGGCCGCTGCGCGGGGAGGTGTCAGACGTGCTCATGCGGGGCCGGGCCTTTCGGAAGCGTCGAAGCGTGCGGTGTAGAGGTCCTGCAGGTCGCCGACGGTGCGGTGCTCCAGCGTGGACCACCGTGTGTACATGGTGCTCTCGGGCAGCTCGATCTGGTGCGGCACGGCGATGCTGATGGTGCCGGCGGCCAGGGCCGCGGCGAGTCCCGGCGGGGAGTCCTCGATCGCGACGCAGTGGTCGGGAGCGACACCGAGCAGCCGGGCGGCCGTGAGGTAGGCCTCAGGGTGCGGCTTGGGTTCACTCACGGCGTCGCCAGAGACAATGTGGGCGAACGCCGGGAAGTCGATGCACTCGGCGATCTGGCGCGCCATCCGCTCGACGGACATGGTCACCAGGGCCGTCGGGATGCCGGCATCGACCACCTCGCGCAACAGTTCACGTGCGCCGGGTCGCCACGGAACGCCCTGCTCCCGCAGTTGTTCCTGCACGCGGTCGGTGAGGCGCTGCACGATGACGTCCGCGTCCAGGGCCACGCCGTGCCGCTGCAGGATCAGTGCGGAGTCCCAGAGGCCCGCGCCCACGAGGAGCATGGCGTCATCGTGCGTCCACACACCCCCGAACGAGCTGACGAGCTCGCCCTCGGCGCGCATCCAGTACGGCTCGGTGTCGACGAGCGTGCCGTCCATGTCCCACAGCACGGCCGCGGGGCCGCCGTCTGGGGTGTGCACCGGCTCGGGAGAGAGGGAAGGATGGGGAGGCAGCGGGGTCACGGGGTTCAAGTCTAGGGGGCAGCGCCTATCCTTGACTGAGGCGAGCCGACCGGCGACCCGGTGAGACGCAAGTGTGAGGTCCCCTGTAGTGACAGACGGCAACGGATTCCTGGGCGGACGCCTCCTGGTGGTGGCATTCGAGGGCTGGAACGACGCCGGCGAGGCGGCCACGGGCGCCGTGCGCAGCTTGAAACAGCTGCTCGAGCTCTCGGAGATGACCCGCGTGGACTCGGAGCTGTACTTCGACTACCAGTTCAACCGCCCGGTGATCTCCACCGGTGAGGACGGCCGCCGGAAGATCGAATGGCCCGGCGCCGCACTGTACGGCCCGGTGGAGCCCGCCCTGCCTGGCACGGCCCCCGCCCCCGCCGACGACCTGGCCGTGGGCGGAGCCGACGCCGGAAACATCTACCTCCTGCTCGGAACCGAACCCTCCCGCAGCTGGAAGGCCTTCGCCGCTGAGGTCATCGACGGGGCTCTCACCGCCGACATCAGCGGAATCGTCTTCCTCGGCGCCATGCTCGCGGATGTGCCCCACACGCGGCCGATCTCCATCTTCACCTCCAGCGACAACGCGGAACTGCGAGCCGAGCTGGGTGTGGAGCGCAGCAGCTACGAAGGCCCCGTCGGCATCCTGAGCGTGCTGGCCCTCGCGGCCGAGGACGCCGGCATCCCGACCATGTCGATCTGGGCCTCGGTGCCCCACTACGTGCACAACGCCCCGTCGCCCAAGGCCATGCTCGCCCTCATCGACAAGCTCGAGGAGATCGTCGACGTCGTGATCCCACGGGGCGACCTGGTGGCGGAGGCGGCCGAATGGGAGAGCGGGATCAACGCCCTCGCCGCCGACGACGAGGAGATGGCCGCCTACATCGAACAGCTGGAACAGGCCCGCGACACGGTCGACTCGCCCGAGGCCAGCGGCGAGGCCATCGCCCAGGAATTCGAGCGCTACCTGCGCAAGCGAGACGGCCGAGACGGCCGAGACGGTCGCCCGGGACCCGACCGCCCTCGCTGAGCCGATCACGCCGGTACGGAGAAACCGCTCAGAGGCGGATGCCGAGGAGTGCGTCGATCGCGTCGCGTAGCAGGGCCGGGTCGGTGACGCCCGCGTTCGCCGCGGCATCCGTCACCGCCAACGCCTGTGGTGTGTCGAGGTCGTCGGTGAGGGCCGCGCGCAGCGCGTCGAGCACGTCGATGCTGTCCCGGCTGCCCACCGTGGCAGTGCCTCCGAACGCGGCTTCCCAGCGCTGCAGCCGGTCCTCAGCGTCGGTGAGTTGCGCGTCCGTCCACTCCCAGTCCGCTCGGTAGTGCTGGGCCAGCAGCGCAAGGCGAATCGCCCGCGGGTCGGTGCCGTCGGCCCGCAGCCGGGAGACCAACACGAGATTGCCGAGGGACTTGCTCATCTTGTGGCCCTCGTAGGCCACCATGCCGGCGTGGCTGAAGACCTGCGCCAGCGGACGCCCCGACAACGCGGCAGCGTGGCCGGCACTCATGTCGTGGTGCGGGAAGATCAGGTCGCTGCCGCCGCCCTGCACCGTGAAATCTGTGCCGAGCTCTTGGAGTGCGATGACCGAGCATTCGATGTGCCAGCCGGGACGGCCCGCTCCCACCCGCGACTCCCACGCCGGTTCGCCGGCCCGTGCCGCGCGCCAGAGCAGCGGATCGAGCGCGTCACGCTTTCCCGGTCGCTCCGGGTCTCCCCCGCGCTCGGCGAACAGGGCCAGCATCGTCTCGCGGTCGAGGTTGCTCTCGTCGCCGACCTGCCAGGGAGAGGTCGCCGCGGCGGCGGCGATATCGAAGTAGATGTCCGAACCCGGCTTCCCGTCGGGTGCGGGAAGGGCGTCCGGCGCGTCGACGGCGTACGCGGTGCCGGCATCCCAGAGCGCGCAGACGGCGGCCGCGATCTCGTCGATCACCTCGGTCACGGCGACGTAGTGGTACGGGGGGATGATTGCGAGGGCTTCCATGTCCGCGCGGAACAGCTCGACCTGCTCTTCCGCCAGGGTGCGCCAGTCGACGCCCGTCGCCGCCGCGCGCTCGAGAAGCGGGTCATCGACATCCGTCACGTTCTGCGCGTAGTGCACGGCGAGCCCGGCGTCACGCCAGACCCGCTGCAGGGTGTCGAATGCCAGGTAGGTGGCGGCGTGGCCAAGGTGGGTGGCGTCGTATGGGGTGATGCCGCAGACGTACAGGCGCGCGGCGTGGGTCTCCCCCGCCTCCACCTGCCGCTCCGACGCAGTGTCGTGGATGCGGGGCGCTGCCGAGCGGCCAGGGAGGGTGGGGATATCCGGTCGCTGCCATGCACGCATGGAACCAGCCTAGCTACGCGGAGATGACATCCGTCGCCAGCAGGACGATGAGCACGACGCCGAGCACGATGCGGTAGATGACGAATGGAAGGAAGCTG
Organism: Cryobacterium tepidiphilum; assembly: GCF_003716325.1. GTDB lineage: Bacteria > Actinomycetota > Actinomycetes > Actinomycetales > Microbacteriaceae > Cryobacterium > Cryobacterium tepidiphilum. Next base: position 36,338 of record NZ_RDSR01000016.1, on the reverse strand, counting down.
CGCTTCGAGATGTAGCTCATGAAGAACGCGATCACCACGAGCCCCACGAGGAAAGCGACGATGGTGGCGACGAGGGTCTCGACCGGCCCGAACGTCTCGGGCAGGCAGTTGCCCGCACCGGCCTGGCACGGCTCGGCGACGGACTTGTACACCTGATAGAAGCCGCTGCCGAGGACGGCGGGGATCGCCAGGAGGAACGCGTAGCGCGCGGCGGCCCGGCGCTCGTACCCCATGAAGAGGCCGGCCGTGATCGTGCCGCCCGAGCGCGAGACTCCCGGAATGAGTGCGAGCGCCTGCGCGAAACCGTAGATGATTCCGTGGCCGACCGTGAGGTCCTTCAGGCGGCGGTTGCGGGCGCCGACCCGGTCGGCGATGCCGAGGAGGATGCCGAACGCGATGAGCATGACCGCCGTGATCCACAGGGACCGCAGCGTCGTCTCGATCTGGTCCTGGAACACGAGGCCCAGCACGACGATGGGGATCGAGCCGACGATGATCAGCCAGCCCATGCGGGCATCGGGGTCGTCCCTGGGCACGGATCCCGTGAGCGAGCGGGCCCACCTCGCGATGATGCGGATGATATCGGTCCAGAAATAGAGGACAACCGCGAGCTCTGTGCCGATCTGGGTGATGGCGGTGAACCGGGCGCCCGGGTCGGCTCCCGTGCCCAGGAACTCCCCGACGATGCGGATGTGCGCGCTCGAGGAAACAGGCAGAAACTCGGTGAGGCCCTGGACGAGGCCGAGGATGATCGCGTTGATGAAGTCCACTCGGTATGTCCTCGCTAGTAATTCAGGAGCAGGTCGGTCAGCACACGCCGGCCGAAGACCAGGGCATCCAGGGGGACGCGCTCGTCTACCCCGTGGAACATCCCCGGGAAGTCGAAGTCGGCGGGAAGCTTCAGCGGGGCGAACCCGTAGCCCTTGATGCCCAGCAGGCTCAAGGCCTTGTTGTCGGTGCCGGCGGACAGCAGGTAGGGAAGAACCGGTGCTCCCGGGTCATGCCGGCCCAAGGTCTCCACGATAGCGTCCACGAGCGGACCCTGGAATTCGGTCTCCATGCCGATGTCGCGGTGCATCGTGTGGATCTCGATGTCCGGCCCCACCAGTTCGGCGATTTCGGCGAGCACCGCGTCTTCCTCGCCGGGCAGCGAACGGATGTCGATGAGTGCCTCCGCGGTGTCGGGGATCACATTGTGCTTGTAGCCGGCCTGCAGGAGCGTCGGATTCGTAGTGGTTCGCAGGCTCGCCTGGATGAACCCGGACGCGGTTCCCGTGGCGAGGGCGAGCTCGTCGGGGGCGGTGGTCTGCGGGTCGACGCCGAGGATGCGGGCGACCTCACCGAGCAGCTGTGTGGTGGTGTCGGTGAGGCGGATCGGCCAGTCGCGCCGGCCGATCGCGGCGACCGCTTCGGCCAGCCTGGTGATCGCGTTGTTGCGGATCAGCCGCGAACCGTGGGCGGCGTCGCCGCGGGCGATCAGTTTGATCCAGATGAGCGCCTTCTCGCCCGACTGCAGCAGGTAGGCCCGCTGGCCGCCGAGGTCCACCGAGTATCCGCCCACCTCGCTGATGGCGTCGGTGGCGCCGGCGAAGAGCTCCGGGCGGTTCTTCACCAGGTGATGCGAGCCGAGCACTCCCCCGGCCTCTTCGTCGGCGAAGAAGGCGATGACGAGGTCCCTGGCCGGCTGCCGGCCGGAGCCGAGGATGTCGGTGAGCGCGGCCAGGATCATGGCGTCCATGTTCTTCATGTCGACGGCGCCGCGGCCCCACAGCATGCCGTCTTTGATCACGCCGCCGAAGGGGTCCACGCTCCAGTTCGCGGGGTCCGCCGGCACGACGTCGAGGTGCCCGTGCACGACGAGGGCGCCCTTCGAGGAGTCCCGGCCGGCCACGCGGGCGACGACGCTGGTGCGGCCGGGCTCCGAGTCGAACAGCTCTGGCTCGAGACCGAGGCCGCGGAGCTTCTCCGCGACGTACTCCGCGGCATCCGTTTCGCCGTTCGACCGGCCCTCGCCGTAGTTGGTGGTGTCGAAGCGGATGAGGTCACGAGCGATGACGGCGGTGAGGTCGAGCTCCTCATCGGTGCGGGTGCGGGGCACGGCGGCGTCGGGTGAATCAGCGAGGGGAGGCATCCCCACACGCTACCGAACCGGGGCCCGCCACGGCGCCAGCCGGGGCTCCCCGGCGCGTTCCAAGCGCTGTGCAATCCGTGCTAGGTTATTACCTCGGTGGCCGACGTGAGTCGGGCGCCGATCACTCAGTCCGGGTGGCGGAAATGGCAGACGCGCTAGCTTGAGGTGCTAGTGCCCGTATAGGGCGTGGGGGTTCAAGTCCCCCCTCGGACACAGTGGGTAGTTCGGAGAATTCCGGGCTTTCGTTCGGAAAATAGGTCGCAACAGTTGGCACTTCGGCTGGGCGGCCTTTTTCAATGCCCCGACCCCGTTTGTGCGAGGTGCGGCTGGACTGCGAGACGCGGCGTTAAACCAAAAATGGCGTGCCTGAATGATTTCAGGCACGCCGATGTCGTCGGTGTTGCGGATACGCGGGGGTGTTTCGGCTACTGAGGCTGTTTAGCCTGGCGGCTGCGAACCGTCCTCCAGTCGGACGGCTGGTCCGTCGCTTTGCCAGAACGTGCTCGGAATATCGCGGTTCTTCGGGGTCACGCGGTCGAGCGCGAGTTTGCGCTTATAGAAGCTCAGGATCTGGCGCAGGTTCTCGACCACGGTGGCCAGAGCGATTACGAGGTAGGTGAAGGTGTTGCCGCGCACGGCGCGTTTGTCGGGGTTGGCGATGTCTTCGTACTGGCTACGTTTGAGGTTGCGGTTGACTGATTCGACGCCGTTGCGCATGCCGTAGGCGGCGCTCCATTGCTCATCCCCGTAGGGGAAGTATTGTTCGTGCTTCAGGCCGCCAGGGTTCTTGTCCTTTTCGGGCACGCCCACCGGCAGCTTCATCATGACGGTCTTCTGCTGATACCGGTGCGGGGTCTTCAGGTGACCGTTCTCCGTGGATGGTTCGGGGATCAAGTACCTGCGGGTTCCGTCGGCGCTCATGTGCCCCTTGCTCTTGAGCTGATAGTGGGCGCGGCGCTTGAGTTGCTTCTTGTAGAGGTCTTCGGCCTGAGCGAGGGCACGGGCGCCTGGACCGTACTGTTTCCGGGCGTCTTTCAGGGCTTGTTCTGCCTTTTGCAGGGCGTCAGAGTCGATGTGGCGTTTCGCCGGTCGCGTCTTCTTTTCGTACTCCGCTTCGGCCTTCGCGAGCTTGCCGGCACTTTCCCCGTGCTTCTTTCTCGCGGTGAGGACGGTGGCGTCAGCCGTTCGCAGTACTTCGGGGAGGCTGTCCAGGTACCAGCTTCCGGACACCTGCACGAAGCCGTCCGGATGGTGGGCTTTGACTCCCAGGTCCTTGTCTTTGTAGTCGAAGACGAGTTTTGCGCCGAGAAGCCGGGCCGGAACGTGGAACTCGGAGTAGATGGCTGCCGGGTATGCCCGGTCCATGATGAAGAGGTTGATTTTGTGGCCTCGATCATGGAGGGATGTCAGCAGTTGCAGGCCTTCTCCGGCGATCGCGCCGGGGATGTGGAAACCGAGGCCTGTGGTCAGCAGGGGGAACTGGTCGATTTCGGAAGGATGGTTCGGCGTCATTCGTGCGATCTCGGTCTCGATCCCCCAACTGAGTTTCCTGGTCGAGGTGCCCTTCACCTTTCCGTCCGGTCGTGCCTTATTGAGGAAGCGCGCATCGGCATGAGATACCGCCCCGTGGTCGCCTTCTCGCCGGTACCATCCTCCGTCGGGGTTCGCGGTGCGGCGGTCGCCGTCAAGCACTCGTGAGGATGGGTTCCCTGACTTTCCGTATAGCGGCACGAACGTGGCGTCGATGGCGGTGTTGCCGTGGAATCGGTCGCGGAGCTCCGACGGGAGCAGCAGCCAGGTTGCGTGGACAAGAGCGTTGGCAAGCGTGTGCATCCGCTTCCTACGGACGCGGCATAGCACCGGGTCGCGGTCGGCGACCGTCTCGCGGTACTCCGCCTCGGTGAGAACTTTGTCGCGGCGGCCTGGGAACTCGTCGACGAGACGTATCAGGCGCTGCACGGCATCCCAGATGCGTTCATAGGCCCGTTCATCGTTGCCGTCGTGGGTGAGATGCAAGATCTTACGTTGTGTGGAGCTCAGCTGCAGCAGGGTTTGCGCCAGTTCGGTGATGAGGGTGGGTCGGCCGAGCCGGATCTGAAGCAGAATCAGGCTGAGAGCTGCGGTGGCATCGAGAATTGGTCTACGGCCCGCCGGGGACTTGACGTCTTCGGCGCGCCATTCGGTGAGCATTCTCCGCACGCCTGACGCTTTCAGGACACGGTCCACTTCTACGACGGCGAGCCCGAGCGGTTCACGGCGTGAGTGCGTCAGGTAGTCGCCCATGCGACTTCCGAAGGACTTGATCATCCATTCTTCGGCCTGTTTGTGCTGACTCTCGTGAGTCGGGCGGCTCACTTGGTGCCCCGCAACTGAGCGGTGCGGGCGTCCTCGGACGGCCGCGGAACAAAGGCCGCGAGCCGGGAGATGGATTCCAGCGACTGCAGGCCGGCGGCTTCCATGAGCGTCAGCACGTCAACGCGGTTTGCCATGTGGGTAACGAGCCAGGTATTGCGCATTCGGCGCACCCGGACTGTAGGTGTGCCGGGTGGAGTCAGGGAGCGGGCCACCCACGCGCTGACCACCTCATTGCCGGTGCGCGTGCGGTTCGGCAAGAACACGAACGCCCCCGCGGGTACCTTCTTGATTGCCTTGGCGAGTGCCTTCTCGTAGCGAGCGGTGACCGGGACAATCCGGGGCTTGTCCTCACCTGGCAGCTCGATGCTGACGACCCGATCCGGGCCCTCCGTCACTGATTCGCGGCGAAGGGTGGCAATCTCACCCGAGCTGAGACCGGCGCCGGTCCCAAGCGCGATCAAAACTGTGGCGGCCTGTCGCATGTAAGGGGTCGCTTGCCCTGCAGCCCAATGATCCAACGCGGTGCGCTCGTCATCGTCGTATGGCGTGTCCAGGCTTCGCTCATTCAGCGGCATCGGATTGCGCGGGTTCGCTTCGGGGTTCACTGCTTCCGCGACTCGGAACAGCCAGGCACGATGATTTCGCCGAGTTCCCTCCGCCAACTCGGGCAGAGACTCGCGAACGTAGTGCTCGATGAGTTCTCGGTCGAAGATAATGGACGCGTCGAGGTCCGCACCGACCACGAACACCGCCCAGTATACGAAGTGCATGCAGGGCCCGAGCAGCGCTTCCACGGAGTAACTGTTTTGTGGGAGAGCCAGGGTGATGGCGTCCTCGACGAACGGGCGAATCACGTTCACCTGCTCAGCTGGCAGGTCAGGAACGTATTCGGTCATCTTCTTCGCGCTCGAGGCGGGCATCGACGAACGCGCCGCGATCATCGCGGCGCGCGCTTCGTCACCTGCCGGCTCGCTGCGCAACGTCATCCGGGCGGCCGCCACCCCTTCGTCATCCGTCCCCTCCTTGAAGCGCAGCAGCCTGGCAGAGCTGTCGTAACTCACCGCCGGGCAGGCGTGTATCCGCCGTCGCGTTTCCGCATGTTGTGACGGGCCGGCCGGACGGATCGATGTTGCAGGGGCGCTGGCGTCGACGGGTGCTGACCGATTGTTGGGGGTAGTCATGCCAATGTTCGTGTGCGGCACATTCCCGCCATGGAAGACAAGAAGCGGTGCATCTTGAAGCTGAATGGCCGAAATGCGGTTCTAATTGGTCGATAAACGCCTGTCTCCGGTGCATACTCGGTACACTTCTTTCATGCCAAGACCACCGAAGCCGGGCGGCGCTGTCTTCGTGCCACGCTCCTACGCGTCCAACCGCAAGAAGTTCGGTAATTCCAGCACCCGCCTCGGCGCGGAGGTCAGTTCGCCCCAGCAGGCCGCTGCGGAGCTCCAACACGCGATCGCGAACAAAGTCCGTGAGTATGTCCTGGATCACCACTCTGACCTCAAGGCATACTGCGACAAGGAGCATCTGCCGGCTGGTCTCAGCTATGAGCGCCTGCAGCGCATCATGCGGGGCGAAACGATGATGACCTTCACCGATCTCATGTACTGGGGCCGCCGGATACCCGCGTTGGGGTCGTTTGTCGGAGAAGCAGTCACTGAGATCTCTTCCGAAGCTGTCGTAGAAAACTGAATCGCCGCTTTTGAAATACACCGGCCATCGCGACGTCGCCGGTCGCGTTGCGGCTACATGAGGCGGGCGGGATACTCCGATGGAAGACTGCACATTCTTGACCGTAGGCAAAACCCTTCCGATGTCTTCCCGGTTCGGAAGACATAATTCGATCGGCGGGCGCGCCTAAACAATGCGAAACGGCAGACGCCTCAAGGCGTCAACCCTCACCTGATGGAGCTCGCCGCGCCCGTGGAGATGACGTTGCTTGTGCACCCAAGCAGCGAGCCTCCGCTCCTCCGCGTTTGACGATCGGTACCGAGGCACACGCCCTTCCCGCTCAAGAAATGCCGTCAACGTCGCCAAGTGCCGGCTCCAGTTTTCGTTGCTCGGATCCCACAGAAACCCAGTTATTTGCTCGAGCAGCTCACGCTGCCAGTCCGGCAAGATCCCGCGTACGGCTCGACGACGCTGATAACGTACCCATCCCGCCAAACGAGCCTCTCCTGAAACCTGCGAGGTCTGATTCTTCGACTCCCGAGGCATAGCTCCTCGCAGCTCTACATGTCGCTCCAAATTGGCGAACTCGTCGAGCCAGTGCTCATCGAGCTTGCCAAGGTGCCGCCCGCTGCACGCGTCGTCTCGCGCCACGACGTCCGTCCTTTCGGGCGGAGGTCGAGCCGCCCAAAAGACTCATGCGCGGCGACGCGAACGGAAGGCTCTCTGCAACGGGGACGTGAGTGATTGACGATGTGACTCAGCGGCCCTCCTGAAGGCGCTGGATCACGACGCTCGCCCAGCGGCTCGCTCTGCCCAAGTGCGCGTGTTAAGTAGTCACGCCTCGCGCTTGTGCTTCTTCTCTTAGCGCACTCATGAGGACGGTCTGCTCCAGCCACTCCGCTGGATCGGACGAGCTTCGTCGCAACGGGAACGCTTGCGAGTACGCGGCGTAATGCGCCTCAGCGCGATCGGTGAGATAGATGATGATGTTGCGCAAGTGATGATCGCTCAATGATCCCGGAAGGCAGATACGGTGCGGGATCCGCAGCACGTCGACCCACCACGCACCTTGGTCGAAGACACGCAAATCCAAAACTCCCAGCGGGAGAGCTTCGAAAGCCTCGAATGGCGGCAGCTGTCCTCGCCTACGGAATTCATGACCGAGATCCACCGCCCGATGAAATGCCTCGATCAAAAGTTCCGCTGAGACTCTTCGGGCCTCCGCGTGGTCGAGGAGGTTTTCGCCGTCAACGCCGAAGGTGACACCGAGGGCGCGCACCTCATCCCAACTGCTCACATCGGTTCCCGCTCAGTGCGCCCTGATCCACCGGCGTGATCATTCATGCGCTCGATGCACCGGATGACGCTCGTCGACGCCCAGTAAAAGGCGTCCTCATCTTCCTTCAGCACACCCGCTTCCATCGTCCAATACCCGTTCGCCCCCACGCGACACCGCACGATCCTTCGGATGGGCCGCGTAGTGTCGTTGACCGAGGACCGGGACGTTGGACCCGGAAAACGCGTGACAGTCCACTCGTCGAGGTCAAAGACATAGGAGCTACCCTGCGTGCATACCCGCCATCGGCCGCCTTCATTGCCGCTGAGCGCATCCACGCTCATCCTTCATCTCTCACTCGTTCGATCCGTTCAATCACAGTGCTGTGGACCCAGTAGTAGTCAAAGAAGTCATCGTCGGACTCCACCGTCCAGAATCCTCGGTCACCGACACGACACGTCCCTATCGACCTCAGCCGTCGCCAACCGCTCTCTCGGAGAACGGCTCCGTCGCCGGGCCGCCGCTCGGTGGTTTGAGCGCTCAGATCGAACACGTGCACACTCTCTCGCGTATGCACCTGCCACACCCCATCCGCGTGACCGGTGAGTTCGGTGACCGTATCGTCGTCCCGAGCGAAAAGCACCAGATCGAGTGTTCCCACATCGAGGACGCCCTGGCTCAGGGTCTCTGGTCCGTTGCCGTCCAAGATCACCACCCGAGTTCGGAATTGGTCACCGCCGTCGCCGAATGCCACCAATTCGTCGATGTGCCGGTGATAGTGCCCACCCATGTACAGCCGTGGGCGCACCTGCAGGAAGCCTTGGTGGAACTTCTGGCGTCCGGAGGCTACGTAAGCGACCATATCCGGCGGCCAATCGGAAGCTCTCTCGACCAGCGAGGCGTCCAGGCTAGGAACGTTGAGTGGGGCATCGTGGCCGACCAGAACGTCCACATGTTCGTCACCGAGCGCTCTCAGGTCCTCGTCCGTGATCGACTCCCGCGGCCAGGTGACCCCTTCTTGACGGAGGAACCTGTCAATTGAATTCGCTCCGCCCAGCACAGCCAGAGTCTTGCCCGAGGCAAGCGCCGTCCTGTAACCCCCCGGCAGATGAACAATGTTGGGCCGAAGTCGGCGCAATCCGTCGGCCGACACCGGGAAGTTGCCCAAAAGCAGTCCGTAGTCCTCGTGGTTCCCGTCGAGCCAGTAGAGCACCTGTCCCCGGCTGGCGAGCCGTCGGCTGAGCTTGTCCAAGTCGTTGTCCCAGTTCCGGCCCCGCCACAGGAAACCGAAGTCACCGAGAACCAACAACACGGGCAAACCCCGCTTCCACATCGTGTTGGAAACGGAAAGGACATGTTCCCTGTCGCCATGAGTGTCACCGAGGACGCCGATACGCCAAGCGCCCGACAGGCTGCGGATGTCCTCGGTCATGGCTTGGACTGCTCCCCCGGCGAAGCCACACGCTCAATGGACACCACCGGGGTTGAACAACGTAGCGTAGACGGAACCCCGAGCACGTGGAGGTCAATGTGCAGCCGCATCGGTCGACCCACGGTGCAATCGAGAATGTCGAGCAGGGTGATCAACTCGTCGTCACGCCTTAGCAATGATCCCTCTGGATTCTCTGCACGCGGCTCTCGGCGGACTACCATCCGATCCAAATCGATCAGGTAACGCGAAGCTGCCGTGACAACGCGGTAGGCGCCGTGCGTGCTGTCCATGAGCGAATCCATCAAAGCGCTACTCCTTGCAGTCGGCCGTCTCGTGACCGTATCCGCTGGCTCAAACCTCTCGTTCCCGGCATGGACGACATTTCGCAGCTGAACCCCTCCTTGGCGTCGCGGACTGCCTGACGACGTTCCTCCACGTCGGCGCTCGCTGTTATGTCTTCCAAGGCGGGAACGGACGCACCCGAGGGGCTGTTAGGAAGGATCACATGATCTGCCGGCTCTCCAGTCACAGCACCGGGCCAGCTTCAAGATCGATTGCGACGACTCAGGAGCGAACACACATGGAACCGGACGACATGCAATGGCGGGAGTACCGCACCGAAGCTGAGGCGCAAGCCCTGAAGCCGAGAGCGCAAGAGATCGTCGACGAGGTTATTCGACGCCTGCCTCCCGGCACTATCGAGGTGGCAGCGGGCACACTCTTCGTCGGACGCTACGTTCCCGAGGAGGTCGGTTGCTTCGCCGCTACCCTCATAGGAATCCCGCGACAGCTCGCGCCGGTGGAGTTCGAACTCAACCGCCCATTTGACGAATCCGTCGAGAGCATACTCACCCGGTTGTTGCGGTGGCGACAACGCATGGAAGCGGGCGAGACCGTGTAGGGCTGACCTCTGGTCGGAGCCTCTGGAGCGCTGGACTCGCCACCGCCGGACTGCTCGGTGGCGTGATCGCTGCACCGTACTAATCAGTCTCAACGCTGCAGCCTGGGTGACGAGTTGCTTTGGCCCGGCGATCACAACATATGCTACGACCACTCGCCAGGATCCTCATTTCAAGACTTGTCACAGAGGGAGCAAGACGAAACTGGCGCTAATGGGTACTGAAAAACTGATCGCGGATGGCTCCCTGCACCCGCCGGGGAACCGGGTGAGAATGAGAGCGTGAATATCGAGATCCTGCACATTGCGGAATGCCCAAACTGGGAAGAAGCCGGCCGGAGAGTTCATGGTGCGCTTGCTGCGACCGGCCGCCCGACGACGTCGATCGAGTATCGGTTGCTGCAGTCGAGCGAAGAGGCCGCCGAGTTTCCCTTCGCCGGATCCCCGACGATCCTTATCGATGGCGTTGATGCTTTTCCCGGCAGCCGGACGTCGGATCTGGCGTGCCGGATCTATAGGACGCCGACAGGTTTCGCCGGAATGCCAACCGTCGACCAACTGGTCGAGGTTTTGAACGAACGAAGCTGACGTCACACAGCGCCGGCGCCGAGCAGCAGACCCAGCAAATAGGTCATGCCGACCGCCCCGTATCCGATCATGAGCCGGCGCACGGCGTTTGACGGGCGAAGCATCTGAGAGCAGACCGACGGCCGCTCCAATACCCAGGAGCGCTAGCTCCACCATGCCAGCCGCGACGATCACGACGGCCAGCCCTTACATCCCGAGCAAGTCCGGCTGGACGCCAATGATGGCACCGGATGCGAAGAAGCAGAAGCTTGATACTTTCGCACCGAAACCGGTCCCCACGGCTTCATGCTCATCGGTTTCCGCTCTGAGCAGTACGAGCTCCTGCATCGGCGACAGAGCTGTCGGCGACGGAATCCTGGAGGAGCGTCCCTGCGTGATTTGCTGCGCCTGGCACCGGATGTGGGTCGGCTTTTGAAACGGTTGGCGGCTGACCGCGACGTATCGATCTGGGTTCGGATTTGGCTCGTCGTGCTCCTGGTGTATCTGCTCTCCCCCCTCGACCTGATACCCGATTTCATACAAATTCCTCGGGTACGCCAACGACGCGCTCGTAGTCGCAATCGCCCTGCAATTCGCGACTCGACGTGCGGCGAGCCCAGCAATCCTGAAACATTGGCCCGGCACCCCGGAAGGTTTAGCAGCCGTGCTTCGTCTGGCCGGCCTGCGCCCGTGACCCTACGGCCGGCATCAGGTCAGGCGTGCGGCTGGTGCTCGTGCTCACCGTGGGCTGCACGCTCAAGCTGGAATGTGGAGTGCTCGATCGAGACAGCAAAGTGTTCCGCCACACATTTCTGCAGATCATCAACCATCGCCGGCGCGTGCCCATCGAAGAAGCATTCATCGTCAACGATGACGTGAGCGGTGAGAACGGGAAGGCCCGTCGAAATCTGAGTCGCGTGCAGATCATGCACGGCCTGAACGTGTGGGAGATCGAGAATGTGGCTGCGTACCGAGTCAAGATCCAACCCCTTCGGCGTCGACTCCAACAGGACGTCGAGAGTCTCTCGGAGAAGTTTGAACGTTCGGGGCAGGATCAGCACGCCGATGAGCATCGCCACCACGGCATCAGCACGTGTCCAACCAGTCGTCGCAATAATGATGGCCGCGACGATGACAGCGACCGAGCCGAGAGCGTCATTGACGACTTCGAGGAACGCGGCGCGCAGATTGAAGCATGAATTGCGCCCGCTGACGAGAACGATGATCGAGGCGACATTCCCGGCCAGTCCGATGATTCCGAAAACGACCAATTGACCAGAGGCGATTTCGGGCGGGTTGATCAAGCGTTGGATGCCCTCAACAAACACGAAGATGCCCACCGCTAGAAGGATCGCCGCCTGCACCGTGGCCGCGAGCACTTCTGCGCGGGCGAACCCCCATGTACGGCGAGCCGTTGTAGGGCGGGCAACCAACGTTGCTGCCACCAGAGCTAGCAGAAGCCCGCCCGCGTCGACGAGCATGTGCGCGGCATCGATAAGCAGCGCCAAGCTGCCGGTGACAATCGCGCCAATGACTTCGGCGACCAGGATCGTCGCAGTGATCCCAAAGGCCACCGCGAGCCGTCCGCGGTGAGAAGGAGCAACATGGGAGTGATCGTGTCCAGTCATACGTTCCTTCGTGTGGATGTCGTCGGCGACTCAGCCAATAGTCATCCTAAGCTGTATAGTCACTATATGCTGACTATTGCTTCACGTCTCGATGTCATGAACCGGCTCGGACGGGCGATGGCCGATCCAACCCGTTCGCGGATATTGATGAGCCTGCTTGACGAGCCCGGCTATCCGGCCCGATTGGCACGCGACCTGGACCTCACCCGGTCGAATGTGTCCAATCACCTCAGCTGCCTGCGCGGGTGCGGAATTGTTGTAGCGGTCCCGGAGGGGCGCCAGACCCGGTACGAGATCGCCGACCCGCACCTGACCAGGGCACTCACCTCACTGGTCGACGTAGTACTCGCTGTTGACGACGGCGAGAGATGCTCCGACAGTAACTGCGACGTTCCCCTGTGCTGCGGGACCGGCTCATGACTGCGACCACGACCGGACCTGTCCGCGTACTGGGGCCGCTCCGCAAGCAGGTACTGAAACGACGCATTCGCTTGATCGTCGCTATCACGATCACCTACAACGTCGTCGAGGCGATCATCGCACTGGCGGCCGGCACGGTCGCCTCCTCAGCCGCGCTCATCGGCTTCGGCCTGGACTCGATCGTGGAAGTTCTCTCCGCGGCAGCGATCGCCTGGCAATTCTCAGCGCCGGACCCTGAAAAACGTGAAAAGGTCGCGCTACGCATAATCGCATTCTCGTTCTTCGGCCTGGCCGCCTACGTGATTGTCGATGCCGGCCTGTCACTGTTCGGCCTCCGCGAGGCAGAACACAGCGCCGTCGGGATCGCCCTCGCCGCGGTAAGTCTGGCCGTGATGCCATTCCTGAGCTGGTTCGAACGCCGGACCGGTCGCGAGCTCGGGTCGGCATCTGCGATTGCGGACTCCAAGCAAACCCTCATCTGCAGCTACCTCTCGGCAGCACTTCTCGTCGGCCTGCTTCTGAACACGCTTCTGGGATGGGTGTGGGCTGACTCGATCGCCGCCCTGGTCATCGCAGGCTTCGCGATCAAGGAAGGACTCGAAGCCTGGAAGGGCGACACCTGCGCTGTGCCCGTTGCCGCCTTGACAGGAGAACGCGCCGTCGAACCGTGTGAGTGCTGCTGACTACCCTGCTCTCGAGCAACCTTCATCCGCGGTCCTCAACTCAATGTGGGGTTTGATCAAGGCACGATCGCCTTCGCAAAACCGATCTCTGAAACAGGAGGAGGAGAAACGTGCACGCTAGTCTCCCGCGAATCACCGTTGCTCTCCGGCCGCGAAACTTCCCTTTGCCCGCGAATCGCGGCGGAGGCCTCCTCAACCTCGAAGCGCCACATCAAGAGTGGCTGTGGCTCTCGTACTCGGTGTGACCGGTGCACTGAGCTGGAATATCCGGTGTTCACCCACGAGGTGGGTGGCCAAGACCGAATGCGCCTGACCATGGGCACCGCTGCTAACTCAACCTATACCCGCTGGGGGTATACTCTTTTCGTAATGTTCCCGTGCAATAGAACTCGCGGATATGGAAGTGGGAGAACACGATGGAAGACCTGAACGATCTCGGACTGACTGACGTTAACGATGGTTGCAGTTGCTGCGGCCACGCCAGCGAAGTGAGCACCCCCGATGCCACCCGTTCTACAGCTCCGGTCCACACGGACTACCTGGTCTCCGGCATGACCTGCTCCCACTGTGTTGCGAGCGTCACAGAAGAGGTCTCTGCGCTCGAGGGCGTCGAGAGCGTCTCCGTCGATCTCGTCGCCAGCGGCGCATCCTGCGTCAGGATCAACAGCGCCGAAGCCCTTGACGTGTCGTTGGTTCGTACTGCAATCGAAGAGGCCGGCTACGAGCTGGCAGGTCCGAATGGATGAAAAGCGCTTCAACTCTTTCGCTCCCGGCGGCACGCTAATAGTGCGCCGCTGGACGGCAGTGCTGACGGCAGTCGCGGTCGCGGCTGGTCTCAGCGGATGCGCAGCGACAGCCGTCGATTCGCCGGCCGCCTCCATTCCTGCGGGGCGCAGCGCCTTCGGCCACGTTCACGGGATCGGGATCGATCCAACCTCCGGGGGTGCGTTCGCTGCTACCCACGCCGGCGTGTTCAGACTTCCACCCCTGGATGCCGAAGCCGTGCCCGCAAGCGAGGTTGAGGGACCTATTGCTGGCCGAGCGCAGGACACCATGGGTTTCACGATGGCGAGTGGTCTCATGTTCGGTTCGGGACACCCCGACCCCACTGAAGAACCAGTGCTGAACCCTCCGAATCTCGGTCTAATCACGAGCAGTGACGAGGCGGCCACGTGGACATCCGTTTCGTTGCGAGGCCAAACCGACTTCCACGATCTCGCCGTGGCAGCCGACGGCCCAGAATTTCGCATCTACGGGTACGACGAGATGGCTGGAGTCGTCCGAGTCAGTGCGGACAGCGGCAAGACCTGGACCACCGGCGCCCAGATTGTCGCCCGGGATCTGAGTGTCGACCCGTCCAAGCCCGACACGGTCTACGCCACAACGGCTCGAGGTCTGGCGGTGAGCACCGACGGTGCCCGCACCTTTGCCCTGGTACCAAATGCCCCGGCGCTGTACCTGGTTGACTCACTGAATGACAAGAGCGGCGGTCTCATCGGTGTTGACGTCGACGGGACCATCTGGGTGAACCAGGACGGTACTACCTGGACGTCCACCGGCACGATCAACGGCGTGACCGAAGCGCTCACCTACGCCTCAGCTCCATCCGCGCGGCTCGTGGTTGCCACCGAGGAGGGAATTCTGGCCAGCACGGACCAGGGTGCGACGTGGCGGGATGTCGTCGTCAACTGACGATAAGCGCACTGGCGCCCCTGTCGTCTGAATGAACCCGGGCTAGCGTGGACAGCGGCTCGACAGATGCTGCAGCGCACCTGTGAAACCATCGTGAAGGGGTCGACGTGTCCGGCTACGTGAGCATTGCCCTGATTCTCGTGATCGCGCTGCTTGCGGTCGGAGGGTTGTATCTCGTGGCGCAGTACACCGCCGTTGCGTCGGATCCGATTGAGCAGCTCCCCTTTCTCTCCGGGTGGGAACCCCAGGAGCACGCGTTGTCGCGCTATCACGCCCGGTGGTACCCGTTGACCCTGCTCTTTCTCGCCTTCGATGTCGAGATGCTGTTCATGTATCCCTGGGCCGTCATCGTCGCGCGAGACGGGATGGGCGCAGTCGTCGAGATGTTCGTCTTCCTCGGCGTGCTGATGGTCGGCGTGATCTGGGCATGGCGGGAGGGCGCACTTCAATGGGTCTGAGAGACAGCATCGCCCAGGGCGCGCTGCGCCGCGTACACGTGCTCTTGGTGGAAACCCCTGGGTGGGCGGAAGTTCGGATGGCAGTGGAGGGAGAGCTGCGGCTTCGGGGCTGGAAGGCGGCGACGTCACCCGCCGACGCCGACATCCTGGTCGTCTGCGGTGCGCCAGGTCACGAACTGGCCAGCGTCTGCGCGCGGGTCTGGTCCCAGATGCCGGGGCCACGCTCTCGTGTGACGGTCGACGTTACGCGCGACGTGTCGACGGCCTTGGATAGCGCCGCCGACGAACTTGGCGATGATGACGCGCAACGGAGGGACGCACGGGCCAGGCCGACGAGCATGCCACAAGGGCTGGACGAGCACTCAAGCGTGGACCACGCGGGCATGGACCACCCGGGTATGCCCGGCATGGACCATTCCGGCATGGACCACTCCGATATGCCCGGCATGGACCACTCGGGCATGGCGACGCACGACCACACGACGATGTCGGGGCCGTCGGGGATCCCGCTCGCGAGTGGGGCTCCCGACAGGGACGGCCTCGAGATGGACGTTCTCCACGTCCCCCTCGGACCCGTGCTCCCGCACTGGCACGCGGGCCTCGTGGTCGACTGCGTTCTGCACGGCGACGTGATCGGCCAGGCGGAAGCAAAGGTCCTCCCGGCGGCCGGCGTCCCGGTCGGCTTACCCCCCGACGGTTCGGCAGGAGGCGAGCAGCGGCGGGTGGTCGTGCGGAACTGCGACCAAGCCGCGCGGGTGCTCGCTCTCGCCGGGTGGCCGTCTGCTGCCACTCGCGCCCAGCGGATCCGCGACGCTGCACTGGTGGGAGCCGCATTGGCCGACTTGGGTGCTCAGCTCGAGTCGCTGGTGCGCACGGTCGGCCGTTCCCGACTTCTCCGCTGGACGCTCAGGGGAATCCCTGCAGCCATCGGTGCCGTGGGAAGCGGTGAGCCCGTGACGGTGCGTGAACGGATGCTGGATCTGCTTCGCGAAGCCGCTCAATCTGCCGGGGGCGCATCCGAGCGGCATGCGGCGAGCGATGTTGCCTCGCAGCAGGAGCTGCTGCGGGCCCTTCCCGCGCTCATTGAGGGCACGGATGTCGCGACGGCTCGCTTGATCATCGCCGCCGCCAGCCTAGACACCGCATCGCTCGCCATAAGCGGAGCCATGCGGCATGAGTAGTCTGTTGAACCCCGCCTGGGCCCTCCTGGCCGCCGTCGTGCTCGGCGTCCTGGCGCTCGTCGGAGCCGGCGTGCATGGCATGGTGATCGCACGGTCTGAAGGGCGATCAGCGCGCTCGGGCGCGCTGTCTCCGGTGTTCGAGCTGGCGCGACTCCTCCGTCAGCGCCGTCGGCGCACGGTTGCGGCCGATGTGCTGTTGTGGCGGGTCGGGTGCGGCGGTCTGGTGGTGGTCGCGCTGCTCAAGACGGCGGTGATCCCGTTCGGGTCCTGGATCCTGGCCGACATCCCGGTGGGCATCGTCTGGTTCAACGCGATGGATGTTCTCCTTTGGGCGGTGCTGTGGCTGCTGGGGTGGGGTGCGAACAGTGCTTACGGACTCATCGGTGGATATCGGTTCCTCTCCCAGGCCGTTTCGTACGAACTCCCCCTGATGTTCGCGCTGGTCACCCCGGCGGTGGCCGCACACAGTCTCCAGGTGAGCGAAGTCGTCGCGGCGCAGAACGGCCTCTGGTTCGTCGTATGGATGCCGGTGGCCTTCCTCATCTTCTGCGCCAGCGTCATCGCCTTCTCCAGCTGGAGCCCCTTCGGGACGGCCGCCGGCAGCGACATTGCCGGCGGCATCCTCAGCGAAATCTCGGGGGTGGATCGGTTGCTCGTTCTCGCCGGGCGCTACGCCCTGCTGACCACCGGCGCAGCCTTCGCGGTCGCCATGTTCCTCGGTGGCGGTGCGGGCCCGCTGCTGCCCGATTGGCTGTGGACGCTCCTGAAGACCCTGCTGCTGCTCTTCGTCTTCGTCGCGCTCCGGCATCGCCTGCCTGCCATTCGGCCAGACCGGCTGGCCGAGGTGGCGTGGATCATCGTGCTGCCGCTTGCGCTGCTTCAAACCCTGTTCGTCGCCATTGTCGTGGTCGTGGGACGGTGAACGTGCTAGCAGTCATCGTCTTTTGCGCACTGGCGGTCGTCGCCATAGCATCCGGAGTCGCCGTCTTCCGCGTCGACTCGATGGCACGCGCGACCTACGCATTGGCCATCTCTTTCGTCGCCGTCGGTGCGATGCTCCTCATGTTCGACCTCGACTACATCGGCGTCATCACCATTCTTATGATGGTGATGGAGATGGCGATCATGGCCATCTACATGATCATGTTCATGGGGATGAACCCTGCGTTGATGCCGATGAGCATGGTGCACAACAACCGGTGGGCGCTGATCCTATCCGCCGGCACGTTCGTTCTCCTCGCCGCCGGTGTGCTGCTGGTTCCGTGGCCAGCACCGGCCGAGTCGCCGACTGGGGATCTGACCGCTTCCCTGGGCGAAACGATCATGGGCTCGAAGATGCTCGTGATGCTCACCGTCAGTCCAATACTCTTCGCCACGATCATCGCCGCTCTCGTGCTCGCCAACCCGCGAGGGCGGTACGACCGTTGGGGGGACGACCTGAAGCGCCGCAGCCCGCACGACCTGCGACGGGGAGGACTGGGCGGATGAGCCTGCAACTTGTGTTGATCGCAGCGGCCGCGCTGTTCTGCGTCGGGCTCTACGGAGCGCTCTCCCAGCAAGTCGTCGTCATGGTCATGATGGGCCTGGAGTTGATGCTGAATGCCGTGATTCTCGCGGTCACAGCCTTCTGGTGGTTCCTGGCTCCCGCACCCGATGGCCAGGTGCTCCTCCTGGTCGTGATCGCCGCGATGACGGTGGAGATGGCGATGGGATTCGCGGTCGCCACCCTCCTCCACCGGTCGCGGGGATCTGACATGACCGACATGGCGACGGACCTCTCCGGATGAGCCCCGACGTGAACCCCAGCGGGTGGGGACAGCTGTTGCTGTGGCTACTGATCGGGTTGCCGGCCATTTCCGGCGTCGCCCTGTGCGTCCTGGGCCGTGCGGCGAATCGGTCGGCTGCAGCGGTTTCGCTCGTCACGGCTGGGCTGACCGCCCTCACGGCTGTGGCCGCGTCCATCGCGCGGCCGGCTGTAGACGTGCCCTTCCTCACCGGTTTCACGTTCGGCCTCGCCGTTGACGCCCTGTCGGCACTGATCGTGCCGACGGTCGCCGTGGTCACCCTCGCCGTGCTGGCCTTTGCGGCCGCAGAGGGAACCCAGGCCCCGGCACGTTTCCACGGCCTGATGCTGATCTTCGCCGCATCCGTTGCCGTCACGGCGACTGCAACGACCCTGCCCACGCTGCTGTTTGCGTGGGAGATCATGGGAGCGCTGTCCTACGCCCTGATCGGGTTCCAGTGGCGCGACGAGTTCCGAGTCTCGGCCGGCTTGACCGCGTTCATCACCACGCGCGTGGGCGACCTGGGCCTCTACGCCGCAGCCGGTGCGGCCCTGGCCGGAGGCACCGGACTCACTTTCGCCGACTTGGCCGATGCGCCGCCCGGCTGGCGGGATGTCGTTGCGGCCGGAATCCTGCTGGCGGCGTTCGGCAAGGCTGCCCAGTTACCCTTCAGCTTCTGGTTGTCGAGGGCGATGGAGGGACCGAGTCCGGTCAGTGCCCTGTTGCACTCTGCGGCAATGGTGGCCATGGGCGGCTACCTTCTGCTCCGATTCGCTCCGTTCTTGCAGGCCACTGGATGGGCGGCCACGACCGCCGCCTGGGTTGGGGCCCTGACCGCGTTGCTGCTCGGCATCGTCGCCGTGGCCCAGCGCGACCTCAAGCAACTCCTGGCGGCGTCCACGGCGGCGCAGCTCGGGTTTATCGTTCTAGCCGCCGGCGTGGGTGCCGTGGCGGGCGGTACTGCACACCTTGTTGCGCACGCGGCGACGAAGTCCCTGCTGTTCCTCGCCGCGGGAGCGTGGCTCACCGCGCTCGGCACTAAACAGCTGCACGGCTTGCGCGGTGTCGCGAGGCGCTGGCCGGTGGTGGGGGTCGCGTTCTCTGCCGGTGCGCTCTCGCTGACCGGTGTCGCACCGCTGTCGCTGTGGGCGACCAAGGATGAAGTGCTCGCCGGCGCCTTGGCCGCGAGCCCGGCGCTGTACGTGGTCGGCCTCGCTGCCACAGCGCTCTCGGCCGCTTATGCAGGCAAGGCGCTAGTGATCGTCTGGAGCCGCCCGCTCCCGACGACCCGAGACGCCTACGACACCGAGCAACAAGGAACGCAGCATGTTGGCCTTTGGGAGCGAATTCCGCTCCTCGTCCTCGCCACCGGCGCCGTCCTCCTGGGCGTCCTCGCCCTGCCACCACTTGGTGACCAAGTGCGACTCGCACTTGGTGCGGTGGGCGAACCGCGCCCCACGGCCCTGGAGCTGGTCGGGTCGGCGGTCCTGGCCGTCGTCGTCGTCGGACTGGTGGCGTGGAAGCGGGTGCCTGAGCCGTCATGGGCGGCGAACTGGCTGGGGCTCGAGCGCGCCGTCTATGCCTCCATCGTTGCTCCTGTGCTGTGGCTGAGCGAACACCTCGCACGGTTCGACGATGCAATCCTGGACCGCGGCATCCACTCTGTTGCCCGGCGTGCCGTACGCGGCGCCCGGCGTTTGGCGCACTTCGACGACGCAGGTCTGGATGCCGCCGTGACAGCGAGCGCGCGAGGCGGGGTGCGCGCAGGCTCGACCGCGGCGGAGGTCGACACCTATGGGGTCGACGTCCTGGTCGAGGCGGTCGGACGCACAGCGCGGCAACTCGGCCGCGCCGCCCGGCACCCGCAGAGCGGGCAGCTCCACCAGTACTACGCGCAGATCACCGTCCTCCTCACCGTCGCCCTTGTCCTCCTATTGGTTGTGAGGTAGCCCGTGCTCAGTCTTGTGATCTTTCTGCCGGTCGTGGCCGCACTGGTTCTCATCGTGCTGCCGGGTCTGTCAGATCGACTGAGCCGTTGGGCGTGGGTGCTGGTCACGCTGGTCGATTTCGCATTGCTCATCGGGATGTGGGCGGCCTACGACGTACCTGCGGCGGGGTTCCTCGCGTATGAGGAACGCCTCGAGTGGATGCCGAGCGTGGGCAGTAGCTATCACGTCGGGGTGGACGGGCTGTCGCTGCCGCTTCTTCTCCTCACCGCCGTCATCTTTCTCGCCTGCGCGGTCTACGCGCTGAAGGAGCGTGAGCGGCCACGTCAGCAGGCAGCGCTGTTCCTGTTCCTCCAGTCGGCCTCACTCGGCGTGTTCGCGGCCCAGGACCTCATCGTCTTCTTCGTCTTCTTCGATCTGTCGATCGTGGGGATGTATTTCATCATCGCCGGCTGGGGGCACGGTAACCCGGCACGCTCTGCCCTGAAGTTCTTCCTCTACACTTTCCTCGGTTCGCTGTCGCTTCTCCTGGGCTTCATCGGGCTCTACGTGGGCGCTGTTCCGCACACGTTCGACATGGTCGAGCTCGCCCGGCACCCCGCGCTTCAGAACGCCCCGGTGGCCGCAGGCTTCGTGCTCGCGGCGATTGTCATCGGTCTGGCGATCAAGACGCCGACCTTTCCTTTCCACACCTGGCTGCCCCCGGCGCACACCGATGCCCCCGCCATCGGCTCCGTCGTGCTGGCCGGCGTACTGCTGAAAATGGGGACCTACGGCTTCGTGCGGATTGCCATGCCGATGCTTCCCGATGCCTGGCGATCCTGGGCCTGGCTCATCGTCATCGTCGGCATCGTCTCGGTGCTCTACGGCGCCCTCGTCGCCCTGGCGCAGACGAATGTCAAACGGATGATCGCATACACCTCCGTCAACCACATGGGATACATCGTTCTTGCCGTCGGCGCCGCTGGAGTGGTCAGTGACAGCTCCGAGCAGGCGCAGCAAGTGGCGATCACCGGCGCCGTCGTGCAGATGGTCAGCCACGGCCTGGTCACCGGCGCGCTCTTCCTCCTCGCCGGCGTGCTGTACGACCGGCGCGAGAGCTACGACCTAAGCGCATTCGGCGGACTCGCGGCTCCTGCCCCGCGGTATGCCGCCTTCTTTGCCGTGGCCGCATTCGCCTCCCTCGGCCTGCCCGGCTTCAGCGGGTTCATTGCCGAGTTCCAGATTTTTGCGGGCAGCATTGGGACGGTGCCATGGAGTCTGCTGGCCCTCCCCGGCATCCTCATCACCGCGGCACTGTTCCTGCGCGCGTCGCAGCGGCTGCTCACCGGCAAGCCCCGGGGCCTCTCGGTCGGCTTCAGTGATCTGAAGCTGAACGAAGTGCTCTCGATCGGCGCGCTTCTGGTCATGTCGGTGATCATCGGGCTGTTCCCGCGATTCCTGCTCGACCTCATCGAGCCCGCCGCGTCGGTCGTCGTCAATCTCGTCGGACGGTAGGCCCCATGGAGCTCGGATCGGACACACTCGCCGTACTACCCGAGATCTGTGTCCTCGGCGGCGCGATCGTGGTGCTTCTCCTCGGGTCGTTCCTGCCCCGCGGTCGCCAAGCGCTGAGCCGCTTGCTCGCCGTTCTGGCCTTGCTCGCGAGTGCGACCGCATCCGCTGTGGGCATGACCGGACCGGCGATGACAGTCTTCGAGGCGAATTACACAGTGGACGCCGCGTCGGGCGTTGCCCGCATTGTCATCTCGCTCGCCACGGTCTTCGTGATCGTGCTCGGCTTTTCGGAGTTGGCCGAGACGCCGCGGGAGAGCGAGACTTACGCCCTGTTGCTGCTCGCATCCCTCGGCGCGATGGTCCTCGCCGGCGCGGGCGACCTGCTCATCCTCATCACCGGATATCTGCTCGCCAGCATCCCCCTCTACGCCTTGATCGGTATGAGCCGCTCGCCCCGCGCTGCGGAGGCCGCCCTCAAGACGTACCTGCTGGGAGCGCTGCTCGGGATCACTCTGCTTGTCGGGGTGACTGTGCTCTACGGCGTCGGTGGCACGACCGCATACGTGCAGCTGGGACGGGCGTTGGCGAGTGCTCCCGCTGCGGCGGTTGCCGCG
Organism: Cryobacterium tepidiphilum; assembly: GCF_003716325.1. Classification (GTDB taxonomy): domain Bacteria; phylum Actinomycetota; class Actinomycetes; order Actinomycetales; family Microbacteriaceae; genus Cryobacterium; species Cryobacterium tepidiphilum. Next base: position 14,102 of record NZ_RDSR01000016.1, on the reverse strand, counting down.
GGCTTGGTAGGGGTGCTGGCCGGGTTGATGTTCAAAGCCGGTGGAGTTCCGGGCCACTTCTGGGTGCCGGACGCTACGCAGGCAGCGAGTACCCTTGTGGCCGCCTTCCTCACCACCGTTCCGAAGGTCGGGGCCCTCGTGGCGGCTTACCGGCTGGTGGATCTGATTCCGGCGACAACGGATGCCGCGCTCCTGGTTGGAATCCTGGCCACTGCAGGCATGACGCTCGGCAATCTCGCGGCCTTCTGGCAAGATGATGTGCGCCGCCTGCTGGGCTGGTCGACAGTGAGCCAGGTCGGGTATCTGCTCCTCCCCGTTGCGGTCGCAGGGGGCTCCGACCTCGCGTTGCCGTCCCTGCTGCTCTATCTCGCCGGGTACGCCGCCACCAACCTCACCGCCTTCGCAGTCGTGGCCGCATTGCCGCACCACCGTACCCTCGTCGACTACCGAGGTGTGGCACGGATTCACCCGTGGCTCGCGGGTGCCCTTGTCGTGAGCTTGCTCGGCTTAGTCGGCACTCCGCCGACGGCCGTCTTCGTCGGCAAACTCACAACGCTCACTGCCGCCTGGGACGGAGGCTTTGCCTGGCTCGCAGTCATCGCTGTGATCAACAGCGTCGCCAGCCTGTTCTATTATCTGCGTTGGCTGGCGCCAATGTTCGCTCGAACTCCTGCGGTGCCGCGGCCGCAGCCGATGTCCAACGCTGCCGAGGCCGCCGCCCCGTCAATCGACCGACGCCCCTGGGCTGCTTGGTCTGCCATGGCCGGAGCCGTTGCCGTACTCATTCTTGGCGTCCTCGCCGGAGGCCTCCTGTCAATCGTCGGCGCTCCCCTCGCTCATTGACGGGGTTCAGCGCAACCAGTGAACTTGCGGTCTATCGCAATCCGACGAAGTCGGCGTCCGGCTTCCAGTCCACATCGGTGAATACTCTCGTCTCGGTTCAGTAGTGCTGCCAAGACAGGCGGTCTAGCGTGATTGAAGAGCGACGTAGCTCGTCTCGGCGCGCGTTCCCATCTAGCGGAAGGAAAATGCCGTGAACTCCATATCCGAGATGCTCGATTCCTATCCAAAGGACCTCGGTGCCATCGACAAATCGAAGCTCGGCGAATGCATCAAGGCCTGTCTCGAGTGCGGGCAGGCTTGCACGGCTTGCGCAGATGCCTGCCTGAGCGAGGACATGGTGGCAGAACTGACCAAATGCATCCGCACCAACCTCGACTGCGCCGATATCTGCCTGAGCACCGGGAGCGTCCTTTCCCGCCACACCGGCTACGACGCCAATGTCACTCGGGGCGCATTGCAGTCTTGTGCTGCTGTCTGCAAGGCGTGCGCGGATGAATGCGAAACGCACGCCGACATGCACGGCCATTGCCGGGTGTGTGCGCAGTCCTGCCGGCGCTGTGAACAGGCGTGCAACGATCTCATCGCGGCACTGGGCTAGGCGACAACTCCGTTCGAGCTTTCCGCAGGGCCACTACTGGTGGTGTCGGTGCACCGAACCCCGTCTCACCGCTCCGTTAAGGCGTCTCTCAGATCGGCAGGACGAATCCGCCTATGAGCGCTTGAAGTGAGTAGATCCATGTCGTCCAGAAGCCGCTGACCATAAGGAATCCAATCACGATTAGCAGGGTGCCTCCGAAGATGTTGATGGCACGGATGTGCCGTTTCAGGAAGGCGACGGCACTCCCGATCCAGTTGAGCCCAAGGGCGACGAGCAGGAAGGGGACGCCCAAGCCGAGGCAGTAGCTCAGCCCGAGGATCGCTCCCCGCCAAGGCGACGCCGAGTCGAGACTCAGCAGTGAGATGGCGGTGAGCGTGGGGCCGAGGCACGGAGTCCAGCCGATGCCGAAGACGAGACCAAGCAGCGGCGCGCCGGCGAGTCCTCTCGCTGGCAGGAATGAGGGCTTGAGTGTGCGTTGAAACACACTGAACGCGCCGAGGAAGGCGATTCCCATCAGAATGACGAGGACGCCGAGAATGCGGGTGATGGCTTCCTGCCAGCGGATGAGCCACGCCCCAGCGGCCCCGAATGCCGCGCCGTATGCGATGAATACGATAGCGAACCCGAGTACGAACAACCCGACGCCCGCGATGAGCCGTGTGCGGAAGAATCTGGAGTCGGCACTCGCCATACCGCCCACGTACGCGAGGCAGCCGGGTAGAAGCGGCAGTACGCACGGTGACGCGAACGAAACCAAGCCGGCAAGCACCGCGATCGGGATAGCGAAAAGTAGTTGGCCGTTCAAGGCGATCCCGGCAAATATCTCACCCATCGTCGCGGGATCCCTCACCTTGCTGTTCGGCGTTCACTTCGGTTTCTGCCCTGCCGTCATCGCTCCTGAGAGGATGAGCACTGCCGCCATGGGGCCTCCTGTTCTTGACGGGACGGTGCTGATGGACCGCTCTTGTCACCGACAGCGTCACCCGATTCATAGCTGTTGCACCGACGAGATTGGGGGCGGTTCCTGGCCTATCCTGGCCGACCCCGACATCGGAAGGTGAGCGGTCCGTGCGGGAATACGGGCTCAATTCCGGCTCACGATGGCGTCGCCATTGCACGAGGATCAGAGCGAATCCGATGAGTGCGGCCGCGAGGGCGGTCACCATGTTGACCTTCAGTCCCGCCAGCTGTAACTCAGTGGGATCGAGTCGAAGTGCTTCCAACCAGGCCCGTCCGAACCCATACCAGACGAGATACAGCCCCAACGTCCGGCCCCAGCGGAGATCGAATTGCCGCTCGGCCAGGATGATGACGATGACTCCGAGGAGATTCCAAAGCATCTCGTAGAGGAACAGGGGTTGGAACAGAGTGTCCGATGGGAGGCCGACGGGGAAGGCAGCATTCCTGGACTCGATCTGGAGTCCCCACGGCAGGCTGGTGGGAGCGCCGTAAAGCTCGTGATTGAGATAGTTCCCCAGCCGACCCATCGCTTGCGCGATAAGCATGCCGGGAGCGAGCGCGTCAGCGAAGGACAAGAAACGAAGTCCTACGCGATGGCAGGCAACGTAGGCGCCTGCCGCACCGAAAAGCACAGCGCCGAAAATCGCCAGCCCTCCCTCCCAAAGGTACAGAGTGCGCCACAGGTCGGCCCCGGCGTAGAAGTAGTCGCTCGGATGGGTGATCACATGGTAGAGCCGGCCGCCCACGATCCCCCACGGCACGACCCAGAGGGCTATGTAGTGGACAAGTCCCGTCTGCCCCCCGCGTGATGAGAGGCGCCGCGAGGTGAGCCACGCTGCCGCCAGAATGCCAGAAAGGATGAACAACGAGTAGAAGTGAACGCGAAATGGGCCCAGGTCGATATAGCTCAAAGCTGGGCTGTGAACGGCGGTGAAAGTCACCATGGTGTTCTGCCTTCTGCGGGGTTCACTGTTGCGGCTGCTCCTCAAGAGCAGTGCGGATCAGAGAGTCGAGGACGCTCGGAGCGGGAATGCGACCGAGGATTCTGGACGCAATACGGCCTTGCCTGTCCAGGACGAGGGTCGTGGGGACCGCGTTCGGCGCCACCGATCCGCTGAATGCGAGTTGAACCGCGCCGGTGTTGACGTCGATGACGCTCGGGTAGGTGACGCCGTAGGACTGTGAGAACGCTTTGGCCGTTCCGACTTGGTCGCGGATGTTGACCCCAAGGAATTGCACGTTCTCGGCCTGATACTTCTCCCAGAGGGCCTGGAGGTCGGGAGCCTCGGCGCGGCAGGGGGCGCATCCTGCATACCAGAAGTTCAACACCATGACGTCGCCCGCGAAGTCCAACGAACGCACGTCCTCTCCGCTCTCGACCGTCGCTGAGAACTCGACGGTGGCACTTCGGTCGCCGGGCGCGATCTCCGTCACGGTTCCGTCGCCGGCGATATAGTTCTTGCCGCTACCGGCCCGGTACTGTTCGGCGAGCGGATCGGGCGCACACGCAGTGAACAGCATTACCACTGAGAGGATCCCCGCAATAGCGTTCACTTGCCGGAACCGCTTCCCGCTAGCCAAGAGTCACTCCGCGTGCGCTCATGAAGGGCTGGGGATCGATCCGGGCACCGTTGACACGAACCTCGAAATGGGAATGGCAGCCCGAGGATGCTCCCGTCGTGCCGACCAGCGCAATTGTCTCTCCAGCCGAAACATGCTCGCCCTCTTCCACGAGGATGGTGCTGTTGTGGGCATACCCTGTTTGCACTCCGTCGCCGTGCTCGATCAGTACCCAGTTTCCATAGGTTCCCAGCCAACCCGCATAGACGACGGTGCCGGAAGTGGCGGCAGAGACAGGTTGACCGCATCCCGCAGCGATGTCGGTACCGGAATGGAAGTCGCTCACCCCAGGAACTGGCTTTCCGGGGCGCGGGCCGTAGCGGTCACTGATCCACCCGTGAGCGGGTAGGGTCCAGCCCTGGCTGCTGAGCTGCCCCGAGTCCGCTTCGGCCTCTCCGGAACCGCCCTGTGTCGCCGCCGATTCAGCGGCAGCGGCAGCTTTGGCGGCGGCGGCCTCAGCAGCCTTGGCCGCGGCAGCTTCAGCCGCGGCAGCTTCAGCCGCTCGCCGGGCTTCCTCCCCCTTGTTGAAGTCCGCTTCGGTGGCTTGCCGGTCTTCTTGAAGCACCTCAAGCTGAGCAGCAAGGGTGACGGCGTTATCCTGCTGCTCATCGAGTTTGATCTGCAGGGCGTTATTGGCGGCAATCGCTTCGTTCAGGGTCGCTTCGGCCTTCGCTGAGAGACCCGCCAGAATGCTCGAGGCGACACGTGCCTGCGCGGTCAGCGACGCCGCGGCATTCTTATCGTTCTCGGCCTTCTTGTAGATGATGCTTGAGCGCTCGGCAAGTTTGCTCATCGCCCCCAGCCGGTACAACAGTTCATCAGCCTGGTCGCTGTTGAGTAACAGGGTGGCGCTGAGATTCACTCCCCCGACGCGCGACAGTGACGATGCGAGACGTCCAGCCTGTCTTTTGGATCGTTCTGAGGTTTGATTCGTTTCATCCGCTTGGGCCTGCAACTGCTCAGCGCGGTAATTTGCCTCGTCGAACGCGCCTTGTGCAGCCTCGTATTCGCTGCTGCGCCGCGCTTGGACTGTCTTTGCAGCTTCAACTTCAGCTGTCAAAGTGGAGATCATCGTCGTCAGCTGGCTGATCTGCGCCTGCTTTGTGGCCTCGTCAGCACGCGCCTTCTCCACATCCGACCAGGACGGGTACTCGGTGGCCAAGGCGGGTGATGGGATTCCGGCGATGGTGATGAGTAGGAGAGCGGCCACGATCCCAGCGCCTTTCAACGCCGGCGTGGCCGTCCTTCCCCTGCTCGCTGCCCTAGCCAAGACTGACCCCGCGTTCGTTCATGAAGGCTTGTGGATCGACTTGCGTTCCGCCGGTGCGCACTTCGAAATGGAGGTGGCATCCGCTCGAAGCGCCCGTACTCCCCACCTCCGCAATGACGTCGCCTGCTGTGACGGTTTGGCCTTCGCCCACCAGGATTGAACTGTTGTGGGCATAGCCGGTTTGGATGCCGTCGCCGTTGTCGATGAGGATCCAGTTTCCATAGGTTCCGTTCCAGCCTGCGGAAGCGACGGTGCCCCCTGCTGCAGCGGACACAGGCTGACCGCAAGCAGCTGCGATGTCGGTTCCCTCATGGAAGTCGCCAACCCCGGGAACCGGCTTATCTGGGCGAGGGCCGAAGGGGTCACTTATTGGTCCAGCGACGGGAAGGAGCCAGCCCTCTCCGCCGCGCGCGGCTGTCAGTGGGGCCGCTGAGTATCCAGCCACGTCGGAAGGCGCAGAAATCACTTTCGGTGCTTCCTTCACGGTGAAGCCGTCTCGCTCGACTGGAGTAGCCGTTGCATCGGCGCCGACGGCGAGGGACTGCGCGGGCGCCGAGCCACCTCCCTCTTCGGCAACTGTCGCGAAGCCTACTGACTGGGTCAGGGCGAGAGCGGGGATCGAGGTCGTGACCGCCATCCCGCCGACGGCGACCATCGCTCCGACTACTGCGAGTCGGTTCCGGAGTGAAGTGCCGAGTGGTCTCGGTTTGCGCAGCGCTGGTGTGGCGTGCGCCGGAGGCCACGGCGCGTCGGCCCGTCGGGCATTCCTGCGTTCCGATTCGCGCAGTGAGCGGCGCGTTGGCATGTGGCCGGGATAGTCGTGTGAGTGAAGTCCTGACGCGGGGCGCCTCTTCCTGCTACCGGTCGGTGGTATTGAGGTTTGGAGCATTGATGTTCCTCGATAAGCAAACAAAATGTGAGGTTAGAGAAGATCGCCTGAAGGGCATGGTCGCTCGGGAGCTAGTCGAGTGAGCAACCGAACGCTCAGCGAGATAGGAATGCCAAGCTCGACGCCGAGGTCCTCTGAGGGGACACGCTCAGAGTTGCGCGAAGTGGCACCGGCTATTCGGCCGATTGGCTATCGATCCGGTCACTGCCTTGTCGTCATTCGCTGCACGTCGGCGGCGCGGAGAGTCGGGACCGGTGGTTGGGCCCTAAACGAGTGAAATCAGGTACGACTGATTGAGAGTTGGGTGAGCGACGGCAAATAGACGTGGTTCTTGGCCGCAGAGAGAAGTTGCATCGCTATCGGGGCAAGGCGGTAGCAGTAGGTACTGGCAGGGAGCCGTGCCAACCCTGCCGCTCCGAGGAGAACGACGAGCAGCATGCAGGTCATGGCTATCAAGGCACAGCCGAGTTCGCATCCGCCTTCGTCGCACACCGAGAGGGGCAGAGTGGCTGCCTGTCCGAACGTTGCTTCCGGCGCTGCAACCGAGTGATGGGCACTCGCGTCAGCAGTGGCCGCCACGGTGCTGACCACTGCCTCGTCTTGGTGCGGGCCGGCAAGTGTGTGCAGGGCGAGGAAACCCATCAAGACTGAGCCGATCGCGAGCGCGACAATCAGGACGCGTCGGAAGCTGACGTTCGTCGTTTGCGTCTGCATACTCTTGCCGCCTCCGTTCTTGACTGTCCACGCGGGCCAAAACATACCCCCCTAGCGTACACGCGCTGCCGGCCGGGCACTGGGAAGTCGATGAGTGAGGCGACGCGCTGCAGGGCTTCTGCCGACGCATGCAGATGCGAACACCGGTGCGCGGACTTCCTCAACCCGGTAAGAGCAACGTCGGCGTGCGACGGAAACGCTGTTTCCGCCGTTTCAAGCGTGACGGGTCAGGAGGCGCATCCGCTGAACCGGGAGGACTGAATGCTTCAGTACCGCTTGAGAATGTCCTTCATCTGGTTGATCTCGCGCTGTTGCGACTTCACGATCTCCTGGCAGAGCGAAACGATTTCCGGGTCGGTGATGTTCGACTCCTGGCACACCAAGATGGCGCGGGAGTGATGCGGGATCATCGACTTCAGGAATGCCTCGTTGCCAACCAGTGTCTCGGTCCGAGCGAGATAGAAGGAGCCGCCGAACAGCAGCGCGAAGATGACGAGAAGGGCGACACTGAGCTTCTTGTTCTTGAACATGCGCCACATCACCGCGATCATGATGATGGCCATGGAGAACACCATCAGGAGTGCCATGTAGGTATTGCTGAGGTTCAGGTAGAAGTCGCCCAGCGTATTGACCTGCACCAGCGACAGGAAGTCCATGGCAATGAAACTGATCGCAAGCGCCACGATGAGCAACACGTACATGCGGTCGGACTTCTTCGAGGCGACGTCCTGTTGCTTCTGATTGGTCACGATGCGCCCCCGCAGGTCGAGGGGTGAACGTTCTGGATTCCTTCGATGACTTTCATGGATTTTCTCCTTGTGGTCGAACCGCGGTCGCAGCCTCAGGTCAAAGCTAGGCTGGGAGTCAGCTAGCGCCAAGGGCGGACGCGGCCAGGGTATAGAGGTTCGTGCGAGAGGGCCGCCGCGTCGAGGCGGTGGATGACGCGGCGACCCTGCCGGTGAGTGCGGAGCGCCGGTTAGAGGTTCTTGAGCCGCGCGCTCATGTCGGCGATCTCTGCCTTCTGGTCCTTGACGATATTCTTGGCAAGGGTGATGGCGTCGGGGTTCTCACCGTTGGCGACTTCCGTCTCGGCCATTTCGACGGCACCCTGGTGATGCTGGATCATCTGCTCAAGGAACAGCCGGGTTGCGTCAACGCCGTCGGCTGCTTCGAGGGCTGCCATGTCGCCTTCGGACATCATGCCGTCGCCGGTTCCGTGGTCCATTCCCGCCATGGCGGTCGGGGCGCCCCATGCGGTGAGCCAGCCGTTCAAGGTTTCGATCTCCGGCGTCTGGGCCGCTTTGATGTCCTGTGCGAGTGAGCGGATCTCGCTGTCGATCCCATCCTTTGCCAGGATCATGTCAGCCATCTCGACCGCTTGCTTATGATGGGGCAGCATGCCCATCGCGAAAGTGACATCGGCGTCATTGTGCGGACTGCCCTGGGCGGTGGGTGCGGCGGTGGCGGTGCTACCGCTCCCGCCGTGTTCCATCCCGGACATGGTTCCGGAATTGTCGTTCGTCGAGCAGCCGGTAAGGGCGACGGCGACGGCTACGAATGCCGTTGTGGCGAGGGTGAAGCGTGTTTTGAACATAGGTGTTCTCCAGTCGTGAAGCGAGTGATTTCATTGCGAGAGTCCCCCGATAGGGGCCGGCGAAATCAGGTACGACTGATAGAGAGGGCGTGCAGGTCGGGCGGCGTGGGCATCGGCTGTGCGGCGAACGCGATCGTTCGGGCAGCAGCCGGCCACACTCGCCGCGATGACAGCCATGCACGTACGCCAGTTGCGGCGGACAGCAGGAGCGTGGTCACGAGAAGGGCGAGCACACACGCCATCGCCATATCGGCATCCGACCCACAGGTGCCGAAACACTGCGCGATGACGGGCCCAGCATCGCCGGCCCCGGCCAACTTCGCATCGTGCGTTACGCCGGCATGAGCAGGAGCGGATACCGCTACTGAATGCCCGTGCCCGCCTATGGACGATGTAAACGTGTGCATAGCGAGGAGGCCGATGATGAGTGCTGCCACCAAAGACAACAGAAGCAGCACAGTGCGCACGGCGGGCCGCCTCACGCTCATAGCTCTTGCCTGCCGCATGCTCGTCGCACCTCCCTCGGCCTTAACGATATCCCCGCAGTCTGAGGGCCGCCTATGTTCGCATCGGCCCTGAAGTATGAAAGAATCTGCGCATGGACGCAGATTCTCCGATGTGTGGACGGGAACCAGACAGCCAGTTCGTGGAGCTCGCAGTCGAAGTCTTCTCGATGCTGGCCGATGCGACAAGGGTGCGGATCATTCTGGCCCTGCGCGATGATGAACTCTCTGTCAACCATCTCGCAGACATCGTTGACAAGACTCCTGCGGCCGTGTCACAACACCTGGCAAAGCTGCGGCTTGGCCGAATTGTGGCCTCCCGACAACAGGGCAACCGCGTGTTCTACCGGCTGGAAAATGAACACGCACGTCGGCTCGTTTCCGACGCCATCTTCCAAGCTGAGCACTCGCTCGAAGCCCAGCCACGTCATCATCATCCCCAGCGGGAGGCAGACCAATGACAGGACATGAGCACGAGCACGAGCATGAGCACGAGCACGAGCATGAGCATGAGCACAGTCATGACTCCCATGGACATTCTCACCCAACCGGGATCAAGGGCATATTGCACGGCCTGTTCGTGCCACATAGCCACGATGCAGCCGACTCTATCGACGATGCACTAGAAGCCAGTGCACAGGGTGTCCGCGCGCTGAAGATCAGCTTGTTCCTTCTACTGGGCACCACCATCCTGCAGTTCGCGGTTGTGTTCATCAGTGGATCTGTGGCACTGCTCGCGGACACCATCCACAACTTTTCGGATGCGCTTACGGCCGTACCCCTGTGGGTCGCCTTTATACTGGGTCGCCGAGCCGCAACCCGCCGTTACACCTACGGCTTCGGTCGGGCTGAAGATCTCGCCGGCCTGTTCATCATCGCCGTCGTCGCAGCCTCTGCCGTCGTCGCTGCGTGGCAGTCGGTCGAACGATTCTTCAATCCACAGCCGCTGCAAAACCTCTGGTGGGTTGCCGCCGCCGGCGTCATCGGCTTCGTGGGGAACGAAGCAGTCGCGATCTATCGCATTCGTGTCGGACAAAAGATCGGCTCCGCTGCCCTCGTCGCGGACGGTGTGCATGCACGCATAGACGGGTTTACTTCCCTCGCCGTGGTGCTCGGCGCGTTCGGTGTCCTGCTCGGCTTCCCTCTCGCTGACCCCTTTGTCGGGCTGCTCATCTCGGCGGCGATCATCATCCTGCTCTGGGGCACGGTCCGCAGTATCGGCCGTCGGCTCATGGACGGCATCGAGCCCGAGCTCGTGGATCGCGCGCGCTCAGCTCTTGAGCGGGCTCCAGGCGTACTGTCGGCGCCGCAGGTGCAGCTGCGGTGGGTGGGCCACCGACTCCAGGGAACCGCCACAATAGTTCTGGCAAACACCTCATTGTCAGAAGCGGAACGAGTGGCTCACCAAGCGCTGCACTTGCTGTCTCACGAATTGCCAAACGTCGATGACATGAACGTCCGCGTCGCAACTAGCCCGGAATTTCTAGCGCCACAGCCGCACTCCCACTGAGTTTGATTATCTAGGACGCAATCTACATCCTTATAACGCCGCTGGTTTTGTAGTCTCGCAACCTTCGGATCGTAAACCGCCAACGCGCGCCACAGAAGCCGAGGCGGAACGGGATGATCGGGAGCGCAGGTACGGACAGCGGTGTTTGGGGTCGACGGGGGCTGCTCCCGGACTGGTGCAACCTTCACGAAAGGCTGAAGGAGTGACAAGGGGACGAGTAACAATTGAGCATCGACAAATTCGAACCAGGAAAGTCGTATTCCGGCGTCCTACTGACTTACCATGACGGGAGCCAGCACAAATTCCCGGCGACGCTTCGCTTCGACGATGAACTAGGGGTCGAGATTGAAGTCAGCGACGGATCCAGCTCCGATAGCTCGATCTTTGCCGAGAATCGAAACCATCCGTCCGTATGGTTTCGCAACAGCAAGCATATTCCCGAGCAGTGCATCTTCGAGTCCCTTGCGGGCAGCATCACTCTGTCCAAGATTCGGAACACGTATCGGTCGGAGAACTTTCGAGTGACGGGCGCGCGGTTCGTCGCGGACGAGGCCGTGCTCGTGGCGACTCGGGCTGCGATCAACGAACCTGCGCTCTTCGATGAGCTGGTTAGTCACATCGACGGGCTTCCCGAATTGTGGAATGCCCGAAACGTCGTGGTGAATCGTCACTACACCGACAACGGACTTGCCCGACGCATTGAGATCACGACGCGTGAGGATATCCCGCCGATTGAGTGGGTGCAGAACGGGGCGGATATGCGCATTGAACTGAGCTGGCGCTCGTCGACCAGTGACAGCAACCGCTCATGGACCCTTTCACAGCTCACTCAGCTCGTTAGTCAGTTCTCAGAACCGCGCCCAGCGGATGACCACCTCGATGAACACTGGAAGATCAAGAGCCTTCTAACGCTTCTTTTTGGCAGACCCGTGGCATATCGCGAACACGCAGTGAGCAGTCACGATGCGTATTTCGATGAGCTGCCCACACTGCACGCGGGCGAACGAAAGCGCTTCTACCCTCGGCATCCGTTCGTAACGCGCCGCACTGTCCGGGAGTTCTCCGCGCCACTACCGAAACAGAACGACTTCAACGACGCAATCTTCTGGTTGAACGAAGTGGGTGCAGCCGGTTTGCAACGATGGGGAGAAGCTTGGGACGCCAATTGGGAACGTCTGATCTCTCCAACAGTGTCAGCACTTAGTCGCCCTCGTCCGTATGTCGAAGACATAATTCTTGCAGCGGGCATATTTCTCGATGCATGGGGCAAACAAGCGCTGAAGGTAGACGGCGAGCGGGAAACTTACTCCAAAACGCAGAGATCGTCTCCGACATTCGCGACGTACGTCTATCGAGCCCTTTCGGTCTGCGAGGCGGATTGGACAGGAGTGACACTTTCGACCGCTGGCCTAGCAAATGCGATTCGTGCAATCTACACCGGGGTCAAGCATGCTGAAAAGCGCCAACCGGACCCCACACAAATGATCCTCATAAGCGACGTAATGTTGCTAATCGTCCGGATGATCGCTGCTCGAAAGGTCGACAACGACGGAGCCTTCGTGAAGCGTTTCGGCTACGACTGGTCGATGAAGAAGGAGCTGCAAGGGTTCAAGAACCTCGATTTCATCATCGATGAGGGCGGCAACTTCGTCTCTAGTGCGGCAGCCGGCACGAACATTGTCGTTCCCGACACCTGATAGCGGACATGCGAAACTGATCAAAGGAGCAGGATGCCGCCCACTGATAACCAGTTGAACTGCCCGCTGGTGGCCATGAAATCTGCGCTTCACGGTCACCTGGCGCTCGAGCGCATTGTCGCTACTTTTCGCTGACGCTACCATCTTGTCCGTGCACAACCTCGTGCGCCTGTGGCACCGACAGAAGATTCATGCTGTTGAGGCAGATACGCGCTTGGACTACTGCCAGCGGCCAATGAGCGATTGCCTACGTCGGTATCCTCAGGTGTGCGCAACAGGAAAACCGAACAGACCCGACGACGTGCTCCCCTCTGGCTTGTGCCGGCATTCCTTATTGCTATTGGAATCGTGTTCGCGACCATCTCGTGGCTGCTCAGAGATATCGAACCATGGTGGAGCTCCGCTCTCATTAACGCCGGCGTGGTCGTCCTTCTGCTTGTCCCCGGCGACTTAGCGCTCCGAGGCGTGCGACAGGGGATCCACGATGTCGACGAGACGGCGCAGTTGGCCAAAGCCGCAGCTGACTCTGCCGTGCTTACTGCCAATCGCACCGAACAGTCGCTTGATGATGTGCGGGAGCAATTGATTGCCCAACAGCGAGACGAGCACGATGCTGAAGTTGACGTGTATCGAAGTATGGTGACCGATCCGTCAAGAGCATCCTTGCTCCGCGCGCTACAGAAGGCGACCGACGATCAGCTGGTCACTGCGAACGGTGTGCGCTCTCCCGTCTGGGAAACCGATCTTCACTATAGGTATGTGATCGGCGCGTGGAACGGGGAGAAGACGTTAGAGGTCCGTCTGGAAGCGGACGACGGTGAAGTGTTATCTACGCATATATGGGAAGTTCCCGAATCCGCTGCTGAGTTCTATCAGCGGTTAGTTGGCGCGGTACGAGCTGAGGGACAGGATCTTGGGCTCGGGCTCAACGACCCTACGCATTCTGTCGCTCAATTGTCGGAGATGCTCGTAGAAGTCATGGGCCTTCGTGCGCAGGTGCTGGCTGGACATCGACAGGCTCTGCGGTTGATTATCGAGCGCGTGGACGGCTGGTACTTCACGGAGACGCACGTCTTGCCCGCGTCCAATCTCAAATACACGATCGACGTTCAACGCCTGAGCCAACCGCATTGGGAGGAGCACCTTAGACGTAAGGGCTGGTACGAAGCGGCCATACAGATCCCATTCGCCAGACGGCTTTACGGCGTTGAACCGGCCCCGAAGGGGCCATAGCTCAAGGGCATGTTTGGCCTGGGTTGCGGGTCCCCGACAGCGACAGCGGTCTTTCAGCCGACGCGGTTATGCCGGAGTTGCAGAGCCGGCGTGGTCACACTGTTCATGGATCTGGGGATTTCGGAGCGGAGGATCGATACGGCGCCGGTCGCCCAGTCGCGGAACCTAACAGACCTGTCCGAGCCTTCGACTGTGCACGCTGGGCTTCACAGTGCTTGTGCGGGCGACGTGCATGCTGCGAGCATTTTTGAGGCCTCTGGAATTTTGGAAGTTATTCGCCGGAACGACTTTCTGTTACCACCCCCTGGGGGTGACGCTCACCGGGCCTTTTGCAATTCTCCGAATCACCCACAGTGGGTAGTTCGGAGAATTCCGGGCTTTCGTTCGGAAAATAGGTCGCAGCAGCTGGTTCGTCGGTTGGGCGGCCATTTTTCATGCCAGGGGTGGACTTACTTGGCGGGCGATTGGACCGCGGAGCATGGCGTTAACGCAAGAATGGCGTGCCTGAATGATTTCAGGCACGCCAATGTTGTCGGTGTTGCGGGTATGCGGGGGTGTTGGGTGTCGGCGACCGGTTAGCCGGGCGGCTGCGAACCGTCCTCCAGTCCGACGGCTGGTCCGTCGCTTTGCCAGAACGTGCTCGGAATATCGCGGTTCTTCGGGGTCACGCG
>NZ_RDSR01000015.1 GCF_003716325.1 Cryobacterium tepidiphilum | reverse complement strand
CACGGCGGACGCACCGACATCAAAGACGGCATCCTCCTCTGCAAACGCGACCACCTCCGACTCCACAACCAGGGCTGGCGCATCGAACGGAGAGGCAACAACCAGTACTGGCTCATCCCACCCAAAGCGATCGACCCGCAACAGACACCCATCCGCATGAAAAGCAACACCACCCTGAAGCCCGGCAACCCCATCAAGCCGTTCGGGCAGCGGGCCGGGCAGGAAACCGCCTGACCGCCGGCGTCCCGGAATCGGGATGGACCGGAGCGCGCCGGTCACGCGCTGGCACCGGTCACCGCCCTGGCACCGGTCACCGCCCTCGCGCCGGTCACGCACTGGCACCGGTCGCCGCCCTGGCACCGGTCACGGGCTTCCTCCCTCTGGCGGGGCCACCCCGAAGTCCTGCGAGCCGGGCACCGAAGGGCGCCCCTCGCGGGTCTAGGTTTCGCCCAGCAGCACGCCCTAGGGTGGATCGCGTGAACGACGTCCTCAGCTGGGTGCTCGAGAGCGTGTCGGCGGTCGACCCGCTGCTGCGCACCCTGCTGTGCGCACTCGGGATGTTCCTCGAGACGAGCGTGCTCGTGGGGCTCATCGTTCCCGGCGACACCATCGTGATCGTCTCGAGCACCGGCGTCGAGAGCGTGCTGCAGTTCATCGCCCTGGTGCTCGCGGTTATCGGCGGTGCACTCGCCGGCGAGACGGTCGGTTTCGCCCTGGGCCGGTACTTCGGCCCTCGCATCCAGGGCAGCAGGCTCGGTCGCCGCCTGGGCAAGCACCACTGGGTGCGCGCGGAGAACTACCTGCGACGGCGCGGCGGCTTCGCCGTGTTCCTCTCCCGCTTCCTGCCGGTGTTCCACTCCCTGATCCCACTCACGGTCGGCATGAGCGGCATGCGGTACCGGCGGTTCATGGCCTGGACCATCCCGGCCTGCATCCTGTGGTCGGTGGCCTACGTGGGCGTCGGCTCCGCTGCGGCGGGCGGCTACCGGGAGCTCTCCGGCGACCTGCACTTCGCCGGCATCCTCTTCGTGGGCGCGATCGTCGCGTTCGTGCTGCTGGTCTTCGTTGTGAAGAAGTGGCTGGCCCGCCGAGAGGCGCGCCACATGGAGCACGACGACACGTCCCGCATGCAGTGACGTCCGGCCGGTCAGACCGGTGCGGGCAGCGGATGCCGCGCGGCAGCCATGTCGAGGCGGGCCGTGACCAGCTCGGGCGGCACGGGCGCGTGCGAGATGAACACCACCGCACGCTTCGTACCGGCTGCCGCGGCGATGTCACGCAGCAGCGACTCCCCCTGCGCCGCGTCGACGTTCGCCGTCGGCTCGTCGACCACGAGCACCGGGAAATCGGCCAGGAGCGCGCGGGCCACGGCGATCCGCTGCGCCTGCCCGCCTGACACGAGCGCGCCGCGCTCCCCCACGCGGGCGTCCAGGCCGCCGCGCTCGGCGACCCAGCCGGCCAGGCCCACCCGCCCCAGGACCGCGAGCAGCTCGTCATCCGTCGCCGTGTCACGGGCGAAGAGCAGGTTCTGGCGGATGCTGTTGTCGAAGAGCCACGGGTCCTGCTCGCACAGACCCACCACCCGGCGCACCGCGGCCTGCGGCAGGTCGCGCGCCTCTACGCCCTGCACCCGGTAGCAGCCCCGATACTCGAGGAAACGCACGAGCGCCAACGCCAGGCTGGTCTTGCCGACGCCGCTCGGGCCGGTGACGACCAACCGGTCACCGGCGTGCACCGTGACGCTGACACCGCTGACGGCGGGCACCGGCTCGTCTGGCCAGGTGACGGCCACGTCGTGCAGCTCGAGGAGCGGGGCCAGTGGGTCGGCGGGGCGTGAGATCGCGTCGGGGCGGTCGACGGGTATCCCGGCCGGAACGACGCTCGGCGCGACGGCGGCGACGCGTTCGGCGCTCGCTCGCACCTGCCGCCAGGAGGCGAGCGCCGCGGGCACCGCACCGGCCACCTCGAACACGGCCAGCGGCACCAGCACGACGACGGCGAGGACCGGGCCGCTCAGCCCCGCGGAGGCGGTGAGGAGCAGTGCCGACACCACAGCCGCGCCGCCGAAGAGCGACGCGAGCGCGGCCTGCAGGCCGGCGCCGAGAAAGCGGCGGAGGGAGGCGCGCCGGAGCCGCGCGTCGAGGGCTCGCACCGCCTGCATCCGTTCGTCGAGGGCGCCGTACGCGGAGAGCACGTCCAGGTTCTCGATGATCTCGAGCACGCGGTCGGCCAGCTCGCCACGGAGCGGTGCGATGTGCCGTTCCGCACGCGCGGCGAGCGCCGCGGTGCCGGCGGAACCGACGATCGCGGAGAGCACGAGCCAGGCGGCGAGCGCCACGGCGGCCGAGGGCGCGACGAACCACACGGCGGCCACACTCAGAACGGAGACCAGCGCGGTGGTGACGAGCGGCGCGATGACCCGCAGCGGGAAGTCGGCGAGGTCGTCGACGTCGCGCACCAGCCGGCTGAGCACGTCGCCCCGTGCAGCCGCGCCGAGACCGGCCGGGGCGATCGGCAGAATCCGGGCGACAACACCCACGCGCAGCGACGACAGCTGCGTGAAGGCGGCGCCGTGACCGGCGAGGCGTTCGAGGTAGCGGAACACCGCACGCGCCAGGGCGAAGGCGCGCACCGCGACGACCGCCATCGACAGGAACAGCACGGGCGGCTGCTCCGCGGCGCGCGTGATGAGCCAGGTGGATGCCGCGAGCAGGGCCACGGCGGCTGCTGCGGCCAGTGCTCCGGCGGTGAGGGCAGGGGCCATCGCCCGCGCAGGCGGCGTGGCCAACCGCAGGATCGGCCGGATGCGGGGCGTCTGCTCAGGCACGGGCCGCCTCCAGGGCGCGCGCTGCGGTCTCTCCTACGTGGACCACCGCGTCGGCGGCCGCGAGCACGGCGGGACGGTGGCTTACGACGATGACGGCCCGGCCGGCTTGGGCGAGCGCACGCAGGCCCCGCAGGAGGGCGGCCTCGGCCTCGTCGTCGAGGGCCGAGGTGGGCTCGTCGAGGGCGACCACGTCGCATCCGTTCGCCAGGGCCCGGTAACAGGCGCGGGCGACGGCGACCCGCTGCGCCTGGCCACCGGAGAGGCCGGACGCGGAGCCGCCCACCGTGCGGGCCGGGTCGATGCTCGGGATGCCGGCGAGCGCGAGGGCTCTCTGCAGCAGGGGCAGGTCAACGGATGCCGCCCCCAGCGTGACGTTCGAGGCGACCGTTCCGGAGAACAGCTGCGGCCTCTGGCCGGCCCAGGCGAGCCAGCCGCGTGTGTCGTCCTGGCCGACGGGCATCCCGTTCCTGCTGATGCGGCCGTCGAACGGCACGAACCCGGCGAGCGCCCGCAGGAGGGTCGTCTTGCCGGCGCCGCTCGGTCCTGCGATGACGCTGAGCTCCCCCGGCCGAACGTGCGCCGTGACGGGTTCGCTCGTCACTCTCGCCCGCACAACCACGCCCTCGAACCGCACGCCCTCGAACCGCACGCCCGCCTCCGCTCGCCCCTCGCTCTCATTCCCCCGCACCCCCGGCCGCGAGTGAGCAACGGCGGGCGCGGGCGCGGGGGCGAGGAGGGCGAAGACCTCGTCGGCGGCGGCGATGCCGTCGGCGGCGGCGTGGAACTGGGCGCCCACCTGGCGCAGCGGCAGGAAGGCCTCCGGTGCCAGCAGCAGCACGAACAGGCCGGTGGCGAAGGGAAGCTGCCCGTCGACCAGGCGCAGCCCGATCGAGACGGCCACGAGCGCCACGGAGAGGCTCGCGGCCAGTTCGAGCACGAATCCACTGAGGAACGACACCCGGAGCACGCCCATGGTGCGCCCCTGGTACTCCTCGGTGATCGCTCGGAGCCGGGCGGGCTGCCGGTGCTCCCGCCCGTAGATCTTCAGTGTGGCGAGCCCGCCGATGACGTCGAGGAATCCGCTGGCGAGCCGCTGCAGCGCCAGCCACTGCTCCTGCTGCGCCGCCTGCGTGCGCCAGCCGACGAGCACCATGAACACCGGGATGAGCGGGAGGGCGAGAATGACGGTCACACCGCTGGCGGGATCGTTCCAGAGGATCACGGCCACCAGGAGAGGGGTGGCGATCGCCGTGAGCAGCAGCTGCGGAAGGTACCGCGAGAAGTAGGTGTCGAGGGCATCCAGCCCGCCGGTCAGCACCGTGGTGACGTGCGCGGAATGGCGCCCGGCGATGCGCGCCGGTCCCCCGGCGGCGAGCGCGTCGAGTGCGCGGGCGCGCAGCTGCCGCTTGACCTCGGAGGCGGCCCGCGCTGCGGCGAGGTCCTGCAGCCAGGTGAGCACCGACCGGGCGACGACCGCCGCGGCCAGCAGCCCGATCACCGGCGACACGGCGGTCAGGCCCCTCCCGTCCACCGCGAGCACGATGCAGCGGGTGAGCAGCCACGCGCCGCAGATCACCACGACCGTGTGCGCGACGCCGATCACGGCCCCGGCGGCCAGGAATCGGCGTGCGGCCGAGGCGTGCCGGAGAAGCCGCGGATCCAGGGGTCGCATCAGTGCAGCGCGCCCGCCGTGCTCGCCCCGGCGCCTTCGATGAAGGAGCGTCCGATCCGCTTCCGGAACACCCAGTACGACCAGCCCTGGTAGAGCAGGATCACGGGCAGGGCGAACAGCGCCGTCCAGCTCATCACGCCGAGGGTGTAGGGCGTGGAGGCGGCGTTCTCGATGGTGAGCGAGTAGGCGGCATTGTTGCTGGCCGGCATCACATCCGGGAAGAGCGAGGCGAACAGGGTGGCCACGGCCAGCGCGGTCGTGGCCGCCATGAGGCCGAACGCCCAGCCCTCCTTTCCTCGCAGGTTGGCGACGGCCGAGCCGATGAGCAAGGCGGCGGCCGCCACGGCGATCACGGCGCTGAGCGGCGACCCGTAGGCAAGCGTCGTCCAGGCGAGGAAGACGGCGGCTGCGATGATCGCGACGAGGCCGGCCGGCATCGCGAGGCGCCGCGCGCGGTCACGGATGCCGCCTTCCGTCTTCAGCGCGACGAACACCAGTCCGTGGGTGAAGAACAGCAACAGCGTGGTGAGGCCGCCGAGCAACGCGTACGGGTTCAACAGGCCCACGAAGGTGCCGATGTAGTCGTGGTCTGCGTCGAGGGGCACCCCGCGCACGACGTTGGCGAAGGCGACGCCCCACAGGAACGCCGGCACGACGGAGCCGATGACGATCATGGTGTCGAACCGACGCTTCCATGACGCCTCGGGTCGCTGGTGCCGGTATTCGAACGAGACGCCGCGGAGGATCAGGGCGAGCAGGATCAGAAGCAGCGCCAGGTAGAACCCGCTGAACATGGTGGCGTACCACTCGGGGAAGGCCGCGAACAACGACGCGCCCGCCACGATCAGCCAGGTCTCGTTGAGGTCCCAGATCGGGCCGATGGTGTTGATGAGCACTCGGCGGTCGGTGTCGTCGCGGCCGAGGAACGGCAGCGACATGCCGACGCCGAAGTCGAAGCCGTCGAGCACGAAGTAGCCGACGAACAGCGCGCCGATGATCCAGAACCAGAGGGTGGGAAGGTCCATCATGCTCTCCTAGTAGACGGTGGCCGGGCGGCGGACGTCGCTGGACTCCTCGTCGGCCGGCGGTGACGCATCCGGCCCCTTCTTCACGGCCTTGATGATCAGCCGGAACTCGACGACGGCGAGGCTGCCGTAGATGAGCGTGAACGCGGCAAGCGAGATGAGCACCTCAAGGCCGCTGACGCCGGGCGAGACGCCGTCGGCCGTCTTCAGCAGGCCGAAGACCAGCCACGGTTGCCGGCCCATCTCGGTGAACACCCAGCCGACGATCATCGCCGCGAGCGAGAGGGGGAAGCTCCAGACGGCCGCACGCCACACCCAGGCGTTCCGCGGCGCGCGACCCCCACGCGTGAGCCAGAGGCCGGCGACCGCGACGAGGATGTGGAGCACGCCGAGCAGGATCATCCACCGGAACGACCAGTAGGTGATCCAGATGATGGGCGTGTAGTCGCCCGGGCCGTAGAGCTGCACGTACTGCGCCTGCAGGTCGTTGATGCCCTCCACCGTGCCGTCCAGGCTGTGCGTCGACAGGAACGAGAGCAGGTACGGGATGCGGATCGAGAAGAGCTCGTGCACGCCGTCGGGCGTGCCGAGGGTGAAGAGCGAGAAGGATGCGTCGGCGCCGGTCGCCGTGTTGTAGAGCGCCTCGGCGGCCGCCATCTTCATCGGCTGTGCCTCCACCATCGCGAGGCTGAGCTGGTCGCCCATGACCGTGGTGCCGATGCCCGCGATCACCATCATCCAGAGGCCGAAGCGCAGGGCGGGGCGCATGGTGTCGAGGTTCTGCCGGCGGGCGAGGTGCCAGGCGGCGACGGAGATGATGAGGCCGGCCGAGACCATGAAGCAGGCGAAGATGGTGTGCGGGAATGCGGCCCGGGCGATCGGGTTCCAGAGCAGCTCGCCGATGGAGGTGAGCTCGGCCCGTCCCTTCGCCTCGTTGATGCGGAACGCGATCGGGTTCTGCATGAAGGCGTTGGCGGCGATGATGAAGTAGGCCGAGGCGATACTGCCGAGCGACACCAGCCAGATGGTGGCCAGATGCACGAGCCGGGGCAGCTTGTCCCAGCCGAAGATCCACAGCCCGATGAAGGTCGCCTCGAGGAAGAAGGCGACGATGCCCTCGAAGGCCAGCGGCGCCCCGAACACGTCACCGACGAAGCGCGAGTAGTCCGACCAGTTCATGCCGAACTGGAACTCCTGCACGATGCCGGTGACGACCCCCATGGCGAAGTTGATCAGGAAGATTGTGCCGAAGAAGTGCGTGAGCCTCCGGTACGCCAGTTGCCCCGTGCGCACCCACCAGGTCTGGAAGACCGCGACCGTGAACGCCATCCCGATCGTGAGCGGCACGAACAGGAAGTGATAGATGGTCGTGAGCCCGAACTGCCAGCGCGACAGCAGCAGCGGGTCCAGCCAGTCGTTCATGGTGCCTCCCACATTCTTCTACGTCACGTAGAACACTACTCTTCTACAGAACGTAGAACAACCGTTTCTACATTTCGTAGAACGCGACGCGGAGTTCGGCTAAACTGACGCCATGGCAAGCCTGGGCGAACTGGAACGCGCGATCATGGACGTGCTGTGGGACACCCCGCAGGCGCTCTCCGCGACCGCGCTTCGCGACCGCCTCGCCGCCGCGACCGCCGTGACGACCGCGCGCAAGGAACTCGCGACCACCACCGTGCTGACCGTGCTGTCCCGGCTGGAGAACAAGGGGTTCGTGAGCCGCGACCGCGGGCTCCGGCCACACCAGTACCGCGCGGTCACCTCGCGGGCGGAGCACACCGCCGAGCTCATGCACGAGGTGCTCGGCACGGCACCGGACCGCGAGGCGGCCCTCGCCCGGTTCATCGGCAACGTCAGCCCGCAGGAAGCGCAGACCCTGCGTCAGCTCCTGGGCGGCATCCCCAGCCAGCACGCCTGACGCCTCGTGCTCCACGCAGCGGTCATCCTCGCCCTGCTCACCCTCGCCCTGGCCTGGCCGGTTCCCATCCTGCTCGCACGGGCGCGCTGGACGGCGCGCGCACCGGGCACCGCGCTCGCACTGTGGCAGGCGGTCGCGCTCGCCGGCGGACTGTCGATGATCGGCGCCCTGCTCGCCTACGGCCTGATCCCGTTCGGCGCGACCCCGGGCCGCGGCCTCGCGGCGCTCGGCCGGGCGGCCGTCGACACGCGGCTTCCCCCGGGTGCCGGCTTCGAGCATGTCTTCGCACTGTGCTGCGCGGTGATCCTCGGCACGCACCTGCTGCTGAACCTCATCGCCACCGTCATCCGCAGCGAACGGCAGCGCCGACGTCACCTCACCCTCGTTGAGCTCCTGAGCCAGCCCTATCCGGAACACGCGGGCACCCGGGTCATCGACCACGCCGCTCCAATCGCCTATTGCCTGCCCGGGGCCACGCGCTCGATTACGGTGCTGTCCGCCGGCATGCTCGACCTCCTCACCTCCGACGAACTGCGCGCCGTCATCGCGCATGAGAAGGCCCACCTGCGCCAGCAGCACCACACGGTGCTGCTGGCCTTCAAGTCGTGGCACAGCGCGCTGCCGTGGTTCCCGATCGCGAACCGGGCGGAGAACGCGGTGGCGCTCCTGGTCGAGATGCTCGCCGACGACCAGGCCCGCCGGGTCGTCGATGACGGCACACTGGCCCGGGCCATCGTGCTCGTGGGAACGGCCGGCGACCCCGGCGCGCCGACGGATGCCCTCGCCCCGCTCTCCGAGGCGGCCCACCCGGCCGACATGGTCACCCCGCGCGTGCGCCGCCTGGGCCAGGAGCCGCTCCCACTCCCGGCACGCGCCGCCGTGCTCGCCGTGGCCACGGCCCTCCTCGCCGTGCCCACCGCGCTCCTGCTGCTGGCCTGACGCTGCGGCTCCGCCGCCCGCGCCGACCGCCCGCGCCGACCGCCCGCGCCGACGGCTCGCGCCGGCGCGGCGCCGCGTTCGGCGATCCGCTCCCCTCGTCCAGCGCGATCCGTTCGGCGATCCGCTACAGCTCGGGCAGGCGCACTCCGCCGAACAGGACGCGGCGCGCTGAACAAGGTGCGGCCGGCTCCACGGGGTGCGGCGCGCTAGACGGGGTGCGGCGCGCGGAGGCAGGGCGCTCGGCGGAGGCAGGGCGCTCGGCGGATGCAGGGCGCTCGGCGGCAGCCCACCGAAACGGCGGCGGGCCGACACGGGGTCGGCGCGGGCACTGGCCGCGGCATCCGTTGCCTGGCCCGCTGCCGCCCGTTCAACGCGACCCAGTCCGCGAACCGCTACCGCTCCTGCGGGTGCGCTCCGCCGAAACGGGGTCGGCCGGCCGAAACGGGGCGGGACGGGCGACCCGAACGCGGCGGACACCCGCCGCGGCATCCGGTGCCCGGCCCGCTGCCGCTCGTCGAGCGCGACCCGAACGGCGAACCGCTACCGCTCCTGCGGGCGCGGTTCGCCGAAACGGGCGCGATCAAGCGCGATGCTGGCGGCTAGAAGAGGTTCTTCTCCTTCAGCCACTCGGAGGCGATCACGTCGGCCTGCTTCTTGTCGTTGACGCTCTCGGAGTTCAGGTCCACGAGCTCGCCCTCACCCAGCGCACCGCTGATGGTGTTGAGGATGTCGATCGCCTTGTCGTCCACCTTCTTCGACACCACCGGCACGATGTTGTCGGGGAAGAACAGGCCGTCGGGGTCCTTGAGGGCGACCAGGTGGTTCGACTTGATGTTCGGGTCGGCGGTGTAGATGTTGGCGAGCTGGATGTCGCCGTCGACAAGCGCCTTGACGGTGAGCGGTCCGCCGCTGTCCTCGACCGGGGTGAAGCCCGCGATATCGATGCCGTACTTCTCCTTGAGCGCCTTCGGGCCGTAGGGGCGGGTCTGCAGTTCGGAGTTTCCGCCCACGGTGATCGGCTCGGTCACGTTCTTCAGCGAGGCCAGGTCGGTGAGGTTGTACTTCTTCGCGAAGTCCTCGGTGACCGTCCAGGAGTTCTGGTCGGATGCCCCGGCCGCGTCGAGCACGCGCAGCGTGTCGGGCACGGCGTCGGCGAGCGCGTCGTGCACCTCCTCCTTGGTGCCCCCCTTGGCGTTCTTGTCGAGCGCCTGCAACAGGCTCCCGGTGTACTCGGGGAACACGTCGATCTTCCCGGCCTCCAGGTCGGGCAGATACACCTCGCGCACGCCGATGCGGAAGTCGCGTTCCACGTTGTAGCCGTTGTTCTCCAGGGCCTGGGCGTAGATCTCCGCGACGATCTCGTTCGAGTAGTAGTCCTGCGATCCGACCACGAGCGTCGTCGTGTCGCCGGAGCTGCTGGGCGCCGTGTCGCCCTTGATGGGGTCGGCGGATGCGCATCCGCTGAGGGCAACCACCATTCCGGCAACTCCCGCAACCAGGCCCAGGGCGCGTCGTTTCGATGTGAACATGATTGTCATCCTTTCAGGATGGGTCTCCCCATCAGCGGGTGAGGTCGGGCTGGAGCCCTGAGGCGGTCGGAACCACCCGTAATGCTAACCGTGTGGCCAGCGCGAAGATTCCCTCGAGCACGAGGGCGAGCAGAATCACCAGGATGGAGCCGGCCAGCATCTCGTCGTAGTTGTTCGTCTTCAGGCCCTCGAACACCGGTCGGCCGAGTCCCACGTCGGCGATGTAGGCGGCGAGCGTCGCCGTGGCGACCACCTGCAGCGTCGCCGAGCGCAGCCCGCCGATCAGCAGCGGGAGCCCGAGCGGCATCTCGACCTTGCGCACCACCTGGCCGCCGGACATTCCCATGGCCGTTGCGGCGTCGATGGTCGCGCGGTCGATCGCCTCGAATCCGGTGTACGCGCCGGCGAGGATCGGCGGGATCGCGAGGATCGTGAGCGCCACGTACGGCGCCTCGAGTCCGATGCCGACCCAGAGCCCCACGAGCGTCAGCAGGCCGAGGGTTGGCAGCGCGCGCAGACCGCCGGAGAGCAGGATCGCGACACGGCGGCCGCGGCCGGTGTGCCCGATGTAGTACCCCGCGGGGATCGCGATCACCGACGCGAACACGAGGGTGACCAGGGTGAACCCGAGGTGTTCCAGCAGGCGGGAGGGTATGCTGCCGGCGCCGGTGTAGTGCGCCGGATCGAAGAGCCACGCGATGGCGGCGATGAAGAAGTTCATGCCGTCTCCCGTGCCCGGGTCACGGCACTGCCGCCTGCTTGCACACGTTGCCACGGCATGAGCAGGCGGCCGAGTCCCACGAGCGCGGCGTCGAAGAGCACAGCGAGCAGCACGGTGGCGACGATGCCGGCGACGATCTCCTCCTGGATGCCGCGCTGGAACCCGTCGGTGAACAGGCTGCCGAGGCTCTGCACGCCGATCACGGCGCCCACGGTGGCCAGGCTCACGGTACTCACCGCGACCACCCGCATCCCGGCCAGGAGCACCGGGCCGGCCAGGGGCAGGTCGACACGCCAGAAGACGCTGCCGGGCGAGAACCCGACGCCGATCGCGGACTGGCGCACGCCCGTGTCGACGGAGGCCAGCGCATCCGCCACGACCCGCACCATGAGCGCGATGCCGTAGAGCGTGAGCGCGATGATGAGATTGAGCGGTGATCGGATACTGGTGCCGACGATGGCCGGCAGCATGATGAACAACGGCAGCGAGGGGACGGCGTAGAGCAGCCCGCCTGCGGTGAGGATGACGCCGCGCGTGGCCCGGTAACGATGGGCGATCGTGCCGAGCGGCACCGCGATCAGGAAGGTGAGGATGATCGGCGGCACGGTGAGCACCAGGTGGTCGAGGGTGCGGCCGGCCACAAGGTCGAGGTTGACCCACACCCAGTTCACCGCGGCTGCTCCCCCGTGCCGGGCTTCCCGTGCCCGAGGACACCGGCGACGCGGCCTTCGCTGTCCATGAGGAGCTCGGCGCCGTCCTGGGTCACGACGTGGAGGGCGCGTCGCCCGCGGTCGGCTCCCACGAAGCGGGCGACGAAGTCGTCTGCCGGGCGCGCGAGGATCTCGGCGGGCGAGCCCACCTGGGCGACGCGGCCGCCCTCGCGGAGGATGACCACCTGGTCGCCCAGCAGGAACGCCTCCTCCACGTCGTGCGTGACGAAGACGATGGTCTTGTGCAGCTCGCGCTTCAACCGCAGCAGCTCCTGCTGCAGTTCGGAGCGCACGATCGGGTCGACGGCGCCGAACGGCTCGTCCATGAGGAGGATGTTCGGGTCGACCGCGAGGCCGCGTGCGACGCCGACCCGCTGCTGCTGGCCGCCGGAGAGCTGGCTGGGGTACCGGTCGGCGAGCGCCCGGTCCAGACCCACGGTGTCCAGCAGCGCGAGGGCGTCGGTTCGCGCCTGCCGCCGGGGCACCCGGCGCAGGAGCGGGACAGTGGCGACGTTGTCGACGACGGTGCGGTGCGGCAGCAGACCCGAGCTCTGCATGACGTAGCCGATGCTGCGGCGCAGCTTGACCGGGTCGACCGTGGCCACGTCGACACCGTCGATCTCGATCGAGCCCTCGGTCGGGTCGACCATCCGGTTGATCATGCGCAGCAGGGTGGTCTTGCCCGAGCCGGATGACCCGGCGAACACGGTCGTCTTGCGGGAGGGAAGCACCAGGCTGAAGTCTTCGACGGCGACGGTGCCGCCGGGGAAGCGCTTGGTCACATGACGGAATTCGATCACGTGCGCCTGTCACCCCCTCCGCGTCGGCTCACGCCGAGTCGGCCGTTCCGTCTCCGGAGGCCTCGTCGACATCCGCCGGGGTGCCGTAGTACCCCACGAGGTAATTGTGCACGACGCTGCGTGCCTCGTCGATGAACCGCTGGTCGCCCTGCGGGTCGGAGTAGAACGCGCGGGACAGCAGCGCGTCGGCCATCTCGACCGCGATCTCGAGGCGGAAGTTCAGTTCCGGCCCGTGCGGGAGCCCGAACTCCTCAGCGAGGATGTCGGCCATGCGGGCAGCGAAGTACCCGGATTCGATGTCGGCAGACCCGTCGATCGGCGCGCGTTCCCGGTCGACGAAGTGCAGGATGCGGAAGCCCGGCTCGGTGCGGTACAGCGTGATGAACGCCGACACCGAGCAGTCAACGGCGTCCCACCAGTTGGTGGGCTTCCGGTCCGACAGCTCCTCCGCGACCTTGGCGCGGAACCGCTGCACGGCACGCTCGCGCAGCCCCTGCAGCACCGCAACGCGGTCGGGGTAGTAGCGGTACACCGTGCCGATGGATGCGCCGGCACGTTCCGCGATCATGGCGGTGGTGATCCGGTCGAATCCCACTTCGTCCACCGCGCTCGCGGCCGCGTCGAGCAGTGCGCTCAACCGATCGGCGCTTCGCTGCTGGACGGGTTCGGTGCGGATCTGGGGTCCACCGGACTCACCGTCGCGCACAAAAGGGTCGTCAAACGACACATTTCCTCCTTGAAGGTCCGTGACTAGTGTAGGGGCTGTGGCCGTCGCGCCCGCCGCGCTTCCCGTGCCCCGCTCGGGGGCCACCCGCGGTGCGGGTCCGGTCGTCCGCGTGCAGGCATGACAGACTGGGACGATGCCCAAGCCCACCGATGCGTCCGCGGAAGACGCGGCGCCGGCGCGGCTCATGCACCGGGCGGCCCGCGCCGAGGACTGGCTGCACGAGGTGCGGGAACGTTTCGCCCGGCGCCGCGGCCACATTCCCGTGGTCGTGCCGTATCCCGGGTACGGGTCCACCACGTGGCTTCGCGTGCTCTGCCGGGTGCTCCTCACCAAACCGGCCAAGCCCGGCGAGCGGGTGAAGAAGGGCCACGAACCGAGCATCCGCGGGTGGCGGAGCTTCACGAGCGTCCCCGTCAATCACGTCACCGTACGCATCGAGGTGGACGGCCAGGTGCACGAGGTCCACGCCGACCGCGGGGGCGTCGTCGACGCCGTCATCCCCGTCGCGCTGCAGCCCGGCTGGCATGTCGCGCGCCTGCGGGCGGAGGGCTCCGAGGAAGTGGAAGCCCCCGTGTTCGTCGTCGGGCCGGAAGTGTCGGCCGGGATCGTGTCCGACGTGGACGACACGGTCATGGTCACCGCCCTGCCGCGTCCGTTGCTCGCCGCCTGGAACACCTTCGTGCTCGATGAACACGCGCGGGTCCCCACTCCGGGGATGGCGGTGCTGCTGGAACGCCTCGCGGCCGCGACGCCCGGCGCTCCCGTCATCTACCTGTCGACCGGCGCCTGGAACGTCGCGCCCACCCTCACCCGGTTCCTGTCCCGCAACCTGTACCCGGCCGGTGCGCTCCTGCTCACCGACTGGGGCCCGACGCACGACCGGTGGTTCCGAAGCGGCAGCGACCACAAGCGCGAGAACCTGGTGCGCCTCGCGGCGGAGTTTCCCGGCATCCGCTGGATCCTCGTCGGGGACGACGGCCAGCACGACGAGGCCATCTACAGCGAGTTCCAGTCCGCCCATCCCGACAACGTCGGCGCGGTCGCCATTCGCCAGCTCTCCGCGGGTGAGGCGGTGCTGGCCGGTGGCCGCTCGAAGGACGAGGCACGCGGCACCCCGCTGGCGCCGTGGGTCTACGGTCCCGACGGTGCGAGTCTCCTTGAGCAGCTGCGGGGACACGGCCTGCTCTGAGCGCGCGCGTCGCCTGCGTCAGCGAGGTGCCGGTCAGGCGGATGCCTGCAGCAGGCGGTCGAGGCCCCGGTTGACCTGGCGCGCCCAGAGCGGCCCGCGGTAGAGGAACGCCGTGTATCCCTGCACGAGCGTGGCGCCGGCGTGCAGCCGTTCCGCCACCTGCTCGGCGGTTTCCACGCCGCCGACGGAGATGACGCAGAGTTCGGCGGGAACGTGCTTGCGGATGAGCCTCAGCACGGCGAGGGAGCGCTCGTGGAGCGGCGCACCGGAGAGGCCGCCGGCCCCGCACGAGGCGACGGTGGCGGCATCCGTTTCGAGCCCCGACCGGGAGAGCGTCGTGTTGGTCGCGATGATGCCATCGAGGCCGAGCTCGACGACGAGCTGCGCGATCCGGTCGACCTCGCCGTCACCGAGGTCGGGCGCGATCTTCACGAGGAGCGGGGTGGACCCTGCCGCCCCCTTGACCGCCGAGAGCAGCGGCGCCAGCTGGTCGATCTCCTGGAGCCCGCGGAGCCCGGGGGTGTTCGGCGAGCTGACGTTCACGACCAGGTAGTCGGCCAGCGGCGCGAGCTCGGTGGCGCTCGTGAGGTAGTCCGCGGTGGCGTCTTCCACGGCGACGACCCGGCTCTTGCCGATGTTGATGCCGATCACCGGCCGGCGGCGGGCCGCGCGGTCGCGCACCAGGCGTGGCACGGCCGCCGAGGCGCCGCCGTTGTTGAACCCCATGCGGTTGATGACGGCACGGTCGCGCACCAGGCGGAACAGTCGCGGCTTGGGATTGCCCGGCTGCGCGACGGCGGTGAGGGTGCCCACCTCCACGTGGCCGAAGCCGAGGTCGCCGAGGCCGATCACTCCCTTTCCGTCCTTGTCGAACCCGGCGGCAAGGCCGAACGGGGTGCGGAACCGCAGGCCGAGGGTCTCGACGGAGAGGTCGGTGCGGGGCTCGGTGAACGCGCGGGCCAGCCGCCCGAGGCCGAGGCGCGGCAGCGCGCGGATCACCCCGAACGCGAGGTGGTGGGCGAGCTCGGGATCGAGCCGGGACAGCACGAAGCGGAACAACAGCGGGTACACGGGCCTCAGCGTTCTTCGGGGGCGATGTCGTCGTCGCCGGCGGAACCGGCGACGTGGCGGATGCCGCGTTCGTGCTCATCGCGGAGGGTGCGGATGGCGCTCTCGAAGTCGTCGAGCGAATCGAACCCCTGGTACACGCTGGCGAACCGCAGGTAGGCGATCTCGTCGAGGTCACGCAGCGGCGGCAGGATCGCCAGGCCGATGTCGTTCGCGTCGACCTGCGACGCCCCGGTCTGCCGGATGGTCTCCTCGACCTTCTGCGCGAGCATGGCCAGGTCGGCGTCGCTCACCGGACGCCCCTGGCAGGCCTTCCGCACGCCGGCCACGATCTTCTCGCGGCTGAACGGCTCAACGACGCCGCTGCGCTTGATGATGTTGAGGCTCGCCGTCTCGGTGGTGCTGAAGCGGCGACCGCACTCGGGGCACTGCCGGCGACGCCGGATCGACAAGCCGTCGTCGCTCGTGCGGGAATCGACGACGCGGGAGTCAGGATGGCGGCAGAACGGGCAGAACATCGTGCCTCCAGCCTACTGGGTGGCTGCGCTGTCGCGTCCCGCTGCCGCCGCGCCGCGGCGCACCACCCGAGTGAGGGGCCGGACGCGGGATCGGCGAGGCTAGGAACGCTCGGCGGCGAACCGGGCCTTCACGGCGTCGCCGTGCGCGGGGAGCGCCTCGGCCGTGGAGAGCACGTCGATGTTCGCGGCGACCTCGAGCAGGGCCTCCCGGCTGTACTGCACCACCTGCTGCGGGCGCAGGAACGTGTATGCGCCGAGGCCCGACGAGAACCGGGCCTGGCCGCCGGTGGGGAGTACGTGGTTCGAGCCCGCCGAGTAGTCGCCGAGGCTCACCGGTGAATGCGGGCCGAGGAAGATCGCGCCGGCGTTCTCGATCAGGGCGAGGACGGCATCCGGTGACTCGGTCTGGATCTCGAGGTGCTCGGGGCCGAAGGCGTTGCTGAACGCCGCCGCCTGGTCGAGGTCGTCGACCAGCACGATGGCGGACTGGTTGCCGCTGAGGGCCGCGCTCACCCGGTCGGTGTGCGTGGTGGATGCCGCGAGCCGGCCGAGCCGCTCTTCGACGGCGCGGGCGAGCGCGGGCGACGGGGTCACCAGCACAGCTGCGGCGAGCTCGTCGTGCTCGGCCTGGCTCACCAGGTCGGCGGCGACGAGGTCCGGGTCTGCGCTGTCGTCGGCGATCACGAGGATGTCGGTCGGCCCGGCTTCCGCGTCGATCCCGGTCACGCCGCGCACCAGCCGTTTGGCCGCGGCGACATAGACGTTCCCCGGGCCCGTGATGAGCTGCACCGGGTCCAGCCCGATGCCGGGCACCCCGTACGCGAAGGCCCCGACGGCTCCGGCGCCGCCCATGGCGTAGATCTCGTCGATGCCGAGCAGCCCGGCCACCGCGAGGATGGTCGGGTGCACGCGTCCGTCGAAGTGCTGCTGCGGCGGGGACGCCAGGGCGATCGAGCGCACCCCGGCGACCTGGGCCGGGACGACGTTCATGACCACGCTCGACGGGTAGACGGCCTTGCCGCCGGGTACGTAGAGGCCCACCCGGGCTATCGGCTGCCAGCGCTGCGTGATCCGGCCGCCGTCGGCGATGGTGGTGGTCACCGTGGGCGGCACCTGGGCGGCGCTGGCCGCGCGCACCCGCCGGATCGTCTCGAGGACCGCGGCGCGCACGGCCGGATCGAGGTCCGCGACGGCCTGCTCGATGTCGGCCGCGGGCACCCGCACAGCCGTGGGCCGGGCGCGATCGAGCCGTTCGGCCTGGTCGAGCAGGGCGGCCTCCCCCCGGGCGCGCACGTCGTCGATGAGCCCGGCGGCGACCTCGCTCGCCACGCTCACGTCGGTTGCGGCTCGAGGAATGGCGGCCAGGAGGTCGGCGAGGCCGAGGCGTGTGCCGCGCTGGTCAATCGTCTGGATCATCGGCACCAGCCTATCCGGCGTGCGCAGCTGGAATAGTCTGGCGGGGATGACTTCCCACCGGATGAATGACGCCCATGAGTGACAGTTTCGTTCCCCAGGTTCCCGCCGTCCCGCAGGACGGCCCGCCGGACCTCGCCGCGTTCAAGCGCGCCTTCCGTCGCCACGCCGCCGGGGTCGCGGCGATCACGTCGCTGAAAGCGGATGGCACGCCCGTGGGCTTCACCGCGACCTCGCTGGCCTCCCTGGCGGCGGTTCCCCCGCTGGCGACCTTCAACATGGCCCGCACGGCGAGCAGCTGGCCGGCGATCGTGGAGAACGACCACGTCATCATCCACATGCTCGGTGTGCGGAACCGCCGGCTGGCCGAGATCCTGTCGGGGCCGGCGGAGCAACGCTTCGTCGGCGAGCACTGGCATCCGGGTCCCTACGGGATCCCGGTGCTCGATGGCGTCACCTCGTGGATGGTGGGGCGCATCATCGAGCGCGTGAGCGTGCACAACAACGCCGTGGTCGTCGTGCAGATCGAGGGCGGCGGACTCGGCGACGACGACGAGGCGCTCCTGTACCACGAGCGCACCTACCGGGCGCCGGGAACGACCGTCGCGGGTGACGCGCTCCCCTAGTCCCAGCCGAGTGCGAACACGCTCGCCTCGCCGGGCTTGTCGAGGTCGGGGCGGCGTGCGACGCCGACCTTCAGGGCGGTGCGCCGGCGAAGCCGATCACCGGGCCCGCGGCATCCGTTGCCCGGCTCACCACCCAGTAACCGAATCCGTGTGCTCGCCAATGCTGGTCCCCGTCGCGGAACTGGGCGGCGGCCTGGTCGACTGTGGTCATCTGCCGGCTCGGGTCGAAGCGGTTCGTGGCCGGGTCGGCGTGGATCTCGAAGAGCACGCCGATGTCATCGACAACCGGCCGCCGCAGCAGCAGTCGTTCCGTGCGGTGGTCGGCGTGCCGTGCGCGGTCGGTCATCGCGGCGTCAGGCCAGGCAGAACGGGCCCAGCAGGCTCTTCAACTCCCCGAACAGGTCGGCGCTCACGCCCACCCGGTAGGGCAGCTCGAACACGCGGGCCGCGTTGCCCTTCACCAGCTTGAGCCGCACCTCGGACTCACCCTGGTGCCGGATCAGCACGTCGCCGAGTGCCGTGACCGTGTCGGTGGTCGCGCGCGCCTCGGGCATTACGATCGACAGCGGCCCCGCCTCGGTCCCCTGCCCGAGCTCCGGGGCGAACAGGCTGTACGCGTGCAGGTTCATGCCGTCGTCGCGCATGCTCACGCGCCCGCGCACCACCACGATCGAGTCGTTGATGAGCGCCGGGGAGAACTCCTGATAGGCC
Source organism: Cryobacterium tepidiphilum (assembly GCF_003716325.1). Classification (GTDB taxonomy): domain Bacteria; phylum Actinomycetota; class Actinomycetes; order Actinomycetales; family Microbacteriaceae; genus Cryobacterium; species Cryobacterium tepidiphilum. The sequence continues at coordinate 50,856 of NZ_RDSR01000015.1, read as the reverse complement.
TTGCCCATGAACATGGCGGTGATCTCGCCGCCGAAGTCCTCGACCTGGATCATGCCGTACTGGTTGCCGGATTTCTTGGCCACCCGGTGCTGCACGCTCGTGATGAGACCCGCGATGGTGACCGTGTCGCCGTCCTGCGTCTGCTCGGAGGCGATCAGGTCGGCGATGGCGGTGCTGGCGTGTTTCGCGAGCGGGATCTCGAGGCCGGCCAGCGGATGGTCCGACACGTAGAGCCCGAGCATGTCGCGCTCGAAGGCCAGTTTCTCCTTCTTCGACCATTCCGGCCGGTCGGGCACCTTCTCGCCCGCCTGCGGGTCGTCGAACAGGCTGTCGAAGTCGAATCCGACGTTGCCGTGCTCCTCGTCGCGCTTGATCTTGACGGCAGACTCCACCGCGCCCTCGTGGACCTCGACCATGGCGCGCCGGGTCGCGCCGAGCGAGTCGAACGCGCCGGCCTTGATCAGCGACTCGACGGTGCGCTTGTTCGCCACCTGCAGGGGCACCTTCGCGAGGAAGTCGTGGAACGACTCGAACCGCCCCTTCTCGTCGCGGGCGCTGCGGATGGCGTCGACGACGTTGAAGCCGACGTTGCGCACGGCGCCGAGCCCGAAGCGGATGTCGGTGCCGACGGCCGCGAAGAAGCCGATCGACTCGTTCACGTCTGGCGGCAGCACCTTGATGCCCATGCGCCGGCACTCGTTGAGGTACAGCGCGAGCTTGTCGCGGGCGTCGCCGACGCTGGTGAGGAGCGCGGCCATGTACTCGGCCGGGTAGTGGGCCTTGAGGTAGGCGGTCCAGTAGGACAGCACGCCGTACGCCGCCGAGTGCGCCTTGTTGAATGCGTAGTCGGAGAACGGCAGCAGGATGTCCCAGATGGTCTTGATCGCGGCATCCGAGTAGCCATTGGCCTTCATGCCGCCGGAGAAGCCCTCGAACTGCTTGTCGAGTTCGGACTTCTTCTTCTTGCCCATCGCGCGCCGCAGCAGGTCCGCCTGCCCGAGCGAGAAGCCCGCCAGCTTCTGCGCGATCGACATGACCTGCTCCTGGTAGACGATCAGGCCGTAGGTGTTGCCGATGATCTCGGAGAGCGGTTCCTCGAGCTCCGGGTGGATCGCGACGATTTGCTGCTGCCCGGTCTTCCGCAGCGCGTAGTTGGTGTGCGAGTTCGCGCCCATGGGGCCCGGCCGGTACAGGGCGATGACGGCGGAGATGTCCTCGAAGTTGTCGGGCTTCATCAGCCGCAGCAGCGAGCGCATGGGGCCGCCGTCGAGCTGGAAGACGCCGAGGGTGTCGCCGCGGGCGAGGAGTTCGTAGGCGAGCGGGTCGTCGAGTGCGAGGTCTTCCAGCACCGGCCGGTGGCCGCGGTTCATCTGGATGTTGTCGAGCGCGTCGTCGATGATCGTGAGGTTCCGGAGCCCCAGGAAGTCCATCTTGATCAGGCCCAGCGACTCACAGGCCGGGTAGTCGAACTGGGTGACGATCTGGCCGTCCTGCTCCCGCTTCATGATCGGGATGATGTCGATGAGCGGGTCGCTGGACATGATGACGCCGGCGGCATGCACGCCCCACTGCCGCTTCAGGTTCTCGATGCCGAGCGCCGTGTCGAAGACGGTGCGCGCCTCGGGGTCCGACTCGATCACCGCGCGGAAGTCGCCGGCCTCGCGGTACCGCGGGTGGTCCTTGTCGAACATGCCCGTGAGCGGCACGTCCTTGCCCATGATCGCCGGCGGCATCGCCTTGGTGAGCTTGTCGCCCATGCCGAACGGGAAGCCCAGCACGCGGGAGGAGTCCTTGAGCGCCTGCTTGGCCTTGATGGTGCCGTAGGTGACGATCTGGGCGACCCGCTCGTCGCCGTACTTCTCGGTGACGTAGCGGATGACCTCGCCGCGCCGGCGCTCGTCGAAGTCCACGTCGAAGTCCGGCATGGAGACACGGTCGGGGTTGAGGAACCGCTCGAAGATGAGGCCGTGCTGGAGCGGGTCGAGGTCGGTGATGCCCATCGCGTACGCGGCCATGGAGCCGGCGCCGGAGCCGCGGCCGGGGCCGACGCGGATGCCGTTGCGCTTGGACCAGTTGATGAAGTCGGCGACCACGAGGAAGTACCCCGGGAAGCCCATCTGGGTGATGACGCCGACCTCGTAGTCCGCCTGCTTGCGCACGGCGTCGGAGAACCCGTTCGGGTAACGGCGCACCAGGCCGGCCTCGACCTCCTTGATGAACCAGGTCTCCTCGCTCTCCCCGTCGGGCACCGGGAAGCGCGGCATGTAGTTCGCCTGCGTGTTGAACGCGACGTCGCACCGCTCAGCGATGAGCAGGGTGTTGTCGCAGGCTTCGGGGTTGTCGCGGAAGAGGTGGCGCATCTGGCTGGCGGACTTGAGGTAGAACTCGTCGGAGTCGAACTTGAACCGGTTCGGGTCGTCGAGGGTCGACGCCGACTGCACGCACAGCAGCGCCGCGTGCGCGGTGGCGTCGTGCGCGTGCGTGTAGTGCAGGTCGTTGGTGGCCACCAGCGGCAGGTCGAGCTCCTTGGCGAGCCGCAGCAGGTCGCTCATGGTGCGGCGCTCAACGTCGATGCCGTGGTCCATGACCTCGCAGAAGTAGTTGCCCGCTCCGAAGATGTCGCGGAACTCCGCGGCGGCCTTCTTCGCCTCGTCGTACTGGCCGAGCCGCAGCCGGGTCTGCACCTCACCACCGGCGCAGCCGGTGGTGGCGATGAGGCCCCCGGCGTACTGCGCGAGGAGCTCCCGGTCCATGCGGGGTTTGAAGTAGTACCCCTCGAGCGACGCCCGGGAGGAGAGCCGGAAGAGGTTGTGCATGCCGGCCGTGGTCTCCGACAACAGGGTCATGTGCGTATACGCGCCGCTGCCGCCGACGTCGTCGCGGCCGTCGCCGGCCGAGCCCCAGCGCACGCGGGTCTTGTCACTCCGGTGCGTGCCGGGGGTGATGTACGCCTCGGTGCCGATGATCGGCTTGACGCCGGCATCCGTCGCCGTCTTCCAGAAGTCGAACGCCCCGAAGACGTTACCGTGGTCGGTCACGGCGACGGCGGGCATCCCCTGCTCGGCGGCCGCCTCGACCAGTGGCTTGACCCGGGCGGCGCCGTCGAGCATGGAGTACTCGCTGTGCACGTGAAGGTGTACGAACGAATCACTCTGCTGCGACACGACTGCTCCGGAACTGCTGGGGGGTGGTGGTGAACAACTAGCTTAAGCCGCAGCTTAAACGGCGCCGGCGACATCGCGCAGGACCGCCAGCGCGTGGGCGAGATCCTCGGGATAGTCCGAGGTGAAGGTGACCCACTCCCCCGAGGCCGGGTGGGTGAAGGCCAGCTGGCGGGCGTGCAGCCATTGCCGGGTGAGGCCGAGCCTGGCCGAGATCGTCGGGTCGGCCCCGTACATGGCGTCGCCGACGCACGGATGCCGCTGGGCGGCCATGTGCACCCGGATCTGGTGGGTGCGCCCCGTCTCCAGGTGCACCTCCAGCAGCGACGCGGAGGGGAAGGCCTCCAGCGTCTCGTAGTGGGTGACGGCGTGCTTGCCGTCAGCGATGACCGCGAACTTCCAGTCCGACCGCGGGTGTCGGCCGACGGGGGCGTCGATGGTGCCCGCCAGGGGGTCGGGGTGGCCCTGGACGACGGTGTGGTAGATCTTCTCCACCTCGCGGTCGTGGAAGGCGCGCTTGAGCGCGGTGTAGGCCGGTTCGGACTTGGCCACCACCATGAGGCCGCTCGTGCCCGCGTCCAGGCGGTGCACGACGCCGGCCCGCTCCGCCGCTCCCGAGGTCGAGATGCGGTACCCCGCGGCCGCCAGCGCACCGACGACGGTGGGACCGGTCCAGCCCGTGCTCGGGTGGGCGGCGACCCCCGCGGGCTTGTCGACCACGACGATGTCGTCGTCGTCGTACACGATGCCGAGGTCGGGCACATGGGTGGGGACGATCCGCACCTCCTCCTTGGGCTGCCAGCTGACCTCGAGCCAGGCGCCGGCGCGCAAGCGGTCGGACTTGCCGACGACGGCACCGTCCAGGGTCACGCCGCCGGCCTCGGCCACCTCCGCCGCGAAGCTGCGGGAGAAGCCCAGGAGCTTGCCGATACCGGCGTCGACCCGCACACCCGCGAGCCCGTCGGGAAGCGGCAGCGAGCGGGTCTCCATGTCAGGCCGTTTCCCGGTCGTCCGGTGCCGGTCGGTGCTCCTCGGCCAGCTTGCCGCTGACGCGCCGCCCGTCGAGGCCGGTGCCGCGGATGGTGAGGATCATGAAGATGATCATGCTCGCGACGATGCACATGTCGGCGACGTTGTAGATCGCCGGGATCAGCCAGGGCGTCGAGATGAAGTCCACGACGTGGCCGAGCCCAAAGCTGGGCTCCCGCACGAACCGGTCGGTGAGGTTGCCGAGCACGCCACCGAGCAGGAGGCCGAACACGGCCGACCAGGCGAGCGAGCGGATGCGACGGGCGAACCAGATGATGAACACCACGACGCCCGTCGCGATGAGGGAGAAGATCCAGGTCACGCCGCTGGCCAGGGAGAACGCGGCGCCCGGGTTCCGAACGAAGTGCAGTTGCAGCACATCACCCAGAACCCGGACCACGTCACCTTCGACCAGCCGGGTGGCCACCAGGTATTTGGTCACCTGGTCGAGCGCGTAGACGCCCAGGGCCACCAGGCCGAGGAGGACCAGCGCACTCGTGCGGGGCTTCGACCTGGCCCTACGCTCCAAAGCCCTGGAAGCTGGGCTTCGAGGCGGCGGAGGCGCCGGCACCGACCGGGGACTCGGACTCGAGCTCGTGGAGCTGGCCCTCGATGTAGCTCTTCAGCTTCTGGCGGTACTCACGCTCGAAGGTGCGCAGTTCGTCGATCTTCTTCTCGAGGACCGAGCGCTCCTTGTCGAGCTCGTTGAGCTGCTGGCGCTGCTTCGCCTCGGCCTCGGCCACGAGGCGCGCTGCGGTGGCGTGGCCTTCGGCGACGAGCGCGTCGCGCTTCTCCGAGCCTTCCTTCACGTGCTCCTCGTGCAGGCGGCGAGCCAGCTGCAGGAGGTTCGTGGTGCCGGCGGTCTCGTCGTCCACGGCCGGGGTGGCGGGGGCAGCGACGACGGGCGCGGGGGCGGGAGCGGCCGGGGCGGCCTTGACGGCGGGCTTGGGCTCTGCCGGGGCGGCGGCCTTTGCGGGGGCACCGTTGCCGCCCGCGAGCTGGGCCCGCAGTTCTTCATTCTCCTGGTTCAGGCGGCGCAGTTCGACGACGACCTCGTCGAGGAAGTCATCCACCTCGTCCTGGTCGTAGCCCTCACGGAACTTTGTCGACTGGAATCTCTTGTTGACTACATCTTCCGGAGTTAGCGCCATGGCTTCCCACCCTTAGAACTCGAGTTGTGAATAGTGATTGCGTGTGCTGGAACCGGTGAAGTGGGCGCGTGCCACACCGTGAATGGCCCTTCAGCGTCACCGCTCAAGGATACATGCCACGCGGCTCATCCTCGTGCGCCTCACCGCATCGATCACATCGCGCGGGCGACCCATTCGGGGATGGCGCCGACGATCGACATGGCGATGATGCAGCCGAGCATGGTGAGGCTCCAACCGAAGTCGAAAGCGATCGGTCCCAGGCGAAGGGGCGGCAGGAGCCGGCGGAAGAAGCGGATGGGCGGGTCGGTCAGCCCGTAGACGGCCGAGGCCGCGACGAGGCCGGCGCCGTGCGGCCGCCAGTGCCGGTTGACGGACTGCACCAGGTCGAGGATGAACCGTGCCCACATTGTGAAGAAGTACAGCAGCAGGGCGTAGTACAGCACGCCTGCCACCAGCGAGATCAGGAACACGCCCCGGGTCAGGACTGGCCGAAGAAGGATGCCTCGCTGTCGCTGTCACCCTCCGCCGACTCGCCGGAGATGGCCACGTGCGACGGCGACAGCAGGAACACCTTGGCCGTGACCCGCTCGATCTTGCCGGAGAGGCCCTGTGACAGCCCGCTGGCGAAGTCGATGAGGCGGCGGGCGTCGCCGTCGCTCATCTGGGAGAGGTTGATGATGACGGGGATGCCGTCACGGAAGGACTCGGCGATCGCCTGCGCGTCGCGGTACTGCCGCGGGTGGACGGTGAGGATTTCGTTCATTTCTGAAGCGGCCACATTTCTGGGAGTCGCGACCCTGTGCAGCGGGGTGACCGGCGCCGGTTGCGAGTTGGTGCGGGCGGACGAGTTCGTCGCACGCTCGGGGAAGCTGCGCTCGGGGGCTGCGGCGGCTCCGGGCGCGGCGTGCGCCTCGTATTCCAGCTCTTCGTCTGCCAGACCCAGGTAGACCATGGTTTTCTTGAGCGGGTTGGACATCAGGACCTCCGTGTTGGTGATGCTTCTGAGCCCTAGGTTATTGAATGCCTGGGCGTTTGCCGGTGATTGCCGTACCGATTCGCAGGTGTGTCGCGCCCTCGGCGATGGCGTCGGCATAGTCCTGCGACATCCCCATCGACAGCCCGGTAGCCTCCGGCGCGATCCGGGCCAGCCGTTCCGAGAGCTCACGCACCCGCGCGAAGGCCGGCCGGGGCGGCGCACCGAGCGGGGCGACGGCCATGAGGCCCAGCAGTCGGAGGCCCGGCGCGGCGAGCGCGCTCTCGGCCAGCGCCTCGAGGCCGGCCGGGTCGACTCCCCCGCGGTCGGGATCGTCGGTGAGGTTGACCTGGATGAAGCAGTCGACGCTGGAGGAGTCGGACGACAGCGCGCGCACGAGCGGTTCTCGGTCGACGGAGTGGATAACGTCGGCGTATGCGCGCACCTGCCGCGCCTTCTTGCCCTGCAGCTGGCCCACGAAGTGCCAGGTGAGGCTCGGGTCGTCGAGCTGGGCCGCCTTGGCCTGGGCCTCCTGGTGGCGGTTCTCACCGAAGTCGCGCACGCCGAGCCCGGCGAGTTCACGGATCATCGAAACCGGGTGGAACTTGGTCACGACGATCGTGGTGATCTCGCCGGGGTCACGGCCCGCGGCGCGTGCCGCGTCGGCCACCGACGCCCGCGTGTCGGCGAGCCGCTCGGCGAGGCTGCTCACTTCAGGAAGTCTGGGATGTCCAGGTCGTCGGACTCGTCGTCGAAGGCGGGGTCGGCGACGATGGCGTCGGCCGCGAGGGACTCCGACTGCCACGAGGATGACCCGTCGGGCGTGCCGAAGCCGCCGGCGGCATCCGCTGTCGCCGTGCTCGCCGTCGCGGCCGCGATGCCGGCGCTGACCAGGTCGCCCCGGCGCACCTCGGCCGGCTTTGCCCCCGGTTCGCCGCCGTCGAACCCGGCGGCGATGACGGTGACACGCACCTCGTCGCCCAGCGTGTCGTCGATGACGGCACCGAAGATGATGTTGGCCTCGGCGTGCACGGCTTCCTGCACCAGGCGCGCGGCGTCGTTGATCTCGAAGATGCCGAGGTTCGAGCCGCCCTGGATCGACAGCAGCACGCCGTGCGCGCCGTCGATGGATGCCTCGAGCAGCGGCGACGCGACGGCCAGTTCGGCGGCCTTGATGGCACGGTCCGCGCCGCGGGACGAGCCGATGCCCATGAGGGCGGAGCCGGCGCCCTGCATGACCGACTTGACGTCGGCGAAGTCGAGGTTGATGAGGCCCGGGGTGGTGATGAGGTCGGTGATGCCCTGGACACCGGCGAGGAGCACCTGGTCGGCGGTGGAGAACGCCTCGAGCATGCTGATGCCGCGGTCGCTGATCTCGAGGAGCCGGTCGTTCGGCACGACGATGAGGGTGTCGACCTCGTTCTTGAGGGTGGCCACACCCGTCTCGGCCTGCATCTGGCGCCGCTTGCCCTCGAAGCCGAACGGCTTGGTGACGACACCGATGGTGAGCGCACCGATCGACTTGGCGATGCGCGCCACGACGGGAGCGCCGCCGGTTCCCGTGCCGCCACCCTCACCGGCCGTGACGAAGACCATGTCGGCGCCGGCGAGCGCTTCCTCGATCTCCTCGGCGTGGTCTTCCGCGGCGCGGCGGCCCACCTCGGGGTCGGCGCCGGCGCCGAGGCCGCGGGTGAGGTCACGACCCACGTCGAGCTTGACGTCGGCGTCGCTCATCAGCAGCGCCTGGGCATCCGTGTTGATGGCAATGAACTCCACACCGCGGAGTCCGAGTTCGATCATGCGGTTGACGGCGTTGACGCCGCCGCCGCCGATGCCGACAACCTTGATGACGGCGAGGTAGTTCTGATTTGTTGACACGTCGGCCTCCGGGTGGAACTCTAAACCTATAGTCGAGGGTTAAAGTTATGCTGAGTATGCAATTCCTGATTCCGAAGGTAGGTCGCGCAGCCAGTGCCTTGGGGAGGCGCGCCCGCGTGTCGGAGAGAAATGCCCCAAACGGGTGTGCCCGCACGCGCCTGTGCCGCTCGCCGGCCCTGCCGTTCGTCGCCGAGACGCACACCTGCGGCCGAGACTGACAGGCGCGCCTGGCGGTTTCGACCGGAAGGGTCCGTCTCGGCGGGAGGGGTGACCGGCGGGGTCAGCGGATGACGGGGCTGTCGGGCGAGGTCACGTCGTATTCGTCGACGCTCCCCGCGGGGTGCGACACCATGAGCGCGGTGAGCACGGCGGCCTTGTCGTCGGACCGCTCCGCGCTCCCCCAGACCACCCGGGCGCCGCCGGAGAGGGTCAGTGTGACGTCGTCGGCGGTGCCGGCGTGCACCTCGCGCAGCGTGCCGCGGATGCCGTCGGGCAGGGCCCGGACCACGGCCGTGGCCGCACGGAACCCGGCGCCGTCCGTGTCGCCGGCGACCAGTTTCGGGTAGCCGTCGGGTCGTTTCGCCGAGGTCTCGATGACGACGCCGGCGGCGTCGACGAGGTCGAAGCGGGAACCGCGCGCGATGACGCCCACCGGCTCCCGTTCGACCAGGCGCACCACGAGCGTGTGCGGGGGCCGGCTCTCGGTGCGGAAGCTCTGGATGATGGTGAACGGGGCGAGGGCGCTCTTGACCTCGGCAGAGTCGATGAGCGGCAGCGGCGTGCCGAGCTGGTCGGCCAGCGCCGCCTCCACCTTGTCGGCGGGGAGCCGCTCGGCCCCCACGACCTGCACCTGGCGGAGGGCCATGACGGGCGAGTACACGCCCACGAGAACGAACGCGGCCAGGGCCGCCACCACACCCAGCGCGGCCAGCCAGGCCCGCCGGCGCCGACGTGAGCGCCAGGTGAAGCGGCGCACCTCCTCGCGCTCGTACTTTTTGCGTGCCCGGCGGGCGGCGCGGAGCTGCCGGCGGGCTGCCACCGCTGCGAGCGCCGGCCGTCGGGACGAGGGGCCGTCCGCGTCGCCGTCCGCGTCGGCGTCGACGCCGGTGTCGGCATCCGCGCCCGCATCCGCCGGCACATAAAGGGGCGGCGCACTGGGTTCGTGCTCCCGCTCGGTAACGGGCGGCGTCGCGGCCTGCACGGCGATGGGTTCGGTGATGGGGTCGTTGCGGGAGGGGCGCGGCGTTGGTGCCTGACGGGTCCGATCCCGCGGGGGCGATGCCGGCGGAGGCACGGGGGGTGCCGGCGGCGGCGTGAAGGCCTGCGGCCGCCTCATGACGCCGTCATCCGCGGACCCGTTCGAGCGACTCCAGCAGCTGCGGGACGATGCGGTACACGTCGCCGCAGCCGAGCGTGATCACGAAGTCGCCCTCCCGGCTGATCTCCGCCACGTGGTCGGCGGCCGCCTGCCAGTCGGGAACGAAGGCCACGTGCGCGGGGTCGGCGAACCGGGTGGAGACGAGTTCGCCGGTCACGCCCGGTTCCGGGTCTTCCCGGGCACCGTAGACGTCGAGCACCACGGTCTCATCGGCGTACTCCTCGAGGGTGTGCGCGAACTCGGTGGCGAAGAGCCGGGTGCGGCTGTACAGGTGCGGCTGGTGCACGGCGATGATTCGGCCCGAGCCGACGACGCTGCGTGCTGCGGCCAGGGCGGCGGCCACCTCGGTCGGGTGGTGCGCGTAGTCGTCGTACACGCTCACTCCACCGACGATGCCGTGCAGCTCGAACCGACGCTGGGTGCCGCCGAAGGCCGCAATGGCCTCGAGCGACGCCGCCGGGTCGAAACCGAGCCCGACGAGCACGGCGAAGGCGCCCGCGGCGTTGATGGCGTTGTGGCGGCCGGGAACGCGGAGCGTCGCCGTGTAGTCCCGGCCCTCCCAGCGCACCGAGAAGCTCACGGGACCGTCGGTGACGACCGAGTGCACCTGAACGTCCGCGCCGGGATCCTCGCCGAACGTGACGACGCGCTGCGTGTGCTGTCCGGTGTGCCCGGCCTGCAGCAGGTCGGTGACGCGTCGTGCCCCGGCGTCGTCGGAGGAGACGACCACGAGCTCGGTCGCGTCGCGCGCGAAGTCGACGAACGCGGCCTGGAACGCCTCGAGCGAGCCGTAGTGGTCGAGGTGATCGGGGTCGACGTTGGTGATGAGCGCCACGGCGGTGTTGTACAGCAGGAAGGAGCCGTCGGACTCGTCCGCTTCGACGACGAAGAGGTCGTCTGAGCCAGCAGCGGCGCTGACGCCCAGGGATTCGATGACACCGCCGTTGACGAAGCTCGGGTCCTGGCCGAGACCCAGGAGCCCGGTGACGATCATGCCCGTGGAGGTGGTCTTTCCGTGCGCGCCCGCCACCGCAACGAGGCGGTGCTGCTTGATGAGCCAGGCCAGCGCCTGGGAGCGGTGCAGCACGGGCAGGCCGCGTTGCAGGGCGAGCTGGTACTCGGGGTTGTCCTGCCAGAGTGCCCCCGTGACGACGAGGGTGTCGGCGTCGCCGACGTTCGCCGCATCGTGCCCGATGGCGATGGGAACGCCGAGCTCGCGCAGGGCCTCGGTGTTCGAGGACTCGCGCACGTCGGAGCCGGTGATGGTGTGGCCGGCGGCGAGGAACAGCCGCGCGATCCCGCTCATTCCGGAGCCGCCGATCCCGACGAAGTGCACGGTACCGAGGTCGTCGGGGACGGCCAGGTCCAGGTCGGGCTTGATCACAAGGCCTTCTTTCGTGGTCGGTGCGTGCGTTCTCTGGCACGCCCGGGGCTACCCCGAACGTGTCCTGACAAGGTTACGCGCTGCCCGCTGCCTGCCGGATCAGGCTCGCCATCCTGGCCGACCCGTCGAGCACGCCGACCGACGCCGCACGGCGCGCCATCCCGGCCACGCCGGCGCGGTCGGCGAGGAGGGGCAGGAGTTCGGCACCCACCCAGACGGGGAGGAAGTCCGCGTCGTCGACGACGAGGCCGCCGCCGGCGCCGACCACGTCGGCCGTGTTGAATCGCTGCTCGCCGTTGCCCACCGGGTAGGGAACGTAGACGGCGGGGATGCCGAGAGCGCTGAGTTCGCTCACGGTCGCCGCCCCGGCCCGGGAGACCGCGAAGTCCGCCGCGGCGAGGGCGAGGTCCATCCGGTCGCAGTAGGAGATCATGTGGTAGTCCGGCAGGCCGGGGTCGGTGACCTCGGAGTTGCTGCCGGTGATGTGCAGCACCTGCCAGCCGGCGTCGATGACGGCTTCGGCCGATGCGACGAGGGTGGCGTTCAGCCGCCTGGCACCGAGCGAGCCCCCGGTCACGAGGAGCGTCGGGCGCTCGGCCGACAACCCGAAGAAGGCCTCGCCCACCGGGCGGGCGGCGACCCGGTCGAGCTGCTCGATCTCCCGGCGGAGCGGCATGCCCACGAAGGTGGCGTTCCGGATCGGCGTGTGGTGGAAGGCGACGCCGACGTGGCCGGTGTAGCGGGCGCCCAGCCGGTTGGCGAGCCCTGGCTTGGCGTTCGCCTCGTGGATGACGATGGGAACCCCGGCGCGGCGTGCGGCGAGGTAGGCGGGCGTCGACACGTATCCGCCGAAGCCCACCACGACGTCGATGCTGCGCGAGCGGATGACCTGCTCGACCTGGCGGACCGTGCGGTTGAATCGCGGCAGGAAGCTCACGGCCTGGCGGCCCGGCCGGCGCGGGAACGGCAGGCGCGGGATCACCAGGAGCTCATAGCCGCGCTCGGGCACCAGCCGGGATTCGAGGCCCTCGGCGGTGCCGAGGACCAGCACCGTCGCATCCTTCTCGCGCGCGGTGAGGTAGTCGGCCGTGGCGAGCAGCGGATTCACATGGCCGGCGGTCCCCCCGCCGGCGAGCAGGTAGGTGGTCACGACGCATCCGCCCTCGGGGTGTCGGCGGCCCGGCGGGGCTCGCGGGCGAACGACAGCACGATGCCGATCGCCACCAGCGTCGTGAGCAGCGCTGTGCCGCCGGCGGAGATGAGCGGGAGCGGAACGCCGAGCACGGGGAACACGCCGAGCACCACGGCGATGTTCACGAGCGCCTGCCCGATGATCCACACCATGACGCTCGCGGTCGTCACCTGAACCTGGACGCTCGCCGAGGACCGCAGGACGCGGATGAACGCGATCGCGAGGATGACGAAGAGCAGGAGCACGACGATGCAGCCGATGAGGCCCAGCTCCTCGCCGATGATGGCGAAGATGTAGTCGTTGTCGGCGGCGGGCAGCCAGGACCACTTCGCCTTGGAGTTGCCGAGGCCCACACCGAAGATGCCGCCGTTGGCCAATGCCCAGGTGCCGTGCAGCGGCTGCCAGCACGCCGCCGAGATGGTGCCGTCGATCTCGTCGCAGCCCGTGCCGAGGAAGCTCAGGATGCGGGTCATGCGGTTGGAGCTGGAGAGGGCCATGAGCCCGGCGCCGATGACGCCGATCGCGAGCGGGGCGGCGAGGAGCCGCAGCCGCACCCCGGCGAAGAACAGCGCGCCGAAGAGGATGCCGGCCATGATCATGACGGTGCCGAGGTCGCCGCCGATCATGACGAGCATGACCGAGCCACCGCCGACGCCGAAGACGGGGATGAACACGTGCCGCCAGTCCTCGAGCTTGTTCTGCTTGAGCGCGAGGATCATGCCGAGCCAGATGACGAGCGCCATCTTGATCATCTCCGACGGCTGGAACTGGAATCCGGCGATGGAGAGCCAGTTGGTGTTGCCGGCGACCTCGATGCCGAGCGGCGTGAACACCACGAGGCACTGCAGGAAGTCGGCGGCCAGCAACGCCGGCCAGGCGATGCGCTGCCAGAACGTCAGCGGCATCCGGCTGATCACGAGCATCAGCGGGACACCGAGGATGGCGAAGAATCCCTGCTTCAGGAGGCCTCCGAAGAAGCCCGCGTCCTCGAGGTAGGAGTCGACCGAGGACGACGACAGCACCATGACCAGCCCGAACACCACGAGGAACAGCGTCGTGCCGAGCAGCAGGAAGAAGTTCGCCGATTCGCTCGTGAAGACCTTGCCGAGGTTGATCCTGGCCGAGCCCACGGCGGCCGTCTCGTCGGCTCCGGTGGCGGATGCGGGGAGCTTAGGCGCCCCCACCCGAGGCGGACTCGTCGTCATCCGCCTCACCTCCCAAATAGTCCTGCACGGCTTCGGTGAACAACCGGCCGCGTTCCACGTAGCTCTCGAACTGGTCCATCGAGGCGGCCGCCGGTGCGAGCAACACGACGTCCCCGTCCAGGGCCACCTCCGCCGCGCGGCCGACGGCCTGCGGCATCACCTGTTCAGTGTCATCCGCGTCGATCTCGAATACCGGCAGCCCGGGCGCGTGTCGCGCGAATGCGTCACGCAATGCGGCCCGGTCGACGCCGATGATGACCACGGCGCGGAGGCGCCTGACGTGGGTGCGCACGAGGTCGTCGATGTCGACACCCTTGAGCAAGCCGCCCACCAGCCAGACGACGCTGTCGAACGCGCGGAGCGACGCGTCTGCGGCGTGCGGGTTGGTGGCCTTGGAATCGTCGATCCAGCGGATGCCGCGTGCGGCGCCGACCACCTGGATGCGGTGCGCGTCGAGGCTGAACTCGAGCAGGGCGGCACGGATGACGCGCGGTTCGACGCCGAACGAACGGGCGAGGGCGCTGGCGGCGAGGATGTTGGCGACGATGTGCGGGGCGGACAGCCCGACGGCGTGCAGTTCCTCGAGGGTGATGAGCTCGAGGGCCATGTCGCGGCGCTCATCCAGGAACGCGCGGTCGCAGAGGATCCCGTCGACCACGCCGAAGTCGCTGGGCCCCGGCGTACCGAGGCCGAAGCCGATCGCGCGGGCACCGTCCTGCACGTCGGCCTCCCGCACCATCTCCTCGGTCGCGGCATCCGCTTTGTTGTACACGCAGGCGATGCGGGTGTTGGCGTAGACGGTGGCCTTGGCGTCGCGGTAGGCCTTTGCCGAGCCGTGCCAGTCGATGTGGTCGTCGGCGAGATTGAGGCAGACGCTGGCCCAGGGCCGGAGCGAGCCGGGGCCGGTGCGCGGCAGGTGATGCAGCTGGTAGCTGGAGAGCTCGACGACGAGGACGTCCCAGCCCTGCGGGTCGCGGATGGCGTCGAGGACGGGGATGCCGATGTTGCCGCACGGCGCGACCCGCTTGCCGGCGGCGGCCAGCAGGGTGGCCGTGAGCTGCACGGTGGTGGTCTTGCCGTTGGTGCCCGTCACGAGCACCCACTCGGCCGGCTCCCCCACCTTGTCGCGGAGGCGCCAGGCGAGTTCCACGTCTCCCCACACCGGCACGTGTTCCGCGGCCGCCCACTGCAGCAGCGGGTGGTCGGGGTGGAAGCCCGGCGACACGATGACGAGCTCCGGGCGGTGGGCGCGAAGCTCATCGGGGATGCTGCGGAGGTCGCCCTGCACCAGGCGCGCGCCGATCACGTCGAGGAGCGTGGCGCGTTCGTCGGGGGCGTCTGCGGCGACGACGAGGACGTCGGCGCCGAGCTCGGTGAGGGTGTCGGCCGCGGCGAAGCCGGTGACGCCGAGCCCGAGGACGGCGACGCGCAGGCCCGTCCAGTCCGCGTGCCAGCTGGTGAGCGTATCGAGCCGTGTCATGGCCTGCTCGACAGCCACTCGAGGTAGAACGAACCGACGCCGGCGGCCACGAGCAGCCCGCCGATGATCCAGAACCGCACCACGACGGTCACCTCCGCCCAGCCCTTGAGCTCGAAATGATGATGGATGGGACTCATCAGGAAGATGCGCTTGCCGCGGGTGACCTTGAAGTACGCGCGCTGCACGATGACGGAGCCGGTCTCGATGACGAACAGGCCGCCGATGAGCACCAGGAGGAGCTCCGTGTGGCTGAGCACGGCGAGGGCCGCGAGTGCGCCGCCGATTCCGAGCGAGCCGGTGTCGCCGAGGAAGATCCGCGCCGGCGGGGTGTTCCACCAGAGGAACCCGATGAGACCGCCGACGATGGCGGCGGCCACGATCGCGAGGTCGAGCGGGTCGCGCACGTCGTACGCCCGGTACAGGTCCACCGGGTTCACTCCACCGGGCAGCGACTGGTTGTACTGCCAGAAGCCGATCACGACGAACGACCCGATCGCGAGGATCGATGAGCCGGTGGCGAGGCCGTCGAGGCCGTCGGTGACGTTGACGCCGTTGGACGTGCCCGTCACGATGAGGCAGATCCAGATGATGAACAGCACGCTGCCGACGACGGTGCCGAGGCGCATGAAGTCGAGCGGCAGGTCGCGGATGAACGAGATGTGCGTGGATGCGGGCGTCTGCCCGGCCTCGTTGGGGAACTGCAGCGACAGCCAGGCGAACCCGCCGGCGACGATGACCTGCCCGAGGACCTTCGCCCAGCCGCCGAGGCCGAGACTGCGCTGGTTGCGGGTCTTCAGGAAATCGTCGATGAAGCCGACGATGCCGAGTCCGACCATCATGAACAGCACGAGCAGCGGCGACGGCGGGATCGGTTCGTCGGCGATGAGCATGGCCGTGAAGTAGCTCACCACGGTGCCGAGGATGATGATGATGCCGCCCATGGTGGCGGTGCCGCGCTTGGCGTGGTGGCTCTCGGGTCCGTCGTCGCGGATGAACTGGCCCCAGCCGAGGCGGTGGAACAACCTGATGAACAGGGGTGTCAGGACCAGGGTGAAGACCAGCGACATGGCGCCGGCGATGAGGAGTGCTTTCACGAGAAGGACTCCCCCAGGCGGTCGCCGAGGGCCATCAGGCCCGCGGCGTTCGATGACTTGACGAGCACGATGTCGCCCGGGCGCGCGGTGGCGGTGACGAGCTCGAACGCCTCGTCGGCGGTGTCGACGTAGGCCGACTCGCCGTCCCACGATCCCTCGTTGATGGTGCTGATGTGCATGCGCCGGGCGCCGCGGCCGACCACGACGACCTGCGCGATGTTGAGGCGCACGGCGAGCAGCCCGATGCGGTCGTGTTCCTCGCCGGAGAACTCGCCGAGTTCGCTCATCTCGCCGAGAACGGCGATGGTGCGCTGGCCGGGGCGCGCGATCTGGGCGAGGGTCTTCAGCGCCGCCATCATCGAGTCGGGGCTGGCGTTGTAGGCGTCGTTGATGACGGTGACGCCGTCGGCTCGGCCGAGCACCTCCATGCGCCCGCGCTCGGCGGTCTGCACGGATTCGAGCGCGGAGACGATGTCGTCGATCGGCACGCCGAGCTCCTCGGCCGCGGCGGCCGCCGCGAGGGCGTTCATGACGTGGTGCTCGCCGAGCACGCGGAAGACGACGGGCCGGCTCTGCCCGGAGGCCAGGTGCAGCGTGAACCCGGTCCCGGCGGCGGAGACGGTCACGTCGGTGGCGCGCACGGCCGCGTCGGCGCCGTGGCCGAACCAGAGCACGCGGGCGCGGGTGTGTGCCGCCATGCCGGCGACGCGCGGGTCGTCGGCGTTCAGCACCGCGACATCCGTTGGCTCGAGGTCGGTGACCATCTCGGTCTTGGCCCGGACGGTGCCCTCGATGCCGCCGAATTCACCGGCGTGGGCCAGGCCGACCTTGAGCACGATGCCGATGTCGGGGCGGGCCATCCGCACCAGCCGGGCGATCTCCCCGATGCCGCTCGCGCCCATCTCGGCCACCAGGAACCGGGTGTCCTCGGTGAGCTGCAGCATGGTGACGGGAGCACCGACCTCGTTGTTGAACGAGGCGCGGGGCGCCACCGTGGGTCCGACCCGCTCGAGCACGGCCCGCAGCAGGTTCTTCGTCGTGGTCTTGCCGTTCGAGCCGGTGATGCCGACGACCTTCAGCCGGCCGAGCGCACGCACCCGGGCGACCACCAGGGTGGCGAGGGCGCCGAGAGCGGCGACAGCGTCGGACACCACGACCTGCGCGACGGGCAGGTCGAGCTCGCGTTCGACGATGAGCAGCGCTGCGCCCTGGTCGACCGCTGCGGGTGCGAACAGGTGGCCGTCGGTCACCTCGCCCGGCTTGGCCACGAAGATGCCGCCGGCTGTGATCTCACGCGAGTCGGTGGTCACCACGCCGTCGACGACGGATGCCGCGTCGCGGCCGCCGCCGGGCCGGAGCGAGCCGCCCGTGACGCCGGCGATCTCGGAGAGGGTCAGGGCGATCATGACAGCCACCCGGCTTCGCGCAGCGCCTGGCGGGAGTCCTCGCGGGCGGAGTAGGGGATCTTGACCCCCGCGACCTCGTGGTAGTCCTCGTGGCCGGGGCCGGCGTAGAGGATCACGTCGCCCTCCTTGGCGAGCGACAGCGCCATGCGGAACGCCGCGCGCGGGTCGGGCACCTCGTGGAACTCCCCGTCGGGGACCGCTTCCCGCGCCGCCGCCAGCAGGGTGGCGCGGATGGCCGCGGGGTCTTCGTAACGCGGGTGGAAGTCGGTGACGACCACCACGTCGGCTCCTCGGGCCGCGATGGCGCCCATGTCGGCGCGCTTGGTCGTGTCGCGGTCGCCGTCGGCGCCGAAGACCATGATCACGCGGCCCTCGGCGACCGCGCGGACGGCCTCCAGGGTGTTGAGGAAGGCGTCGGGGCTGTGCCCGTAGTCGATGTAGACGAGCGGGCCGTGCTCACCGGAGATCCGCTCGGCGCGGCCGGGCACATACGCCTGGATTCCGCCGTCGCGGTCGAGCGTGTGGGCGATGGCTTCGAGGTCGTAGCCGGACTCGACGAGCATGACGATCGCCAGCGCGGCGTTGGCGGCCATGTACCAGCCGAGCAGCGGCACCCGGGTCTGGAGCCGCTTGTTCTCCGGCCCCTCCAGGAGGAACTCGGTGTACGAGGCGCGCTCCTCCAGCACCGTCATGCGCCAGTCGGCCTCCTCGGTGGCGCGCGTGGTGAGGGTGGTGACCGGGATGCGGCATTCGTCGACGACGCGGCGCCCCCACGCGGAGTCGACGGTCACGACGCCGCGGCGGGAGCGATCGGGCTGGAACAGCTCGAGCTTGGAGCGGAAGTACTCGTCCATGTTCTCGTAGTCGTCGAGGTGGTCATGGCTGAGGTTGGTGAAGCCGGCGACGTCGAACACCAGCCCGTCGACGCGGTGCCGCGTGAGCGCCTGTGCAGACACCTCGATGCCGACCGCGCGCACCTCGGCTTCCCGCATGCGGGCCAGGAGGGCGTGGAGTTCGCTGGCCTCGGGGGTGGTCAGGGAGCTCGTGACGGCTTCGTCGCCGATGCGCCGCTCCGCCGTGGAGGTGAGGCCCGCGACGACGCCGAGCTGGCGGAGGATGGCGAAGAGCAGGTAGACGACGCTGGTCTTGCCGTTGGTGCCGGTGACGGCGAACAGGGTGGCGGCGAACTCGTCGGTGCGGTAGATCCAGGCGGCGACCGCGCCGAGTGCCGCGCGCGCGTCGGGGGTGACCAGCACGGGGAGGCCGCTCTCCGCGGCGAGCGTGGCGCCGGCGTCGTCGGTGAGCACGGCTACGGCTCCCGCCTCGGCGGCGGCGGCGGCGTAGGCGGCACCATGGCTGCGGCGGCCGGGCACGCCGACGTAGAGGTCGCCGGGCTGCACGGTCGCCGAGCTGAGGCTGACACCCGTCACCTCGAGGCCGTCGATGTCACCGCGCAGTTCGAGATCGAATTCCCGGGCCAGCTCGGACAGAGATCGAGGGACCGGATGCTGAGGACGGAGAGCCGAAGCCACCAAATCGGTCACAAATTCACTTTCTTTGGAGGAACACAGCCTCGCCAGGTAACAGCCTTACCAGGTGGCAGGGAGGACAGGCGCTGCTGTCCCCGAGGGAACTGCCCGGTACTTCTTCAACACCTGGCTCATGACCTTCTGGAAGATCGGAGCCGAGGCCGCAGACGAATTCATTTTAACAGGATCTGCGAGACTCACCGACACGACGAATTCCGGGTCGTCGGCCGGGGCGTAGCCCGACACCGAGACCAGGTAGCCGTGCGAGTAGCCGCCGTGGCCGTCGGGCATCTGTGCGGTACCGGTCTTCGAGGCCACCCGGTAGCCGGGGATCTTCCAGACGTCGCGGAGCCAGGCGTGGGCGTAGACGTTCTCCAGGATGTCGCTGGTCTGGTGGGCCGCCTCGGCGGAGATCACCCGGGTGCCCTTCGTCGACGGCACCTCGGTGAGCGTGCCGTCCGGGGCCCGGCAGCCCTCGACCAGCTGCACCGGCATCCGCACGCCGTCGTTGGCGATGGTCTGGTAGATGCTCGCGATCTGGATGGCCGTGGTGGTGAGGCCCTGGCCGAACGTGGTGGCGTACTTGGTCTGCGGGTCCCATTCCTTGTAAGGGTGCAGGATCCCCGGGTCCTCCGACGGGAAGCCGACCTCGGACTTCGAACCGACGCCGAACCGGGTCATGTAGTCGAAGCGCTGCTTGTCGGTGAGCTTCTCGCCGAACTTGGACATGCCGGTGTTGGAGGATTCGATGAGCACGCCGGTGAGGGTGAGGTTCTCGTTCTCATGCTCCTCGCTGTCGTTGATGTTCGCGCCGTTGGGCGGAAGGTAGCGATACGGGGCGACGACCTGGCTGCGGGGGGTGGCCGCGCCGGCGTCGATGACGGATGCCGCGGTCAGGGCCTTGAAGGTCGAGCCGGGTTCGAACGAGGCCGTGAACGCGCGCGATCCGCGGTCCTCCGCGTCGGCCGCTCCCACGTTGTTCGGGTCGACGGTCGGATAGTCGGCGACGGCCAGCAGCTTGCCGGTCTTCGCCTCCTGCACGACGACCGTTCCCCACGCGGCCCCGGTCGCCTGCGCCTGGGTGGCCAGCGTCTCCTGCACGTACCACTGCAGGTCCGAGTCGATGGTCGTGAGAACGTCCCCGCCGTCCTCGGCCGGCTTCGTCGTGACGCTGCTGCCCGGGATGGGAACGCCGTCGCCGCCGCGCTCGTACACCGCCGTACCGTTCTCACCGGCGAGGCAGGCGTCCTGCCCGAGTTCGAGGCCCGCCTGCGCCTTGCCCGAGGAGGACACGAATCCGACGAGGTTGCCGGCGACGGCCCCGTTCGGGTACACGCGGCTCGGGTGCGCCTTGAAGTACAGCCAGGGCACGGCGAGCTTGTCGAGGGCCCGGAAGGCGTCGACGTCGACCTGCTTCGCGACGAACGCGAAGTCGGACTCCGGGTTGTCGGCGAGGGCATCGGAGATGATGGCGAGCACCTGCGCCTGGCTCTGCCCGACGATCGCGCCGATCTCGGCCGCGGCCTCTGGCACGGTGACGGTGGTCTCCGTGCCGTTCACGGTGCGCTTCCACGGAGCCGCGTTCTTGGGCGAGAGGGTCACGTCGTAGCGCATGACGGCGCCCGCCAGCATGCTGCCGTCGGCGGCGAGGATATCGCCGCGGGAGCCGTAGAGGGTGTCTTCGACCGAGCGGTTGCCGAGCGACTGGGCGTTGAGGGTGTCGGCGCGCACGACCTGGATGTCGACGAGCTTGACCACGAACAGCGCGATGATGAGCACGAGCGTGCTGATGGTGACGGCGATGCGGCGCCTGCCCGACCGGCCGCGCGGGCCGGCGTGCCCGGAGGTCGCCGTGCTGCCTGTGGGGTGGTGCGACACGTGGATCCTTACCTGGCGGCTACCGCCTGACTATCGTGTGGTGGGCGACGGCAGTCCGTCCTCCGCGCCGGCCGCTGCTGGTGCTACGGGAGAAGCTACCGAAGTCTTCGCGGTCCCGGCCGCGGCCACGCCGGTGCTCGCGGCATCCGCTGCGCGCTGGGCGGCGGTGACGAGCGGGGCGCCGGCCAGCAGCGAGTTCGGCACGAGGGCCGTGGAGCCGTCTTCCTCGGCGGCGGCGGGGGCGCCGAGGACCGCGCCGTCGGAGAGCCGCAGGTACACCGGGTTCGCGTTGGTGACCATGCCGAGCGCGGCGGCGTTGGCGGCGAGGCTCTGCGGGGAGGACAGGCGAACCAGGTCCTCGTTGATGCTGGCGGCGGTGCGCCCGAGCTCGACCTTCTGGGACGCGAGGGTCGAGAGGGTGTACGCGCCCTGCGAGATGCCCACGCTCAGCAGCAGCTGGGCGACCACGATGGCACCGATGCCCGCGACCGCGGTGACGGCGTACATGACCTTCGGGCGCGCGCGGCGCTGCTGTCGGGAGGTGACGATTTCGATGTGGCGGCGCTCGGGCTCGGCGGGTGCGGCGTCCCCCAGCCAGCTCGGCCTCATCACGCGTGCGAGATTGTCGCTCATTCTGCCCTCCTGAGTCGTTCTGCCGCACGGAGCCGCACGGGGGTGGCGCGCGGGTTGCGCGATTTCTCTTCGTCACTGGCCAGTTCCGCGCCCCGCACCAGCAGCCTGAACAGCGGGCGGTGCTCGGGCAGCTCCACCGGAAGCCCGGCGGGAGCCGAGGAGCCCGACGCGGCGGCGAGCATCCGCTTGACGATGCGGTCTTCGAGCGACTGGTAGGCCATCACGACGATCCGGCCGCCGACCGCGACAGCGTCGAGTGCGGCGGGGATCGCTTCCTCCAGCACGGCCAGTTCCTGGTTCACCTCGATGCGCAGCGCCTGGAACACCCGTTTGGCGGGGTGGCCGGCGCGCTGCACGGCGACGGGGGTGGCGGCGGTGATGATCTCGACGAGGCGTCCGGAGCGCACCAGCCGCTCCGTTTCACGGGCGGCGACGATAGCGCGGGCGTAGCGGGCGGCCAGCTTCTCCTCGCCGTAGTCGCGGAAGATGCGCCGGAGGTCGTGTTCGCTGTAGTCGGCGAGGATCTGCTCGGCGGTGAGCTCGGACGTGTCGTCCATGCGCATGTCGAGTGGCGCGTCCTTCGAGTACGAGAAGCCGCGCTCGACCCGGTCGAGCTGGAGCGACGAGACGCCGAGGTCGAAGAGCACACCCTGGACCTCGTCGATGCCGAGCTGGGCGAGCGCGTCGTCGATGCCGTTGTAGACGGTGTGCACGAAGTGCACGCGGCCGGCGAAGGGCTTCAGCCGTTCGCGGGCGATGGCGAGTGCCTCGAGGTCGCGGTCGAGGCCAACGAGGGTGAGGTCGGGGAAGCGCTCGAGGAACGCCTCGGCGTGGCCGGCCATGCCGAGGGTGGCGTCGACGAGGACGGCGCCGGGCTTCTCGACCGCGGGGGCGAGCAGCTCGAGGCAACGCTCGAGGAGCACCGGGGTGTGGATGTCATTGTGGTTCATGGTGACGGGCCTGGCCCTGTTTCCTGATCCCCATCCATTCGACCTGGCACCGGGGAAGTGCGCCAGGGCTCTGAACGGCTGGGAGTCAGGCGACAGGGACTAGAAGAGTCCCGGGATCACCTCCTCGGCGGTGTTGGCGAATGCGGTCTCCTGCTCGGCCAGGTAGGCCTCCCAGGCTTCGCTGTCCCAGATCTCCACGCGGCTGCCCGCGCCGATGACCGTGAGCTCGCGGTCGAGGCCGGCGTATTCGCGGAGGTTGGCGGGGATGGTGACCCGGTTCTGCTTGTCGGGGGTCTCCGACGAGGCACCGGAGAGCAGCACGCGAAGGTAGTCCCGGCCCTGCTTGCTCGTGATCGGCGCCTGCCGGATCTTCTCGTGCATCTCTTCGAACTCCCGATTGCCGAACACGTAGATGCAGCGTTCCTGGCCGCGTGTCATCACGACGCCCGTGGAGAGTTCGTCGCGGAACTTCGCCGGAAGGATGATGCGCCCCTTCTCGTCGAGCTTGGGGGCATAGGTCCCGAGGAACATGCACGCCCCCTTTCGCTCCACGCGGCTGAATTCTGCTCCACTTTACTCCACTATGCACCACCGGAGCCCGAAAAGAGCCGTTTTCGCGAGAAAATACTGGGCAATTGCCTTGAAAAGACGCGGCAGTCGCTGGTGGAGGGAATCGGAGGGGTCGCGGAGTGCCCCGCGGGAGCCGTTCCGGCGCCCGAGAAGGCGCATTCTCCGCACCTCACGGGCCCCACGCCCCGCCTCGCCGGCCATCCGCTGTCACGGGCGGGCATGCGCGGGCATGAAAAAAGGGCCGATCCGAAGATCAACCCTTTTCTGGTGGAGGAAGGTGGAGGGTCTAGTGCTGCTCGTCCTGGCGACGGTCCCAGCGGTCGTTCAACCGGTCCATGAAACCCTGCTTCGTTCCGGAGCGACCGGCACGCGACTTCGACACGGTGCGGATCGTCTTGGCGGGACTCAACGCAATGAGCACGCCCCCGAACATCACCACGAAACCGAGGATGCCGAGCCACAGCTGTTGCAGTGCGACGCCGGCGATCAAGGCGGCGATGCCGACGACTGCGACCAGAACGCCCACGGCGATCGAGCGGTAGTTGGGTCGCAAGCGCGTGGCGCCCACCGTCGCCACGAAATCGGCGTCATTGTGATAGAGACTGCGCTCCATCTCATCGAGGAGTCGCTGCTCCTGCTCCGAAAGTGGCATCTCATTCCCTCCATTACGGGATCGAGCAGATCACATCTGATTCTAGTCCTGCTGCCATAGCTAGGCTAGGCGCGTGGCTGAAAGCACTCCCCTGGTGGACCTGGTTCGTTCCCGCATCGACGAGTTCCTCACCGCACGCGAACCAATTCTCGCCGCGATCGGCTCCGACCTTGTCCCCCTGTCAGAGTTCTCTCGGCAGTTTCTCAGCGGTGGCAAACGGTTCCGCGCGCAGTTCTGCTACTGGGGAGCGCGCAGCATCGCCGAGCAGGAGGGCGACGCGCTGGCCGCCACCGTCTCCTGTGCCACGGCGCTCGAGGTGTTCCATGCCGCCGCCCTCGTCCACGACGACATCATCGACAACTCAGACACCCGCCGAGGCGGCGCATCCGCGCACCGGCTCTTCGAGGGCATCCACGAGGCGAGCGGATGGGCCGGGAACGGCCCCGAATACGGGCGCGCCGCCGGTATCCTGCTCGGCGACCTGCTGCTCGGCTGGAGTGACGAGCTCCTCGACGAAGGACTGGACCGGCTCGCCGACCGGGCGTCGGCACGGCGCACGCGGACGCTGTTCAACGCGATGCGCACCGAGGTGACCGCGGGCCAGTACCTCGACATCCTGGAAGAGCGTGCCTGGCTGGTGCAGCCGGAATCGGAGCTGTTCGGGCGGGCGCTCCGCGTCATCACGTTCAAATCGGCGAAGTACAGCGTGCAGGCGCCGCTCGTGATCGGTGCGGCCCTCTCCGGCGCCGACAGCGAGCAGCTCGAGGCGCTCCGCCGGTTCGGGCTGCCGCTCGGCATCGCCTACCAGCTCCGCGACGACGTTCTCGGTGTCTTCGGCGACAGCGAGGTGACCGGCAAGCCGAGCGGCGACGACATCCGCGAGGGAAAGCGAACGGTCCTCGTCGCACTCGCCCGGCAGGGACTGGACCAGGCCGAACGGACGCAGCTCGACGCAGGCCTCGGCGACCCCGGACTCAGCGACGCGCAGATCGCCGCGTTGCAGCAGCTCATCCGCCGAAGCGGCGCGGTCGACCAGGTCGAGGGGATGATCTCCGATTACGTCGCCGAGGCGCTGTCGGCGATCACGGATGCCCCGCTGCTGGCGGATGCGCGCACGGAGCTACGCGACCTCGCCGTGACGGTGACCCGCCGCACAGCCTGAGGGCCGCTTAGGCCAGGGCCTGGGCGACGCGACGCACCTCGGTCTTGCGCCCGGCGCGCAGGGCGTCGATCGGGGCGACCCCGAGCACGTCGTCGACCTCGAGCAGCCAGCGCATCGCCTCGTCATCGGTGAAGCCGTCGTCGCCGAGCACGAAGACCGTGCCACGCAGTTCGCCGAGCGGCTCGGCGCCGTCGAGGAAGATCTCGGGCACCGCGAGCACGCCGTTTCGGCGTACCGCGAGGAGGTGCTTGTCTTCGATGAGGCGTCGCACCCGGCCCTGGGAGATGCCGAGGCGCTCAACGAGGTCGGGAATGGTCAGCCACTGATGCTCATCAAACGCGTCGGTCACGGCATTAAGAGTGCCATGCCGGAGGGGTTCAGCAAAACACCCGGGGCGAATCGATGCGCCTCCGGGCCGGTCGGGAGGGTTCGGGTTAGGCTGTGCCCGAACCCGAGTCCGTCCACGAACTCACAGGGACTGCTCATGTCACCCTCCGAATCGTCCGCCACCAGCCCCGCCGCCGACACGGAAGCGGGCTCCCCTCGCCCGGCGCGTGGCACCTCCCGCCGCCGACGGATGGCGCTCGCCCTGCCGCTGGCGCTCGTGAGCGCGGTCGCCATGGTGCTGCACCCGGCCGCTCCCGCGGAGGCACAGGCCGCGACGAAGAAGCCGGCGAAGGCCAAGGACCAGTCCGGCCGGGGCGCGCTCACGAAGCGCGCGGCGCAGAGCGCACCCGCCCCACACACGTACACCGTTGTCGAGGGCGACACCGTCGCCGACGTGGCGGCCCGCTTCGGCCTGCCGACGGCATCCGTTCTCGCGATGAACGGCCTGGGCTGGTCGACGCTGATCTTCCCCGGCCAGACGCTGGTGCTCGCCGACGCGGCCCCCGAACCCGTCGCGGCGCCGGCGGCGGCCGGTGCGGGCGTCACGCACACGGTCGCCTCCGGCGATACCGTGAGCGGCATCGCCGACGCCTACGGCGTCTCGACCGCCGCCGTGCTGGCCGCCAACGGACTGGACGAGTCGAGCACGATCTTCCCGGGCCAGTCGATCATCGTGCCGGACGGCGTGACGGCCGCGGCCGAATCCGCGGCGCCGCTGCCCTCGTCGGTTCCCGCCGAGGCCCTGACCGACGAGATGCGCGAGAACGCCCGCACCATCATCGCGGTCGGCCGGGAGGTCGGGGCCGACGACGCGGCGCTCGTGGTGGCGCTGGCCACGGCCGCCCAGGAGTCGGGGCTGCTGAACCTTGACCACGGCGACCGCGACTCGCTCGGACTGTTCCAGCAGCGACCCTCGACCGGGTGGGGATCACCCGACCAGGTCATGGACGCGACGTATGCCACCCGCGCCTTCTTCCAGGGCGCCGGCCGCCCGGGCACGAAAACCACCAGGGGCCTCTTCGACATCGACGGCTGGGAATCGATGAGCGTCAACGACGCCGCCCAGGCGGTGCAGATCTCGGCCTTCCCGAACCACTACGCCAAGTGGGAGGCCTCGGCGAGACGCTGGCTGGAGGAACTGGGTTAGGCCGCATGCATCCCGACTTGGTCACGAAACCGGGCAATCAGAGTGTTGGGTCCGCTGTGGGCCGCCGCGATCCTTAGACTCTACGGGTGACTGAGAGCTCCACCGATGCGATGATCGGCCGTCTGATCGACGGCCGTTATCAGGTGCGCTCCCGCATCGCGCGCGGCGGCATGGCCACCGTGTACCTGGCCACCGACCTCCGGTTGGAACGCCGGGTCGCGATCAAGGTCATGCACGGTCACCTCGCCGACGACCAGGCGTTCAAGAGCCGTTTCGTGCAGGAGGCCCGGTCGGCCGCCCGGCTCGCGCACCCCAACGTCGTCAACGTCTTCGACCAGGGCCAGGACGCCGACATGGCGTACCTCGTGATGGAGTACCTGCCGGGCATCACCCTGCGTGACCTGCTGAAGGACTACGGCAAGCTCACGCCGGAGCAGGCCGTCGACATCCTCGAGGCCATACTGAGCGGCCTCGCCGCGGCGCACCGGGCCGGCATCGTGCACCGCGACCTCAAGCCCGAGAACGTGCTGCTGGCCGACGACGGCCGCATCAAGCTCGGCGACTTCGGTCTCGCCCGCGCGGCGAGCAACAACACGGCGACCGGGCAGGCGCTCCTCGGCACCATCGCCTACCTCTCCCCCGAGTTGATCACCAGGGGCATCGCGGATGCGCGCAGCGACATCTACGCCCTCGGCATCATGTTGTTCGAGATGCTCACCGGCGACCACCCCTACGTGGGCGATGCGCCGATGCAGATCGCCTACCAGCACGCCAACGACACCGTGCCGCCGCCGAGCAGCCGGGTTCCGTCGACGCCGCACGAGCTCGACGAGCTCGTGCGGTGGGCGACGGCACGCGATCCCGAAGACCGCCCGCGCGACGCCGGCGTGATGCTGCAGCGGCTGCGCGAGGTCGAATCCGGCGCGCGCGGCACGGGTGCGAACGGCCTGGCGCACACCATGGTGTTGCCGTCGGGACTCGGCCAGCCCACGGCATCCGTCGACGCCGACGCCGCCACCCAGGTGTTCGGACTGGCACCGGCCGCCCTGGTGCCCTCCGATACGGCGGAGCAGCCCGATCTCCCGGAGAGCAGCGTGCTCCTGGCCGCCCGCTCGCGCCGGCGCCGGCGCTCGGGGTACTGGCTGATCGCCCTCATCCTGCTTGTGACGGCCGCGATCGGCGGGGCCGGCTGGTATTTCGGCAGCGGCCCCGGCTCGGAGGTGCTGGTGCCGAAACTGGCCTCGCTCACCCTCGACCAGGCCAGTGCCCGGCTCACCGAGCAGGGTCTCACCGCGAAAGCGGGCAAGGCGTTCAGCAGCACGGTCGAAAAGGGGCACGTGGTCGACACGGAGCCGGGGCCGGGCGCTCACGTGCCCAAGGGCAGCGCCGTCACCCTGAACATCTCGCAGGGACCGCAGCCGATCACGCTGCCGAAGCTCGCGGGGTTGAGCGTCGACGCGGCGAAGAAGGCCATCGTCGCCTCCCACGCGCAGGTCGGGAGCATGCAGACCCAGTTCAGCGACGACGCCGACAAGAACGTCGTGCTCGCCGCGTACCGCGCCAGCGACGACAGCGAGATCTCCGGCGGCGGCAGCTACTTCATCGACCTCAAGATCAACTTGCTGGTGTCGCTCGGCGCCGTGCCCGACGTGACCGGTGAGACCGTCGACGACGCGATTTCGATCCTCGACGATGTGAAGCTGAAGGCGCAGTCGGGCGACGAACAGTACGACGCCGAGATCCCGGCGGGCAGCGTCATCTCCGCCCACCACCTCGAGGACGGCGCGGTGCACGAGGGCGACACCTTCGTGCTCACGGTCTCGAAGGGTCCGGAGCCCGTGGAGGTGCCGAACGTCGTTGGCCTGCCCTGGAACGACGGCAAGAAGAAGCTGACGGACCTCGGGTTCACGCTCACCTACAACCCCGGCGCCGACGCGGTCGCGCCGCTGCTCAAGGTGCAGTCGCAGGACCCCGCCGCCGGCACGCTCGCGCCGCCGGGCAGCACGGTGTCGCTGACTCCGTCGTTCTGACCCGCCGCCCGAGTTTCCCGCAGCCAGCACGGCCGCGCACGGTCGATGCGGCGCAGGCGGGCCTAGCGGGCGGCGAGCTCCCCGGCCACGAGGAACGCGAGCTCCAGTGACTGCATGTGGTTCAGGCGCGGGTCGCACAGCGACTCGTACCGGGTCGCGAGGGTGGCCTCGTCGATGTGCTCCGAGCCGCCCAGGCACTCGGTCACGTCGTCGCCGGTGAGCTCGACATGGATGCCGCCGGGGTGCGTTCCCGCCGCCCGGTGCGCTTCGAAGAAGCCCTTGACCTCGTCGACCACGTCATCGAACCGGCGCGTCTTGTATCCGGTCGGAGTGGTCAGCCCGTTGCCGTGCATGGGGTCGGTGACCCACAGCGGCTGCGCGTCGCTGCCCTTGATCGCTTCCAGGAGCGGGGGCAGGGCGTCGCGGATCTTGCCGGCGCCCATGCGGGTGATGAACGTGAGCCGGCCCGGCTCGCGGTGCGGGTCGAGCGCGTCGACCAGCCGAAGCATGTCGTCGGTGCTCGTGGTCGGGCCGAGCTTCACACCGATCGGGTTGCGCACGCGCGACAGGAAGTCGACGTGGGCCCCGTCGAGGTCCCGGGTGCGCTCCCCGATCCAGATGAAGTGCGCCGACGTGTTGTACGGCGTGCCGGTGCGCGAGTCGATGCGGGTCATCGGCCGCTCGTAGTCCATGAGGAGGCCCTCATGGCTGGTGTAGAACTCGGTGCGCTTCATGGCGTCGAAGTCGGCGCCGCAGGCGATCATGAACTTGATCGCGCGGTCGATCTCCTTGGCGAGCTTCTCGTAGCGCTGGTTCGCCGGGTTTGCCGCGAAGCCCTGGTTCCAGCTGTGCACCTGCCGCAGGTCGGCGAACCCGCCCTGCGTGAAGGCGCGGATGAGGTTCAGGGTCGACGCCGCCGTGTGGTACCCCTTCACCAGGCGCGACGGATCGGCCTGCCGGGAGTCGGGGGTGAAGTCGTAGCCGTTCACGATGTCGCCGCGGTACGCGGGGAGCGTGACGTCGCCGCGGGTCTCGAAATCGCTGGACCTGGGCTTGGCGAACTGCCCCGCCATCCGCCCCATCTTGACCACGGGCATGGACGCGCCGTAGGTGAGCACGACGGCCATCTGCAGCACGGTCTTCACGCGGGCGCGGATCTGGTCGGCCGTGGCCCCCGCGAAGGTCTCGGCGCAGTCGCCGCCCTGCAGGAGGAACGCCTCACCGCGGGCCGCCTGGGCGAGCCGGTTGCGCAGGATGTCGACCTCGCCGGCGAAGACGAGCGGCGGCAGGGCCGACAGTTCAGCGGATGCGGCGGCCACGGCATCCGTGTCGGTCCAGTCGGGCTGCTGCTTGATAGGAAGGGTGCGCCAATAGTCCAGGCCGGCAATCACAGACTCGTCTGCGGCCACGACTGGTTCGGTGGGGTCTACCACTGGGCTTCTTCCTGTTTGTCACTATCCGGGGCGCGCGAAGGCCGCGCGGGAGCCGGGCGGCCGGGTGCCGCCGGGCGAGCGCCGATGCTCGGCAGGTGTCGGTGTTCTCGTGTCGGTGTTCGCTTATCGGTGATCGCTTGGAACACGACTGTGGCAGCTTATCGCGAAAGGTTCGCGCGCTTCTCCTTGACGCTCGACGCGTACACGTCGACGTAGTCCTGGTGGCTCAGCCGCTGCAGCTCGTACATGAGTTCATCGGTGATCGCGCGCAGCACGAACCGGTCGCCCTCCATCCCGTCGAACCGGCTGAAGTCGAGCGGCTCGCCGATGATGATGCCGATGCGGCGCACCTTCGGCACCCGGGTGCCGGTGGGCATGGCCTTCTCGGTGTCGATCATCGCGACCGGGACGATGGGGACGCCGGCCTCGAGCACCATGCGCGCGACTCCGGTGCGGCCCCGGTACATGCGGGCGTCCGGGCTCCTCGTCCCCTCCGGATAGATGCCGAGGATGCCGCCTCCGCCGAGCACGCGGAGGCCCGTGTTGAGCGAGTCCTCCGAGGCGCGTCCGCCGGAGCGGTCGATCGGCAGCTGCCCGGTGGCCTTGAAGAACTGGCGGGTCGCCCATCCCTTCAGGCCGGTGCCGGTGAAGTACTCGCTCTTGGCGAGGAACGCGACGCGGCGGCGCACCACGAGCGGCAGGAAGATCGAGTCGATGAACGACAGGTGGTTGCTCGCGAGAATGACGCCGCCCGTTTTCGGGATGTTCTCGAGCCCGATCACCCACGGCCGGAAAACCCCCAGCAGCAACGGCCCGACGACAATGTTCTTCATCAGCCAGTAGAACATCGTTGCTCCTTGCCGGTCGTCAGTGGGATGCCGGGGACAGGCGCTTCGCAGCGTGCACCCGGGCGAGGTCGGCGGCGCCCACGACGCCGGCGTCGTTGACGAGCTCGGCGATGGCGAAGCGCGCCTCCGGGTGGTACCCCCGCGCGGGAAGGTGCTCGAGGTAGGCCTGCCGAATCGGATCGAGCAGCAGGTCGCCGGCGTCGGCCACTCCCCCGCCGATGACGAACAGCTGCGGGTCGAGCACCGCGCCGAGGCTGGCGGCCGCCTGCCCGAGCGCGGCTCCCAGCTGGCGGAGCGCGGACACGGCGCCCTGGTCGCCTTCCATGATGAGCCGGCCGACCTCGGCGCCGGTGAGCGTGCCCGACGCGTCGCGCGCGGCGGCGAGGGGCAGGCCGATGCCGCCGGCATCCGCCAGTTCACCGGCGATGCGGAGCAGGGCGCGGCCGGAGCCGTACTGTTCCAGGCAGCCGTGGGCGCCGCATCCGCAGGGCAGGCCGCCGGGAACCAGGCGCAGGTGCCCCAGCTCGCCCCCGGAGCCGAAACCGCCCCGGAGCAGCGTGCCGTCGGCGACGACGGCGCCGCCGACGCCCGTGCCGATGGTGAGCATCACCATGTCGGTGGCGTCGCGGCCGGCGCCGAAACGGAACTCCGCCCAGCCGGCCGCGTTGGCGTCGTTCTCGATGACCACGGGAAACGGCAGGCGCGCCTCGAGCTTGTCCTTGAACGGTTCGTTGCGCCAGTTGATGTTGGGCGCGTAGTAGACGGTGGAGCCGGCGGCGTCGATGAACCCTGCTGCCGCAACGCCCACCCCGGTCACGTCCTCGCCCTCGGCGAGGGCCGTGACCATGGCCACGACGACGTCCTCGATCTGCCCGGGGTCGGTGGCCGGGCTCGGCTGCCGGTCGGCACGGATGATGGTGCCGTCGTCGTCGACGAGGGCACCGGCGATCTTGGTGCCGCCGATGTCGATTCCTATGGCATGCACAGCGGCGCCTTTCGTCACGGTGGAGGGAACACGGACACGGCGGACAACACCGGAACCGGCTGCCTGCACCCTCTAGAGTGTAGTAAACGAGTTTGCCGTCCGGGACAGCCCGCTTGCGGTGCGACACCTCGAGCCAGCACACCCCTCGGTACCGAAGGAGTCGCCGTGAAACAGATCGACGCACCCGCCGTGGTCGCGCCCCGCCCGGACGCCAACGTCACCGACCTGCTGGTAGACCGTCTCGCCGAGTCCCCCGACCTCGTGCTGTTCTCGGTGCCGCGTGCGGGAGGCTGGGACCCGGTGACCACCCGGGAGTTCTACGACCAGGTGGTGGCCCTGGCCAAGGGCCTCGTCGCCGCCGGCATCGAACCCGGGGAGAAAATCGGCCTGGTCTGCAAGACCCGGTACGAGTGGACGCTCATCGACTTCGCGGTGTGGTTCGCGGGCGCGATCCTGGTGCCGGTCTACGAGACCAACTCCCCCAGCCAGATCCACTGGAGCCTCAGCGACTCCGGCGCCACGGGCATGATCGTGGAGACGCCGGAGCACTTCTCGCGCTTCGACGAGGTGCACCCGGAACTCCCCGCCGTGCGGAACGTGTGGCAGATCGACCTGGGCGACCTCGACAAGCTCGTGGCGCAGGGCCGCGACGTGTCCGACGCCGAGATCGAACGGCGACGCCGGCTCGCGGGCGGCGACGACATCGCGACCCTCATCTACACCTCAGGGTCGACGGGCAAGCCCAAGGGCTGCGTGCTCACCCACGCGAACTTCGTCGAGACGGCGGCCAACTCCGCCATCGGGCTGCGTTTGGTGCTCCAGGACGAGCGCGGCGCCTCGACCCTCCTGTTCATCACCCTCGCCCACGTCTTCGCCCGCTTCATCGCCGTGTTGTGCGTGCACGCCGGTGTGCGGGTGGGTCACCAGCCCGACACGAAGCAGCTGTTGCCCTCCCTCGGCTCGTTCAAGCCGACGTTCCTGCTGGCCGTGCCGCGCGTCTTCGAGAAGGTGTACAACTCGTCGGAACAGAAGGCGGAGGCGGCCGGCAAGGGCCGCATCTTCCGGGCCGCGGCCGCTGTCGCCGTCGAACACTCCCGCGCCCGCGCCGCCGGTGAGGCCCTGCCGCTGTCGAACCGGCTGAAGTTCGCCCTGTTCGACAAGCTCGTCTACCGCAAGCTCCGCGACGCCCTCGGCGGCAATGTGCGGTACGCCGTGTCCGGCTCCGCTCCGCTCGGCGCCCACCTCGGTCACTTCTTCCACAGCCTCGGCATCGAGATCCTCGAGGGGTACGGCCTCACCGAATCCACCGCCCCCGCCACGGTGAACCGGCCGGGCGAGTCGAAGATCGGCACCGTCGGACCGCCCCTGCCCGGCGTCTCGGTGCGCGTCATGGACGACGGCGAGGTCGAGATCAAGGGCGTCGACGTCTTCAAGGAGTATTGGAACAACCCGGATGCGACGGCGGCCGCGTTCGATGACGGCTGGTTCAAGACCGGTGACATCGGCGCGTTCGACGACGACGGCTTCCTTACCATCACCGGTCGGAAGAAGGAGATCATCGTCACCGCCGCGGGCAAGAACGTCGCGCCTGCGGCCCTCGAGGACCCGATCCGCTCCAACCCGCTCATCGGGCAGGTCGTCGTGGTCGGCGACCAGAAGCCCTTCATCGCCGCCCTCGTCACACTGGATCCCGAGATGCTGCCCGTGTGGCTCAACAACAACCGCGAGGACGCCGGCATGTCGCTGGCCGAGGCCGCCGAGAACCCGGCCGTGCGCGCCGAGGTGCAGCGCGCCGTCGACGCCGCGAACCAGCGCGTCTCCCGGGCGGAGTCGATCCGCAAGTTCGTCATCCTGGCCACCGAGCTCACCGAAGCCAGCGGCCACCTGACGCCCAAGCTCAGCATCAAGCGCAACATCATCCTGCGCGACTTCGCCCCCGAGATCGAGAGCATGTACCAGGGGTCGCCGGTGACCGAGGGCATCTCGATCCGCGAATAAGCCGCGTGCGGCATCCGCTGCCCACCGGCGTGCGGGTCAGAACCAGTCCGACTCGCGCACCTCTTTCATCGCGGATCGGCGGTTCTCCTTGTCGAGCCGGTCCAGGTAGAGCAGCCCGTCGAGGTGGTCGGTCTCGTGCTGCAGCGCCTGCGCCATCACGCCCGTGCCCGAGACCTCGATGGCCGCGCCGTCGAGGTCGATTCCGGTCGCCCGGGCGAACGGATACCGCCGGGTCGGATACCAGAGACCGGGCACCGACAGGCAGCCCTCGTCAACCAGCTCAGGCTCCCCCGACAATTCGACGAGGACGGGGTTCAGGATGTAGCCGACGTCGCCGTCGACGTTGTAGCTGAACGCGCGCAGGTTGACGCCGATCTGTGCCGCCGCCACGCCCGCGCGCCCCGGGAGCCGCACACTGTCGAGGAGATCGTCGACGAGGTGGCGGACCCGGTCGTCGATGGTCGCGATCGGGTCGGAGACGGTCTTCAGGACCGGGTCGCCGAAGAGGCGGATCGGGCGTTCGGGCACGGGTGTTCCTGTTCTGTGCGGGAGCGGGTCAGAGGCTGCGGGTTGCGGGCAGTCCCTCGGCCACGAGGGCGGCGAGGGTGCGCGCGGCGAAACGGGTCAGCGGCTTCAGTTCCGACCAGGTCACCACGCTGCCGGCGGCCAGCAGCGGGTCGTATGGGATGCGCACAATCTGCCGCACGCGGGAGTGGAAGTGCGCCTCGATCTCCTCGAGCTTGACCAGGTTCGTGCCCTGCGTCGCCGTGTTGAGGGCAACCACCGCGTTCGAAACCAGCTCACCGTATCCGTTGGCGTCGAGCCAGGTGAGCGTCTCGGAGGCGAGCCGAGCCTCGTCGACGCTGCCGCCGGAGACGATCACGATCGAGTCGGCGCGCTGCAGGGTCGCCCGCATGACGGAGTGCACGATGCCCGTGCCACAGTCGGTGAGCACGAGCGAGTAGTAGCGCGACGCGAGGTCGGCGACGACGTTGTAGTCGTTCTCGTCGAAGGCCTCGGAGAGCATCGGGTCGCTGTCGGAGGCGAGCACGTCGAGGCGGGTCGCGTCACGCGACACGAACGCGGAGAAGTCGGTGAAGCCGCCGATGGATGGCGCCTTGGAGACGACGTCGCGCACGGTCGCGTCGCTGCGGGCGCCGATGCGCTCGGCCAGGGTGCCGCGGTCGGGGTTGGCGTCCACGGCCATGACCCGGTCGTTGCGCGCGTCGGCGAGGGCCATGCCAAGGAGCGTGGTGACCGTGGTCTTGCCGACCCCGCCCTTGCGGGTGAGCACCGGCACGAAGCGCGTGCCGCCCTCGAAGTGCTTCTGGATGCGTTCATCGAGTTCGAGCTTCGCCCGCACCTTCGCCGAGTCGCCGCGGTTCACGAGGTGGAAGGTGCTGCTGTAGACGAACCGGTTCCAGCCGCCGCGCGGCGGCCGCCGGGTCTTGCGGTTCACCTCGAGCAGGCGGTCCGCCGTGAGCATGGCGGATGTCTCCGGGTCGCCGAGGCGCATCGGGCGCGCCCGTCCCCGCCTGGCCGCACTCTCCGCGGCCGACGCCGCCTCCGTCAGGGCGACCGACGGCGCGATCGCCGTGGTGTCGATCTCGACGGAGCTCGTGAGCGCCGGTGCCGTGTCGCTCTGCACGACGGATGCCACAGCCGAGCCGGCACGGCGGGCCGCCACCGGGTGCGTGGGCATGACGATCGCCCCGGTGAGGCTCTCCGGGAGGGCGGCGGGCAGGTCGGCCTGCGGCGGAAGCTCGCCGTTGTACTCGTCGTCCTCCGACAGCACACCCGGCTGCGGGTTCTTCTCGCCCGTGGGCTTCTCGGTCACCGGTGTGATCTCCTCGTGTTCGGGCCTTGGCATGCCTAGCGCGGCCGGACGACCACGAGCAGGTCGCCCGCGTCGACCTGCTGGGTCTTCGGGATGGCGAGGCGCTCGATGGTTCCGTTGACAGGCGAGGTGATGGCCGCCTCCATCTTCATGGCTTCAATGGATGCGACGCTCTGGCCGGCCGTGACGGCGTCGCCCTCCTGCACCTGCAGGGTGACCACCCCGGAGAACGGCGCGGCGACCTGACCGGGCTGGTTCGCATCCGCTTTCTCGGCCGCCTTGGTCTCGACGGCGATGCTGCGGTCACGCACGAACACCGGGCGCAGCTGCCCGTTGAGGATCGTCATGACCGTGCGCATGCCCTTGTCGTCGGCCTCGCCGATGGCCTCCAGGCCCACGTACAGCCGCACACCCTTCGCGATCTCGACGACGTGCTCGTCACCCTGCCGCAACCCGTAGAGGTAGTCGATGGTGTCGAGCACCGACAGGTCTCCGAACAGCTCGCGCGACTGCTCGAACTGGCGGGTGGGCGCGGGGAACAGCAAATGGTTGAGCATGCGGCGCCGACCAGCGCTGTCGCCGTCGAGGGCGGCGCGTTCCTCGGCGGTGATCTCCGTCACGCCGGTGCGCACCGTGCGGCCTTCGAGGACCTTGCTGCGGAAGGGCTCGGGCCATCCGCCGGGCAGGTCGCCCAGCTCACCGGCCATGAAGCCCACGACGGAGTCGGGGACGTCGTACTTGCCCGGGTTCTCCTCGAAGTCCTTCGGATCCGCCTCCACCGCGGCGAGGTACAGCGCGAGGTCGCCGACGACCTTCGACGACGGCGTCACCTTGGGGACCCGGCCCAGGATGCGGTTCGCCTCCGCGTACATGTCTTCGATGAGTTCGAAGTGGTCGGCGAGGCCGAGGGCCACCGCCTGGGTGCGGAGGTTGGAGAGCTGGCCGCCGGGGATCTCGTGCTTGTACACCCGGCCGGTGGGGCCGGGGAGGCTCGACTCGAAGGGCTTGTAGACCGTGCGGACGGCCTCCCAGTAGGGCTCGAGGTCGAGCACGTTCTGCAGCGGGATCCCGGTGTCGCGCTCGGTGTGCGCGAGCGCCGCCACGAGCGCTGACTCCGACGGCTGGCTCGTCGTGCCCGACATCGCGGCGCTGGCCACGTCGACCGCGTCGGCGCCGGCGCGGCTGGCCGCCAGCAGGGTGGCGAGCTGGCCGCCGGCGGTGTCGTGCGTGTGCACGTGCACGGGGAGGTCGAATCGGTCGCGGAACGCGGCCACGAGCTTCTCGGCTGCGGCGGGCCGCAAGAGGCCCGCCATGTCCTTGATCGCCAGGATGTGCGCGCCGGCGTCGACGATCTGCTCGGCGAGGCCGAGGTAGTAGTCGAGCGTGTAGAGGTCCTCGGCGGGGTCGAGCAGGTCGCCGGTGTAGCAGACGGCCACCTCGGCCACGGCGGTCCCCGTCGCGAGCACCGCGTCGATGGCCGGCCGCATCTGCGACACGTCGTTCAGGGCGTCGAAGATGCGGAAGATGTCGACGCCGGTCGCCGCCGCCTCGCGCACGAAGGCGTCGGTCACCTCGGTGGGATACGGCGTGTAGCCGACGGTGTTGCGACCGCGCAGCAACATCTGGATGTTGACGTTGGGCAGGGCGGCGCGCAGCGCGGCCAGGCGCTCCCACGGGTCCTCCCCGAGGAAGCGGAGCGCGACGTCGTAGGTGGCGCCGCCCCAGGCCTCGACCGAGAGCAGCTGCGGGGTGAGCCGGGCGACGTAGGGGGCGACGTTCACGAGGTCGCGGGTGCGCACCCGGGTCGCGAGCAGCGACTGGTGGGCGTCGCGGAAGGTCGTGTCGGTGACGGCAAGCGCCGTCTGCGCCCGCAGGGCGTCGGCGAACCCCTTCGGACCGAGCTCCAGCAGGCGCTGCCGTGAGCCCGCGGGCGCCGGTTGGCTGAGGTCGACGGCGGGCAGCTTCGCGCTCGGTTGCACGGTCGTCACGGCGGCGCCGTTGGGCTGGTTGACGGTGACGTCGGCGAGCCAGTTCAGCACCTTGGTGCCGCGGTCCCGGGATTCGTGCCCCCAGAGCAGCTGCGGCCGCTCGTCGATGAACGAGGTGCTGAGGTTGCCGCTTTCGAAGTCCGGGTCCTCGAGCACCGCCTGGAGGAAGGCGATGTTGGTGGAGACGCCGCGGATGCGGAACTCCGCCAGCGCACGGCGCGACCGGCGCACGGCGGCGGCGAAGTCACGGCCGCGGCAGGTGAGCTTGGCCAGCATGGAGTCGAAGTGCGGGCTGATCTGCGCGCCCGGGTTGATTGTTCCACCGTCGAGGCGGATGCCGGCGCCGCCGGGCGAGCGGTAGGTGGTGATGCGCCCGGTGTCGGGCCGGAACCCGGCGGTGGGGTCCTCCGTCGTGATGCGGCACTGCAGGGCCGCGCCGCGCAGCTTGATGTCGTCCTGGCCAAGGCCCAGGTCGGCCAGGGTCTCCCCCGCTGCGATGCGGATCTGGGACTGGACCAGGTCCACGTCGGTCACCTCTTCGGTGACCGTGTGCTCGACCTGGATGCGCGGGTTCATCTCGATGAACACGTGCTGCCCGGCGCGCTCACCGGCGGTGTCGAGCAGGAACTCGACCGTGCCGGCGTTCACGTAGCCGATAGACCGTGCGAAGGCGACGGCGTCGCGGTACAGGCGCTGGCGGATCTCGTCGGAGAGGTTCGGGGCCGGCGCGATCTCGATGACCTTCTGGTGGCGGCGCTGTACGGAGCAGTCACGCTCGAAGAGGTGCACCGTCTCGCCGGTCGCATCCGCGAGCACCTGCACCTCGATGTGCCGGGGTCGCAGGACCGCCTGCTCGAGGAACATCGTCGAGTCGCCGAAGGCGCTCTGCGCTTCGCGCATCGCCTCTTCGAGCGATCCGCGCAGTTCGTCCTTCGAGTTGACGCGGCGCATGCCGCGGCCGCCGCCGCCGGCGACGGCTTTCGCGAAGATCGGGAAGCCGATCGCATCCGCCTGACTGAGGAGCAGGTCGATGTCCTTCGACGGGGGCGTGGACTTCAGCACCGGCACCCCGGCGGCGATCGCGTGCTCCTTGGCCGTGACCTTGTTGCCGGCCATCTCCAGCACGCCCTTGCCCGGGCCGATGAAGGTGATGCCGGCCTTCGCGGCCGCCTCGGCCAGCTCCGGGTTCTCCGAGAGGAACCCGTAGCCGGGGTAGATGGCGTCGGCGCCGCTCTCCTTCGCGACCCGGATGATCTCCGAGACGTCGAGGTAGGCGCGCACCGGGTGACCCGGCTCGCCGATCTGGTACGCCTCATCCGCTTTCTGGCGGTGCAGGGAGTTCCTGTCCTCGTAGGGGAACACGGCGACGGTCTTCGCGCCCAGTTCGTAAGCGGCCCGGAAGGCGCGGATCGCGATTTCGCCACGGTTGGCAACGAGGATTTTCGAAAACATAGGAACCTTTCGAGCGTGGAGCGGCACACAGCTAACGGTTAGGTTCTCTAAGACTAGTGAAGGTAACGTATCTACTTGTGCATGTTCTCAGCGTGAGCTCCCTCAAAGGAGGCGTAGGAAAGACCACGGTGACCCTCGGTCTGGCGTCCGCCGCCTTCGCCCGCGGGATCCGCACCCTGGTCGTCGACCTCGACCCGCAGTCGGATGTCTCGACCGGCATGGACATCGACCTGACCGGTCGCCTGAATGTCGCGGACGTGCTCGCCTCCCCCAAGGAGAAGACGGTGCGGGCCGCGATCGCCCCCTCCGGGTGGACCCGGGGACGCGCCGGAACGATCGATGTCATGATCGGCAGCCCCTCGGCGATCAATTTCGACGGGCCGCACCCGAGCATCCGCGACATCTGGAAGATGGAAGAGGCCCTCTCCACGGTGGAGAAGGAATACGACCTCGTTCTGATCGACTGTGCGCCGTCGCTGAACGCCCTGACGCGCACCGCGTGGGCGGCGAGCGACCGGGTGACCGTCGTCACGGAGCCCGGCCTGTTCTCGGTGGCGGCCGCCGACCGCGCGCTGCGCGCGATCGAGGAGATCCGTCGTGGCCTGAGCCCCCGCCTTCAGCCCCTTGGCATCATCGTGAACCGGGCGCGCACGGCGTCGCTCGAGCACCAGTTCCGCATCAAGGAGTTGCGTGACATGTTCGGACCGCTCGTGTTGTCGCCGCAGCTGCCCGAGCGCACCTCGCTGCAGCAGGCGCAGGGCGCGGCCAAGCCGCTGCACGTCTGGCCCGGCGACAGTGCACAGGAGATGGCGCGCTACTTCGACCAGCTGCTGGAGCGGATCCTCCGCACCGGGCGTATCGGCGAGTACGCCGAACAGCCCGTCGAGGCGTAGCCCCGTCCCCCCTCGCGCCGTCCCCCTCACGCGCGTGAGGTGCCAACTTCTCCTAGTGCAGGCGTCGGAACACTAGGTAAAGGTGTCCCCTCACGGGCACAGACAGCGCGGAGCGCGGAGCGCGGAGCGCGGAGCGTGCGTCAGGAAATCTTGCGGGCGGTACGGCGGGCGGCCAGCTCGTCGGCCGGGTCGACGACCTGGGTGCCGAGGTCGACGAGCGTGGTCTCGACCTCGCGGAGCACCTTGCCCACGGCGATGCCGAAGACGCCCTGGCCGCGCCCCAGGAGGTCGATGACCTCGTCGTTGGACGTGCAAAGGTAAACGCTCGCGCCGTCGCTCATGAGCGTGGTCTGGGCGAGGTCGGGAATTCCGGATTCGCGAAGCTGGTTCACCGCAGTGCGGATCTGCTGGAGGGAGATCCCGGTGTCGAGGAGCCGCTTGACGAGCTTCAGGACCAGGATGTCGCGGAAGCCGTAGAGTCGCTGCGAGCCGGAACCGGCCGCCCCGCGCACGGTCGGTTCGACGAGTCCGGTGCGGGCCCAGTAGTCGAGCTGGCGGTAGCTGATGCCCGCGGCGCGGGCGGCGACGGCGCCACGGTAGCCGGCGTTCTCGTCGAGCTCGGGCATGCCGTCGGTGAAGAGCATTCCCCTGTCGTATCGGGAGGCGTCGTGGGCCGTCACGTCACTCATTCGATCGCCTTCCGAAGTTTGAAGCGGCACGGGTCAGCCGCGTTCCCCACGCTATCGATACCGTGTCCCCCGATCAACGCTCTGCGGGGGCGTGTCGGAGAGTGCCCGGCGGGTATCCGGCCATTCTACGCGCTCAGCCGCCCAGACGGCCGAGGGCCGAGCGGATGAGGCTGCTGCGCACCACTTCGAGCTGGCCGGCGATCTCCACGGCCATCTCCGCGGCGCGCGCCCGGCTGGAGGCGTCCTTGCGGCGTGCGAGCGGCACCAGCGCGCTCTCGATGAGCCCCAGCTCGCGCTCGGCGGCGGCCCGGAAGCCGCGCAGGTGCCGCGGTTCGATGCCGCTGCGCTGCAGCTCCACGAGCGCCCGCAGCACCTTGACGGTGTCGTCGCCGAAGTGGTCGGCGGGCAGGATGATGGACGCGGCGATGGCGTCGTGCAGCAGCGACGCCGACGCCGACGCCTCGCGCACCAGTTCGTCACGCGTGTACCGGCGCACAGCGGTCAGCATGGACGGCCCCGGGGTGACACCGCCCGGCAGCGTCGGCGACCCGCCGGCGTCGAGCTCTTCCAGGTACGAGCGGATGACCTTCAACGGCAGATAGTGATCCCGCTGCATCGAGAGGATGAGGCGCAGCCGGTCGAGATCGGCCGCGCAGAACTTGCGGTAGCCGGACTCGGTGCGCGCCGGCGAGATCAGGCGCTGCTCCTCGAGGAAGCGCAGCTTCGAGGGCGTGAGGTCCGAGAACTCCGGGGTGAGCCTGGCCAGCACCTGGCCGATACTGAGCAGCGGCGCAGCGCCCGTCGAGACAGCCCGGGCGGAGGACGCCGGCATTACTCGCTCGCCAGCTGGCTGAGGTCGCGCCGCGAGGCGTAGAAGGTGAGGCGGAACTTGCCGACCTGCACCTCGGCGCCGTCCGACAGGAGCGCCGAGTCGATGCGGGTGCCGTCGAAGTAGGTGCCGTTGAGCGACCCGAGGTCTTTGACCTCGAATGCGCGGCCGTGCCGCAGGAACTCGGCGTGCCGGCGCGAGACCGTGACGTCGTCGAGGAAGATGTCGGCATCCGGGTGGCGGCCGACGGTCGTGACGTCGGCATCGAGCAGGAATCGCGCCCCCGTATTGGGGCCGCGGCGCACCACGAGCAGGGCGGAACCGGACGGCAGGGCGGAGATGGCCTCCTGCTCCTCCACCGAGACGGAGCTCTCCATCGCGGCGAGCTGCGAGGCGAACTCCTGGCTGAACGTCAGCGTGGTGTCGGTGTTCTCGGGCGATTTCTCGGGCGTGACGCGCCGATCACGCTCGTTCTGCTCATGGGAATCAACCACCGTAAACCTCCTAGTGGTCCAGCGTATCGGATGTGATGCCGAGTGCGCCGCGCCGGGTGCGGATCACACGTGCCGTCTCAACAGCGTAGATAATTCCGGCCCACCAGTACAGGACCGCGCCGACAACACCGAAAACCCATCCGAGGGGCTCCGCCCAGGCCACGACCGGTGCCGCGTAGGCGAGCATGACGAGCGGCAACCAAAAGAACAGGCAGAAGGTGGCCACCTTGCCGATGCGCCGAACCGGCAGCGGTCCCGAGCCCTCGCTGGTGAGCAGGATGCCGAGCGCGAGCATGAACACGTCGCGTGCGACGACGATGATCACGAACCACCACGGGACCACCTCTCGCCAGGCGAGGCCGAGGAGCGCCGCAAAGAGGTAGAGGCGGTCGGCTGCCGGGT
Source organism: Cryobacterium tepidiphilum (assembly GCF_003716325.1). Classification (GTDB taxonomy): domain Bacteria; phylum Actinomycetota; class Actinomycetes; order Actinomycetales; family Microbacteriaceae; genus Cryobacterium; species Cryobacterium tepidiphilum. The sequence goes on along the minus strand of NZ_RDSR01000015.1, from coordinate 8,739 downwards.
CGAGGACCTGGCCGAGTCGGGTGATCTGGCCGAGCCGGCGAGCGAGGAACCCGTCGAGGAAGTCGGTGACGCTGGCGACGGCGATGACGAGGAGCGCGGCCGCGTCGTGTCCCTGGACGAGCAGGACGAGAAACACCGGGATGAGCAGGAGCCGGAACACGCTCAGCACGTTGGGAACGGTGAGGATGCGGGAGCTCACCTGCTCGCCGGACTGGTCCGTCTCGTCATCCACTGCCGCTCCCTGCGCCACAGCCCCTGAGTCTATCCGGAGCGGTCTGCCCGGACCCGTCAGGCGGTGGACTTCTTCTTCCTCGTCTGCGCCTCGGCGCTCTCGTCGGCGCCCGCGTCCTTCGTGGTGGTCGTGCGGGAGGCGGCGGGCTTCTTGGCGCCCTTCGCCGCCGCGCCCTTCGCCGCCGCGCCCTTCGCCGCCGCGCTCTTGGCGGCGGTGCCCTTGGCGGCGGTCGCCGTGGTGCCGGGCCCTGCCTCCTTCTTCGCGTCGCGGCTGCGTTCGACGCTGCGGCGGAGCGCTTCCATGAGGTCGAGGACCTCACCGCCCTCCTCCTTCTCCTCGGGCTCCTCGCCGAAGGTCTGCTCCGTGTCGACGGCGTCGCCCTGCTCCAGCTTCGCGTCGATGAGTGCGCGCAGTTCCGCCTGGTACTCGTCGTGGAACTCGTCGGGCGTGAAGTCCGACGCGAAGGAGTCGACGAGGGCCGAGGACATCTCAAGCTCCTTGTCGGAGACCCGCACCTCCTCGCCCAGCGACGGGAAGTCCGCCTCCCGCACCTCGTCGTTCCAGAGCAGCGTCTGGATCATGAGCACGTCGCCGCGCACCCGCAACGCGGCTAGGCGCGTCTTCTGGCGCAGGGCGAAATGAACGATCGCCGTGCGATCCGTCGCCTCCAGGGTTCGCCGCAGGAGCACGTACGCCTTCGACGACTTACTGTCCGGCTCCAGGAAGTAGCTCCGGTCGAACATGATCGGGTCGATCTGGTCGCTCGGCACGAACTCGACGACCTCGATCTCCCGGCTGCGCTCCTCGGGGAGTGACTTGAGGTCTTCATCGGTGAGAATGACCGTCTTGTCGCCGTTGTCGTACGCCTTGTCGATGTGCTCGTAGGTGATGACCTTGCCGCACACCTCGCAGCGGCGCTGGTAGCGGATGCGACCGCCGTCTTTGTCGTGCACCTGGTGCAGCGAGATGTCGTGGTCCTCCGTCGCGCTGTAGACCTTCACCGGCACGTTGACGAGCCCGAACGTGATGGCGCCCTTCCAGATCGATCTCATACGCCCAGTAGACACCATGTCGGCGTATCCGGCCATGCCCTTTCGACGCCGCTGGCGGTACCGAAAGTGCAGGTGAGGGGGCATGCTGGTGCCATGCCTTCCCGGAGCAGCCAGGTCGAGAGCAGCCAGGTCGTCAGCGTCGACGGGCACCGGATCAAGCTCACCAACCTCGACAAGGTGCTGTATCCGGCGACGGGCACGACGAAGTCGGATGTGCTGCGCTACTACGCCGCCGTCGCCGAGTTCCTGATCCCCTACGCTGCCGGGCGGCCGGCCACGCGCAAGCGCTGGGTGCACGGCGTCGGCACGGTTGAGGAGCCGGGGAGCATGTTCTTCCAGAAGAACCTCGACGAGTCGGCCCCGGACTGGGTGGCGCGCGGCACGATCCGGCACGCCAACCGGACCATCGTGTATCCGCTGGTCAACGACCTGGCGACGCTCACCTGGCTGGCGCAGATCGCCGCCCTCGAGATCCACGTGCCGCAGTGGCGGTTCGGGGCCGACGGCAACCCGGCCAACCCCGACCGGCTGGTGCTCGACCTCGACCCGGGAACCGGCGCCGGCCTGCCCGAGTGCGCCGAGGTGGCGAGGCTTGCACGGCCGATCCTGCACGACATGGGGCTGGAACCGATGCCGGTGACCAGCGGGAGCAAGGGCATCCACCTGTACGCCGCCCTCGACGGCCGCTACACGTCGACGCAGGTGTCGGACATCGCCCACGAGTTGGCGCGCGCGCTGGAGGCCGACCACAAACACCTCGTCGTCAGCGACATGAAGAAGGAGCTGCGCACCGGCAAGGTGCTGGTGGACTGGAGCCAGAACAACGCGGCCAAGACCACCATCGCCCCGTACTCGCTGCGCGGACGGGCGCACCCCACGGTCGCCGTCCCGCGCACTTGGGAGGAGCTGGCCGAACCAGGCCTCGCCCACCTCGACTACGAGCAGGTGATCGAACGGATGGCGCACCGGCCGGATCCGCTTGCCCGCCTCGCCCCCGGCGCCCCCGGGGATCGCCTGGAGCTGTACCGGAGCAAGCGTGACCGCGAGAAGACGCCGGAGCCGGTGCCCGCCCTCGCCCCCGCGGCGTCGACCGGGCAGAGCTTCGTGATCCAGGAACACCACGCCCGGCGCCTGCACTGGGACTTCCGGCTGGAGCACGACGGTGTGCTCGTCTCGTGGGCGCTCCCCCGGGGTGTGCCGACGGACGTGAAGAAGAACCACCTGGCGGTGCAGACCGAGGACCATCCGCTGGAGTACGGCAGCTTCGAGGGCACGATACCCGCCGGCGAGTACGGCGGCGGCGAGGTGACCATCTGGGACAGCGGCGTGTACGAGCTCGAGAAGTGGCGCGAGAACGAGGTCATCGCGACCCTGCACGGCCGGGAGGGCGGCGGTCTCGGCGGCCCCACCCGCGTCGCCCTCATCCACACCGGCGGCCAGGGCAAGGACGCCAAGAACTGGCTTATCCACCGGATGCGGCCCGAGCACGAGGCGAAACCGCCCGCCGCCGGCCAGCGGGCAGAGCCGGCGCGACGGCCGGCTCTTCCCCCGCGCACCGGCTCGTCGACGGCCGGCCGCAGCTACTCCCCCATGCTCGCCACCCCGGGCGACGAGGCCGACCTGCACGACTCCGCCGACTGGGCGTTCGAGATGAAGTGGGACGGCATCCGCGCATTGGCCTATGTCGAAACGGATGCCGGAGGGCGCAGCATGCGCCTCGTCACGCGGAACGGCAACGACGTCACCGTCTCGTACCCCGACCTCGCCGATGACCTGCTCGCGAACGTCGATGCCCGCTCAGCGGTGCTCGACGGCGAGATCGTCGCCCTCGACCCATCGGGGCGGCCGGACTTCGGCCTGCTGCAGACGCGCATGAAGCTCACGGCGCCCGGTGACGTGCGGGCGGCGGCCCGGAAGACGCCCGTGCGGTACCTGGTGTTCGACGTGCTGGAACGGGACGGCGAGCCGTGCGTGCGGGAGGACTACGACACGCGGCGCCGCGTGCTCGACGAGCTGGTGGCGTCGGCGGGGGCCGTCCAGGTGCCGCCCGCGTTCGACGGCGACTTCGCGCACGCGTTCGACACCAGCAGGCAGCTGGGCCTGGAGGGCGTCCTGGCCAAGGAACGCGACTCGGACTACAGCGTCGGCCGGCGTTCCGGTGCGTGGATCAAGATCAAGCACCACCTCATGCAGGAGGTCGTCGTGGGGGGCTGGAAGCCCGGGAGCGGCCGCCGCGCGGGGACGGTCGGCTCACTCCTGCTCGGGATTCCCGGCCCGGACGGGCTGCGGTACGTGGGGAAGGTCGGCACCGGGTTCCAGGACCGCGACCTCGATGAGATGCGGGAGCGCTTCGCCGGGCTGCGGGCGCGCACCACGCCGTTCACCGACATCCCGGCCGCCGACGCCCGTGAGGCGCACTGGGTGGAGCCGACGCTCGTCGGCGAGGTGGAGTTCGCCGAATGGACCGGCTCGGGGCGGCTGCGCCAGCCGTCGTGGCGCGGGTGGCGGCCCGACAAGTCGCCGTCCGAGGTCGTGCGCGAGTGACGCGCTAACGCCCCAACCGGGAGCGGAGCGCGGGCCAGGCGTCGGCGAAACCCGGATGCAGCGGCAGGGAGTCGACCATGTCGGCGGGCACCCACTGCAGGTCGAGGCTCTCCGGGTCGCTGATCACCGGGTCGAAGCTTGCCGTCGCGACGGCCACCACGGTCGTGTACGACCAGAACCCGAGGTCGAGCACGGTTTCGAAGCGCACGTCCACCGCCTCCGGCGGCACCCCGGCCTCTTCCGAGGCTTCGCGGAGCGCCGCCTCGACGGCGCTCTCCTGCCGGTGGCGGGCGCCGCCGGGGAGTCCCCAGGTGCCGCCGTGGTGGCTCCAGAGCGCCCGGTGCTGCAGGAGGATGCCGCGGGCCTGGTCGTGCACCAGGAGCCCGGCCGCGCCGAAGCGCCCCCAGAACTTGCGCCCGTCAGGGCCGTACACCCACGCGTCCCCGCTGCCCGTCATGTCTCCAGCATGCCCCACTCCCCTCACGCGAAACCGTACGTGTTGTCGGAAAGATCGAGTTTCAGCGACCACTACTGACGATTCGCGTGCAGGTCAGAGCGAGAGGATGGCGTGGATCGGGGCGTCACCGATGTGCTCGCGTCCCTGCAGGTCCGAGAGCTCGACGACCACGGCGACGCCGGCCAGGCGGTAGCCGGCGCGCTCGACGAGCCGGTTGGTGGCCGCGACCGTGCCGCCGGTGGCCAGCACGTCGTCGAGCACGAGCACGCGGCTGCCGGCGGGAAGCTGTCCCACCTCAAGCTCCAGCCGGGCGGAGCCGTACTCCAGGTCGTACTCCTCGGTCAGCACCGTTCCCGGGAGCTTGCCTCCTTTGCGCACGGCCAGCACCGGGACATCCGCTGCGTAGCCGAGGGCCGCGGCCAGCAGGAAGCCGCGCGCCTCGATGCCGGCGACCGCGTCGAACTGCCCGCGGTAGTGGTCGATGATCTCGTCGACGATGCTGCGGAACGCGGCCGCGTCGGCGAAGACCGGGTTGAGGTCACGGAAGAGGATGCCCGGCTGCGGGAAGTCCGGGTAGGAGGCGAGGAGGGATTCGACGTAGTCGGAAGCAGTGGTCACTTCCCAAGAATAGTCGCCGGCGTACGTGGCCTAGAGTCGTGGCATGGAAGCGCGTGGCATGGATCCCCCCGCCACCGCCCGCGTCGACAGCTGGGCGTGGGCGGTGCGGCTGTTCAAGACCCGCTCTCTCGCCACGGCCGCCTGCCGGGCGGGCCACGTGCGGGTCAACGGCGAACGGGCGAAATCCGCACAGTCGGTGCGGGTGGGCGACGAGGTGCGCGTGCGGTCAGCCGGCTTCGACCGCATCGTGGTGGTGTCGAGAGTGGTAACGAAGCGGGTGGGCGCGACCGTGGCCGCGGAGTGCTTCGTCGACAACACCCCGCCGCCACCGCCTCGCGAAGAGGTTCCGCTGGTGCCGGTGCGCGACCGGGGCGCCGGGCGTCCCACGAAGCGGGAACGCCGCGACATCGAGAAGCTGCGGGGCCACGGCCACGCCCACTGACCCGGCGTCCGTCGCGTCAGCCGTCCGGCTGGGGCGTCAGCCCTTGTCGGAGTCGTCGTCCGGCTCGTCGCCGAGCTGCACGGGCTCCTCGGTCTGCCGGTCGTGCTCGTCGTAGATCGGCTCGACCCGGTCGGGCGGGTTGATCTGGTCGGTGGCGCCGCCGGTGCGAAGATCGACGTCGTCATCCAGTGCGACGCCGGGCAGCACGGTCTCGCCCGCGACGGCGTCGTTGGTCACGGTCTCCTGCTCGACGGCCTTCTCTTGGAGGTCGTCCACGCCGATTCCGCGCTGGTCCTGTGGGCGTCCGGTGTTGATGTCACTCATGGTGGTCCTTTCGGTTGCTGGTGAGGGGTGGGTGTGGGCCGCCGATCAGGCGGCGTCCAGTTCGGGCTTCAGCACGACTTTGATGCAGCCGTCCTCCTTCTTCTGGAAGATCTCGTACATTCGCGCGGCGTCGTCGAGCGCCACGCGGTGCGTGACGAGGTCGTCGATGGCGAGAGGGTCCGCCGGGTTCTCCACGTAGGGCATCAGGTCGTCGATCCAGTTCTTGACGTTGCACTGGCCCATGCGGATGGCCACTTGCTTGTCGAAGAGCCGCAGCATGGGGAACGGGTCGGCCTGTCCCCCGTAGACGCCGCTGATCGAGACGGTGCCGCCCCGGCGCACGATGTCGAACGCGGTGTGCAGCGCGGCCAGCCGGTCGACGCCCGCGGTCTTCATGGCTTTCTTGGCCACGGCATCCGGGAGCACGTTGACGGCCGCCTGGGCGAAGGCGGCGGCCGGTGAGCCGTGCGCCTCCATGCCGACGGCGTCCACGACGCTGTCGGGCCCGCGACCGTCGGTGGCGTCGCGCAGCTCGGTGGCGATGTCGTCGTGCAGGTCGAAGGTGCGGATACCGTGGCGCTCGGCCATCTCCCGGCGTTCGGCCACCGGGTCGACGGCGAATACCTCGTACCCGAGCTGCCGGCCGACGCGGGAGACGAACTGGCCGACGGGCCCGAGCCCGATCACTCCGAGGGAGCCGCCATCCGGCACGTTCGCGTACTGCACGCCCTGCCACGCGGTCGGGAGGATGTCGCTCAGGAACAGGTAGCGTTCGTCGGGGTACTCCTGGCCGACCGGGATGTGGTTGTAGTCGGCGAGCGGCACCCGCAGGAATTCGGCCTGCCCACCGGGAACCTGCCCGTAGAGCTTCGTGTAGCCGAACAGAGCCGCGCCGCTGTTCTGCTCGCGGACCTGCGTGGTCTCGCACTGCGACTGCAGTCCGCGCTGGCACATGTAGCAGTGGCCGCAGGCGATGTTGAAGGGGATGACCACCCGGTCGCCGATCGTGAGGGAGGTGACGGCGCTGCCCACCTCCACAACGACGCCCATGGGTTCGTGGCCGAGGATGTCGCCCTTGTCGAGGAAGGGGCCGAGCACGTCGTAGAGGTGCAGGTCGGATCCGCAGATGGCGGTCGAGGTGACCTTGATGATGGCGTCGGTCGGCTCGAGGATGGCCGGGTCGGGGACGGTCTCCACCGAGACCGAGCCGGTGCCCTGCCAGGTGAGTGCTCGCATGATTCCTGCCTTCCCGGTCCTGGACCGGTGTCTCTGGTTTCTATGGGTCTCTGGGTCTCTGGGTCTATGGGTCTCTGGGTCTCGACGCTACGCCCGTACGCACGCGTCGCAAGGGCGTCAGCGTCGGCGTTGGCCGCCGAGTGACGTCGGGGCGACGATCAGGCCCACCTCCGTGCGCTCCCACCAGACGTGGTCGCGGCGGCGCTCCTCCGCGGTCGAGAACCGGTAAAGGAACACCCGCGCCCGGATCCACCGCGGAGGCGCGTCGGGGAATGGATTGACGCGCAGCAGGCGGAGGGTCTTCCGGTCACCCTCCAGGAGCTTGAGGATGAAGACCTGGAACCAGCGTGTGTCGGGTGACCCCAGGGCGAGGAACCACATGAGCCAGTCCAGCCGCAGGTGATAGGGCGCGACCTGTGGCGGCATCCGCTTGGGGTCGCCGGGCTTGCCGCGAAACCCGTAGGCCACCCAATCGCCCTCACCGGGCTTGTCGGCGTCGCTGCCTTCGACCTCGACCTCGAAGCGCTCCTTGGTGACCGTGCCGAATGCGCCATAGGCGTTGACGAGGTGGTAGCGGTTGAAGCTCGCGTTCATGAGCTGGTGGCGGGCGAAGAGGTTCAGGAGCGGCCGGTAGCTGAGCACGAGGAGGAAGATGGTGGCGGCGAGCACCACGACCACGAACCACAGCGGCGCCTGTTCCGGCGCCGCGCCCTCGTCGACCGGGAAGATCAGGCCGAACGCGTTGTCGTCGATGGCGGCGAACGCGAGCACGATGGTGATCCAGTTGAGCCAGGCGAAGTTGCCGGTGGCGACCAGCCAGAGCTGGGTGAGGATGACGACGAGCGCGGCGACGGAGGCAACCGGCTGCGGCGCGAACAGGAAGAACGGCACCACGAGCTGCGCGAAATGACTGCCGATGACCTCGAGGCGGTGGAACCACCGGGGCAGGTGGTGCGCGAACCAGCTCAGCGGATTGGGCATGGGCTGGGTCTCGTGGTGGTAGAACAGGGCGGTCAGGTCCCGCCATTCCTCACCGCCGCGCATCTTGATCATGCCCGCCCCGAATTCGAGGCGGAACACCAGCCAGCGCAGGAAAATGATGATCGTGATCGGCGGGGCCACCCGGTCGGAGCCGAGGAACGCGACGACGAAGCCGGCCTCCAGCAGCAGGCTCTCCCATCCGAACGAGTAGAACGTCTGCCCGACGTTGACGATCGACAGGTAGATCGCCCAGATCACCAGGAAGACGATGAGCGGCACCCAGGCCGGCGCCAGCTGGGGCAGGCCCAGAACAACGGATGCCGCGAGCACCAGCCCCGCCCACGACAGCACCAGCAGCAGGCGGTCGGAGTAGCGCCAGTGGAACAGGCTGGGCGACTGCTTGTAGCTCACGATGGAGAGGAAGCGCGGCGCCGGGAGGAGCCCGTGCTCGCCGAGCAGCGCCGGGAACTGGTTGATCGCCGAAATGAACGCGATCAGGTAGCAGGCGGCGACACCGCGCTGCAGGACCTGCCGCGCCAGCTCGTAGTCGCCGCTGCCGAACCACTCCATCGCCGCCCAGAGTAGGCCTCACTCCGGTGACCCTCAAGGCTTGCCCCATCCGACTTGCGCGTCTCCGGCGGCATGTCCCGATTTTCGCTTCTGAACTTCCCGCTCCTGTGGGCCTGAACTCCAGGTGCCCGCACACGAGCCGCCTGCCCCTCCCGCCCGCGCGCGCGGGAACAACCGCGTCGACAACGGATGCGACGAAAAACGTCTTCAACTTTGTGTGAACTTCTCTCGCATTCTTCTTCTATCCTTGCTACACTTGAGGCATGTTCACCAACGTAGGTTT
>NZ_RDSR01000014.1 GCF_003716325.1 Cryobacterium tepidiphilum | reverse complement strand
CCGCGACGCTGCTGGAGACGGTGCCGGTGGGGACGGCCGGCGGGTTGAACGACGAGCAGGCGCTGCGCTTCGCGGGGGCGGTCGAGAAGCTGGGCCGGCTGGTGGACGCGCACCGGGTCGCGGTGGCGTCGGATATCAGTCACCGGTCCCGGCCGGAGCTTCTGGAGAAGAAGCTCTCCACGCGGAAGGGCTGCCGCAACGAGGTCGAACTCCTCGAGCGCGTCACCCTGGTCTCCGGGGCGACGGTGCGGCGAAGGCTCCGGCTCGGCAAGAACTTCCAGCGCGGGATGACCCTGACCGGGGAACCGATCCCGGCGGCGTTCCCCGTCATCGGCGCGGCGGTCGCGGCGGGGGCACTGGGGTTGGATGGGGCGGACGCGATCATCACCGTGCTCACCCCGGCACTGCCGCGCGTGCACCCCGACCAGCTCGGCCTGGCCGAGGCGGCCCTCGTCGCCGCCGCGACCGGCACCACCGAAGACAGCGGGGAAGACAACGGGGAAGACAGCGGGGTGCCGGTGTCCGCGGACCTCTCCCGCGTCCAGGCGGCCCTCTGGCTGGCGCACCTCGACCCCGACGGGGCAGAGCCCCGCGAAGTACAGGCCATGCAGAACCGGGGCCTGCGCTTCGGGCGGGAACACGGCGGCCTGATCCCGGTGACGGGGATGCTGATGCCCGAGACCGCCGCTGCCGCCAAACGCGTCATCGACGCGTATATGAGCCCGCGCACCGCCCCGGTCGCGTTCATCGACGAAGAACTCGCCGCCCGCGGTGAGACCCGCGACCCGGGTGACACGCGCACGCCCGACCAGAAGCGGCACGATATCTTCGCCGTCATCGTCGCCACCGCCGCGAAAGCCACCGAAACCCCCACCATCGCCGGAGACGCCCCCACCGTGCTGGTCAGCGTCCGCCAGGAAGACCTGGCAGCGAACCGGGGTGTGGGTCACATCGACGGGGTGGAGACACCGATCTCGATGGACGCGGTGCGGCAGATGATCTGCGCCGGCGGACTCCAAAAAGTCGTCCTCAAGAAAAACGGCAAGATCGTCGAACTCGGCACGAAGGAACGCACCTTCAACCGGGCCCAACGCCGCGCCATCATGCTCCGCGACGGCGGCTGCATCATCCCCGGCTGCGACATCCCCGCCGCGTGGACAGAAATCCACCACGTCTGGCCCGACCGGGACGGCGGACCCACCCACACCAGCAACGGCGTGTGCCTCTGCTGGTTCCACCACCGCACCATCGAGACCTCGGGGTGGGAGATCCGCATGATCGACGGGTCACCACAGATCAAAGCCCCGCCCTGGATCGACAGAACCGGACGATGGCGACCCGCCACCAAATCACCCACCCGCCTCACCGACCAACTCGAACAGACCCACAACGCGTAGTTGTTCCGCGGCTACCAGCTGACGGTCGCCTGGCCGGGCTCCGCGCGCACGTCCACCGGCCCGGATGCGGGCACAGCGGCGATCTCTGCAGCATCCATGAGGACGATGGGAAGTCGCACCTGATACACCTCCGCCGCCGCGATGGCGCCGAGGGTCAGGATGGCGTCGCGCGTTCCGAGGAGGATCGCAGCCGGCGCGACCCCGGCGCGGATCTGCTCGGCCAGCACGCTCGACGACGAGCTCGACCCGCGCGACGCCGTCATCACCAGCACCCGCCCGGCGATCGAGATGCCGTGCTGCGGGTGGTGCACATCGATGATGCGCCCGGTGGCGAGGTCGGTGCCGCCCCAGAGCGACAACGGTTCGTCGAGCCGGAGCACCTCACCGCTGCCAGCGCCGACGCAGAGGGTCTCGCCGGTCACGCGCGCCGGCGCATCCGCTGCGGCCGTGTGGCCGTCATGCTCACCGGTGTCACTCCCAGGCAGACTCATCACGCACCACCTTCCCGGCGCGCGCTGACGCGACGCATTCCTCAAGCGTGCCGAACACGACATCGATGCCGAGGTTCCCCGGTGCATACCAGGCCCATTTGCCCGACGTCGTCATGGCGGTCCGCACCGATTCGGAGAGGATCGGCACCAGATAGGTGCAGGTGTCGACCACGAACCGCGCGCCGGCCTGCTCACACACCTCGGCGTAGCCCTGTTCCTGGGCCGCCGCGAGCACCGCGCGCGATGTCGAGATCCACACCTGGCAGCCAGGGTCGAATGGCACGCCATCGTCCAGCACCTCTGCGAGCTTCGCGAACTCGGTGAGCGAGAAGTGCGGTGTGCCGAGCGACACCGCGTCCAGTTGCCCGCCCACCCCGGCTGCGGTGGTGAGTTCATCGCGTGCCGCCCGCAGGGCATCAGCGGTGATGGCCACCTTGCGGGTGCCCGGCACCGGCCACGCCACTCCGGCGACAACGGCCTCCGGCGTCGAGCCGGCCACATGGAACAACGCCACCCCACCGCTCGACGCAGCGGTCGACCCGAGCGCTTTGAGCCGGTCCTCGTCGACGAACGCCGGGTCGATGCCGGTGAGAATGCAGACCTCTTCCGCGGCCGCGCGGCCGACGGCGAACCCGAGTGCCGCCCACGCGGCATCCGTTGCCAGCACATGCGCCCCGATCGCGGAGCAGTCGATCTCGAGCGTCGGCACCCGATTCGCCGGGACATGCAAGCCGATGAAGGGCGCACGACCCGTGATGGCGGCCGCGATGTCCATGAAGTCTCCGTAGCGGGCGGTGCGGGCTCCGAGCACCGAGTTCGCGAAGACGATGGCGTTGGATTCCGCCCAGGCGATGTCCGTTCCACAGGAGGGGCGTGAGGAGATCTGGTAGGGAGCGCATGTCCACGTCGCCCGCGCCCCCAGCGCCACATACGCGTCCATCAGCCGCCGCGCCGGCCCCGCCTCGGCAGCCTCAAGGCGCACCAGGCCCGGATGCAGGAGGTCGAGCGAGCTCACGTTCAGCGTCGTCGGCACCGCCACCGTGGCGCCGAGATGCACCAGCTTCTCGGCGAAGTCCAGTCCGGCCTGGCCGTGATACAGGCATCCGTCGATGTGCGCGGACGCCACGTCGATCAGCCGCGGCGCCTGCGACAGCCGGGCGAGCGCCACGACGATGCGCATGGCCATCGCCATGCCCTCGCCCCAGCTGCCGTCAAGCTTCGCCTCATCCTCGGGAGTGAGGTGCAGGGCAACGGATGCCGCCATCAGGCACCGAGATAGGCGTCGATGATCCTCGAGTCGGCCATCAGGTCGCGCGCGCTGCCCTCGATCGTGGTGGCGCCGCCGTCGATCACATATGCGCGGTCGGTGACCTTGAGCGCGGCGCGGGCGTTCTGCTCCACGAGCAGCACGGTGGTGCCCTGATCGCGGATCTCGGAGATCACCTGCATCACCTGGTTGACGATGAGCGGCGCGAGCCCCATGGAGGGCTCGTCGAGCATGAGCATCTTCGGGCCGGCCACGAGCCCCCGACCGATGGCCAGCATCTGCTGCTCGCCGCCGGAGAGGGTGCCGCCCTGCTGCGTCCGGCGCTCGGCCAGCAGCGGCAGCAGCTCGTAGACCCGCTCGATGCGCTTCGCGACGAGACCGCGTTCCTTCACGAGGTAGCCGCCGAGCTGGAGGTTCTCCAGAACCGTGAGGGTGCTGAAAATCCGGCGCCCTTCGGGAACGTGGATGAGCCCCGCCGATACGACGTTCCACGGGTGCGCCCTCGTCACGTCCTGGCCGTTGAAGGCGACCCGGCCCGCGTGCGCCCTCACGAGCGCCGACGCGGTCGAGAGGGTCGTGGTCTTGCCGGCACCGTTGTTGCCGAGCAGGGCGACGATCTCCCCCTCATCGACACGCAGGTTCATGCCGCGCAGCGCTTGCACCTTGCCGTAGAACACCTCGACATCGTCGAACTCAAGCATCGCCATGCGAAGGCACCTCCTCGTCGTCCTTGCCGAGATACGCCTCGATGACCGCCGGGTTCGCCTTGACCTCGGCGGGCGTGCCGTCGGCGATTTCGCGACCGAAGTTCATCACCACGATCCGCTCCGACAGTTCCATCACCAACCCCATGTCGTGCTCGATCAGCACGATTGCGGTGCCCAGCTCACGGATGCGCCGGCACAGTGACAGCAGAACCTGCTTCTCCGAGAAGTTCAGTCCGGCCGCCGGCTCGTCCAGGAGCAGCAGGTCGGCCTTGCGCGCCAGGGCGCGGGCGATCTCCACCTGCTTCTGCTGGCCGTAGGAAAGGTTACGGATGGGCACGCCGCGCGGCCCGCGGTAGCCGACGAAATCGAGCCAGTGGTGCGCTTCGTCGCTGTAGCGGTTCTCGCTTCGCCGGAACCGGGGCGTGTGCAGGATGGCGTCGAACCAGCTCTGACCGCCGTAGAGGTGCATGCCGGCGCGCACGTTGTCCAGCACGGTGAGGTCGGGGAACAACCGCAGGTTCTGGAACGTGCGGGTCACCCCGGCGGCCGCTATGTCAGCCGGGCGCTTGCCGGTGATGTTCTGGCCCTTGAGCGTGACCGACCCGGCCGTGGGCTTGTAGAAGCCGGTGATGCAGTTGAAGGCACTGGTCTTGCCGGCACCGTTCGGGCCGATCACCGCGATGATCTCCTTCTCGTGCACCGAGAACGACAGCCCGTCGACGGCCTTCACACCGCCGAAGCCGATCTGCAGGTCTTTGACCTCGAGCACAGCGGTCATCGGATGGCCTCCTTCGGGGGCGCCGGTTCGGATTCGGTGGCCGCCTCGTTGGGAGCCGGTCGCTCAGGTTCGAACCCGCGCGCCGGCCAGAAGCCCTGCGGCCGGAACACCATGACGACCACGAGCAGGATGCCGAACGCGAGGTACCGGTAGTCGGAGAGGTCGCGCAGCAGCTCGGGCAGCAGGCTGATCACCAGCGCGCCGATCACGACTCCGCGCATGTTCCCCATGCCGCCGAGGACGACGGCCATCAGCACGAGCGCCGACTGGAGGAAGACGAAGCTCTGCGGTGACACGGCCGTGAGGTGCGCGGCGAAGAGGATGCCGCCGAAGCCGCCCCAGATGGCACCGAAGATGTAGGCCATCAGCTTCACCTTGTAGGTGTGGATGCCCATCGCCTCGGCTGCGTCTTCGTCCTCACGCACGAACCGCCAGGCCCTGCCGAGCCGCGATTTGCCGAGTCGGGCGGCCGCGAGCACGAACAGCGCCACGACGACCACGGTGACGTAGTAGAAGATCGCCGGTTCCTGCAGGTCGATGCCGCCGATCTCAAGCAGCCCCGGGATGCCGAAGATGCCCGACGGACCGCCCGTGATGCTGAGGTTGTTCGCCGTGATGCGCGTGATCTCCCCGAAGCCCAGCGTGACGATCGCGAGGTAGTCGCTGCGAAGGCGGAGCGTTGGGGCGCCGATGATGAGGCCGGCCAGGATGGTCATCACGATCACCGCGGGAATGGTGAACAGCAGCGGCAGCTGGAACGACTTGGCGACGATGCCGGCCGTGTAGGCGCCGACCGCCATGAAGGCGATGTATCCCAGGTCGAGCAGGCCGCAGTACCCGACGACGATGTTGAGGCCCGAAGCGAGTAGCACGAAGATCGCCGCCGTCGTCATGACGTTCAGCGCGTATGGCGTGGCGATGATGAACGGCATGAGCAGCGCGATCGCGAACGCCACCCATCCGATCTTCGGGCTCTCCATGAAGCGTGAGAGCTTGGCGCCGGCACTGTTCGAGCGCGGGCGGGTGCGGGTCTTGTCGACACTGGTGCTCATATCAGACACGCTCCGTAACGCGTTCGCCCAGGATTCCGGTAGGCCGAAGGGTGAGGAAGAGGATGAGCACACCGAAGGCGAAGACATCGCGCCACTGGCCGCCGAACCATTCCGACCCGAATGCCTCGACGAGGCCGAGCACCAAGCCGCCGAGCATGGCGCCCTTGATATTGCCGATGCCGCCGATGACAGCCGCCGTGAACGCCTTGAGGCCGATGATGAAGCCCATGAGGAAGTCGATCTTGCCGTAGTACGCGCCGGCCATCACGCCGGCGGCTCCGGCGAGCGCGGAGCCGATGAAGAAGGTGCGCGTGATCACGGCGTTGACGTTGATGCCCATCAGGAGCGACGCGTTGCGGTCGAGGGAGATGGACCGCATGGCCCGACCGGTGGACGTCTTCTGAATGTAGAAGTTCAGCAGCACCATGAGCGCGGCCGCGATGAGCATGAGGATGATCTGCGGCAGAGAGATGCGGGCGCCGAGCACGTCGAAGACGTCGCCTTCGAGTCGCACCGGGAAGGCCCGCGGGTTCGGCCCTGCGATCGCGGCCACCCCGTACTCCAGCGAGAACGAGACGCCGACCGCGGTGATCAGCACCGCGAGCCGGGGTGCCCCGCGCAGCGGCCGGTAGGCGAGACGCTCGATGAGCACGCCCGCGCCGCCGGTGAGCAGCATGCTGAGCATCATCACGACGATGAGCGCACCGATCGAGAGCGACGCCGGGATGCCGCCGAAGGAGGTCAGCGCGGCGAAACCGATGAACGCGCCGAGCATGTAGATGTCACCGTGCGCGAAGTTGAGCAGTTTGATGATGCCGTAGACCATGCTGTAGCCCAGCGCGATCAGGGCATAGAACGAGCCGACGAAGAGGCCGTCCCAAAGTAGTTGAGTCATGCGTCATCCATTCGGAGCAAGGGCGTTTCGAAACCAGGGCGACGGATGCCGCGGCCGGCGCGTGTGCGCCGGCTACGGCATCCGTCGACTCGGATCAGGAGGCGAGGTCGTCCGCGAGGACGAACTTTCCATCCTTGACCTGCAGGATCACGAACCCACCGCTGGACAGCGTGTGCTCGGGGGTGAACTTCAGCGGGCCGGAGAACATCTGGAATCCGTCGATGCCCTCGAGCGCCTTGATGATGGCGTCACCGTCGGTGCTGCCGGCCTTCTTGATGGCTTCGGCGGCGAGGCGCACCGCGTCGTAGGACTGCGTGGAGTACGGGCCAGGGGCCGATCCGAACTTGTCCTTGTAGTTGGCGATCCAGTCTTCGGCTCCCTTGATGGTGTCGGGGGTCTGGGTCATCGTGGCGTACACGCCATCCGCCCCGCCGGCGATCTTCACGAGCGATGCGTCGACGCTGCCGTCGGCAACCATGATGTCACCCTGGAAACCGGCCTTCGTCAGCTGGTTGATGATCAGGCCGCCCTCCTGGTAGTACCCCGTCCAGTAGACGAGGTCGGGCTTGGCCTGCATGATGTCGCGCACGACGGCGGAGTAGTCGCTCTCACCGGCGGTCACCGAGGTGCTCAGGACGACGTCGATCGACCCGTCCTCCTCGATCTGCTTCTTGGTCTCGGTGTTGATGTCCTTGGAGTAGCTGGTGTTGTCGTCGACGATCGCGACCGTCTTGTAACCCTGCTTCTTCATGAACTTCAGGGCAGCGGATGACTGCTGCTTGCCGGTTCCGTTGATCAGGAAGACGTTCTTGGCGTTCTGATTCACCAGGTCCTGCGAGTTCGCGGCCGGGATGATCATCGGGATGCCGGCCTTCTGGAAGATCGGGATCTCCGGCAGGGTGGCGCCCGAGCAGTAGCCGCCGACCGACACCACGGCGCCGTTGGAGACGACCTTGTTGGCCGCCGCGACGGACTGCTGAGCGTCACAGGCCTCGTCTTCGACGAGGAGCTCGAGCTGGCGACCGTTGACGCCGCCGTCCTTGTTGATCTCGTCGACGGCCATGGTTGCGCCGTTCTTCATGTACTCACCCGTCGGGGCGCTGCTGCCCGAGATGGGGATGACCATGCCGAGCTTGATCGGGCCGCTCTCGCCGCCGCTGGTGCTGCCGGTGTCATCGCTGCCACCTCCGCCCAGCAGGCCGCCGCTACAGCCGGCCGTGCCGAGGGCCACCGCTGTCGCGATGCCCAGGATCAGGGTGCTACGTCGTGCGAAGTTCATTGTCTGCCTCTCCTTTGATGGTGACAACCGGGTAACACTATCGCGTCGCCACTGCCTTTACGTTACTGGCAGTCGGCGTTCCAATAATAGGTGACATATTACATTCTCGTCACATTCGTGCGCTGCACTCCCCGCGGACGGCCGGATCCGTGCACGTCAGCGGGATCATCGACTGTTTTCCCCGCATCGCTTCCCTTGGGCTGTGGCGAGCAGGTCAGACGGATGCCGCGAGATGGCTCCCGGCCCACCAGCCCACGATGTGCTCCAGGTGGTGCAGCGTCAGGGCCTCAAGACCTTCGCCGTCGCCCTGTTCCAGGAGGTCAAGCATGCGGTGGTGCTCCCTCGCCGACTCGGGCAGCTCAAGACTGTGCGTCATGCGGGCGAGGTTCACCATGCGCGTCTGGGTACGGAGCTCGCGCACCATGTCGACCAGCCGCGCGTTCCCGTACTCCGCCAGCAGCCCGAGGTGGAAGTCGCGGTCGCGCTCGATGAACCCGGTGAGGTTCGCCTTTTCGGCGTGCATGGCGATCTCGTCGGCCATGGCACGCCATCTCGGGAGCGTCTCGAGGGGGAAGCTGCCCGCGAGCGCTCGCATGGCCGGCGCCTCCAGCATTTGGCGGAGTTCGATGATCTCGCGCAGGTCCTGCTCGCTCACGTCGGTGACACGGAACCCCTTGTTGCGAACGGATGCGACGAAGCCGCGTTGTTCGAGGTCGAGCATGGCTTCACGCACCGGCGTGGCCGACACGGCGAACTGGGCGGCCAGGGTGGGCACGGACACCAGGGTGCCGGGAGCGAGCTCACCCGAGATGATCGCGTCGGACAAGGACTCGCCGATGCGGTTCCGCAGGCTCAGCACCTGCTCCACCTTGCGGATTGCCTGTGCCATGGTTCTCCTCACTCCTCGATAACGATGCGGCTGCGGCGAATCGAACTGCTCGCCCACAGGCATCCCGAGTCACTACGATCATGATATGTGGCACATTACTTCTCGGGTGCGAACTGTCGATTACCACACCGCAGGTGAACCGTTCCGCATCGTGCCGGAGGTGCCCGTCGATATCGCGGGTGCAACCGTCGCCGAGCGGCGCGTGTTCGCCCAGCAGTCCGGCGACGTCGACGCCATTCGGCAGCTCCTGGTGCGGGAACCGCGCGGCCATGCCGACATGTACGGCGGGTTCATCGTTCCTCCCGACGATGACGGGGCGGATTTCGGTGTGCTCTTCTGGCACGGCGACGGCTACTCGACCGCCTGCGGGCACGGCACCATCGCGCTCGGCGTCTGGGCGGTGCAGAGCGGCCGGGTCGCCGCAGCCACCGACGGGGTGACGCCTGTCACGATGGATGTCCCCTCCGGCCGCGTCGTCGCCCACGTGCGCTGCGAGGCAGGCGTCGTCACCGGGGTGCTGTTCGAGAACGTGCCGTCCTACCCGGTGGCCCGCGGCATCGAGGTGGCCACGAGCGTCGGACCCGTCGAGGCCGACCTCGCCTTCGGCGGCGCGCTGTACGCGAGCGTGGAGGCGAAGGCGCTGGGCCTCTCCGTCGTACCGGCGGACTACGTCCGGCTGCTGCAACTCGGCCGGGAGATCAAATGGGCGCTGAACGACAGCCGGCTGGCGCGGCATCCGCTCGACGACCGGTTGAGCGGCGTCTACGGAACCATCATCTACGACGACCTCGGCGACTCGCCCGAGGGACCACACCAGCGCAACGTCACCGTCTTCGCCGACGGCCGGATCGACCGCTCCCCCTGCGGGTCGGGCAGCGCGGCGCGCATCGCGCTGCTGGCCGACGCCGGCCGCCTGGCTCCCGGGCAGGTGCTCACGCATGACTCGATTGCGGGCACCCGGTTCCTGGGGCGGGTGCGGGGCCCGGCCTCTGTCGACGCCGGCTCCTCCGCGATCAGAGGCGCGGTTATTCCGGAGGTGGAGGGGATGGCGTACCGCACGGGCGAACATGCGTTCGTTCTCGACCCGGACGACCCCATCGGCACCGGGCTGGTGCTGCGGTGAGCGCCGGGGCGCCCCGGTGGTTCGGGGCCGACGACGTCTTCGCCCTCGGTTTCGAGGGCGCGGTGCGCGCGGTGCAGGACGCGCTCCGGGGCGGCGTCGATCCGGCGTCCGACTTCCACCGCGGGGTGCTCGACGTCACAAACGGCCAGCTGCTGCTGATGCCGAGCGAATCCCGCGACTTCGTGGGCGTGAAGGTCGCCACGGTCGCACCTGGCAACGCCGAGCGCGGGCTCGAACGGATCCAGGGCACTTACCTGCTGATGGATGCCGCCACGCTCACCCCGACCGCCCTCCTGGACGGCGCGGCGCTCACCACCCTGCGCACCCCGGCGGTCTCGGCCGCCGCCGCCGACCTGCTGGCGCCGGCGGCGACCCGGCACCTCGTCGTCTTCGGCTCCGGGCCACAGGCGCTCGGGCACGTGCAGGCCATCCGGGCGATCCGGAGCATCGAGCGGGTGACCGTGGTGGGTCGGAACGCGTCTCGGGCGCAGGAGCTCGTGGAGCGGCTCGGCGTGGAGGGCCTGGACGCCCGGGTGGGGACGGTCCATGCCGTGGCCGACGCACAGGTGGTGGTCTGCGCGACGACGGCGCGGCATCCGTTGTTCGATGGCACGCTGGTGGCGGATGACGCGTGCGTCGTCGCCGTCGGATCACACGAACCGGGCGTGCGAGAGCTGGACTCAGCGCTGATGGGCCGCGCGCAGGTCGTCGTGGAGGACCGGGCGGTTGCCCTGCGCGAGGCGGGCGACGTGATCATGGCGGTCGACGAGGGCACGCTGGACCCGTTCTCGCTTGTTCCGATGCGCGACATCGTGACCGGCGCCCTCGCGGTCGACCGCAACCGCCCGCGCGTGTTCAAGAGCTCGGGGATGTCCTGGGAAGACCTGGTGGTCGCCTCCGCGGTCGTGCGGAGCGGCTGAGCCGGGCCGGGCTCGCGGTCACTCGCCCGGCCACACCCCGGAGGTGCCGCGGCGGTGGCTGCCGACGAGGTGCGTGTCGACCATGCCGATCGCCTCCATGAGCGCGAACATCGTTGTCGGGCCGACGAACGCGAAGCCCTTCTTTCGGAGCGCCTTCGAGAGGGCGACGGACTCCGGAGAGGTCGTGGGCACCTCCGCGTGCGAGCGGGGGCGCGGCGTTTCGGGAGGCTGGAACGACCAGACGAAGTCGGCGAGTCCGCCCTCGTCGCGGAGAGCGACGGTCGCCTTCGCGTTGGTGACCGCGGCGAGGATTTTCAGCCGATTGCGCACGATGCCGGCGTCGGCGAGCAACCGGGCCACGTCGGCATCCGTGAACTCCGCGACCACGTCGGGGTCGAAGTTCGCGAATGCGGCGCGGAACGCGGCCCGCTTGCGCAGGATCGTCGCCCACGACAGGCCGGCTTGGAACGCCTCCAGGCTCAGTCGCTCGTAGACGCCGTGCTCGTCGCGCACCGGCAGGCCCCACTCCGTGTCGTAATAGGCGCGCAGCATCGGGTCGACGGATGCCCACAACGGCCGGGCACGGCCATCGTCGCCGACGACGAGTCCGGCGCCGGTCGCGGCTTGTTCAGTCTCGGTCACGCCATCCATTGTCTCGTGCGTCACCGACGGGAGTCACCGGGGCGGCCTTGACACGCACCGGTGTGCGTGACCACGATTGTCGCCCAGGCGGGGGATTCAAAGGAGATAATCCATGACCGGACGCATACACATCGACCTGTTCACGACCCTCGACGGAGTCGCGCAGGCTCCCGGTGGCCCCGAAGAGGACACGGAGGGGGGATTCGCCTTCGGCGGCTGGCAGGCACCGCTCATCGACGACACGGTCGGTGCGCAGGTGGACGAGGGGATCACGGCCATGGACGCCCTGCTGCTGGGCCGGCGCACCTACGACATCTTCGCCGGCTACTGGCCGCACCAGCTTGACAGCGGAGCTGGGGAGATCGCCCGGAAGTTCGACTCGATCCCGAAGTACGTCGCATCGCGCGGCACGCCCGAACTCAGCTGGCGTGACTCGCACCTGGTGGGCGGCGACCTCGACGAGGAGCTGTCTGTGTTGCGGGAGCGGCACCGCGAGATCCACGTGATCGGCAGCATCGACTTCGCCCGCACCCTCGTGGCGCGGAACCTGTTCGATCAGTTGAACCTCTGGGTGTATCCCATCGTCGTGGGTGCGGGCAAGCGCCTGTTCACCCACGACGGACCGCCCACCTCGTTACGGCTGCTCTCTGCCGGCGCGCCGTCGGAACACGGCGCCGTGCTGCTGCGCTACGCGCCGACCGGTTCGGTTCCCGCCACGGGCGACATGACCTGATCGCGCTACGCCGCCGCGTATCTGCCGGACCTGACAGCGCGTGCCCGCGCCTTGTCCGCCTCCTCTTCGCGGTTCTTGGGCGGCGTCGTGGCGACGAGGTCGTCCAGCAGGTGCTGCGTCAGGTGGGCGATCTCCTCCACGGCCTGGTCGAATGCCGCCTGATTCGCTTTCGACGGCTTCGTCGTCCCGGCGATCTTGCGCACATACTGCAGGGCCGCGGCGTGGACCTCGTCAGACGAGGCGGCCGGCTCGAAATTGTGGAGCGTGTGAATGTTCCTGCACATGCGCCGACTCTAATCCGGACCACCCCGATGTGGCCAGCGTCGCCGGCGAACACCGCCCCAACGCACGAATCCCCCGGAACCGTTGGATTCCGGGGGGGGTTTTGTAGCGGGGGCGGGACTTGAACCCGCGACACCACGATTATGAGCCGTGTGCTCTAACCACCTGAGCTACCCCGCCACGACCGGGTCCGGTCGAAACCAGTACCAAGCCTGAGCCCCCTGTGGGAATCGGACCCACTACCTCTTCCTTACCAAGGAAGTGCTCTACCAATGAGCTAAGGGGGCAGCGTCTCCGCGCGGGAGACCGCTGCCGTTTTGGCAACCGGTACAGAATATCATCACTCCGGGCCACCCGTAGACCGCGCGCGCGTACCCCGGTTTTCGCGTCGGCGGCACCTCGACGTAAGGTGGCGCACATGGCAGACACGGCAACAGACACTGCAGAGCGCGCGGCATACGGGGAGGCGACGCACACGACCGCCGGACCTGCGGTGGACGCGGCGCCAAGCCCCGCGAGCGACTCGTCGCCCTCGGAGTGGTGGCGCACCGCGGTCATCTACCAGATCTACCCGCGCTCCTTCTCCGACGCCGACGGCGACGGCCTCGGCGACCTCGCCGGCATCACCCGCCGGCTCCCCGCCCTCGCCGACCTCGGCGTCGACGCCATCTGGCTCTCCCCCTTCTACCCGTCGCCGCAACGCGACGCCGGGTACGACGTCGCCGACTACTGCGGCGTCGACCCGCTGTTCGGCACCCTCGCCGATTTCGACCGGATGCTGGAGCAGGCCCATGCACGCGGCATCCGTGTGATCGCCGACCTGGTGCCCAACCACACCTCGAGCGACCATTCCTGGTTCCAGGCTGCGCTCGCCGCCGGACCGGGAAGCGAGGAGCGCGGCCGCTACATCTTCCGTGACGGCCGGGGCGAGAACGGGGAGCTGGCGCCCAACAACTGGCAGTCGGTCTTCGACGGTCCGGCGTGGACCCGGGTCACCGAGGCCGACGGAACGCCCGGCCAGTGGTACCTGCACCTGTTCGACTCGTCGCAGCCCGACCTGGACTGGGAGAACCCATGGGTGCGCGAGCAGTTCCGCGGAATCCTGCGGTTCTGGCTCGACCGCGGTGTCGACGGGTTCCGGGTGGATGTGGCCCACGGCATGATCAAGGCCGCCGGCCTTCCCGACTACACGCCGCCGGCCGAGGGCGGCAGCATGGGCGGCGGGACCGCCACCCTCGAGCCGGGGATGAGCGAGGAACCCGCCGACAGCCCGCCGTACTGGGGCCAGGCAGGCGTGCACGACATCTTCCGCGACTGGCGCACGATTCTTGACGAATACCCGGGCGAGCGCATCCTTGCCGCCGAAGCCTGGGTGTCGCCGCTCGCCAAGGTGGCGGACTGGGTGCGCCCCGACGAGATGCACCAGGCGTTCAACTTCCCGTACCTCGAGACGCCGTGGGCGGCCAAGCCGCTCCGGCAGGTCATCGACGAGTCGCTGGCCGCCTTCTCATCGGTCGGTGCGCCGAGCACCTGGGTGCTCTCCAACCACGACGTGGTGCGGCACGCGTCGCGCCTGGCTGTCACCGCCACGAACCTGCAGGGTCACGGGCTGGGGCCACGGTCGAAGGGGCTCCCCGACCCCGTCGTCGGCCTGCGGCGCGCCCGCGCCGCGACCGCGCTCATGCTCGCGCTGCCCGGCTCCAGCTACATCTACCAGGGCGAGGAGCTCGGACTCCCCGAGGTCATCGACCTCCCCGACTCCGCCCGCCAAGACCCCACCTGGTTCCGCAGCGGCGGCGAGCGCTATGGCCGAGACGGATGCCGCGTGCCGATCCCCTGGGAAGCCGACGCCCCGTCATATGGCTTCGGGCCCACGGGCGCCAGCTGGCTGCCCCAGCCCGCCGAGTGGGCCCGGTTCGCGCGCGACGTGGAGGCCGGGGACCCGGGCTCGACGCTGGAACTGTACAAGCGGGCGCTGCGTCTCCGTCGCGAGCACGCTCTCGGCGCGGGCAGCCTGCATTGGCGGGGCGGCTTCGGCGACGAGGTGCTGGCGATCGGCAACGGCGACGTGACGGTCGTCGCGAACACCGGAACGGCATCCGTCGCCCTGCCGTCGGGCGAGGTGCTGCTCGCGAGCGAGGCGATCACCGGTCGCACCCTCCCGCCCGACACGACGGTCTGGCTCGCCCGCCCCTGACCCGCCCCTGACCCTCGTCCGGCCCCGCCCCGCCCCGCCCCGCCGCACGCGCCCGTTCCCAGCGTGAGGGGACAGCTTTACCTAGTCGTCTCGAGCCGGCACTAGGTAAAGCCGACCCCTCACGGGGCGCGGGCGACGCGGCGGGCGCGGGCGACGCGGCGGGCGCGGGCGGCGAGGCGGCGGGTGACGGGTCAGTCGACGTGCGCGTAGAGCCACTCGAGCGGGTCGACGTACGTTCCGTCGATGCCGCCGATGCGGATCTCGAAGTGCAGGTGGGGCCCGGTCGACATGCCGGTGTTGCCCGTGTAGCCGATGACGTCGCCGACCTTGACGTGGTCGCCCTCCCGGAACTGCATCGAGCCGTGCTCCATGTGGGCGTAGACGCTCGAGACCAGCTCGCCGTCGATGTGGTGGTCGATCACCATGTGCACGCCGAGGCTGCCCTCGCCATCCTCGGTGTAGTGCACGACACCGTCGGCAATCGCCTGGATCGGGGCGCCGAAGCCGGGGTTGAAGTCCTGGCCGTGGTGGTTCGCCGAGCAGCCGGCGCAGTCGCGATAACCGAAGTGGTCGCCGATGTGCACACCGACCGCGAACGGCCACTGGATGGTGCCGTTGGGGTTGTTGGTGAAGTCTGCTTCCAAGCGGATGCCGCTGGCCGCCGCCACCTCCGCGACCGTCTGCGACTCGTAGCCGTCACGCTGCACGGAGATGATGTCGGGGCCGCTGGCGAGGTTGAGGGTCTGCGAGGGCGCGCCCGCGTCGGTCTGCCGCGCGGCGACGGCGGCGGACTGCACGTCCTCGAACGAGAGGAGCGCCTCCGCGGGAACGGACGTCGAGACGGCCATCAGGGCGACGATCGTCATCGCCGCCACGGTGACGCCCTTGGCGGCGCCACGGCGGGTCGGCACCCAACGTGTGCGGGGCGGACGCGTGCGGTGGCCGGCGGCCGGCCGAGCGGAACGGGCGCGAGCGCGGCGCTGGGTGACAGACTGCGCCTCGGCCGGTGCGGTCGTCTGAAGCAGGCCCGGCACGTCCAGGGGCGCAGGCGCCGCCGGCGCGAGGCTGACCACGGGGGTCGCGATGATCGGCAGCGGAGCGGTGGCGGGAAGCGACACGGACGCTGCTGCGTGAGTGCTGCGGGGCGCCGGGACGGTCGAGAGCACCGCCCCTTCCGCGGACTCCTCCGACTCCGTCGCGCGTCGCGCGCTCCGGAGCGCCGCGCGGGAGGGCAGCGGGATCTCCGTCGTACGGGTCGGCACGCCCGTGAGCACGCGCTCGTAGTCGTCGTGGTGGGCATCCGCCGACGCCGGGGCCGCAACCTCGCGGGGGGTGTTTTCGACGGTGTCGGCGATCTCACGAGGCACGACGCTCTGCTGCCGGCGTTCACGCTCTCGCAGCTCGCGGCGCGAGAGGGGCCGCTCGGTCGACGCGGTGACTCCCTCGATGACGATCGCGGCAGTCGTCGGCGTCGTCGCCTCCGTCATGCCCTCCAGGGAGGGTTCACTCACACCGGCAGCCGGTGACGAGGAGTGACGTGACAAAGTGAGGTCTTTCGGTGGACGCTGGCAACGGTGGATCTCATTCCGGCCGGGCTCCGAAATAACGACTTCATAAAGGTTAACCCGCCCTCCCCGTCTTCGCCAAGACGACGCCGGAGGATCACCCCCGAAGCGGGGGTTCCCGCATGGGGGACATCATTCCGTGTCGTCGTCGTCCTCCATGAACGTGCGGAACAGACCGGCCAGGACAGGCTCCATCGTGCCGTAGAGATCGGGCGCGGCCGCGATCAGAAGGTCGCTGCCCTCGCGCCGGCCGTCGAAGCCGCCCACCTTCGCCCCGGCTTCGCGGGCGACGAGCGCGCCGGCCGCGAGGTCCCACGGGTTCAGGCCGCGCTCGTAGAACAGGTCGAGGCGGCCGGCCGCGACCGCGCACAGATCGAGCGACGCAGCGCCCAGGCGACGGATGTCCCGCACGCGGCCGACGAGGCTGCTCACGACATCCGCCTGTCGCACCCGCCGCTGCGCGCTGTACGAGAAGCCCGTGCCGACCAGCGCGAGGGGCAGCTGCACACCCTGGTTCACCGCGATGGCACGACCGTTCAGGAACGCTCCCCCTCCCGCTGCCGCGGTGTACATCTCGTCGGCCGTCGGGCTGAACACCGCGCCGACGAGCGTGTTCCACGTCGCCGGGTCCGGGTCCCCCTCGACCAGGGCGATGCTGACCGCCCAGAACGGAATGCCGTAGAGAAAGTTGACGGTGCCGTCGATCGGGTCCACCACCCAGGTGAGCCCCGAGGAACCGGTGCTCGCTTCGGACTCCTCCCCGAGGAAACCGTCGTCGGGGCGGGCGTCGGCGAGGAAGTCACGGATGAGCTCCTCGGTCTCGCGGTCGGCGTGGGTGACGATGTCTTCCGGCGTGGACTTCGACGCCGCGACCTGCACGCCTTCGCGTCGCCGCCGCAGGGCCAGCTCGCCGCCTCGAAGGGCGGCCTGGCGGGCAATGTCGAGAAACTCAGCCGGTGCGGTCATGCCTTCACCGTACCTGTGTGCCCGGCCGGCGGCATCCGCTCACCGAGCCGGGCTCACGCGACGCCCGCCTGTCAGGCGAACGCGAAAATGGGCGGGAACACCGCCACCACGATGGCCGCCCAGGCCAGGTAGATCGGCAGGTAAGAGGTCTGCCAGCGCTCGAGCGCCGGGTAGCGCACGGTGCCACGCACGAACCGCAGTTGCAGCCAGGCCGCACCGGCCAGGTTGACCAGCAGGATCAGGTTGAGACCCAGGGAAGCGAGCTTGTTGGCACTGGCGCCGTAGGCGTCGATACGGCCGATCATGGCGATCAGCACGAACAGGTCGACCACGAGCGCTGCGGCGACCATGACCAGTTGCAGGGTGTCGAACCAGCCGGCCGGGCGCTCGGGGTCGCGCGCCGACATCGAGTACAACAGCAGGCCGACGGTCACGATGAGCACCACGTCGAAGATGATCAGCAAGTCGCGCTGGCTGTCGATGAAGTCGTGCTGCACCACAGCGGATGCGATGAGCGCCAGCAGCATCAGGGTGAACAGTGGCGTGAAGAGCTTGGTCAGCACCGGGGCGATGTTCTCGATGACGCTCTGCTTGGCCTCGACGAGCCAGGCGGCGATGACGACCGCGCCGGTGGCACCGCACGGGAGCATCCATTCTGCGACGAACTGCGACGCGTCCATGCCGATGGCGCTGAACACCCCGAGGGTGAGAGCGGCCAGCACTCCCCCACCGAGGGCGATGAGCACGAAGTAGACGACCCATTCGCCGGTGAAGCGGATGTAGTCCATGCGGACCCGGCCCGACCGCCAATCGCCGTTCACGTAGCCGATGCCGGTGACGATCCACAGCGCGACGGCCGCGTGCACCACGGCGAGCGGCTCGGTCGCGCCTGCCTCCGCGAACGGGTAGGCGTTCAGCACGACTGCCGCGGCGATGAAGAACGCCGCGACCGCGGCGACGGTCGCCGCGCCGGAGCGCCGGCGAACGAGGAAGTAGGCGGCGAGGAACGGCAGCACCAGGACGGGGGCGTTGCGCAGGTAGAAATCGGGGTCGCTGGAGAGGGTGACGCCGAACAGGGCGGGGAGTTTGAGGCCCACGCCGGCGGCGATCGCGAGCAGGAGTGCCGTCCAGAGTCCGGCGGGTTCCCGCCTGGCTGCGTGCGGCTCACCTATGACGAGCTGCTTCCACAGGCGTTCGGAGTGCTCGCGCGCGAACTCCCGTGACAGGTCGTCGATCCTGCCGAGGCGGCGCACGGCGACGAGGAACGCTTCGTCGGGGGCGAGGCCGGATGCCGTGAGCGCGTCGATCTGGTCGCGCAGGTGGGCTTCGAGTTCGTCCACGTCCGGCTGGGCGACCGCCGGGCGGTCGGCCATGTAGCTTCGCCAAAGCGTGATCTGCTCGTCGAGGCCCAGCTCGTCGCGACCCGCCTCGTCGACGCCCCGTTCGTCGTAGGTCACCACGCACCTCCCAACGCAAGCGAGGTGCCGCGGCCGTCGTGCCAGACGTGCTGCAGGGCTTCACCGACGACCGCCCACTGCTTGCGTTGCTCGGCGAAGGCGGCGGTGCCGCTCGCGCTCAGGCGATAGTGCTTGCGGCGACGCCCGCTGGGTGACTCACCCCAGGTCGACTCGATGTGGCCCAGCCGTTCCAGCCGGTGCAGCAGCGGATAGAGCATGCCGTCGCTCCATTGGAGTTCGCCGCCCGAGAGCTCGCTGACCCGCTGCAGGATCGCGTACCCGTACGACTCCCCCTCCGCGAGGATGCCGAGCACCAGCGGTGTCGCCGCCGCCGCCACCAGGTCTTTTCCGATGCGCATCCGCTGCCCCTTTCCACACCGTGACGTTCTACGTACCTAGAGCTGCAAGGTACATAGAACTACAAGGTAACAGTCAGGCGGCCAACTCGCTAGTGCTTCGCCTCGTCGGCGAGGATCTCGGCGAGGAGATAGCTGACGCGCTGCCTGATCTTGTCGCGGATGGGGCGCACGGCCTCGAGGGGCTGGCCGGCGGGGTCGTCGAGCTGCCAGTCCTCGTACCGCTTGCCGGGGAAGATCGGACAGGCGTCCCCGCAGCCCATGGTGATGACGACGTCGGAGTCACGCACCGCATCGGTCGTGAGGATGGCGGGCACGTTGTTCGCGATATC
Organism: Cryobacterium tepidiphilum; assembly: GCF_003716325.1. Taxonomy (GTDB): domain Bacteria; phylum Actinomycetota; class Actinomycetes; order Actinomycetales; family Microbacteriaceae; genus Cryobacterium; species Cryobacterium tepidiphilum. Next base: position 51,432 of record NZ_RDSR01000014.1, on the reverse strand, counting down.
GATGCCCTCCTCGGCCATGGCCTGGACGGCGACCGGGTTGATCTGGTCTTTCGGCTCGGAACCTGCGGACAGGACGTCGACGCGGTCGCCCGCCAGCGCCCGCATGAAACCGGCGGCCATCTGGGACCGCCCCGCATTGTGAACGCACACGAAAAGCACACTGGGCTTCGTGGCCATCGGGCACCTCGCTTTCTTCTCCTGAGACCTGTCGGGCATCGCTTGCGCCCAGCATATTTACGAATGTGAATATTGACAAGCATCGATGCACCGGGCATCATCGCACTATGAGTTCAACGATGGGCCTTCCGGTCACCGATGTCACCGCCTGCTGCGCTCCCCTCAGCCGTGAATCGCTGTCGCCGGAGAACGCGGAGGCACTGGCGCGGTCGATGAAGGCGCTGGCGGACCCGGCACGGCTGCGCCTCGTTTCGCTGGTCGCCGCCCACGACGGCGGCGAGGCGTGCGTATGCGACCTCATCGAACCGCTCGGGCTCTCCCAGCCGACCGTGTCACACCATCTCAAGATCCTCACCGAGGCGGGCTTCCTCACCCGGTCCAAGCGCGGCCAGTGGGCGTATTACCGCCTCGCGCCGGGCGCGCTCGACTCCCTGGCCCGCCTGCTCGTCACCATCTGACCTTCGCCGACAGAAAGAAGAAACCGTCATGACGCTCACCGAAGCGCCCGCCCCCGCGCTCACGGCGCACGACCGGCTCACCGGCCTTCCCGTCGCCGTCATCGGCGCGGGCCCGGTGGGGCTCGCGGCCGCCGCCCAGCTTCTGGAGCGCGGAGTCGACACGATCGTGCTCGAGGCCGGCGCTTCCGCCGGGGCAGCCGTCGCGGCGTGGGGCCACACGAGGTTGTTCTCGCCGTGGGAGTACCTGATCGATGAGGCGGCCGCCCGGCTCCTGGCCCCGACAGGCTGGCAGCCGCCCTCGTCCCGTCACCTCCCCTTCGGCCGGGAGCTCGTCGAGGAGTACCTGAAGCCGCTCGCCGCCACGCCCGAACTGGCACCGCGCATCCGTTATGGCAGCACGGTCACTGCGGTCAGCCGCCAGGGCATGGACCGCACCCGCTCGACCGGCCGTGCCGGCACGCCGTTCCTGATCCGGGTCGAGAACGGGGACGGGCACGTCGAGCAGCTGCTGGCCCGGGCCGTCGTCGACGCGTCGGGCACGTACTCGACCGCGAACGGCCTTCTTGCCAGCGGGCTGCAACCGGCCGGCCGCGACACAGCACGGGCGCACGTGACCCACGCGCTCCCCGACGTGCTGGGCGCCGACCGAGAGCGCTTCGCGGGCAGGGCGGCGCTGGTGGTCGGCGCCGGCCACTCTGCCGCCAATACCCTGATCAAGCTTGCGCAGCTCGCCGGGCAGGCACCGGGCACCACGGTGACGTGGGCGATTCGAAACGCGAGTCCGGTGCGCGTGTACGGCTCTGAGAACGACGACCTCGAGGAGCGCGGACGGCTCGGCAGCGTCGTGCATGACCTCGTGCGCGCCGGAAAGGTCACCCTGGTCGACCGGTTCGAGATCGACGACGTCGAGGCAACGGATGACGGGCGCGTGCGGGCCCTGGGCAGGCGCGGGCGCGAGGTGGAGGCCGTGGAAGCCGACATCATCGTGAACGCCACCGGCTTCCGCCCGAACACCGACATGCTCCGCGAACTCCGCGTGCAGCTCGACGAGGTCGTGGAAGCACCCGTGAGGCTCGCGCCCCTCATCGACCCCAACCTCCACAGCTGCGGCACGGTGTACCCGCACGGCGTCGCCGAGCTCGCCCACCCGGAGGCGAACTTCTACATCGCCGGCATGAAGAGCTACGGGCGCGCCCCCACGTTCCTCCTCCTCACCGGCTACGAGCAGGTCCGATCCATCGCCGACGAGCTCGCGGGCAACAGCGAGGCGGCTCGCCGGGTGCAGCTCGTGCTCCCCGAGACGGGAGTGTGTTCGACGGATTCCGGGCGTCACTCCCAGAATGCTGCGAGCGGCTCGGCGAGCGCTGTGCCCTGCTCATAGCCCCCTCGTGCGGCCTGCAGGCGCGTCGACGGATCCATCGCATTGACGTTGAAGACGTCACCCGCGCCGTCATCCGGAAACACGGTCTCAACCCTGCTGCCCCCGGCACGAAGTTCGGCGACCTGGGTAGCGAGGTCCATGCCCCACTCCAGCGGCATGCGTGACCTGCCGCCGAACGGCGACAGCACGAGCACCCGTCCGCATCCCGCCGCCAGGTCGGCGTTCTCACTGCGTCGGTACCCGCCGTTGATGTACCGGTGATCGCCGATCCGGTATGCGCCTCCGAAACCGTTGCTGGTGCTGGCCGCGACCGCATCCACGAGGTCGATTCCGCTGTGGCTGTCGAACACGACCGGTTCACCCGATCGGGCATCGACCGCCGTGATGAGCACTGGCTGCTGCGGCCAGTGCTGGCTGGGAAGCCGAGCCGCAACGACGTCGCGCCACCGGGACGGGCCGGAGCCGTTGGACGCATCCGTTTCGAGGGCAGCGGCGCCCATCCGGCGACGCATGTCGGACGCATCCTCGGCAGAACCGATGATTCCGTTCGACCACTCCATGTAGGTGTGCCCGGAGGGATGGGGAGCGCGTCGCGCCTGCGGTCCGGCGTCGCTGGCCCGCAGTGGGGGAACCTCGGCGAGAATTGCCGCGTACAGGTCTGCCGGCCGTGTGCCGCTCGTGACCTGGGCTGCCACGGTGGATCCTGCCGATGTGCCGATGATCAGGTCGGCCCGGGTCACATCCAGCCCGGCTTCGCACAGGCCGGCGATGAGGCCGATCTCCCACGCGTTGCCTGCCGCTCCGGCGCCGGCAAGCACCAGGGCCCGCTTGTCTGGCCCGCCGTTGGGCCGTGAAGAAAATGTTGTGTTCATGGGAGTCGCCCTTCGCGAATTGCCTGTCGGCACTCCCTGCTGCGACTACCTCAGTCGCGTGATCCTGTCCTGCAGGGGAGCGCCATTACGGATACTGCGTACATGGGTCTCACCTCCTGCCGAATGGATCACGATCACGGGAATGATCGCACACCCACGCCGACCCGCGCAATCGTTTCGCCTCTGAGCCAGCCCAGCGCTCTGTGCTGAGCCGGCATGAAAAAAGCCACCGGAATCCGGTGGCTTTTTTCATCCTGTGGCGAGTGAGGGATTCGAACCCCCGAAGTCTACGACGGCTGATTTACAGTCAGATCCCTTTGGCCACTTGGGTAACTCGCCATGCGCCCGCAGGCGCCGGTTAAGGATACCGGTTCCGAACCGCTGCCGGAAATCCTCGCCCTCACCTGCGGAACGGGTGCCGCCTAGAATCGGGTGCATGGCTGATTCAACGTTTGACATCGTGAGCAAGGTCGACCAGATGGAGGCGGACAACGCGCTCCACCAGGCCCAGAAGGAAGTCGCACAGCGGTACGACTTCAAGAACGTCGGGGCGTCGATCGAGCCGAGCGGCGAGAAGGTGCTGATGAAGGCCACGAGCGAGGAGCGGGTCAAGGCCATCCTCGAGGTCTACGAGGCGAAGCTCATCAAGCGCGGCATCTCACTCCGCAGCCTCGACGCCGGCGAGCCCTTCGCCTCCGGCAAGGAATACCGCATCGAGGCGTCGATGAAGGCCGGCATCGACCAGGAGAACGCGAAGAAGATCAACAAGATCATCCGCGACGAGGCGCCCAAGAGCGTCAAGAGCCAGATCCAGGGCGACGAGATCCGCGTGAGCTCGAAGAGCCGCGACGACCTGCAGTCCACCATGGCGCTGCTCAAGGGCAAGGACCTCGACGTCGCCCTGCAGTTCGTGAACTTCCGCTAGGCAGTCGCTTCGGGGCCATATCCCACACACCACCCTGGGCAACGGCTTCCGCGGCATTCGTGGTGCTCCGACATAGCCAGTTCCGGTCGAGACCGACGGGCGCGCCTGGCGGTCTCGACCGGAACGCTCCGTCTCGGCGAGCGGGGCGCTCTTCCCCCTAGAAGAACGCCTTCGCGATGCCGATCACGGCCGGGGTGAGCAGCACGATGAAGAGCACCGGCAGTATGCAGAAGACCAGCGGGAAGAGCACCTTCACCGGCACTTTCATGGCCTTCTCCTCCGCGCGCTGCCGGCGACGCAGGCGCATCTCCCCAGCCTGCACCCGGAGCACGTCAGCGATGGCGAGCCCGTAGGTGTCGGCCTGGATGACAGAGCGCGTGAAGCGACGGAGGTCGGCCGACGTGGTGCGCTCGCCGAGTGCGAGGTAGGCATCCTTCCGGGTGCGGCCGATGCTCATGTCCTGCAGGGTGCGGATGAACTCTTCCGCGAGCGGCCCATCGCCGTTCGTCGCGGCCTTCGCCATCGCACCCTCGAAGCCGAGTCCGGCCTCCACCGAGATCGTCATCTGGTCGAGCGTGTCGGCCAGGGCCAGCTGGATCTTCTCCTGACGTTCCTGCCCCCGGCTCATCAGGAGCAGGTCAGGGACGGAGAAGCACAGGGCGGTCAGGGCGAGACCGAGAAGGAAGCGCAGCGGCACCGGGTCGCCACTGATCCACCACAGGGCGAGCACGGCGCCACCCGCCGCCGCGAGCGGCTTGACCATGACGACTTTGTCGACCGTCCAGCCGGCCGGGCGCCCGGCAAGCACATACTGGCGTTCCAGCCAGGTGAGATAGCCGCGAGGCGCGATCTTGTGGAGACTGTCTTTCACAGTGCCCCGGGGAACGACAGGTGCTGCTGCACCTTCCTCGATGGCGTGTTGCGGGGCTCGACCGCCGACCAGGATCCCTACGAGCGCTCCGAATCCGCCGGCGATCGCTATCGCTGCCGCTATGGCGATGAGTGATGGCATGGGTTCCTCCTAGAACTTCACTTTGATGACGGCGGCCATCCACACCGAGCCGACGATGAGGAGGATGGCGCCCACGACGAGCGCCGCAAGCCCGATGATGTTTTCCAAGAAGGCAGCGAAGTAGCCCGGGTTGGTCAGGAGGAGGAAGCCGCAGACGGCGATCGGCAGGAGAACCAGGATCCAGGCCGACAGCTTGCCCTCCGCGGCGAGCGCCTTGACCTGCCGCCTGATCTCGTTGCGCTCCCGGATCGTGTGTCCTACCTGGTCGAGTACCTCCGATAGGTTTCCACCCACCTCCCGGTTGATGGCGATGGCTTGTGCAGCCCATTTGAAGTCGTCACTACGCATCCGCTGAGCGGTGTTGTCGAGCGAATCGCCGAGGTCGCGGCCGAGCCGGGTCTCATTCACGACGCGGGCGAATTCCTCGGCTGTGGGTGATTCCGCCTCGTGAGACGCGGCATCCACGGCGCGGAGGAGACTGTGGCCGGCCCGAAGGCCACCGGAGAGCAGCGCGAGCGACTCATCGAGCTGCTCGGCGAACTTTGCTCGTCTCCCGCTTGTTCGCACGCCAACAACGACCTTGGCGCCGACCGGGCCGAGGGCAGCGAAGGCCACCATGAGGAGGAGGCTCCAGATCGTCCCGCGGCCGAGAAGCATGCCGACAAGCGCGAGAACGGCCGAGGCGGAAATCACCATGATGATGAAGCCGGACGGTTGCATCCGGATGCCGGCAAGTTCGAGCTCGTGCGTGCTGAATGCCGGACGCCGACTATGCCGCAGCGCTCGGTCGATGACGCCCAACGTGCGATCAGTCATCACCGTCAGCGGTGACACATCGGGAATCGCTCCGGGTGCCCGCCGCCGCTCCAGCGGTACCAGGGGCTGCGCGGGGGCGACCACGAAGAACACAATCGCCAGGAGCGCGAGCAGGACCAGCGCGCAACCGGCGTAAAGCAGCGCCGGGTTCATCGCACACCCCTCGTGGCGAGGGTGGCCTGGAATACCGTCGGAGACAGTGGTAGTCCGAGTTCCGTGAAGCGGTCGGCGAAGCGAGGTCTCACACCGGTCGCGACGGCGGTGCCAAGCATCCGTCCGTCCGAATCCAACCCGGCTCGGTGATCGAAGACGAACGCGTCCTGCAGCGTGACGATGTCGCCCTCCATGCCCTGCACCTCGGTCACGTGCGTGATCCGACGGGAGCCGTCCTTCAGGCGGGTGATCTGCACGATCACGTCTATCGCCGAAGAGATCTGTTCCCGGATGGCGCGAAGCGGGAGGTCCATCCCGGCCATCAGCACCAGAGTCTCCAAACGGGCGATCGCATCGCGGGGCGAGTTCGCGTGCACAGTGGATATCGACCCTTCGTGCCCGGTGTTCATTGCCTGCAACATGTCGAGGCTCTCGCCGCCACGGCACTCCCCGATCACGATGCGGTCAGGGCGCATGCGGAGAGAGTTCCGCACCAGGTCCCGGATCGTCACCTCGCCCTTGCCCTCCGTGTTCGCAGGCCGCGATTCGAGGCGGATGACATGCTGCTGCTGCAGTTGCAGCTCCACGGCATCCTCAATGGTGATGATGCGCTCGTCTCCCGGTATGTACCCGGACAGCACGTTAAGGAGGGTGGTCTTGCCGGTGCCGGTTCCGCCGGAGACGATGATGTTGAGTTTGGCTTCGACACACGCGTGGAGCACGTCGGCCACGTCAGGGCTCATCGTGCCGAGGGCGATGAGATCGGACGCCGTCAGTGCCTGGCGGGAGAATTTGCGGATCGTGAGCGACGAACCGTCAACGGCGAGCGGCGGGATGATCGCATTGACGCGAGAACCGTCGGCGAGGCGGGCGTCCACGAGCGGCGACGACTCGTCGATGCGACGGCCCACCTTTGAGACGATCCGCTCGATGACCCTCCGCAGCTGCGACTCACTCGCGAAATGCACGCTGCTCTCAGTGAGGCGGCCACGCCGCTCCACGAAGATCTGCTCCGGGCCATTCACCATGATCTCAGTCACATCATCGTCGGCAAGCAACGCTTCGAGTGGCCCGTACCCGAGCACATCAGCGGCGATCTCCACGATGAGCCTCGCCTGCTCGTCGGAGTTCAGGGGCATCTGCTCGTCGGCGACAATTCCGGTGAGTTCGGCGCGTGCGTAGCTGTGCAGCTGCTCCTCGGAGAGGCTGGGGTCGTTGAGCCTCGCTCCGATCCGCTCGAAGAGGGTTTGCGACACCCGCTCTTTCAGTTCACTGAACGGGTCGACGACAGGTTCGACCTGCGACGGATGCGCAGCCACTGTCGCGGCAGCCAGGGGCGGCCTCATCGTGGTCAGCACGGAGGGAGCCGCTTCGGCCATGCGCGTCTTGCTTGCGGCCGGCTGCACCACGCGGGATGCCGGCCCCGCGGTGGTGGACGTGAGCGCCTCGACTCGATCGGTCAGTTTCACGCGACTACCACCCTTCTGTGAAGGCGACGCCGTTTCGGCGGCGCTGAGGAATCGAACCGTGCCACGAGACCGGCGAGGGCGGTGGCGGCCGGGTTCCTGCCGCCGGCCTGCAGGATCGGAATGCCGCGGTTGGTCGACACAACGACCAGCTTCGAGCGCGGGATGGCGAGATCGACCGGCACTCCGGTCGTCGCTTCCACGTCGCGCACGGTCAGCCCGCTCGTGCGATCGGCGAAGTTGAGTACAACGTGGCGTCGCCCCGGACTGATCCCAATTCGGGACAGCACGTCGAGGTTGCTTCGGAGTCCCCTCATGCTGGTGACCGACATGCCGCAGAGCATCACGGCGTCCGTGGCGGCGTCGAGAGCGGCGAGCGTGTGCTCCCCCAGGCCAGGAGCGGTGTCGACGATAACGAATCGGAACTCCTGCGCGAGCTGCTCGATGAGGTGGCCGAGTTGCTCTCCGGTGACACGGTCACCGTCGATCGGCGACTCCGCCCCGCACACCGTGTAGAAGCCACTGGGGTGGGACGTGAGCGAACTCTTCAGGACCATCGTGTCACTTGATGCTGCCCCGGAGACCGCGTCGGGAAGGGTTGATGACGGCGTGAGCGACAGGGCCGTCGCGACGTCGCCGAACTGCACGTCGGCGTCGACGAGCACGACCGAAAATGGGGCGATTTTGGCGAGGCCGACAGCCAGGTTGGTGGCTACGGTCGTCTTGCCCATTCCGCCCTTCGGCGAGACGACGGCGATGACCTGGCTCGGGATGCCGTCGGCCAGGTTATCCAGACCGGCTGTCGGTTCAGCGAGCGAGTCGTCGCCCGGCCGCCGGCTGATCTCGGAATCGCCCGACCTGTCGGCCCCTGCCTTGAACGACTCAAGCGAGGGATCGGCCGTGTGTTCCGATGATTCCACTGCCGCCACAAACTGAGCGGGCTCTGGCGCCGGAGCGGTGCCTCCGCGGGGCGCCCGGTCGACGGCCTCCAGCAGCGCCGCGTCGGAAGCACTGGGGCTCAGCACCGCCTGGACGGGCAGCTCGGTGGCCCATCTGCCCATGCCTCTTGTGCCTTCGGCGACAAGCATGATTCCCAGGCCGGGGTACAGAGTCCGAAGCCCGGCAGACAGCTCGTAGGTCTGTGCATAGGAAAGGGACGGCCCGAGCAGCGCCAGTTGCGGACGATCGCCGGCACGGAGCCTGCCGAGGGCCGCCATGGGCCCCTTCCCGAGGACATCGCCCATGATCGTCTCAAGGTCGTCGCCGAGCAGGGCCCGCAGCCGGGCCTCGAACTTGCGATTTCGGCTGACGAGGAGTGTGTGCGTCACGGGAACACCACCTTGCCGTTGACGACCCGCGAGCCCTTTTCGTTGGCATCCTCCGGCTCAAGCGTGAGCCAGACGGAGCCCCACTCCTGGCCCCACACCAGTTTCTCGATGTCCGGAGTCGTGAGGGCGAGGGTCACCATGATGGTGCTCGCCGGTTCGGCCGGCGTTTTCACGTCCTGGACGGGGGCCGTGGTCTCGCCCTCCTGCACGGCAGTGACGAGAACCTTGTGTAGCGCCTGCGCGGTCAACGGGTTGTCGGCGGCTCCCGGAGCCTTGTCGGCGGAGATCACTACGCCCACAGTGTCGCCCGGTTCCACCGCGCCTCCCACGACCTGCTCCACGCGGAGCGCGACCGTGACCGCCTGCTTTCCCACCGGAAGGGGAACATCACCGGCGGCGGCTCGCGCGGCGGGATCGACCCACCTGGAGGAGAGCAGCTGTTCGCCCGGTTTCAGGTCCACCTCCGCAACCTTGCCGGCGAGCGCGCTCAGCTTGGTGACGTGGCCTGGCGCGACGGCGCTAGCTTGGATCTTCTTGGCCGTGATGCTCTTCTGCGCCTGCTCGGCCGTGGTGCCCGCAGGAATCTCAGCGGTGACCAGAAACACGGGCACCAGCTCGGCACCCGCAGCCGCGCGGGCGTCTGCGCCCCGCACATAGCCGGTGAGTACGACCGTGCCGGAAAGCGCGAGCACGATCGCCAGGATCGCGCCGATGAGTCGGGTCTTCATATTGTTCTCCTAGTCGATGAGTCGTACGACGGATCCGCCGAGGTCGGGGCCGCCGAGGTCGAAGGCACTGTCGACGCTCACCCACTTCTGGAAGTAACCCTGGATGGCGCGGCAGTTGCCTGTGCAGCTCGGTGAGGCGGCGGGGTCGGTGTCGCTGAAACCGCTGAAATTCCAGCCGGTGATCGTGAACGCCGCGAAGGCGTAGATGCGGTACTCCGCGTTCTGGCCATTGCCTCGAGCCCCGTCGTAGACCGGGATGAGTATGGTCTGGCCCTTGAGCTCGTCGAGCTTGTCCTTGCAGAGCGTTGGAACATTGTTGCCGGGATCGCTTCCGACCCACAGCTCACCGTTGGTCACGTCGACGTACGATTCACACGAGCCGTCGATCTGGTCGATCCAGCCGAACCCGCCGGGGATCTCGGGTTCGCCCGCAGCGCGGTGGCATGGCCGGTTCGTGTCGGTGCGGATAGTCATGGCCACGCCTGGCTCGAGGGCATTGATGACCTCGCAGTAGGAGAGCGCGATGGGAAGGACAGCCGGCCCGGAGCCCGGGCCGCCCCACTCCGCGGTAGCGGTGGCGTGCACGGTGGAGGAATTGACGCCGATGAGAGCGGCCAGGGGATGGGACATCGCGCCCGAACCCTGGGCGGTGCGGGTCGAGTCCGAGACTGTGACGGTGTTCGAGCCAAGTTCGATGTTGAACACGTTCGCTGCCCCGTCGTTGGCGTTCGCGCTGGCGAAGTCCTCAGCGGTTGACGCCGTATCCCCACAGGCATCGACGGCACAGTGCTGCGCAACGGCAAGCGCTGCCGCATCCGCACCGTTCTGAAGTTGCGCCTTCTCCGCATAGAGCGCGCCGGCGTCGACCGCGATGGCGGCGAAGCCCACAAGCGGCACCATCAGGAGGGCAACCATCACGGCGGTGGCGCCACCGTCAGACCGAATCCGAGACACTATCCACCGCACAGCATGACTCCCGTTCCGGTGAGGTTGATGGGGGGCAGGAAATCGAACCAGCCGGTGAGCAGGTCGACCGGGTAGTCGATCGTCACCCGGGCAGTGCCACCGCCGTCGCAGTCCGACGGGGTGACGGTGATGTTGCCGGCTCCGATGGCCGGGTTCACGGATGGCGCTGCCGCAGTCGCCGCCGCACGGGCCAGGGCCGGATCATTTTCGATCGCCATCACCCTGGCGCCTTCGCGAGCGGCGTTCGTCACCGACACCTGCACATTGAACACGCGTCCGAACTCGACGATGCCCAGCAGGAGCACGAGAAGGACCGGAAGGACGAGCGCAAACTCGACCGCTGCCGCGCCGCGTTCACCCTGGCCGGTGCTGTGACGCCTGCACATCATGGGGGGAACCTTTCTGAGAGAGTGGTGGCGGCGTCCAGTGCGGACGCCGCCACCACTGCACGAGTGAGCCCTGCGGCGGACGATCGCGGCCGGGGTGCTTGCTAAAGGTTGCCGGCGATGTCATTCCTGAACACGCCGTCCAGGGCGGTCCCAACTGCCGTGATTCCGCCGATGATGGCGATTGCGATGAGCGTGACGATGAGTCCGTACTCCACGGCGGTGGCGCCGTCTTCGTTCCGCATGCTGTTGATACGAGCCTGAATTCGGGTCAGGGTCTTCATGATGTATTCCATTCTGTGTTTTCCCGGTTCGGGTTGACCGAGGAAGTGATCGAAAGCTATCCGGAGCTGAGACTTCTTCACCAACCCCCCTTGCGAGGGCCAGCGACCGGGGGTAGGACAACTTTGCCCACAGCAGCCTTCTGGGTTCGGGCACGCCGAAGAGCCCGGTGCCTCAAGGCCTCGAGCTGACGGGTGCTAGCGACGCTAGGGCGCGCCGGGACTGCAGCCCTGCGGCGGCTTTTCGCCGCGGAATATCAGGGCGGGCCGGGCTAGGCGGGTGCGACGAGTGCGCATTTTCGCTCCTTCGGGTGAAGCGGGTCGACGATGGTCGATGTGCGCTGCCACGCTACGCAGGCGAGGCGCCGCGCCCCTACCCCCAGTTCGGGGATCGGGGGGCGAATTCAGGCGAAGAAGCGGGTCAGGCCTCGTCGCGGGAGATGTTCACCATCTCGTCGCGGGGAACCACTTTCACCCGCACGCGGCCCTGCGCCGAGCCCAGTGCCAGCTCGTGCTGGTCGAGATTGTGCCACCCGTCGAGGTCGGTGTAGGCGATCCCCCGCGAGTCCAGCAGCTCCACGATGCTCTGCTCCGACGGCGACTCTGGGCGCCACCAGTTGCCGGAGTCGTTGATGACGTGCCGCACGGTCTCCATCGCGTCCGACTTGGTGTGCCCGATGAGGCCCACCGGTCCGCGCTTGATCCAGCCCGTGGCGTAGACGCCGTACATCTGCTCGGTCCAGGTCGACGACCCTGAGCTGGGGTCGGCCTTCCGCAGCACCTGCCCCTCCCGGTTCGGGATCACGCCGCGCTTCTTGTCGAACGGGATGCCCGGCAGGGGCGAACCGAAGTAGCCGACAGCGCGGTACACCGCCTGGATCGGCAGCTCGCGGATCTCACCGGTGCCCACGACGCCGCCCGCGCCGTCGGGGGCGGTGCGCTCCCAGCGGATGCCGCCCACGCGCCCGGTGCCGTCGTCGACGATCTCGAGCGGCTTGGCGAAGAAGTGCAGGTGCAGTCGCCGGCTCGCCTGCCCGGTCTCGCGCTTTCGCCACTGGTTCAGCACCTTGTCGATGACCAGGACCTGCTTGTTGGTCGCGATCGCATCCCGCGCCGCGTCGTCGTAGTCGAAGTCCTCGTCGTAGACGATCATGTCCACGTCGCGCAGTTCGCCGAGCTCACGCAGCTCGAGGGGCGTGAACTTGACGGATGTCGGTCCCCGCCGTCCGAAGACGTGAACGTCGGTCACCGGAGACTCGGCGAGGCCCTGGTACACGTTGTCGGGGATCTCGGTGGGCAGCAGGTCGTCGGCGTGCTTGGCGAGGATGCGGGAGACGTCGAGTGCCACGTTGCCGTTGCCGATCACCGCCACCTCCTTCGCCGTGAGCGGCCAGCTGCGCGGGAAGTCCGGGTGCCCGTCGAACCAGCTCACGAACTCGGCGGCGCCGTAGGAACCCTCAAGCTCGATGCCGGGAATCTTCAGATCGGCATCGCGCACGGCGCCGGTGGCGAAGATGACGGCGTTGTAGTGCCGCTTGAGGTCGTCGAGCGTGATGTCGGTGCCGTAACGCACGTTGCCGAACAGGCGGATGTCCCCGCGGTCGAGCACATCGCGCAGGGCATTGATGATGCCCTTGATGCGCGGGTGGTCGGGGGCGACGCCGTACCTCACGAGCCCGTAGGGCGCGGGGAGGTGATCGAACAGGTCGATCGAGACGTCGAAGTGCCGTTCGGCCTTCAGCAGGATGTCGGCCGCGTAGATTCCGGCAGGTCCCGCACCGATGATGGCCAAGCGCAACGTGGTCATACAAGCCCTTCTGACACGTACAGGTCTAACTGGAGCGATCGACGATGGTCTCGGCGAACCTGGTCAACGCCTTCTTCACCGATCCGCTCGGCAGCGGTTGGAGTGCGGCGACCGCCTCGGCCGCCCAGCGGTGCGCCTCCTGGAGGGTCGCCCGGGTCACCGGGTGCTCGCGCAGGGCCGCGATGGCGGCGTCGGCCGCCGACGTCTGCTCGGGGCTGTTCGCCTCGCCCGCACGGTCGAGCACGTCGCTCTGCAGGCGGTCGAGCAGGCCGGCGGCGTCGGAATCCGTTGCCGCCAGCTCGCGCAGCCGGAGCAGCGGGAGCGTGGCGACGCCGGCCCGGAGGTCGGTGCCGGGCACCTTGCCGGTCTCGGCCGGCTGCGGCGACAGGTCGATCACGTCGTCGATGAGCTGGAAGGCAATGCCGATCTTCTCGCCGAACTCCACCACGGGACCCTCGAGTTCCGGAGGAGCGTCGGAGAAGATGACCCCGGCCTGCGCGGCCGAGGCGATCAGGGAGCCGGTCTTGTCGGCGAGCACCTGGATGTAGTGCGTCACCGGGTCTTCGCCGGCACGGGGCCCCACCGTCTCGTGCAGCTGCCCGAGCACGAGCCGTTCGAAGGTGTCGGCCTGCAGCCGGATTGCGCCCTCGCCGAGCCGCGCCATGAGCTGGCTGGCCCGCGCGAAGAGCAGGTCGCCGGTGAGGATGGCCACCGAGTTTCCCCACACGGTCTGGGCGCTGGGCACCCCGCGGCGGCGGTCCGCGTCGTCCATGACGTCGTCGTGGTAGAGGGATGCGAGGTGCGTGATTTCAATGGCCGTGGCGGCGGTCACGACGTCGGTGACGTCGCCGCTGCCGAGGTGGGCCGTGAGCAGCGCGAGCATGGGGCGCACCCGCTTGCCGCCCGCGTCGAGGAGGTAGCGGCCGGTCACGTCGGCGATCTCGTCGGCGAAGACGACCTCCGACAGGAGCATCGCCTCGACCTGGTCCAGTGCCTTGTCGATGTCGGCTGCCAGGCCCCGGTCGGACGCGGTCGAGAAGATACGGTCGGTCAGGCCGAGCTGGGAGGTCATGGACGTGCTGCGACGGACCACGGGCGCGCTCGGTTTCACCCTGCCAGCCTAACCAACCCGGGGAGCGGCGACAGCCGCTTAATCCTGCGCGGCTGTGTGGCCCTTCACACCCCGGTGCAGGGCGACGATCCCGAAGGTGAGATTGCGGTAGGCGACGTGCGCATAGCCGGCCTCGCGCAGCCAGCCGGCGAGGGCCTTCTGGTCGGGCCAGGCGGCGATGGATTCGCCCAGGTAGTCGTAGGCCTCGGCATTGGAGGAGGCGAGCTTGACCACGGCGGGCATGACGTGGTGCAGGTATGCGAAGTAGGCGCTGCGGATGACGCGGGCCGGCGGGGTTGAGAACTCGCAGATCACGACGCGGCCGCCGGGCTTGGTCACCCGGTAGAACTCGGCCAGGGCCTTCTGCGGCTCGACCACGTTGCGGAGCCCGAAGGAGATTGTGACGGCGTCGAACTCGTCGTCGCCGAACGGCAGCTTCGTCGCATCCGCCTGCACGAACTCGACGCGCGAGTTGCCGGCCTGGCGCTGCCGGCCGACCCGGATCATGCCCTCGGAGAAGTCGGCGGCGACCACGTGCGCGCCGGTGGTGGCGAGCGCGGCGCTGGAGGTGCCGGTGCCCGCGGCCACATCGAGGATGCGTTCGCCCCGCTTCGGGTTCACGGCGCGGGTGGTCGCGACGCGCCACAACGCAGCGTTGCCCACCGACAGCAGTGCGTTCGTGCGGTCGTAGTGGGTCGACACCTCGTCGAACATCGCCGCGACGTCGGCGGGCTGCTTGCTGAGGTCGGCTCTGTTCACCCCTCCAGTGTAGATGGCGGGCATAGGCTTGACCGGTGAACGCACTGGCTCTGACGGCCGAGACCACCCCGATCGACGACATCCATCACCTGATTCTGCTTCTCGATCAGCACGAGCCGCTGCTCTGGATGCGCCGCAACCAGGGCCTGGCCGGCATCGGCACCGCCCTGCGGCTGGAGTTCTCGGGTGAGACCCGCATGACGGATGCCGCGGCGGCCTGGCGAGACGTCGTCGCCTCATCCACTGTGACCGATCCGCTCGCGCGCACCGGCACGGGCCTCCTCGCGTTCGGCGCCTTCGCGTTCGACGCGTCGTCGGCGGAGCCGAGCGTGCTCATCGTTCCGCAGGTCATCGTCGGCCGGGAGAACGGGCAGTGCTGGGTGACGCGCATCTGGCCCACCGGTGAGACGCCGCCCGACATCCCGCTCGCCCTGCGGCCCCTCGGCACCGAGTACCGGATCTCCCTGCTACCCGGCGCGCTGTCGCCGGGCGGGTACCGGGACGCCGTCGCGCAGGCGGTGGATCACATCGCCAGGCAGGACGTGAGCAAGGTCGTGCTCGCCCGCGACCTCGTCGGTCACCTGCCGGCCGAGTCGGACCGGCGACGGCTGGTGCGCGACCTCGCCCTCGGCTACCCGGACTGCTGGACCTACGCGGTGGACGGCCTCATCGGCTCCAGCCCCGAGACGCTGATCCGCGCCGACCACGGCGAGGTGAACGCGCGGGTGCTGGCCGGCACCATCTCCCGTGGCCTCGACGCCCACGCCGACACCGAGGCCGCCCTCACCTTGGCCACGTCGGCGAAAGACGGCGACGAGCACGAGTTCGCGGTCCAGAGCGTGCTGGCGTCGCTCCGGCCGCACACCTCGCACATCACGGCGAGCGAGGTGCCGTTCACGGTGAAGCTGCCGAACCTCTGGCACCTCGCGACCGACCTGGAGGGCACGCTGAGCGACGGCTCCACGTCGCTCGACCTCATCGCCGCGCTGCACCCCACGGCCGCGGTCGCCGGCACGCCCACCGATCGGGCCCTCGCGCTCATCCGCGAGCTGGAGCCGTTCGACCGCGGCCGGTACGCCGGCCCGGTCGGCTGGGTCGGTGCGGACGGCGACGGCGAGTGGGCGATCGCGTTGCGCTGTGCGCAGCTCGGCCCCGACGGGGACATCACCGCCTATGCCGGCTGCGGGATCGTGCTCGATTCCGACCCCGAGCGGGAGCTCGCCGAGACGCGCATGAAGTTCCGCCCGGTCGTCGAGGCCTTCGGCTAGGCCGTCTCGTCGTCGCGCTTGCCGGCACGCGACGCGGCCCGGCGACGGGTGAGCTTCGCCACGAGGTGCAGCACCACGCCCACGGCGAGCAGCAGGATGCCGTAGAGCCAGACCTCGCCCGGCTGCTGGGTGAGCAGCAGAACGCAGGATGCCACGCCCAGCACCGGGACGATCGTCCAGACGCGGAAGTGGTCGTGCTCGACTTTGTCCCGACGCAGCACCAGCACGGCCACGTTCGTGCTGATGAACACGAATAGCAGCAGGAGGACGACCGTCGATGCGAGCAGGCCCAGGTCGCCGATCAGGGTCAGGATCATGGCGACGAGCGTCGTCGCCACGATGGCCGCCCACGGGGTGCGCCGGTTGGACAGCACACTGCCGAGCGCCGACGGGAGCAGGTCGTGCTCGGCCATGCCGAACGCAAGGCGACTCGACATGATCATGGTGAGAAGGGCGCCGTTGGCGACGGCGATCAGCGCGATCAGGCTGAACAGCCAGTCCGGCACCACCACGCCGCTGGCCGACACCACGGCCAGGAGGGGGCCGGTCGACGCCTCCAGGTCGTCGGGCGGAAGGGCGATCGAACTGGCGACCCCGACGAGCACGTAGACGACACCGGCGGTGAGGAGCGCACCGAACAGGGCGCGCGGGTACACCCGGCTCGGGTCCCGCACTTCTTCGGCGACGTTGGCCGACGTCTCGAATCCGACGAACGAGTAGTAGGCGATGATGGCCGCGCCGAGCGTGGCGACAGCCGGTGACACCCCGTCGCGGAACTCGCCGACGCGGCTGACGTCTCCGCCGCCCCCGCCGAGCATGAGCGCGACGGATACGACGACGATCACGAGCCCGGAGACCTCGATGACGGTCATCACCACGTTGCTCTTCAGCGATTCGCTGATGCCGCGTGCATTAAGGCAGGCCACGAGCGCCAGGAAGACGATCGCGGCCGGCACCCGGGGGACGTCGAGGAAAGTGGACAGGTATTCGCCGGCGAACGCGAGCGAGAGCCCGGCGGCGCTTGTGACGCCGGCCGCGAGCATGCTGAACCCCACCAGGAACGACAGCATCGGCCGCCGGAAGGCCCGCTCGGCGAACACGGCGGCCCCGCCGGCCTTCGGATACTTGGTGACCAGTTCCGCATAGGAGCCGGCGGTCAAGAGCGCCAGCAGCAGCGCCAGGAGCAGGGGCGCCCACAGGGCGCCGCCCACCTCGGCGGAGAGCACGCCCATGAGCGCGTAGATGCCGGCGCCGAGGACGTCGCCCAGGATGAAGAGGTAGAGCAGCGGACCGGTGATGGCCTGCCTGAGCTTCGAGGGAGGGCTGGCGACGGTCTGTCCTGGCATGGGTGCCTTTCCGTGCAGTGCTAGCTGTCGGCGAGCCGCTGCTTCTGGGTTTCGATGTCGAAGTCGGCCGGCGGCCACGCCAGGTCCATGCCCGACAGCGCGTGGAGGAGCAGGTGCTGCACGGCCAGCCGGGCGTACCACTTGTGATCGGCGGGCACGACGAACCACGGCGCGTGCTCGGTCGAGGTGCGGGTGAGGGCCGCCTGGTACGCCTCGAGGTAGTCGTCCCAGCGCATCCGCTGGTCGATGTCGCCGGGGTCGAACTTCCAGTACTTGTCCGGCCGATCCAGCCGCTTCCGGAGCCGCTCGCGCTGCTCCTCCTTGCTGATGTGCAGCATCACCTTGATGATCGTGGTGTCATCGCCCGCGACATCGCGTTCGAAGTCGTTGATCAGGTCGTAACGGTGCTCGATCTCGTCGGCGGGCGCCAACTGCTGCACGCGGCCGATGAGCACGTCTTCGTAGTGCGAGCGGTCGAAGACGCCGATCATGCCGGCGCCGGGCAGGCGCCCCCGCACGCGCCAGAGGAAGCCGTGCGACAGCTCGGCCTTGGTGGGCGCCTTGAACGCCGTGAGCTCGACGCCCTGCGGGTCGATGGCGCCCACGACGTGCCGCACCACCCCGCCCTTGCCCGACGTGTCCATGCCCTGCAGCACGAGCAGCACCGTGCGGGTGTCGCCGTGCCGGCTCCCGGCGAAGAACATCTCCTGCAGGTCGGAGAGGTGCTGCGCATCCCGTGCCAGCGCCCGCTCGCCGTCCTCCTTCTTGCCGCCGAAACCCGGGGTGGAGGCGGGGTCGACGGCGGAGAGGTCGAAGCCCTCGCCGACGCGCAACGCCTGCCGGGCCTCCTTCGCCTTCCACTTCGCATCGTGCTTGCCCACGTTGTGCCCTCCGTTCCCGGCCATTCTGCTCCCGGACCACGCAGTTCGCACCGGTCCGTTTTCAGGAGGCGCGCCGGGCGCGGGCAGCCGGCGCCACGGAAACACGCGGCGGCGCTGCGCCACACCGAGCGCGCTCCTGCACACGGCTCGGGCAGGGGCGAGCGCGTGGGGCGGGCGGCTCAGTCGCGGGCGAGCGGAACCTCGACGATGGAGAGGCCGGGGTGCGGTGCCGTGAGGGCGCGTTCGAGCTCGCTGCGGGTGGCCGCCCGCGTGTACTCCCAGCCGTAGGCGGCGGCGAGCGCGGCGAGGTCGACGGCCTGCGGCGTGAACAGCACCCGATCCATGGCGGCGGCCGGCGCCGTGCCCGCGACCTCGAGCGAGTCGAAGATGGTGCCGCCGCCGTCGTTGCCCACGATCACCTGCAGCCGAGGTCGTTCCTCGCCGGCGGGCAACAGCAGCGACCCGGCGTCGTGCAGCAGCGCGAGGTCCCCCAGCAGCAGGCGGGTGACGCCCGTGGATGCCGGGTCGTCACCGCCCTGGCTGGCCAGCGCGATGCCGAGCGCCGTGGCCACGGTGCCGTCGATGCCGGCAAGGCCGCGGTTCGCGTGCACGCGCATCTTCTTGCCCGGCACCCGCCGGTCCGCCTCGCGGATCAGGCGGGAGGCCCCGAAGACGAGCCGGTCGTGGGGCCAGCTGGCGCGCCACACCTGGTCGACGAGCATCCCCCGCGTGACGGGCGTTCGCAGGGCGGCGAGCTCCGCCTTTGCGAAACCGCCGCGCACCCGGTAGTCCTTCGACCGGGCCGCCTCGACATCCGGCGGCTGCTCCGAGGCGTCGAGAGCGTCGCGCAGCTGCCGCCCGGCGACCACCCAGCGCCCGAGCCATTCCCGCGCCTCGCGGCTGCCGGCTTCGGCAACGGATGCCGGCGACGCGCTGACCGCCCGCGCGAACTGCTGGGCGGCGTGGCCGGGGTTGTACCACTCGAGGCCGGCCGGCGACACGACGATGGTCTCGACATCCGCTCGCTGGATGAGCGCCGGCACCTCGCGGCTGAGGGTCGGGTGCCCGAACACGACGACGCGCTCGATGCGGCCGCCCCAGTCGGGCTCCTGCAGCAGCTCGCGGTAGCCGGCGATAAGGTTGGGCCCGAAGCGCGCGCCGCTGGTCACCTCGGCCAGCAGCGGCCAGCCTGCCGCGCGCGCGAGCTCCTCCGCGTCCTCTCCCGCGCCGGCCCCCGCGACCACGACCGTGCGCGGGCCGGGCTCGAGGGTGAGGGAGGACAGCACGCCGTCCTCGGGCAGGTCCACCGCCGGCGTCTCGGCCGGCGCCGCCGCCGCAGGCTCCAGCCTCACGTGGGCCGACAGCGGTTCGCGGAAGGCGAGGTTCAGCTGCACGGGGCCCGGGTCGCGGTCGGCCGCGCCGGTGGCGGCCTGCATCGCCAGCCCGGCGAGCGACACGGCGGACGCGGCGTCATCGTCGTCGCTCGGCGCCGGCACGTCGACGCTCAACCGCGTGGCGGCGCCGAAGATCCCGGGCTGGGCGGTGGTCTGGTTCGAGCGGATGCCGCGGAGCTCCTCCGGCCGGTCGGCGGTCAGCAGCACCAGGGGCACCCCGGAGTGGTGGGCCTCGAGCACGGCCGGATGCAGGTTCGCCACCGCCGTGCCGGAGGTGGTCGCGACCAGGGTCGGTGCGCCGGACTCCACGGCGAGGCCGAGCGCGAGGAATCCCGCGCCGCGTTCGTCGACGCGCACGTGCAGCTGCAGTTCGCCGAGGCGTTCGAGTTCGGCGGCGACCAGGGCCAGCGCCTGCGACCGGGAGCCGGGCGAGAGCACGAGGTGGCGCACCCCGTGCCTCACGAAGGCGCGCAGCAGGGCCACGCTGAAGTCAGTGGCGGGGCTGCCTGTGGGTCCCTCAGGCATCCCGGCGGTCCGGTACGTCGCCGTCGCCCGGTTCGGTCTTCTTCGGCGGCGCGCCCGTGGTGCCCGCCGTTCCCGTGCCGTCGGTCGGCCCGGGTTCGTCGAGGTCGGCCAGCTCACGCTCGAGTTTGCGGATGCGCTCCTGCTGGGTCTTCTCGCGTTCGAGCCGGCGCAGGAACTCCGGGTCGTCGTCGGGAGCGGACGATCGCGCGGGCCGCGCACCGGAATCACGGCGGCCGCCGCGGCCGAGCAGCACCCACATGGCCGGGCCGATGACGGGCACCACGATGATCACGATGAGCCAGGCCCAGCGGGGCAGCGCACGGATGCGGTTCCGGTCGATGAGCGCGCACTCGACCAGTGTGTAGACGGTCAGGACGATGACCACCAATGCGAGGAGGAACCAGACCCGGGCCATGACCTGATTCTACGCGCGCCGCCTGTGAACGTGGCGTGTGCGGACGGGACCGGACCGGCGTCTGCGGGCGGGGCGGCGACCTAGACTTGACGCATGAAGTCTGTTCCGGCGTGGCTGTCGTACTCGGTCATCCGCTTGCTGCTGTTCGCGGTGCCGCTGGTGATTCTCCTGGTCACCGGCGTCGGCCCCATCGTGGCGACGATCATCGCGGCGATCATCGGGCTGTGCCTGTCGTACATCTTCCTGCGCACCCCGCGGGCACGGATGGCCGACACCGTGTACCGGGCACGCCACGAGCCGTCGACGCCCGCGCCGTCGGACGCCGACGTCGAAGACGCCGCGATCGACGAAACGACTCCCGCGACCCCGCTGTCAGAGGGCGAAGGCGGCGCCGAGCAGCAGACCGAAAGCGAGCGCCGCGAAGCTGGTGAGTTTCAGCGCAAGCACGAGCTCCCGTGACGAGCCCGCCGTGACCGTGATCAGGCAGGCGGGGAGCGCCAGCAGCAGCACGAAGAGCGTCAGCAGCGCCGCCGGGTAGAGCACGGCGAAGAAACCGGCGATCACGAACGGCAGCAGAAGGAACACGCAGAACACCGCGCGGGAGGCCCGGTCGCCGATGCGCACCGCGAGAGTGCGCTTGCCGGCCGCCTTGTCGGGTGCGAGGTCACGCAGGTTGTTCACCATCAGCACGGCGCACGCCATGAGGCCGATGGCGACACCCGACAGCCAGCTCTCGGTGTTGACCCAGCCGACCTGCACCAGCGTGGTTCCCGCCGTGGCCACGAGCCCGAAGAACACGAACACGAACACCTCGCCGAGGCCCAGGTATCCGTAGGGTCGCTTGCCGCCGGTGTAGAACCAGGCGGCCACGATCGCCGCGGCGCCTACCAGGAGCAGCCACCAGAGCTGCGTCACCACCACGAGCACCAGTCCGGCCACGGCCGCGAGGGCGAAGAAGGCGAGTGCTACGACGAGCACGTGCCGCGGCTTGGCCCGACCAGAGCCGGTCAGGCGGCTGGGGCCCACGCGGTGGGCGTCGGTGCCGCGGATGCCGTCGGAGTAGTCGTTGGCGTAGTTCACGCCGACCTGCAGGCACACGGCCACGGCGAGCGCCAGCAGTGCCCGCACCCAGTGGAAGGCGCCGTTGCTGCTCGCGACGACCGCCGCGCCGGTGCCGAGGAGGACCGGGGCGACGGCGAGGGGAAGGGTGCGGAGCCGCGCTCCGCCGATCCAGTCCGCCACGGTCGCGGGACGCACCGGGCCCGCGACGCCGCCGTAACGCTTCGCCGGATTGCCCGACCGCGCGCTGCTGCCGGAGGAGGTCTGCCGCTGCTGTTTCGGCCGTGCCGGCCGTGCTCCCTGTGCCACAGGGACATGTTAGCGGCCGGTCGTCAGGAGCCGGCGCCCAGCCGGCGCAGCGCCCGCCGGTCGGGCTTGCCCGACGCGAGCATCGGCATCCGCTGCACGCTGACGATGCGGGCGGGTCGGGCCGGGGCCCCGAGAACGGATGCGACGGCCGCGCGCACCGCGGCGAGCGCCGGCCGCCCCTCCCCTTCGTCGACCACGACGACGGGCACCTGCCCCCAGACCGGGTCGTCCGCGGGGACCACCACGGCTGCGGCGAGTCCCGGCAGCGAGCGCACCACGCGCTCAACCGCGTCGAGCGAGACCTTCTCGCCCCCGGAGATGATGACGTTGTCGGCGCGGCCGAGCACGCGCACGTGGCCGCTGCCGTCGACCTCGCCCAGGTCGCCCGTGCGGTACCAGCGCTCACCGTGCTCGTCGATGAAGCGCGAGTCGGTGCGGTCGTCGTCGCCGAGGTAGCCGAGTGCCAGCATGCTGCCGGAGATCTCGAGCTGGTCGACGCCATCCACCGGCCGCGCGCGCACGGCGGCGTTGCCGATGGGCACACCGTCGTAGACGCAGCCGCCGGCCGTCTCTGAGGAGCCGTAGGTGCGCACCACGCGCAGGTCGAGCCGCTCGGCCTGCGCGAGGAGCTCGGGCTCGAGCGCCTGGCCGCCGACGAGGATGGCGTCGAAGCGGCGCAGCGCCCGACGGAGGCGGGCGTCATCGGCGGCCGCATCGACGAGCCGGGCGAGCTGCACGGGAACAAGCGACGTGTAGCGCACCGGCTCGGCGAGCTTCTCGGCGGCGGGCGCGAAGGCCGCGGGGTCGAAGTGCCCGGGCGGCATGATCACCGGCGTCGTTCCGGCCGCGATGGAGCGCACGAGCACCTGCACGCCGGCGATGTAGTGGCCGGGGAGGGCGAGCAGCCACTGCCCCGGGCCGCCGAGGGCAGCGTTGCTTCCGGCGGCGCTGGCCAGGAGCGCGTCGGTCGACAGCATGACGCGCTTCGGCGCATCCGTCGACCCCGACGTCTCGATGACGACCGCGACGGCACGGGGCACCTCCGCCGGCACCGGGCGCGAGGCCTCCCGCCCCGGCACCGGAAGGATCGCCGGCCCGTCACCGGCCAGCGCATCCCGCAGCGCCGCCGCCAGCGCGCCCGCGTCCTCCGCGGGCACCACCCGCAGCGCCCGCGTCACCGCGCCACCTCCGGCATCCCCCGCACTCCCCCCGCGAAACCGTAGGTGTGCTCGCTACAACGCGTGCAGAACGACCACAAGCCACGACTCGCGGTGTGGGGAGGCATCAGAACTGCCAGGGGTAGGGGGCCCAGTCGGGCTCGCGCTTCTCAAGGAACGCGTCGCGGCCCTCGACCGCCTCGTCGGTGCCGTAGGCGAGTCGCGTGGCCTCCCCGGCGAAGACCTGCTGGCCCACGAGGCCGTCATCGACGGCGTTGAATGCGAACTTCAGCATGCGGATGGCGGTGGGCGACTTGGTCAGGATCTCCCGCGCCCAGTCCAGCGCCGTGGCCTCCAGCTCGGCGTGCGGCACGACGGCATTCACGGCGCCCATCGCGTAGGCGCGGTCCGCCGAGTACTCCCGGGCGAGGAAGAACACCTCCCGGGCGGCCTTCTGGCCGACCTGCCGGGCGAAGTAGGCGCTGCCGTAGCCGGCGTCGAACGAGCCGACATCGGCATCCGTCTGCTTGAACCTGCCGTGCTCGCGGCTGGCGATGCTGAGATCGCACACCACGTGCAGCGAGTGGCCGCCGCCGGCCGCCCACCCGGGCACGACCGCGATGACGACCTTGGGCATGAAGCGGATGAGACGCTGCACCTCGAGGATGTGCAGGCGGCCGTTCCGCGCCGCGTCGATGCCCGTGGCGCTCTCGCCCTCGGCGTACTTGTAGCCGTCTCGGCCACGGATGCGCTGGTCGCCTCCCGAGCAGAACGCCCAGCCGCCGTCCTTCGGGCTCGGGCCGTTCCCGGTGAGGAGCACGACACCGATGCGCGGATTCACCCGGGCGTTCTCCAGCGCCGCGTACAGCTCGTCGACGGTGTGCGGACGGAAGGCATTCCTCACCTCGGGGCGGTTGAAGGCGATGCGGGCGACCCGGCCCTCGACGTCGTGGTGGTACGTGATGTCGGAGAGGCCCTCGAAACCGTCGACGTCACGCCAGCTGGCCGGATCGAAGAGGTCGGAAACCTTCTGAGTCATGACTCCAGCCTACGTGCGGGGAAAACGCGGGAAGCCCCGCCGGCAATGCCGACGGGGCTTCCTTTCTCGGGGTTGGATCAGCTGAAGGCGTCTTTCACGTCGTCACCGGCCTGCTTGAGGTTGGCCTTGGCCTGGTCGCCCTTGCCCTCCGCCTTCAGGTCCCGGTCGTCCGTGGCGTCGCCCATGGCTTCCTTTCCCTTGCCGATTGCTTCTTCAGCTTCGTGCTTCATCTTGTCGGTTCCACTCATATTGGAGTCCTTCCTTCTCGATGGCTGCCTTTGGCCCCACGCTAGACCCCTTTTGCGCGCCTCGGGAGGGGCATATGGTCGGGTACAACGAGCTCACCCACAACACACAGGAGGTATCCCGTGAAGGGAAAGATTCTCTTTGCCACCGGTTTGGCAACGGGCTACGTGCTCGGGTCGAAGGCCGGACGCCAGGCCTACGAGCGCATCAAGTCGCAGGCGAGCGACCTCTGGGAGAGCCCCGCCGTGCAGAAGACCGTGTCGCAGGCCGGAACACTCGCGAAGGAGACGGCCGGAGCCGCGCAGAGCAAGGTTTCCAGCGCGCTCGGCCACGCGACCGAGGCCGTGTCCAGCGCCGGCGACGACACCGCCCACGAAGACACCAGCGGCTCTGGCGACACGTCGACCGCATCGACCGGAGGCGCCGTCTAGGCCATGGCACGCAGGCATCGGCCGGTTCTGCGGGGCATCGTCGCCGCAGTGCCGGTCGTCGCTGTCGTGACGGCGGGCATCCGCTCGCTCAAAGACACCGGGCAGACCGGGCCACCGCCCGGCACCGCGGCCGATCCGACGCGGCGCAAGCCCTCCAGCCCGACCAAGCTGCACGCCCCCACCTGGCACTACATCCTCCGCCAGACACTGCACGAGTTCGGCCGCGACTCCTGCACCGACCTCGCCGCGACGCTCACCTACTACATGGTGCTGTCGCTGTTCCCCGGCCTGCTCGCGCTCGTGTCGCTGCTCGGCATCGTGGGGCAGGCGCAGCAGACAACGGATGCCCTGCTCCGCGTCGTCGAGCAGCTCGCGCCGGGCGACACGGTGGGTATCCTCCGCGACACCGTGCAGCAGTTCACCGAGTCGCCGGCCACCGGTTTCACGCTCGTCATCGGCATCCTGGGCGCCCTCTGGTCGGCGTCGGGGTACGTGGGCGCCTTCGGACGGGCCATGAACCGCATCTACGAGACGCGCGAGGGCCGGCCGGTGTGGGTGCTGCGGCCCGTCCAGCTGCTTGTCACCATCACCGCGATGGTGCTCGTGATCGTCATCGCCACGATCCTGATCATCTCCGGCCCCATCGCCCAGGCGATCGGCAACGTCGTGGGCCTCGGCGAGACCTCGCTCCTCATCTGGTCCATCGCCAAATGGCCGGTGCTGGCCGCCGCGGTGATCCTCATGGTCGCCGTGCTCTACTACGCCACTCCGAACGTCAGGCAGCCGCACTTCCGCTGGGTGAGCCTGGGCTCGATCCTCGCCGTCCTCGTGCTGGGGGTGGCCACCCTCGGTTTCGGCTTCTATGTCAGCAATTTCGCCAACTACGACCGCACCTATGGCTCCCTGGGCGGCGTCATCGTCTTCCTGCTCTGGTTGTGGATCGCCAACCTCGCCCTGCTGTTCGGCGCCGAGTTCGACTCCGAGCTGGAACGGGGCCGCGAGCTCCAGGGCGGCATCCGTGCGGAGGAGAACCTGCGGCTCGAGACGCGGGATCGGCAGCAGATCGTCAAGGCCGATCTCGCCGAGGCGGGCGACGTGCGCGATGGGCGCATCCTGCGCCTGTCCCGGGGCCGCTCCCGCCCCTGACCTCCCGGCCGCAACCGCTCGTCAGCGGTATCGGCGTGATGAGGATAAGTCAACCCCTTGAACGGGGGGTGTGCGGTGGCGTGTACTGGAACCTCAACCACATCGGGGAGGTTCGAGATGAGCGCAGTGGTTCAGGAGCGGGCGACCTACAGCCGGGCGACCGACACCTTCGGGGATTACCTTCGGCAGATCGGGAAGGGGCCGCTCCTCAGCGCGGAAGGCGAAGTGGACCTGGCCAAACGCATCGAGGTGGGCTTGTTCGCCGGTGCGAAGCTGCTGCAGGGGGTCGACGACCCCGAACTCCGCCGGGAGCTCTCGACGCTCGCCCACGAGGGAGAGCGGGCCAAGAACCGGTTCGTGGAGGCCAACCTCCGTCTCGTCGTGAGCATCGCCAAGCACTACTCCGGTCGCGGGGTGCCGATCATGGACCTCGTGCAGGACGGCAATATCGGCCTCCTGCGTGCCGTCGAGAAATACGACTTCACGACCGGCTACAAGTTCTCCACCTACGCCACCTGGTGGATCCGGCAGGCCATCCACCGTGGCATGGCGGACAAGTCGCGGATGATCCGCATTCCGGTGCACACCGTCGAGAAGCTCAACAAGATCAAGCGCATCCGGCGCGACCTGACCGGGGTGCTCGACCGGGAGCCCACGGCGCAGGAGATCGCAGATGCGTCGCAGGTGCCGTTGAAGGACGTGAACAAGCTGCTGCGCTACGACAACGAGCCGGTGTCGCTGCACACGCCCGTGGGCGACGGGCTGGGCGACATCAGCGAGCTGATCGTGGACGACGACATGCCGCAACCCGACGAGTACGCCACCATCACCATGCGGAGCGCCGACATCACGTTCTACCTCGAGGCCCTGCCGCCCCGGGAGCGCTCGATCCTCCAGGCGCGGTTCGGCCTCGACGGCGCGGAACCGCAGACCCTCGACCAGATCGCCCTCGTCGAGGGCGTCACTCGGGAGCGCGTACGGCAGCTCGAGAAACGGGCCCTCGGACTGCTCAACGTTCCCTGCCTGCAGAATTACCTGAGGGACTGAGCCTCATCACGGTAGTCTCGGAACCGTAACGACGAGGAGGGTCCATGGGAAAGCTCACCTACGACTCCACGATGACCGCGGATTTCGACGATCGCGTACTCGCGCACATCCAGATGGTCATCGGCGCGAAGCTGCGCCGGGGCGAGTCGTTCTACTTCAGCTGGCAGGACGACCCGGCGGTCGGCGACGGCCGCAGCACCATCTGGTTGAACCCGGGAATCCCGCTCGCCTTCAAGTACTTCGGCGGCCGCGCACCGAAGCTCAACCGGGACTGGATCGAATCCCTCATGGTGAGTGCCAACTCCGCCGGCGGCCTGCAGCTCGTGCCCGAGCCCAAGCCCAACGGCAACACGACGGAGCTCTGATGAAGCGCGTCGAGGTGCACTACCAGGGCCGGATCTACTCCATCCCCGACACCAGCATGGAATCCGTGCGGGACACTGTCGACCACGCGCTGCGCGGGAGCGGGTCGCACTGGCTGCAGGTACAGAACGGCGAGGGGCTCGGGCAGGACGCCTTCATCCTCATCACGCCCGGCATTCCCATCTCCATCGTCAATCCCACCCCGAGCGGAACCTCCGACCTCGGCCAGAGCGACAACGAGGCATCGGGCGGCGGCATCGCCATCCCCGACCTGCTCTGAGCCGCGCCCGATGCTCCCTCCCCTGGCCGACTTGCTGGACGCTGCCCGCGTCGTCTCCCTCCCGATGCGCACCCGGTTCCGCGGCATCGACACCCGCGAGGCGCTGCTGCTTCGCGGGCCCGAGGGCTGGAGCGAGTTCTCGCCGTTCGTGGAGTACGACGACGCCGAGTCCGCCAACTGGCTGCGCGCCGCCGTCGAGTTCGGCTGGGAGCAGCCGCCTGGCCTGCTGCGGTCGTCGGTGCGGGTGAACGCCACCGTGCCCGCCGTGCCCGCATCCGCTGTCGCCGGGGTGCTTGAGCGGTTCCCGGGCTGCCGCACCGCGAAGGTGAAGGTCGCCGACCCCGGCCAGCACCTGGCCGACGACGTGGCGCGCGTTGCCGCCGTGCGCGAGGCGCTCGGGCCGGAGGGGCGCGTGCGGGTCGACGCGAACGGGCTGTGGAACGTCGACGAGGCCGAACACGCCCTCAACGCCCTGGCCCCGTTCGATCTGGAGTACGCGGAGCAGCCGTGTGCCACGGTGGGCGAGCTCGCCGAGCTGCGGGAGCGCACCGGCAGGTATCTCGACATCCCCATCGCCGCTGACGAGAGCGTGCGCAAGGCGAGCGATCCGCTGGCCGTGGCGCGGGCCGGGGCCGCCGACCTGCTGGTGATCAAGGCGCAGCCGCTCGGCGGCATCCGCCAGGCGTTGTCGATCGTCGCCGAGGCAGGACTGCCGGTGGTGATCTCCAGCGCCCTCGACACGTCCGTGGGCATCGCGATGGGCGCCCACCTGGCCGCCGCCGTGCCCGGCCTCGAGTTCGACTGCGGACTGGGGACGGCGTCGCTCCTGGCGGCGGACGTGACCGGGGACCCGCTGGTGCCCTGGGACGGGTCGATCCCGGTGCGTCGCGTCGAGGTCGACGGCGGCCTGCTTGAGCGCCACGCGGCATCCGCCGGCCGGCGCGACTGGTGGCTGGCGCGCCTGGCCCGTACCTACGCCGTGCTCGCCGGCTGACGCGCGGCCCACCGCCGAGACCGACGCCTGCGGCGAAACCGCCGGGCGCGCCGGTGGGTCTCGACCGGAACCGACCGTTTGGGCGGCGAGGGTCGGGATCAGAGCCCGGAGTAGGCGTGCAGGCCCTTGAAGAAGACGTTGACGATGCCGAAGTTGAACAGCACGGCCGCGAAGCCGATGATGGCGAGCCACGCCGAGCGGGAGCCGCGCCAGCCGCGGGTGGCCCGGGCGTGGATGTACCCGGCGTAGATGACCCAGATGATGAAGGTCCAGACTTCCTTGGTGTCCCAGCCCCAGTACCGGCCCCACGCCTTCTCGGCCCAGATGGAGCCGGCCATGAGGGTGAAGGTCCACAGGATGAACCCGATGATGCTGACCCGGTAGGCGAGGTTCTCCAGCGTGAACGACGACGGCAGGGTCGCCAGCAGCCGCAGCGGGCCTTCGGTCGCGATGGCGGCGGGCCGGGCCTCGCGTCGCGCCTGGAGCAGTTGCGACACCGAGAGGGCGAAGCCGAGCGCGAAGAACCCGGTGCCGAGGGTGGCGACGAAGACGTGGATGACGAGCCACACCGATTGCAGCGCCGGCGGCAGCGGCGACACGACCACGTAGTACTTGAGGGTCGCGATGCCGAGCAGCACCAGGATCAGGCCGGTGACGAAGGTGCCGAGGAAGCGCAGGTCGACCCGCGTGAGCACGACGAGGAAGACCGTCATGATGATCAGGGTGCCGGTCATGGCGAATTCGTACATGTTCGCCCAGGGCACCCGGCCGGCGGCGACGCCGCGCATCACGTCGGCGAAGAGGTGCAGCACCCAGGCCAGCACGGTGAGCGACACCCCCACGCGGAGGCTCGCCGAGCGGCCGTATGGCATGGCGGCGTCGTTGGCCAGGCGCTGGCTGAGCCGGTTCGGGCGGGACGGTGCGCCGCCGGCGGAACCCCCGGCCCCCGCCGCCGCGACGCTCGCGCCGACCAGCACGGCATCCGTTGGCTCAGCCTCGGTGCTCGCCTTCACCGCCGACGACCGGCGGGCCAGGTCCATCGCGAAGGCGATGAACGCCAGGGCGTACACGACCATGGCCGAGTACAGGCTGAGGATGGAGAGATCGTTGGGGTTCACGTGACAAGCCTAAGTCTGATCGGCGGGGACGGTGGGGGCGGGCAGCAGGGCGCCGTGCCGGTCGGCGAGCGCGGTGACGGCCGCTTCGAGCGCTGGGTCCTCACCGCGGGCGAGGCCGGCGTACTCGAGGCGCACGGAGCCGTCCTCCTGCTCGGTGGCCTTGACCCACACCCGGCGGCGGGGAACGAACAGCGAGGTGAGCAGGCCCAGCAGCACCAGCACCGCGAAGAACAGCACCCATCCACCTGTGGGGTCGTGGTGGATGTCGAACGACGCGAACCGGAGCACGGAGTTCGAGTAGTCACCCGGTGCGGCGTTGGGGCTGGCGTTCTCGAATGTGACCGAACCCAGGCCGTTCGGCAACTGCTCGGTCTGGCCGGGCTTCAGCTCCAACGACTTCACACCGCTTTTGCCGCCGGCGATCTGGGTGAGCTTGTCGACGTCGAGTGCGTACACGGATGTCGGGACACCCTTGTCAAGGCCAAGGTCGCCCGCGTAGACCTGCAGCGTCAGCACCGGCAGCTCGAGGTCGGGGTACACCGAGTAGAACGCGCCGCTCTGGCCCACGGCCTGCGTCGGGTAGAAGAAGCCGACCATGCCGATCTGCTTGGCCAGCCCGTCGGGGACCTTGACGATGCCGAGGGAGGTGAGGTTCGCATCCTGGGGAAGGAACGGGATGGAGTCGGTGAAGACGACCTTCCCGCTCGGGTCTTTCACGGTGATGGTGGGGGCGTAGCCGTTGCCGAGGAGGTAGACGTCGGTGCCGCCCGTGCGGAGCGGCGCGTTGACCTTCACCTGGGCGTCTCGCGCCGGGGAACCCTTGGGGGTCACGGCCACGTCGGCGGTGTAGTCGATGGGCTGCCCGTAGGCGTGGATGTTCTTCGACTCGTAGGTGGCCGAGAAGTCCTTCAGGGTGAGCTTGTAGGGGTTGAGGCTCGTGTCGCTGAAGAACCGGCCCGGGTTGAACGAGTCGAAGGCGCTGATCGTGTTGACGAACGTCTGGCCCTCGACCAGCACGCGCTGGCCGCTGAACCCGAACCCGCTGCCGAAGCCCACGGTGACGAGAATCCCCACGAGCGCCGAGTGGAAGACGAGGTTGCCGGTCTCGCGCAGGTAGCCCCGCTCGGCGGAGACGGAGTATTCGCGGCGGCCGGGGACGGTGGCGTCGTCGTAGCGGGCGGTGCGGTAGCCGCTGCCCTTCAGCAGCCGGGCGGCCTCGTCGATGGCGGCCGGGGCATCCGTTGTCGCCTCGCGCTCGGTGAAGCCGGCCAGCCGCGAGAGCCGGGCGGGCGTCTTCGGGGGCCGGGCGCGCAGGGCCTGCAGGTGGTGCCGGGTGCGCGGGATGATGCAGCCGATGAGCGAGACGAACAGCAGCAGGTAGATGGCCGAGAACCAGGCGGAGGAGTAGACGTCGAAGGCCTGCACCTTGTCGAGGATCGGCGCGAGGTCGGGGTTGTTGGCGAAGTACTGGGTGACGCCGTTCGGGTCGGAACTGCGCTGGGGCACCAGCGACCCGGGCACGGCGGCGATCGCGAGCATCAGGAGCAGGAACAGCGCCGTGCGCATGCTCGTGAGCTGCCGCCAGGTCCAGCGGAGCCAGCCCATGACGCCGAGGCGGGGCTGGTTCAGGAGGTCTTCGGCGGCGGGCGGCCTCGAGTCGTAGTGGTCAGATGGCCGGGACATATCCGCCGATCACCCCTTGCAACGCCAGCAGCCAGTTGTTCCACACGCCGCTCACCATGAGCACACCGATGACAATGAGGAGGGTCCCTCCGAGTAGGTTGATGGCGCGGATATGCCGTTTGAGAAATGTGACGGCCCCGGTCGCCCAGCTGAGCCCGAGGGCGATCAGCAGGAACGGGATGCCGAGCCCGAGCGCGTAGAACACGGCGAGCAGGGCGCCCTGGCCCGGCGAGCCGGCACTCAGGCTGAGTGAGTTGATGGCGGTGAGCGTGGGCCCCGTGCAGGGCGTCCAGCCGACGGCGAAGACGGCGCCGAGCACGGGCGCGCCGGCCAGGCCCATGCGGGGGCGCCATCCGCTCTTCACCGTGCGCTGCGCGAAACGGATCTGGCCGACGAAGACCAGCCCCATCAGGATGACGACGACACCGGCGAGCCGGGTGATGACGTCGCGGTACTGGTTGAGCCAGAACCCGGCGAACCCGAACACCACGCCCGTGAGCACGAAGACCAGGGTGAACCCGAGGATGAACAGGGCCACACCGGCCAGGAGGCGGCGCCTCCCCCGGGTGTCGCCGCGGCGTGCGCGGCTGCGACCGTCGGTGAAGCCGCCGATGTAGGCGAGGTAGCCGGGGACCAGGGGAAGGATGCACGGCGACGCGAACGAGACGAGCCCCGCGAGGATGGCCACGGGGATCGCCAGGAGGAGCTGGCCGCTGAAGACGATCTCGCCGAACGGGTTACCCACGCTCAGCCGGCCTCGGCGATCGTGTCGCGGATGAGGGTCTCCAGGATCGAGGGGGCCTCCAGCTCGCCGAGGATGCGCGCCGCCACCCGCCCGGAGCCGTCGAGCACCAGCGTGGTCGGCACGGCGTTCGGGGGGATGGTGCCGCTGAACGCCTGCTGCATGCTGCCGTCGTTGACGTCGAGCACCGACGGGTAGCGGATGTCGTAGCTCGCGTTGAACGCGGTGACGCTGGCCGCCTGGTCGCGCACGTTGACCCCCAGGAACTGGGCGCCCTTCCCGTCGAACTCCTCGCTCAGCTTCGCGAGGTCGGGGGCCTCGGCCCGGCAGGGGGCGCAGCCGGCGTACCAGAAGTTGAGGACGACGACCGTGCCCGCCAGCTCGTGGGAGGTGACGGTGTCACCGCTCGCTGTCGTGCCGCTGAACTCGACGGGTTCACCGCGCTTGGCGGCCGGGATCTCGGTGACGCTGCCGTCGCCCGCGATGTAGCCCTTGTTGGTTCCCGCCCGGTACTGCTCGGCGAGGGGGTCGGACGAGCATCCGGTCAAGGCCAGCGTGGCGGCGGTGACCACGCCCGCGACGACGAGCGCCAGGCGGTGGAGCCTCATACCGCCCCCACGTCGCTCGCGCCGGCCTGCAGCTCGGCAGCCGGGTTCGCGTAGCCGATCTCCACGAACCGGTCGCCCTGCCAGGCGAGCGTCGTGATGCTCGAGAGGCCGCAGCGGCGCTTGCGCGGGTCGTGCGGAAGGGAGGTGCGCGCCAGCGTGCGGTGCACCATCCAGATCGGCAGCTGGTGGCTGACCAGCACCACGTCCCCGTCGTCGACGGAACGGTAGGCGTCGGTGATGGCGCTGAGCATGCGCGAGGAGATGCTGCGGAACGGCTCGCCCCAGCTCGGCTGAATGGGGTTCACCATCACCGGCCAGCTGCGCACGTCGCGCAGCGCACCGCCGGCGCCGCGCATCCGCCGGCCCTCGAAGCGGTTGGTGGGTTCGATGAGGCGATCGTCGACGTCGATGGGCAGGTCGAAGGCGGCGGCGATCGGCTCGGCCGACTCCTGGGTGCGCTGCAGCGGCGACGAGATCACGCGGGCGACGTGGCGCTGGCGCTCGACGAGGTCGTCGGCGGCCGCGCGGGCCATCTGCACGCCGAGATCGGAAAGGCCGAATCCGGGCAGCCTGCCGTACAGCACACGTTCGGGGTTGAAAACCTCGCCGTGACGCACGAGATGCACCTGGCTTGCTACCACGGCATCCAGTCTACGGAGGCGGTGCCTATGAATTAGCCGAACGCCCGGCCGCCGGGCGGCCGCACGGCCCTGCCGCTAAACTGGCGCGTGTGACTTCTCGCGTACTCATCAAGGACCTTTCCGCGCAAGACGACGGCCCCGTTTCGGTGTCGGGCTGGGTCGACACCGTGCGCGACCAGAAGAAGGTGCAGTTCGTGGTGCTGCGCGACGAGTCCGGCGCCGTGCAGCTGGTCAACCCGCGCACCACGGATGCCGACGGCGTGGTCGTCGCCGACGAGCCGGCCACCACGATCTCCGCACTGTCGCAGGGCAGCTTCATCACCGTCACCGGCGACCTGAAGCACGACGAGCGCGTGAAGCTCGGCGGGATCGAGATCAAGCTGGCGTCGGTCGAGGTGAAGAGCCACGCGATCGCCGAGACCCCGATCGCCGCGGACTCGAGCCTCGACAAGCGGATGGACTGGCGCTTCCTCGACCTCAGGAACCCGAAGCAGAACCTGATCTTCCGCATCCAGACCACCTTCGAGCACGCCCTTCGCACCTACTGGGTGGAGCGCGACTTCATCGAGATCCACACGCCCAAGCTCATGGCGAGTGCGAGCGAGTCGCGGGCCGAGCTGTTCGAGGTGGACTACTTCGACACCAAGGCCTACCTGGCGCAGAGCCCGCAGTTCTTCAAGCAGATGGCGCAGTCAGCCGGGCTCGGCAAGGTCTTCGAGATCGCGCCCGCGTTCCGCGCCGACCCGTCGTTCACCAGCCGGCACGCCACGGAGTTCACCAGCATCGACGCGGAGATCAGCTGGATCGACAGCCACGAAGACGTCATGAAGCTGCATGAGGAACTGCTCGTGGCCGGCTTCTCCGCCGTCAAGGCCAAGCACGGCGACGAGATCACAGCGCTGTTCGACGTCGAGATCACCGTTCCGACCACGCCGTTCCCGCGCATCCCGCTGGCCGAGGCCAAGGAGATCGTCAAGCAGCGCGGCTACGAGGTGCCGCGCGACGACGACGACATGGACCCGGAGGGCGAGCGCCAGATCGCGGCGTACGTCAAGGAGACCTACGACCACGAGTTCGTGTTCCTCACGGACTATGCGTCGAGCATCCGCCCGTTCTACCACATGCGTCACGAGGGAGAGCCGGGCCTCACGAAGAGCTACGACCTCATCTTCAATGGCACCGAGATCTCGACCGGCGCCCAGCGCGAGCACCGCGTCGACGTGCTCATCGAGCAGGCCACCGAGAAGGGGCTCGAGCCGGAGGAGCTCGGCTTCTACCTCGACTTCTTCCGCTATGGCGCGCCGACGCATGGCGGTTTCGGCATGGGCCTCGCCCGCGTGCTGATGCTCATGCTGCACCAGGCGTCGATCCGCGAGGTCACCTACCTCTTCCGGGGCCCGACGCGACTGCTCCCCTAGCTGCTCCCCTAGCTGCTCCGGGTCCCCCGCCGGTGCGGGGTACCTGCCGCCCTTCGATCCGCGAGGCGGCAGGTAGGCTGCACCGGCGAACGGGGCGTCTCCGCCGGTGCGGACTTTCCGCCGTGCGCCTCATCGGGAGGCGGCAGTTAGCCCGCACTCATGGGGCGGGGTGCGGCTCGCGTCAGACCTCGAAGTCGACGCTGGCGCGCGCGGAGACGAGCGAGCGGACGAGGGCAGCGACCTCCTGGTGCGCCGGGTGCACCTGGTACCGACCCACAGCGTCGACGTCGTCGAAGTCGGCGACCAGCGCGATGTCCCAGTTGCCGCCACCGACCACATCCGTGCCGACATGCAGCGAGCGGATGTCGTCGACCACGCCGACGAGGGAGTGCAACGCCGTGCTGATGGTGCGCACGCTCTCGGCCTTCTCGGCGGGATCGGTGGCGGCCAGCTGCCAGCTGACGATGTGGCGAATGGTCATGCGAGCTCCAGGAGTGCGGTGCGAAGACGCACCGGGTCGATGCGCCAGTAGTTGTGGACGGTCCCGTTGATGAGGAGCACGGGGATGTCCTCGACGAACCGAGCGTGGAGATCGGGGTCGTCGAGGATGGAACGCTCGTCGAGCACCACGGGGGGTGCCGACGGGTCGTCGGCGAGCTTGCCGACGACGCTTTCGACGACGTCGCGGGCGTCGTCACACAGGTGGCAGCCGGGCTTGCCGATCAGGGTGAGGTGGGCGGGT
Source organism: Cryobacterium tepidiphilum (assembly GCF_003716325.1). Lineage (GTDB taxonomy): Bacteria > Actinomycetota > Actinomycetes > Actinomycetales > Microbacteriaceae > Cryobacterium > Cryobacterium tepidiphilum. The sequence continues at coordinate 15,954 of NZ_RDSR01000014.1, read as the reverse complement.
TGCATCCCACCACACTAGGGGTGCGCGCTGGACGCATGCCGCGAGCACCGGGCCGACACAGCAAAAAGCGTTAGACCCCGAGGGCCTAACGCTTACGCCAGCAGGTGGTCGGTGACCGTCTACTTCTTGTTGCGACGCTGGTGGCGAGTTTTGCGAAGCAGCTTGCGGTGCTTCTTCTTCGCCATGCGCTTGCGTCGCTTCTTAATTACAGAACCCACACAGACCTCACAAGAAATTGGTTCGGGTGCGAAACTCGCAACCCACACGAAAGCCCCATTCTACCGGAAAAAGTGAGGCTTCAGTCCCCCTTGCGCCATTTGCGCGGGGTGGCGTCCTTCACGACGTGCGCCACCTGGAAAGACGTGTCGGCGATCGCCTTGCCGATCGATGCCGCGAACGCGCGCTGCTCGTGGCGCAGGCCGGCTTCGAATTCGGCCACCGCGCCCTGCGCATGACCGGCGAAATCGACGCTGAGGAAGGGCATCAGCCAGTCCTCGACCTGCTCCAGCGGGGCACGGTCCAACCGATAGAAGCGGTGCTGGCCCTCCTCCCGCACGGCGACGAGGCCGGCTTCGCGCAGCACCTTGAGGTGCTTGGAGACGGTCGGCTGGCTCAGCCCGAGCGCGAGGACGATGTCGGAGACGCTGATCTCCCCGCCGGCGTCCCCGGCATGATCCAGGCGGTCCAGCAGGATCTGCAGGATGTCCCGCCGGGTCGAATCCGCCACGACGTCAAATATGTCTCCCATGGCATAAGGGTAGCCATTCCGCGGGAGGAGTACCATTGACACCTCGTCGGCACCCAACGAAAGGCGACGATGCGAGCACAGGGACTTCAGGCTCGCGCGCCCCATCGTGCGATGAGCTGGTACGGCCGAGTGCGCGACGCTATCGACGGACTGGCGCGTTCGTCGCCGGCGCGGTTCGCCATCCTGGTCTTCACCGCCCTGATCCTGCTGTTCACCCTGCTGTTCTCCCTCCCGATCTCGTCGGCGACCCGCACGGTGACGAACCTGCACGACGCCCTGTTCACCGCGGTGTCCGTCATCTGCGTCACGGGACTGTCCACCGTCGACATGGCCACGCACTGGTCCGGCTTCGGGAACTCGCTCGTCTTCATCGGCGTGAACATCGGCGGCATCGGCGTGCTGACCCTCGCGTCGATCCTCGGCATGGCGATCTCCCGCCGCCTGGGACTGCGCGCCCGGCTCATGGCCGCGAGCGACACCAACCCGTCCCGCATCCATGTCGGCCCGGTCAACGAGGGGCAGGCGGTGCGGCTCGGCGAGGTCGGCAACCTGCTGCTGACCGTGATCGTGAGCGCCCTGGCGATCGAGGCCATCGTCGCCGCGATGCTGTTCCCGCGGATGCTGATCGACGGGGTCGCGCTCGGTGACGCCCTCTGGCACAGCGTCTACTACTCGGCCATGGCGTTCACCAACACGGGCTTCAACCCCAACGCGCAGGGGCTCACCCCGTTCGAGAACGACTACTGGTTTCTCGGCGCGCTCATGATCGGGGTCTTCCTCGGCAGCCTCGGCTTCCCGGTGATCTACGCGTTCGCACGCGGGTGGCGAAACCCCCGCCGCTGGTCGGTGCACGTCAAGCTCACCCTGCTCACCACGCTCCTGCTGATGGTCGCCGGCATGGTGCTCTACATCATCCTCGAGTTCGACAACCCCGAGACCTTCGGCGATCTCGATGCGAGCGACACGGTCTTCCAGTCGCTCTTCCTCTCGGTGATGACGAGGTCGGGCGGCTTCTCGACCATCGATGTCAGCGAGCTGCACGGCTCGAGCCTGCTGGTGAGCGACATGCTCATGTTCATCGGCGGCGGCTCCGCGTCAACGGGCGGCGGCATCAAGGTGACCACCCTCGCCGTGCTCTTCCTCGCCGCCTTCGCGGAGGCCCGCGGCAAGGTCAGCATGGAGGCGTTCGGCCGCCGCATCCCCCGCGACATCCTGCGCCTGGCGGTCAGCGTCGTACTGTGGGGGGCGACCACCGTCGCCGTCGCGAGCATCCTCATCCTGCAGATCACCCACGCGCCGCTCGACCACGTGCTCTTCGACGTGATCTCCGCCTTCGCCACCTGCGGGCTCTCGACGGGCCTCACCCAGGATCTGCCGCCATCCGGTGTCATCATCATGGCGGCGACCATGTTCATGGGCCGGGTTGGTACAGTGACACTCGCCGCGGCACTGGCGGCGTCGACGAGCAGGCAGCTGTTCAAACGCCCGGAAGAGAGGCCCATCGTTGGTTGATCGAAACAAACCGGATGCGCCGGTGCTCGTGATCGGCCTCGGCCGCTTCGGCGCCGCCACGGCCGGCCAGCTCGACCGACTCGGCCGCGAAGTGCTCGTGGTCGACGCGAGCGACGCGCTGGTGCAGAAGTGGGCGGAGCGGGTCACGCACGCGGTGCAGGCCGACGCGCGGTCGATGGATGCGCTGCGGCAGATCGGCGCGCAGGACTTCTCGATCGCCGTGTGCGCCGTCGGCTCCTCGATCGAGGCCAGCGTGCTCATCGTCGCGAACCTCGTCGACCTGAAGATCCCGCAGATCTGGGCCAAGGCCATCTCGAAGTCGCACGGCAAGATCCTGGAGCGCATCGGCGCGAACCACGTGATCTACCCGGAGGCGGAGGCCGGCGAGCGCACGGCGCACCTGGTGTCGGGGCGCATGATCGACTTCATCGAGTTCGACGACGACTTCGCGCTGGTGAAGATGTACCCGCCGAAGCCCATCCGCGGTCAGAACCTCATCGAGTCGGGCGTGCGCAGCAAGTACCGGGTGACGGTGGTCGGGGTGAAGAGCCCCGGCAAGCCGTTCACCTATGCCACGGCCGAGACGGTGGTCTCCAACCACGACCTCATCATCGTGGCCGGCACCGAGGGCGACATCGAGCGGTTCGCGGCACTGGAGGCCTAGCGCGCTCTCGCCCCTCCTCGTCCCTCCTGCCCCGGTCCCGTATTCAGCGCCCCAGGGGCGCTGAATACGGAACAGAGGACCGGGCCGCGACGCGAGGGGCTACGGCGTTTTCGGGGCCGAGGCGGCGGCGAGCTCGCGCGAGCGGGCGACCGCCGCATCCGTCGCCGTGTCGAACAGGGCTTTCAGGTCGGCCTGCTCGAGGACCTCGATGGCACGTTCGGTGGTGCCCTTCGGGCTGGTGACCCGGCGGCGCAGCTCCGCCGGCGGCAGGCCCTGCTCCTCGAGGAGCAGGCTGGCACCCAGAAAGGTGCCGTTGACCATGACGGCGGCCTGCTCCGGCGTGAAACCCTTCGCCACGGCCGTCGCGGTGAGCTGCTCGATGAGATAGAAGACGTAGGCGGGCCCCGAGCCGGAGATGGAGCTGACGGCGTCGATCTTCTCCTCCGGAACGACCAGCACCTCGCCCACGGTCTCGAACAGCGCCACGGCGAGAGCCAGGTCCTCGTCGGTGCAGCGGGCGCCCGCGCTCAGCCCGGTGACGCCGTGACCGACGGTCGCCGGGGTGTTCGGCATCGAACGCACGACCGCTACGTGGTCGGGAAGCAGCGCCTCGAAGGTGTGCAGGGTGATCCCGGCGGCCACGCTCACGACGAGAGTGCCGGGCTGCAGGCTGGGAGCGATCTCGGCGAGCAGGTCGGGGACCATGTGCGGCTTGACGGCGACGACGACGACCCGGGCGCCGGTCACCGCCGTGATGTTGGCCTGCGGGTCGGCCTCGGTGGCGAGCGCCGTCACGGCCGGCTCGTCGGCCAGCTCGGCGGCCTTCGCCGCGGTGCGGTTCGTTGTGCGGATGCCGCCCTCGACGGTGACGCCCGGCTGCAGCAGCCCGGTGAGGATGGCGCGGGCCATCGACCCGGCCCCGAGGAAGGCGATGGTGGGCAGGGTCACGGTCGCGTCGGCGCTCATGCAGCGAGTCTACGGCGCGGCGCTCGCCGATCGCCCGCTCACCCTAGGATGGGGCGCATGAGCGCATCGGGTGGAAACAAGGCCATCTTCGCCGCCCTGGCGGCCAACCTCGGCATCGCGTTGACGAAGTTCATCGCCTGGTTCTTCTCCGGGTCATCGTCGATGCTCGCCGAGGCCATCCACTCCGTGGCCGACTCCGCGAACCAGCTGCTGTTGCTGCTGGGCGGCCGGCGCTCCCGGCGGGAGGCCGACCAGGAGCATCCGTTCGGGCACGGCCGCGAGCGTTACGTCTACGCCTTCGTCGTCGCCATCATCCTGTTCTCCGTGGGCGGCATCTTCTCCATCTACGAGGGCATCGAGAAGCTGAAGCACCCGCACCCCCTGGAGGTGCCGTGGCTCCCCATCGTGGTGCTGCTGGTGGCCATCGGGCTCGAGTCGTTCTCCCTCCGCACCGCCATGAAGGAGGCCGCGCCGCACCGCAACGGACAGAGCTGGATGGCGTTCATCCGGCACGCCAAGGCGCCCGAGCTGCCGGTGGTGCTGCTCGAGGACGTCGCCGCGCTCACCGGCCTCGTCTTCGCCTTCCTCGGTGTTGGCCTCACCGTCCTCACCGGCGATCCGGTGTGGGATGGCATCGGCACCCTGGCCATCGGCGTGCTGCTGGTGGCCGTGGCCGTCGTCCTCGGCATCGAGACCAAGAGCCTGCTCGTGGGCGAGGGGGCGGGGCCGCAAGACCTGGAGTCGATCCGCTCGGCGATTCTGGACGGGCCGGAGACCATGCGGATCATCCACATGAAGACCCTCTACCTCGGGCCGGACGAGCTCCTGGTGGCCGCGAAGCTGGCATTCGATGCGAAGAGCCGATTCGCCGACGTGGCGGCGTCCATCGACACGGTGGAGACCCGCATCCGCTCGGCCGTTCCGATCGCCCGCGTCATCTACATCGAACCCGACGTCTACGCCGACCCGCAAGGCGCCAACCCGAGCACCGACGCGATCGTCATCAAGGGCCTCGAGTAGCGCCCTCGGCAGGGTCGGTTCCGGTTCAGCGGATGCCGCGCCGCGCCGGGTCCTCGAAGAAGTCGCGCAGCAGGTCGCCGCAGTCGCCCTCGCGCACCCCGGCGAACACCTCGACGCGGTGGTTGAGCCGCCGGTCGCGCAGCACGTCGTAGACGGAGCCCGAGGCGCCGGCCTTCTCGTCCCACGCGCCGAAGACGACCGTGGGCAGGCGCGCGGCCAGGATGGCGCCCGCGCACATCACGCACGGCTCGAGCGTGACAACGAGGGTGCACCCGGTGAGGTGCCAGTCGCCGGTCGCCTCCGCCGCCTGCCGGATCGCGACGATCTCGGCGTGGGCGGTCGGGTCCTGCCGGCGTTCCCGCTCGTTGGCACCTCGGCCGATGACCGTTCCGTCGGAGTCGAGCACGACGGCGCCGACCGGGACGTCATGCGTCGCGAGGGCGCCGCGGGCAGCGTCCAGGGCCAGCCCCATCCACTCGTCGTACCGGCCCAAGCCTGCTCCTCGCGTGCCTCGTAGTATTGAGCCTATGCGAGTCCACGTTGCCGACCACCCGCTCGTCACCCATAAGCTCACGGTGCTCCGCGACAAGACCACCCCGTCGCCCATGTTCCGGGCGCTCGTGGAAGAGCTCATGACGCTCCTGGCATACGAGGGCACCCGGAACGTGCGGGTTGAAGGCGTGGCGGTGCAGACCCCCGTGGCGGAGGCGCACGGCGTGAAGATCAGCGACCCGCGGCCGCTCATCGTCCCCATCCTCCGGGCGGGGCTCGGAATGCTGGAAGGCATGGTGAAGCTGCTCCCCACCGCCGAGGTCGGCTTCCTGGGCATGGCGCGCAACGAGGAGACGCTGCAGCCGACCACCTATGCCGAGCGGCTGCCGGAGGACCTGTCGGACCGGCAGTGCTTCGTGCTCGACCCCATGCTCGCCACCGGGGGCTCGCTGATCGCGGCCATCGAGTACCTGTTCGACCGCGGCGCGGTCGACGTGACGGCGATCTGCATCCTCGCGGCGCCCGAGGGTCTCGCCGCCGTGGAGAAGGCACTGGCCGGCCGGGAGGTCACCATCGTGCTCGGTGCCGTGGACGAGCGCCTGGACGAGCACGGATACATCGTTCCGGGCCTCGGTGACGCCGGTGACCGGCTCTACGGCCTGGTCTGACGCCGCCCTCTGCTGCAGCTTCTGCGGGCGGCCGGCGCGCAGCCCAGTCGGAATGCAAGGAACTTTTTTTGATAGCGTCTTTTTAGCCGATCCTTCTCTGAATCAACGGATGGGCGCGGTTTCTGCCGCGGGGCGCGGGGTGGGGCGCCGGGACGTTCGGCGGAATGTTACGCCCACGCATCCGTTGAATTGACACACAAAGTCACACTCGGGTTTACTGCACTCATGACCACGAACGTGCACCCCCTGACCTCCGTTGAGGCCCCTGGGACTGCCGGCATGATGATGCCCGGCATGCGCGCGGTCATGTGTTGCCGAATGTGTCGCTGACCACCAGCCTCGCCCCGGCCTCGCAGGCCGGCCCCGCTCCCCGTGAGCGGCCAACACACTCATGAACCCGTTCTGGCGCTGACGCGCCGGGTTCACTCGCATCATCATTCCAAAGGATTTCTCCCATGTCCCTCGCCCAGATCGATTCCGCCCGTGCCACTCGCATCGCCCACCCGGCATTCCCGGCTCGCGCCCAGGCCGCGCCTGCGCCTGCCGCACCGGCACCTCGCATCCGCGCGGTGCCCGAAGGCACCGAAGCCCGCGGGTTCGTGCTCTATGTGGGGATCGACGAGGCCAAGGCGGCGGCGGCGGGCACCAGCCTGCACCGCATCGTCGAGGCCCTGAAGTCGCTCACGGCAGACCTCGCGCCCGACTCGCAGACCTACGCGGCCGTGGCGCTCGCCCCGCAGGGTGCCGGCGGACGCGACGTCGACGTCGTGCGGCTGGCGCTGCAGGACCCGTCGGCCCTCGCCGGCCAGCGGGAGCACGAAGAGCTCGACCGCGCGCGGGACGGTGTCGTCATCGACATCTCGCGCAAGCGCGTGCTGCTCGACCACCAGCCGGCCTCCCTCACCTACAAGGAGTTCGAGTTGCTGCAGTACCTGGTGCTGCGGGAGGGCCGTACGATCGAGCGCACCGAGCTCATCTCGTCACTGTGGAGCGCCGCCGACGAGGACGACGTTCCCAGCGAGCGCACGATCGACGTGCACGTGCGCCGGCTGCGCTCCAAGCTCGGGCACTACGAGGGGATCGTGCGCACCGTGCGCGGTGTCGGCTACCGCTTCGATCGTCACGCCGATGTGTCGATCCGCCAGGCGTCGACGCCGAGCCCCGACCTCTTCTGAGACGCGGCGCGGGCTGCGCGCCCGCCCCCGCCCTGAGTCTGGAGCTGCGCGGGTTGAACGCCCCTGCGCGGGTTGAATTCAGCGCGCGTAACGGCGTTCAACCCGCGCGTCGCACCGCAACGGATGCCGCGGGTCGCGGTTAACGTGATTGAGGGCCGGTCGTAGAGGCTAACGACCGACCCTCTTCCCTTGCACCAAGAGTGTCCTGCAATCACATTCGCGTTTCCCCGCCACAGCAAACGGTTGACGCTCAATCAATATATAACGAACGGGTAACGGGCGCCAGTTATCCAACCGTTATTTTTCAGAAGTTTTTTTGCGGTGGCATTTCGGTCGGTCCTTCGTGACCGACCCTTTTGCTTTGCGGCCACGCGGCTCGAGCACGCGGAACGTGGCCCCGCGCTTGACATCTTTCCGGACGTAGGTTTTAGTTAGGCAAGAAAATAAAACGAAGTTTCACACAATGAAATTGTCGTTTCTCTCCTCCTCACTTCCCTTCGATGCGTCGGCTCCAGGCCGACGGCTTTTCAATGGCGAAAGGTACACGCGTGCTCCCTGATTCTCCGCACCCTGCGACGGACATCGTCGACGCTCCCCCCAGCCGCCCGGCGGATTCTGCCGGCTATCGTCGCCTCGAGCTCGGCGTGCAGGCGTTCTTCTTCATCGTCGCGATCGTCACCGCGCTGAACTCCCTGGACCTCGGCCTGATGGTCGCGTTCGGTCCGGGCCCCGGGTTCTTCCCCTTCTACCTCTCGATCGCGATGGGCCTGCTCGTGCTGGCCTGGATCGTGCAGTCGCGGCGAGCGATTCGATCGGGCGCCGCCGGCGACACCGCGATCGACGAGGCCATCGACTACCCGCACGTGGTCACGGTGATCGTGAGCCTCATCGTGCTCGCGGCGCTCATGGGCGTCCTCGGCTACCAGATTGCGATGTTCCTGTTCCTCTACTTCCACCTGGCCATCCGGGCCAAGCGCACCTGGTACACATCGCTGATCATCGCCCTCGCCGGAAGCGTCGGCGTCTTCCACGTCTTCACCGACCTTCTGTCGGTGACGCTGCCCCTCTCGATGTTCGGCTTCCTGAACACGATCGGACTCTGACCCATGGACGTTCTGAACGATCTGCTCGGCGGCTTCGCCAGCGCCCTCACGCTGCAGAACCTGTTGTTCGCCCTGATCGGCTGCATCATCGGCACTCTCGTCGGCGTGCTGCCGGGCGTGGGACCGGTCGCCGGTACCGCTATCCTGATCCCGCTGACCCTCGGCATGGACCCGACGAGCGCCATCATCATGCTGGGCGCCATCTTCTACGGCAGCCAGTACGGCGGAACGATCACGAGCGTGCTGCTGAACACACCCGGCGAGGCGGCATCCGCTGTCACAGTGATCGACGGCTACCAGATGACCAAGAAGGGCCGCGCGGGCGTCGCCCTCGGCATCGCGGCGATCGGCTCCTTCGTCGGCGGCACCGTCGCGACGGCCGGACTCGTCGTGGCGGCAAAGCCGCTGGGCTCCCTCGGCCTGAAGGTCGGGCCGCCGGAGTTCTTCGGCCTCATGATCCTGGGCATCTCGCTGCTGGTCGCACTTGCGGGCAAGTCGATGGTCAAGGCGCTGCTCTCCGGCGTGATCGGGCTCCTCATCGCACTCGTCGGAATCGACCCCACGATCGGGGCTCCGCGGTTCACCTTCGGCTCGCCCAACCTGCTCGACGGCGTCAGCTTCGTCGCGGTGATCGTCGGCATCTTCGGCCTCAGCGAGATCCTCGTGAGCGCAACGGCGCAGGGTTCCACGAAGTCGCTCACCGGCGGACTGCGCGGGATGCTGCCGAACCGGCAGGACCTCCGCCGGGCAGCGCCGGCCATCGGTCGCGGAACCGTGATCGGCTTCTCCACCGGCCTCGTGCCGGGCCTCACCGGCACCGTCACCTCGCTGCTGTCCTACGGGGCCGAGAGCAAGTTCTCCCGTTTCCGCAAGCAACTCGGCACCGGCGCCATCGAGGGCGTCGCCGGGCCCGAGACGGCCAACAACGCACACGCGAACTCGGCCCTCATCCCGTTGTTCACCCTGGGCATCCCCGCCTCGCCGACGATCGCCGTGCTGATGGGCGCGTTCCTGCAGCAGGGCCTCACCCCGGGTCCCTCGCTGTTCACCCAGCACTCCGAGGTCGCGTGGGCGATCATCGCCAGCCTGTTCATCGGCAACCTGATCTGCCTGATCCTCAACGTGCCGCTCATCGGTGTGTGGACGTCGATCCTGAAGATCCCCCACGGCATCCTGCTCGCCATCATCATGATCTTCCTGGTCGTGGGCTCGTACACGATCAACTACAACGTGTTCGACGTCTTCGTGATGATCCTGTTCGGCATCGTGGGACTCGTCTTCCGCCGACTCGACATCCCGCTCGCGCCCCTCGTGCTGACCCTCGTGCTCGGCCCGCTGATGGAACGCTCCCTCCGGGAGTCCCTCGAGATCTCCCAGGGCGACTTCTCCATCTTCACCCGGCCGTTCGCCCTGACCTTCATCGTCATCGGCGCGTTCGTGCTGCTGACGCCCCTCCTGAAGATCCGCAAGCCCGCGGCACTGAACGTCGACCCCGAAGCCTGATCCACCCCACCACCAAAGAAAGAGGAACGACATGAAATCAACGAAGATCGCCGCCCTCCTGTCCGCAGGAATCCTGCTGGCCGGCCTCACCGCATGCAGCAACACAGCGGATGCCGCCGGCGGCGCGTCCGGCCCCGCAGCGAAGTCCGAGTCGAACTGGCCCCAGAAGGGAAAGACCATCGACCTCATCGTCGCCTACGCCCCCGGCGGCTCCGTCGACACGGCCGCTCGCGTGGTGGCTCCGGCGCTCGAGAAAGAACTGGGCGTCAACGTGCAGGTGACCAACAAGCCGGGAGCCGGCGGCCAGATCGGTTACACCGCCCTGGCCAACTCGAAGCCGGACGGCTACACGATCGGCGCCGTGAGTGCTCCGTCGGTCGTCGTCACCCCGCTCGACCCGTCCCGCGGTGCCACCTTCACCCGTGAGAGCTTCCTCCCGCTGGCCCGCCAGGTCTTCGACCCGCAGGTCATCGCCGTGAAGAAGGACAGCAAATTCGAGGACCTCGGTGCCCTGATCGACTACGCGAAGGCGCACCCGGGCGAGCTCTCCGCCACGACCACCGGCATCCAGACCGGTGAGCACTTCGCCATGACCTCTGTCGAAGAGGCAACCGGTGCCAAGTTCAACCTCGTTGCGTTCTCCGAAGGTGCCGCATCCGCCATGGCCGCGTTCCTCGGCGACCACGTCGACATCTACGTCGGGAACGTCTCCGACATCGTGGATTCCGGGTCGAACGACATCAGGGTAATCGGCGTCATGGGCGCGGAGCGCAGCCCCTCCCTGCCGGATGCGCACACGTTCAAGGAAGAGGGCTACGACGTGGATGAGGGAACCGCTCGCGGCTACGTCGCCCCGGCCGGCCTTCCCGAGGATGTCGCCACCAAGCTCGAGGATGCCCTCGGCAAGGTGATCCAGGACCCCGCCGTCGTGGACCAGCTGAACAAGCTCGGACTCCCCACGGCGTACCTGAACTCGGCGGACTACATCGACTACTGGACCAAGCAGGAGACCCAGTACAAGAAGCTCCTCCCACAGATGATGGCCGACGCGAAATGACGGACACGATCGAAGCCGGCGTGCTGCCGGGCTTGGGCGAACGGGAACGGCTTGAGCGCCTCGCACTCGTTCCCACCGCGACTCTCGGTGACGTGATGGACCGGCTCGGCCTCATGCACTCGGCGATCAAGCCGATGTGGCGCGGTGCGGTGCTGGTCGGACGCGCCCTGACGATCTGGACGCGGGCCGGCGACAACAAGACGATCCACGAGGCCCTCCCGCTCGTGCGCCAGGACGACGTGCTGGTGATCAGCGGCGAAGGAGACGAGACGCGCGCGCTGATCGGCGAGCTCATCGGCCGGCGCGCACAGGTCGCCGGGGGTGCCGGTTTCGTCATCGACGGGGCCGTGCGGGATGTCGACGGCCTCGCCGAGCTCGGAGTTCCGGTGTTCGCGCGGGCCGTCACCCCGGCGGGGCCGTACAAGTTCGGTCCCGGCAGGATCAACGTGCCCGTGTCGGTCGGCGGCGTCGCGGTGCTGCCCGGCGACTACATCATCGGCGATGCGGACGGCGTTGTCGTGATCGCACCCGCCCACGTCGACTCCGTCATCGAAGCGGGAGAAGTCAAGCGCGAAAAAGAAGCCGGCATCCTGGCGCGGCTGGCCACGCCGAGCGACGAGGATTAGCGGCAGGATGAGCGGAACGGGGGCCGTGGTCAGATGATCGCGGCCCCCACCCACAACGAGGCGGAGACGATGACGGAAACCACGCTGGCCGAGGCGAACGACGGCAAGACCCGACCGGGCGGCATGCGATCGCTTGAACGATCGCTCGACGTCCTCGAAGCGCTCGCGCACGCCGGCCAACCCCAGCGCCTGGTGGACATCGCCCAGGCGACCGGCCTCTCTCCCGCGACGGCCCTGCGAATTCTCACCGTGCTCGAACGCAGGCAGTTCGTCATCGCCGAGAACCTCCGCTACCGGCTCGGCGTCGTCAACCTCGTGACCTCGTACGCGTTCACGCGCGACGACACCCTGTCCAGCCACGCGAAGCGCTTCATGCAGGAGCTGGCCGCGGCAACCGGCCTGTCGGTCGCCCTGCAGGTGCGGTACGGACTCCAGCGCGTGCCGATCGCCCGGGTGAGCGGCAAGGATCCGCTGCGCTACGAACTTCCCAACGGCCGCCCCCTTCCCCTGCACCTCGGTGCGGGAAAGGTCTTCGCCGCGTACATGGAGCGGCCGGAGTTCGACGCCCTCATGGACGCTGTCGGTGGCACCATGCGCACCATCAGGGGCGACGTCTTCACCCCCGACGATCTGTGGCAGGAACTCCAGCAGATCCGCGCCCGGGGATACCACGTCTCCGAAGAGGAGCGGGCCATCGGCACCCGAAGCCTCGGCGTTCCGGTGACGGATGCCTCCGGTGACGTCATCGCCATCCTCGCGCTCCTGAGTCCCACGGAGACCCACACCAGGCAAGACCTGGAAGCCCTGGTTCCCGAGGTGACCCGGGCGGCGCACGCCATCGGCCGCCTGACTTGACGCACCCCACCAGCTGAAGAACACCCCGAGTTGAAACAGAAAGAAGCGAACGGAATGAAATGTGCAGTCATTGGCCTCGGTGAGGTCGGTTCACGATACGCCGCTGCACTGCTGGAGAACGGCCACGATGTGGTGGGCTTCGACCCCGTCATCACGGGCGTGCCGGGTGTCACCCTCGTCGACTCGCCCGCCGCGGCGGTGGCGGGTGCCGATGCGGTCCTGGTCATGACGGGCGCCGCCGTGGCCCCCGCGATCGTCGACGCCACGATCGACCACCTCCCGGCTGGCTGCAGCTACATCGACCTGACCTCCGCGTCGCCGAAGGTCATGGCCGCGCTCGGCGAGCGGGTGGATGCCAGCGGCGCACACTTCGTCGACGTCGCCGTCCTGGGTCCGGTTTCCGTTCACGGTTCCCGCACGCCGGTGATGATCGCCGGCACGCAGACCGCCGTCGCTGCCGACCTCTTCACCGCCTGCGGCGCGGACGTGGAGCTCCTGCCTGGGTCGCGGCCCGGCGACGCCATGGCACACAAACTCCTGCGAAGCGTGTTCATGAAGGGCCTCGCGTCCATCATCTGCGAAGCCATGGAGGCGGCGGAAGCCGCTGACCTGGTCGACTGGACCCGCGACCAGGTGGCCAACCAGCTCGCCGGCGACGGTTACGCCGTCATCGACCGGTTCCGCACGGGCAGCGTGACCCACGCCAAGCGCCGCGCCCAGGAGATGCGGGACACCTCGTCGTACCTCGCCGACCTCGGCGTTCCGAACACCATGAGCTCCGCATCCGCTGAATACCTGACGAATCTCGGCAGCCGATGAACGGGATTTCGCACCAGTGACCTCCCCGACGTCCCTTCCCGGCGATTCGAACCTCCTCGGCGGCGTCCGCGTCCTCGATCTCACCAACGTGCTCGCCGGCCCGTTCGCCAGCTACCAGCTCAGCCTGCTCGGGGCCGACGTGATCAAGGTCGAAACGCCGGGAACCGGCGATCTGGCCCGGCAGCTGGGGGCGGACCCGGCCCTGAACGCCCAGAAGATGGGCGCATCCTTCATCGCCCAGAACGCCGGCAAGCGGTCGATCACCGTCAACCTCAAGACGGCGGCCGGCAAGGAGGCCTTCACCGCACTGGTGAAGAGCGCGGATGTGCTGGTGGAGAACTTCCGTCCGGGGGTCCTCGCCCGTCTGGGCTTCAGCGGAGAGCAGTTGCTGGCCATTCAACCCACACTCGTCTATTGCGCCGTTTCGGGGTTCGGGGCGACGGGGCCCCTGCGGGACCGGCCGGCCTACGACCAGATCATCCAGGGCCTGAGCGGCATGATGTCGTCCACGGGCACGGGGCACACCGGGCCCATGCGCGCCGGCTACCCCCTCGCAGACACGCTCGGCGGAACGGCCGCGGCATTCGCCATCAGCGCTGCCCTGTATCACCGCGCGCGCACCGGGGCGGGGGTGGTCATCGACATCTCCATGTTGGAGACCGCCATGACCTCCATGGGCTGGGTCGTCTCCAACTACCTCGTGGCCGGCAAGGAGCCCGTCCCGATGGGGAACGAGAATTTCACGGCCGCGCCATCGGGCACGTTCCGCACCCGCGAGGGCCTGCTCAATATCGCCGCCAACGAGCAGAGCCAGTTCGAGACGCTCTGCAGGCTCCTCCGCGCCGAGCACCTCGCCGGCGACGCTCGCTTCAGCGAGCGCGAACCGCGCAAGCGGAACCGCGACGCCCTCCGCGACGAGCTGGAAGCGGCCCTGGCTGAGGACACGGCGGAGAACTGGGAGCGCGTGCTCTCCGCGGCCGGCGTGCCCGTGGGCCAGGTGCTGCCGGTCGCGCGCGCACTCGAGCATGAGCAGATCCGGCACCGGGATCTCGTTCACCACGTGCCGTTCCCGTCCACGGGCGATGAGGGCTCTGTCGCCGAGTCCGACGTCGTGGCGGTGATCGGGCACGGCATTCACGTCAACGGCGGCACGAGCGTTCCACGCACCGGGCCGCCGCGCCTGGGCCAGCACACGGACGAGGTGCTCGTCGAAGTGGGCTTCACCGCCGCTGACATTCTGCGGTTGCGAAACGAAGGAGGACTATGACCATGCCCGCCTCACCGACAGCCGCGGATGCGGCCAACTGGTGGTCGACCGGTGTGAGCCGGATCGAGCCGGACGTCATCCAGTACCGGGGTTACCCCGTGCAGGAACTGATCGGCGCGGTCAGTTTCGTCGACACCATCTGGCTCCTCGTGCGCGGTGACCTTCCCACTCCAGCGCAGTCGGCCCTCCTCGAGGCGGCGCTCATGTCGGGCGCCGACCATGGCCCGCAGGCGCCGTCCATCGCCGTGGCACGGATGGCGATCACGTGCGGGATCGGCCTGAACGGTGCCATGGCGAGCGCCGTCAACACGCTCGGCGACGTGCACGGCGGCGCCGGCCAGGAGTGCCTGGGCCTGCTGCACGGCATGCAACGGCGCGTCGACGCCGGCCAGGACAGGGCCGAGGTGGCAGATTCCATCGTCGCCGGCTACCGGGAGCGCGGCGGCTTCGTCCCGGGGTTCGGTCACCGCTTCCACCGGCACGACCCGCGGCGGGACCCGCTGTTGACGCTCCTGCAGGAGGCCGCCGGGCGGGGTGAGATCTCGGGCGACCATCTCGCGAACATCACCGCGCTGGAGTCCGCGCTCGCGCGGCGGGGAAGCAAGCCCGTGCCGATGAACATCGACGGGGCGACCGCCACCATCTACGCCGAGCTGGGCTTCGAGCCGGAGCTCGCGCGCGGCCTGTTCGTGCTCAGCCGGTCGGTCGGGATCCTCGCCCACGCGTGGGAGGAGAGCGGCTCCCGGCGCAGGATCAAGGGCCCGCTGCCGCCACCGATGACGGCCCCGTACACCGGTCACGCCGAACGGCACCTCCCGGGCCACTGAGCGCATCCCTGCCGATCCGCGCGACACTCCCTATTGTTGGAGCAGCGAGAGGAGCGCGATGTCGAACCGCAATCTGGCCGTCACGGCGTGGGAGTCGCTGTTCCGCGCGCAGGTGAGCGTCATGCGCTGCCTGGCCGCGACGTTCCCGTCCCGGGAGATCTCCCTCAACGAATACGACGTGCTCTTCAATCTGTCGCGCCAGCCGGAGCGTCGCATCCGTTTGCGCGACCTCAACCAGCATGTGCTGCTCACCCAGCCCAGCGTGAGCCGCCTGGTGGATCGCCTGGTGTCGCGCGGGTACGTGGCGAAGGAGAGCGACCCCGCCGACGGGCGCGGGGCCGTTGTGACGCTGACGGATGCCGGGTACGAGTTGTTCCGGCGGGTTGCCGTGGCGCACATGGGCTCCATCGCCGAGCGGGTCGGCGGGGCGCTGAGCGACGACGAACTCACCCAATTGATCTCGCTGTGTGATCGCCTGCGCGCGGGCGCCCCCGAGCCGCCGTGCGAAGACGGCGGACGCTGACCGGACCGCTCTAGGCCGGCTCGCCCGGGCCGGTCTGCAGACCCTCGTCGACGGCTCCCCCGCCGTCGGGCGAGCCCTCGAGCGCGACGACGGCGGTGTTGTGCAACTCGTGGCGGGCGGCGAACTCCA
>NZ_RDSR01000013.1 GCF_003716325.1 Cryobacterium tepidiphilum | reverse complement strand
GGCATCGATGCCGGCCGCGCTCGCAGAGACGGCGTCTTCGCCAACAGCTCGAAGGTGAACGCCGAAGCGGGTGCGGTAGAGCACGAACCAGTACACGGGAACAGCGAGGAAGGCGACCCAGACTAGGGCGGTCTGGCCGCTGATCGCGGGGCCGATCACCGGGATATCGGCGAGCGGTCCAAGCGGGAGCTGCGGCAACCGGCTCTTGACGTCCCCCGGCGTCGAACCCGGATTTCCGTAGAACACGACCAGCAGCAAGACCGTGAGACCGGCAGCAACGAGGTTGATGCCGATGCCAACCACTATCTCATCCGCACGGAAGTACATTGTGGCGACAGCGAAGATCACGGCGAGCACCAGTCCTGCTGCGACCGCCGCGAGGACCCCGAGGAGGGGACTCCCCGTCGCAGCGCCGACGGCGATCGAGGTGAACGCTCCAGCGAGCATCATGCCCTCGAGGCCGATGTTGAGGATGTTGCCCATTTGGGTGATGGCACCGCCAAGAGCGGCGAGCAGCAGCGGCGCCGTCTTCGCGATGATGACGGCGAGCGTGCCGACCGTGAAGATCTGTGCCCAGAGACCATCCATCATCGGGCCCCCTCCAATTCCATCTCGGTTTCGACTTGCGGGTTGTAGGAAGCGGTTCCGCTCCGGGAGCTGCGGCGGCTGCGCCGTAGCCAGGACCACGCAAAGGTCGCAGTGATCAGGATGATGATGAGACCTTGAATGACACTGACGATCGGGAATGGCACCCCGGCCGTGATCTGCATGGCATTCGAGCCGCCCATCATGTTGGCGTAGAAGGCAGCACCCACGAACACGGCCCAGGGATTCAACCGGACCAGCAGGGCGACGGTCAGCGCCAGAAAGCCCCAGCCCGGCGAGAATGCCTGGAGGAACTTGCCTCCCTGCGGACCGATGACGTAGAGCGCGCCGGCGATGCCGGCAAGAGCGCCGGAGAGCAGCATGATCTGGATCGTCATTCGCCGCGGAGAGACGCCGGTGTACTGGGCGAATTGATTGCCTTCACCCACGGCCTTCAGCTTGAGGCCCCACGATGTGCGGTCGAGCAGGAGGCCAGTGACGATGACGAGGACAATGGCGATGAGCAGGTCCAGGCCGAGGCCGTAGCGGGGGGCCAAGACGGGCAGCATCGCTTCCGGCGATACGGCGACGGTGGCAGGGATCATCGAAGACGGGTCGCGAAGTGGACCGGTCACGAGGTACAGGGTGAACAGTGTCGCTACAGTGCTGAGGAGCAGCGTTGTGACAACCAGATCAACGCGCCAGATCGCGTAGAGCACTCCCGGCAGCAGGCTCCACAACGCTCCGGCGACCGCCGCGAAGACCAGAACGATGATCGGCAGCCAGGGCGACGGCACGTCTGTGAACGTAAAGCCTGCCACAGCGCCGCTAATGGCGCCGATGTACAGGGAACCCTCGCCGCTGAGGTTGAAGAGGCCTGCGCGGAAACTGACGATCACTGATGATGACAGGATCAGCAGGGGCACGAAGGCCGCCAGGAACGAGCTGACGCCGATCGGCGACTGGAACGCCGAGAAAAAGAGCGCCTCGTATGCAACGACCGGACTCTTACCGATGACCGCGAGGACGATGGCACCCACGACGAGGGCGAGCGCCACGGCGATGGCCGGCTGCAGGAGGGCCTTCCCGACCCGCCGCGCGCTCCCCAGGAACGATTCGGCTCCAGTGGCGCGGGCAGGCGATGGGGACGCGGCTTCGTCCGAGACCGGTTCAGGGGCTTTGACAACGGCCGCCGTTGCGAGCACTGCCTCAGCCTTCTCTGCTGCGAGTTCATCGAGGGTCGCCACGTGTTCAGCCTCTGCCTCCGCCACGTTCTCCTGGGTGGGTCTCACGCCCGCCATCGCCAGGCCGACACTGACCTCGCTCATCGTCGAGCGATCGAATTCGGCGAAAACCGTGCCGCGGTACATGACGAGCAGCCGGTCCGAGAGAGACATGACCTCATTGAGGTCGGCAGAGAACACGAGGACGCCGGCTCCCTGGTCGCGGGCAGTGAGGATGGCGTTGTGGACGAACTCCATGGCGCCCACGTCGACGCCCCGGGTCGGCTGGCTGATCATGAGGAGACGCGGGTCAGTGGTGAATTCCCGGGCGATGATCACCTTCTGCATGTTGCCGCCCGACAGCGAGGAGATAATCGTGTCGGGCTTGGCGTTACGCACGTCGAAGCGCTCGATGAGGTCCCGGGCGAACGAGCGCATAGCGCCAAGGTCCAGCCAGCCGCGCCGGGAGATGGGCCGCTCAAGGTGGGTCGCTGCGATGTTCTGGGCGACCGTGAGCCCCGGGCCCGCGCCTTCGAGATGACGGTCCTCCGGGATGTAGGCGAGGCCCCGCGAGCGCCGGGAGCGCACGGACGAGGCGCTGACGTCGTGGCCGTCGAGCAGGATTTTCCCCTGCACCGACCCGGGAGGGGCCATCCCTGCGATGGCCTCCGCGAGTTCTGTCTGCCCGTTGCCTTCGACACCCGCGATGCCGACGACTTCGCCGCGTCGGACGCTCAGATTGAGTCCGTCGACCGCGATGGCGCCACGGCCGTCTGCGGCACGGAGGTCCTGGACGGCGAGCACCTCCTCGGTCGGCGTTGCGGGGGCGTGCTCGACGCGAAGCAACACCTCTCGGCCGACCATCTTTGTCGCGATGTCGGCCTGGGTAAGGCCCTCCGCTGGAAGGGTATCGATGATCCGCCCGTCGCGGATGACCGAGATGGTGTCAGCGATGGAGAGTACCTCGCCGAGCTTGTGCGAGATGAAAATCACCGCACATCCGGCCGCGGCCAGCCCGCGGATCACGACGAACAACTCGTCGGTCTCGGTGGGCGTGAGCACCGCGGTCGGCTCGTCGAGGATCAGGATGCGCGTGTCGTGCGAGAGCGCCTTGATGAGCTCGACCCGCTGGCGCACTCCGACCGAGAGGTCGGCGATACGCGCCTGAGGGTCGATGGGCAAACCGAATCGTTCCGAGAGCTCATGGACTCGCTTGTCCATGCCCGCGCGGTCGAGGGTGCCGAATTGCGTCCGCAGCTCACGCCCGAGGTAGACGTTGGCAGCGACGGTCAGGGAAGGCACCAACTTGAAGTGCTGGTGCACCATCCCGATTCCCAAGTCCATTGCCTTCTTGGGGTCTGAGAGCGTTACGAGGGCACCGCCTACAGCAATCTCGCCCTCATCCGGCTGTGCGTTGCCGGAGGCGATCGACATCAGCGTGGATTTGCCGGCCCCGTTCTCACCGACGAGCGCGTGCACGCTTCCCGGGTGAACGGAGAGCGATATCCGGTCGTTCGCGGCCTTCGCTCCGAAGACTTTGGTGATATCGCGCAGTTCGAGGATGGGATTCAAAGTGGTGGTTCTCTTTCAGGAGTGAAGGTGGCCCGCGAGGGCACGCGGACCACCATGGGCTCTACGCCGTGGTTATCCAGCCGCGTTGGGAACCGTGATGGAGCCGTCGACAACCTTCTGCTTGTAAGAGTCGATGGCGTCGATGACGTCCTTCGGAACGATGTTCTCGTTGTTGTCGAAGGTCAGGCGCACGCCATCGTTCGCAAGACCGAAGGAGGTGGTCTCGCCGAACTTGAGCGTGCCATCTGCGGCCTGCTTCACTGCCTGCTCGATCGATCCGCCGACGTTCTTCAGCATCGACGCGAGGACGTGGCCGGGCTGGAGAGCGTTCTGGTTGCTGTCCACGCCGATGGCGTAGACCTTGCCGTCCGCCGCCGCCTGAAGTACACCCGTGCCGGCCCCGCCTGCGACCTGGTAAACCACGTCGGCGCCCTGGCCGATCATCGCCTTGGCCTGGTCAAAGCCCTTCTGCGAGTCGGTGAAGTTGCCAACGTACGAGGTCAGGACCTTGATGCTCGGGTCGACGGCGTGCGCGCCGGCCTCGTAGCCGGCGATGAAGTCCTTGATGACGGGAATGTCCATCCCGCCGACGACGCCGATCACCTTCTTGTCATTGGCGAGCGGAAACTCGGCCGTCTTCGTGGTGGCCTCGGCGGCCAGGACTCCGGCGAGGAAGGAGCCTTCGTTCTGTTTGAACAGCACCACCGCGACGTTGGGCGCCGAGACCGAGTCGTCATACATGATGTACTTCTGGTCCGGGTAGAGCGGTGCCACGGTCTTGAGAGTGTCGACGATCGAGCTCCCGCCAGTGACGACAAACGTGCTGCTGCCGTCGGATGCCGACTGCATGTTGGACTTCCACTGGGCGGGGTTCTTCGCGTCCGCCTGCAGCGTCTCCGCCTTCCATCCGTCCTTCTTGAGGGCGTCGATGCCGCGCTCGGCGTCATCGTAGAACGACTGGTCTCCGAGGGGCCCCGCGAGGACGTGGGCGATTGACTTGACGTCCGTCCCGTCGCTGGTGCTACTTGCGGCACTACTGCAGGCGCTGAGGGTCAGTGAGCCCAGGATGACGACGCCCGCGGCGAGGTATCGCTGTCGGTTCATAGAGAATTCCTAACTGTATGTCCCGAGGCATCGCTTGCATTCCGAGCCTCGTTGCTGGTGGTGGTGCAGGGATATCGGCATTGGGCCTTTAGGAAAGGTTCGATCGCGCCGCGGCATCTGTCAAAGAGTTGTTTTGAATGGTCTACATATCTTTTTGAGATGTAATGCGAAGCGGCCGGTTGATCTGTTTCTCAGATGCAACGTGCCAAGGATTGGCGCTTTACCGATTCGATGCGTTGCCTGATACTCGGATGCGGGCACTGCGGGCGCGCCGCCGCCATGTGACGGAAAGGGAACCATGAAGCCGACCATTATCGACTGCGATCCGGGGATCGATGACGCGATCGCCATCCTCCTGGCTTTCGCTAGTCCGGAGCTAGACGTGCGCGCCATCACGACCGTCGCGGGAAACACGACTGTCGAACGCACAACCGCGAACGCTCACCGACTACTGCATCTGATCGGTCGCACCGACGTTCCGGTGGGCCGAGGAGCATCGCAACCGCTTGTGCGGGCGGCCGGCGCGCCCATCGACGACATCCATGGCACGGACGGCCTCGGTGATGCCGGTATCCCCCCGGCGCCGGAGCCGGAGACGCAGCGCGACGCGATCCAACTGATCATCGAAACAGTCGAGTCCTCGCCGGAGCCGGTGACCCTCATCGCCGTCGGACCGCTCACCAATATCGCCCTCCTCCATGCGGTGCGTCCTGACATCGTCGACCGATTGGAGCGGATCGTGATCATGGGCGGGGCGGCGAAGGGCGGAAATGTCGCCCCTACTGCGGAATACAACATCTGGTTCGATCCGGAAGCGGCCCAGCGGGTCTTCGGCTTGGACGTGGACATCGTCATGGTGGGCCTGGACGTCACTCAGAAGGCGATCACCCGGCCGATCCACTGGGCGGAGCTCGAGAAGGGTGGCCTCGCGTCCCAGCAGATCTTGGCAATGAATGCGTTCTACAGCGCTTATCACGCCAGCCGAGGTGGCGAGGAGCTTACGATGCAGCACGATGCGCTCGCCGTGGCTGCCGCGATCCGGCCCGACCTGGTCACAGTGGTACCCGCACGTGTCAACGTGGAGTGCGCGTCTCCCCTGACCGTGGGCACCACCGTCGTTGACGTCGCGAACCCCCGGGAGGGCGGCCGTGTACGCGTCGCCTTGGACGTCGAGGTCGAGGAGTTCAACGAGTTCCTGGTGAGTCGCATCGCGCGGTTCCTCAGCGAGGTTGACGCGCGCACCGGAAAGTTCCTCGCCGGGGTGTCAGCCGCGTCCTGATCGCGCGTAACCCACGTCAGTCCTGCAGCAGTCCACCAGCGCGAAGGGACGCATCGCTGAGCACCATGTCCTCAACCGCTTTCGCGCGGGCCGTTCGCCGCACATCTTTGAGGCGTGCGACGACATAGGGGAGCTCGTCCACGTCGTCAGAGATGTCGAGCGCGGAGACATGCCCGCCGTCGTACGCCGTCGAGGACTGGGGGCGCTGATGCAGAATCGAAAACCCCAAGCCGCGGCCGACCAGGGCTCGCGCCGTCTCGTAGCTGGTGGTGCGGTAGGCAATGTTGGGCACCAGACCGCGAGAATGGAATAGGGACAGGAAGTGTTCCCGGCTTCTCGGCATGTCGAGCAATACAAATGGCCGCTCGACCAGTTCCTCCAGTGGCGCCGACGTTTGGCCCGGCCGGACGTCGGCCTCGGCGACCACCAGATACGGTCGCGCGCTGCCGATGCGGGCCGTGGAGATATCGCCGCTAAACCCAAAATCGTATGTAATGGCGAGCTCGGCGGCGCCGGATCGCAACACTTGGTCCGCCCCCTCGGCATCCGTTTCGATCACGTCGACTTCGAGGCCGGGGTATTCCAGCGCCAGGCGGATGAGCAGTCGTGGCATGAAGAACGGCACGAGCGTGGTGAAGCACGCGACGCGGACGGTTCCGTGCGGCTTGGCCGCGGTTCCGCGCACAACATCGATCACCCCTTCGAGTTCCGAAAGCAGCCAACGGGCGTCCTTGAGCAGTTGCTCGCCCGCGGCGGTCGGCACGAGACCGCGCGCGTGCCGACGGACGAAGAGCTGTGCCCCGATCTGCGCCTCGAGGCCAGCGATTGCCGTCGAGACCGCTGATTGAGCCACACCGAACTCGCGGGCCGCGCCGGTCATGGTTCCGGTGACGGCCGCTGCGACGAAGTAGCGGAGCTGGCTGAGCGTCACATCCCCGCGATTTGTCATCGGGGTTCCCCCTCTCCTGCGTCCGTGGTCCACGGGCTGCTGCTGAGAAGATCGGCGACCGCCCTTGCCCGGGCAGTGTGACGCTCCGATCGGGGCCGGGCCAAGACGATGGGCAGCGGCTCGTGGTCGCCGGTCAGGGTTACCGTGGCGACGTGGCCGCCGTCGTAGGTCTCGTTTGACACCGGCTTCTGGTTCAGGATCGAAAAGCCGAGGCCCCGCGCGACCAACGCGCGCACCGTCTCGTAGCTGCGAGACCGATAGCGGATGCGCGGCTGAAGGCCGCTCGCGGCGAGAAGATTCAGGAAATACTCCCGACTGAATGGGACGTCCAACAGCACAAAGTCCTCGGCCGCGAGCTCGGTCAGGGATGCCGACTCACGACTCGCGAGGCGATGGGCCGCGGGCAGTGCGAGGTAAGGCTCGGCGCGAGCTAGTGCACGCCGTTCGATCCCGGGCCCGAATCCGAAGTCGTACGTGATCGCCAGATCAGCTCGACCGCTGTGAAGGGCATCCCGGGCATTCTCCGTGTCGACCTCGGACACCTGAACGTCAATGCCCGGGTATTTCTTGCCGATCTTATTGAGCACTTGAGGCACGATAAAGGGAGTGAGTGTGAGGAAGCACGCGATGCGCACGACGCCGGTGAGCTGCCGCGCGGCCCCGCGTGTCGACTCCACTGCATCGTCAAGCTGATCGATGAGCTGCTTTGCGTCGGTGACGAAGCGCGCGCCCTCTGCGGTGAGTGCAAGCCCCTTGGACCGCATCCGGATGAACAGCTGCGCCCCGAGTTGGCTCTCCAGCTGAGCCACGGCAAACGAGACGGCAGACTGCGCGACGCGCAATTCCTGCGCGGCGCGCGTCATGCTCCCGAGCTCCGCCGCCATAGCGAAGTACCGCAACTGCTGAACCGTTACATCGTTTCGGGCCATTGCCGATTCCTCCCGGAGAGGAGAATATCTTGAAAAGAGATGACTACGCGTCCGTTTCCAGACTCTGGCGATGCCCAGGCGGCAGGCGGGCACAAAAAAGGACCCCTCGCGCACCCGCCAGAGCCCGGTTACCCTTGCTACGTTTCCGTCCTGGGGGAGTTGGCCTGGATGGCGCCACGCGAGGAGCCACCCCCAGTTTAGAGGCATGACGGAGCGGCCCAAAATCGCCGGCGCGAGCGGCGGGGGCGGCCGGCGGTCTCACGCACCCGCGGAAACAGGTAAGATTCTTCGAGGTCGTTCCCCTTCCCGGGAAGACCGGCCAGGAGAATTCGCCTAGTGGCCTATGGCGCACGCTTGGAAAGCGTGTTGGGTGAAAGCCCTCGGGGGTTCGAATCCCCCATTCTCCGCCAAAGAATGTCGTCTCCTTCGCGAGACCGTACTTGTGGTCGCCGAAAGTCGATCTTCGCGACGACAACTACGGTTTCGCGGGGCACGGCGGGGCTCGAGGCGGCATGGCACGGTACTCGAACTGGGGTGGCGGAACCCCCCGGATGTGTGACTATGCGCGCGGGAGAAGTGCATAAGAATCAGAGCATGCCAGATCGGGGCTCCCCCTTCAGCGCGCCCGAGCCCATCTCCGGTCAGACGCTGCGGCCGCACGCACCCATTGTCAAGCAGTGGGCCGTCGCGGTCATCGCCTTCGTCGCGCCCATTCTCGTGGCCCTGTACTGGCTTTCCGTGCCGAACGGCAACTGGCCGGCCGTTCTCGCCGCGCATCTGTCGCTCACCGCGGTGGCCGCGATCGGCGCCGTCTCCTACAGCCTGGTGTCGCTCACCGTCGACCCGGCGGGCATCCGCCGCCGTGACGGCCTGGGCCGCGTGCGCAGCATTCCAGCGGATGACATGGGCCGGCTCCTGCAGGTGCAGCTGAGCCGCACCGTGTCGAGCCCTCCGCAGCTGCGCTTGTTCGTGCTCGGTGCCGACCATCGGCTGCTGGCGCACATGCACGGCGCCTTCTGGTCCAGCCGCAGCCTCGAGGCTGTCGTCGACGCCCTCCCCGTGCCCATGGAGCGGATCGACGAGCCGATGACGCTGGCACAGTTCAACCACGAGTGGCCGGGCCTGCTGTGTGCCACGGAGCTGCGCTTCCTCCCCTCCCCCGACGATGACGACGACGATGCTCTCGCCAGGCCGACGCTCTGATTCTTCCGGGCACAGCGGCGATGCTGGAGTGCCGCGTCGCGGAAGCCCACTACTGTGATGCTTCGGGGGAAACGGGGACAGTGATGCTTCGGGGGAAGCGAGAACGCATGGACGGTGCAGGCGGCGCGTGGGAGGTGCGGCCGCGGCCGCGGCTGATGCGCGCCGCCTGGCTGACTTATCTCTCGCTCACCACACCGGTGTTCGCGGTGCTGTACTGGCTTACCGCCCCGCACGACGGATGGGGCATGGTATTGGCCGTGCATGTGGGACTCACGCTCGTTTTCGTCGCCGTCGCGGCATCCGTTCTTCACGTGAGGATCTGCGTCGACGGAACCACCGTCACCAGGCGCGGCGTGCCGGGCCGGGCGCGACCCGTGCCGGCGGCGGCGGTCGCGAAGGCGGTGATGCTCGACCTCTACCAGCCGGGCGCGCTCGACACCCACGCCCAGCTGTTCCTCCTGGGCCACGACGGAGCCGTGCTCCTGCGCCTGCGCGGCCAGCTCTGGGCGCAGTCCGACATGGAGGCCCTCGCCGCCGCCGTCGGGGCGCCCGTGGAGCGCCTGCCGCAACCGCTCAGCCGTGCCGAGGTGAAGCGCCTGGACCCGAGGCTGCTGCGCTGGTTCGAGCGGTAACGCGCGATGCCTCGGTGGCAGCGGATGCCGCATCCGCTGTCGCAGCGCTCGTCAGGCGAGCGCGGCGACCGACCGTGGCCGCACCAGCAGCCAGAGCACGACGATGGCGACCGTCGAGGTGCAGACCATGACCGCGCCCATCGGGGCGGCCGAGTCCACGCCCAGCACGCCGACGACGGGTGAGATGATCCCGGCGACGCCGAAGTTGGCCGCGCCCAGCAGGGACGCCGCCGTGCCAGCCTCGGAGGCGTGCCCGTTCAGCGCCAGCACCTGGGTGCACGGGAAGCTGAACCCGCAGGCGGAGATGAAGAACCAGAGCGGGATGAGCGTGCCCCAGAGCCCGGCGCCGGCGACATCGAGCACGACGATCAGGACCGCCATCGCCGCCATCGTCGCGGTGGTCGCCGCGAGAATCCACTGTGGGCCCACCGACGTGCGGTGCATGATCAAGGCGCTGGCCTGCACGCCGAGCACGACGCCGATGGAGTTGACTGCGAACAGCAGGCCGTATTGCTGCGGGCTGAACGCGTAGACGTCCTGGAACAGGAACGACGACGCCGACAGGTACGAGAACAGGCCGGTGAAGGTCATGGCCCCGACGATCGCGACGCCCACGAAGACCCGGTCGCTCAGTACCACCGCGTAGCGCTGGCGCAGGGTGCGGCTCCCGGACTTTCCGCGGTCGGCCCTGGGCAGGGTCTCGACGATCCAGGCCGCAACGGATGCCATCACCACGGCCCCGTAGGCGGCCAGCACCCAGAAGATGCCGCGCCAGTCCATCACGAGCAGAAGTTGCGAGCCGAGCACGGGTGCGAGCACCGGCGCCAGTCCGCTGATGAGTGCGAGGCGCGAGAGCATCTTCACGAGCGGCTTGCCACCGAAGAGGTCGCGCACCATCGCCATGGCGACCACGCCGCCGGCCGCGGCGCCGAAGCCCTGCAGCACGCGGAAGACGCCGAGCGTGACGATGTCCTGCGAGAGCGCCGCACCCACGCACGCCAGCACGTGGAACGCTGTGGCGAGCATGAGCGGGAGGCGGCGGCCCACCCTGTCGCTCCAGGGGCCGACGACCAGCTGCCCCACGCCGAAGCCGATGGTGGTGCCGGTGAGGGTGAGCTGCACGGCGGCCGCTGAGACGTCGAGCTGGTGCTGGATGGTCGGGAATGCCGGGAGGTACAGGTCGATCGTGAACGGTCCGAGCGCCGTGAGCGCCCCGAGGATGAGGATGTAGACCAGCCGCTGACGGTTGGACAGGGCGTCACCGGGATGGGTGTTGGTCATGTGCTGCGCTCTCTCGTGGCTCGGCCGGGCGCCGCGTGGCCACCTTGGATTCTAGCCCGCGGGCAGGACAAAACCGCCCGGGTCGTCGAGGAGTCTCTCGAAGACGAGCTCCGCCGCACCGATCATGAGCAGGTTCGAGCCCAGCTGCGCCGGGCAAATGCGCACCGAATCGAACGGCACGGGGAGGGTGAGCCGACCCACCGCGGCGCGCAGCCGCTCCGGGTCCACCGCGTGGATCGAGGCGAGGAACCCGCCGAGAACGACGAGCTGCGGGTTCAGGATGTTGATCGCTCCGGCGAGCGCGACGGCCAGGTGGTCGAGTTGCCGCTCGACCTCGTGGCGCACCTGGGGCGACGTGGAGGCGAGCAGGGCGCGCTCGAAGTCGTCGGGGTCGAGCGTGCCCTGGCCGAGGAGATCGAGCAGGGCGCTGCGAGTGACCTCGGCTTCGAGGGTGCCGGCGATGCCGGCGGAATCCGTTGCGGCGCTCGAGCTGACCCGCGTGTGGCCGAACTCGCCCGCGTAGCCGGCCACGCCGCCGGCCGGCGCCCCGCCGACGATGAGCCCCCCGCCGATGCCGCTGGCACCGCCGTTCAGGTAGATGAGGTCGGTGATGCCGCGGCCGGCGCCGAAGTGCCGCTCGGCCATCGCCCCGGTGCTCGCGTCGTTCGCGGCGAACACCCGGAGCCCGGTGGCCGCCTCGAGCATCCCGGCCAGCGGTTCGTCGACCCAGCCGAGGTGCGGGGCATGGCGCACCAGGCCGTCGTGCGCGCGTACGAGACCCGGAACGGCGACCCCGACGCCCACGAAACGAAACCGGGGGCCAAGCTCCGCGCGCATCCGCTGAAGCACGTCGACGGTGGTGGCCACGGCGTCGGCCGCGCTCGGCGACTGAGCCATCGCCTCGCGGATGCGCCGGTGCACGGTGCCGCCGAGGCCGACCACCCCGATCGTGACGGCGTCGATCTCGGGGTTGACGGCGAGGGCGACGACGTGGTCGCTCGCCGCGACCATCATGCTCGGGCGGCCCACCTGGTTGGTGGCGTCCGGTTCGCGTTCCTCGGCGAGGCCCAGCTCGGCCAGCTCCCCCACCAGCGCGGCGATCGTCGAGCGGTTGAGCCCGGTCACGCGGGTCAGCTGCGAGCGGGACACCGGCCCGGCGCGGTGCACGAGCCGCAGGATGACCGAGAGGTTGCGCCGGCGCACGTCGTCATGGTTGCTGCCCTGCATCTACGGCCCCTCGGGTGCCACTCGCGGCAGCCGATCGGCCAGGAAGGCGAGGGCCGCCAGGTCGTCGTCGGGACCGCCGCCCTCGTGGCCGTTGTACCGCCAGACCGACATCTGCTTCTCGCCGGCGTAGGCGTTGTAGGCGGCATACACGGTGGATGGCGGCGTGATCGGGTCCATGAGGCCCACCGAGAACAGCGCGGGCACCCGGCCGCGCCGGGCGAAGTTCACCGAGTCGAAGTACTGCAGCGTCGCCATCACGGCGTCGGCCTTCTGCCGGTGGATGGCCAGGTAGTCGCCGATCTCCTTGAACGGGTAGTCATCGGTGATGACGGATGCCCGGGGAAAGTCGCTGAGGAACGGCACCCGGGCAACGGTCGCGGCGACGCCCTCGTGCAGTGCGCCCGCGGCGAGTGCGAGCGCCCCGCCCTGGCTGGCGCCGAGCACAGCGACCCGGCTCGCGTCGACTACCTCGAGGTCGCGGGCTGTGTCGACGGCCCGCACCGCATCCGTGATCAGCCGCCGATAGTAATAGGTGTCGCGAGAATCGATGCCGCGGGTCATCACGCCGGGAACCTGCGGGCCGGAGGCACCCTCGTCGGGAGTGTCGCCGCGGCTCCATCCCGAGCCCTGTCCGCGGGTGTCCATCTGCAGGTGCGCGTAGCCGGCCGAGGCCCAGAGCAGGTTCTCGATGGCGTCGCCCCGGCCGCCGCCGTAACCGACGAACTGCACGACGGCAGGCAGCGGATGCGCCGGGTCGGCATCCGCTGGCAGGCGCAGCCAAGCCTTCACCGGCTGCCCGGCGAAACCGGTGAACGTCACGTCGTAGAGCGTGACGGTCGACAGCTGCGGCACGGCCTCGGTCACGATGGCAGGATGCGCGGCGGCCCGCGCCTGGCCGACGGTGCCCGCCCAGAACTCGTCGAAGTCGGCGGGGTCGCCCTGGCGGCTCTGGTACTCCGCCAGCTCGGCTTCGCTGAGATCCAGGTACATTCTCATCCCCCTGTTTGTTGCCCTGCACAGCAAACTAGCCGATCCTCGGCTCACCAAGCCCCGATCGACTCCCGCACCCGCGCCCTTCCGCGCACAGCCGCACGCTGTCAGGGGTGCGCGAGACGATAGGCATTAACAACGGATGCAACGGGGCAAGAATTTCTTCGAGATTCTCTCGCATTCTCCTTCTATCCTTGCTACAATTGAGGCATGTTCACCAACGTAGGTTTGTTCTCGGATAGGTTCCGGGTGCGATGACACTCCTGGTCTCCGATCCCGACGTCGATCAGCCCGATGAGGTTGATCCGATCCGGTTCGTGGAGACCATGGCCGAGAAGCTGTTGGAGACCGTGCCGGTGGCAACCGCCGGCAGGTTGAATGACGAGCGGGCGCTGCGGTTCGCCGCGGCGGCGGAGAAGCTCGGCCGTTACGCCGACGCGTTGCGGGTCACTGTCGCGACGGATATCGGTGACCGGTGCCGCCCGGAGCTGATGGAGAAGCGACTGTCCACGACCAAGGGCTGCCGCAACGAGGTCGAACTCCTCGAACGGGTCACGCTGGTGTCGGGGTCGACGCTTCGGCGAAGGCTCCGGATCGGGAAGAACTTCCGAGGCGACCGGTCACTGACCGGGCAACCCCTCCCTCCCGCGTTCCCGATCGTCGCTGACGCGGTCGCCGCGGGCACGTTGGGGGTGGACAGTGCGGATGCGATCATCACCGTGCTCACCCCATCGATACCGCACGTGGACTTGGAGAACATGGGCAGGGCCGAGCTTGAGCTCGTCGCCGCCGCGACCGGCACCGGACCCGGCGCCCCAATACCGGTGTCCGCGGACCTGACCCGGGTCCAGGCGGGCATCTGGATGCAGCACCTCGACCAGGACGGGGCCAAGCCCCGAGAGAAGCAGGCCATGCAACACCGCGGCTTCCGGTTCGGGCGGGAACGCGACGGCCTGGTCCCGGTGTCGGGGATGCTGATGCCCGAGATCGCCGCGAAAGCCATCCGCGTCATGGACGCCTACCTGAGTCCCCGCACCGCCCCGGTCGCGTTCATCGACGAAGAGACCGCCGCGAGGGGCGACAACTACGACCGGAGTGACACCCGCACGGCCGACCAGAAACGGCACGACATCTTCGCCGTCATCGTCGCCACCGCAGCGGGCGCCGCCGAAACCCCCACCATCGCCGGAGACGCACCCACCGTACTGGTCAGCGTCCGGCAGGAAGACCTCGAAGCGAACACCGGGGTCGGGCACATTGACGGGTTGGAGTTGCCGATCTCCATCGCCACCGTGCAGCAGATGATCTGCGACGGCGGCCTCCAGAAAGTCGTGTTGAAGAAGAACGGCAAGATCGTCGAGCTCGGCACCAAGGAACGCACCTTCAACCGGGCCCAGCGCCGGGCGATCATGCTCCGCGACGGAGGCTGCATCATCCCGGGCTGTGACATCCCCGCCGCGTGGACCGAAATCCACCACGTCAAACCCGACCGGGACGGCGGGCCCACCCACACCAGCAACGGGGTATGTCTCTGCTGGTTCCACCACAGAACCATCGACACCTCCGGGTGGGAG
The DNA here is from genome assembly GCF_003716325.1 of Cryobacterium tepidiphilum. GTDB lineage: Bacteria > Actinomycetota > Actinomycetes > Actinomycetales > Microbacteriaceae > Cryobacterium > Cryobacterium tepidiphilum. The sequence continues at coordinate 59,025 of NZ_RDSR01000013.1, read as the reverse complement.
ATCCGGATGATCGACGGGTCACCACAAGTCAAAGCCCCACCCTGGATCGACAGAACCCGACGATGGCGACCAGCCACGAAGTCACCCACCCGACTCACCGACGCACTCGAACAGACGCACAACGCGTAGGACGACGTCGATTTGCGCTGGAGAATCATCGGGACTTGCTATAAGTTCTGAAAAACAACAAACTCCCGTCGTCCATCCAAAAATGCTGAAGGACTGATCCCATGACCCCCACACCCACCAAGGCCGACAAGTTCTCCTTCGGCCTCTGGACCATCGGCTACAACGGCACCGACCCCTTCGGCGGCCCCACCCGTCCCCCGCTCGATACCGTCGAGGCCGTGCACAAGCTCGCCGAGCTCGGTGCGTATGGGCTCACGTTCCACGATGACGACCTGTTTCCGTTCGGGTCGACGGATGCCGCGCGCCAGAAGGAGATCGACCGGCTCAAGCAGGCCCTGGCCGACACCGGGCTCGTCGTCCCGATGGTGACGACGAACCTGTTCAGCGCCCCCGTGTTCAAGGACGGCGGCTTCACGTCGAACGACAGGTCGGTGCGCCGCTACGCGCTCCGCAAGGTCATCCGCCAGCTCGACCTCGGGGCGGAGCTCGGGGCGAAGACCTTTGTGATGTGGGGCGGCCGCGAGGGCGCGGAGTACGACGCGGCAAAGGACATTCGGGCGGCATTGGAGCGGTACCGCGAAGCCGTCAACCTGCTGGGCGACTATGTCACCGACAAGGGTTACGACATCCGTTTCGCCATCGAACCCAAGCCGAACGAGCCGCGCGGCGACATCCTGCTGCCGACCGTCGGGCACGCGATGGCGTTCATCGAAACGCTGGAGCGGCCGGAGCTCGTGGGCGTGAACCCCGAGGTCGGCCACGAGCAGATGGCCGGGCTGAACTTCGCCGCGGGCATCGCCCAGGCGCTGTACCAGGGCAAGCTGTTCCACATCGACCTGAACGGGCAGCGCGGCATCAAGTACGACCAGGACCTCGTGTTCGGGCACGGCGACCTGCAGAACGCGTTCGCGCTCGTCGACCTGCTCGAGAACGGCGGCCCCGATGGTGGGACGACCTACGACGGACCGCGCCACTTCGACTACAAGCCCTCGCGCACCGAGGACATCACCGGAGTGTGGGACTCGGCCGCCGCGAACATGCGCACCTACCTGCTGCTCAAGGAGCGGGCCGCCGCCTTCCGCGCCGACCCGGAGGTGCAGGAGGCGCTCGAGGCGTCACGGGTGCCCGAACTGTCGGTGCCGACCCTCGGCGAGGGCGAGAGCTACGACGACCTGCTGTCGGACCCCTGGGCGTGGGAGGACTTCGACGCCGACGCCTACTTCGGCGGCAAGGGCTTCGGCTTCGTGCGGCTGCAGCAGCTGGCGCTCGAGCACCTCATCGGCGCCCGCGGCTAGTCCTCACCTCTCCGCGTCGCCGCGCGGGTGCTGCGCCGCGAAGCGCGTGGCACGCCACCCGCGCGGCGGCGCAGCACCCGCGTTGCCCTTTCATCCCTGAGCGGAGACCCATGACCCTCGTCGCCGGAGTCGACTCGTCGACGCAGAGCTGCAAGATCGTGATCCGCGACGCCGAGACCGGGGCGCTCATCCGCTCCGGCCGGGCGCCGCACCCCGACGGCAGCGAAGTGCACCCGGCCGCATGGTGGCAGGCGCTGCAGGCTGCGATCGCGGATGCCGGCGGTCTGGACGACGTGGCGGCGATCTCCGTCGCGGGCCAGCAGCACGGCATGGTGGTGCTCGACGACGCGGGGCGCGTCATCCGGGACGCACTGCTCTGGAACGACACCCGGAGCGCGCAGGCCGCCCTCGACCTGATCACGGAAGTCGGCGCCGAGGAGTACGCCGCCCGCACGGGGTCAGTACCGGTCGCGTCGTTCACGGCCACCAAGCTGCGCTGGCTGCGCGACGCCGAGCCCGAGAACGCGGCGCTCGTCGCGGCTGTGGCGCTCCCCCACGACTGGCTCACCTGGCGGCTGCGCGGCTACGGTCCCGCCAACGAGAGTCCGCTCGGCCCGGACCTCGTCGCCCTCACGACCGATCGCTCCGATGCCAGCGGCACCGGCTACTGGTCACCGGTCACTGGCGGCTACGACCTCGACCTGTTCGAGCGGGCGCTCGGCCACCCGGCCCTGCTCCCGCGCGTGCTCGCCCCCGGCGAGCCGGCCGGCAACACCCCCGGCGGCATTGTTGTCGGGCCGGGGGCCGGCGACAACGCAGGAGCCGCGCTGGGGCTGGGGGCGGGCGCGGGCGACGTGGTCGTCTCGATCGGCACGAGCGGCACCGTGTTCGCCGTGACCGAGACCCCCGCAACGGATGCCTCGGGCACCGTCGCCGGATTCGCCGACGCGAGCGGGTTGTTCCTGCCGCTCGTCGCGACGCTCAACGCCGCGCGGGTACTCGACTCCATCGCCGGCCTCCTCGGCGTGGACCACGCCGAGCTCGGCCGGCTGGCCCTCGAGGCTCCGGCCGGTTCGGCGGGACTCGTGCTGCAACCGTATTTCGAGGGCGAACGCACGCCGAACCTGCCGCGGGCCACGGCATCCGTCTTCGGCATGACGCTCGCGTCGACCGGCCGGCCGAATCTCGCGCGGGCGGCCGTCGAGGGGCTCCTCTGCGGGCTCGCCGACGGCCTCGACGCGGTGCGGGCGCAGGGGGTGACGGCCGAGCGCATTCTGCTGATCGGCGGCGCCGCGCAGAACCCCGCCGTGCAGGCGATCGCCGCGCAGGTGTTCGACGTGCCCGTCGTCGTGCCCGCGCCCGGCGAGTACGTGGCCGACGGGGCGGCGGCGCAGGCGGCGTGGGCGCTCAGCGGCACGCGCCCGAACTGGGCGCTGTCGATCGTCGCGAAGCCCGCGGTCGACCACCGGCCCGTCATCCGGGAGCAGTACGCGGCGCACCGCGCCTGACGGCGGCGCCCCGCTCAGCCACGACGCGCGGCTCGAACGCCACTGCGCGGGTTGAGTTCAACGCGCGCAGCGGCGTTCAGCCGGCGCGACGCGGATCAGGAGCGTGCGGCCGCAACCTCGGCGCCCGACGCGGCGAGCGCGGTGCCGGCCACGCGCAGGTACCGCAGCGGGTCACCCATTGCAGCAGCGCTCGAACCCGCCAGCTCGGTCAGCGACTGGGCGCCGACGAAGCCCCTGGTCTCGGCGCCGATGCTGCCGGCAACAAGCAGCGCCGTCACATCCGCTGCCTCTGCCAGCCCACGAACGTAGCTGGCGACCTTGCCGGCGTCGCTCTGGTCGTCGAAGCGGCCCTCGCCCGTGATCACGATGTCGGCTCCGGAGATCGCGCCGGGCAGCCCGACCGCGTCGCCGACGGCCCCTGACCCGGCAGCGATGACGGCGCCCCACGCTACGAGCCCGAAAGCGGTGCCGCCCGCGGCGCCCGTGCCGGGCAGGTCCGCCTTCGCCGGCATCCGCGTCGCCAATGCGGCCAGGTTCGCTTCCATGACCCGCAGCTGTGTGGCATCCGCCCCCTTCTGCGCACCGAAAACGGATGCCGCACCCGCCGGCCCCAGGAGCGGGCTCGTGACGTCGCTAAGCACGGTGGCACCACCCGCCGGCAGTGCGCGCAGATCGCTGAGGTCGACCCGGTCGAGGTCGCCCAGCCCGCGGTTGCCCAGGGCGATCTGCTGCCCCTCCGCGTCGAGGAACCTTGCGCCGAGGGCGGTGAGCGCGCCCGCGCCGCCGTCGGTCGAGGAGCTGCCGCCCACAGCGAGCAGCAGCCGGTCGACGCCGTGGTCGAGGGCGGCGGCAATGGCCTGGCCGAAGCCGAGCGTGTGCGCGTCAAGCGGGCGGAGCCTGTCGAGCAGGCCGAGTCCACTGGTGTTGGCGAGCTCGACGACTCCGGTGCCGTCGGGAAGCAGCAGCCAGCAGCTGTCGACCGGGCGGTCGTCGGGCCCCTGCACAGTGACGGGCATGCGGGTGGCTCCCGGAACGGCCGCGGCGAAGGCGTCGAGCGTTCCTTCCCCGCCGTCGGCCATCGGGAAGTGGCGCAGCACATCGTTCGGCCGCACCGATGCCCATCCGCTGGCGATGGCGTCGGCGACGTCGACGGCGGTGGCCGTTCCCTTGAACGAGTCCGGGGCGATGACCACGGTGAAGGCAGGCATGTGCTCAAGCATGGCATGAGCGGTTAACGGCCCGCGCAGCCTGCCTCCCACGAGGATGGAGTGCGCGTTCTTCGGGAGCCTGGCTCAGGCCTGCCATACCGTCTTCACATTGACGAACTCGCGGATGCCGAAAGCCGACAGCTCGCGGCCGTAGCCTGAGTCCTTGACACCGCCGAAGGGCACTGCGGGGAACGACGCCGTCACGCCGTTGACGAACACTCCCCCCGCTTCGATCTCCCGGCCGAGCCGCGCGATCTCCTCCTCGTCCGTCGTCCAGACGCTGGAGCTGAGCCCGAAATCGGAGTCGTTGGAACGCTCGATCGCGTCGTCGATGCTCCCCACCCTGTAGAGGCAGGCCACCGGGCCGAAGCATTCCTCGCGGTAGATGCGCATGTCGGGGTTAACATCGCTCAGCACTGTTGCCGGATAGAACCAGCCCTCGCCCTCAGGAACCTCGCCCCCGACCAACACGGTCGCGCCCTTCGAGACTGCATCCTCCACGAGCTCCTGAACATCCTGTCGTCCGCGCTCGGTGGCAAGCGGCCCGAAGGCGGAGTCGTCGGACAGGGGGTTCCCGGCTTTGGCGGCCGCCATGCCTGCCACGAATTTCTCAGCGAAGGCGTCGTAGACGTCTTCGTGCACGTAGTAGCGCTTCGCGGCAATGCACGACTGTCCGGAGTTCTGCACCCGAGCCCCCACCGCCGCTTGTGCCGCCTTGTCCACATCAGCGGATGGCAGGACGACGAAAACATCCGTGCCGCCGAGTTCCAGCACGGTCTTCTTCACGTTCTTCCCGGCGGCCGCAGCCAGGGAGGCACCAGCGGCGACCGACCCGGTGAGCGTGGCGGCCCGGATTCTACGGTCGTCGAGCAGGGGTGCGACGTCCTTGCCCTCGACAAGGAGGGTCTGGAACGCACCGCGCGGGAATCCGCCTCGTTCGAAGAGGTCACCGAGGTACAGCGCACACTGGGGAACGTTCGACGCGTGCTTGAGCAGCCCGGTGTTGCCGGCCATGAGCGCGGGCGCAGCAAAGCGCACCGCCTGCCACAGCGGGTAATTCCAGGGCATCACCGCGAGCACGACGCCGATCGGGTCGAAGCGCACGCTGAGCGCAGAGGCGTTGACAGCGGATGGCTCAACCGGCGTCTCGGGAGTCAGATAGCGTTCCGCGTTGTCGGCGTAGAAACGCATTCCTGTGGCCGACTTCAGCGCCTCGTACTTCGCCGTCGAGAACGTCTTGCCCATCTCGGTCGTGATGAGGCGAGCCACATCGTCAGCTTCCGATTCCAGGATTTCCGCGGCCTTTCGCATCCACTCGGCCCGCTCGGCGAACGTCGTCCTCTGAAGCTCACGGAAGGCGGCGTCAGCGGCGTGGATCTTCTCCTCGACCTGCTCTGCGGTGAACGGCTCGAACGTCTTGAGGGTTGTCCCGGTGGTGGGGTCGATCGTGGCGATTGTCATTTCGGTTTACTCCTTGATTGCGTGGTGCGGTCAGAGCACGCCTACGCGCGCCTGCTCCATGAGGTATTCGGCCTGTCGAAGCACGAGGGCCATGATGGTGAGTGTCGGGTTCGCGGCCGCTCCCGACGTGAAGATGGATCCGTCGGAGATGAACAGGTTCGGAATGTCGTGTGCTTGCCCGAAACTGTTGACCACTCCGTCTGCGGAGGAAGCACTCATCCTGGCCGTGCCGAGGTTGTGGCCGGAGGGCATTCCCGGCGCGCGAGTGGTACGCACTGCTCCCACCGCCCGGAAGAGCTTCTCCCCCTGCGTGTAAGCGTGGTCTCGCATCGCGATGTCGTTGGGATGGTCGTCGTAATGCACCTCAGGCGCGGGCAACCCCAGGTGATCCTTCAGACTGCTGCTCAGGGTCACCCGATTCGTCTCGCGAGGCATGTCTTCGCCGCAGATCCACATACCCGCGGTGCGCGTGTACGCCTCGATCTTCGACGTGAACTCCGGCCCCCAGCCGTGCGGGGTCATGAAGGTCGAGAAGGAGGGCAGCCCCTGCGCGATGCTCTCCATGTAGTAGCCGCCGACGAAACCGCGGGAGGGATCGTGCCGTGACTCATCATTGACGATGCCGGCCATCGGCTCGCCGCGGTACATGTGCACCTCATCGGGGAACTCCGCGTACACCACACCGGTTGTGTGCCGCATGTAGTTGCGCCCGAGCTGTCCCGAAGAGTTGGCGAGACCATCCGGATGGCCGTTGGTCGCCGACGTCAGCAGAAGGCGAGGCGTCTCAATGGCGTTGCCGGCCATGGCAACCACGCGCGCGCTCTGGCGGTGCAGTACGCCGTCCACGTCGCTGTACACGACCCCGTCGGCTCGCCCATCGGTACCGAGGGTGATCTGGACGGCCTGGGAGTTGGTGCGAAGTTCCAGGAGTCCGGTGGCCAGCGCCTTCGGAATCTCGCTCACGAGTGGGGACCACTTCGCTCTGCTCTTGTCGCCTTGCTGGCAGAATCCGTCCTGCAGCGTGCCCGGTCGGCCGTCGTACGGCTCGACGTTCGTGGCATACGGGCCCGTCGCGTAGTGCTCGTAGCCCAGACGAGCGGCACCGTTGGCCAGCACCTTGTAGTTGTTGTTCGCCGGCAATGGAGGGCGACCGTGCCGATGCGATGTCCCCATCGCGATCTCGGAAGCGTCGTAATAGGGCTCGAGCTCCTGCAAGTCGATGGGCCAATCCGCGAGCGCGGCATCAGACACCTGTCCGTACACTGAACGGGGGCGGAACTCGTGCGCTTTGAACCTCGGCGTGAGGCCCGTCCAGAACGTCGCTGTACCGCCGACGACCTTGCCCATCCATGCCGGGCTTCCCGGAAAGTCCGACGCGAGGCTCCAAGTGCCCGTCGCGAGCCTCGGGTCCTTCCAGGTGAGCTGATCGAATGCCTTGCGTTCATCGTTGACGAAGTCCTCGTTCGACACCCACGGTCCGGCCTCGAGCATCACGACTTTTTTCCCCTGCCGCACCAGTTGCAGGGCGAGAGTCGCGCCACCGGGGCCAGAACCGATGATGAGTGCGACATCGTCGTCGGTGAGTTCGTAGCGGGTCATGCGTTGCTCCTTGTCTGGGCGGCCGCGTTTTCCGGCGTCACTGTCAGCGAGCCGATCTCAACGAACGGGGCGTCGCTCTCCTCGATGCGGGGTTCGGGGAGCCAGGCGAGGTCGTTGAACCCCCGGTCACGGTAGCCGCCGTGTTCGAAGGATGCGCCGGGGTAGCCCACGGCCGCCCATACTTCGTGATCGTCGTACAGGTGCCAGGCGACGAGGTCGCGAAGCGTCGCGAAGAAGCGTGTCTCCTCCCGTGCCGTGAGCAGGTCGTGCAGGTCAGTAGCGGGGACTTCGCCGAGATGGGCGCCGCTGGCGAGCCGCAGCTCTGTGAGTCCGTCGCGGAGCAGATGCCACAGCGCAGGCTCAACGGATGCCCTGGCCAGGATCTGCTCGACGGTTCGCTGGTAAGGCGCATCCGGCAGTCCGGGGTGCGGATAGAGAGTGCGGGCGAGGGACACGAGCTCGGCGACCTCGCCGGGGTCGGACCGGCCGTCGCGTGATGGCCTGTCGTCTGACGTCATTGTCGTAAATCTTTCTCTTCGTCGTATAGCGGGACGGCGGGAGTGCGAGGGGCTGGTCCGCCGGCCCCTCGCGCCACCGGTTACGGCATGGTCCGGTTCTGCCATACCGTGGGGAATCCGGGCAGGTTCTCTCCGCCGAAGGAGGAGTAATGGCCGTCGGGCATTCCCTTGTTGGCGGCGACCACGGCGTCGAGGTCGTCCTTCGTCACGGGCACCTGCGGGAGCACCCAGTCCTTCGGGATCGGCTTGCCCTCGAAGAGCATGGCCGTTGCCAATAGGGCGGTCCGCCACTGGAATGCCGAGTACACCGAGGCGAAGCCCTTAAACCCTTTGTCCTGCCAGGCACGCAGGTACGCGAGGCTGTCTTCACCGGTGACGATCGGGATGTCCTTGCCCGCGTCTTCGAATGACTCCACGGCCGGGACGGCCTGGTCGGCAAGGTCGACCCAGACAGCGTCGATGTCGCCCTTGGCGATTTCATCCGTGATGGTGCTCTTGATCTTCGTCGGGTCGGCGCCAGTGATGTAGTCCGTCACCTTGAGCCCTGCTTTGTCGAAGATATGCTGGGCTGCAGCCCACCGCTGCTCGAAGACGTCTACTCCGGGCGCCGTGCGAAGCGCGATGACCCGTCCGCCCTTCGCGACGTTGTCGGCAACGAAGGTCGCGGAGTCGATGCCCCAGGCCATCCCGCCGACGGAGTGGACGAACACTGTCTCGCAGTCGGTGCCGGCGCCGCGGTCGAAGATGATCACGGGCTTCCCGGTGTCACAGGCCCGCTGCACGGCCGGCGCCGTCGCCTGTGGAGAATTGGGGGCGATGATGAAGGCGTCGCAGTTGTTCTCCTTGATGAAGTAGTCGATGTCGGCAACCTGCGTGTCGTCGCTGTCCTGAGCGTTGCGGGTCTCCATGCCGGAAATGATGCCTTGGCCCTGAAGCACCTTCAGCTGCTGGTTCATCGTGATCCACCCCGTCTGCCGCCAGGTGTTGCTGAGCGCGGCGTTCGAGAAGCAGACCTTCTTCGGGCCATCGGCCTTGAACGGTGCCGGGTCGACCATTTCACCCTCGATGTACTGGAGGTAGGGCGTGGAGGGATCTCCCGTGAATGTCGCCGTTCGCTCCGCGTTCTCCAGGTCGAACTGCGTCTGATCGAACCAGCTGTTGGCCGTGGGCGTCCCGCTATCCGGCTGGGCTGCGCCCGCGGTGTTCGATCCGGGCGCACAACCGGAGAGCGCGAGGATCACGATCGCGGCTACCCCAAACGTCGTTGTTTTCGAGCCAATCTGATGCACTTTCTTCCCTTTCTTTGGTCCGGCCGCGGTGGCAGGAACGCTGGTGGTCATGCGGAGACTTCTTCCCCCGGGGACGGCGCCGGGGACGCCACCGGGATACCAGGCGACGCCGAGAATGCACGCCGGCGCCACCGGATGAGCGGCGCGCCGAGGGCGACGAGAATGATGGCGCCCTGGACGGCGGGACGCCACGTGGAGGCGACCCCGACGAAACTGAGCAGGCTGAAGAGCACCTCCAGGGCGAACGCCGCGGCGACGGCAGACATCAGCCAGCCTCGTCCGCCGCTCAGCGCCACGCCGCCGAGCACGACGGCGGTGATCGCGGCGAAGTCGTAACCGTCGCCGACGACCGGGCTCACCCCGGCATAGCCCACGAGGAGAACGGCGGCGACGGTGGACGCCAGAGACGACAGGATGAAGGCCCTGGTTCGCAACCACCACACCGAGGCCCCGCTCAAGCTGGTCGCCACGGGATTGTCCCCGGCAGCGATGAGCGTCCGCCCGAAGGGTTTCCGCATCAACCAGGCGGCGAGCACGACAAGAGCCATGAGCACCACGACGGAGTACGGCAGGAAGCCGAGGATCGGCACGTTCTCGAAGCCGTCACGCCCGATGGCCCGGAACGAGTTCACCGGATTGCCGCTCGGCGCCCCGCCGGTGGCATAGAAGGTGAGCCCGGAGATCGCCAGGGACGTGCCGAGCGTTGCGATGAAGCTCGGCACCTTGAGCAGTGTGGTGATGACACCGTTGACAAGTCCTACGGCTGCGCCGAGCCCAATCATGAGGAGAACCACGGGCAGGATCCTCGCCGCGTTCTGCCCGATGAGGTTTCCCGCGAGCACCACTTGTGCCGCGATCACCGCGGCCATCGACAGGTCCAGTTCCCCGGAGACGATGACGAAGTACTGTCCGGCCGCGACGATGGCCACCGGCGCGGTCCGGCCGATGAAACGCATCAGCTGGTCGGGGGCGGCAAGGCCGGGGTTGTACAGGATGAGGGCGATGAGGAGCGCCGCGAGCAGCAGGTAGATGGCGCCGCCCGGGGTTGCGAATGAACGCAGAACACGCACGCGCATCGGCAACGGGGCAGTGTTGTAGCGGGAGATGGACGTCGTCATCACAGTTCACCTCGTGCAGTCGAGACGGATGCTCGTCTCCCTTCGGAGGCGACCGGGAAACGGAAGGTGGTCCTTGGGATCGACGACCGCGCGTAGACGGCAACGGCCATGATGATGATCAGCCCCCGCACCACGTCCTTCAGATAGGGGTTCAGCTGCATGATGCCCATGACGCTGTCCAGGGTCGCGAAGATGAGGATGCCGCCCAGTGAGCCCCAGAGCGAGCCTCGCCCACCGGCGAGGACCGCCCCGCCGAGCACGACGGCGGCGATGGAGAGCAAGTCGTATCCGCCTTGTTCCCCCACGCCGGGGCTCCCCACGCCGAGCCGTGCGACGATCACCAACCCGGCGATACCGGCGAAGAGGCCGGACAGCGAGTGCGTGACGATGATCGGAACGGCGTTGTGGATGCCGGACATACGAGCGACCGCCGGATCACCGCCGACCGCATAGATGTGAAGACCCACCCGGGTTTTGGCGAGAAGGGCAACCGTGGCGACGAGACAGAGGAACATGATGATGGTCATCACCGGCACGAATCCGATGCTTGCCTCCCCGAGCGACGCCAGGGCAGGAGCAGCCTTCCCCGTGCTTCCCCGATAGTTCGAGAACAAGTAGCCGGAGACGATCAACCCCACGCTCAACGTTGCAATAAATCCGTTGATCTTCACAAAGCCGACCAGAAGCCCGTTGACGAGTCCGATAAGAGTGGTCGTGATGAGCGCCGTGGCGATCCCCGAGGCCATGTTGGCCGACTGTCCGGCCATGACCCCCGCCGACAGCACGCTCGCGATGCTCACGAGGAACGGAACCGACAGGTCGAGGCTGCCGACGAGGATGACGAGTGTCTGCCCGATCGATACGAACCCGAGAACCGTGGTGCTCGTGAGCAGCACCGAGATGTTTCCCTGGGTGAAGAATGACCGGCCTGCGGAGGCAGCGATCACGGTGCTCAGCAGGAGGACGACGAAGAACACCAGGTAGACGATGGTTGTGGTGGAGGAGAAGATGCGAGGCGCGCTTCCCAGCGCCGTGGACGCCCTCATGCTGCCACCTCGCTCGCGGAGACTCCCGAGGCCGCCTGGAGTATCGCTTCTTCGCTTGATCCAAGGGGAAGCTCCGCCGCCAGCCGCCCGTCCTTCATGACGAGAATCCGGTCGGCCATGCCGATCACCTCCGGCAGTTCACTGGAGACCATGAGGATTGCGTGGCCGGCCGCCGCCAGGCTTCGGATCACGCTGTACAGCGCGTGACGTGCGCCGACGTCGATTCCTCGTGTCGGCTCATCGAGCAGGATGATGCGCGGTTCGGCCAGCAGCCACTTCGCGAGCACCACCTTCTGCTGGTTTCCTCCCGACAGGAACTTGATCTCCTGGTCGGGACCACGGGCAGCGAGCTCCAATTCGAGGAACAACTGGTTCGCGCGATGGCGCGCTTTGCCCGCCTTCGACGGCTGCGTCGAGCGGATGACGGCGAGAGCGTTGTCCATAACGCTCTGGTTGAGTGTGAGCCCGGTCGCCTTGCGGTCCTCCGTGATGTGGGCTATCCCTTTGCGGATGGCTTGCTTGGGACGCCGGATCAGCGCCCGCTCCCCGTTCAGCCTCAAAAAGCCGCGCGTGAAGGGCGCAGCACCGGAAATCCCCTCCAGCACCTCGGTGCGTCCGGATCCCTGCAATCCGGCCATGCCGACGATTTCGCCGCGACGCAGAACAAGGGACACGTCATCGACCAAGCCATTTCCGGCGTGCTCCAGCTCCAGCGCGACCTCACCAACGGTCGTGCCCGGTGCGACCGGAGGGAACAGGGCGGACAGGGAGCGTCCGACCATCAAACGCACCAATTCCTGTTCGGTGAGCTCCGCAGCATCGTGAGTCGCGACGAGCTGCCCGTCCTTGAGCACCGTGATGCGGTCACAGAGGTCGAAGATCTCGCGCATGCGGTGCGAAACGTAAAGAATCGACACTCCCCGTGCGGTCAGCCGGGAGATGATGCCGTAGAGAAGCTCGACCTCGTGGTCAGCGAGCGCGGAAGTGGGTTCGTCCATCGAAATGATCCGAGGCTCATAGCTCAGGGCCTTCGCAATTTCCACGATCTGCTGCTGCGCGACCGAGAGCTGGCGCACTCGGACGGCCGGGTTGATCGAATCGACGCCCAGGGTGTCGAAGAGAGCCTCCGTTCTGCGTGTCATTTCCCGCCGTGAGACGAAGCCATGTACTCGAGGTTCTCGCCCAAGGAAGATGTTCTCCGCCACCGTGCGCTCTGCGATGAGGTTGAACTCCTGGAACACCGTCGAGATCCCGGCTTTGTAGGCCTGCACCGGGTGACTGAAGTCCACCTCCTCGCCGTTGAGGCGCACAAAGCCGGAATCTTTCGCGTAGACGCCGGCCAGGATCTTCATGAGCGTCGACTTTCCCGCCCCGTTCTCACCCACCAGCCCGTGAACCTCGCCCCGACGAATGTCGAGGTCAACGTTGGAAAGCGCGGGGTAGCCGAAGAAGGACTTGCTGATTCCTCGCGCCTGCAGTGCAAAAACCAATTTCATCTCACTTCGTCGTGACGGTGGTTCCAGTCAACGGAGCCCGTTCGTTCCGTTGGGGCGACGATAGCCCATTCTGCATTCTGTAGCAAGCATTATCGATAATGCATAGAATTGCTGTGGGCGAGCAGCCCGTTAGCATTGAATCGACAGTGAGGAACGGTCATGGAGAAGCGTTGGACAGAATCGTTCGATGCGGCACGGGAAGGCTGACGAATGCGCTCCGCTCGTCTCCCGCGCGTGACCCTCGCCGAGCAGGTGCGGGATTTCCTCGTGCTCGAAATTGCCCAGGGCCGAATCCCGCCCGGTACCCCCCTCCGTGAATTGGAGATCGCGGAGCAGCTCGGCACGAGCCAGACTCCCGTCCGCGAAGCGTTCCGTGCACTCGCCGCCCTGGGCCTGCTCGAGTCACGCATCCACGTCGGGACGCGGGTGCGCGAGGTGGCGGAACAGGACCTGGTCGACGCCGTCCCCGTGCGTTCAGCCCTCGAGGGGGTGGCAGGACGCCTGGCCGCCCCACGGATGAAGGGCGAGGGGCAGGAGCTGCGCGCCGCTTTCGACGCCATGCTGCACGTCGCGGCATCCGGTGATCGTCTCGCCTACGCGGACGCGAGCACGCAGTTTCACCGGTCGATAGTTCAGGCGGCCAGGAACGAGTCGCTGTTACGGGCCTGGAACGCCCTCGGCATCGAGGTCATGACGATCATGACGATGGCCTCGACAGATGTCCCTCTCGAGGTTGCCGCCGAATCCCACAGAGAAGTGCTGGAAGCCTTGGAATCAGGAGACCCGGAGCAGGCTGAACAGTTGCTGGCCCACCACGTCGCGGAGTATCTGCCAGGGCGCCTGCAGGTGGAACGCCACGCGGATGACGGTCGAACGGAGCCGGCTACGGCGTGACCTAGCCCTGTCGATCGACAGATGCCTCGAATAGGGTGAGGCGGTGAGCGACTTCGAAAACCTGCCCATCGATGACCACTCCCGCCAGCTCCTCGCCGAGGGCGGCCTGCGCTTCGGCCTGGTCGACACGGCCGATTCCGACATGGTGCGCCGCTGGCTTCTCGCCGAGGACCGCGGCTTCCACGACCCCCTGCCGAGCGACGAACTGCTCGCCGCCCAGGCGCGCGACCTGCAGCACGACCGCGTCAGCGGCGTCTGGGATCCCACGTCCGCTTCCCCCGCCGACCCGATCGGCACCGTGCGCTCCTGGCTCATGGGCCTGACCGTCCCCGGCGGCGACACGGTTTCCGCCTGGGCGATCAGCGCCGTCACCGTCGCCCCGACCCACCGCCGCCGCGGCATCGCCCGCGAGCTCCTGAACTCCGAGCTGCGCACCGCCCAGCGCGCTGGCCTCCCCCTCGCGATGCTCACGGTGTCGGAAGCGACGATCTACTCCCGGTTCGGCTTCGCGCCCGCCGCCGACCAGGCCACCCTCACCATCGACACCAACCGGGTGCGCTGGACCGGCCCCGTGCCGGGCGGGCGCCTCCACATCGTTCCGCCGTCGTCGCTCCTCGACGCCGCCCCCGCCATCTTCGCTCGCGCCCGCGTGCGGTTCCCCGGCGAGATCGACCGCCGGCCCGAGCTGTGGCGCTACATTCTCGGCCTCAACCCGTTGAAGCACGGCGAGCGCGACGACCTGGTCGCGGTGCGCTACGACGACGAGGCCGGCGACCTGCAGGGATTCGCCGTCTACCGGTTCGAGCATGAGAAGACGGGGTACCCGAGCCGCCTGCACGTGACCGACCTCGTCGCGGCGACCGACGACGCCTACGCCGCCCTGTGGCGCTACCTCATCGAGATGGACCTCATCAGCGAGGTGCACGCACCACTCCGCAGCATCGACGAGCCCGTGGCGTGGCAGGTCTCCGACCGGCGCGCCGTGCAGAAGACCAACGAGCACGACCAGCTGTGGCTGCGGATCCTTGACGTTCCCGCGCTGCTCAGTGAGCGCCAATACTTCGCGCCGGGCGCGTTCGTGCTCACCGTGAGCGACAACCTGGGCCTGGCCGATGGCGAGTTCCTTCTCACGGTCGACGCCGACGGGCGCGGCCAGGCGCATCCGTTTTCTGGCGCCGACGCACCCGCCGACGCCGCCCACATCACCCTGTCGATTGCTGAGCTCGGCGCCCTCTATCTGGGCGGCATGAGCGCGCTGGTGCTGGCGCGGGCCGGGCGCGTCGGCGAAGAGACAACGGATGCCGCGGCTCGCCTCGACGCATCATTCCATTCTCCGTACGCCCCGTGGGTGAGCACCTCCTTCTAGCGCCGCCTTCTAGCGCCGCAGGGATTCACCTGTCGGCGACCCGGCTTGTGTGCTAACCCGGTTGCATGTGGTTTGACTCGTGGACGGACATCGGCAGGATCCTCCTGGTCGGCGCCAGCACCTACGTGGTGCTCATCGTGGTGCTGCGCCTCTCAGGCAAGCGCACCCTCAGCCAATTGAACGCGTTCGACTTCATCGTCACGGTCGCGCTGGGTTCCACGCTGTCGAGCATCCTCCTCGACAGTACGATCTCCTGGTCCGAGGGGCTCACCGCTCTTGGATTACTGGCCGCATTGCAGTTCCTGGTCGCCTGGGCCGCCTCACGCCGGCCGTGGGTCCGGGGCCTCCTGACCGCGCGTCCGGTCCTTCTGTTCTCCGATGGTTCGATGCACCACGACGCTTTGAGAAGACAACGGCTCACGGAGTCTGCCGTGATGCAAGCGATCCGAGGCTCAGGGAGGGGTGATCTGTCGCTCGTCGGTGCCGTCGTCCTCGAAACCAACGGGACCTTCAGCGTCATTCCGGGTAGTGACTGCGGTGACAGGTCGGCCTTGTCGGGAGTGGAGGGCGAGTGACGCCGGAGCGGAACGCGGTGGAGCCGCCCACTGATGCTGCCCGTTTGACCTCCGCCGAGATCCTGGCCCGCCGCCTCGACAAGCCGATGGGCTTCCTCGGCGTTGTCTTCCTGTTCGTGGTGCTCGGGCAGCTCCTGGCCAACGACCCGCTGCTCGTCACAGTCCTCACTGTGCTGAGCTGGGTGTTCTGGGCGGTCTTCGTGGGCGAATTCCTGCTGCGCGCCTACATCGCGGGCTTCCACCGCACGTTCTGGGCGAAGAACTGGTGGCAGCTCATCTTCCTCCTCGTGCCGTTCCTGAGATTCTTCCGCGCCCTGGAGGCTCTGCGTTTCGTGCGCTTCGCCCGGTTCGCTCGGTTCGGCAGCGTGATCTCCGCCGGCGTGCGCGGCACCCGTTCCGCCGGGCGCCTGCTGACCGGACGCATCGGCTGGCTCGTCGCCGTGACCGCGGTCGTCATCCTGGTGGCCAGCCAGATGCTCTATCTCTCCGGCTCCTACGAAAAGTACGGGCAGGCACTGCACGAGGCGGCCCTCGCGACGATCACCGGCGGCGGCATCGAGGCAACGGATGCGCTCGCGCAATTCCTGCAGGTGGTTCTGGCCGTGTATTCGGTCGTCGTGTTCGCGACCCTCGCCGGTTCGCTGGGTGCCTACTTCCTGCGCGCGGCCGACCCGCGGCCGGTCGCCCCGGGCCTCGCCGAGCCCCTGCCCGCACCTCCCGGCGCCCCGTCTGCCCAGTGAGCGGGCCTCGGGCGGCGGGCGTTAGGTGGGGGTCACCACGCCGGTGAGCAGCAGCACGGCGAGCACCACGCCGAGCGCGACGCGGTAGCCGACGAAGACCGTGATGGGGTGGTGGGCGACGAGGCGCAGGAGCCATGCAATCGAGACGTAGGCGGTGACGAAGCTCACGAGCGTGGCGAGGAGGGTGGCGCCCCAGCCGACGCTGGCCGAGATCGCACTGCCCGCGCTCAGCGCCTCGTAGGCGCCCGCCGCCGTGAGCGCCGGTATCGACAGGAAGAACGAGATCCGGGTGGCGGCGACCCGGTCCAACCCGCGGAAGAGGCCCGCGCTGATGGTCGCACCCGAGCGGGAGACACCGGGGATCAGGGCGACACACTGCATCACGCCGATGTAGAGCGCGTCCTTGAGAGTGATGTCCGGCTCCGCCCGGCGCTGCGTGGCCATCCGCTCCGCGACGAGCATCACGATGCTCCAGCCGATGAGGGCGACCACCACGACCCAGAGATTGCGAAGGCCACCGGCGATGATGCCCTTGCCGAGAAAACCGACCACCCCGATCGGGATCGAGCCGAGAATCACGTACCACGCCATCCGGTAGTCGGCGTCACGTCGCACCCCCCGGTGCAGCAGCCCGTTGACCCAGGCGGAGATGAGCCGGGCGATGTCGCGCCGGAAGTACACGATGACGGCGATGATCGCGCCCACCTGGATGATGGCGGTGAACGCGGTCACGCCCGGGTCGTCGACCGTGAGGCCGAGCATCTTCTCGGCGATGGTGAGGTGCCCGGTGCTGGAGACCGGCAGGAATTCGGTGATGCCCTCGACCAGGCCAAGGATGAGCGCGTGCAGGAGATTCACGTCCCCGAGCTTGCCGTGCTCGTTCTCAGAACTCTCTAAAGCGACGGTTTCTTAGAGGATTCTGGGCCGGCGACGACGACGCTTGACGATGCGGCCGCAGGTGCGGTCGCGGAAAGGGCCAGATGTTCCTCGCGCTCCCCCTCCTTCATCCGGGCGACCTCTTCGACCCGGCCGCACTCCTTCAGGGCGCGGGCCCGTGGGTGCTGGCGGTGATCGTCGTGATCGTCTTCATCGAGACCGGCCTGCTCTTCCCGTTCCTCCCCGGCGACAGCCTCCTGTTCACCGCCGGCCTGCTGAGCATCCCACTGGGCCTGCCGCTCTACGTGCTCGTCCCCGCCGCGGCGCTCGCCGCCATCGTCGGTGACCAGGTGGGGTATTCGATCGGAAAGACGTTCGGCCAGCGCCTGTTCAAGCCGGATGCGCGGCTTTTCAAGTCCGCGTACCGTGACCGCGCCGATCAGTTCTTCCTACGGTATGGCGCACGTTCGCTGGTCCTCGCGCGCTTCGTGCCGATCGTGCGCACCTTCATCCCGCCGATCGTCGGCACGTCGAGCCTCCCGTACCGCCGGTTCCTCCTGTGGAACGCCATCGGGGGTATCGGCTGGGCTCTCGCGCTCTCCCTCGCCGGCTTCTGGCTCGGCAAGATACCCTTCATCGCGAACAACGTTGACCTCATCGCCGTCGTGATCGTCGCGGCGTCTGTGGTTCCGGTGGGGATCGATCTCCTGCGGCGCCGGGCCTCTACGCCGCTGCGAGAGGAAGGCTGATCAGGATCGTCGTTCCCGCGGCACCGGTCGCGGTGACCCGCACGTCGCCGCCGCATCGCACCACGGTCTCCTTCACGAGTGCCAAGCCGATTCCGTAACTCCGCGCCGGGCCGCCCGGTGCCCGGGCAAAGCGGTCGAAGATACGCCCGGGTTCGATCCCGCTGATGCCGGTCCCCGTGTCAGCGACGCTCACCAGCGCCTCGCCGTCCGATGCGGAGACGGTCACGTCGATGCGGCCCGCCTGTGGCGTGTGGGCGAGCGCGTTCTCGAGCAGCGCGACGACGGCCCTCCGCAGGGCGGGAGCGGCCACGGGAACCAGGGCGTCCTTGCCGCCGGCGATCTCGAGGGTGACCTCTCTGGTCCCCGCCAGCATCCGGATCCCCTCCACCGCCCCGCTCACCACCTGGGCCACGACCGCTACCTCGCCCGACCGCGCGCTCCCCGCCGTCACGAGCAAGAGGTC
This sequence comes from Cryobacterium tepidiphilum, assembly GCF_003716325.1. Lineage (GTDB taxonomy): Bacteria > Actinomycetota > Actinomycetes > Actinomycetales > Microbacteriaceae > Cryobacterium > Cryobacterium tepidiphilum. Next base: position 40,695 of record NZ_RDSR01000013.1, on the reverse strand, counting down.
ATCGACCACCTCGGCGAGCACGCGGCTGTCCTGCCGCATGCGCGCGAGAGTGCCCGCTGCGGGGCTCGCCTCCCCTGCCTGCCGCTCGGCGAGCTGGAGGCGGGCGTCGAGGATCGCCAGCGGCGTGCGTAACTCGTGACTGGCATCCTGCACGAACCGGCGTTGCGCCGCGAGGGCGTCGGCCAGGGGCACGATCGCCCGCCTGGCGCTGACGAGGCCGACGACCGCCGCAAGTATGACGCCGGCCACACCGCCCCCGATCAGGGCCATCAGCAGGTCGCCGCTTCCCACGTAAATGCTGCCGGGTTTCACGGCATGCTCGAGCACCTCCGCCGTCTGCGAGCGTTGGGCAATGAACACGATCGCAGCAGCGAGCACGAGCAGCACGGCGATGGCGCAGACGGATGCGACGTACAGGCCGACCTTGCGGCTCGCCGCTCGCACGACGGCGCCGTCGGCGTCGCTCCGCCGCATCCGCTCGAATCGTCCTGTCCGGTTCACGTTCCGTCTCCCAACTGGTACCCCGTCCCGTGCACGGTGCGAATGTTGGAACGACCGAGCTTCCGGCGCAGATAGTGCACGTAGGTGTCCACGATCCCCGGCTGGTCGTCAGGGCTGAAGACGGCGTCGATGAGCTCGGCCCGCGTGAACACGCGTCCGGGCGCGTCGACGAGCACCTCAAGCAGGGCGCACTCCCGCGGAGAGAGCGACACCCGCTCGCCGTAGTCCGACACGGCGAGCCGCGTGCCCGGTTGGAAGGACCAGGCGCCGAAGGTGCGCTCCGCCGGCTGCGCGGCGTACGTGCGGGTGAGCGCCCGCAGCCGCGCGGCGAGCTCACGCGCGTCGAAGGGCTTCACGAGATAGTCGTCCGCGCCGGCATCGAGGCCCTCGACACGGTCGTCGACGGCGCCGAGGGCGGTGAGGATGAGGATGGGGGTGGCGATTCCCGCGGCGCGCACCGCGGCGATGACCTCGATCCCGTTCCGGGTGGGGAGGCCGCGGTCGACGACGAGCGCGTCCCACGTGCCGGTCAGCGCCCGGCGCAGGCCCTCCTCGCCATCCGCGGCGAGCGACACAACGACGTCATCGGCGAGAAGCTCGACTATGAGCGGCCCCAGCTGGGGATCGTCCTCCAGCAGCAGCACGCTCGGCCGGCCCGTTGCATCCATTGCCTCATTGTCGCAAACGCGCACGTGGGCGGCGGCAACGACAGGGCCGTCCTGCCTCTCACTCGTGGTGGAGGGGCAGGACGGCCCTGGGTCACGCGTTGATCAGCTGGTCAGCCCGGCCAGGATGCGGTTCAGCGTCGGCGAGGGGCGCATCACGTCGGAGGCCTTCTCGTCGCTGGGGTGGTAGTACCCCCCGATGTCGACCGGCGAGCCCTGCACGCCCAGCAACTCGCCGAGGATGGTGTCCTCGTTCTGGGCCAGCTGCTCGGCGATGGTCGTGAACGCCCCCGCCAGCTCGGTGTCTTCGGTCTGCGCGGCCAGCTCCTGCGCCCAATACAGGGCGAGGTAGAAGTGGCTGCCGCGGTTGTCGATCTCGCCGACCTTGCGGCTGGGCGACTTGTTCTCGTCGAGGAACGTTCCCGTGGCGCGGTCGAGGGCATCGGCCAGCACCTGGGCGCGCTTGTTGCCGGTGGTCTTGGCGAGGTGCTCGAAGCTGCTGGCCAGGGCGAGGAATTCGCCGAGGCTGTCCCAGCGGAGGTGGTCCTCCTTCAGCAGCTGCTGCACGTGCTTCGGGGCGGAGCCCCCGGCGCCGGTCTCGAACAGGCCTCCGCCGGCGATCAGCGGCACGATGGAGAGCATCTTGGCGCTGGTGCCGAGCTCGAGGATCGGGAACAGGTCCGTGAGGTAGTCGCGCAGCACGTTGCCGGTCACCGAGATCGTGTCCTGACCTTTGCGGATGCGTTCGAGCGAGAACGCGGTCGCGTCGGCCGGCGACATGATCTCCAGCTGCAGACCCTCTGTGTCAAGCGTCGCGAGGTGCTCGGTGACCTTGGCGATGAGGTTCGCGTCGTGAGCGCGGGTCTCGTCGAGCCAGAACACGGCCGGCGTCTGCGAGTCGCGGGCACGCCCGACGGCGAGCTCGATCCAGTTGCGAATCGGGACATCCTTCGTCTGGCCGGCGCGCCAGATGTCGCCGGGGGCGACCTGGTGCTCGATGAGCACCCGGCCGGAGCTGTCGACGACCTGCACGGTGCCGGCCTTCTCGATCTCGAAGGTCTTGTCGTGGCTGCCGTACTCCTCAGCGGCCTGGGCCATCAGCCCGACATTGGACACCGACCCCATGGTGGTCGGGTCGAAGGCGCCGTTGGCGCGGCAGTCGTCGATCGTCACCTGGTAGACGCTCGCGTAGCTGCTGTCGGGGATGACCGCGAGCGTGTCGGCGGGAGCGCCGTCGGGGCCCCACATCTTTCCGGAGGTGCGGATCATCGCCGGCATCGACGCATCCACGATGACATCGCTGGGCACGTGCAGGTTGGTGATGCCCTTGTCGGAGTCGACCATCGCCAGCTTCGGACCGTTCTCAAACCCCTCGTTGATGAGTGCCGAAACGCCTTCGCGCAGGTCGACGGGAAGCTGGTCCAGTCCGCTGAGAATCGCGGCCAGGCCGTTCGCGGGGTCGAGGCCGGCCTTGGCCAGTTCCGTTCCGTACTTCTCGAAGAGCTCGGGGAAGAAGGCCTCGATCACGTGGCCGAAGATGAGCGGGTCGGAGACCTTCATCATGGTGGCCTTCAGGTGCACCGAGAACAGCACGTCCTCCGCCTTCGCGCGGGCGATCTGCTCGGTGAGGAACTTCTTGAGCGCGGCGACGTTCAGCACGGTGCCGTCCACGATCTCGCCGGCGAGCACCTTGATGCCGTCTTTCAGCACCGTGGTGCTGCCGTCGTCGCCGACGAGCTGGATCTTCAGGGTGTCGTCGGAGTCGATGACGACGGACTTCTCGTTGGACCGGAAGTCGTCGGCATCCATGTGGGCGACGTTGGTCTTGGAGTCGGGGCTCCAGGCGCCCATGGAGTGGGGGTGCGACCGGGCGAAGTTCTTGACGGATGCCGGGGCGCGGCGGTCCGAGTTCCCCTGGCGCAGAACGGGGTTCACCGCGCTGCCCTTGATCTTGTCGTACCGCGCGCGAACGTCCTTCTCCTCGTCGGTGGAGGGGTCATCCGGGTAGTCCGGCAGGGCGTAGCCCTGTTCCTGCAACTCGGCGATGGCGGCCTTCAGCTGCGGAACCGACGCGCTGATGTTCGGCAGCTTGATGATGTTGGCGTCGGGGCTCTTGGTCAATTCGCCGAGTTCGGCCAGGGCGTCGCTCATCCGCTGGCCTTCTTCGAGGTAGTCGCCGAAGGCCGCGATGATGCGCCCGGAAAGGGAGATGTCGCGTGTCTCGACCTCCACGCCGGCTGTCGAGGCGTACGCCTGGATGACCGGGAGCAAGGAGTGCGTCGCCAGCATGGGTGCTTCGTCGGTGTGGGTGTAGATGATCGTGGCCATAGGCGCGCTGACTCCCTGCAGTGTTATGGAATCTCGGGGAAATCCCCTGCCATTCACGATACCGGACGCCTGCCCGCAACATCCGTTGCAGCAAGCCCGAGACGTCCTACGACCGCTTGTGCGACGCGAACCACCACTGGTTCAGAAAGATTGCGAGCGCAATAGCCACCGTGACAGACACGGTGAGCAGGTCGCTGCGCACCTTGACTGCGACGAAGGCGAACAGCACGATCGCGTCGAGAACGATGGCGACGACCGGCACCCAGCGTCGCGCCCCGATCGTGCTGTGCAGGCGGCGGATGACGCCCCAGTGCACCGCGATGTCCATGGTGATGTACAGCAGGGCGCCCATCGAGGCGATCTGGCTGAGGTCGAAGAACACGGTGACCAGAATCGCGAGCCCCACCGTGATGACAAGGGATTGATGAGAGATTCGGCCGGGAAGGACGGGTGCCTGCCCCATGTCATGCAACATCTCGTACAACCGGGACACCGAATACAAGCTGGCGAGGAGACCCGACAGCGTGGCGATGATCGCGATCGCGATGGTCAGGACTACTCCCCAGGCGCCGAAAAGGGGGTCCGCCGCCGCCGCTATGGCGTAGTCCCGTGCCTTCACGATGTCTGCGACGTCCAGGCTGGCAGCGGTGGCCGTCGTGATCAGCAGGTACAGCGCGGCGCACAGTGCGATGGAGATCGCGATCGATCGGCCGATATTCCGCTTCGCATCACGGACATCCGCACCCTGGTTCGTGATCGTCGTGAAGCCCTTATAGGCGAGGATGCAGAGGGTCGTTCCGGCGAGGAACCCCAGGATCCCGTGCTCCGGCGCCGTCTCGGGCGCGACGATGCCGGTGAAGGAGGAGAGGCCGGAAGCGGCTATGCCGGCCACGGCGAGCACCGCGAGTCCCACGATCTTGGCCGCGGCCGTTGTCATCGCAGAGCCCTCGACCAGGCGATTGCCGAAGATGTTGACCAGTGCGGCGAGAGAAATCGCCAGCACGCCCAGCGCAGGCACCAGGAAGGCGTTCCCCTCAAGCCCGAAGGGGCGCAGCACGTAGGTGCCGAAGGTGCGGGCGAGGAGACTCTCGGCGACGACCATGGAGACATACATGAAGAACGAGAAGGAACCGGCGACCACACCAGAGCCGTAGGCCGCCTTCAGCAGCATTGCAATGCCGCCCGACGTGGGGTTGGTGTTCGAGTACTTCACGTACGAGTAGGCGCTGAAAGCGACGACCAGCGCCCCGGCGAGGAACGCCAGCGGCATGAATCCGCCAGCCAGCGCCGCCACCTGCCCGACCAGCGCAAAGATCCCGGCACCGATCATGACCCCTGTTCCCAGGGACACCGAACCGAGTAACGAGAACTTCGCGCGACTGTCCGGCATGCGCACAGCCTAGGTGGGGTCACAGGATTCCGCCCGGTCGGAGGTCGACAAGGGCAAACATGAGGCAGAGGGTGGTGACGTGCCACTTCTCCTCTCGTTCGCCCTCCTCCTTCTCCTGGGGTCGCTGATCTCCGGCCTGGCGCATCGCACGATCATCTCGACCGCGGTGCTCTTCCTTGTTGCGGGTTTCATTCTGGGTGGCGGCGTTCTCGGAGTCATCGCCCTGCAGCCGGGCGAGCCCATCGTGACAACGCTCGCGCAGCTGGCCCTGTTCGCGGTGCTGTTCACCGACGGCCAGGAGCTCGGTGTCCGCGACCTGCGGTCCGCCTGGCGCCTTCCGGGTCGGGCGCTGCTTCTCGGCATGCCACTGACCTTCATCGTCGCGACCGTCCTGGGCGTCGCCGTTGCCGGGCTCGCCCTCACCGACGCCATGCTCGTCGCGGCGGTCCTCGCGCCCACGGATCCGGTCTTCGCCTCGGCGATCGTCGGGCGACTCGAGGTGCCCCAGCGGCTTCGCCGACTGCTCAATGTGGAGTCGGGCCTGAACGACGGCCTCGCCCTGCCTGTGGTGCTGATCCTGATCGCGGCGGCCGGTGGGCCCCACGTCGACTACTGGTCACTGGCCGGGGAGCTGGCCCTCGGCGTTCTCCTCGGGGTCGCGGTCCCGCTTGTCGTGGCGCAGTTGCTGAAGCTGCCGCTCCTGCGCCCCACGCACACCTACTCCGCCCTGGTCCCCGTGGCGATCGGGCTGATCGTCCTCGGGATCGCGCAGCTCACCCACGCCAACCTGTATCTCGCCGCCTTCAGCTCGGGAGTCACGATCGCGAGCGTCGCACCCGAATTGCGCGAGTCCTTCCAACAGTTCGGTGAGCTGGTGGCGGAGCTGCTCAAGCTCATCGCGATCCTCGTCTTCGGTGCCCTCGTGTCTCCCACGCTCCTGGCCGGCGTCCCTTTCAACGGCTACATCTTTGCCGCGTTGCTGATCGTGGTGGCACGCCCCGTTGCCGTACTCGCTGCCCTCGCGGGAAGCGATCTGAGGTGGAGCGAACGCCTGACCGCCTCCTGGTTCGGACCCAAGGGATTCGCCTCCGTGCTGTATGGCCTGCTGGTGCTCAACAGCAACGTCAGCCACGCGGAGCACCTCTTCCATCTCATCGTCGTCTGCATCGCGCTGTCGATCGTCGCGCATTCCTCGACGGACGTCCCCATCGCCAACTACTTCCGCCGTTCAGGGGAGACGCTTGCCTCACCGGAGCCGACGAGCGAACGTGAGTGACTCCACCGGGAACGGGCCTCCGCACCTGTGCTCGTGCTCACCGGAGTAGTACTGTGTGGCCCAGAACCGAAGGGACTCCTCCATGAAGAAGAAGGCGATGATCGCCATATTCACCATCTCGGCAACGGTGGCGATGCTCACGGGCTGCTCCTCCGGAGGCGCCACGAAATCCGACGACTCCTTCTCCACGAAGGCGCAGGGCGCGATGACGGCCTGGGGCTTCAACAACACGGATGACGTCGGAAAGGCCCGCCTCGCGCACGCCGAGAAGGCGATCCCCGACGTCACCATCACCATGGACCAGACCGCGTTCGACGCGCAGAAGTTCACCACGCGGGTGGCCAGCGGCAACGTGCCCGACGTCGTGCAGATGGATGCCAACTTCGTTGCCACCTACGCCGCGCAGGGACTGATCATGCCCCTCGACGCCTGCTATTCGGCGCACAAGGTCGACGGCAAAGAGCGGTACTACGAGTCGGTCATCGACGCCGTCAGCTACAACGACCATGTCTGGGCGGTGCCGCAGTTCTACCAGCCGCCGGCGATCATCCTGAACAAGAGAGTCATGGATGCCGCGGGCGTCACCAACGCGGACATCAACACGTCGAAGCCCGACGCCCTCATCGCCGCCGCCAAGAAGATGTACCAGGCGAACGGCGGCATCCCCACGCGCCTCGGTTTCGACCCGGTCGCCACCGGCCAGACGGAGCTTTGGATCCTCGGCAACGGCGGGCAGCTGATCGACGACTCAGGCAAGCCGACGCTCGACAATCCGGACAACCAGAAGGGGCTCCAGCTCCTCAAGGACATCTACGACGCCCAGGGCGGCTATGCGAAGGCCAAGAGCTTCTCCGACACCTTCGACACGTTCGGCAAAGACAACCAGTTCGTGAAGGACCAGGTGGGCGCCCAGGTCGACAACCAGTGGTACGTCAACGTGCTCACCCCCTACGTGGACGGCGTTGAGATCGACGCGGTCCCGTTCTACGGTGCTGACGGCCAGCCGTTCACCGTGGCCGGTGGCAGCGCGTTCGTCATTCCCGCCGGGGCGAAGAACAAGGATGCCGCCTGCGCCTGGGCCCTCGACCTCACCAGCCTCGACTCCTGGAAGGCCGCGGGCGCCGCACGTGCGGACACCGTGTCGAAGACGCCAGGGGCGGTGTTCACGGGCCTCTTCACCGGATCGCCCGAGGCCGACAAGGTCATTCGCGAAACCTATGTGAAGCCGAGCGGAAACGAGGGCTTCGACAAGACCATCGCCACGTTCTACGACATCGTCTCCCACGGCAAGTCGATCGGCACCTCCCCGGTCGGCCAGCAGGTGAAGTCCGAGCTGCAGAACGCGTTGCAGGCGGTGCTGCTGGGTTCCAAGACCCCTGAGAAGGCGCTCGCGGATGCCCAGGATCAAGTCATGCGCGCCTACGACAAGGCGCAGAAGGACAACGGCAAGTAGCGCATCCGTTGGTGCACGCTGAGGGCCCGCCGTGGGCCCTCAGCTTCTGCGGTTGACGACCACCGCGCTGCTCCTTATTCAGGAGCGGAGGTGTGTCACGCTCGAAATTGATGCTCCTGGGCAGAGACACGCCCCTCGTTTCCTGACACGGAACGGGACGGGTTCGGCCCCGTGACTGTCCACCGCCGGCCTCACTCCCGCGGGACTAGCCCTTGCGGCCCTGGGTGGCGACGCCCTCGATGAAGTAGCGCTGCCCGAACGCGAACAGGATGAGCATCGGCAGCGTCACCAGGAGGCTCGCGACCATGACGTACTGGTAGTCGCCGTGGCCGCCGTTCGTGGGGCTGAATGTCGTCATGGCGTAGGAGATGCCGAGCGGCACCGTGTAGTCGCTCACGCTTCCCGCGCTCAGGTAGATGAGGGCGCCCTGGAAGTTGTTCCAGCTGGCCTGGAACTCGAACAGGAAGATGATCACGAACGACGGGATCGACAGCGGCATCGCGATGCGCGTGAACAGGCCCCAGTAGCTGGCGCCGTCGAGTCGGGCCGCCTCGAACAGTTCCCGCGGCAGACCGAGGAAGAACTGGCGCTGCAGGAAGATGTAGAACGCCGAGCCGAACAGGTTCGCGCCGAACAGCGGAATCCACGTGCCCAGCGCCCCGAGGTCCTTCCAGATCAGGTACTGCGGCACCATCGTGACCGCGCCCGGGAGCATCATTGTCGCGAGCACCAGGCCGAACAGGATCTTCCGGCCCGGGAACGAGAAGTAGGCGAAGCCGAACGCGACCATCGAACTCGAGACGGCGACGAAAGTCGCCGCGAGCAATGCGATGAGAATGCTGTTGCCGATCCACGGGAGCAGCGGCAGCTGGTTCCAGACCTCGACGTAGTTGTGCGGAACGAAGGTCTCCGGGATGAGCGCGTTGTCGAAGACCTCCCCGCGGGGCTTGAGGCTCGCCGCGAGCAGCCAGGCGAACGGGTAGAGGAAGAGGAGGGCGAAGCCGACGAGCACGACCGCGAGCACCGTCTTGCCGATGCGGGAGCGGATGCGATACCAGCGATCGCCGTTTGCGGTGCGCGTCGCGGCATCCGTCATCTCGGCGTCGAAACTCACGACGCCTGCCCGCTGCGTGGTCGCCGACATCAGCGGTCCGCCTCGTAGTACACGAACCGGTTGCTGAGCTTCACCTGCACGAGCGTGATCAGCAGGATGATGACGAACAGCAGCCACGCCATGGCGGAGGCGAAGCCGAAGTCGAATTGCCGGAACGCCTGCTGGAACAGGTAGACGCCGTAGAACAGCGACGCCGCCGGCGATGAACTCGTCTGGTCGCGCCAGAACAGCAGGTACGCCTGGTCGAACACCTGCAGGGCGGCGATGGTGAGCACGATCACGTTGAAGAAGATGGCCCCCGAGATCATCGGAACCGTGATCGAGAAGAAGCGCCGAACCGCCCCCGCGCCGTCGATCGAGGCGACCTCGTACAGCTCGCGCGGCACGTTCTTGAGCGCCGCGAGGAAGATGACCATGGTGCCGCTCACGCCCCACAGCGTCATGAGCACGATCGAGGGCTTCACCCAGTTCGGGTCGATCAGCCACTGCGGGCCGGGGATGCCGAAGAACCGCAGGGCGTTGTTGATGGCGCCGGTGTTGCCGTTGAGCAGCAGCAGGAAGACGGATGCCGTCGCGACGGACGGCGTCATCTTCGGCAGGTAGTAGATGGTGCGGAAGATGCCGGCTCCGCGGCCGACCTTGGCGAGCAGCATCGCCAGTGACAGGGCGACGATGATCTCCAGCGGCACCGCGAGCACGGCGTAGAAGAGCGTGTTGCCGAGGGAGAGAGCGACCTTCGGGTCGTCGAACAGCTCGGCGTAGTTGCCGAACCCGGCGGGCGTGCCGCTGTTGGTGGCGAGGTTGTAGTTGCTGAACGAGATGACGAGGCTGTAGATCATGGCGCCGGCTGTGAAGACCAGGAAGCCCACGATCCACGGGCTGATGAACAGGTAGCCGGCGAGGGCCTCCCGGCGGTTGTACTTGCGGTTCTTCCGCTGTCGCGCGGGGCCGGGGCCGGACTCGGGCGCGCGGCCGGCACGGGCGCGGTCGAGGGGAGCCGCTCCCGCATCCGCTCGTGCCACCATCCCCACAGGACTCCCTTCGCGTCGCTTGGTCCCAAACTACTGCGAGAGCCGCTTCTCGGGTCGATTCTCCGTCGTCATCGTCGGGCCGCAGTGTTTTCATGAGGATGGCGGCTGCGCGCGAATCCCGACACGCCCCGAAAAGGGGGTGCCGCGATGGATAGCTGAGGATTACTCTCTGGACACGACCTACCAAACCCGAATCGGAGGATCCGTTGAAATCTGCACCCACGATCTTGGTGACCCTGCACCAGCCCGAAATGTTCCGCCGCAGCCGTCGCGTGCGTGTCGCTGCCAGCAAGGGCGGCGAACTGCCCACCCGCCTCATCGACCCGATCGACCGCAAGGGACGCGTCATCCCCGGCGAATGGGCCGCCGCCACCGACGAGGACGGCACCGCCGTCTACCGCTGGGCCGGCTCCCCCGCTCTCGCCACCGCCTGAGCGCTCGCGTTACTGGGGATCCTGGCCCGCCTCATCCGCTGGCTCGGTCGGCGGATACCAGACCCTGGTGCCGTCCACCGCGGCGAACGATCTCATGGTGTGCGGCTTCGTCGATGTGGGCGTCATGATGTCGAACACCTCGATGCCGCGAGCGAGCAGGGCATCGCCCACCAGCGAGCGGTGGCACCGCCACGGCACCGCTTCGGCGCACATGATGGCGACCGTCTGGTTTGCGGCGAGGGCGACGAGCTCGTCGATGCCGGCGGCGAACTCCGGCGTCTGCATGTAGTCCGCGTAGTTGCGGAAGCTGCGGTTGCGCCAGGCGCCGTTGATGGTCGGCTCCGATACCTTCGTGTGCCGGAGGCCGCCAAGCGCGGCCAGGCGCTGGTAGTCGATGCCCGCCTCCGGCATGCTCGCCTCGAGCTCGTGCTCGCCGAACTGCGGGTTGTGCCGAGAACCCGGCACCGTGCGCACGTCGATCAATCGCTCGACGCCGTTCGCCCGCAGCATGCCGACGAACTCATCGAGCGGATGCGTCGAGTGGCCGATCGTGAACACGCGCGTCTCGGTCATGCTCCCATTGAACCCCCGCCGGCAGTTGACCGCCGCATCCCGCGGACAACGACTCGACGGGGCCAGCTGCCGTGGGATGATCGACCTCGTGTCACCCAGCCACACCCTCCTCCCCGCACTGTTCGGCCTCAGCACCGGCCTCGCGCTCATCGTCGCGATCGGCGCGCAGAACGCTTACGTGTTGCGGCTCGGCATCGAGGGCCGCAACCGCACGATCCTGCCCGTCGTGCTGGTGTGCGCCGTGTCGGATGCCGTGCTGATCCTCGCCGGGGTGCTCGGGATCGGCATAGTGGTGCAGCAGGTTCCGGCCGCGCTCGTCGTGGTGCGGGTGATCGGCGCTGGGTTCCTCATCGTCTACGGCCTCTTCGCCGCCCTGCGCGCCGTGCGCCCAACCGTTCTCGTGGCCGCATCAGGAAGCGCGCCGGTGAGCACGCGGGCGGCCGTCGCCACCATGGCGGCCCTGACCTGGCTCAACCCGCACGTCTACCTCGACACGCTGCTCTTCCTCGGCTCGGTCGCCAACCAGCACGGGCCCATCGAGCGGTGGTGGTGGGCCGGCGGCGCGGTCCTTGGGAGCTTCATCTGGTTCTTCGGTCTGGGCTTCGGGGCCCGTCTGCTCCGACCGTTCTTCGCGCGGCCGTCGTCGTGGCGCATCCTCGATGCCATCATCGCCGTCGTGATGATCGTGCTGGGGCTCCGCCTCGCGCTCGGCGGATGAGCCCCCGCCGTCTCAGAAGGGTTGGACACGATCAGTGGAACTGTGAGAATTGTCGCGCTCTCTTCTGCTGGCATCGACAGCAAAACTACCCAAAGAACAGTGCCGCACCGATGATTAGGACAGCAACACCGGCGACACACATCGACCGTCGGATCCACGCATACTTTCGCCGCACGAGCCGGGAAAGGTGCCAAAGCTGATGGACGGTCCGATCCGGGGCTGCCATCGCATTCCCCTCCAATGCCTCGCTGAACTCCTGCACGCTTCCGTAACTGGCGACGTGGCCCCAGTACGCGATACCACCGCTCAGATCAGCAGCATGAAAGCGCGGCCAAACCGCCATTGCGACCATCGCCACAGAGGCAACTGCCAACGCCGCCCCGACCCACCAAGCACTCGCGCCGCGAGCGCTGAGGCTGTCGGGGCTCCAGTCGCCCGCGAGCTGGCCGCTCAGAACAAGGCCAAACCCGATGCCCAGTGCGGCGAGTAGCATGGAAGCCTTTTGGTCCGCTTGTGACACTTCGGCTCGGGCTTCCGCGAGCATTGTCGCCGTAACCACATGCACGTCTTCAACGTCCTCCTCACCAAGGAGGGAACCGTGTGGCTTCCTCCTGGGGCTCATCGGGCCCGCTCACGAAGCCCGACTAGCTCTGTGAATCGTTGCTCCCGCTCGACCCTTCGTTCCGCCACGGCGGCCTGGAAATCTGTTCCCTCCGTCAGCGAGTCACGTGCATTCCGCGCCTCCAACGGAATGTCAGTGCGCCGCGTCGCCCCTGAGAGAATTTGGTTGCAGAAGAGCTCACCATGCAAGTCACACCAGTTGCTTTCTAGCGAAAGCCCGAACTTCTGCGCATCCGGAATTTTATCGAGTCGAATCGGGTTCCAGAGGAGAGCTGGAGGTGCCTCCTTCGCCAGACCGCCTCGGCAGCCGCACGAAAATGCCAGGTAGTCGTTCTGCGAGATCTGGTCCCAAATTGAACCTGTCACATAGATCCGCTCAGGGTCCGCCTGCTGCGCCGCTTTCGCCGCATAATTGACGGGTCGGCCTGCCCACACAGGCTCCTGCATGTCCAGGTGCCGCTCAAGCCCTACCCGCTTGACCATTACGGGCCCGCTTGAGAGACCTACCTTGAATCCGGTCGCAGGAACTTCGTCCCATTTGGCTTCGAGCTGCGCCTCAAACTTAGAGCTGAACGTGTGGATTGTGATTGCTGCACACATCGCTTTGACATATGCCTGTGGGCCCCAGAAAAGACCGAATCCTCCGTCCCCCTGGATGTCAACGAAATCCGCCCCGAAGTCGTTCAGCGTACGAACAACCCCGCCAATGCCGGCGTCGTAGATACTCGCTGTACCTTCAGCCGTGCGTCCTTTCTCCAAGTTGGTGGATGACTTCAAGTCGAAGACGACAGCAACGATGTCCGTCAATCTGTGCCAGGTCGGACCGATCTCAAGATCATTGACATCGAACGTGTCAACATCTTTCAGGACGACCTTTGGTTCCGTGTCAATCTTGGCCTGCGTGCGCTTTTCCAAGTCACTTAAGAGATTGAAGAGCTCGATGATTCCTCCACGTTGATTCGGAAATAGCGATCGATAGGGCTAGGAGGCGCAAGCGGACGCATCCCCTGGCCGCGGGCGGAACTAGACCCGCCAATGCATTCGCCGCTGGCAAGAAGCCTCGCCCTGCTGAGACGTCCTGCTAGAAGTCCCAGTCCGCGTCTTCGGTGCTCACGGCCTTGCCGATCACATACGACGAGCCCGACCCCGAGAAGAAGTCGTGGTTCTCATCTGCATTCGGTGACAGCGCCGAGAGAATCGCGGGATTCACATCCGTCACCGTCTTCGGGAACATCGGCTCGTAGCCGAGGTTCATCAGCGCCTTGTTCGCGTTGTAGTGCAGGAATTTCTTGACGTCCTCGGTCAGCCCGACTTCGTCGTAGAGGTCCTGCGTGTACTGGATCTCGTTCTCGTACATCTCGAAGAGCAGGTTGAACGTGTAGTCCTTGATCTCGTCGCGACGCTCCTGGGTCTCCTTCTCGAGGCCCTTCTGGAACTTGTAGCCGATGTAGTAGCCGTGCACGGCCTCATCGCGAATGATCAAACGGATGAGGTCGGCCGTGTTCGTGAGCTTGGCCCGGCTCGACCAGTACATCGGCAGGTAGAAGCCCGAGTAGAACAGGAACGACTCGAGCAGCGTCGAGGCGACCTTGCGCTTCAGCGGGTCGTCACCCTGGTAGTAGTCCATGACGATCGCGGCCTTGCGCTGCAGGTTCTGGTTCTCGGTCGACCAGCGGAACGCCTCGTCGATCTCCTTCGTCGAGCACAGCGTCGAGAAGATCGACGAGTAGCTCTTGGCATGCACCGACTCCATGAACGCGATGTTCGTGTAGACGGCCTCCTCGTGCGGGGTGATCGCATCCGGGATCAGCGAGACGGCGCCCACCGTGCCCTGGATGGTGTCGAGGAGGGTCAGGCCGGTGAACACGCGCATGGTGAGCTGCTGCTCGGCCGGCGTGAGCGTGTTCCACGACTGGATGTCGTTGGACAGCGGGATCTTCTCGGGCAGCCAGAAGTTGTTGACGAGGCGGTTCCAGACCTCGACGTCCTTCTCGTCCTCGATCTTGTTCCAGTTGATCGCCTGGACGTGGTCGACCAGCTTCAGCTTCTCAATCATTGGTGGTCCTTACGGCTAGAGAGGTCGACGGGTCACAGGGCGCAGGAGACGCACATCTCGAGCTCCGTGCCCTCGAGAGCCATCTGCCGAAGACGGATGTAGTAGATCGTCTTGATGCCCTTGCGCCACGCGTAGATCTGCGCCTTGTTGATGTCGCGCGTGGTGGCGGTGTCCTTGAAGAACAGCGTCAGCGACAGGCCCTGGTCCACGTGCTGGGTGGCAGCGGCGTAGGTGTCGATGATCTTCTCGGCGCCTATCTCGTAGGCGTCCTGGTAGAACTCCAGGTTGTCGTTCGTCATGAACGGCGCCGGGAAGTAGACGCGTCCGAGCTTGCCTTCCTTGCGGATCTCGATCTTCGACGCGATCGGGTGGATCGACGCTGTCGAGTTGTTGATGTACGAGATCGACCCGGTCGGCGGCACCGCCTGCAGGTTCTGGTTGTAGATGCCGTGCTTCATGACGGATGCCTTGAGCTCGGCCCAGTCCGCCTGCGTCGGGATCGCGACGGCGGACTTCGCGAACAGCTCTGCGCCGCGCTCCGTCGTCGGCTGCCACACCTGGTCGGTGTACTTGTCGAAGAACGTGCCCGACGCATACGTCGAGTTCTCGAACCCGTCGAAGGCGTGACCGCGTTCGATGGCGAGCTTGTTCGAGGCGCGCAGCGCGTGGAACAGCACCGTGTAGAAGTAGATGTTCGTGAAGTCGATGCCCTCGTCGCTGCCGTAGAAGACGCGCTCGCGGGCGAGGTAGCCGTGCAGGTTCATCTGCCCGAGGCCGATGGCGTGCGACTTGTCGTTGCCGTCTTCGATCGAGCGAACGGATGAGATGTGGCTCTGCTCAGAGACCGCGTTCAGTCCGCGAATGGCCGTCTCGACCGTCAGGCCGAAGTCGGGAGAGTCCATCGCCAGCGCGATGTTCATCGAGCCGAGGTTGCAGGAGATGTCCTTGCCGATGGTGTCGTAGGAGAGGTCCTCGTTGTAGGTCGTTGGCGTGTTGACCTGCAGGATCTCCGAGCACAGGTTCGACATGTTGATCCGGCCCTGGATGGGGTTGGCCCGGTTCACGGTGTCTTCGAACATGATGTACGGGTAGCCGGACTCGAACTGGATCTCGGCGATCGTCTGGAAGAATTCCCGCGCCTTCATCTTGGACTTCTTGATGCGGGGGTCGTCGACCATCTCCTGGTACTTCTCGCTGACGGAGATGTCGGCGAAGGGCACACCGTAGACGCGCTCCACGTCGTAGGGCGAGAACAGGTACATGTCCTCGTCCTTCTTGGCGAGCTCGAAGGTGATGTCGGGAACGACGACGCCGAGCGACAGCGTCTTGATGCGGATCTTCTCGTCGGCGTTCTCACGCTTGGTGTCGAGGAAACGCATGATGTCGGGGTGGTGCGCGTGCAGGTACACGGCGCCGGCGCCCTGACGTGCGCCCAGCTGGTTGGCGTAGCTGAAGGAGTCTTCGAGAAGCTTCATCACGGGGATGATGCCGCTGGACTGGTTCTCGATCTGCTTGATCGGTGCGCCGGCCTCACGGATGTTGGAGAGCAGCAGGGCGACGCCGCCGCCGCGCTTGGAGAGCTGCAGCGACGAGTTGATGCCGCGGGAGATGGACTCCATGTTGTCTTCGATGCGCAGCAGGAAGCAGGAGACGAGCTCGCCGCGCTGGGCCTTGCCGGTGTTGAGGAACGTCGGGGTGGCCGGCTGGAAGCGGCCGGCGATGATCTCCTCGACCAGGCTGATGGCCAGGGCCTCGTCGCCGTCGGCAAGCCCGAGCGCCGTCATCACCACGCGGTCCTCGAAGCGCTCGAGGTAGCGCTTGCCGTCGAAGGTCTTCAGCGTGTAGGAGGTGTAGTACTTGAACGCGCCGAGGAATGTCTGGAAGCGGAACTTCTTGGAGTACGCCAGGTCGTTGAGCGTGGTGATGAACTCGAACGAGTACTTGTCGAGAACGGCCTTCTCGTAGTACTGCTTCTCGACCAGGTAGTCGAGGCGTTCCTTCAGGCTGTGGAAGAACACGGTGTTCTGGTTGACGTGCTGCAGGAAGTATTCCCGTGCTGCCTCACGGTCCTTGTCGAACTGGATCTCGCCGTTCGCTCCATAGAGGTTGAGCATGGCGTTGAGGGAGTGGTAGTCCATTCCCACGGTCGGCGCGTCGATCACGGACGTCTTCACCGCTGTTGCTTCCAAAATGATTCCAATCCGTCGTGAACGATGCGCACATCATCCGGTGTTCCGAATACTTCAAATCGATAGAGGTGCGGCACGTCGCATTTGGCCGCGATGATGTCTCCGGCCAGGCAGTACGCCTCGCCGAAGTTGGTGTTGCCGGCGCCGATGACGCCGCGGATCAGGGATCGGTTGCTCTCGTCGTTGAGAAAGCGGATCACCTGTTTAGGCACCGCACCCTTGCCGTCGCCCCCACCGTAGGTGGGAACAACGAGCACGTACGGCTCCTCGATGCGGAGCGACGGCTCCTTCGCGTGGAGCGGGATCCGCACCGCCGGCTTCCCGAGCTTCTCAACGAAGCGACGGGTGTTGCCCGAGATGCTGGAGAAATACACGAGCCCAGCCATGAGGCACCTCCTTCGCCGGTCGAGGTCGCGGGAGGCGGGTCAGCCTACGCGGTCGGCGAGTTCCTGGATCTTGTCGGGGCGGAAACCCGACCAGTGGTCCTCGTCAGTGATGACGACGGGCGCCTGCAGGTAACCGAGGGCCTTCACCGTTTCGAGCGCCGTCTCGTCGGCAGACAGGTCGAGCACGTTGTACTCGATGCCTTTGTTGTCCAGTGCGCGGTAAGTCGCCGTGCATTGCACGCAGGAAGGCTTGGTGTAGACCGTGATTGCCATCGTTGGCCCTTCTCATTCCTCGGCCCCCCGGGCCGAAACGTGGTTCAAAAGTGGAGCGGAATCGAGGTGCTGCCCTCGTGGTTATCCCGTGTTTCAATACTACATCTAGTGCCACCCCAAAGGAACAGCCACTACATGAAGTAATTACATAAATGTAGTTTTATACAGGTTGTGCACCGGTTGTCAACAGCTCAACCGCCCCCTTTCGGGCCGTTTTCCGCGGATGCGACGTCAGTTATCCACAGGAGCCGATTCTTCACTTTCCACCCCTGTGGAATCCGCCCTGTTTCGGCCGGTACATCCCCTCGCCTCCTCTTCACCCCCGTGCGCGGGCCACCCGTCTGCCCTCGCTCGCGCTCGCGGCCGTGGCCGTTGTGGCGACCGTGGTCGCGGTCGCGGTGCGAGTCTCGCACCACCCACCGACGGTCCCCACTCCACCGCGAGCATGCACTCGAGCGCCGCACCACACCCCTGGCGCGCCGGCGTGGGTTTGAGAAGGCGGCGCCTGCCCAAGCACGCGCCCCCTTCCACAACCCGCGCCGTGACATCCGCTGCCCAGCCACGCCACCCACGCCAGCCCACGCCCCAGCCACGCCCCGCCACGCCAGCCACGCCCCGCCACCCCCAGTCACGTCACGCCCGAGGCACGCCCTCCGCCACGAGGAAGTCGTAGAACTTCCGCGGCGAGATCGCCGTGTCCCAGATCCAGCGACTGAAACTGTTGACGCGGCGCCGCAGCGCGTCCTCCCGCAGTTTCTCGGCCACGACTACGTCGACGGGGTCCCGGTCGCCGAGTACCGCCCCGCGCGTGTACTTGACCATGCCGTCGAACTCACCGATCTTGCGGATCCCGCGCCAATAGAAGTCGACCCAGTAGTCGTGGCCCTCGATGTTGGGAAACGAGACCTGGAGTTCGGGAACCTCGAAGCCGAGCTCGAAGATGCGCACGCGGCTGAGCGACTCCCCCGGGTTCGCGGCCAGCGGGTTCGCGAACGCGATCGCGCGCTCCGCCTGCTTCCGGCCCCTGCGCGGGTCGACCGCCGCCAGCTCGTTGAGCAGGCTCCCCCGCGTCAACCGCGGCACCAGCTGAAGACCCCGCCGCGCCGCAGCCTCCACGCGCTCACTCTCGACGCGCAGGGCGTGGTCGATCATCGTCACCGCGGCGAGAAAGCTGCTGGTCGTTGCCACGTCGACCAGGGTGCGCTCCAGCGACGTCACTGCAAGCTCGCCGATCTGCACGGGTTGGGGCGGAGCCACGCCGCGATGACTGGTGATGTAGCGCGATGTGCTCCCGCCGGTCGCATCCGCTGTGATCACATGCACCGTCTCGGGCCAGCCCCCGATCACCGGCAGCCCGTGGAGAGCCGCCGCCGACATGTGCGACACGAGCATCGGGCGTTCCGCGCAGCGCGCCACCGCACGCACGAGCAACCGGTGATTCACCTCTGCCTGCTTGGCTGTGCCGTGCGGCCACCCTGATGCGTCCGCATAGACGCCACGGCGGATGCGCACAAGTACTCCACGCTCAACGAGTCTTCGCGCGGCGTGGGCGTTGATGCCTCGTTCAAGCAGGTCACGAGCGGGTATCAGCCCGCCGTGCCGCAAACTCAACTGGGTCACCACGTCTTCGTCCATGCCGCCACTCTCGCGGGTGCGCCGGCACGGATGCACCGGCGCCGCGAAATTGGGGAGAACCTGCCACCAGCATCCGCTGGGGAGGCCCGGGCTGGCCTTCGGGAAGAGGGCGGGCGCCCCGAAACCCGCCCGTTTCGTGAACACGCGCCGAGCAGCCCGCCGAGCCTTAGCGGTGGCTGGGCACGTTGCGGCTGGCGTTCAGGAAGGCGGCGGGCGTTGTGCGCACCGCCGGCTTCCTGAACCACCGCCGCGAGCCCTCCGACGGATGCGACGGGGCGGGGCACGCAGAAGGGGCCCCGCGTCGACGACGCGAGGCCCCTTCTGGGCAACGGATGCGCGGCTCAGCGACCGCCGGAACGGCGCTTGTTGTAGACGTCGAACGCAACCGCCGCGAGCAGCACCAGGCCCTTGATGAGCTGCTGATACTCGGTGCCGACACCGAGGATCGACATGCCGTTGTTCAGGATGCCGATGATGAGACCACCGATGATGGCGCCGGTCACGGTGCCGATGCCGCCGGTCACCGCGGCGCCACCGATGAAGACGGCGGCGATGGCGTCGAGTTCGAAGCCGTCACCGGCCTTCGGGTTGGCGAGGTTCAGCTGGGCCGTGAAGACCAGGCCGGCCAGCGCCGAGATGACGCCCATGTTCACGAACAGCTGGAACGTGACGCGCTTCGTCTTGACGCCGGAGAGGGCGGCGGCGTTGAGGTTGCCGCCCAGCGCGTAGACGTGGCGCCCGAACACGCTCCGCGCCATGACCGCCGAGTACGCGACCGTCAGCACCCCGAGCACGATCAGGACGATCGGCGTGCCACGGTAGCTGGCCAGCAGGTACGTGATGAGGAGGATCAGAGCGGCAGTGAACACCAGCTTGATGAGGAACCACGACAGCGGCTCGTCCTCGACGTTGTACTTCTTGCGCGCGACGCGGGAGCGCACGGCCTGGGCGACCAGCAGCAGCGTCGCGAGCACGCCGAGGGCGACCGTGAGCGGCTCGAGGAAGCTCGTGCCGCCCCCGAGGTCGGGCAGGAAGCCGCTGCCGAGTGCGCGGA
Organism: Cryobacterium tepidiphilum; assembly: GCF_003716325.1. GTDB lineage: Bacteria > Actinomycetota > Actinomycetes > Actinomycetales > Microbacteriaceae > Cryobacterium > Cryobacterium tepidiphilum. The sequence continues at coordinate 20,998 of NZ_RDSR01000013.1, read as the reverse complement.
ACTCCGTGGGGAACGGCGAGATCTGCTGGTTCTGCAGCGTGATCTGCGTCAGGCCGCGGAACGTGAGCATGCCGGCGAGTGTCACGATGAACGCCGGTATGCCGAAGTAGGCGATCCAGAACCCCTGCCACATGCCCACCAGGGCTCCGAGGATCAGGCAGAGGATGATGGCGACCCACCACGGGATGTTCCACTGGGTGATCATGACGCCCGACATGGCGCCGACGAAGGCGACCACCGAGCCGACCGAGAGGTCGATGTGGCCGGCGATGATCACCATGACCATGCCGACGGCCAGGATCAGGATGTAGCTGTTCTGCACGATCAGGTTCGAGACGTTGATCGGTTTCAGCGTGATGCCGTCGGTCGCCACCTGGAAGAAGATGATGATCGCGATCAGCGCGATGAACAGGCCGATCTGGCGCAGCTGGCCGGCGAGGTAATTAAGTGCGGATCCGAACGCGCTCATGCGTGGTCCTTCTCCCTTTCCTGGGTCATGTGTTGCATAAGGTATTCGGCCGTCGCCTGGTTGCGGGGCACGTCTGCCGTGATCCGGCCCTCCGAGAGGGTGTAGATGCGGTCGCAGATGCCGAGCAGCTCGGGCAGCTCCGAGGAGATGACGATGACGCCCTTCCCCTCATCCGCCAGCCGGTTGATGATCCCGTAGATCTCGTACTTGGCGCCAACGTCGATGCCGCGGGTGGGCTCGTCGAGAATCAGCACGTCCGGGTCGGAAAACATCCACTTCGACAGCACGACCTTCTGCTGGTTGCCGCCCGACAGCTTGCCGGTGAGCGCCTCCACGCTGGGAGCCTTGATGTTCATGCTTTTCCGGAAGCCCTCGGCGACGACGACCTCACGGTTCGAGTCCACCCAGCCGGCCCGGGAGATCTTTCCGAGCGCCGCGAGCGTAACGTTGCGCTTGATGTCCTCGATGAGGTTGAGCCCGTAGTGCTTGCGGTCCTCGGTCGCGTAGGCAAGGCCGTTGTCGATGGCAGCCGACACCGTATTGGTCTTGATCTCGGTGCCGTTTTTGTACACCTTGCCCGAGATGTTGTAGCCGTAGCTGTGCCCGAACACGCTCATCGCGAGCTCCGTGCGCCCGGCGCCCATGAGCCCGGCGATGCCGACGATCTCCCCGGCTTTGACCGAGATGCTCGCGTTCGACACGACCTTGCGTTCATGGTCGAGCGGATGGTGCACGGTCCAGTTCTCGACGCGGAGGATCTCCTCGCCGATGTGCGGCGTGTGATCCGGGTACCGGCTCTCGAGGTCGCGGCCGACCATGCCCTTGATGATGCGTTCCTCCGTGATCTGGTCGGAGTGCATGTCGAGGGTCTCGATGGTCTTGCCGTCGCGGATGATCGTGACCTCGTCGGCGATCGCCTTGATCTCGTTCAGCTTGTGGCTGATGATGATCGACGTGATGCCCTGCCCCTTGAGGTGCAGGATCAGGTCGAGGAGGTGCGCTGAGTCCTCGTCATTGAGGGCGGCCGTGGGCTCGTCGAGGATCAGGAGCTTGACCTCCTTGGAGAGCGCCTTCGCGATCTCCACGAGTTGCTGCTTGCCGACCCCGATGTCCATCACCTTGGTGATCGGGTTGTCCTTCAGGCCGACGCGGGCCAGCAGCTTCGAGGCTTCGAGGTTGGTCTTGTTCCAGTCGATCCAGCCGTTCTTCTGCTGCTCATTGCCGAGGAAGATGTTCTCCGCAATAGAGAGGTACGGGCTGAGCGCGAGTTCCTGGTGGATGATGACGACACCGGATGCCTCGGAGTCGTTGATGCTCTTGAACTCGACGGTCTTGTCTTCGAGGACGATCTCGCCGTCGTAGGTGCCGGCCGGGTACACGCCGGACAGCACCTTCATCAGGGTGGACTTTCCCGCCCCGTTCTCGCCGCAGATCGCGTGGATGTGTCCCCGCTGCACTGCGAGCGAGACATCCTGCAGCGCTTTCACGCCGGGGAAGGTTTTCGTGATGTTGCGCATCTCGAGAATGTTTGTGGTCACCGAGCTTCTTCTTCCGTGCGGTGAGGGTGGTGGCAGTGGCGGCGGTTGGCCGCCGCCACTGCCGGGTGAGGGGAGGAACCTACTTGAGGTCGGCCTCGGTGTAGTAGCCGCTGTCGACCAGGACTTCCTTGTAGTTGTCCTTGGTGACGACCGTCGGCGGGAACAGGAAGGTCGGGACGACCTTGACCTTGTTGTTGTAGCTCGTGGTGTCGTTGACCTCGGGCTCCCGGCCGTTCAGCAGGTCGTCGGCCATCTTCACGGCTTCGTCGCCGAGCAGGCGCGTGTCCTTGTAGATGGTCGAGTACTGCTGGCCGGCGATGATCGACTTGACCGACGCCTGCTCCGCGTCCTGGCCCGTGATGATGGGCAGGGCGTCGGTCTTGTAGCCGGAGCTGGTCAGCGCCGAGATGATGCCGATCGACAGGCCGTCGTACGGGGAGAGCACGCCATCAACCTTGCTGCCATCGGAGTACGTGCTGGCGATGAGGTTCTGCATGCGCTTCTGGGCGGTTGCCGGGTCCCAACGCAGCGTGGCGATCTGGGTGAAGCCGGTCTGGCCGCTCTTGACGTTGATGATCTTCTTGTCCATGTAGGGCTTGAGGGTCTTCATCGCGCCGTTGTAGAAGAACGTGGCGTTGTTGTCGTCCGGGCTTCCGGCGAACAGCTCGACGTTGAAGGGGCCCTTCTCGCCGGTGTCCTTGCCGTCCTTGTCGAGGATGCCGAGGCCGGTCAGCAGGCTCGTCGCCTGCTGCACGCCCACCTCTTCGTTGTCGAAGGTGGTGTAGTAGTCGACATTCTTGTTGCCGTTGATCAGGCGGTCGTACGCGATGACCTTGACGCCGGCTGCGGCAGCCTGGTCGAGCTGGTCGCTGAGCGCGGTGCCGTCGATCGAGGCGATGATGAGCACCTTGGCGCCCTTGGTCAGCATGTTGCTGATCTGCTGCACCTGCTGCGGGATCTTGTCGTCGCCGTATTCAAGGTCGACCTTGTAGCCGAGCTTCTCGAGGGACGCCTTGACCGCGTCGCCGTCCTTGATCCAGCGTTCCGACGTCTTGGTCGGCATGGCCACGCCGACGAGCGCGCCCTTGTTGGCGCCGGCCGCATCCGTGCTGTCGCCGCCTCCGGCTCCGCCGCGGCCGCCGCCTCCGGCGCACGCTGCGAGTGAAAGTGCGAGTCCGAGGGCAGCGATGCCCGTGAGGACCTTACGTGTCTTCACTGTGTTTCCTTTCATTTCTTCTGTTTCGACGGTGGTGTCGATTCGGGTCGTGCGAAATTGGTGATTACAGGCCTTGTGCCAATCGGTAGTAGGCCTGGTTCCAACGGACCTCGCGCGTGAAGTCGCGCAGGTTCGTGGTCTCATCGATCACGAGAAGCTCGGTGCGAGCCATCTCGGCGAAATCGCGGAACACGTCGACGCCGACCGAGGTCGACATCACGGTGTGGTGGGCCGCCCCGGCGGTCAGCCAGGCGGCAGCGGAGGTGGCGAAGTCCGGTTGCGGGCGCCAGACGGCACGACCCACGGGCAGGTTCGGCAGGTCCTCGGTCGGGTCGACCACCTCGACGACGTTCGCCACCAGGCGGAACCGGTCGCGCATGTCGGACAGGGCGACGACGACCGCGGGCCCGGGGTCGGCCGTGAAGACCAGGCGCACCGGGTCCTCCTTGCCGCCGATGCCGAGCGGGTGGATCTCCAGGCTCGCCTTCGCGCTGGACAGCGCCGGGCTCACCTCGAGCATGTGCGCCCCGAGGATCAGCTCCTGCCCGGGGACCATGTTGTAGGTGTAGTCCTCCATGAGGCTCGCCCCGCCGGGCAGGCCGGCCCCCATGACGGCCGCGATGCGCACGAGAACGGATGTCTTCCAGTCACCTTCCGCGCCGAAACCGTAACCCTCGGCCATGAGCCGCTGCACCGCGAGGCCGGGCAGCTGCCGGAGTGAGCCCAGGTCCTCGAAACTCGTCGTGAACGCGCCGAATCCGCCCTCCTCGAGGAAGGAGCGGAGCCCCAGCTCGATGGCGGCCCCGTAGCGCAGCGAGTCGTGCCGGTCGCCGCCCTTCCGAAGCTCGGGAGCGACCGTGTAGAGCTCGTCGTACTCGGCCACGAGCGCGTCGATGTCGGCGTCGGAGGCGGCGTGCACGGCATCCGCCAGCTCGGTGACGCCCCAGGTGTTCACCTGCACGCCGAACCGGAGCTCGGCCTCGGTCTTGTCGCCCTCGGTGACGGCCACGTAGCGCATGTTGTCGCCGAAGCGGGCGAGCTTGAGGGTGTGTGAGGCGGCCCAGCCGGCCGCGGCGCGCATCCAGGTGCCGATCTCGCCGGTGACCCGGGCATCCGTTGCGTGCCCGACGACGGTCTTGCGCGCCACGCCCAGGCGCGTCTGGATGTACCCGAACTCGCGGTCGCCGTGCGCGGCCTGGTTGAGGTTCATGAAGTCCATGTCGATGCTCGACCAGGGCAGCTCGACGTTCGCCTGGGTGTGCAGGTGCAGCAGCGGCTTGGCGAGGATGTCGAGACCGGCGATCCACATCTTCGCCGGCGAGAACGTGTGCATCCACGCGACGAGGCCGATGACGTTGTCGGCGGCGTTGGCGTCGAGCATGGCGCGGCGGATGGCGTCAGAGCCGGTGAGCACGGGCTTCCAGACGATCTTCACCGGGATCTCGGCGGATGCCCCGAGCGTGCGGGCGATCTCCTGCGACTGCTCGGCGACCTGGCGCAGCGTCTCCTCGCCGTAGAGGTTCTGGCTCCCGGTGAGGAACCAGACCTCGTACTGGTCGAGGGTGGTGGCGAGTCTGGGCATTACTGGATCACTCCTTGCGGCGCCTGGCCGTAGACGTTCTGGTAGCGGTCGAAGAGGGAGTCGATGGCGTCCTGCGGGATGGGGATGACCTCGCCGGCCTGGCGCGCGAGGTGCACCGTGCGGGCGACGTCTTCGACCATGACGGCGGCCTTGACCGCGTCGCGGGCGTCCTTGCCGATCGTGAACGGGCCGTGGTTCTGCATGAGGACCGCGCGGGATCGGTGTCCGGTGAGGGTCTGCACGATGCCGCGCCCGATGGAGTCGTCGCCGATGATGGCGAACGGGCCGATCGGGATCTCGCCGCCGAATTCGTCGGCCATCGCGGTGATGACGCACGGGATGGCCTCGCCGCGCGCCGCCCAGGCGGTGGCGTAGGTGGAATGGGTGTGCACGACTCCGCCGACCTCGGGCATATTCCGGTAGACGTATGCGTGGGCCGCGGTGTCGCTGGACGGCGACCGCTCCGAGCCGGGGGTGCCCGGGATGACGGTGCCATCGAGGTCGCAGAGGATCATGTTCTCGGGCGCGAGGTCGGGGTACTCGACGCCGCTGGGCTTGATCACGAACAGGTCCGCGCCGGGCACGCGGCCGGAGACGTTGCCGCCGGTCCAGACGACGAGGTTGTTGCGCACGAGTTCGGAGTGCAGGCGGGCCACATCGGCGCGCACGCGCGCGATCGCGACCTCGACCTGGGGGCCATAGCTGCTCATGAGGTGGCCTCGACGAAGGCGGTGCCGGCATCCGTTGTCTCGCCGGTGTCACCGGAGGCCTCGCGCTTGAGGGCCTTGAGGCGGTGCATGACGTCGTTCGCGCCGCGGCCGAAGTAGTCGTGCAGGAGTGTGTATTCCTCGAACAGGCGGTCGTAGGCCGCGGCTGCCTCGTCGTCGGGGGTGTAGACGTTCTTGTTGAGCTTGCCCATGGCCTGGCCGGCGGCGCGCACGTCGGGATAGGCCCCGGCCGCGACAGCGGCGTGGATGGCGGAGCCGAGGGCAGAGCCCTGGTCGCTCGCGATCGTGGAGATGGGCATCCGCAGCACGTTGCTGTAGGTCTGCATGAGGAAGCGGTTCTTCAGCAAGCCGCCCGCGACGATGAACTCGGTGACCGGCACGCCCGAGGAGGTGAAGGCTTCGATGATGGTGCGGGCGCCGAAGGCGGTGGCCTCGAGCAGGGCGCGGTAGATCTCCTCGGCGCGCGTGGTCAGGGTCTGGCCCACGATCACGCCCGAGAGCTCGTGGTCGACGAGCACCGAGCGATTGCCGCTCTGCCAATCGAGGGCGATGAGGCCGTGGGCGCCGACCGGGGCGTCGGCGGCGAGGTCGGTGAGGTACTGGTGCACGCTGACGCCGGCCTGCTCGGCCTCGTCGAAGTAGCGGGCCGGCACCTGGTTGCCCACGTACCAGGCGAAGATGTCGCCCACGCCGGACTGCCCGGCCTCGTAGCCGTAGCCGCCCGCGACGATACCACCGTCGACCACGCCGCACATGCCGGGAACCTCGGCGAGCAGGTCGGAGTTCATGACGTGGCAGGTGGAGGTGCCCATGATGGCGACCATCTGGCCGGGGTCGACCGCCTGGGCGGCGGGGGCAACGACGTGCGCGTCGATATTGCCCACGGCGACGGCGATGCCCTCGGGAAGCCCGGTCCATGCGGCGGCCTCGGCGCGCAGCGTTCCGGCGGCCTCGCCCAGCTGGCGGATCTCGTGCGCGACCTTGTCGTTCGCGAACCGCGCGAAGTCAGGGTTCAGGGCGCCGAGGAATTCCTCGCTCGGGTATTGGCCGTCCTGGTAGATGCCCTTGTAGCCGGCGGTGCAGGCGTTGCGCACGTACCGACCGGTGAGCTGCCAGACGATCCAGTCGGCCGCTTCCACCCAGTGGTCCATGCGGTTGTAGAGCTCGGCGTCTTCCTCGAGCAGCTGCAGGCCCTTGGCGAACTCCCACTCGCTCGAGATGAGGCCGCCGTAGCGCGGCAGCCAGCTCTCGCCTCGGGATGCGGCGAGCTCGTTGATGCGATCGGCCTGCGGCTGGGCGGCGTGGTGCTTCCAGAGCTTGACGTAGGCGTGCGGGCGGTCGGCGAACTCGGGAAGCTCGTTCAGCGGCGTGCCGTCGGCGATGGTCGGCACCATGGTGCAGGCGGTGAAGTCGGTTCCCACTCCGACGACGGTGGCCGGGTCGATGCCGGCTGCTTTCACGGCCTCGGGCACCGCGGTCTTCAGCACGTCGACGTAGTCCTGGGGCACCTGAAGCGCCCAGTCCGGCGGGAGCCGGCGGCCAGTTGCGGCGAGGGTCGTGTCCATCACGCCGTGGGGGTACTCCAGCACCGCCGAGCCCAGTTCCGCGCCGTCGGAGACCCGCACGACGACGGCGCGGCCCGAGAGGGTGCCGTAGTCGATGCCGACGACGTAGGACTCGCCCTGGCCTCCGACTTCGGGCGTCTGGGGTGCGGTGCTCGTGCTCACGAATCGACTCCTTTGTCCGTATCGGATGCGCTGGTCCGGCATTGCTACGGATGTTGCGTTGGTGCGAATGCTGCGTACTGGTGCTGATGCGCCGACGTGACGTGTGCACCTGGTTCGCGCTGACGGATGTCGCTCCGGACCCGATCCATGTGAACGGTCACATTGACTGAGCTTATGTTAGCCGCAGCCGCAAGCCGTCTGTCAACCACCAAAAAATCTCGATTGCATAACTGCCCCTCCCCGCCCCCGCTTCCCCGCCGCGAGTGAGCAGTTTTTGCGGGAATAGACGCGCTATTCCCGCAAAAAGTGCTCACCCGCGAAGCGGGGTGAAGGACGGAAGAGCACCCGCGAAGGGGCGGAGGGGGCTACGGGCGGAAGGGCGGCGCGGTGCTCGCGCGGACCACGAGCTCGGGCTGGAGGGACCGTGAGTACCCGGAGGACGGCTCCCCGTTGATCTCGGCGAGGAGCAGGGCGATGCACCGCCGGCCGAGCTCGGGGAAGTCCTGCCGCACCGTGGTGAGCGGCGGCCAGAAGTGCGCGGCCTCGGGCACGTCGTCGAAACCGATGACGCTGACATCCTGCGGCACGCGGAGCCCCGACTCGGTGATCGCGTGCACCAGGCCGAGCGCCATCTGGTCGTTCGAGGAGAAGATCGCCGTGAAGTCACGCACCCGCAGCAGCTCCCGCCCCGCGTGGTAACCGAAGTTCGCGGTCCAGTCGCCGAGGATCGGCGCCGTCGTCGGCACGTCCTGCGCCCCCATCTCCTCGAGGAAGCCGCGCATGCGCGCCTCGGCCTCGATCCAGTCCTGCGGGCCGGCGAGGTGGTAGATGTCGCGGTGGCCGAGTTCGATGAGGTGCCGGGTGGCGAGCCGCGCACCCGCGATCTGGTCAACCGACAGCGCGCGTTCACGATGCACGCCGGTGGACTGCAGGGTGACGAGCGGAATGTCGAGCGACATCTCGGCGAGGGTGTCGAACACCCGTGACTGCGGCGCCATCACAACCATGCCCTCGACCGCCTGGTCCAGGAGGTGCTCGACGGCCGCTTCGATCGACGCGGGGTCGACGGAGGTGAGGTTGGCCGTGTTGACGTAGTAGCCGGCGGCCCGGGAGGCGTCCTGGATGGCCGCGATGCTGCTGGCGGGACCGTACTGAGTGCTCGACGCGGAGATGACGCCGATGGTGCGCGAGCGCCCCTTGACCAGTGCGCGGGCGGCGCGGTTGGGCCGGTATTGCAGCTCGTCCATGACCTGCTGCACGCGCGCCTTGGTCGAGTCGCGGATGCTTGGGTGGTCGTTGAGCACGCGCGACACGGTCTGGTGCGAGACACCGGCCAGGCGCGCGACATCACGGATGCTGGGCGCACGGCCCTTGGACGTATCCGTTGTCATTCGGCGGCCTCACTCGGAATGTGCACGGTCACATTGTCGAGCACAGCTCTAATTATGCACACTGCGCCTGAATGTGACAGTCACATCGGGGAAGGGCGTGACAGCAGCAGGCCCCATGCGCCGAGGGTCAGAGCCTGGCGAGCGCCCGGTCGAGATCGGCGATGAGGTCGGCGGCGTCTTCGATGCCCACCGAGAGGCGCACCACGTTCACAGGCACCTCGAGCTCGGTGCCGCGCACCGAGGCATGGGTCATCTCCGACGGGTAGTTCACGAGCGACTCCACCCCGCCGAGCGACTCGGCCAGCTGGAACAGCTCGGTCGACTCGGCGAACGTGCGTGCAGCCTGCTCTCCCCCGGCGAAGGCGAGAGAGAGCATGCCGCCGAAGCCGCGCATCTGCCGGGCGGCGAGATCGTGCCCGGGGTGGCCGGGCAGGCCCGGGTAGTAGACGGCGTCGAGCGACGGATGCCCCGCCAGGTGCTCGGCGATCGCCTGCGCGTTCTCGCAGTGGCGCTGCATCCGTACCGCCAGGGTCTTGATGCCGCGGATGGTGAGCCAGGCGTCGAACGGCGCCGATACCGGGCCGGCGGCGAACTGCAGGAACTTCGCCTTCTCGGCCAGCTCGTCGTCGTTCAGGATGAGGGCGCCGCCGATCACGTCGGAGTGCCCGCCCAGGTACTTGGTGGTGGAGTGCACGACGACGTCGGCGCCGAGCGCGAGCGGCTGCTGCAGCGCTGGCGAGGCGAAGGTGTTGTCGACGACGACCGTGAGCCCGTGACGGTGGCCGAGTTCGGCGAGCGCGGCGATGTCGCTGATCTTCATCATCGGATTGCTCGGGGTCTCCACCCAGAGCAACTTCGTCTCGCCGGGGCGGATCGCCTGCTCGACGGCCGCGAGGTCCGACATGTCGACGACGGTGTTCGCGATGCCCCACGGCCCGTGCACCTTCTCGATCAGTCGGTGGGTGCCGCCGTACACGTCGTTGCCCACCACGATGTGATCGCCGGGAGTGAGCGCGGCACGCAGCAGGGAGTCCTCCGCGGCGAGCCCGCTGGAGAACGACAGCGCGTGCTTGCCGCCCTCGAGCGCGGCGAGCAGGGTCTGCAGGGAATCACGGGTGGGGTTGCCGGCGCGGCCGTACTCGTACCCGCCGCGAAGCCCGCCGATGCCGTCCTGCACGAAGGTCGACGTCTGGTAGATCGGCGGAATGACGGCGCCGGTCGTGGGGTCGAAGTCCTGCCCGGCGTGGATGGCGACGGTGTCGAAGTTCTGGTCCATGCAATTCCCCTGTTCTGGCTGGCGCGGGCGCTACGGCGTCGTGCGTCTTGATCGGTGAGTGAAGCGGATGTCAGGCGCTCAGGTAGTTGAGCAGATCGTGGCGAGTGACGACGCCCAGCGGTTTGCCTCCGTCGGCCACGAGCAGCGCGTCGTGTTCGGCGAACGCGGCCTGCGCGGCGGAGACCGGCTCGTTCGCGCCGACGAGCGGCAGCGCCTCCCCGATCACGCTGGCCACGGTGTCGGTCGGCTGCGCGTCGCCGGCGAACACCAGCGACAGGAGGCGCTGCGCGTTGACCGAACCGAGCACCTCGCCCATCACCACGGGCGGCTTCGCGCTCAGCACGAGCACCTGCGAGACCCCGTGCGAGGTCATCGTCTCGATCGCGTCGCGGATTGTGTCGCCGGGGTGCACGTAGACGAACGCGGGCGACGCGTCGGACTTGGCGCCGAGGAGGTCAGCCACCGTCGGCCCGTCTGAGGCGGCGGAGAAGCCGTAACGGTCCATCCATCCGTCGTTGAAGATCTTGCCGAGGTAGCCGCGCCCGCCGTCGGGCAGCAGCACCACGACGGTGTCGTCGGCGCTGAGGTCGGCGGCCGCGCGCAGGGCCGCGACCACCGCCATGCCGCTCGAGCCGCCCACGAGGATGCCCTCCTCGAGGGCGAGCCGCCGGGTCATGGCGAACGAGTCGGCGTCGGAGACGGCGATCACCTCGTCGACGACCGAGGGGTCGTAAGCGCCGGGCCAGAAGTCCTCGCCGACGCCCTCGACGAGGTAGGGGCGCCCGGTGCCGCCCGAGTACACCGAGCCTTCCGGGTCGGCGCCGACGATGCGCACGCGGCCCTCCGACACCTCCTTCAGGTACCGGCCGGTGCCGCTGATCGTGCCGCCCGTGCCGACGCCCGCCACGAAGTGCGTGATCGTGCCGTCGGTGTCGCGCCAGATCTCGGGCCCGGTGGTCTCGTAGTGGCTGAGCGGCCCGTTCGGGTTGGCGTACTGGTTGGGCTTGAACGCGCCGGGGATCTCCCGTGCCAGGCGGTCCGACACGCTGTAGTACGACTCGGGGTCGTCAGGGGCAACGGATGTCGGCGTCACCACGATCTTCGCGCCGTACGCGGTGAGCACGTTGCGCTTGTCCTCCCCCACCTTGTCGGGCAATACGAAGACGCACTGGTAACCCCGCTGCTGGGCGACGAGCGCGAGGCCGACTCCGGTGTTGCCCGAGGTGGGCTCCACGATCGTGCCGCCCGGCTTCAACGAGCCGTCGCGCTCGGCGGCATCGATGATGCGCGTGGCGATGCGGTCCTTCGCCGATCCGCCCGGGTTCAGGTATTCGAGCTTCACGAGCACGGTGGCGGCGACGCCGTCGGTCACGTGGTTGAGCCTGACCAGCGGGGTGTCGCCGATGAGCTCGAGGATGTTCTGTGCGATCTTCATTGGGCCCCTTAAGTACGGCTCAACTCTACCCGGCGGCCACGGCGGGCCGCCTATGGGAGCGGCGCCGTGGCATCCGCTGCGCTCGTGACGCCACCCCCGCGACAGCGGATGCGCGCGCCTACTCGGCGGCCAGTGACGACGACGTGACCTGCTCCGAGTAGAGCCGGGCGTAGGTGCCGTCCCGCTCCAGCAGCTCGGCGTGCGTGCCGTGCTCCACGATGCGCCCGGCGTCGACGACGAAGATCACGTCGGCGCCGACCACGGTGGAGAGCCGGTGCGCAATGGCGATGGTGGTGCGCCCGCGCGAGGCGGTATCGAGGGCGGCCTGCACGACGCGCTCCGAGATCGCGTCGAGGGCGCTGGTCGCCTCATCGAGGATGAGCACCTCCGGGTCTTTCAGGAGCACCCGGGCGATGGCGATGCGCTGCTTCTCGCCGCCGGAGAGCCGGTAGCCGCGCTCACCGACCACCGTCTGGTACTGCTCGGGGAAGGACGCGATCGTCTGGTGGATGTTGGCGGCGCGAGCGGCTGCCTCGAGCTCGGCATCCGTTGCCTCGGGCTTGGCATAGCGCAGGTTCTCGGCGATCGTGGCGTGGAAGAGGTACGTCTCCTGGCTGACGATGCCGATGTGCGAGACCAGCGATTCCTGTTTGAGGTCGCGCACGTCGATGCCGCCGAAGAGCACGCGGCCGGCGGCGACCTCGTAGAAGCGGGGCACCAGGTAGGAGACGGTGGTCTTGCCGGCTCCCGAGGGGCCGACGAAGGCGGCGAACTGGCCGGGTTCGATGCGGAACGAGACGTCGTCGAGGGTGGGGCGGGATTCCTCCGGGGCATCCGGGTAGCGGAAGGTGACGTGGTCGAAGGTGACGCCGGCGCGGGCGACCTGGCCCTCGGCGGCGAGCGCGACGGCGTCCGGCCGATCGGTGATGGCCGGCTGGAGGTCGAGGTACTCGAAGATCCGGGCGAACAGGGCGCTGGAGGTCTGCAGGTCGAGCGCGACGCGCATGAGCCCGAGCAGCGGGAACAGCATCCGCGCCTGCACGGTCGTGAAGGCGACGATCGTGCCCGGTGTCACGTCCGTCGTACCGCCCAGGAGCAGCCAGCCGGCGACCAGGTAGACGATCGCCGGGATGCTGGAGAGGAAGATGCTGACCAGGGCGAAGAAGGTCTGCCCGCTCATCTGCTGACTCACCTGCAGGCGGATCTGGTTCGCGTTCTCGTCGGCGTACCGCCCGATCTCGGCCTTCTGCCTTGTGAAGCTCTTCGAGAGCAGGATGCCCGACACCGAGAGGGTCTCCTGGGTGATGGCGGTCATGTCGGAGAGGGACTCCTGCGTCTTCGTCGCGATCCGCGCCCGCACCTGCCCGACGCGACGCTGCGCGATGACGAGGATCGGCATGAGGATGAGGGCGACGATCGTGAGCTGCCAGTTGAGCAGCAGCATCGCGACGAAGGCGGCGATCACAGTGACGGTGTTGCCGAGCACGCTTGAAATGGTGTTGGTAAGCACGCTCGCCACGCCGCCGACGTCGTTCTGGAGCCGGGACTGGATGACGCCCGTCTTGGTGCGGGTGAAGAAGCTCAGTTCCATGGACTGCAGGTGAGTGAAGAGGCGCACGCGGAGGGCGCCCATCACCTTGTTGCCCACCGTCGCGGTGAGCCAGGTCTGCCAGACGCCGAGCAGCGCCGACCCGATGTACACGGCGAGCATCAGGCCCACGAGGGTGGCCAGGCGCGGTAGGTTCGGGCCGCCCGAGGGCGGGAAGAGGCCCTCGTCGAACGCGCGCTGCGTCAGCAGGGGTGGCACGACGCTGAGCGCGGCACCGATGAGGACGAGCACCACCGTGATGGCGAGGGCCACCTTGTGGCCGGCGAAGAGTTCGGAGATGCGTCGGAGCAGGTGCGGGATGCGCGGGGCCGCCGCATTCTGTGCCTTCTGCGCCTGCCGGTCCGCGCCGCTGACACGGTTGCGGCCGCCGCCTCCGCCGCCATGCATGCTCATACGTTCACTCTAAGCGGGTGCACCGTCCCTCCCCCGCCTCCCGCTCCTGCTCCCTCCTCCCCGTTCCGAATTCAGCGTCCCAGGGGCGCTGAATTCGGGACAGGGACGCGGGCGGAGGGGGCGGGCAGGGGGGCGGGGCGGGGTGGGGTCAGCGCTGGGAGCCGGCGAGCAGCGCCGTCACGAAGTAGCGCTGGAAGGCGAAGAACACGATCAGCGGCACGATCATCGACAGGAACGCGCCAGAGGAGAGCACGTCGATGTTCGACCCGAACTGGCGCAACTGGCTCTGGATCGCCACCGTGAGGGGTTGCGACTCGGAGTTCGTGAAGATCAGCGCCACGAGCATGTCGTTCCAGGTCCACAGGAACTGGAAGATCGCCAGGGAGGCGATGGCCGGCACGCCAAGCGGCAGGATGACCTGCACGAAGATGCGCCAGTCGCTCGCGCCGTCCAGGCGCGCGGCCTCCAGCAGCTCCGACGGCACCTGCGTGAAGAAGTTGCGAAGCAGGAAGATCGCGAAGGGCAGGCCGAACGCCACGTGGAAGAGGATCACGCCGAAGAGCGACCCGAAGATGCCGATGGCGCCGAAAAGCCGCGCCAACGGGATGAGGGCTACCTGGATCGGCACCGCGAGCAGGACGATGACGGCAATGAGAAGCCAGTCCCGGCCGGGGAATTCCATCCACGCGAACGCGTACCCGGCGAGTGCCCCGATGATCACCACCAGGAAGGTCACCGGCACGGCGATCATGATCGTGTTCCAGAACGACCCGGTGATGGTGGGATTCGACAGCAGGTTGGCGTAGTTCTCGAGGGTCAGCTGCGTCGGCTTGACGAAGACCGTCCACCACCCGGAGGAGGCGCTCGCGCCCGAGGTGCGGAGCGACGCGAGGAACAGTCCGACCGACGGCACCAGCCAGAACAACGCCACGATCACCAGGACGACATTGACGACGGAGCGGCTGAAGAAATCGAGGATGCGCTGGCCGACGGTCCGCTTCCCCCGCACGATCGTGAGTTCGCTGGTCATCGCTGCCTCTCCTCGCGGAATCGCTTCACGTTGATGATCATGGAGGGCAGCACCAGCAGGAGCAGTAGGATCGCGAGCGCGCTTCCCAGTCCCTGGTTGCTGCCGCCGCCGAACGACACCCGCCACATCTCCACGGCGATGACGTTCGCCGCCGGTTTCGATGCGCCGGGCGGTATGACGTAGACCAAATCGAAGATCTTCAGGACGTTGATGATGAGCGTGACGAAGACGACGATGATCACCGGTGACAGCAGCGGCGCGGTGATCCTGCGGAACACCTGCCACTCGTTCGCCCCGTCCATGCGAGCCGCTTCCTGCAGCGAGCGGTCCATGGCCGACAGGCCGGATGCGATCATCACCATCGCGAACCCGGCCCAGATCCAGATGTAGGACAGGATGACGACGCCGGTGATGAACGTGGAGCTGAGCCACGACACACCCTGATAGCCCTCGTCGAAGTTGGCCGCGGGCAGGGCGACCGTATAGCTGCCCTGCTTGAGCCCGTCGATGACGTAGCGACCGGTGTCGTCGGTCTGGGCGTGGCCCGCGATCGTGCCGTCCTCGGCCACGGCGTCGACCCGCACGCCGGGAAGCCCGGGCTTGTTCGCACCGATCTCGCCGTTGACGCCACCCCCGCCCTTCACGAAGTCGAGCCAGACGGTGCCGGTGATCTGGTCTGCGTCGGCGCTCTGCGCCTGCTCGGCGGGCTTCGCCGCCTCCGGGACGGTGTCGGGACGGATCCCGACGAGCGGGAAGTTCATCTCTCCGCCCGTCTCGATCGCCTGCTCGCTCCGGATGATGCCGTGCTCGCCGGCGAGACCGGTCTTCGGCCGCACGTTCGCTCCCGGGTAGGCCGCGTCGTCGCCGAAGACACTGTTGATGCCGACCAGCGCGGCGTTGACGACGCCGAGGTTCGGGTTCTCCTGGAACATCGTGCGGAAGATCACGCCCGCGGCCAGCATGGAAATGGCCATGGGCATGAAGATGATCAGCTTGAAAGCCGTTGACCACTTGATCTTGTCGAGCAGCACGGCGAAGATCAGGCCGAGCACCGTGCAGGCGATCGGCGCGACGATCACCCAGATGATGTTGTTGCGGATCGCCGTGAACGTGGAGTCGTTCGTGAACATCGTCACGTAATTGTCGAAGCCGGTGAACTGGCCGCCGTCCGCGCTGAAAAACGAGCGGATGACGGTGTAGACGATCGGGTACAGCAGCAACGCGCCGAGGAGCACGAGTGCGGGCGCGAGGAATCCGAGCGCGATGAAGAACGTCCGGCGACGTGAGGCACCGTGGGAAGGACGGCCTTCGCCGCCCTCCCCACGGTCCATCCCGACCGGAGCAACCGCTGAGTCAGTCATGAAGCCACTCCGTTCGAAAGGGGGTTACTTGTAGGCTGCCTTCGCAGCATCCTCCAGTGCCTGCTGGGTCCCTGAGATGTCGCTCGGGTCCTGCAGGAACTTGATCATGATCTGCCAGAAGCCCTGACCCTCCGTGCCGCCGAAGGCGCTCGGCGTCAGGTCGGACATGTCGAATCGGAACGTCTCAGCGCCGGTGAGCGCCTCGGCGATCTGCTTGGAGATCGCGTCGGGGTACAGCGACGTGTCGACCGACTTGTTCGGCGAGGTCAGGCCGCCTTCCGGAACCCAGATCTCGGCCGACTCGGGCGAGGCCAGGAACTTCATGAGGGCGTTGGTCGCGTCGTCATCGGTGAAGGCGACAGCCGCGTCACCGCCGCCGACCACGGCCGGTCCGGAACCGTTGATCGCGGGGAAGTTGTAGAACAATGCGTTCTTGCCCACCGTCGAGTTGCCGTCGTCCGCGATGTTCCCGGCGACGAAGTCACCTTCGTACACCGTGCCGGCCTTCGGGTCGGCGCCGAACACCTCGGTGACCGACTCAGGGAAGGTGCGCTGCGCCGCCCCGTCTTCGATCAGGGCTTTGTTGCCCCAGAGCGTCTGCAGCACCTTGAGCGCCTCCTCGACCGACGGGTCGGTCCAGGGGATCTCGTGGTTGGTCAGCTGGTCGTACTTCTCGCCCCCGGCGGTGCGGAGGTAGACGTTCTCGAACCAGTCCGTGAGCGGCCAGCCGACGTCAGCGCCGATCGAGATGCCCGCGTAGCCCGAGTCCGAGATCAGCTGCAGCTGCTTCAGGAATCCGTCCCAGTCCTCGGGAACCGTGGCGCCCGCGCCGTCGTAGATGTCCTTGTTGTACCAGACGGTGGACTTGTTGGACCCCTTGAACCAGACGCCGTACGTCTTGCCGTCCACCGAACCGAGGTCGATCCAGCTCTGCGAGTAGTTCTGCTTCACGACGTCGAGTACCTCGTCGCTCAGCGGCTTCAGGTTGCCGTCCTTGGCGAGCTGCTGCAGGAGCGCCGGCTGCGCGAGAAGCGCCACGTTGGGCGGGCTGCCGCCTTCGATCTGCGTGCCGAGGGTGGTCGCGGCCTTGTCGCCGAAGCTCGTGTAGTTCACCTTCGCTCCGGTGTCCTCCTCGAACTTCTTGAGGATCTTCTCGAAGTTCGCCTGCTCGGCGCCTGTCCAGGCTGCGGCAACCTCAAGGGTCGTGCCGTCGAACTGGGAGCCGCCCCCGCCTCCCGAGCTCTCGGTGCTGCCGCCGCCACCTCCCCCGCCGCTGTTGGTGCATCCGGTGAGCACGAGGGCCGCCGATCCGATCACGGTGAGTGATGCGAGTAGGCGGCGATGCTGTGTGAGTGCCATATTTCCTCCACGTCGAGTTGTGATCGTCCCCCTGCCGGAGGACCGACCCTCTTCGCAACGTACCCCCGCGCGTCCGTGGTTGGCAACGCCTCTTTTTCGGCTGTGGACGGGACGTTATGCAATCGTGTCCCGCCGTCACCGACTCCGTGCACGCAATGCTGTTGCGTGCGGACGGATGTCAGCTGTCGCCGACGCTGATCGCCTCCGCCTCCTCGATGGGAGTCTCTGTCAGGCCGTCGGCACGCTTCAGGTGCTTGCGACCGACGACGATGAGCCCCGTGGCGATGACGACGGCGATGGCCCCCGCATAGAACGGCATCGACGGCGAGACGACGTCGGCGAGCAGCGCCGCCACCGGCGGAGCGATCGCGCCGCCCAGGAACCGCACGCCGGAATAGGCCGACGACGCGACCGAGCGCGGCAGGTCGGTGGCCTCCATCACGGTCTCGGTGAGGACCGTGTTCAGGATGCCGAGGAGCATGCCGCCGACGATGACCGAGACGATCAGCCCGACGGCGGAGTGCACGAGCAGCGCGAGAGCGAGGAGGTCGGCGGCCAGGAGCGGCAGAATGACCGAGAGAACGGTGGTGCGCGGCATCCGCCTGGTCAGAATGGGCGCGACCCACACCGACGTGATGGCGACCGAGACGCCCCAGCCGAAGAAGATGAAGCCGAGCGTGATGGCACTGGAGAGCCCGAGGGGCACGAGCGCGAACGGCGTGTAGGCCAGCAGGGTGAAGAACCCGAAGTTGTAGAAGACGGCGGTGGCGGCGAGGAATCCGAGCGCCGGGCGGGCCAGCGCGCGGAACGGCGCGGAGATCGGGCTCGGCGTGGGCTTCGCGCCCTCGGTCTTCAGCAGGGTGACGATGGCGATGAATCCGACGGCCATGAGCACCGCGGTGCCGAAGAACGGGCCGCGCCAGCTCAGCGTTCCGAGCAGTCCGCCCGCGAGCGGGCCGATCGCGAGGCCGATCCCCAGGGCCGCCTCGTAGAGGATGATGGCCGACGAGGTGCCGCCCGACGCGGCGCCCACGATCGTGGCGAGTGCCGTCGAGATGAAGAGGGCGTTGCCGAGGCCCCAGCCGGCGCGGAACCCGATGATCGACTCGACGTCGCCGGCCAGGCCCGCGAACAGGGCGAACAGCACGATCAGCGCGAGCCCGATGAGCAGCGTCTTCTTGGCGCCGATGCGGCTCGAGAGCCAGCTCGTGAAGAACATCGCCACACCGGTGATCACGAGGTAGCTGGTGAAGAGCAGTTCCGTCTGGGCAGCGGATGCCTCCAGCTCCTTCGCGATCGCGGGAAGGATCGGGTCGACGAGGCCGATGCCCATGAACGCGACGACGCAGGCGAAGGCGACGGCCCACACCGCCTTCGGCTGCTGCAGGATGTTGCCGCCCGCGGGTTGGTGACTCATGACGTGATTCCTCTTTCATTGACGACGCGTTCGCGCATGATGGTGACGGCTCGCTCCAGCGTCTCGAGATCCGACTCGGGAAGGCTGGAGAACAGCGGGAGCATGGCAGTGGCCAAGGCGCTGCGCCAGCCAGCGAGTGCCTCCTCACCGGCCACGGTGACCTGGATGACGCTGACGCGCGCGTCGCCGGCATCCGCCTGCCGTTCCACCCAGCCACGCGCCGCGAGGGTGGCGACGAGGTTGGTGGCCGTGGGCTGGGAGACCCGGCTCAACTCGGCGAGTTCCCCGAGGCGCATCGGGCCCGTGCTCGACAGCACGCTGAGCGTGCGCCAGACGGCCGGTGACTCCTTGCCACCCGCGGCGCGGGCTGCCACCCGGGTGAGCCGGTGGCTGACGGCGAACAGGTCGCCGAGCAGTTGGTGCAGATCAGTGGTCACTCCCGCAATTATACATAGCGCAGCTATATATGTGTCCGAAAAGCGGCCCCGGCCGGATTTCTCCGACCGGGGCCGCGACGGTCACCGGATCCAGTTCACTCCCATGGAGTGCTGCACCGGCTCCATACAGGGCGGGTGGGCGGCATCCGTGACCTCCACCCGCGTGGTGGTCGCCGCAGCGATGAGCCGCAGCAGGAAGCGGGCGATTCGCCGCCCGATCGATTGCTTGTTCATGTGTTCGATTCATTTCCGACTCGTGCCCCGTTGCACGTGCCGGCGCGCCAGGGCGCGCCGGAGGGACACTGGGTATGAACCACGTGACGGATGCCACGTGGCCGGTACCGAGCATCCGCTGGGTCAGAGAATCGAAACGCTTCGCAGCCGGGGCTTAAACGCCGCGAGGGCGTCACCCCGTTACGGGGGCGACGCCCTCGGAACGCGGAATACTCGGGAAGAGGCTCGAAAGCCTCAGCCCAAGGAAACCGCGTTCACAGCGTTGGTGAACTCGAGCGACAAGCGCCGGTCAACCACAAGTGAGAACCCCTTGCGGGGCGCTACTACTTGAGGGTGACGGTTGCGCCTGCCTCTTCGAGGGCAGCCTTCGCCTTGTCGGCGGTCTCCTTGTTGGCACCTTCGAGGACGGCCTTGGGGGCACCGTCGACGACAGCCTTGGCTTCGCCCAGGCCGAGGCTGGTGAGCTCGCGCACAACCTTGATGACCTGGATCTTCTTGTCGCCGACCGACTCGAGGACGACGTCGAACGAGTCCTTCTCCTCGACCTCTTCGGCGGGGGCGGCGGGCCCACCGGCGGCTGCGACAGCAACCGGAGCGGCGGCGGTGACCTCGAAGGTCTCCTCGAATGCCTTGACGAACTCGCTGAGCTCGATGAGGGTGAGGCCCTTGAACTGCTCGAGCAGTTCTTCAGTTGACAGCTTTGCCATGATTTTCTCCTTAGTTTTCTTAGTTACTCACCGCGGTACCGGGCTACGCCTGGTTCGCGGACTCCTGCTTCTCACGCAGCGCGTCGACCGTGCGAACGGCCTTCGACAGCGGTGCGTTGAACAGATATGCGGCTCCGAACAGCGAGGCCTTGAAGGCGCCGGCAAGCTTGCCGAGCAGAACTTCGCGGGACTCGAGGTCGGCGAGCTTGCCTACCTCTGCGGCGGAGAGCGGGTTACCGTCGAAGTAACCGCCCTTGACCACCAGGAGAGGGTTTGCCTTGGCAAAGGCACGCAGGCTCTTCGCGACGGCGACAGGGTCACCGTGCACGAAAGCGATGGCGGACGGTCCGGCAAGCTCGTCGTCGAACGACGTGATGCCGGCGTTGTTCGCCGCAATCTTGGTCAGCGTGTTCTTTACCACGGCGTACGTGGCGTCCCCACTGATGTCCTTGCGCAGCTGCTTGAGCTGGGCAACAGTGAGTCCGCGGTACTCGGTGAGCAGAACGGCGGTCGAGCTCTGGAATTTCTCCGTAAGCTCGGCGACCGATGCTTCCTTGTTCGCCATGGCGCTCCTCTTGATCTTTGTTTGCCGGTAGCCCTTGGCGCAGACATGAAAAAAGCTCCAGCGCAGGGCCGGAGCTGAGGCGGATTTCACCGCTTATGACTTCGAACACCTGCGCAGGCCGTTCACGTGAATGAACCTTCGATCACTGTGGCATTTCTGCGCACGGCAATAACCGGCGGTCTTTGGCTTTCATACAAACTAACGGATGCCGCACCCGCCACGCAAATCGGTCAGGTCGCCGCGAGGTCGGCGGGTTCGATCCGCGTGATCCCGGGTGTCCCGTCGAAGGCGCGGTCGCATCCGTTGCGGCTTGCGTTTAGGAAGACGGCTCGCGGCACAACGCACGCCGGCTTCCTGAACCCCACGCCGGAGCGGGGCGCGGGCCCACGCGACGCGAGGCGCGGCATCCGTTGCGGCTTGGGTTTGGGAAGACGGCTCGCGGTACAACGCACGCCGGCTTCCTGAACCCCACGCCGGAGCGGAGCGCGGGCCCACGCGACGCAGGAGCGCGGGCGCACGCGACG
>NZ_RDSR01000012.1 GCF_003716325.1 Cryobacterium tepidiphilum | reverse complement strand
CCACCGCCACGGCTGGAAGATCCAGGTCATCGACAACGTCCCCTGGTTCATCCCCCCGGTCACCGTCGACATCCACCAAACACCACGCCGCGGCGGCCGACTCAGACCACCCACCAGGCAATGAAGCACTGAAGAAGACTCTTGACGTCCACCACTATTTGATATCCACTTGAAGAGACATGAAAACTGCACGCGCATATTCAATGACAACGAGGGCTGAGGCGGTCGAGGAGACCCGGCGACGCGTCCTGCGGGCGACGATTGCCCTGAGCGCCGAGAAGTCGACCCTGGAGATCGTGCTCGCCGACGTCGCCGCGCGGGCCGGCGTCACGACGAAGACGATCCTGCGGCATTTCGGCAGCCGTGAGGGACTGTTCGACGCGGCAACGGACTACGCCCGGAACGAGGTTGTTCAGGAGCGGCTCGCGCCTGTCGGCGATCTCCCCGCCGCGATCACCGTGGTCGTGGACCACTACGAGGAGCGCGGCGACTGGGTGATACGCATGCTGGCTCAGGAGGACTCGGACGACCGCGTGCGACGAGTGGTTGAAACCGGGCGCGGCGTGCACCGGGACTGGGTGGACACCACCTTCAAGCCGCAGCTCGACAGCGTGTCCGCAGCCGAGCGCCCCGCCGCCGCCGACCTGCTGGCGGTGGCCACCGACGTGTACGTGTGGAAGCTGCTGCGTCGCGACCGCGGGCTCACCCGCGACAAAACCGAACAACGGATGCGCGTTCTCGCGCAGGCAATCGTCGACCAGTTGTCGACACCAGAAGGAGATGACAGGACATGAACAGCGTGCTGTTCGTCACGTGGGACGGCGGCGGAAACGTTCCGCCGGCACTCGGGATCGCCGCCGAGCTGAGTCGCCGAGGCGACCGTGTGCGATTCCTCGGCCACCCGAGCCAGCGAGCGGCGATCGAGGCCGCCGGGTTCGCGGCAGAGGAGTTCCAGCGGGCCAAGCCCTGGTCGGTGCTCGACGCCAGACCTGGCATGAGGGCCCCGCTCGCCTACGCAGGCGTGTTCACTGACCGCGGGATGGGCGATGACCTCGTCGCCTCGGTGAAACGGGAACCCACTGACCGGGTCATCATCGACGGTCTGCTCGTCGGTGCGCTGCAGGGCGCGCACCGCGCCGGCATCCCGTACACGGTGCTCGTGCACACCCTCTACGGGGTGATGAACACGACGCTCAATCGCGGGCCGCTCGCACTGATCGCCCGAGCGAAGGGGATCAACCCCGCCGCGCTCTACCGGGCGGCCGACCGCATCCTCGCGGTGACGCTGGAGGAGCTGGACGGTAGCCCGCACGACAGCGTCGACTACACGGGCCCGGTGCTGCCGGCGAGGGAGCCCGCCGAGCGCGTGCTGCCGGGTGCGGGGACGCGGGAGAGCGTGGGCGGTGACAGGCGGGACGGCGGCGACGCGGCATCCGCCCCGGTCGTGCTGGTGAGTCTCAGCACCACCTACATCGACGGGCAGCGCGAGGCGCTGCAGCGCATTCTCGACGCCCTCGGGCCACTCCCGGTTCGCGTGATCGTCACCACGGGGCCGACGGTCGACCCGGGCGAGCTGCGGCCGTCGAAGAACGCCGAGGTGCACCGTTATGTGCCGCATGACCAGCTGATGCCGGCGGCATCCGTCGTGGTGACGCATGGCGGGCACGCCACGGCGATGCTCGCGCTGGCGCACGACCTGCCGCTGCTTGTGATGCCGATGAACCCGGTCTTCGACCAGCCCGTGATCGGCCGGATGATCGCGGAGCAGAACGCCGGGCTGACGGTCAGCAAGAAGGCGTCGGTGGCGGAGATCCGGGGTGCGGTGGAGCGGTTGCTGGCGGATCCCAGCCCGTACCGGGCCGCCGCGGCCCGGCTCGGCAAGCGCATCCGCGCCCGCGACGGGGCCGTCGTCGCCGCCGACCTCATCGAGGCGAACGTGCCGGCCCGACGGATGTAACGCTCCGTCGCCCTACTCGCCGCGCACGTGCATGCGATTGGCGGGGTCGAGCTTCTGAAGCAGCGCCTCCGAGATCGCCTCGAGCTGCCCGACCTGCTCGTCGGTGAGCAGGTCGATGACGTTGTCGCGCACGTTACGCACGTGGCCCGGCGCGGAGGCCTGGATCATCTCCCAGCCGGACTCGGTGAGCGTGGCGTTCGTGGCGCGGCGGTCCTCGGCGCAGCGGGTGCGCGCCACCAGGCCGCGCTTCTCCAGGCGGGCCACGACGTGCGAGAGCCGGGGGAGCGTGGCGTTCGTGTGGTCGGCGAGGTCGGTCATGCGCAGGGTCTTGTCCGGCGCCTCAGAGAGCATCGCCATCACGAAGTACTCGAAGTGGCTGAGCTGCGCGTCGCGCTGCAGCTGCGTGTCGAGCACCCCGGGCAGCAGCTCGACGACCGCGACGAAGCGCATCCACGCGCGCAGCTGCGGACCGGTCAGCCAGGGTGCGTTGCACATGTCCCCAGCCTATCGAAAATAAAGGTTGACGCTACAAGTAATTAGGCGTAGCTTTAGTTGAAGCAACAACCAAAGCTTTCGCCGGACGGCGAGGAGAAGGAGCAGGACATGACGAGCATCACCATCATCGGAGCGGGAAACATGGGCACGGCCATCGCGGGGATCGCAGCGAAGGGCGGTGCTCCGGTGCAGCTGCTGGCGCGCGACGCCGAGAAGACCGCCGCCGCTGCCAACGCGGCCGGGGCATCCGTCACCGCCGGCGCCGTCGGCGACGACATCACCGGCGACATCGTCGTTCTCGCGCTGCCGTACCCGGCCGTGTCCGAGGTGCTCGACCTCTACGCCGGCAAGCTCGACGGCAAGACCATCGTCGACATCACCAACCCGCTCGACTTCAGCACGTTCGACAGCCTGGTCGTGCCGGCGGATGCCTCGGCCGCCCAGGAGATCGCCGCGGCGGTTCCCGGGGCTTCCGTGCTCAAGGCCTTCAACACCACGTTCGCGGGAACCCTCGCCACCGGCCAGGTCGGCGGGCAGCAGCCGACCGTGGTGATGATCGCGGGTGACGACAGCGACGCGAAGGCGGCTCTCGCATCCGTCGTCGAGGCCGGCGGCGTCGCCACCATGGACGCCGGCGCGCTCAAGCGTGCCCGCGAGATGGAGGCCCTCGGCTTCCTGCAGCTCACCAGCGCCGCCAGCGAAAAGGTCAGCTGGATGGGTGGCTTCGCCGTCGTCAAGTAGGTCGAGGCAACGGATGCGCGGCGGGAGGGCACGCCCCTCCCGCCGCGTTTTCGCGGCGCCTGCGCCCCGCTGGGCGTCGCGCGGGGTGAACGCCACTACGCGGGTGGCACGCCACTAGCGCAGCGGCGTTCAACTAGCGCGGCGCATCCGCTGCTCGGCGAAGGATGTTGATGTCAGTAGTCCGTCCCATCATGTATGCATGAAGAAATCTCATCGACCTACGATCGACGAAATCCTCACGCAGTTCTTCGCCGATCTTCGTGAAGGCAAGAAGGGGCTCACCCTCACTCGGCTGATGCTCATCGAGCAGCGGCTGCGTGAGTGTGTCGAGTCCGAGGCTGATCGCGTCCTCGTCGCTTCGGATCTGCAGATCCTTGCAGCCGAGCGGCAGTTCGACCCGGCCGACGCGGTTGCTCGCACCATGCACGCCGACGACCTGGTCTTCGTGCTGGCGCTGTTCGTGAGAGAGCCGTGGCTGCCCGAGGAGCGGGTGCAGCGCACGAGGCATCTGCAGGTGACGGAGAAGCTCACGCGCTTCTTGCAGTATTACCGGCTCATCGATCGCTTCAGCATCGCATGCCCCTTGATCGACATCGAGATCGCCGTCGACCAAGACCGGATAGTGCGGCGAGACGAGCGCCGGGCGAAACGGCTTCAGGTGGCGAAGGCGAAGTATCATGGCTAGAAGAAGTAGCCAGCTGTGGAAGGCGGCCGTGACGTGCAGATAAACATCTTGCAGGCGCGCAATAATCTGTCGCGCTTGGTCGCGGCGGCCGGAAACGGCGAGGAGATCGTTATCGCGAATCGAGGGAGGCCGGTTGCGAAATTGGTCGCTGTCGGCTCTGACACCAAACCGCACACGGGCTCGCAGATCGCTGCTTGGTTGAAAAGCAATCCGTTGCCGACGCCGGCGATTCGTCGTGACGTTGATCTCGACAAGCAAATCGCCGACGAACGCGAGGCCTGGGATTGATCTACCTCGACTCCTGCATGGTGATTTATGCGGTCGAAGACCCGGGCGAGCGAGGCGAAGCGGTGCGCAGTCGCCTTGCAGAAATACTGACAGGGAATTCGCCATCAGTTCCCTCGTAACGATGGAGTGCCTTGTAGCGCCACTGCGTGAAGAGAACCTGAGCCTGCACGATCACTATCTCCGAGTGCTTGGGCAGTTTGCCCGACTGGCGCTTCACGAAGAACATTTCGTTCGGGCCGCAGAGCTGCGGGCTGCACATGGCCTCAAGACGCCGGACGCACTTCATTTGGCTGCCGCCCAACTCCACGGCTGTGACGAACTCTGGACCAATGATTCTCGCCTCGCTTCGGCGTCGCATGGCCTGGCGGTGAATCTAATCAAATCCTGAAGGCCTGGCGTTGGACGGCGTCGTCGCCCTGCACGATGATGGTTACTTGGTGTGCCGGTGGGTGGAGATTTCTGGAGGAGGTTGACCGTGTCCGCACTCAGTCAAGCCCACGCGCTTAGGCATTTGGTCGAAACGGATGCCACGTGGCGGTTGCTGCGCGCCGACAACGCGCCCGTCATTGCGGCGCTCCTCAGCGCCCACCTCGGCGGTGACAACCGGCGCCTTCCGGCGGCCGAACTCTACGAACTCGTCGATCATGACCTGGACGCACTGCGCGCGCACGGCTTCGACCTCCCGCAGACCGCGCAGAGTTACTGCGCGGAATGGCGCAAAGCCGGCTTCCTCACGCGTCGGCCGGCCGAGGAGGCGCGCGGCGAGACGTTCGAGCTCGCGCCCGGCGCCTTGGGCGCCATCCGTTTTGTCGAGCAGCTCGCCGCACCGCGGCAGACCGTCACCGAGTCCCGGCTCTCGAGCATTGCGTCCCAGTTGGGGCAGCTCGCCATCGAGACCGATCCGGATGCGTCCCGGCGCCTGGAGCAACTCCACGCGCAGCGCGATGCCATCGAGGCCCAGATCGAGCGGATCAACGCCGGCGACCTCGACGTTCTTGAGCCGGAGCGTGCCTTGGAACGCGTGCGTGACGTCCTCGCTCAGGCGGAGGAGATCCCCTCGGACTTCGCCCGGGTACGCGAGCGGTTCGAGGCGCTGAACCGTGAGCTTCGCGCTCGCATTGTGGAGTCAGACGACACTCAACGCGCAGTACTCGATGAAGTGTTCCGTGGCGTTGACCTGATTGCCGAATCGGACGAGGGCCGAAGCTTCTCCGGGTTCTCCTCGCTGGTGCTCGACCCGGCCGTGGGCGCGGCGTTCGACGACGACATCGCCCGGGTGCTCCAGCGCGAGTTCGCCGCGGATCTCGCTCCGTCCGACCGTCGCTTCCTTCGCCGCTTCATCGGCACGCTGAAAGACAATAGCGGCGAGATCCACGAGGTGATCACGTCTTTCGCACGGGGGCTCCGGCGCTACGTACAATCGCAGGATTACCAGCGTGACCGGGTGCTGCGCGGTCTTCTCCAGGAAGCTCTGGCGGACGCCCTTCCCGCCGCCGAGCACATCAAGCCGTACCGGCCGACGAACATCAATCTGGAACTCTCGGCGGTCCCATTGGCGAGCGTGGGAAGCATCCGCTTGCATGACCCCGCCGAACTCAACGCGACCGAACCCATCGTCGAGCACGTCGCTGAGGTCGCCGACCTCGAATCGCTGCGTGCGCTTGCCAGGGAGACGGAGATCGACTTCGCCGAGCTCACGACGGCGGTGAACGACGTGTTGGCCGAGCGCGAACACTGCACCGTCGGGGAGGTGCTCGAGCGGCATCCCGCCAGCCAGGGCGTCGCCAGCATTGTGGGCCTCCTGGTGCTCGCGGCCACTCAGGGAACGAGCGACACCGTATCGGCGGAAACCGTGCGCTGGCGCGGGACCGACGACGTGAGACGCGCAGCAACCATACCTATCCATCGCTTCACCGGGAGGCTCGTGTGATGACTGAAACGTCAGAGGTGGCGGCCGAGATAACGGATGCCGCACCCGCCTCCGCGCTCTGGCAGGGCGACACCGGCGTGTTGAGTGAGCAGTCGCGGAGGGCGCTCCTGGAACTCATCAAGGGTCCGTACCTGTCCGGCGCGAAGGCACCGGCGCTCTGGTCGGCGCTGCTGGCCGATGAGAACGCCATCCGTTCACGGCTGAATGAGCTGTTTCTTGATCTTGTCATCGACCGCGTCGGCGAATTCGCCTTCGTGCGCAACGTGAACACCGACGAACTGGACGTGCCGCGCACGGTGCGCACGGCATCGCTCACCTTCATCGACACGGCGATGCTGCTCGTGCTGCGCCAGATGCTCCTGGCCGGCGAGGCCGACGGCCGGGTGATCGTGGGGCAGGAGGACGTCTTCGAGCAATTGCGCGTGTACCGCACGCCCGACAGGGATGAAAGTGACTTCGACAAACGACTGAACTCGTCATGGACGAACATGAAGAACAAACTGCGGGTGATCCACCAAGCCGGAAGCGAAGACCGCGTGGAGATTTCGCCGGTTGTGCGTCTGATCGTCGATGCCGATCAGATCCGTGCGATGAGCGCCGAGTACCGCCGAATCGCCGCTGGTGGCGACGCCGGGTCGGACGCCGGCGGCTCTGTCGGTGGTGGCGGGGATGATGTCAACGAAGCCACCGACCTCGACGAGGAGACCTCATGACGCTTCTGGAGATGCCCGGATTCGACGGAACGCTCGAGCCCGGCGCCCGTCTGACGGGTGCGGGCCGTCTGTATCAGGGCCAGTGGCGCCTCGCGCGAGTCGACGTGGTCAACTGGGGCACCTTCCACGGGCACTACAGCATCGACATCGCGCGCCAGGGTCATTTGTTCACCGGCGCATCCGGGTCGGGCAAGTCCTCGCTGCTCGACGCGATTGCCACAGTGCTCACCCCCGATCGTTGGTTGCGCTTCAACGCGGCGGCCCAGGAATCGACGTCACGCACCGACGACCGCAGCCTCGTCAGTTACGTGCGCGGGGCGTGGAGCAAGGAGGCCGACGACACGCTCGATCGCGCGGTCAGCACCTACCTCCGCCAAGGCGCGACGTGGAGCGGCGTCTTGCTGCGGTACGAGAACGACAAAGACGCACCGGTGACCCTCGTGCGGCTGTTCCATCTGCGCGGATCGAGCGTCGACAAGAGCGACCTGAAAGACGCGTGCTTCATCGACCGCGCCGACGTGAAGCTGCTCGACTTCCGGGAGCACGTCGAGACGGGCATTGAAGCTCGCCGAATCAAGGGGGCGTGGCCCGATGCCGTGGTCACGACCAACGGGTCTCACGCGCCGTTTTACGCCCGCATCCGCCGCTTGCTTGGCATCGGCAACCAGAACGCCCTGCACCTGCTGCACAAGACGCAGTCCGCCAAGAATCTCGGCAGCCTCGACCAGCTGTTCCGTTCCTTCATGCTCGATGAGCCGCCCACATTCGCCCGGGCCACGAACGCCGTCGACCAATTCGGTGAACTCAACGAAGCGCACCAGCATGTGGTGGAGCTGCGCCGCCAGGCGGAGCACCTCCGCGCTCTCGAGATCTCCATCGCGGAATACGAGGCGGCAGCGTCGACGGCGGCGGAGGCCGAACGCCTGGGTGCGCTGATCGACCCGTTCCAGGACCGCTTCACCCTGAAGCTCGCCGAAGCGGACCGGGGTGAACTCCGTGCCGCGAGTGCTCGGGCTGCCGAGGAATCACGGCGCGCAGACGCTGCCCGGGTCGAAGCGGAAGACCTCATGCGTGCGGCGGAGCGTCGCGCGATGAAGCTCGGCGGCTCGGATATCGCTCAGCAGCAGGAGCTGCTCGCCCTGGCGGAGAACGCCGCCGACGAGACAGCTCACCGCTGGAAGCGCTTCGCGGAGCAACTCGCCAGCGTGGGAATCATGACTGCCCCGACGAGCGGCGCCGAATTTGCCGAGCTTCGGGAATCGTCCCGTCATGCCCTCGAGGAGGCAGCCCCCGCCGCAGCGCACGACCACGACGACAATCAGAGCTTCTTTACGGCGAAGTCTGAGCTGGAGAAGATCGACAGGGAACTCACCGAACTCCGCACGCGCAAGAGCAATCTGCCGGCGGCGTTGTTACTCGCCCGGCGCCGGCTCGCCGATGAGCTCGGGCTCACCGAGGCGGCGCTGCCGTTCGCCGGAGAGCTGATCGAAGTGCTGCCGGAGTACTCCGAGTGGACGGGCGCGATCGAACGCGTGCTCTACCCGCTGGCCAGCGCACTCCTCGTGCGGGACGACCACCTCGCGGAGGTTCGGCGCCGCGTTGAGCAGCGCAACCTGGGGGCCCGGCTGGTGTTCGAGGCGGTTCCGGCGATCGCCGACGCGCCCCGTGCCGCACGGAGCGACCGCTCCTTGCTGCACCGAATTCGGGTGAGTTCGGGCGGATTCCACGATTGGTTGCAGTCTCGTGTGGCCGCGGAATTCGACTTCGCCTGCGTGGACCACCCCGACGAGCTCGATTCGGTGGACCGCGGTGTGACGCTCGGCGGCCAGGTGAAGAAGTCGGCGCGGCGCTACGAGAAGAACGACCGTCACTCTGTCAGTGACCGCAGTCAGTGGATCCTGGGCGCGGACAACGAGGCGAAGATCGATCTGCTGCTGGACCGGCGCCGCGACGCTGAGAAGCGCCATCGGGAAGCGCGGGAACGGCTCGATCGGGCTCAGTCGGAGCGGGACGCGGCGACGAAGCGGCGCATCGTGCTCGCGAGTGTGCTCGGACAAGACTGGGCCGAACTCGACCGCGCTGCGGCCGACGACAAGGTGCGCGTGCGTCGCCGCGCTCTCGAGGCGCTCACTGTCGGGAACACTGAGCTGAGCGACGCGATCGAGGCGCAGGATGCGGCGCGCGGTCGGTTCAAGGAGGCCGATGACGCCGCGGGCACGCTCCGTCTCGCGCTGGGACAGGTCGAGGCACAGCTGTCCGAGGTGGAGAATCAGATCGCCGACCTGGCGTCGAGAGCTCCGGAGGCCACAGTGACGGATGCCGACTGGGGCGCTTTGGAGGCGCGCTACCGGTCGGTGCAACGCAAGATCGATCGCCGCACCATCGGAGACATCGGGCGCAAAGTCAGCGAGGCCCTGCACGGGGAGGCCCGGATCGCCCAGAAACGCCAGGGCGAGTCGCAATCAGCCTTCGCCGACGGCGCACGGGATTTCACCCGAAGTTGGCCCGCGGCATCCGCTGACCTGACGACCTCGATCGAGGATCGCGCCGGCTATCGTGCGCTGCTGGAGGGCATCGTTGCGCGCGGCCTTCCCGAGCATGAAGGCAACTTCCTGAAGCTGCTGCGGGACAAGTCGCGGGACCTCATCGGCCACCTGCTCTCGGACATCCGCGATGCGCCGAAGCTCGTGGAGGACCGCATCGAGCCCGTGAATGCGTCGCTCGGTCGGTCACGGTTCGACCTGGAGCGTTACCTCCGCATCGAGGTGAAGACGCGGCGTGCTCCCGAGGTGAAGCAATTCATGGACGATCTGAAGGTGGTGGTTGACGGGTCGTGGACGGACGAGGACCTAGCCGCGGCTGAACGTCGCTTCGCCGTGCTGAACCGGATCATGCAGAAGCTTGCGTCGAGCGAGAATGCCGATGTTGCCTGGCGCCGCCGCTGCCTCGACACTCGTGAGCATGTCACCTTCATGGCTCACGAGGTGGACCTCGCCGGCCGCACGGTTAGCGTGCACGATTCCAGCGCCGGGCTTTCCGGTGGGCAGAGGCAGAAGCTTGTGATCTTCTGTCTCGCAGCCGCGCTGCGGTACCAGCTCGCCGCCGACGAAGACGAACTGCCGTCGTACGCAACGATCATCCTCGATGAGGCGTTCGACAAGGCCGACAGCCGCTACACCCGAATGGCGATGGACGTGTTCATCGAGTTCGGCTTCCACATGATCTTGGCGACACCCGAGAAACTGCTGCAGACGATCGAGCCCTATGTCGGCGCCGTCACGTCGATCACCAACCCCAGCAGAAAGCAGTCTCAGGCGGCGAGTGTGGTCTTCCGCCCCGACGAGGTGACCTGATGGCCGGGCCCACCGCCATGGTGACCGTGGCCGAGGCGCGGGAACGCGCCCGGAGACGCGTCGACCAGGAGCAGCGCGAGTGGGCGGCCTCGGGAGGGGGAGCGGCCGTGCTCGAGGTCGTGCTGCGACCGCCCACGGAACGCGCCGTGCTCACGGACCAAGCGGCGGCGATCGCCTGGGTGCGCGACTGGCGTGGCGTCGCGGATGCTGCCCCAGCAGGGGTCGAGGTGCAGTGGGGTGTGCGGCAATGGCCGAGTGTCGGCTCCCAAGACGTACCGGAGCGCTGCGTTATCGGTGGTGCGGATGCGATCGCCGCCTTCGCCGGCACAGTCGCTCGGCGAGAGTGGTGCACGTTGCGGGATCGTGCCGAACGGCTGCGCGCTGAGTTCGGAGAGCGGAGCGAGCCCGACGGTTTGGCAAGCGCAATCCGTGCCCAGTGGCGAACGCTGCAGCGGCTGACCGTGGCGGATTTCGAGACTCTGATCCAGGTGGTTGCGTGGTTGGCCGAGCATCCTGCGTCGGGATGGCGGATTCGCCAGCTGCCGATTCGCGGCATCGACACCAAGTGGCTGGAGCGACACCGGCCCGTGGTCGAAGCCCTGCACTCCGCCACGGCGGGTCGCGAGTCACTTGGGTTACGGGGAGCACCGAACCTCGTGCGTGTGCGGTTCCTCGACCCGGTGATGCGGCCCGGTGGCCTCTGCGATGTCACAGTCCCCGTCGACGAGCTGGCCGCGCTTGAAATCGAGCCGTCGGTCGTGTTCGTGTTCGAGAACCTCGAAACGGTTCTGGCCATGCCCTACATGTCCGGCGCCGTTGTCGTGCACGGCAGCGGATACGCGGTCCCGCGGCTTCGCGTCATACCGTGGATCAGGGGTGGCCGAATTGTCTACTGGGGCGACCTGGACTCGGACGGCTTCGCCATCTTGCACGCACTGCGCTCGCATTGCGCAGACGTGACGAGCGTGCTCATGGACGAAGAAACCCTGCTGGCCTACCGGGACTTGTGGGTACCGGAGCCGAAAGCAGCGATGGGCACCTACCTGACGCTGACCGAACGTGAGCAGCGGGCTCTGGAACGCGTCCGCTCCGAGGGAAATGTGCGACTGGAGCAGGAGCGCATCCCGTGGGAGGTTGCCGTTGCCGCGCTGACAGTCGCGAGCGCTCCGCATACGTTGGTCGATGTTTCTGGCCAGGGGCTGCAACTCGGGTCCCTGCGCGACAAGATTTCGGTCGCGGAGGACGCCTTCGACTGGCCGAACGCTGAGATCGATGCGATGTTCTATGGCGACGGTCCCTCGGAGCGCACCTAACGCGAGGCGTAGGCCGACAACGCGGCCAACAGGCATCCGCTGATGATCACCGCGAACAGCGCGAGCCAGACCGGCGACGGAACGTGCGTGCGCCGGTAGAGCAGGTAGGCGTCGGAGCTCGGCAGCCGGTCGCGGTGACGGAGGTGCACGCCGATCACGGTGACGAGCCCGCGCACGGAGCCGACGAGCAGGGCCAGGCCGAGCACGAGGAGCGCGTAGCTCTGTACCTCAGGCATCGCGTAGAACCAGAGGAGGCCGCTGACCGCAACGGATGCGAGGACCACGACGACGCCGAACAGGTTGCGGATCACGAGCAGGGTCACCATGAGCACCACACCGCCGGCGAACAGCGCGAGGGCGGTGTACCCGTGGAACACGGCCCACAGCTGCGCGGCGCCGACGATCGCCGGCGCGGGGTAGCCCAGCACGCCGCTGACCACGACTCCGAAAACGCCGCGCCCGCTGCTGAGCGCATCGCCCGAGTGATTGCGGTGGATTCGGATGCCGTGCACGACGCGGCCGGTCAGCACGGCGGCGAAGGCGTGTCCGAGCTCGTGCACGAGGGTCGTGAACAGGCCGAAGTACTGCCAGGTCGTCCTCGGGATGCTGAGTGCGGCGGCGACGGCGAGCAGCACGAGCAGGAGGGCGGGGGAGAGGTCGAGGGGCGCGGTGGGTGTGAAGAGCGCGGGCCAGGCGAGCGCGGGCCAGGCGAGCGTCGGCGGGTCGAGCGCGGCGATGAAGAGTTCGATGACCACATCCTCTCAAACGGATGCCGCGGGCCGATGTCGGTGGTGAGCGCTACCGTCATCACATCTACTCACTGACGCTCGTGCCGAGAACATGGAGAAGACGATGAAGGCGCTGGTGGCCACGGCCGAGACCCAGGGAACGCAACGCGGTGACGGCACCGAGTGCATCGAGGGCGAGCTGGTGTGGATGATCGATCCCTGCCCGAACAGCGTGCGAAACCCCCTGGGGTTCTGCCCGTGCGGGCGCTCGTTCAAGGGGATGAACTCGCATGGCGAAACGACGACCGCGAAAGTGCGCGACATCTCCTGGCTCACCCCGGGCAGTTACGCGGCGGCGCTGCGGTCCTGCTTCGACGCGATGGGCTGGTGCGTGTGCTGCCGCAGACGCCCCGTATCGCGCGTGATCGAGGAGCTCATCGCGCTTGCTGACGCCTTGCCGGTCGGCGCGGTTGTGGGCCGGCGCCTGGACGAACTGGTGCTCCGCACGCCGCCTGACACGAGGCCTGCGGAGGCCGCGTAAGGCGGCGTCGACTCATGTGGAACTCGCGCCGCGGCATCTGATTGAGAACTTTTTTCGACATCGACCAATCCGATCGGGCCTACGGTTCCGAACCAAAGCCACGGAGTCTGAGATCTGGACTCACAATTCAAGGAGGAACGTCTGATGAACAAGAAAGCAACACTCCTGCTGGTTCCCGCCGTGGCACTGGGCATGAGCGCCTTTGCGGCAGCACCGGCTTTCGCCGCCGACGGCGACAGCACCACCTACCAGACCGAGCTCGGTGCGCTCAACGGGAGCAACGCATCCGGAACCGCGATGGTCACCCTGACCGGCGACGAAGCCCACGTGCACATGGAGGTCAGCGGCCTCGCCGAGACGTTCAACGACGGCCCGTACCCGCACGTGCAGCACATCCACATCGGTGAGCAGGGCACCTGCCCGACGCCCGACGCTGACAAGAACGGCGACGGCATCGTCGACACCGTCGAAGGACACCCGTCCTACGGCATGATCGGCACGACGCTCTCCTCGAGCGGCGACACCAGCCCCGCAGCCGGCACCGACCTGAAGGTCGCACAGATGGGTGGCAGCTACACCTACGACCGCACCTTCACGCTGAACGCCGACACGGCTGCGTCGCTCAAGGCAGGCACCGCGTCCGTCGTGGTTCACGGTCTCGACCCGGCAACGCTGAGCAAGGAAGCCCAGGACGCCAAGAGCAACCTGGTTCCCGAGCTGCCGCTCGCCGCGACCGCCCCGGCCCTCTGTGGCACGCTGACCGCGTCGCAGATGGACATGCCGAACGGCGCGCCGCTCACCGGTGGTGGCAGCACGTCCAACGGTCCTGACATGGGCCTGCTCGCCCTCGGTGGCGGACTGTTCCTGACCGCTGGTGGCATCGTTGTGGCTCGTCGTCGTAGCCTCGCCGTCAGCAACAGCAAGTAACACGGAGAGTCGCTGAACCAATGAGTAACAACCAGAAGAACCGCCGTCCGAGCCGTTTGCTGACCCTGGCGGCGGTTCTTCTGGTGCTCGGCGGTGCCGCCTCCGTCGGCTTCGCTTACTGGGGGCAGATGCCCCCGCCCCGGCCGCCCGCATCCGCCGCCACACCCCTGGCCACCGCGGATACCGGGATACCGGCCTCCCCGACCCCGGCGCCCACTGCGGCGCCTACGGCAAGCGCGCGCCCGGCCACGCCGAAGCCCGCTCAGACCACCGGCCCCGTGATGGACGCGTCCAAGCCGACCCGCATCCAGATCCCCGCCATCGATGTCGACTCCGACCTGATGGAACTCGGGCTGAACGATGACGGCACCCTCGAGGTGCCGCCGTTCGAGAAGGACTCACCGGCCGGCTGGTACCGCGGCTCACCCACCCCGGGCGAGATCGGCCCCTCGATCATCCTCGGTCACGTCGACACCTACAAGGCCGGACCGGTCGTGTTCTACCGCCTCGGCGACGTGCGCCCCGGTGACACGGTCTCCGTGAGCCGCGCTGATGGCTCGACCGCGAAATTCACCGTGGATCGCGTCGAGAGCTTTCCCAAAGACGGCTTCCCGGAGCTCGAGGTGTACGGCAACACCGATCGCGCCGAGCTGCGGCTCATCACCTGCGGCGGCGACTGGGACCCGGACAAGCACCAGTACGTCGACGACGTCGTGGTTTTCGCGCACCTGACCTGACGGCGCTATTGCCGCCGGTGAGGGGTCAAAAAAACCTAGTCGTCGGCTCGCGTAACTGATCTTTCTTGGCCCCTCATGGGCCGGGCGCTACCCGCGTCAGTCGTTGGGGTGGTCGCCGACCATGCCGTCGATCAGCTCCCGCACGATGTCGATGTGCCCGGCGTGCCTTGCGGTCTCCTCGATCATGTGGATGAGCACCCATCGAAGCGACACCGCGCCGCCGTACCAGGCGGTGCCGGTGTCGTCGAGGTCGAGCTCGGCGATGACCTGGTCAGAGGCGGCGCGCGCCCGCGCGTAGAAGGCGAGCACGTCATCCGTCGACTCAGCGGATGTCACGTGCAGGTCGGCGTTCTCGTCATCGGCGTCGAACGGGAGCGGCTCCGTCTCACGGCCGAAGGTCTCGCAGAACCAGCCGTACTCCACCGCCGCCAGGTGTTTCGCGAGGCCGAGGAGAGTCGTGCCCGTCGGCGTCATCGGGCGGCGGAGTTGCTCGTCGCCGAGGCCCGATAGCTTCCACAGCACCGCCTCCCGGTGCCGGTCCAGGCTGGCCTGCAGGCTCTCCTTCTCGCCGCCGGTCGGGGGAACGCGTAACGCCATGGCTGCCTTTCGTCGCTGAGCGGGTGCGGGTGCGAGCCTAGCGGGGGAGCGGCCGGGTGCGCGACGCTGGCCTGGCCGCGCTTCTCCGGTGACAATTGAGCTGTGGACAACGAAGCTCGCCCAGCGGCAACGTCGACGACGTCTCACGCCGCTCTTCAGCGCATGTGGGTCGCGCTCGGCGAAAACGAGGGGCACCTTGCCCTCGTCGCGCCCGGCGGCGAGCCCGGTCTGCAGTCGCACCTCCCGGTCGACTCGCTCACCAGGGGCGCGGTAGCGGCGGCCTCTCTTGCCGCGGCGCTTCTCGCGGCAGAGGCTGGCGACGAACCGGCGGGCGTTCCACATGTGGCGCTCGGCCCCGACCGCATCCGAACCGCCCTCACCAGTGACCGGCACTTCCGGCTCGACGGCAAGGAGCCGCCCGGCGTCTGGGCCGAGTTCTCCGGATTCTGGCGCTGCGGCGACGGCTGGGTGCGCACCCACGCCAACTACCCGCATCACCGGGGGCGGCTGCTCGAGATGCTGGGCCTGCCGACGGATGCCGACACGGCGGCTTTCGAAGATCGGCTCGCCTCCCTCGACCCGCTGCAGGTGGAGCAGCAGGCCGGGGCCGTGGGCGCGATAGCCGTCGCCGTGCGCACGACGGAGGAGTGGGCGGCGCACCCGCAGGCCGAGGCGGTGCGCGGGCTCCCGCTCATCACCATGCGCCTCCTCTGCGATGCCGAAGCCCCCAAGCGCCCCACCGCGAGCAATCCGGCGGCGCCGGTGGCCGGCATCCGTGTGCTGGATCTGACCCGGGTGATCGCCGGGCCGGTCGCGACGCGAACGCTCGCGCTGCTCGGCGCCGACGTGCTGCGCGTCGACTCGCCCGCACTTCCGGAGGTGGGCTGGCAGCACCTCGACACCGGCGCGGGCAAGCGCTCGACGCTGTTGGACCTGCGGCAGGCCGCCGACCGGCGCACCTTCGACGGACTCCTGTCGCAGGCGGATGTGGTGGTCACCGGGTATCGTCCCGACGCGCTTGCAGCGTTCGGGCTGTCGTCCGAGGAGCTGGCGGAGCGGCATCCGGGGATCGTGGTGGGACGAATCAGCGCTTGGGGCGGCACGGGCCCGTGGGGCGGCCGGCGAGGATTCGACAGTATCGTGCAGGCGGCGTCGGGGATCGGCTGGCTCGAGTCCCCGGACGGACACCGGCCGGGAGCGCTCCCCGTGCAGGCGCTCGACCACACGGGCGGGTATCTCCTTGCGGCCGGCGTCCTCAGTTCGTTGCGGCGGATGCGCCACGAGGGCGGAAGCCGACTGGTCGAGGTGAGCCTCGCCCGGCTCGCGCAGGAGCTGCTGGCGCTGCCCCGGGAACCCGAGGCTGTCGCGCCGATGCCTCCGGCAGAGCCGACGACCGTGACCGTGCGCGCTCCGAGCGGCGAAATCACGTACGCGCTGCCGGCGCTCGCTTACGAGGGCGGGCCGACCGACTGGCCTGCGCCGAGTCATCCGTGGGGCTCTGACGGCCCGGAATGGGCGACCGGCGCTTGAGGGTTGACGCAGGGCCTGCGTCTCGGAGCACGAGGGTGGTACAGTGTCGCCATGAGTGGCACAGAACCGATCCGGGTGGGAAACAAGGGCCGGATCGTCTTGCCCGCAGCAATACGCGAGCGACGCAACTGGGCGGAGGGGACTGCGCTTGTCGCAATAGAGACCGAGCGGGGGGTGATACTCGCCGCGCGTAGCGAACTCGAGCAGCTCGTCCGAGAGCAGCTCGCCGGGACGGACCTCGTTGCCGACCTGCTCGCGGAGCGGAGGGCCGCCTCAAGACGGGAGGACAGCGCGTGAACGTGCTGGACGACTCCGCGCTCTTGGCTTACCTGCAAGGAGAGGCCGGCCACGAGCGGGTTAGGCAGCTGCTTCTCGACGGCGCAACCTGCGGTGCCGCAAACTGGGCCGAGGTTGCGCAGAAAGTCCAGGCCACGGGCGCGGATTGGCAACTCGCCCGCTCACTCCTGTTCAGTTACAGCCTTGCTGTGGAACCCGTCACCGCTGATGACGCCGAACGCGCTGCAGCGATGTGGCGCGCGGGTGAGGGTCTCTCGCTCGCCGACCGCCTCTGCCTGGCCTTAGGCGATCGCTTGGACGTGCCGGTGTGGACGGCAGACGTGCAGTGGAAGGAACGGCCGGGCGTTTCCCTCATCCGCTGACGCCGGCCCGATAACGTCACGCGGGTGCTGCGCCCCAGCGCCCGTGCGGGCTTTCTGCCGCCCGCGAGCGCGCGAGGCGGCAGGTAGACCGCACTCGCGGCCGGGCGAGGCGAACCACGACCGACCGCTAGCATGGGCAGCACCATGACCCCGTTCCTCTCCGAGCCCGCGCGGGCGGCCCTCGACCGGCTCGCCGAGCTCGACACGGCGCAGCCGGCGGCCGATCCGCTGGAGCGGGTGCGCGGCATCCGTTCGCTGATCGCCGAGCTCGAACGAGACCCGGCGACGCTGCAGGCGGTGCGTGACGCGACCGCCGCGGGGGAGAGCTGGGACGCCGTCGCGGAGGCGGCAGGCATCAAGCCGGCGGCGGCGAAGTGGCGCTGGCAGGGCACCGATGCCGAGATCATCGCCCGGCTGGAGGCCGGCCGCAAGCGGTCGGCGCGGCCGAGCAGCCGCCCCACCGACCTGCCGGGGCACTCGGTGGCCGAGGCCGCCGAGAAGCTCGGTGTGAGTGCGCAGGCCGTGTACCTGCAGGTGAGCCGCGGCAAACTTCGCGCCGAAACCGTGCAGCTGCCCGACGGCCGCAAATACAAGCGTGTGTTCCTCGACGACGCGGCGCAGCCCGGCGAGGAGCCCGCGGGTCAGTAGCATTGGCCCATGGTCCGCACCCGGATGTATCAGAGTGGGGCGCTCGTTCGCGAGAATTTTCCGGTAACGGAGGTCGCCGAGCTGCTCGCCGACAAGGCCGCGCTGGTGTGGGTGGACTTCGACAGCCCCTCCGTCGACGAGTTGCGGGTGCTCGAGGAGGAGCTGGGGCTGCATCCGCTGGCCGTCGAAGACGCCATGCACCCGGCGCAACGCGCGAAGCTCGACCGCTACAGCAGCCACCTGTTCCTGGCGACGTACACGGTGACCCTCGACGAGACGTCGGGGCGGATGACGTCGAGCCAGGTCAGCGCGTTCATCACGCCCCAGGCGTTGGTCACCATCCACTCCGAGCACTTCGATACGGATGCGCTCGTCGAGCGCTGGGACAGCGCGGCCGACCTGGCCGGCCACGGCATCGGCTTTCTGGTCTGGGGCCTGCTCGACATGATCGTCGACGGTCATTTCGACGCGGTGGAGCAGCTCGACGACGCGATCGACAGCCTCGAGGACCTGCTGTTCGACGAGCGGCCGCGCACGGCGGAGGTGCAGCGGCGCTCCTTCGAGCTGCGCAAGTCGCTCTTGACGCTGCGGCGGGTAGTGGTGCCCATGCGGGAGGTGCTGAACACGCTGCTGCGCCGGGACCTCGGCGTCGTGGCCAACGGCATGGAACCGTACCTGCAGGACGTGTACGACCACGTCGTGCGTGCGACCGAGACGACCGAGTCGCTGCGGGAACTGGTGGCGACGATCCTGGAGACGAACCTGAGCCTGCAGGGCAACCGGATGAACCTGATCATGAAGAAGGTCACCAGCTGGGCGGCCATCATCGCCGTGCCCACCGCCATCACCGGCTTCTACGGGCAGAATCTGCCCTACCCGGGCTTCAACACCGAGTGGGGATTCCTGGTCTCGACCGGGCTGATCGTGCTGCTCGGCCTCGGGCTGTACGTCGCGTTCCGCAAGCGCGACTGGCTTTAGGCGCCTTCCCCGGGCGTGAGGGGTCGCGTATCGACCTTCCGGGCGGTGGGAAGAGCAGATTGACCCCTCAGCGGATGGCGGCGGCGGTGCGCCAGAAAACGTCAGGGGCGGATGTCGGGGCTGGCCATCTGGATGGACAGCGCGGACTGTCCCTGGGTCGTGTCGTCGCCGCCGATGACGAGGAACCACGACGACGCGTCATCCGTCGCGCTGGCGAGGCCGGTGAGGTAGACCTCGCCTTTGTCCGAGCTGTCGCGGCTCAGCCAGCCCGAGGCGAGCAGGGTTGCGGCCATCGACTGGGCCAGGTGCGTCGCATCCGTTGCCGGCACCAGCGTGATCGTGCGCAGGATGCCGTAGTAGTGGCCGGTGCCGTCGTTCTTCGTCACGAGCTGGGAGTGGTCGTCGACGTTCACGATGGCGCCCGGGTCGATGAGCGCCTGGACGGCGTCGGCCGTGCGCTTCGATTCGGCGGCGAGGGCGGTCTCGGTGAACGCGGACGGCGCCACCGGAAGGACACCGGGAACCGGGCTGGCCGTGGGGCTCGGCGCGGGGGAGGGCCCGGCCGGCCGAGGGGCGGCCGTGGCGCTGGGCGTCTCGTCGCGGATCACCGTGCTGCTCGATGTGCAGCCGGTCAGGGCGAGCACGCCCGCCAGAACCAGTGCCGTGCCTGCCGCCCTCATCCGCCAAGTCTAAGCGGGCAGAAAGATGCCGCAGCCCCGCGACAGAATCGCCAGGCGAGGCCGCGGCATAGAAAGAATACTGTATGCCCGCGGTCGGCGGAGACCGCACCCGTCGCCCGATGTCGGGTCGTTGCCCGAACGCACCGGAGCGGGTCGGAACCCAGCAGGGCACGGCGAAGCCGGTGAAGGGCGCCGCCGGAATCGGAGCGACCGGGCACGTCGGTGGTGCCGCGATCGACTGCCGGGGCGGCCACGCAGCCGCAATGATCGCATCGAACTCCGCGCGCACGAAGTCGTCGTCCAACTCCGCTTCAGCGAACGCCGGGTCGGACGGCACGCAGCCCGCAAGGAACCGAGCCGTATCGGATTCTGTGATCATCATCGCTGGAACTCCACGACAACTATCTGGGGACAACGACCTCAGAACTTTTCTAACACCGTCGAAAAACGGATGCAAGAGCCTCGCGCGATGGTGTGCCGGTCAGACCGGGGTCGACACATCCGCGGCAGGCTCGCCCGCCTCGTCGGACTCCGCCTCGCCGCCCATGAACTGCGACATGTACAGGTTGTAGTACGCGCCGCGCTGCTCCAGCAGCGTCTCGTGGTTGCCCTGCTCCACGATGCGGCCGGCCTCCATCACGAGGATGGTGTGCGCGTCGCGGATCGTCGAGAGCCGGTGCGCGATCACGAACGAGGTGCGGTCCTGCCGGAGCGCGGCCATGGCGTGCTGCACGAGCAGCTCGGTGCGGGTGTCGACCGACGAGGTGGCCTCGTCGAGGATCAGCAGCGACGGGTTCGCGATGAACGCCCGGGCGATCGTGATCAGCTGGCGCTCGCCGGCCGACACGTTGCCGGCGTCCTCGTCGATCACGGTGTCGTACCCGTCGGGCAACTGCCGCACGAAGCGGTCGACCATGGTGGCCTTCGCGGCGGCGACCACCTCGTCATCCGTTGCGTCGAGACGCCCATAACGGATGTTGTCGCGGATGCTGCCACCGAACAGCCAGGCGTCCTGCAGCACCATGCCCACCTGTGAGCGCAGCTCGCCGCGGCTGAGCGCGGTGATGTCGACGCCGTCGAGGAGGATGCGTCCGCCGGTGAGCTCGTAGAAGCGCATCACGAGGTTCACCAGGGTGGTCTTGCCGGCGCCCGTGGGCCCGACGATCGCGACCGTGTGGCCGGGCTCGGCCGAGAACGAGAGGTCTTCGATCAGCGGATGCTCCGCGCTGTACGAGAACGACACGTTGTCGAAGGCGACGTGGCCGGTGGAGCGCTCGGGCAGGTGCTCGGTCGCGGTCTCCGGGTCCTGCTCGTCGGCGTCGAGCAGTTCGAAGGTGCGCTCCGCGGACGCGACGCCGGACTGCAGCATGTTCGCCATGCCGGCCATCTGCGACAGCGGCTGGGTGAACTCGCGCGAGTACTGGATGAACGCGGTCGTGTCGCCGAGGGTCATCTGCCCCGACGCCACGCGCAGGGCGCCGACCACGGCGATCAGCACGTAGGAGAGGTAGGAGACGAACGTCATGGCGGGCATGATCATGCCCGAGACGAACTGGGCGCCGAACGACGCGGCGAACAGGCCCTCGTTGCGCTTGTCGAACTCCTCGAGCATCTCCCGGTCGCGGCCGAACACGCGCACGATCTCCTGGCCCGAGAAGGTCTCTTCGATGTGGCCGTTGAGCGCCCCGGTGTTCTTCCACTGCGCCGAGAACAGCTTCTGCGACCGCACCCCGATCACCGCGGCGATGCCGAACGACAACGGCAGGGCGATGAGCGCGATGAGCGCCAGCTGCCACGACACGATGAACATCATTACAGCGATGCCGAGCACCGTGAGCACCGACTGCACGAGCTGCGAGAACGCCTGCTGCAGCGCGCTCTGGATGTTGTCGACGTCGTTGGTGACGCGCGACATCAGATCACCGCGCTGCCGGGAGTCGAAGTAGCTCAAGGGGAGCTTGTTGATCTTCACCTCGATGTCCTGGCGCAGCTGGTACACGACGCGCATTACCAGGCCGTTGAGTATGTAGCCCTGGGCCCAGGCGAGAACGGATGCGACGGTGTACATGGCGAGGACCACCAGGATCAGCCGCCCCAGCACGGTGAAGTCGATGCCCTGGCCCGGCACCACGTTGGTCCCCTCGAGCATGTCGGCGAACTGGGTGTTGCCCTCGGCGCGGAGGCCGGCGACGACCTGGTCGAGGGTGGCGCCGGCGGGCA
This sequence comes from Cryobacterium tepidiphilum, assembly GCF_003716325.1. GTDB lineage: Bacteria > Actinomycetota > Actinomycetes > Actinomycetales > Microbacteriaceae > Cryobacterium > Cryobacterium tepidiphilum. Next base: position 54,587 of record NZ_RDSR01000012.1, on the reverse strand, counting down.
GTTGCGAGCCGAGTATCCCGTTGAAGATGGTGTCCATCGCCTGGCCGAGGATCTTCGGCGCCAGCACCATGAGCACCACCGAGACCACGACCAGGGCGACGACGATCGTCATGCGGGCGCGCTCGGGGCGCAGCAGGCCGATCAGGCGCTTCGCCGACGGCCAGAAGTGCGCGGCCTTGCGGGCGGGCGTGCCGCCGAACATGTCGCCGTCGGACTGGCCGGGGACGAACTCCTCCTCGGCCGGGGTGTCGGTCACGAGCACAGTGCCGACAGCGGCCTCGGTCTGCGCCTCACCGGCGGCGACGGCCGCGGCGGTGTGCTCGGCGACGGCTTCTTCGGCGCGGATCTCGCTGGCCGCCTTGCCGCCGACGCGGGCCGTGTTCTTCTTCCGGATGGTCATGCCACCGCCTCCACACTCAGCTGGGATCGCACGATCTCCTGGTAGGTCTCACTCGACTCGAGGAGCTCCTCGTGGGTGCCGCGGCCCACGATGCGACCGTTGTCGAGCACGAGGATCTGGTCGGCGTTCGTCACCGTCGAGATGCGCTGCGCGACGATGATGACCGTCGCGTCATGGGTGGCGCCGGCGAGGGCGGCGCGGAGCCGGGCATCCGTTGTCACGTCAAGAGCCGAGAACGAGTCATCGAACAGGTAGACGCGGGGGGTCGCGAGGAGCGCGCGGGCGATGCAGAGGCGCTGCCGCTGGCCGCCGGAGACGTTGGTGCCGCCCTGGGCGATGGGCTCGTCGAGGCCGCGCTTCATGTCGCGCACGAAATCGTCGCCCTGCGCGATGCGGAGGGCGTTCCAGAGCTCGTGCTCCGTCGCATCCGCTCGCCCGAAGCGCAGGTTGGAGCCGACGGTGCCCGAGAACAGGTAGGGCTTCTGCGGAACGAGGCCGACGACGCGCGAGATCTGGCCGCGGGTGAGGTCGGTGACGGATGCGCCGTCGATCGACACCGTGCCCGCCCCGGCATCGTAGAGGCGCGGCACGAGGTTCAGCAGCGAGGTCTTGCCGGAGCCGGTGGAGCCGACGATGGCGGTGGTCTGGCCGGGCTCGGCCGTGAAGCTGACGTTGTCGAGCACGGGGCGCTCGGCGCCGGGGTAGCCGAAGGTGACGTTCTCGAAGCGCACTCGGCCGCGGGTGGGGGTGGGCAGCTTCTCGTCGGCGACGAGCGCCTGGCTGGAGTCGGTGGTGAGCACTTCGCGGATGCGCTCGGCGCAGACGACGGCGCGCGGGATCATCATCGTCATGAAGACGCCCATCATCAGCGCCACGAGGATCTGCAGGAGGTATTGCAGGAACGCGGTGAGCGAGCCGATCTCCATCTCGCCGTCGGCCACGCGGTGCCCGCCGAACCAGAGCACGGCGGCGGTGGCGAGGTGCATCACCATCATGATCGCGGGAAACATGAGCACGAACAGGTTGCCGACCTTCACCGACACGCGGGTGATCTTCTCGTTGGCCAGGCGGTAGCGCTCCGACTCGAACGGTTCCCGCACGAAGGCGCGCACCACACGGATGCCGATGATCTGTTCGCGGAGCACGGTGTTGATGCCGTCGATGCGCTCCTGCATCAGGCGGAAGAGCGGCATGAGCAGGGAGACGAGCACCCCGACGATCACCAGCAGCACGGGCACGGAGACCCACACCAGCCAGGAGAGGCCGATGTCTTCGCGCAGGGCCATGATGATGCCGCCGATGCACATGATCGGGGTGGAGACCATGAAATTCAGGGTCATCAGCACCAGCAGCTGCACCTGCTGCACGTCGTTGGTGCCGCGCGTGATGAGGGTGCCGGAGCCGAACCGGCTGAGCTCGAGGGCGCTCAGGGAGTCGACCTTGCGGTACACGTCGCGGCGCAGGTCGCGGCCGACGGCCATGGCGGTGCGGGCGCCGAAGTAGATGCCGCCGATCGCCGTGACGACCTGCACCAGGCACACGGTGAGCATGGTCATGCCGGTCGACCAGATGAAGTCGGTGTCGCCGGTGGAGATGCCCTTGTCGATGATCTGCGCGTTCAGGCTCGGCAGGTAGAGCGCGGCGATGGTCGAGACGAGCTGGAGCACGAAGACGGCGACGATCCAGCGCGTGTACGGCCTGGCGTGGTGGAGCACCAGTGTGAGGAGGGCCAACGAAAATCCTTCTGAGGAGATGACGACGTGTGGAGAGGTGACGCCGGTGGCGGGGCGGCGGGCGGCGGCGGTGCACCGCGGGGCGTGGTGGCCCCGCTGCTCGGTCGGCGGCGCACGGGGCAGTCAATGGTAGCGCTCGGGCAGCCCCGTTGTCTCGCCCCCGTGAGGGGACACGTTTACCTAGTGTTGCCCCGTCTCACACTAGGTAAACCTGACCCCTCACGAGGCGGATGCGCCCGGGTGCGCCGGGTGCGCCGGGTGCGCCGGGGTGACGAGCTCGGCGAGAGCGTCGAGCGCCGCCCGCTGGCCTTTCACGAGCCGCGGCCGCGCATCCCGGAGGGGAAACCAGCCGGCCGCGTCGAGCTCCGGGAACGACTGGCGCCGGCCCGACCGCGGCGGCCACTCGAGCTCGAACGTGTTGCTGTCCACCCGGCCGGCGTCGAAGTCGGATTCACCGGCGAACACCCACACGAGCTTTCCGGAGGAGTAGCGGAAGACGCCGAGTTCGCGGTAGGCGACGTCAGGGGCCGGCCGCCCGATCTCCTCCTCGAACTCGCGCAGGGCGGCGGCGAGGGGCTCTTCGTCCTCGGCGATGAAGGTTCCCTTCGGGATCGACCAGGCGGAGGCATCCTTGCCGTGCCAGAACGGGCCGCCCATGTGGCCGAGCAGCACCGTGAGCGCGGGCGCTCGCCGGAAGAGCAGGATGCCCGCGCTGGTCTCGGCCATGCCGCCACGCTACTCGCGCGCCAGGGGATTGCGCAGCGTCTAGAGGGCCACGGTCCGGAAGCCGGCGTTGCCCATCGAGGAGTCCGGCGTGTTCGACGAGCGAGCCGCGTTGCGGTAGCGATTGCAGTACGACGAGTGACACAGATAGGAGCCGCCGCGCATGACCCGGGCAGCTCCGTCGATCGGGCCCGCGGGAGACTCGAGCGGCGATCGACCGTAGTAGCCGGCGTCGAACCAGTCGGCGCACCATTCCCAGACGTTGCCAACCGTCTGCCAGAGGCCGTAACCGTTGGGCTCGAACGAACGCACGGGCGCGGTGGTCGGCCAGCCGTCATCCGCTGTGTTGCGCTGGGGGAACTCGCCCTGGAAGATATTGACCCGCCATCGGCCGTCGCCGGCCATGAGCTCATCGCCCCACGGGTATCGGGCGCCGCCCCGGCCGCCGCGAGAGGCGTACTCCCACTCCGCTTCGGTGGGGAGTCGCCGGCCCGCCCACGCGCAGTAGGCTACGGCGTCGTTCCAGCTCACGTGCACCACGGGGTGGTCGTCCAGGCCATCGACCGACGAGCGTGATCCGCCCGGATGCCGCCAATCGGCGCCCCGGACCCCGTACCACCAGGGCGCCCCCACCGCCGGGCCCATGATCTCGTCCGGCTCCGCCGCCACCGCGAGGTGGAAGACCGCGGAGAACGCGAAGCTCTCCGCCTCGGTGACGTACCCCGTCGCGTCGACGAAACGCGCGAAATCGGCGTTCGTGACACTGGTCACGTCGATCGAGAACGGCGCCACCTCGACCTCGTGCACCGGCGTCTCGCCGTCGGCGCGGTTGCCGTCGCCGGTGGAGTCGCCCATCAGGAACCGCCCACCGGTGAGCGTGGCCTGCTCGATGCGGTGGCTGCCGCCACCGGCAGCCGGAGGGCCTCCGATGCCGACGCTCACCGGCGCAGCGGGAGTCCGGCTCGGTGCGCAGCACGACGGCGGGTGCCCCGCGTCTTCCCGATTGCGGTGCATGTCGGGTGCGTTCGACCGGCTATCCGCCGGTGGTGCGCTGGAGGCTTGGTCATGGTGCGACATTTGCGTACCACGCTAGCCGCTCGGACCGGGAACGTGCTCCCCGACGGGAGGACCGGTGGCGACCGGGGACGGCGCTTGCGATAACGTGCATGGAATGAAGCGAGTGACCCTCCAGGACGTGGCCGAGCACGCCGGCGTCTCCAGGGCGGCTGCGTCGATGGTCGTGCGCGGCACGGGTCGCTTGAGCCCCGAGACCCGCGTGCGCGTGCAGGCATCGATGGAGGCGCTCGGATACGTCTACCATCGCGGTGCCGCCACACTGCGCACGAATCGCAGCGGACTGCTCGGGCTGCTTCTCACGGATGTCTCGAACCCCTTCTTCTCGGCGATGACGCTCGGCTTTGAAGAGGTCGCGTCCGAAGCCGGGTTCATGACCATGGTCACGAACACCTTCGACGAGCCGGCCCGCCAGCAGCGCCTCGTGCGCGCAATGCTCGAATACCCGGTGGACGGATTCGCCTACACGCCCGCGGTGGGCGGCGAGGAGTCGCTCGTCCTCAGCGCGGGGATGAGCCTGCCGGTGCTCGCGATCACTCGCAGATCGATGAACGACATCCCCAGTCTCGTTCCCGACGACATGCAGGGTGGCGCTCTCGCGGCCGAGCATCTCGTCGTCGTGCACGGCGCCCGGCGACTGGTCTACCTCGGTGGTCCCGAGAAGGCGGGGCCCCGGTACGACCGTATGACCGGCGTCGAGCAGACGCTGAAGGCGCATCCGGGGGCACAGCTCATTCGGCAGTTCCCGGGGGAGACGAGCATCCGGAGCGGAATGGAGTTGTCCGCGCAGCTCCTGGATTCGGGGATCGAGTTCGATGCGGTCGTCTGCCACAGCGACGTGATCGCCTTCGCCCTCCTCCACGCACTTCGGGAATCGGCACGTTCCGATCGGTTCATCAGCGTGATCGGATTCGACGGGCTGCCCGAGTCAGAGGTGTTCTCACCACCGGTGACATCGGTGGCGGTGGGGCCCGCGGCGCTGGGCGGAAGCGCCGCCTCGTGGATCCTCGCCGGGCTGCGGGGCGACCCGGCCGTGGACATCGAACCGATGACGATGCACCTCGAAGTCCGCGCCTCGTGCGGGTGTGCGCCCACTGCTTGAATCGCACGAACCGAGCTGTTAGCATCAGCTAGATCGATCTAGCGCTAGATCGATCTACCAGCCGAATCAACGATGCTTGGATGGGGAATCAGCGTGACAGTGTGGCAGCAATTGCAAGGCGCGGCGGGCGCGCGCGCCCGTTCCGGGGTTCCGCAATGAGCGCGTCGAGCGGCGCACTCGGTACGACGAGAGCCAGGCGCCGCCCGGGGTCGAACACGGCCAGGACCGCCGTCATCGCGTTGGCGCCGTTCGTGGTGTTCTGCCTCGCGCTCGGCGCCCTTCCCTTCGCACGAGTCGTCCAGATGGGCCTCTCAAAGGTCGACCTCGGGGCCACCGGATTCAGCTTCGACTGGATCGGAATCGGAAACTTCCAGGCCGTCCTCGCCAACAAGGATGCCTGGGAGGCGCTCGGGAACACCGCGGTCTTCATCATCGCGACGATGCTCGGCAGCATCATCACCGGTCTCGTCCTCGCGCTCCTGGTGAACCGCGCCGTGCTCATGCTTCCCGTCGCGCGCAACGTCCTCATCTGGCCGGCGGTGATCGCTCCCGTCGTCGTCAGCCTGATCTGGCTCCTGATCCTGAGTCCGACCGCCGGTGGCCTGAACAAGGTCCTCGAAAACCTCGGCCTCCCGGGCCAGACCTGGTTGAACTCCGGCCACGGTGCGATGCTCAGCCTGATCGCCCTCGACATCTGGCACTGGACGCCCGTCGTGTTCCTGTTCATCTACACGGCCCTGCAGTCGATCAGCGAGGAACTGCTCGAGGCGGCCCGCATGGACGGGGCCAGTGAGGGCCAGATCCTCCGCCGGGTCACCCTGCCGCTGCTCGCCCCCGCCATCGGTGCGGTCGCCGTGGTGCGCGTCGTGATGGGCGTTAAGGTCTTCGACGAGATGTACCTGCTGACCTCGGGCGGACCGAACGGGGCCACGACGCTCGTGTCCCAGCGCATCCAGCTGTGGTTCTTCCAGGACCTCAACTACGGCGAGGCCGCAGCGTTCAGCATCCTCGTCGTGGCGATCACCATCGCGATCCTCTTGCTCGCGCTTTTCACCCGCTCGAGAATGGCAGGTCGCTCATGAGCAGCACGTTGAAGTCGCGTCGGCCGAACATCATCGTCGAGATCCTCCTCGTCGCGGTTCTCATCGCCGTTACAGCCCCGATCGCCTGGGCAACGCTCCTGGCCTTCCTGCCCAACCGCGCCATCGTCAGCTCGAAGTGGGAGTTCCCGTTCTGGGTGGGCAACTACACGGACATCTTCAGCGGCGGAACGCTCTTCTTGCAGCTGCTCAACAGCGTCGGCATCGTCGTCGGCACCGTCTTCCTCTGCCTCGCCATCGGTTCGGTCAGCGGATACTCGCTCGCGAAGCTCGCGCCGCCGAACTGGGTGCGGCTCCCTGCCCTGGCCCTGGCCGGTGTGATCCCGCTCATCCCACCGGCGACACTCGTGCCCGGACTCTACGTGCTGCTCGACACCATGGGGCTCCTTGGCACCGTGCCGGGTCTCGTGCTGGTCAACAGCCTCTTCAACCTGCCGTTCGCCGTTCTGCTCATGAGCAGCTACTTCTCCAGCCTCCCGAACGAACTGCGGGAGGCAGCGCTCGTCGACGGTGCCCACGAGATGCGCACGTTCTGGCTGATCATGCTCCCGCTCGTGCGTCCCGGCCTCGCCGCGACGGGCGTCTTCGTCGGGATCATGGCGTGGAACGAGTTCCTCATGGGCCTCACCCTCACCTCGGGCGGGGAGACAGCGCCCATCACGGTCGGGATCGCGGGCTTCCTGCAGCAGTACGCCGTGACATGGGGACAGCTTGCGGCCGCGGGAACGATCGCGGCCATTCCCATGATCCTCCTGGCCGTCTTCGCCAACCGCCACATCGTGGCGGGGCTGACAGCGGGATCCGTCAAGGGATGAGCCCGCACACCACCGAACCCAACCTGCACCATCACATCAAAGGAGATAGGGAAAAGATGAAAGCAGCACACGCACCCCGGAGGACCGTGCTCCGGGCGACCGCGGCGTCTCTCGCCGCATCCGTCGCCCTGCTGGGCTTCACCGCCTGCACCGGGGGCGGAGGCGGAGGGTCGCTGTCCGGGAAGGGCGACGCGGTGACCCTGACCGTTCCGACCAGCCAGGCGCCCTGGAACCCGGCATACGACAAGCTGATCCAGGAGTACCAGAAGGAGACGGGCAACAGGATCAATCTCCGCCCGTTCCCGAACCCTGACGTGAAGACCCAGGAGGTCAACGACGTCCAGAGCCAGAGCCACACCTTCGACGTCTACCAGATCAACGAACAGGACCTCGTCCAGTTCAATGAGAACGGCTGGATCCAGCCGTTCACCGACGTGGACCCCAGCTACAAGCCGGACGACAGCATCTACAGCTACAGCAACGTCGGCCGATGGAACGCCGACAAGAAGATCTTCGACAGCTCAGGGGAGCTCACCAACCTCCCGATCCTCGGCAACGTCGACATCTTCGTGTACCGCACCGACGTCTACAAGAAGCTCGGCCTCGAGGTGCCCACCACGTGGGACCAGATGATCGCCAACGGCAAGAAGATCCAGGAATCCGGTGACCTCAAGTACGGCGGCGTGTACCGGACGCAGGGCGTTCCCGGCACCTACAGCACCACCTTCGAGTTCCAGTCGCTCCTGAACGGTGCCGGCGGCGCGTGGTTCAAGGACCCGGGAACAGACTGGACGCCCACCGCTGACAGCAGCGAAGCCGTTCTGGCGGCAACCCGATTCCGTGAGCTCGCCAAGCAGGGGCCTGCCGCGACCACGACGATCGGGCAGGCGCAGGCCATCGCGGCCATGCAGGCCGGCGACGCGGGCCAGACCTACATGGTCGCCGCCGCGGCCGCGCAACTCGAGAGCGAGTCGGACTCCTCGGTGGCTGGAAAGGTTGGCTTCGCACCGCTCCCGCCGACCCCCGCAGGCACGTCGTCCTCGGCCACCGGACTGTGGTCGCTGGCCATCCCGAGCGGCCTGCCGAAGGCGCGCGCCAAGGCAGCGCTCGAGTTCATCACCTGGATCACCTCGGCGAAGGCGCAGACGCTGTTCGCCCAGGCGGGAGGCATCCCCGTTCGCGAGGAGGCCTACAGCGCCAGCGACCTGCCGAAGGGTTCGGAACAGGCGCTCGCCGCTGTCAAGGAGACGGCCGCCGGACTCCCCGACGACCCGACGTCGCTGCGCTTCTCGTTCTCGACCCAGATGCTGAACTTCACCGAGCCCGACCTTCAGCAGATCGCGGCCGGCAAGGTCTCGCCGGAGGAGGGGATGAAAAAGATCCAGCAGCAGCTGGAGGCGTTGATCCAGAAAGAGGGACTGCCCACCAGCTGACCCGCACACGCCGGGCCGGTGCACTCCCGTGCACCGGCCCGGATCCGGGACGTGCGTCCCTCCCTGAGACGAGCCCGTCTGAAAACGGGACAGAACAACCATGATGAAAAGGAACCCCCAGGTGACCCAGCCGTTGCATCCCGATGTCGTTCTCATCCACTGTCATGATCTTGGCCGGTGGCTGAACATCTACGGGATGACCCACGTTCCCTCGCCGAACATCGCGCGGTTCGCCGAGCGCTCGGTGGTGTTCGAGAACGCGCACTCCGCGGCTCCGCTCTGCTCCCCGGCCCGCGGAGCCCTGTTCACCGGCATGTCACCGTACGTCAACGGCATCCAGGGGCTCAGCCACAACGCCTGGCGCTACCGCGAGAACGTCCTGACGGCGCCCGAACGACTGCGCCCGTACGGTTACCACTCGGCGCTCATCGGTCTCCAGCACGAGAACGTCGACCCGACGGTGCTCGGCTTCGATGAGTGCCCCGGCCAGGGCTTTCTGCCCCGCGTCAACCAGGTCGTCGAGGCCACCGAGGACTGGTTGGCGCACCTCGCTCCCGCCGAGCGGCGCGACCCCCTCTTCCTGACCGTCGGAACCTGGGAGGTGCACCGTCCGTGGCCGCACGAGGACTATTCCCCGGCTGATCCGGACCAGGTCGACGTGCCTGATTTCCTCCCCGACAATGCGGGCACGCGCTCCGACATCGCCGACTTCTACGGCGCCATCGCCCAGTTCGACGACGGCTTCGGACGCCTCATGGCAGCCCTCGACGCCACACTGGACCCGGCAAACACGATGGTGATCCTCACCACCGACCACGGGGCGGCCTTCCCCGGCGGAAAGAGCACCCTCCGCGATTCGGGGACCGGGGTCACATTGATCGTGAGGCCCCCGGTGTCGTGGGGCGTCGACCCGCATCGCGTCTCGACGGTCGTCTCGCACATGGACCTCGTGCCGACCCTCATCGAACTGGCGGGCGGCGCCGCCCCGGCTGAGCTCGAAGGCGTGTCACTGCTGCCCGTGCTGCGCGGACAATCCGAGGGCGACCCCGGCCGGCTGGTGTACTCCGCCAAGGACTACCACGACACCTACGATCCCAAGCGCGCCGTGCGGTCGGCCTCGTACGCGTACATCCGCAATTACGAGCCCGGTCCGAACCTTCAGCTCGCCATCGACCTGGAGAAGAGCAAGACCCGCCAAATGATGGGCGACCGGCACCTGGAGCCACGCCCGAGAGAGGAACTCTACGATCGCGGGCTCGACCCCGCCGAGAAGGACAACCGAGCGGAGGACCCGGCGTACGCGCACATCAAGGACGAGTACGCCGCGGCCTTGCACTCGTGGCTCATCCGCATCGGTGACCCCATCGAAACGGCCCCGACGCCGCCGGCGCCCCAGCGGAGCCGCGCCGTCGACCCCCTGCCGGCCGTGGTGAGGTCTTCCACGCCCTAGCGCCAGCCGATCGTGGGCCCGCCGCCGCCGGCACGCCCACGCAGCGCCGCCGCGCGCGTGGCGTGCCACACGCGCCCCAGCGCCCAGCACGCGCGCCATCCGAGGCCCACAGATGGGCCCCGAGGCAAGGCCTTCCGCCGGCCGTCACTCGTGTCTACATTCGGGTTATGTCCCGCGAATTCTCCGCCGAGCCCGCACCCGCGTGCGCACCGACGCATCCGTTGATGCGCGTCCTCGAGCGGTCCGTCTACCGCGGTCCCTACCTCTACAGCGCGATCGCTGCCGGCATGCGCGTGGAACACGTGCGCCGGGACATCGACGAGCGTGAGGCGATGGGCGCTCTCAGCATGGCGGGGCCGGAGGACCTCGTGGTGCTGATGCCGACCGACGTGGCCGGCAGCTGGAAGCAGGTGCAGGAGTTCGTGCCCGGGCCCGGTTTCGGGCCGTCACCGGGCGGGCCAGCGGATGCCGCGGCCGGTGCGGCGGGTGTGAGGGGCGAGGAGGCGTTGTATGGCTGAAAGGGAACGACTGCAGTGGGCGATCATCGTGCACGGCGGTGCGAAGTCGATCCATCCGTCGGAGGAAGAGGCCAGCCGGCTCGGCTGCGCCCGAGCCGTGCGCGCAGGGCAGGCGGTCCTGGAATCGGGCGGCGCGGCCACGTCGGCCGTTGAGGCGGCGATCAGGGTGCTGGAGGACGACGAGACCTTCAACGCCGGGTTCGGGTCGGTCGTGAACCATCACGGCGACGTGGAATGCGATGCGGCGCTCATGGACGGCGCCACTCTCGACGTCGGCGCGGTCGCCGCCGTGCAGGGCGTGCGGCATCCGATCTCGCTGGCGGCCGAACTCCTCACCGAGCAGACCGTGCTGCTGGCCGGAGCGGGGGCGGTGCGTTTCGCCCTTGAGCGGGGCGTGGAACTCGTACACCCCGCCGATCTCGTGGCGCCGGGCAAGCGCGAGAGCCACATCGGCTCCGACACCGTCGGCTGCGTGGCCCTGGATGCAGCCGGGCACATCGCCGCGGGAACGTCGACCGGGGGACTGGCGGGGAAACTGCCGGGACGCGTGGGCGACAGCCCGTTGCCGGGCTGCGGTCTCTACGCCGAGGATGCCATCGGCGGCGTCTCCGTCTCGGGCACCGGGGAGGAGATCACCCGCGTGGCACTCGCCTCCCATGCGATGGCCGCGCTCGCCACCGGCTCGCCCGCCGAGGCCGCCGAGGCGGCGCTCGACCGGCTCCGGCTGGTGGGCGGCGACGGCGGGCTCATCATCATCGACGCCGGCGGACGCATCGGCTGGGCCCACAGCAGTCGCGACTTCGCCGTGGCGTATGCCGACGACACGACATCCGTCCGTGCCATGACGCGGCAGGTACTGGGCCGCGACACCATTCACAAAACCGACCCTGATACCTACCCCGAGGACCTGCCCCGTGACTGACCGCACCCACGCCGCCGGGCGCGGGCGCATCGGGCGGCTGCTTGGAGCGGTGGCGCACAGCCCGCGGGTGCTCAGCATCGATGAGGACGATCGTCGTCGAGGGCACGGACTTCCGGGTCATCGGCTCGGGCGCCGTGTACGTGGTCGACGGGGCCGGGGCGGCCCCGTCCGAGCGCCCGGCAGACATGTGTCGTGGCGTTGCGGCTCCAAAACCGGTCGCACGGTATGTACGGTAGAGTGCCGCAACGGGGGAAGGGCGTGCGATGAGCGAGGCTGCCGGCAGCGAAACGACGGCGAGACGATGGCGGCTGGGTCTCGTCGTCGCGGAGGCATTCGGGTGGGTGCTGGTAGCCTCCGGGCTGCCCGTTCTGCTGTGGGTCGCAGCGGGCGTCGTGGTGCAGGCCGCGTGGGTGACGGTCCTCGTTGTCGCCGTCACCGTCATCGGGGGAGGACTTGTCGTCGCGGCGCGATTCGCCCGGCGAGCGACCGGGGCGTCGCGGGTGGGCGACGTCCGGGACTTCGGGCACGGTAGCCCCTAGGATGCAAGCGGCGCGGGTGAGAAGGCCCGCCGACGTGGCGTCACCAGGCAGCGGCGAGGAGGCACATGGCACGGCAAGCACGCGCTCTCGCAACCCGGGAGGCGATCATCCGTGGTGCGGCAGTGGTCTTCGAACGCCTCGGCTACGGCAACGCCTCGCTCGCCGATGTGGCGGTGGAGGCGAATGTCAGCAAGGGCGCCCTGTACTTCCACTTCGACAGCAAGGACGACCTTGCGCTGGCTGTCATCGAGGAGCAGAACCGCATTTCGCAGGTGTCGGGAACGGCGATCATCGCGCTGGGCCGGCCCGCCCTCGAGACGATGATCCTCCTGTGCGCCGACCTCGGCCGGCACCTGATGACCGACCCCGTCGTGCAGGCGGGCATCCGCCTCACGACCGAGGCGGCGTCCTTTCAGCCGCAGGTGATCGAGCCGTACCGCGACTGGCTCGTGACGTTCGAGAACCTCATCCGCACGGGCATCGGTGAAGGCGACATCAACGAGAATGTGGCCCCCGACGTGCTGGCGTGGTTCATCATCCCGTCGTTCACCGGTGTGCAGCTGGTCGCGAATGTCTTCACCTCGCGGCACGACCTTCTCGGCCGCATCCGGCAGATGTGGGAGATCCTGCTCCCCTCCGTCACCGTGCCGGAACGGTACGACGACCTGCGTCACCTGACCAGGCTGGTGGAGACTCCGGCCTAGCCCGGCGCGGGCGCGGCTAGGCCGGCCACACCCCGATGATGATCGACATCACGAGGATGGTCACGAGCTCGTGCGCGACGTTCAGGAGCGTGAGCCCGCGGGGCCGCTGGTCGAACGCGTCGTGCGTGATGAACCGGGCGGCCGTGAACCCGGCCCACAGCATGAGAGCCGTCACGACGGCGTTGCGGAAGTAGCTGCCGCCGTAGAAGTCCCAGGCGATGTAGGTGGCGCCGGCCAGCACCCAGGCCGTCACGAAGCTCACCAGGAGGGTGATGAGGATCGGAACGACGGCATCCGCTGCCCTGCCGCTCGGGGTGACGTTCGCGGCCTTCATCCAGTAGCGGCCGAAGACCTTCGGCGTGTACCAGATCGACCCGACGACCATGCTCGAGAGCGTGGCGAGGATCACGGCCCAGTAGTTGATCTCCGGAGTCACGGTCGTCCTTTCGGCCTGCGGTGTCGCCGGGCGGTCGCGACGGCGGTGGTGATTGAGAAGCATAGGGCCCAACGGGTGCCGCCGGGGGCCGCCCCACCGGGATTGTCGGTGGCCACCGTTACGCTCGAAGGGCAGCGGATGCGATGGGAGGAGGCGCGGATGTTCCGGCTTGACGACACGTGGGTGACGAGCGCCAGCGACCTCACGACCGCGTCGAAGTGCGAGTTCGCGTTCCTGCGCGCGCTCGACGTGAAGCTCGGCCGCATCGACGCGGTGCCCGACCCCGTCGACGAGATGCTCGAGCGCACCTCCCGGCTGGGCGACGAGCACGAGCACCGCGTGCTCGAGCGGTACCGGCAGACGCACCGGGTGGCCGAGATCCCGAGGCCCCAGCGCATGACGCGGGCCGATCTCCAGGGCGTTGCGGCCGCCACCACTGAGGCGTTCGACCGCGGCGACGACGTCGTTTTCCAGGCGACGTTCTTCGACGATTCGACCGCCACCGGTGCGTTCCTCGGCTTCGCCGACTTCATCGTGCGGCAGCCAGACGGCAGCTACCTGGTGCAGGACACCAAGCTCGCCCGCACCGCGCGGGTCACGGCGCTGCTGCAGCTCGCGGCATACACCGAGCAGCTCGAGCGCATCGGCGTGCGCCCGGCCGAGACCGTGCAGTTGCTGCTCGGCGACGGGAGCGTGAGCGAACACCGCGTCGCCGACATCCGCCCGGTGTACCGCAAGCGCCGCGCGCGCCTGCTGCAGATCATCGGGGAGCGGCTCGCCGACGACCGGCCGCTGGCCTGGGGCGCGGCCGGGTATGCGGTGTGCGGGCGGTGCACGACGTGCGAGGCGGAGGTGCAGGCCAGCCGCGACCTCCTGCTCGTGGCGGGGATGCGGGTGACGCAACGCGCCCACCTCGCCGAGGTGGGCATCCGCACCATAGACGAGCTGGCGGCATCCGTCGGCGACGCACCCGGCGCGCTCACCAGCGTCGACGGGATCGGGGACAACACCCTCGCATCGCTGGCAACGCAGGCCCGGCTGCAGCTGCGGGCCGAGGAGGGGCAGCCGCCGCCGTTCGAGCTGTACCAGCCCTCTGCGTTGGCGGTGCTGCCAGAGCCGAGCGAGGGCGACATCTTCTTCGATTTCGAGGGCGACCCGCTCTACACCGAGGGACCGGCCGAGCGGTGGGGCCTCGACTACCTGTTCGGCCTCATCGAGCCCGATGAGAGCTTCCGCCCGTTCTGGGCGCACACCTTCGCGGAGGAGGCGCGGGCGCTCCGGGAGTTCCTCGACTATGTGGCGGAACGCCGCGCGCGCCACCCCGACCTGCACATCTACCACTACGCCTCCTATGAGCGCACGCACCTGCTCGGCGTCGCCGCGCGGCACGGGGTGGGCGAAGACGAGGTCGACCAGCTGCTGCGCGAGAACGTGCTCGTCGACCTGTACCCGCTGGTGCGCAAGGCCCTGCGGGTGGGGTCGCGGTCGTACTCCATCAAGAAGCTGGAGCCGCTCTACATGGGCGACGAGTTCCGGTCGGGAGAGGTGACCAACGCGGCCGCGTCGATCACCGAATACGCCAGGGCCCGCGAGTTGCAGCTGCTCGGGTCGGGCGACGAGGCCCAGCGGATGTTCGACTCCATCGCCGACTACAACCGGTACGACTGCGTATCCACGCTGCGCCTGCGCGACTGGCTGCTCGCCCGCGCGGCGGAGAGCGGGGTGCGGATCGGCGGAACTCCGGTCGAGTCGGCCGCCGACGAACCACCGCCGTCCCCGCTTCGCGACGCCCTGCTCGGGCTGGCCGGTGTCGCGTTCGGCCTGGCGGCCTCACCGGCGTCTCCGGTGCCGGCGCTGGATCGCACCCCCGACCAGACCGCCGCCGCCTTCGCGGCCGCCGCCATCGACTACCACCGGCGCGAGCAGAAGAGCTTCTGGTGGGGGCACTTCTTCCGGCTGGAATACCCGGTGGAGGAATGGCAGGACACCCGTGACGTGCTCCTCGTGGAGCATGCGGCCGTGGTGCGCGACTGGTACCGCGAGGGCAAGCAGCGCTCCGACCGCCGGGTCCTGCGGCTGTCCGGGCGGTGGGGGCCGGGAAGCTCCGTCAAGCCCAGCGACCAGGCCGGCCCGTGGCTGCTGTACGACCAGCCGGCGCCGTTCGACACCCCCGCCGCCAAGGAAGGCGTGCGTGCCGCCCGTGCCGTTCGCGTGCTCGAGGTGGAGGACGACGGCAGCATCCTCGTCGAGGAGGTTCTCGCAAAGGACGTCACCGCGTACGACAGCCTGCCTCGCGCCCTCACTCCCGCCGCGCCGCCCTCCGCCGGGCAGCAGAAGCCGGCGATCGACGGCTGGGCGCAGGCCATCGTCGACGCGCAGCCCGCGTGGCCACGCGACCCGGTGGTCGACATTCTGCGACGGGTGCCGCCGCGTACCCGGTCCGGGGCGCTCGCGGCCGTTGAGCCGGCGCGTGAGGGCGAGGACCGCATCGACGCTGTCGTCGCGAGCCTGCTCGACCTCGACCATTCCTATCTGGCCGTGCAGGGACCGCCCGGGACGGGCAAGACCTACCTCGGCGCCCATGTCATCGCCGAGCTCGTGCAGAAGCACGGCTGGAAGGTCGGCGTCGTCGCCCAGTCCCACGCTGTCGTCGAGAACCTGCTCTGCGCCGTCGTGAAGGCGGGACTCGACGCCGGTGCCGTGGCCAAGGTCCCGAAAAGCGGCACAGCCGAGGGAGGGCCGGCAGGCGAACCCGACTACACCGAGCTGCCCAAGGACGGGCAGCTGCTCTACGCGCTGGAACGCCGGGACTCGGGCTTCGTGCTCGGCGGCACAGCGTGGGATTTCAGCAACCCGGCCCGGGTGCCGAGGCAGAGCCTCGACCTGCTCGTGATCGATGAGGCGGGGCAGTTCTCGCTGGCCTCTACCATCGCCGCGAGCGTCGGCGCCCGCAACCTGCTGCTGCTCGGCGACCCCCAGCAGCTTCCACAGGTGAGCCAGGGGACGCATCCGGAACCCATCGACCAGTCGGCCCTCGGCTGGGTGAGCGACGGACACGACGTCTTGCCGGCCTCGCTCGGGTACTTCCTCGCAGAGAGCCGGCGGATGCACCCGGCCGTCGCCCTGCCCGTGTCGCGGTTGTCGTACGAGGGCAAGCTGCATGCGCACCCGTGCGCGTCCGAGCGGTTGCTCGACGGCGTCGAACCGGGACTGCACGTGGTGCCGGTGCCGCACACGGCAACGCGGTGGAGTCGGCGGAGGAGGCAGCCCGGGTCGTCGACCTGGTGCAGTCGGTGCTCGGCCGGGCGTGGACCGACCCGGGGGAGTCGCAAAACGGCGACCCTCTCGCCGAGGAAGACATCATCGTGGTGACCCCGTACAACGCGCAGCTCGCCACCGTGCGGTCCGCGCTTGACGATGCGGGGCTCAGCCGGGTGCGGGTGGGGACGGTGGACAAGTTCCAGGGGCAGGAGGCCGCGGTCGCGATCGTGACGCTGGCCGCATCCTCACCCGACGATGCGCCGCGCGGCATGTCGTTCCTCATCATGAAGAACCGCTTGAACGTCGCGATCTCGCGCGCGAAGTGGGCGGCTTACCTCGTGCATTCGCCGGCGCTCACCGAGTACCTGCCCATCACCCCGGCCGGGGTGGCCGAGCTGAGCGCGTTCATCACGCTGCTCGAGTCCGGCGAGGAGCAGGTGCCGGAGCTCGCGGATGCCGCGTCAGCGTCCACGGACGCGCTCGCCCTGTCCCGCGGGTAGTGCGTCGTCCCGCGGGTGGCGCGTGGCACCCGCGCAACGGGGCCGGGCCGATGCGGGCGCCTCGCCGTGGCATCCGTTGTCAGGAAACCCACGTAACGTTGACCCTGCACTTTCGGCCCACGGGCCGGCCGCCAACGCAGGAAAGGTTCACCGGTTGAGCGACGAATGTATCCATGGGTTTGAGGACGGCCTCTGCGCCATCTGCTTCCCGAAACCCGCACCCGAGGTCCCCGCGAAGCCCGCCGCGGTGCGCCGGGCTCCCGCTTCTCGCACCTCCGGCCGGGCGACGCCGTCACGCACGGCCGGGGCGAGTCGTGGCAAGCCCATCCAGGTCGGCACGCAGCGGCTCTACCACGTGACGCACATCAAGAACCTCCCCGCGATCCTCTCCGACGGCGCCTTGCTGGCCGATGCCGGTGCGCAGTCCGCTCATCCGTCGGTCGACGTCTCGTCGGCCGCCGGGCGAGAGACGCGACGCTCGGTCGACGTGGCCGGGCGGCCCGTGGCGGGATTCGTGCCGTTCTTCCTGTCGCCGCACGCCCGTGTGTGGGACAGCCTGCGCAGCAGGGAACCCGACCCGCGCCTGGCCGGGGACGCCGGGCACTACGCCCCCGCGGAATTCGTGATCCTCGTCACGGGCGCCGCCGCCGCGCTCGCCACGGGCGAGTCGGCCGTGGCCGACCGCGATGCCGCACTGCCGCTCACGCGCTTCGGCACGGGCCGTGACGGCTCCGAGCGGATGCTGCACTCCCTGCTGGCCGACGCGGAGGGAGAGGCGCTCCTCGACGCGGAGTTCCTCGTCGCCGACGCGTTCCCGATCTCGTCGGTCGCCCTCATCGGGGTCTCCGACGAGAAGGTGCGCGACGTCGTGAAGCGGCACCTGGCCGAAGCGGGCACGAACACGAAGGTCGCCGTGTACCCGCCGTGGTTCCGCAAGGCCGACGAGCCGCTCGCGTAGTGCGGCGCCGCGTGGGGTGGACGTGTACGGCGGGTGTCGGTGTCGGTGTCGGTGTCTGTGTCGGTGGCTGCGGTTAGCGTGAGCGCATGAAGATCCTGCACACCTCCGACTGGCACATCGGGCGCACGTTCCACGGGCACTCCACCGTCGCGCACCTGCGCGTCGTGCTCGACGCGCTGGTCGACGTGGTGCGCGAACACGGGGTCGATGTCGTGGTCGTCGCGGGCGACATCTTCGACTCGGCGACCCCGGCGGCGGAGTACTACACCGTGCTGAGCCGCGCCCTCGCCGCGATCAGGGAGGCCGGGGCATCCGTGGTGATGACCAGCGGCAACCACGACTCGGCTGCGCGCCTCGGGTTCATGTCGGAGTTCGCCGGCCTCGCCGGCGTGCACGTGATGACCCGGCCCGAGCAGCATGACCAGCCGGTGACGTTCCGCGACGAGCACGGGGACGTGCACGTCTACGGCATCCCGTACCTCGAGCCCGCGCTCGTGCGGCACCTGTGGCCCGAGGCGCCGCTGCGCACGCACGCGCAGGTGCTCGAGTTCGCGATGGACCGTGTGCGCGCCGACCACGCCGCTCGGGGCGGGCGCGCCGTCGTGCTGTCGCACTGCTTCGCCGTCGACGTGCCACCCGAGGCCGGGCACCCGGGCGACGGGGAACGCGACATCACCGCCGGCGGCCTCGACTATGTGCCGCTGTCGGTTTTCGACGGGCCCGATTACGTGGCGCTCGGCCACATCCACGGGCGCGCTCGGCTGAGCGAGCGCGTGCGGTACTCCGGCGCGCCGCTGCACTATTCCTTCTCCGAAGCGGGCAAGGCGCGGGGAGCCTGGCTGGTCGACCTCGGCGCCGACGGCCTGGGCGACGACGCGGCCGAGCGCATCCGCTGGGTCGACCTGCCGGTGCCCCGGGCCCTGCAGGTCATCACCGGCGACATCGACGAGCTGCTCACGGATGCCGCGTACACGCCGTTCGAAGACGCCTGGGTCGCCGCGGTGGTCACCGACCAGGTTCGGCCGATGGATGCCATGCGGCGCCTGCAGGAGCGCTTTCCCTGGTGCGTCACGCTCGATCACCGGCCGGCCGTGACCGCCGAGACCGTGGCGACGACGTACGCGGAGCGCGTGAAGCAGAAGAGCGACCACGAGATCGTGGCCGGGTTCCTCGAGCACGTGAGAAACGGCGTGGGGCCGACCCCGTTCGAGCGTGAGCTCCTCGCCGACGTCATCACCGAGCACCTCGTCGCGGAGAGCATCGCGTGAGGATCCTCCGCCTGTCCGTCGCGGGTTTCGGGCCCTACAAGACCGCGCAGCACGTGGACTTCGAGGCGTTCCGCGACGACGGCCTGTTCCTCATCACGGGCAAGACCGGCGCCGGAAAGTCGAGCATCCTCGACGCGATCTGCTACGCCCTTTACGGCAGCGTTCCCCGCTACGAGAGCACCCAGCAGCGGCTGCGAAGCGATCACTGCGGAGCCGACGATCCCAGCTTCGTCGAGCTCGAGTTCCTGGTCGGCGACGAGGGCGGAACGCGCTACCGGGTTCGACGCTCGCCCGAGTACGAGCGACCCAAGGCGCGGGGGACCGGCACCACGGTGCAGAAGACGACAGCGCAGCTCGACCGCCTGGTCGACGGTGAGTGGCAGGGCATTGCGGCCCGCCCGGTCGACGTGGGCAACGAGCTCGACCGCATCCTGCGGCTCAGCAAAGACCAGTTCCTGCAGGTGATCCTGCTCGCCCAGAACCGGTTCCAGCAGTTCCTCCTGGCCAGGAACGACGACCGGCAGGCCGTGCTCCGCACACTGTTCGGCACACGCCGCTTCGAGCAGATCGAGGCCGCCCTCATCGAACGGCAGAAGGCCCTCAGGGCGCAGCTCGAGTCGGGCCGGCAGGGGGTCGCCCACCAGGCCGCACTGGTCGCGGGCCTGCTGGCGGTCGGTGAGGACGACGCCGCGCCCGAGGAGCCCGGCGTGACGTGGTTCGAAGCGGCCCTGGCCGCGCTCGACACGCAGCTCCAGTCGGCAGAGGCCCACGCCGGCGAGGCCGACAGGGCGTTCGCCGAGGCCGACGCGGCCCACCGTGCCCTGGTCGACACCCGGAAGGCTCAGTCGCGGCGCGACGCCGCCGCAGCCCGCCTCGCCGAGCACGAGGCGGAGCAGGACGCCATCGACGCCGAGCGACGCACGCTCGCCGACGCGCGTCGCGCGGCCGTCGTGTGGCCGCAACTGACCGCCCTGCGTGCCGCCGAGGCGGCACGTGTCGCGGCGCGATCGCTCGAGGCCGATGCCCGCGCCGCCTATGCCGGCGTCGGGTCCGGCGAGAGCACAGCGGAGTCGCTGGCGATCGCGATCGATGAGACCACGCGCCGGCTCGGCACCCTCGAGTCCGTTGCGGCGGAGGAACGCCGCCTGCCGGAGCTCGACGCGGACGCGGAACACCTCAACAGCACGGCTGAGGCTCGGGCCGCCGCCGTAGCGGATGCGACTGAGCGGATCGAGGCCCTGCCGCCCCGGATCGATTCGGTGACCGCAGCGCTCACGGCAGCCCGGGTGCAGGCCGCGGGTGAAGCGGATGCCCGGGGCCGGGTCGAGCGCAGCACCGTGGCTCGTGACGCCGCGCTGCTCGCTCGTGAGCTGGAGTCCGAGCACGACCAGGCCCTCGCGGATGAGACGGAGGCGAGCGGCGCCCATGCGGCCGCCGCCGCCCGCGTGCACGAACTCATGCGCCAACGCCTCGCGGGGTACGCCGGGGAATTGGCCGCAGCGCTCGTTTCGGGCGACCCTTGCGCAGTGTGCGGTTCGGTGGAGCACCCGGCGCCGGCCGCCGGCGACGCCGCGCCGGTCACCGAAGGCGACATCGAGCTGGCCAAGGGAGACGCCGATCGGGCTGCGGCGGCATACGCGGCGGCGACCGCGCTGCTGGGCGACGTGGCCACCCGGCTGGCAGGCGCCCGGTCCGCCGCCGGCGGTAAGACCCT
Source organism: Cryobacterium tepidiphilum (assembly GCF_003716325.1). Classification (GTDB taxonomy): domain Bacteria; phylum Actinomycetota; class Actinomycetes; order Actinomycetales; family Microbacteriaceae; genus Cryobacterium; species Cryobacterium tepidiphilum. The sequence goes on along the minus strand of NZ_RDSR01000012.1, from coordinate 33,937 downwards.
CGACCAGCTGGACGACGAGCTCGCAGCCGCCCACGCGGCACTCCGCGACGTCGAAGCCGCCCACGCCGACGCCGAGCGACTGGAGGCCGAACGGGAACGACTCCGCGGCGAGCTGGACGCGGCGACAACCGGCCTCGCCGGGCTGCGGGCCGAGAGCGAAGCGGCGAGTCGGCGCCGTGCCGAACACAGCAGTATCCTCACCAGCATCGCCGACCGCGTCGCCCAGCACCTGGGAGGCTTCGAGTCCGTCGCCGCACACGTCGAGAGCCTGCAGGAGCAATTGGCGGCGGCGAACCGGCTCGTCCAGGCGATCACGGCCGTGGAAGCGGACGAGAAGGCTGTGCGGTCGGCGACCTCCGTGCTGCACGCCCAGCTCGCGGAGCACGACTTCGCAGACGAGCAGGCGGTCGAGACCGCCCGGCGCACCCTTGCCGAGATCACCGCCATCGACGCGCGCATTCGCGAGCATGAGCAGGCGGTGAGTTCTGCGCGGGCGACGCTCGCCGAGCCCGAACTCGCCGGGCTGCCGGCCGAACCGGTCGACCTCGATGCCGCTGCCGAGAGGCTCACGTCGGCGCGCACAGCGCGCGACGCGGCATTGGCGGCCAGGAGCTCGGTGGCCCAGCGACGAACCCAGGTGGCACAGATCGTGACCAGCGTGCGGGCGCAGCAGGCGGCATCCGCTGCGCTCGACGAGGAATACCAGAAGCTCCGCGAACTCGCGAGCGTGGTGCAGGGCAACGAGCCCAACACCAAGCGGATGCGCCTGGAGACCTACGTGCTCGCCGCGCAACTCGAGGAGATCGTGGCCGCCGCCAACCTGCGGCTGCGGGCGATGACGAGCGGGCGCTACGCGCTCGAACACGACGATTCGCTGCAATACCGGGGGAGCCGCTCCGGGCTCGGCCTCGCGATCCTCGACCAGCACACCGGCCGATCCCGTCCCACGCACTCGCTCTCGGGAGGGGAGACGTTCCTCGCCTCCCTCGCGCTGGCGCTCGGGCTGGCGGAGGTCGTGACGCAGCAGGCCGGCGGCATCACCCTCGACACGCTGTTCATCGACGAGGGCTTCGGCTCGCTCGACGCCGACACACTGGAGATCGCGATGGCGACCCTCGACAGCCTGCGCGCCGGTGGCCGTACGATCGGCCTGATCAGCCACGTCGAGGCGATGAAGGAGCAGATCCCGGCGAAGTTGCGCATCAGCGTCACCCCGCAGGGCGACAGCGAGATCGCGCCCGACTACGAGCTCGCTGCCGTCTGACCCCACCAGCCGCTATGTGGCGATCCGTTTGACGATCTGCCGCGCCACGAGGCGGTCGATGCCGGGGAGACCCGATGCGCGGATGATCCACCGGCGGATGAGCCGCTTCCGGGCGTTCGCGGGGAGAAACGACGCCGCTGCCCGCCTGCCGGATGCCTGCGCGGTCTCGACGAATGGACGCCAGCGGTCCTCGACCTCGGCGAGTGCGGGCGCGATACCCGCGGGCGACGTCACCGGTCCGAGGATGTCGCCGACGAGCGCCGCGCCGGCGATCGCAAGGGAACCTCCCTGGCCCGCGAGAAGCGACACCGCCCCGCACGCGTCGCCCACGAGGATCGCCCGTTCACGATGCCACGTCGGCATCACGACCTGCGCCACAACGTCGTCGTACGGCTCGGCGGGGCACAGTGCCAGAAGCTCGTCGACGTTGGCGCCCAGGCCGGAGAACGCCCGCCGGAGACGGTCACGCGCCCCCGACTGGTCTACGTCGTCGCCCGTCGCGCGGTAGACGAAGAAGGATGCCACCCGCCGGCCGCGGATGCCGTACAGCGCGGCCGTCCGATCGATGCTGTCGGTCAGCAGGAACCTGTTTCCGACCCGATCGTGCAGGTCCGGGGCGTCGGCGATGTACGCGGCTGCGCGCATACCCAGCGGACGCAGAAACTCCTGCTCCGGGCCGAAGAGCTGCTCCCGCACCACAGAGTGGATTCCGTCCGCACCGATCACCACGTCAGCGGTGAGCGTCGCCTTGGCGGTTCCTTCCACGTCCACCCCGGCGCTGTGCTCGTCCGCCCAGACCTTGCTCACGCGAGCGCCGTATCGAACCTCGACGCGGCCGGCCGGTACGTCGTCGAGCGACTCGAGGGATGCCCGTTCCAGGTCGGGCCGCAGGAGGCTCAGCACCCTGCCGCCCGCGGCGCGCGCGAACCGGTCGTAGTCGATGCGGGAAGTCACCCGCCCGTTCGTATCGACGTACTCGGCCGCCTCCACCCGGTAGGAGACCGCGGAAAGTCGCGGATACAGGCCGATCCGTTCTGACGCCTTCACGCCAGGACCGAAGAAGTCCATCATGTAGCCGGCGGTACGCGGGCCGGGCGACGCTTCAAGAACGACGACGTCCCACCCGGCGAGGCCGAGCTGCCTGGCAGCGACCAACCCGGCAATGCCCGCACCGACGACAAGTGCCCTCATCAGTTCGGCCTCCTCGCTCTCACTGCACCCATTATCGACCAGCTCACGGACGTCGTGGAGGTCCGGAAACGCTTAGTTCGGACATTCGACACTGAATGCCGCATTTCCGGTCGTCCTGTGGATAACTTTCGTGGGTGTCTTTGATCCTTGGTAGAATCTGTGGTATGGGAATCGAGCCCGGCACCGCTGCTGAGAAGCTGGAATATGCCGCGTGGCTGACCCGGGAAGCGGTGTCGGAACTGTCCGAGTCGCTTCTGAACGATGACACCCTGCTGGAGGGTTTGGACCTGTTCGAACAGGTCGGTCGGCTCGCCGATGCCGGGCGGGTGGTCACCGCGGCGGAGGTCGCGAAACGTTCCGACAGGAGCCTGGGTGATGCGTCGTTGGCGTGGAAGCGTGGCTCCCGCACCGGCACGGACCTGATCACCCAGGTGACCCGGGTCTCCGGCCCGGAGCACGCCGGCGGGTGCGGCTCGGCGAGCTGACCCGGCCGCGGCAGGAGATGGGCGAGATCCTCCCGCCGCTGTTCCCGGCCGTCGCCGCGGGCCTGTCCTCCGGGGAACTCGGCGTCGACTCCGCTGACGCGATCACCGCCGGCTTGGCGGAGGTGGCGCCGCGGGCGGAGGTCGCCGACCTGCAGGCCGCGGAACGCGCCCTCGTCGCCGCGGCGACCGGTGTGGTCACGGCGGAGACCGCCGACGTACCGTATCCGGGGTTCGCGTTCAGCGCCGACCTCATCCGCGGCCAGGTGCAGGTGTGGGCCGCCCGCCTCGACCCCGACGGGGTTGTGCCCACCGAGGTCGGGAGGGAAGCGCGCAGCAGCATCGGCTTCGGCAGGCTCCGCAACGGCCTGTACCCGCTTCGGGGCGGGGCGACGCCGGAGTTGCGGGGCATCATGGACAACGTCTTCAACACCTACCTCTCCGCCCGCGCACCCCTGCCCGGCCCGGCGTTTCCGACAGAGAAGGAACAGGCGCTCATCCAGGAACGCATCGACGCCGGCGAACTCATCCCCGGCGCCGAGCAGATCCTCGACGACCGCACCGGCGGGGAGAAGCGCGCCGACATCCTCCGCATGGTCTTCGACGCCGCCGCCCGGCAGCCCGGAACCCCGACCATGGGCGGTGCGGCGCCGACCGTGACGGTGCACGTGAACGCCACCGACCTGACAACCGGCCGGGGCGCCGGGTGGGTCGACGGCGTCGAGGCGCCCGTGTCGCTTCGCACCGTCCGGCAGGCCATGTGCGCGGGAGGGTACGAAGAGGTCATCTTCAGCGAACACGGCAACATCCTCGGCTGGAGCAAAACCCAGCGCTGCTTCACCGCGCAACAACGAAAAGCGCTCCTCGCCCGCGACGGCGACACCTGCATCATCCCCGACTGCCCCATCCCCGCCCAATGGTGCGAAGCCCACCACGTCATCCCCTGGCAGCAGATCAACGAAACCAGCATCGACAACGGGGTCCTGCTCTGCTGGTACCACCACCACACCATCCACACCTCCGGTTGGCAGATCCGCATGATCCGCGGCAGACCACAGGTCAAAGCGCCACCCTGGGTCGACCACACCGGCACCTGGCGGCCCGCCGGCACTCACCGCGCCACCACCCCCACCGCCCGCCTGACCCAGCGGATCACCCCAGCGCTTTAACGGGTACACAGAATACAATTCCGAACGTGCCTACACGTGATGAAACCAATCCCTATCGAGGGCTTCCGGGCTTCTGGAACCGGTGGAACTGGCTCATCTACAACGTGAGCGGTGCCGCCCAGGTGGGGCTCGGTCGTGGCAAGAAAGAAGCGCCGTACGTCCCGCCCCTGGATCCGCGGTGCCCCATCTGCGGGCACGCGATGGCCGAGCACAGTATTGAGCGCGGCACGGCCGCGGTCCCCACCCGTTTGCGCTGCCCCGGCCCGCGCCTGCGCGACGCGGCCTGAATAGGCGCCGCCCGGGAGGGGCGCGCCTACCCATCTAACGACGGTCGGACCCGCTCTCGCCGTCTCGCGCCATGTCGTCCTGCTCCTGCTGGCGTCGACGCCACAGGACGGTCACGACGGCGCCCGTGGCGACCAGGACCACCATGATCCCGATGACCGTCCCCGGCGAGAAGGTGAGCGGGAGCGTCCATTCACTCCGCGCATCCGCTGCCGGGGAAGGGCCGGGCGTGGACACCGTCGGGGTGGGAGCAGGAAAAGCCGCCTTCATCGCGGTCTGCACCTGAGTGGCAAGGAACGCGACGCCGGCGGTGTTCGGGTGCAGTGCGCCCCGTTCCACGTCGAACTCCGCGGGAGCTCCGGCGCCGGATCCCGGTACGGGAGCCGGGGTCGCGGTGCTCCCACCGAGATCACGTAGCGTGATCCCGTTCACGTAGGCCTCCGAAGCCGCGGCGCAGGCGCTGTGGGCCTGGGAGGCGTCGAAGGCGTCGATGTACAGTGCGCCCGCGGCTTCGGCCTGGCGCTTGAGCATCGCACTCAGTCCGGCCTCGACACCGTGCAGATACGGCACGTCGGCATCCGTGAACGGGAACGCGTTCTCAGCGAACCGCCCGGAGTCAGACCCCGCCTTGACGGCCGAGCGGAAGCATCCGCCGGCCGGAGTGTGAGCGGCGTCGGGCGTGATCGCCGGATACCCGACCACGATCACGACCGCATGGGGCGCCGCCGCCGCGATGCCGCCAAGGGCCGAGTGCACGGCCGGTTCCACCACCTCCGTGAGTCGCTGCTGCAGCAGATCAGTGCCCGCGTCGGGGTGGAAATGCGACCGGCAGTCGTCGAGCTGCAGGTCGCCGGTGATCGGGCCCTCCGCCGACAATGCCGTGCAGTACTCGGCGATTGCGGCGAAGCCGAGGTCATTGCCCCCGATCGACACGGTCACCACATCCGTGTCGGAGCTCAACGCCGTCGACTGCGGGGGCGCCGTCCCCTCCCCGGTCTCCTGCGGAGCGCGGACGATGTTCGCCGCGACGGCACCGCTGCAGCTGGCGTCGCTCAGCTGGAGTTCCCACTCCGACGCCACCGTGTGGGCGTAGTTGGCCGCCGACTGGAAGCATCCGGTTGCCGGCTGGTTGGTGTAGGGCGGCAGCCCGAGTCCCGACGCGTACGAGTCACCGAGGGCGGCGTACGTCAGGCCGCTCGGGTGGCCGCCGGCTGCGGTGGCCATTCCCGGCACAGCGGATGCCGCGGCCAGTCCCAGCCCCAGTCCCAGCCCCAGCCCGAGCGCCAGGGCGACGCCAACCGTACGCAGCACGCCCATCAGGTCACTCCAGCAGCCCGCGGATGTCGTCGGCCGTGAGCGCGGAACTGAACGCGGCGTCCTCGTCGAGCACGGCGTTGAACAGCTTCGCCTTCTGTGCCTTCAGCGCCATGACCTTCTCCTCGATCGTGCCCGACGCCACCAGGCGGTAGACCATGACGTTCTTCGTCTGCCCGATGCGGTGCGTGCGGTCCACGGCCTGCGCCTCGGTCGCCGGGTTCCACCACGGGTCGAGGAGGAACACGTAGTCGGCCTCCGTGAGGTTCAGTCCGAACCCGCCGGCCTTGAGGCTGATCAGGAACACCGGCGCCTCGCCGCTTTTGAAGCGGTTGATCACCTCCGCCCGGTGCAGCGTCGAGCCGTCGAGGTAGCAGTAGGGAACGCCCTGCGCCTCCAGACGGGCGGCGGCCTTGCCGAGGAACGTCGTGAACTGGCTGAACACCAGCGCCCGGTGTCCCTCCGCCACCACGTCCTCCAGCTGCTCCAGCAGGGCATCGAGTTTGCTCGACGGCATCGACGCGTACTTCTCGTCCACGAGCGAGGCGTCGAGGCTCAGCATCCGCAGCAGCGTCAGCGACCGGAACACGATGAAGCGATTGCGGTCGAGGTCCTCGATGAGCCCCAGCAGCTTCTGCCGCTCGCGCTGCAGGAATGTGTCGTACAGCTTGCGGTGCCGCGGCTCGAGGTCCACGCTCAGCACCTGCTCCTGCTTGGGCGGCAGGTCGGCGGCGACGAGTTCCTTCGTGCGCCGCATCATCAGCGGGCGGATGCGCCGGCGCAGCCGGGCGAGGCGCTCCGAGCGCTGCGTGGCCTCCGCCTTCTCGCTGCGCTCGGTCGGGGTGCCCTTCCTGCTGCCCTCGATCGGCCGCTGGTATTCCTCGGCGAACCGGCGCGCCGACGGGAACAGGCCCGGCGCCACCACGTGGAACAGCGCCTGCAGCTCCATCAGGTTGTTCTCCATCGGTGTGCCGGTGATGGCGAGCTTGAACGGTGCGGCCAGCTCGCGCGCGCACGCGTTCGCCCGGGAGGCGCGGTTCTTCACGAACTGCGCCTCGTCGAGCACGAGTCCCGCCCACTCCTCGGCCTGGTACGCCTCGAAGTCGAGCCGGAACAACGCGTAGGAGGTGACGACGAGCTGCGCGCCGGCCACGGCATCCGCCAGCGACACCCCGCTCTTGGTCTGCGTCGACGTGATGCCCACGGCGGCGAGCCCCGGTGCGAAGCGGTGCGCCTCGGCCAGCCAGTTCGACACGACGGATGTCGGCGCCACCACCAGGAACGGCGCCCGCGTTCCGTGCTCGGCGGCGTGCACGAGCAGCGCCAGCGCCTGCAGCGTCTTTCCGAGTCCCATGTCGTCGGCGAGGATGCCGCCGAGCCCGTGCTGCCAGAGGAACGCGAGCCAGGAGAACCCGTCGCGCTGGTAGGGCCGCAGCGTGGCGTGGAGACCGTTGGGAAGGGGCGCCGGGTCGACCTGCGTGAGTGCGTTCAGCCCGGCAACGGATGCGCGCCACGCCACGGCCTGCTCCGTCTCGTCGGCGAGGTCCTCGAAGTCCGCCCAGAGGCCGGCCTGGTAGCGGCTGATCCGCACCCCGGTCTCCCACTCGGCCAGCGACTGGGCCTCAGTGATGAGTTCACGCAGCCGCTCGAAGGCCGGCTGCTTGAGCGAGAGGTAGCTGTTGTCGACGAGCAGCAGCTTGTCGTGCCCTTTGGTGAGGGCGGTGAACAACGGGCCGAAGGGCACGTTGCGGCCCTCGATGGTCACGACCACGCCGAGGTCGAACCAGTCCCGCTCCTCGGTCTCGACCGTGCTGATCGTGAGCTTCGGTGCCTCGGTGAGCTCGAGATAGTCGGGGCGTGCCCCGACGACGTCGACGCGCACGCCGTCGAGCTCGTCCAGGCGGGGGAGCACCTTCTCGCTGAACTCGGCAGCGTCGAGCCCCTGCAGGGTGAGCGACCGGAACCCGCTCTGCCCGGCGGCAGGGGCGGTGCCGCCGAGACGGGGGAACACGCCCGCCACGCGGTCGAGAATCGCGTTCTCCGTGGCCTCGGCGGGCACCCCGTTCTCCCACGCCAGGTCGAGCACCAGGGTGTGCTTCGGCTGGTACCGGGCGGTGAGCACCAGCACCGGCGGGGCGATCTCGGGGAACTGCACCGAGGCATCCGCGCTCGTCACCTCGACCACGCGTTGGAGTGCCGGGTAGAACTCGGTCAGGAACTCCGCGACGTCGGCCGCGGGGATGGTCACGGTCGCCGGCCGGCCGAGGATGCGCCGCTGCTCGGGGGTGAGCGGGCTACCGGTGGGGGCCAGGGTGATCGACACGGGCGGGGTGAGTCGATAGCCGTAGACGCCGTGGTCGGCTACGGCGCCCGCGTCCTCAGCGGGGTGGCCGTGGCCGTCGATGGCCAGGGTCGGCGAGAGTGCCAACACCTCGTCGGAACGGCGGGCGTCGAGGCCGACGACGGCGCGTTCACCGAGCCGCACCCGGGCGTCCTTCTTGGTTCCGACGAACGCGATGCCGAGGCGGCGTGCCTCGTCGAGAAGCTGCCAGAGCAGCGGGCTGGCGAAGTCATCGAGGTAGAGCCAGTCGGCCTCCTGCCCGTAGTAGACCTCGCGCACGGCGCGGTGCAGGGCGATGAGCTGGCAGAACCAGCGGTGCTGCTCGGGATCGAGATTGAGCCGGTTCAGCTGGTACGTGATGTTGCCCCAGGTGAGGGTGGACTTCACCCAGCTGCCGCGCGCGCTGCGGATGACCGGGCGCACGCCGAGCCGGTAGCGGTCCGCAGCGTCGGGCGAGCCGGCCTTCACCGGTTTCGCCGCGGCTTCCCGCGGCGAAACCGGGCGGGTGGTTGGGCCACGCCAGCGCTCGGTCGCGCGCGGCGCCTCCTCGCGGAGTTCGAACTGCAGGCCCATGACCGTGACCGGCGCGGCGCCGGTGGCCCGGTCTTGGCTCCGCCGCGCGAGGTCGGTGAGCGACTGCTTCCAATCCGGCTCCGGTGCAACGGCTTCGCGCTGGGCCGGCTGCGCCAGGGCATCCGTTTCAGCCAGGTGTGTGGCGTTCGCCATGAGCAGCGTCGCCGCCACGTGCTTGCAGTCGTAGTCCATGGGGCAGGTGCAAGTGCTGTCGAGGGGGCGGCTGAAGCCGGTGTCGGTGGCCTCCAGGTCGATGTGGCAACGGTACGGCTGAGAGGTGCTGCCCGCTACCACTCCGGTCAGCCTGCCGCGGCCCGCGTCCCACTGCACGTCGAGCACTGCTCCGCGCCGTTTGTAGGCCTGTGCGCGCTCGAACGAGGCGGGGCCGACGAGACGGATGATGTCGCCGGCCTGCACGAGGGGAAAGGCGGCCCGGGACATGCCTACATGTTCTCACGCGCCGCCGACAGGGCGGGTTCTGCCGGTGTATCAGAAACGATCGCACCTGTCATGACCCCCGAAGGGGTGATGACGCACCCCCGGATGAGAGGTCTAGGTTGTGCAACAAGGAAAGTTGCGTTAAACCCGACTCGCAATCAGTACCCTAGCTGCACGCCTGCCGTATTTAACGCCACTGTCACTGTCGATAGAAGTGGTGTTGCATGAACCCGAATGAATGCGCCCCCCGCTTGCGGTATGACGCGATCCGCCAATGTGATTGGGCCACCCACCCGATCCTGAACCGCCTCACCCGGGCCACCGATGCCTGGGACAACGAATGGCATTTCTTCTTCGCCGGCTTCCCTGCCGTGCAGGAGGCGATGCTCCGTCGCATCCGCTTGGCCACCGCGGTCGTCGGATCCGGCTCGTTCGTCTGCGTGGACCAGATCGATCGTCACTACGATCATCTGTTCGACGAACCGGCGAACGTGCGCTGGTACCTCGCCGACCCGTTGCTCGACTCCCGGGAGTGGGCGGCGCTCGTCCCCTCGGGGTTCGACCTGGCCGGCGGTGAGGCGCTGGAGGAGTTCGAGCACGAGACCGACCTGGCCGTCAGCCTCGCGCTACGGAACCTGGCGGAGGAGGCGCTGAGCGAAGCGGCGGTCTCGTAGCGGTCGAACTGGCAGTATCGGAGGATGACCTATCTTCCGTCTGACAATCGTTATGAGTCCATGCCCTACCGTCGCACCGGCCGGAGCGGCCTCGAGTTGCCGGCGATCTCGCTCGGGCTATGGCAGAACTTCGGCGACGACAAGCCGCTGGCCACGCAGCGGGCGATCCTGCGGCGGGCGTTCGACCTCGGCATCACGCACTTCGACCTGGCCAACAACTACGGTCCGCCCTACGGCAGCGCGGAGACGAACTTCGGCCGGCTGATGCGCGAGGACTTCGCCGCGCACCGCGACGAACTCGTCATCTCCACGAAGGCCGGGTACGACATGTGGCCCGGCCCGTACGGCAACAAGGGGTCCCGCAAGTACCTGCTGGCGAGCCTCGACCAGTCGCTGGACCGCATGGGGCTCGACTACGTCGACATCTTCTATTCGCACCGCGCCGACCCCGACACCCCGCTCGAGGAGACCATGGGCGCCCTGCACACCGCTGTCACGAGCGGCCGGGCCCTGTACGCGGGCATCTCGTCGTACTCGCCGGAGCGTACCCGCCGGGCCGCCGAGATCCTCGCCGACCTCGGCACCCCGCTCCTCATCCACCAGCCGTCGTACTCGATGTTCAACCGCTGGGTGGAAGAGGGACTTCTCGACACCCTGGCCGACCTCGGAGTCGGGTGCATCCCGTTCTCCCCGCTCGCGCAGGGGCTCCTCACCGACCGCTACCTGAAGGGCATCCCCGCCGACTCGCGGGTGGCGAAGGAGAAGTCGGCGCGCAAGGACATGGTGAACGACGACACGCTTGCGAGCATCCGCGCGCTCACCGGAATCGCCGAGGCGCGCGGCCAGTCGCTCGCCCAGATGGCGCTGGCGTGGGTGCTGCGCAACGACCAGGTCACCTCGGCGCTGATCGGCGCGTCGTCCGTCGCCCAGCTGGAGACCAACGTGGCCGCGCTCGACAACCTGCAGTTCAGCGCCGACGAGCTCGCCGCGATCGACGAGCACGCCACCGACCAGGGCATCAACCTGTGGGCGGCGTCCAGCGCCGTCAAGTAGCCACGGCAGGCGAGCCGGGGCGGCGTGCCCCGGCTCGCCGCAGCCTGGTCAGGCGGCGGTCACGTCACCTTCGTACGACGGATGCGCGTGGGCGGCATCGATGACCCAGGCGTAGGTGAACGCCCGTTCCCGCCACGCGCCGTACCGGCCGGACACGCCGCCGTGCCCGGCCGCCATCTCGGTCTTCAGGAGCGCGTCGGCGCCCACCTCCCGCAGCCGCGCCACCCACTTCGCGGGCTCCACGTAGAGCACCCGGGTGTCGTTGAGGCTCGTGACCGCGAGAATTCGCGGGTAGTGCGTGGCCCGCACGTTCTCCACGGGGGAGTACGACTTGATGCAGGCGTACGCCTCGGGGTCGTGCAGCGGGTCGCCCCACTCGTCCCACTCGATCACGGTCAGCGGCAGTGACGGGTCGAGGATCGACGTGAGCGGGTCGACGAACGGCACCTCGGCGAGGATCCCGGAGAACAGCTGCGGCGCCATGTTGGCGACCGCGCCCATGAGCAGGCCGCCGGCGCTGCCGCCCTCGGCGACCAGTCGATCGGATGCCGTGTAGTCGTTGTCGATGAGGAACTCGGCGCAGGCTACGAAGTCGGTGAAGCTGTTGCGCTTGTGGTGCTTCTTGCCGTTCTCGTACCAGTGCCGGCCGAGTTCGCCGCCGCCGCGCACGTGCGCCACGGCGAAGATCATGCCCCGGTCGAGGAGGCTGAGGCGGGAGATGCTGAACGACGGGTCGATGCTGTGCTCGTAGGAGCCGTACCCGTAGAGGAGGGTGGGGGCCGGTGTGCCCGGGGTGACCAGGTCGCTGCGGTAGACGAGCGAGATCGGGATGCGGGTGCCGTCGGAGGCCTCCGCCCATTCCCGGCGCTGGGCGAACAGCGACGGGTCGTAGCCGCCCAGCACGGGCTGCTGCTTCAGCAGCCGCAGCTCCTTCGTCGCGACGACGTAGTCGTAGACGGTGGAGGGCGTGACGAAGCTCGTGTAGCCGAGTCGCACGGTCTGCTGCTCCCACTCCGGGTTGCCGGCGGTGCCCACCGAGAACAGCGTCTCTTCGAAGCTCAGCTCCTCGACACCGGTCGAGCGGCTCGCCCGGCTGGCGACAGCCACCCGGGTGAGTCCCTCCCGGCGGTATTCGATCACGATGAAGTCGCGGAACGCATCCACGCTCTCCAGCCGAACGCCGTCGCGGTGCGGCAGCGGCATCCGTCGTTCGCCCTGCGGGTCGTCCGCAGCCACGCTCGCCAGTTCGAAGTCGGGGGCGCCGTCGTTGTGCACGATGAGCAGGCGGTCCTCCCCGTCGATGACCGCGTGCTCAACGTCGTATTCCACGCCCTCGGTGCGCGGCCACACGACGCTGAAGTCGGCGTCCGGGTCGTCGGCCGGAGCCAGCCAGGTCTCGGAGGTGACGCTGGAGCCGGCCTCGATGACGAGGTACTTGCGGCTGCGCGTGCGGCCCACGCCCACCCAGAACCGCTCGTCGGGTTCGTGGAAGACCTGTGCAGCAGCGGATGCCGCGCCCACCTCGTGACGCCACACCGTGTCGGGCCGCCAGGCGTCGTCGACGGTCGTGTAGAAGATGAACCGGCCGCGGGGGTCGAAGATGGCGCCGCCGCCGGTGCCGGAGATCTCGTCGGCCAGGTTCTCGCCCGTCGTGAGGTCCCGCACCCGGATCGTGTAGCGCTCGTCGCCCTCGGTGTCCACGCCATAGAGCAACCGGCTGCCGTCGGTGCTGATGTCGAAGCTGCCGAGGGAGTAGAAGTCGTGCCCCGCGGCCTCGGCGTTGTCGTCAAGGACGACCTGCTCGTCCGCCAGCGCCTCTCCCGGGGCGACGACCGGGGGAGCCCAGTCATCGGCCCCGGCGATCGGGGCGCGACAGTGGATGCCGTACTCCTGCCCCTCCACGGTGCGGGTGTAGTACCACCAGTCGCCGCGACGCACCGGCACACTCAGGTCCGTCTCCTGCGTGCGCTCCTTGATCTCCTCGAAGACCTGCTCCTGAAGCATCTCAAGGTGGGAGGTGCGCTCCTCCGTGTAGGCGTTCTCGGCCTCCAGGTGGGCGACAACCTCGGGGGCGTCCTTGTCACGCAGCCACTCGTAATCGTCGACGTACTCGTCGTTGTGGTGCGTGCGGGACTGCGGCTTCTTCGCTGCGACGGGAGCGGTACTCATGCGTCCCAGCGTAGTTCGTGGCTATTCCTCCTTGGCGTGCCGCCCGGGCCGCTGGTCGGGCACGACGTCCACGTCGGGCACATCGGCGGTGTCGACCTGCACGTCGCCCTCGGCCTCGACGCGGATCTCCTCGTGGCTGACCGGCGTCGTCACCTCTTTGTTCTCGGTCACCACATACTTGCGCAGTCGCACGGGGCCCTGCTCCTGCGTTCCGCTGGAACTGACCTCTTGGTGCTGGTCCCGGTGCTCGTCGTCGCGGTTGCTGTCGTCGCGGTTGCTGTCTCCGCGGTCGTCGTACCCGCCCACGCGGTAGTAGCGGTAGAGGTCGGCTTCGTGCTGGGGGCTCAGCGCCTCATCGGTGTCGATGCGCGGCGCTGCCTTGATGGTCTTCTTGTCGAACGGCACATGCAGCACCTCGTGGTCCCAGGTGGCGCCGTCCAGGGGAACGAAGGTCTCGTGGCGCCCGAACAGGCCCGTGTGCACGGTGACCCAGTTGGGGTTGCCGCTCTCGGGATCGACGAAGATCTGCCCTACGGTGCCGATCTTGTCGTCGTCGCCCTGCACGGGCGCGCCCATGAGGGCGCCGAGGTTGTGGTTGCTGATCATGCGGATCTCCTAACGCCTCAGCGGCCGAGGCCGACGCGGTCGACCTTGCGGTGGTAGTGCATGCCGGCGATCCCGCCGAGGATCGCCCCGACGAGGCTGGCCACGGCCACGAGCACGGCCGTGATGATGCTCGCGGTGGTGAGGTCGCCTTCATTCACCGGGATGCGGGGGAATCCGTTGACGTTGGCCAGCACGTTGAACTGGGCGCCGGCGATCGCGGCGATGATCGCGATCACGATCGCGATGACGACGGCCCAGATCCACACGGCGATGCCCTGCTTGGCGCCGTCGAAGCGCGCCATGCGGCCGGCCACATAGCCGCCGCAGTAGTACGCGATCAGCATGACCACGATCAGGGCGATGGCCCCGACGATGCCCACCGTCGTGGCGTTCTGCGTCGCGGCATCCGCTGCCTGGCTGGGGCTGCCGTTGGTGCCGAGGCCGACGGCGGCGCCCGCCGCCGCGACGAGGGCGGTCAATATCACGGCGGTGCCCATGGCCGTGAGCCATCCGAAGAAGGCGGAGCCGATCTTCACGCCACCGTAGCGCTCCTTCTCGCGAGCGAGGACGTCTTCCCGTAGCGATGACTGCTGGTCGACCGGAACGGCGGCCGGTGTTTCGCGGTCGGGACGATCTGAGCTGCTCATGATGCTTCCTTTCCCTATGCCTGCCGCGCTGTGCGTGCAGACCTTCGAGGTGAAGTGCTGCTTGAGGGTCTCCTGTCCTTCCGGTTTACGCCTCAAAGGGCGTTTCGGGTAGGGCCGGGCGGCCTGCAGCGGATGCCGTGTCAGCGGCTGCCGTCGTCGTCCGCCGGTTCCGGGGTGAGGAGGAGGCCGCGCGCCGAGTTCGCCGATACCGCGAGCTCTTCGACCCACGCGCGGTTGATGCGCAGTTGCCGGCTGCTCTCGGAGAAGCTGAGGGTGAGGTTGGCGGCAGGGTGCATCCAAATGCTCGTCGTGCCGCCGGCGGCGGGGGCGTTCTCCCAGGTGAAGAGGAAGCATTCCTTCCGGCGCAGCTTCCCCACGATCACCAGCTGCAGGTGGGCGAGATCCCGATCGTCGATGTCGACGGTCGTGGTCGAGTCATACGTGAGCGTTCCCATCAACACCGGATTCCTGTCAGGGCCCAGCCGACGGCAGAAATTCGGGCAGACTGAGGCTAGGCCGCAGGGCGTCGAAACACGGCACGGTGAGCCGCCAAGCGCGGATGACGGTCGGCAGCCGCGTTTTCCGGCCGGTTGGCATCGCCCGGATGGTCGTCAGCGGCGGAGCGTGTCGCGTGGATGCTCGCCGAATCGCTCGCCGTACGCGGCGGAGAACCGGCCGAGGTGCGCGAACCCCCACCGGCGAGCGATGTCGCCGACGGTGGTCGCCGGCGGCGCGCCGGCGAGCAGATCCTCATGGGCGCGCTCGAGCCGCACCAGCCGCAGGTGGGCCATGGGACTCATGCCCAGGGTGCGCTGGAACGACTCCTGCAGCGCACGCACGCTCAGTCCCGCGATCTCGGCGATCTGGGCGACCGCGAGCGGCAGGTGCGCATACTCGTGGATGTACTCGACGGCCAGGCGGACATGGGCGTTCCGCGGATGACGCAGCGCTTCCGGCACGTGGGCGGCGTTCGGGGCATACATCTCCAGGAAGCTGACCGCCGTCATCCGTATCAGTTCGTTCCACAGCACCGGGCTCACGCTGCCCCGTGCGACGGTTCGCGACACGAGCGCGACCGTCTCATGCCACAGCGCGATGGACGCGGCCGAGGGCCGGGTGAGGTGGTCGAAGCGGATCGACCCGGGAACAGCCCCGTGAAGTTCTGTGGCCACCGCGTCGACCTGCTGCCGGTTCAGGTGCACGAGCTTCTGCTGGTAGTCGGTGAAGCCGAAGACGAAGGGACGGTGGGCCGGGAAGAGCATGGGCCGCCCGACCGTGAGCGGCACCGCGTCGCCGCCCATGTCGACGATCGCGTGGCCGCCGGTGAGCCACTGCACGATGTAGTCGTCGCCCGGCGGGATGTCGCCCTCGACGTACCCGTTCATCTGCGAGGTGCGGAGCGTCATCGCGTTGTCGCCGATGGCCGCGTATCGGTAGGAGTAGGCGCGCGCGGTGGTCGCGTGGGTCTTCCACTCGGCGCCGTCGTAGAAGCCGGACAGGGTGTGGCGCGCGATCTCCGGGTCACGACCGACGGCTTCCAGGCGCACGTGGAAACGTTCGTCGTCCGTCAACTCGGCCTCCCGTCGCTCGGTGTCCCCTTTCCAGAATGCCAACGAAATGGGTCGCCGGGTAGGCGAGGCCGGGAAGTCGGGTCAGGACCGCAGGGCGAGCACGAACGGCAGGACCGGACCTGCCCCCGCCCGGCGGAGCAGGCGTGCGACGACCGTGACGGTCCACCGGCTGTCGGCGAGGTCGTCGACGAGCAGCACCGGCCGCCCGCCGAGCTGCCCGAGTGCGCTGGCCACCTCTGCGCCCACGGAGAACCGGTTCCACACCTGCGCGAGCCGATAGGCGCTGTTCCCGGCCGCCTCGCCGGGCGGCAGGCCGGTCTGGTTGTCATCGAGGCTCCCCAGCCAAGGCAGGCGGCCGACGTCGGAGAGGGTCCTGGCGACCGACTCCACGAGCAGCGGATGCCGGCGGCTCGGCAGGCTCACCACGGCGGCGGGGCGCTCCTCCCAGCCCCACTCGGCCAACACCCGCACACAGGCCTGCAGCATGGCGGGTGTCGCCGCGGTGTCGGCCGCACCCGGCGCGAACAGGTCGCGCAACGGACCGCCCCAGCCGAGGTCGGTCAGGCGCGCGAGCGCGCGGCCCTGGCCGGCGCGCTCGCCGGCGGGGATGTTGCCGCGCACGTCGACGCCGAGGCTCGCCGCGCCCGTCGGCCACTGCGCCCGGGCCTCGACGACCGCGCCCACCCGGTCGAGCGACGCGCGGGCGCTCGCGGCGGCATCCGCTGCCACCGAGGTGGGATACCAGGGCCCCGCGCAGGCGTCGCAGCGCCCGCAGCGGGTCGCCGTCTCATCGTCGAGGGCGCGCTGCAGGTACTCCATGCGGCAGGTGTCGGTGCGTTCGTAGGCGAGCATGCTCTGCTGCTCCGCCACGCGCGCGGCGGCGATGCGCTCGTAACGGTCGGCGTCGTAGGCCCACGGCTCGCCCGTGGCGACCCAGCCGCCCTGCACGCGGCGCACGGCCCCGTCGACGTCGAGCACTTTGAGCAGCAGCTCGAGCGGGCTGCGACGGATGTCGACGCGCGCTTCGAGCGCGGGCGTCGACAGGGGGGCGCCCCCGTTCTCGCGCAGGGCGGAGAGGACCGCGTCGGCCCGGGAGCGGCTCGGCATCGACGCCGTGGCGAAGTACTGCCAGATGTCTTCGTCTTCGGGGCCCGGGAGGAGCAGCACGTCGGCGTTGTCGGTGGCGCGGCCGGCGCGGCCCACCTGCTGGTAGTACGCGACGGGGGAGCTGGGCGCCCCGAGGTGCAGCACGAAGCCGAGGTCGGGCTTGTCGAAGCCCATGCCGAGGGCGCTCGTGGCGACGAGGGCCTTCACCGCGTTGTCTTTGAGCAGCCGCTCCGACTCCTCGCGCTCGGCGGTGTCGGTCTGGCCCGTGTATGCGCGCACCGCGTGTCCGGCCTCCCTGAGCAGCCTGGCGGTGTCTTCGGCGGCCGAGACCGTGAGTGCGTAGATGATTCCGCTGCCCGGCAGCTCGCCGAGGTGGCTGAGCAGCCAGGCGAGGCGCTCCTTCGCGTCGGGCAGGCGAAGCACGCCGAGGCGGAGCGAGGCGCGTGCCAGCGGGCCGCGAATGGTGACCACCTCGCCGGCGGAGGCGCCGTGGTCGAGCTGCTCGGCGACATCCGTCACCACCCGGCTGTTGGCCGTCGCCGTCGTCGCGAGCACCGGCACGCCGGGCGGCATCAGGGCGATCAGATCGCGCAGGCGCCGGTAGTCGGGGCGGAAGTCGTGGCCCCAGTCCGAGATGCAGTGCGCCTCGTCGACGACGAGCAGGCCCACGCGGCGGATGAGCTCGGGAAGCTGCTGGTCGCGGAACGCCGGGTTGTTGAGACGCTCGGGGGAGACCAGTAGCACGTCGACCTCATCACGCTGCAGCTGCTGCCGCACGTCGTCCCACTCGTGCATGTTCGACGAGTTGATGGAGACGGCGCGGACCCCCGCCCGTGCGGCCGCCGACACCTGGTCGCGCATGAGCGCGAGGAGGGGCGACACGAGGATGGTGGGGCCGGCGCCGCGCCGGCGCAGCAGCAGGGTGGCGACGAAATACACGGCCGACTTCCCCCAGCCGGTGCGCTGCACCACGAGGGCGCGTCGGCGGTCGTCGACGAGCGTCTCGATGGCCTCGAACTGGCCGTCGTGGAAGCCGGCGTCGCCCCGGCCGACCAGGGTGCGCAGGATGCCGAGGGCCTCGCTCCGCGTCGACGTGGTCGTTTCGCTCATGCACCCAGCTTCTCAGGTGCGACTGACAATCCGGCGGGCGGGTCGGGACGCGCCGGTCAGGGCGCCGGAGGCACCTGCGACATGTCCATCCAGGTGACCTCCCACTGGTGCCCGTCGGGGTCGAGGAAGCTGCGGCCGTACATGTAGCCGTAGTCCTGCGTTGCGCCGGCGGGGCTGCCGCCGTGGGCGAGGGCCTTGTCGGCGAGTTCGTCCACGCCCTCCCGGGTATCGGCGCTCAAGGCGATCAGGGTCTCGACCGTCGTGGAGGTGTCGGCGATCTGACGGTCCGTGAAGGTCGAGAAGAAGTCGTGCACCAGGAGCATGGCGTAGATGTGACCCTCATCGATCACAAGGCAGGTGGCGTTCTCGTCGGTGAACTGGGGATTGAAGGAGTATCCCAGCGCCGTCCAGAAAGACACGGATGTCTCCAGGTCGCGGACCGGGAGATTCACGAAGATCATCGTTGACATGCGACCAGTAGAGCGCGCCCGTGGGCTCGGGGGCAAGACCCTCGGCAGCGCGCGCATGGTTGGATGGACGAATGGATGCCGCTAGCGACTACATCGACGACTTCGCCCGCTTCATCACGGCATCGCCCTCCTCGTACCATGCTGCCGCCGCCGTGGCCGAGCGCCTGGCGTCGGCCGGCTTCCGGCACCTCGACGAGCAGGCCGAATGGGACGGCGAGCCGGGCGGATGCTACGTGGTGCGTGACGGCGCCGTGGTCGCGTGGTTCCAGCCCGCGGGCGCCGGCCCCACCACGCCGTTTCGCATCCTCGGCGCGCACACCGATTCGCCCGGCTTCAAGCTCAAGCCGCGCCCGACGATCGCCGCGTACGGCTGGCTGCAGGCGGGGGTGGAGGTGTACGGCGGACCGCTGCTGAACTCCTGGCTCGACCGGGAGCTGGAGTTCGCCGGGCGCCTGGTCACACACGGCGGCACCGAGCACTTGGTGCGCACCGGACCGTTCCTGCGCATCCCGCAGCTGGCGGTGCACCTCGACCGCGACGTGAACTCCAACGGGCTGAAGCTCGACAAGCAACGGCACCTCACGCCCGTGTACGGCGTGGGCGACGGGTCGGAGGCGGACGTGCTCGGCCACCTGGCCGCGCTCGCCGGGCTCGCGCCCGGCGACGTCGCCGGCTACGACATCCACACCGCCGACACGGCCGCCCCCGCGCGCTTCGGCCGGGACCAGGAGTTGTTCGCGGCGGGACGCATGGACAACCTGTCGTCGGTCTTCGCCGGCCTCGAAGCGCTCGTCGACGTCGCCGACGCCCCGAGCGCCGGCCACATCAGCGTGCTGGCGGCGTTCGACCACGAGGAGCTCGGCTCGGCGTCGCGCTCGGGCGCCAGCGGGCCGATGCTCGACGACATCCTCACCCGCATCGGGGCGGGCCTCGGGGCCAGCGCCTCCGACCGCCTGCGCGCCTACGCCGCCTCCTGGTGCGTGTCGGCCGACGCCGGGCACGCCGTGCACCCGAACTACCCGGAGCGCCATGACCCGGTGAACCAGCCGGTCGCCGGGGGAGGGCCGCTGCTCAAGATCAACGCCAACCAGCGCTATGCGACGGATGCGCACGGGGCCGCCCTCTGGAAGCGGCTCTGCGACGCCGCCGGGGTGGCCTACCAGGAGTTCGTGTCGAACAACCAGATGCCCTGCGGGTCCACCATCGGCCCGCTCACCGCGACCCGCCTCGGCATCCGTGTGGTCGACGTCGGGGTGCCCCTCTTGTCGATGCACTCCGCGCGGGAGCTCTGCCACGTGAACGACCCGGTGGCGCTCTCCGCGGCGGTCGGCGCCTTCTTCGCGGGCGTCTGACCGGAGAGGTCAGGTCAGGGGCGCGGGGCGGCTCGGGATGGCGGGGTCGTCGTTGTCGGTGACGCCGTCGGATGTGCCGTGCATGCGCTCGGCCTCGCCGTCGTGCAGGGTGCCGGCGCCGGGCAGCGACTCCGCGATGTTCTCCAGGGCATCGTCGTCGGGCGACGCGACGGCTTCCGTCGGCTCGCCGTCGACGGGGGTGTTGCCGAAGCGGGCGTCGTCGAAGGGCCGGTTGTCGTCGGATCGGTTCGTGGCAGGGTCGTTGTCGTTCATGCCCGCCACGATAGGCGGGGTTGCCCGACGCGGAAACCCCTCACTTCCCGACCCGCTAGCCTGAGGGCGAGGGAAGGGATGCGACGTGGCGGTGAGGCGATTTCCGAATGCGGTGTACGGCCAGGGGAGTGAGCCCGACCCCCGTTTCACCCTCGCCAACGAGCGCACCTTCCTGGCCTGGATCCGCACCTCGCTGGCCCTGATCGCCGCGGGCGTGGCGCTGGAGGCACTCGATGTGCCGATCCGGGAGGACTTCCGGCACGCGTCCTCGGCCGTGTTCGTGATCCTGGGCCTGATCGCGCCGGTGCATGCGTGGGTGAGCTGGATGCGCACGGAACGCGCCATGCGCCTCGGCCGTCCGCTGCCGGCCCCGGCGCTCTCCGCCGTGCTCACGGTCGGCGTGGTCTCGGCGGGCGTGCTCATCGCCCTCGGGATGCTGCTGTGAGCGTGCCCGGCGAAACGGATGCCGCCGGCCGGGTCTTCGACGCCGGCCTGCAGCCCGAGCGCACGTTCCTGGCCTGGCAGCGCACCATACTCGCGCTCGGCGTGGCCAGTGCCGCCGGCATCCGCTACGTTGCCGAGGAGGCCGGCGTGGTGGCCGTCGTCGCGGGCATCGTGGGCCTGGGCCTCGCGATCGCGGCGTACTTCGGGGCGAAGGTGCGCTACCGGCGGGCGCACGACGAACTGGTGCAGCGGGGCACCCTGCACTCCGCCTCCGCGTGGGCGCTGGCGGCGCTCGCGGCATCCGCTTTCATGCTCGCGGTGCTGGCCCTCGCCCTGCTGCTCCACCACTGACCGCGCCACCCTGAACGACCACTCCAACCAGCGCGTGAGGGGTCGCATATCGACCGTTCAGGGCACTGGGAAGGTCGATTCTCGACCCTCAGGGGGAGAGGAGGCGGAGGAAGGCGAGGGGGCGCGGGCGGGGCGACGCTCAGCGGCGGTTCTCGAGCACCCGGGCGCACTCGATGCACAGCTCGGCGGCCGGGCGCGCATCGAGTCGTTCGGTGCCGATGGGCCGCCCGCAGCGCCGGCAGAGCCCGTAGGTGCCGGCCGTCATCCGCTGCAGCGCCTGCTCGATGGCTGCCGCCTTGAGCGCAAGCTCGCTGTGCACGCCGGCGATCCGTGACCACTCCGCGGAGAGCGTCGGGCCCTCAGGGTCGTGCTCATCGTCGGCGGACGTGTCGCCGCGGGCGTCACGCACCACGCCGAGCGTGCCGGTGAGCTGGGCGAGCTCCGCGGCGAGGTCGGATTGTTCGGTGCGGAGGTGACGGCGCAGTCGCCGCAGGTCGGCATCCGTCAGCGTGCGGGGAGTGGACATGGTTCATCATGGCACCGACTCCGACGTCGATCACGGATTTCTGCTTGCATCGCACGACCGGCGTGCGCTACATTTCTGTAAACGTTCTTGTAAACGTTTACGACCCGGCGAAGGAGCCACCGATGGAGACACGCAAGTCAACGCTGGCGCTCGTGGCCGAGCGTGCGGGCGTGTCCATCGCCTCGGTGTCGCGCGTGCTGAACGGGCTGCCCGCCTCCTCGCACCTCGCCGAGCGGGTGCAGGCCGCCGCGCAGGAACTCGGCTATGTCGCAGACGCCACGGCGCGTTCCCTCAAGGTGGGCCGCACCGAGCAGATCGCCCTCGCCGTCGCCGACGTCGGAAACCCGGTCTACGTCGACATGATGCACGAGGTCAGCCGGGTCGTGACGGATGCCGGGTATCGCCTGGTGCTCTCGTCCACCGGAAGCAACCCCGACGACCAGATCACCCTGCTGCAGAGCCTCAACCGCGGCTACGCCGACGGGCTCCTGCTGAGCCCCTTGCGGGTCACCCCGGAACTCATCGACACGATCCGTTCGAGCCGCCTGCCGATCGTCGTCATCGGTTCCCTCCCGCCCGACGTGGAGGTCGACAACGTGCGCGCCGATTCCGCCGCCGGCATGACGCTTGCCGTCGCGCACCTCGCCGAGCTGGGCCGCCGGCGCATCGCGTTCATCAACGGTCCGGTCGACACCGTCCCCGGTGCCGCCCGCCTCGCGGGGTACACCGCCGCCATGGTGAAGCGCGAGCTGCCGATGAACGACGACGCAACGGTCGGCGCCGAGGACTTCACCCTGGCCGCCGGCCTCACCGCGGCGGAGACCCTGCTCGACCAGTCGACTCCCGACGCCATCGTGTGCGCGAACGACCTGCTGGCCGTCGCCGCCCTCAAGGTGCTGGCCCGGCGAGGGCTGCGCGTCCCGGAGGACATCGCGCTCGTCGGCATGGACGACACAGACATCGCCGAGCTCAGCATCCCCTCGATCACGAGCGTCGACCTCCGCTCAGCCAAGCGCGCGAGAACCGCCGCCCGGCTGCTGCTGCGGCGTCTGGAGGACCCGTCAGCGTCGGTGAGCCGGGTCGTCATCGAGCCCCGCCTGACGGTGCGGGAGTCGACCGCCGGCACCCCCGCCCCGGGCAGCATCGACACGGCCGGCAGTGGAGTCCGGGGAGGTGCGGCGTGAGCACCAGCACCCTGACGCGCCCCGTCCCGCCGGTCGCCCCGCCGAAGCGCCGGCGCAGGAACACCGGACCCAACGGCGGAGGCCGCGACGCCTGGCTCCTCGTCCTGCCCGCGCTCATCCCCGTCGTGCTGTTCAGCGTGTACCCGCTCATGCAGGGGATCCTGCTCGGCTTCACCGACTCCAAAGCCGGGCTGAATGCCGTCGTCAGCTTCAACGGCCTCGAGAACTACGCGCGGCTCGCGGGGAACGAGCTCTTCTGGAACTCCTTCCGCATCGGCCTGGTCTGGGCGTTCGGGGTCACGGCGCTCCAATTCCTCGCCTCGCTCGGGCTGGCGCTGCTGCTGAACCTCGACCTCAAGTTTCGCGGTGTCGCACGCACCCTCGCCCTCGTGCCCTGGGCGATGCCGCCGGTGGTCATCGCGATCATGTGGCGCCTGATGCTCAACCCCAGCTACGGCCCGATCAACGAGGCGATGCGCACCGTCGGCTTCCCCGGCGACATCAACTGGCTGGGAAGCTTCAGCACCGCCCTGCCCGCGGTCATCGTCGTCGGCGTCTGGGCCGGGATGCCGCAGACCACGATCACGCTGCTGGCCGGCCTGCAGAACGTCCCAGCCGAACTGCACGAGGCGGCCGCCATCGACGGCGCCGGAGTGCTGCACCGCTTCTGGCACGTCACGCTTCCGGCCCTGCGGCCCATCATCGTCGCCATCACCACCCTCGACCTCATCTGGAACTTCAACTCGTTCGCCCTGGTCTTCGTGCTCACCGCGGGCGGCCCCGGCGGCCAGACGATGCTCCCCATGCTGTTCGCCTACAACGAGGCGTTCCGCTACGGGGAGTTCGGTTACGCGGCCGCGATGGGCAACGTCATGGTCATCGTGATCTCGGTGTTCCTCTTCCTCTACCTCCGCGGCCAGGCAAGGAGCAGGCTGTCATGAGACAGACCACGACCACAGCGGCACCCATGGCGTCGGGCTTCGCGGCACGTCGCATCGGCCGGCCCCTGCAGTACGTCGCGCTCGCCTGCTACGTCGTCTTCCTCGGCTTCCCGCTCCTGTTCCTGCTCCTGACGGCCTTCAAGTCGTCGCAGGAACTGCTCTCGCCCAACCCGACGTTCCTGCCGGAGAGCTGGAACTTCGACAACTTCGCGGGCGCCATCGACAAGGCCAACCTGATCCGGGCGGCCACGAACAGCCTGATCGTGGCGGTTCTGACCACGATCATCGTCACCCTGATCTCCCTGCCCGCTGCCTACGCCCTGGCGCGGTTCCGCACCAAGCTGCGGACCATCGCGACCGGGTGGATCCTGCTCAGCCAGGTGTTCCCCTTCATCCTGATCATCATCCCGCTGTTCCTGGTGCTGAAGCAGATCGGCCTGATCAACAACCTGCTCGGCCTCGTGCTCGTCTACACGGTGTGGTCGCTGCCGTTCGCCCTGTGGATGCTGCAGGGGTACGTCGCCGGCATCCCGGTCGAGCTGGAGGAGGCCGGCGCCATGGACGGCGGCTCTCGGCTGCTGATCCTGCGCCGCATCGTGCTGCCGCTCCTGGCCCCCGGCCTCGTCGCCACGAGCCTCTTCACGTTCATCGGCAGCTGGAACGAGTTCTTCTTCGCGCTCGTGCTGATCCAGGATCCGAAGCTGCAGACCCTCCCGCTCACCCTCGCCCGTTTCGTCGGGGCGGAGGGGCAGGTCCAACTGGGCCAGCTCGCTGCGGCCTCGCTGCTCGCCACCATCCCGAGCCTCGTCTTCTTCGCCATCATCCAGCGCCGCCTCACCTCGGGGCTGTTGAGCGGTGCGGTGAAGGGCTGACCAGGATGACCACGCTTCCACCGGAAGATCCAACAGTGCAATCACAATGCAGTGCAATCACAAAGGAGTACTCACAATGAAAAGACGGGCTGCACTAGCCGCCGGCGCTCTCGCGGTCGCCGGAGTCCTGACCGGATGCGCGTTCGGCGGCGGGGGAGGCACCTCGTCCTCCCAGGAACCGTCCGCCGAAGGGCCGGTCACCCTCACGTTCCAGAGCCTCGCGTTCCAGGACACCACGATCGCGGCCACGAAAGAGATTGTCGACTCGTGGAACAAGGATCACCCCGACATCACCGTCAAGCTCCAGCAGGGCAGCTGGGACAACGTGCACGACCAGCTGGTCACGCAGTTCCAGGGCGGAACGGCCCCGGACATCATCCACGACGAGTCAGCGGACATCGCCGGCTTCGCCAACCAGGGTTACCTCGCCGACCTCAAGCCGTACCTCAGCGACGACGTCGTGAACGCCGTGTCGAAGGACGTGTGGAGCACGGTCACCGCCCAGGACGGATCCGTCGTCGCGGCACCGACCCTCATGCAGACCTATGTGGTCTTCGCCAACACGGATGCATTCGCCGCGGCGGGTGTGCCGCTGCCCGACGGCAAAGAGCTGAGCTGGGATGACTTCCAGGCCCTGGCGAAGAAGCTCACCGCAGACGGAAAGTACGGCATCGGCTGGGGCCTGAAGTCGCCCACGGCCACCGTCATGAACCTCGCGCTCGGTTTCGGCGGCACGTTCTTCGACAACAACGGCGGCTCGTCGACGATCCACGTGGGCGACGCGGAACTCGAAGTTCCCAAGCGCATCAACGAGATGACGTATTCCGACAAGTCGATCGACCCGGTGTCGCTGACGCAGAGCGGCTCCGACGTGCTCCCGGGCTTCTTCGACGGGTCGTACGCCATGTACGTCGGCGGAAACTACGTCGCGCAGCAGCTCACGGAATCCGCGCCCAAGGGCTTCCACTGGGCCGTCCTGCCCCCGCTGGCAGGGAGCGAGGGAACCATGCAGGCTGCCAACCCGCAGACCATGTCCGTGGCCGCCGAGAGCAAGCACGTCAAGCAGGCCGCGGAGTTCATCGACTACTTCATGAACCCCACCAACCAGGCGAAGCTGGCCGAGGGCGACTGGCTGATCCCGGCGTCAGCGCCCGCTCGCGAGCAGGTCGCCAAGGACACCGAGGGCAAGAACGGCTGGAGCGCGATGCTGGCCTCGGGCGAGAGCCTGACCGCTGCGCCGTTCCAGTCCGCGGCGAACTACCCGCAGTGGAAGGACCAGTACGCCACCCCGAGCCTGCAGAAGTTCCTGGCGAACAACATCAGCGCCGACGACCTGAAGAAGCAGCTCACCGACGGCTGGGCAGCCGTCGGCGGCTGACCACCGCGAGGGCAGGCCGGGCATCGCGCCCGGCCCGCCCTCGACCAACCGGAACCAGCGTGCGAGCGCAATCGTGAAACAAGGAGAACAACCAATGGATCTGCTCGAGGACAAGGCGACAGGTGCCCTCGCCGGCGCCGCAGTGGGAGACGCCCTCGGCGGAGCCGCGGAGGGGAACACGCCCGAGGCGATCCAGGCCCGGTACGGCGGCTTCATCAGCGGCATCGTTCCCCCGTTCCTCGCCGATTGGCGTAATGCCCGCCCGATCGCCCCGTACCACAAGGGCGACGGGCACGTCACCGACGACACCCTCATGACCAACGCGCTCGTCGACGTCTACGCCACCGTGCGGGACCACCTCGACGCCTACGCCATCGCCGACCACCTCGTGCCGCTGCTCATCGGCGACAAACGCTGGATCCCCGAACTGGAGAGCGAAGCCCTGCTCCTGCACCGCATCTTCCTCGCCGAGAAGTGGCTGGTCGCCCGCATCCACTACGGCCACATCGATCCCCGGGAAGCCGGAGTGGGCAACATCGTGAACTGCGGGGCGACCATGTACGTGGCCCCCATCGGCATCGCCAACGCGGGTGCAGCAGATGCCGCGTACGCGGAGGCCATCGACGTCGCCGGCGCACACCAGTCCAGCTACGGGCGCGAGGCGGCCGGGGTGTACGCGGCCGCTGTCGCCGAAGCCATGCGCCCGGGAGCGGGACCCGACGACGTCGTCTCGGCGGCACTCCGCCTGGCCAAGGACGGCACGAAGGACGCCATCGACGCCGTCGCGACCGCGGCCGCGTCGGTCACCGACTGGCGGAGCGGACTCGCGACGCTGCGCCGCGCTGTCGAACCATTCGACACCGTCGGCCCCGACTACCGGGCGCCCGCCCGTGACGCGCGCATCCCCAGCCGCACCAAGTCGATCGAAGAGCTTCCCATCGCCCTCGGCATGCTCCTGGCCGCCGACGGGGACTACGCAGAATCCGTCCTCGGCGCCATCAACTACGGTCGCGACTCCGACTCCATCGCGGTGATGGCCGGCTCCATCGCCGGCGCCCTCGGCGGGCTCGGCAGCGTCCCGGCGGAGTGGCTCGACGGCGTCTCCACCGGAAGCCAGATGGACCTCACACGCTCCGGCGCCACCATGGCCGACGTGACCCGGGACATCTGGGCGAAGGACCAGCAGCGGGCACAGGCACGCGACACCGCACGGAACGCCCTCGGACAGGTCCCGGCGGCCCAGCGGTGATGCTGCGGCTCACCTGGACCCAACCGGAAGACCTGCTCCCGCACGCCCTGGCCGCCGCCGACGCCGACGAGCAGGACGTCACCGCCATCCGCGAGCGCTGGCGCGGTGCCGGGGGAAGCACGACGGCACCCGCGACCGGCGCCACGCCCACCGCCGCCGACGACGCACTGCGGCTGCTGGCGCGGACCCTGCTCGACGACATCGACCGGATTCCCATCCCCGCGTCCCTCCGCCACGCCGAACCCGACGCCCTGGACGACATCCGTGCCGCCGCCCCGGCAACGCCGTCACTCCCGCCGACCACCAACCTGGACCGCGTGCACGGCGCGTGGCTCGGCCGGGCCGCGGGCTGCCTCCTCGGCAAACCCGTCGAGAAGATCCCGCGTGAAGGAATCAGGGCGATCGCGCAGTCCACCGGAAACTGGCCGATCACCGGCTACTTCACCGAGGCGGGTCTCGATGCCGACGTCGCGGCCCGGTATCCGTGGAACCGGCGCAGCCGACCCACGAGCCTGGCCGAGAACATCGACGGCATGCCCGAAGACGACGACCTCAACTTTCCCCTGATCGGCCTCGACCTCCTGGAGCGCGTCGGCGCCGGTTTCACGACCGACGACGTCGCCCGGTCCTGGCTGGCAAACCTCCCCGGGGGCCGGGTCTTCACCGCGGAGCGCATCGCCTATCGCAACCTCCTCGACGGCTACGAACCCGACGTGGCAGGGGCCGTGCGCAATCCCTTCCGGGACTGGATCGGCGCCCAGATCCGCACCGACGTCTACGGCTGGGCCTGCCCCGGCGACCCGCGGCGGGCGGCCCGCCTGGCCTGGACCGACGCGTGGCTGAGTCACCGCCGGAACGGGCTGTACGGCGCCATGTTCGTCGCCGCCGCGTCATCGGCGGCCGTGGTCGCCGCAAGCATGGACGACGTCATCGGTGCCGGCCTCTCCGTCGTTCCCGCCGGCAGCCGCTATGCGGCGGCCATCCGCCGCGGGTGCGAGCTCGGCCGCGGGCACACGCCCGTCGAGGAGGCACTCGACACCCTGCACGCCGAATTCGGCCGCCTGCACTGGGTGCATGTGCTCAACAATGCGGCGCTCCTTGCCTTCGCGCTCACCCGGAGCGGCGGGGACTTCGCCGAGGCGATCGCGCTGGCCGTCACCGGCGGCTGGGACACCGACTCGGTCGGCGCCACGGCCGGCTCCATCTGCGGGGCGCTCGCGGGCGCATCCGCTCTGCCCGCCGAATGGATCGACCCACTGCACAACCGCCTGGCGTCCAGCATCCCAGGGTTCGATGCCAGCGCGTTCGACGACCTGGCCCGGCGCACGCTCGCCGTGGCGGAAAGCATGCACGCATGAACTCCTTCGACCCGGATGAGGCCAACACCAACGAGATCAACCCGCTGGTTCCGCGCGCCATCGACCTGCCGACGGTACTGCCGCTGGACGGGACCCTCGACGCGGCCACCGGCGACATCGCCAAGATCTTCGCGGCGCCCACCGACCCCGCCGAGTGGCCGGCCTGGCGGGACGCCCTCGCGTCATGGCGTCGGGAGGCCCGCCGGCGGCTGGCATACAGCGGCCGCGAATACGACCGCGACGACCACGCCTGGACGCGGTCCTGTTACAGCGTCGCCCTCGTCTGGCTCTGGGATGAACGGCTCTTCGACCGTGACGCGCAGCGCTTCACCCCGGACCGCCTCCTCTCGCTGACCGCGGACCACGGCGGGTTCGACGGCATCGTGCTCTGGCACGCATACCCCGTCATCGGCATCGACGACCGCAACCAGTACGACTACTACCGGGATGTGCCCGGACTCGCCGATCTCGTCGCGGACTTCCAATCCCGCGGCCTCAAGGTCTTCATCGACTACAACCCGTGGGACACCGGCACCCGGCGTCCGGCCAACGACGACCCCGAGGAACTCGCGCTCCTCGTGGGCGAACTGCGGGTCGACGGCGTGTTCCTCGACACCATGAAGGAGGGCGATTCCCGGCTCATCGACGCCCTGCACGCGGCCGACCCGCCGCAGGTGCTCGAGGGCGAGTCGCGCGTGCCCAACCAGCGGATCGAAGACCACCTCCTCAGCTGGGCGCAGTGGTTCGCCGACAGCGAGGCCCCCGGGGTGATGCGGGCGCACTGGTACGAGCGCCGCCACATGCTGCACTCAACGAGGCGCTGGAACCGCGACCACAGCGGAGAACTGCAATCGGCCTGGATGAACGGAACGGGCATGCTGGTGTGGGACACCGTGTTCGGCGTGTGGGTGGGCTGGAACGCCCGCGACACGAGCACCCTCCGACGGATGCTCCGGGTGCAGCGCGCCCTGAACGACGTGCTGGTTAACGGCGACTGGTCGCCCCTCTCGGGCGCCGCCCCGGAAGCGCTCGCCGCCCGGGTGTACGTCTCCCGGTACTCGCACGGCCCGCTGACGCTCTGGACCATCGTGAACCGGGGCACGGAGGACTACCACGGGCCGCTCATCGCGGAGGCCCCCTCCGGGGCCCGCCTCTATGACGTGACCGCCGGACACGCCCTGCCGGGCGGGAGTACGACGGTCCCGGCCCGGAGCGTCACGGGCGTCCTCGCCGTTCGCGGTGACGAGCCGGACTGGCTCGGGGGCCTCCTCGCCGCCGCGGCCGGCGACGAGTTCGACGCCGACGACACCTTCCCAGCCCGCGACGCCCTGCGCCTGGCACCCGGGACGTCGCGGGACCGTATGGCGCCTGCCGGCGCCGTCGTGATCGAGGCAGGCGAGCGAACGCTCGAAGTGCGCTACCGGCGGCGTGAGACGGGGATGTACGCCGGCGCCCCGTACGTCGAAGAGTGGAAGCCGCTCCCGCCCCGGCTGCACGACGACCGGACCGAGCGCATCCGCGTCGACCAGGCGAGGACTGCCGTGGCCGCCACCGAGGTCACCCGCGCAGAGTTCCTGGCCTTCGCCGCCGCAACCGGATACCGGCCCGTGTGCACGAACCGGTTCCTGGTTGAGAGCGACGGCGACGGCGCGGCCACCTGGCTCGATCTCGACGACGCGCGCGCGTACGCCGCCTGGGCGGGCGCCCGCCTCCCCACTGAATTCGAGTGGCAGATCGCGGCCGCCGACCCCCGGTTCCGCCGATCCGAGCGGTGGGTGTGGAACTGGACCGAGAGTGAGCACAGCGACGGGATCACCCGCTTCGTCATGCTGAAAGGCGGGAGCGACCACGCGTCCCTGGGGTCGGACTGGTACGTCGACGGCGGTCGCCGCGAGCCCGAATTCAGCCTGAAGTTCCTGCTCGCAGGGCTGGGCCTCGACCGCTCGCCCAACATCGGGTTCCGGTTGGCCTGGGACCTGACGCCCGGCAGTGATTGAGCCCGAGAACGGTTCCGCCGGTATGACGCGCGGGGACCTGCGCGTCGAGTGGATGCCGGCCGCTGTGCCCGGCGGCCGGCTCGACTACTCGGTGTACCTTCCACCGGGCTACGACGACGCCGAGAACCAGGACCGACGGTATCCGACGCTGTACCTGCTGCACGGCCGTGGCGACTCGACGGACGACTGGGCGCAGGTGCTGCCCTGGCTCGACGGCCGGATCCGGAGCGGGGCGCTGCCGGCGGTCATCGGCGTGATCCCGGATGCGCCGTGGAGCGACCGCGCCGGCTTCTACGTCGACTCCCGGTACCGCGGCGGCGCGGCGATCGAAACCGCCTTCACGGAGGTGCTGGTTCCACGCATCGACAGTCGCTACCGCACGCGGCGCGGCAGGGACCGTGTCGTCGCCGGGTACTCGATGGGCGGCGCCGGCGCCCTGCGGTTCACGCTCGTGCGCCCTGACCTGTTCGCGGCGGCGATCGTGATGAGTCCGGCCGTGTACGTTCCCACGCCGCCGCGGGGGTCCTCCGCACGCCACTCCGGAGCCTTCGGCGTGGGCGGCCGGGTCTTCGACGACGCCCGCTACCGGGAGCTCGGCTACCCTGCGGCACTCGACGCCGTCGACCCCGCCACGCCGATCCGGCTGTTCATCGCCGTGGGCGATGCGGAGTACCGGAACGATGAGGCCGACGCCGGGCATGACCTCGACGTGGAGGCGGCGGTGCTGTACGACCGGGCCAGACGCACGCCGGGGATCACCGCGTCCTTCCGCGTGTACGACGGTGGCCACGACTGGTCGGTGTGGGAGCGCGGGTTCCGGGAGGGTCTCGCCGAGATCAGCGCCGGCTGGGAGGAGTCACCCGCTCACGCACATCCCTGACGACACCGGGTCGTTGAGACCGGGCGCCTTGGCGGCGACCGGCTGCAGCTCGTCCATGGTGAGGGCGTATCCGACGTTGGCGGTGTTGGCCGCCTTGGCGAAGATCACCCCGGCGACGAGGCCGTCGGTGGTGAGCAGTGGGCCGCCCGACTCGCCGTGGTCGACCTTCGAGGCGATGGTGTACACCTCCCGCGGCGCGCGGTTCTCGCCGTAGATGTCGGCGACGCCCTGGGTGTTCACCGCGATCACGCGCGCCGGGTCGGAATCGAACGGGCCGCCGAAGGGGTATCCGTCGGTCACCGCGGTGGCGCCGACGCCCAGGGTCTTCGTGAGGTCGAGCGGGGAAGCCGACAGGTCGTCGGCCGCGATCACGGCGAGATCGCCCACCGGGTCGAAGTAGACGATGTCGCCGCGCACGGCCTGCCCGCCGGGCGACTCGACGACAGGACTCGTCACCCCGGCGACCACGTGGGCGTTCGTGACGACCCGGCCGGGCGCCACCACGAAGCCACTGCCCGACTGGTTCTGGCCGCAGGCGTAGGCGTTGCCGGTGATGCGCACCACGGATTGCGCGGCGGCGTTGAGAGCGGGGCTTCCGGTTTCGATCTTGGGGATCTCCGGCACCGGACCCTTGAACGCGTCGATGATGCGCGGCAGCCCCTCGTCGACGGTGAGCGTGCGCAGCTGCGCCATGAACCGCTGCACCGGGGTCGGCGTGAGACCGTCGATGGTCTGCAACACCTTCGACGACGCGATGGCAGACGACAGCACAGGCACGCCGAGGGCGCTGACCGTGAATGCGACCATCGAAAGCACCAGTGCGGCAGCCACGGTGGTGACCACGGCGCCGAGCGTCCGGTCGACGACCCGCAGCGGGCTGCGGCTCGTGCGGCGACGGATGGCGAACCCGACCGACTGGCCGATCGAGAGGCCGGTGAGCACCAGGAGCGCGGCCGCCCCCAGGGTGGCGGCGGTGCGCCACTCGGGCGCCGGCACCCAGCTGCCCACGAGCGGCACGACGAAGTAGGCGGCGATGCCGCCGGCGACGAGTCCCAGCATCACGGCGATGCTGCGGAGGAGCCCGCTGCGGTAGCCGGACACGAAGCAGCCCACGAGCGCCAGCAGCAGGAGCAGGTCGAGGATCAGGTGCGGGGTCATCGGCTGGTCCATGGGCTCAGATCAGCTCCCGCAACAGCTCTTCGACGCTCACACCGCGCCGCGCCGCGCGCTGCGTGAGCCGGGCGTGTTCCGCGTCGGTGAGGGTGAGGGTGAGGGTGACGGATGCCGTGCGGCCGGCCTCGCGCGCCGGTTCGGCCTTCGAGGCGGTGTCGAACAGGGCACCGTGCTCGGCGATCTCGTCGAACAGCGTCACCGGGGCGCCGCCTGGCTCCGGCGGTCGCGCGGGAGCGGGCGGGGACGTCACGGGTGCGCCCGCGCCACCGGACCAGCCCGGTCCGGCCGGAATCGTCGTGCGTCGCTGGTAGGCCTCGGCCACGGCGCGGGCGCGCGCATCCGCTGCCTCGTTCAACGTGTGGTTGGCGTGGCCCTTGACCCACTCGAAACGGTAACGGCGCCCGGCGAGCGCGTCGTCGATCTCGCGGAGGAGCTCGACGTTCATGACCGGCTTTCCGTCGGCCTTGCGCCAGCCCTTCTTCTTCCAGCCGGGCATCCACTTGGTCACCGAGTTGATGACGTACTGGCTGTCGCACAGCACATGGAGGTCGTCGTCGAGGTGCGCGGTCGCCCGGAACAGTTCGAGAACGGCCTTCAGCTCGCCCTGGTTGTTGGTGGCGTGCGGCCAGCCGCCGGCGGCCCAGCAGGAGTCATCGACGTACCATGCCCATCCGGCGGGGCCCGGGTTCCCGAGGGCGGATCCGTCGGCGGCAGCGATGATCGTCATGCCTCCAGTCTTCCATCCGCGGGCCGGGAGCGTGACCGTCGCCGTGCGCGCAGTTCGTTCACGTCACTGTCGGGGACGAGGTCGGGGCCCGTGTCGACCGGCTGTTTCGGTCCTCCACAGCGGCGTGTCGAGTGGGGTTGTCCACAGGGTGTAACCGCTGGTGAGGGCTGGTATTCGAGGACGGCGGGAATGTCGGTGGTTACCCGTAGCGTGAGGGTATGTCAGGTTCAACGGATGCGTTGGTCGCCTCGGTCGGCGAACTCGCCGACGCGTGGGCCGGCGCGCTGCACTTCGCCCAACCAGCGGGCATGGGCGATGCGGAGGTCGACGCGGCCGGGATGAGCGATGCGGGCCTCATGGAGTCGCTTAGGGCGGGTTTCGCGGTCAAGCGTGAGGTCGACGCCTTGTTGGCGAGGCTTGCCGGGCAGGTGGTTGAACGGTCGCGCGTGTCGCTCGGGCAGGAGGGGTTGGCCAAACGCACCGGGAACGCGAGTGCGGCGATGCTGCTGGCCGAGATCGGCCGGATCACCGTGGCCGAGGCGAGCCGTCTGTGCCGGGTGGGCGCGGCGACGGCGACGCCGGTGACTTTGCTGGGGGAACGGCTGCCGGTCGCGTTCCCGGCGGTGGCGGAGGCGCTCTCGGCGGGCCGGATCCCGGTGGACGCGGCCGAGGCGATCATGTCGAACCTCGAGCAGGCTAGGGCGAACGCTAACCCGGAGGATCTGGCGTTCGCGGAGGAAGCTCTGGTGGAGTTCGCCACCGAGAACC
>NZ_RDSR01000011.1 GCF_003716325.1 Cryobacterium tepidiphilum | reverse complement strand
CCGCCCGCTGAACACGCCGCCCGCTGAACACGCCGCCCGCTGAACAGCCGCTCAGACAGGGCGGCTCGCGAGGGAACGCGCGGCCGAGACGACGTCAGCCGGCGTGACGGCGAGGATCGCCGGATCAGGCTCGCTGCCGAAGGTGTCGCCCCGGCGGAGCGTCGCGTCGGTGAGCACGATGTGCGGCCCATCGGCCGGCGGCCCCCATTCCTCCACGGGAGCGGGACCGAACAGGACCACCGACGGCACTCGGTACGCGGACGCCAGATGCGCGGCTCCCGTGTCGGCCGAGACGACCAGCGCGGCCGCGGCGATGAGCGACGCGAAGCCGTCGAGCTCGAGCCGACCGGCGAGCACGGTCTCGTCGGGAAGGCCGGACAGTGCCGCCACCTCCCGTGCACGCGCAGCCTCCGCGGCGCTTCCGGTGAACACGACGCGCTGCCCGTCTTCCGTGAGCGCACGGGCGACCTCGGCGAATCGGGTGACCGGCCACTGCCGGGAACCGTAGAAGGCCCCCACGTGCACGACGGTCGCATTCGGCACGACCGGGCGCACTGCGGGGACCCGCAGTCGCATGTCGAGCGGATCGGCGGGCATCCCGTGCGCTGAGACGAGCCGCGCCCAGCGGTCCCGCTCGTGGATGCCGTCGAGCCACTCCGGGCCGTCCCATCCCGGGGCGTGGTGTCCCAGCCGCACCGGCGCCCGGAGACGCTCGAGGGCGCCCCGGCTCTCCGGCCCGTTCCCGTGCAGGTTCACCACCGTCTCGACGCTGCCGGGCTCCAGGTCGAGTGGGTCGTCCAGTCCCGGTGTCGGCAGCAGGTCATCGACGCTGTCGACCAGCGACACGATGGGCCGCAGCCACCCGGGTGCCGCGTACACCAGCCGGTGGTCCGGCCGGGCGCGCTTGATCGCGTGCAACGCCGGCACGGCGACGAGGAGGTCGCCGAGCTTGAGCGCGCGCAGGGCGAGGACCACGGGTCGGTCATCGCCGGTGGGAGGAAGCTGCATGCACCCCACCATTGCAGAAGTCCGCGGCCGGCAGCAGCTGAGGCGGGAAAGACGTTTGTTCTCTTCGGCAGGGGGAACAGCAGAAGTATGACCAGGCCGACGGCGGTGCACCCCCGGGCCGTTCTCTTCGACAGGGACGGCACGCTGGTGGTCGACGTGCCGTACAACGGCGACCCCGATCGGGTGGAGGCCATGCCCACGGCGGCCGCGGCCCTGCACCTGCTCCGCTCGCACGGGATTCCCACGGGCGTGGTGACCAACCAGTCCGGGATCGGCCGCGGCATCGTCACGCCCGATGACGTCGCCCGGGTGAACGAACGTGTGGATGAACTGCTGGGTCCGTTCGACACTTGGTGCGTCTGCCCCCACCGCGAAGACGAGGACTGCGCCTGCCGCAAGCCCCGGCCGGGCATGCTGATCCAGGCGGCCCGCGAGCTCGGTGTGGTGCCGGGCGAGGTCGCCTACATCGGGGACATCGGTTCCGACATGGAGGCGGCGGTCGCGGCCGGCGTTCGCGGCGTCATGGTTCCCACCGCGTTCACGCGCCTCGGGGAGATCCTCGACGCGCCGGCCCTCGCTCCCGACCTCCTCGCCGCGGTCACGCTCCTGTTGGGCGCAGCGGATGCGATCGGTGACGACGCGGACGCCGGCGAGGATGCGGGCGCGGTCCCGCCCGGCGACGACCGGGAGGCGCGCGCATGACCCGCCGCGTTCTCGTGGCCCGGCTCGACAGTCTCGGCGACGTACTCCTGGCCGGTCCGGCCGTGCGCGCGATCACGGCCGGCCGCCACGGCCAGCCGGCTCAGGTCTGGATGCTCTGCGGGCCGCAGGGCGCACCGGCGGCGGCGTTGCTCCCCGGCGTGGAGCGAGTGCTCACCTGGGCGTCCCCGTGGATCACCGACCCCGCGCCGGCCGTGACCGAGGAGCATCTCGCCGCTCTGCAGGGCATGGTTCGGGAGTGCGCCCCCGACGAGGCCGTGATCCTCACCTCGTTCCATCAGTCCGCGCTGCCCCTCGCCCTGCTGCTCCGCCACGCCGGCGTGCCGCGCATCACCGGGGCATCCGTCGACTACGCCGGCAGCCTGCTCGACGTGCGGCTGCGCCCGGGGGAGGACTTCCCCGAGGACCAGCCCGAGGCCGAGCGCGCCCTGGCCATCGCATCCGCTGCCGGCTACGCGCTCCCTGCGGGCGACGACGGGCGGCTCGCCGTCATTCCGACGGCCGACGCCACCGCCCTCACCGGACCGTCGCCGTTCGTCGCAGTGCACCCCGGTGCCGCCGTGCCGGCACGCACCTGGCCGGCGGAGCACTACCGTCGCGCCGTGCGGCTCCTGGCCGACGCCGGCATCCGCACCGTGGTCACCGGTGGCCCCGGCGAAGCGGGCCTCACCGCTCTCGTGGCGGCCGACCGGGCCACGGACCTCGGCGGTCGCTGCACCCTGCCGGAGCTGGCCGCCGTGCTCGAACGCGCCTCGGTGGTCATCACCGGCAACACCGGGCCCGCCCATCTCGCCGCCGCAGTGCGCACGCCGGTCGTGAGCCTGTTCTCCCCGGTCGTCCCGGCCATCCGCTGGGCGCCGTACAAAATCCCCGTCGAACTGCTGGGGGACCAGCAGGCGCCGTGCCGGAACACCCGAGCGCGCGTCTGCCCGGTGCCAGGGCACCCCTGCCTCAACGAGGTCACGCCCGCCGACGTGGTGCGTGCGACGCTCGCCCTGTTGCGCCGCGACGGTGAAGGAGCGGCATGAGGATCCTGCTCTGGCACGTGCACGGCGGATGGACCGACGCGTTCGTTCGCGGCGACCACGAGTACCTGCTCCCCACCACGCCGGAGGGCGGGCCGTGGGGCCTGGGGCGAGCGGGCCGGGAGTGGCCGGCGAACGTGCGCGAGGTCTCGCCCGACGCGCTGCACGACACCGACGTGGACTGCGTGGTGCTGCAGCGCGCCGAGGAGATCGACGTCGCGCACCGGTTGCTCGGCCGTCGTCCCGGCCGCGATGTGCCGGCCGTGTACGTGGAGCACAACACGCCGAAGGGCGACGTGCCGTTCACCGTGCACCCGCTCGGCGAGCAGGGCGAGATCCTGCTGGTGCACGTCACGCACTTCAACCGGCTGTTCTGGGATTCCGGGCGGGCGCCGGTGACCGTGGTGGAGCACGGCGTCGTCGATCCGGGGCCGCTCTACACCGGTGAGCTGGAGGTCCAGGCAGCGGTGATCAACGAACCGATCCGCCGGGGACGCGTCACCGGCACCGACCTGCTCCCGCACTTCCTGCAGGCAGGACCGGTCGACGTCTTCGGCATGGGCGGCGACCGGCTGGCGGAGGAGCTCGGCATCGCGTCCGGACTCGTGCACGCCGGCGACCTGCCCACCGGCCGCCTGCACACCGAGCTGGCCAGGCGACGCGTGTACCTGCATCCGCTGCGCTGGACCTCGCTCGGCTTGTCGCTCCTCGAAGCCATGCACCTTGCCATGCCGGTCGTGGTGCTCGCCGCCACGGAGGCGCCCCGGGCGGTGCCGCCGGAGGCGGGCGCCATCGGGACGGATGTCGCGGCGCTCGTCGCCGAGGCGGGCCGGCTCGTCGGCGACCCCGATGAGGCCCGCCGCCGCGGGCTCGTGGCACGCGAGGCTGCCCTGGAGCGTTACAACCTGCGCACCTTCCTGGCGCGCTGGGACGAGGTGCTCGGCGACGCCCGGGCGCGATCCGTATCGGCGATAACCGAGAGGAGTAATCAATGAGGATATCCATGGTGTCCGAACACGCCAGCCCGCTCGCCGCCCTCGGCGGCGTCGACGCGGGAGGCCAGAATGTGCACGTCGCGGCCCTCTCCTCCGCGCTGGCCCGGCTCGGCCATACCGTGACGGTCTACACGCGCCGGGATGATCCGGGCCTAGCCGAGCGAGTCGACGCGGCACCCGGTGTCGAGGTCGTGCACGTCACTGCCGGACCCGCCCGGCACATTCCCAAGGACGAGCTGCTGCCGTACATGCCCGAGCTCGGCGCCGGCATCGCTCGCGACTGGGCCGGCGTGCGGCCAGACGTGGTGCACGCCCATTTCTGGATGTCTGGCCTGGCCGCGCTGGACGCGGTGCGGGCGACCGACGCCGACATTCCCGTCCTGCAGACGTTCCACGCCCTCGGCACCGTGAAGCGCCGGCACCAGGGCGCGGACGACACCAGTCCCAACGAGCGCGCCTGGCTCGAACCCTGGGTGGGGCGGAATGTCGACGGGGTCATCGCAACCTGCTCCGACGAGGTCTTCGAACTGCGCGCCATGGGGGTCGACGCGCGCTCGATCTCCGTCGCACCGTGCGGCGTGGACTCCGCACTGTTCCGACCCGACGGCCCCGCGGAGGAGCGCGGGAACCGTGCACGCATCGCCGTCGTCGGGCGGCTCGTGCCGCGCAAGGGGGTCGACATCGCCATCCGAGCGCTCGCCGCACTGAAGCACGCCGGCCGCACCGACGTCGAGCTCGTCATCGTCGGCGGGTCGGGCGGCGCGAGCGACCCGGCAGCCGACCCCGAAGCGCGGCGGATGATCCGGCTCGCGGATGAGCTGGACGTCGCCGATCAGGTCGTCGTGCGCGGGCAGGTGCCGCAGGCCGACCTGCCGAGAATCTTGCGCTCCGCCAACGCCGTCGTCTGCGTCCCCTGGTACGAGCCGTTCGGAATCGTGCCGCTGGAAGCGATGGCGTGCGGCGTGCCTGTCATCGCCGCCTCCGTGGGAGGACTCATCGACACGGTCGTCGACGGCGTCACGGGCATCCACGTGCCGCCTCGCGACCCGGAAGCGGTCGCCGAGGCGATCCTGCAGATCGTCGACGACCCGGCGCGAGCGGCGGAACTCGGCCGCATGGGCCGCACCAGGAGCCGCACGCGGTACACCTGGAACCGCGTCGCCCAGACGACCGCGAAGGTCTACCGGGGGATCCTGGCCCAGGCCGACCCCGTGACCGACCTCACGGCCGACGGAGGTGCGTTGTGAGGGTGCAAGCGGTACGGAACCTGGTCGCAGCCCCGACACCGGAGACCGTCGGTGCGGGCATCGTCCTCGAGCACTTGTCGGGCCTCGGGGACGTCGTCACCCAGCTGGCAGCCGAGGCGGGCCACCTCAGCGAATGGGGCCGGGAACTCTGCACCCGGCTGATCGGCGGCCACCGGCTGCTGACGTGCGGCAACGGCGGGTCGGCGGCCGAGGCGCAGCACCTGAGCGCCGAGATCGTCGGCCGGTTCGAGGGGGACCGGCCCCCGTTCTCGGCCATCGCCCTGCACGCCGACTCATCGAGCGTCACGGCCATCGGCAACGACTACGGGTTCGACGAGGTGTTCGCGAGGCAGGTCACCGCCCACGCGCGTCCCGGCGACATCGTGCTGTTGCTGTCCACGAGCGGTCGCAGCCCCAACCTGTTGCGCGCCGCCGAGGCCGCCGGTGCCGCCGGGGCCACCGCCTGGGCCCTCACCGGCCCCGGCCCGAACCCGCTCGCCGAGCGCTGCGACGACTGGATCGGCCTGGACAGCCGCGCCTCGAACGTGCAGGAGGGCCAGCTCATCGCCATCCACGCCATCTGCTGCGCCTTCGACGCTTACCTGGGGAGCCCCGCCGTCACGGCCCCGGTCGCCGCCGTGCGGCCCGGCGGTGTGCGATGAGCATCGTCGTGGTCGGCGATACGCTGCTCGACGTCGACCTCAGCGGTTCCGCCGAGCGGCTGAGTCCCGACGCTCCCGTGCCGGTCATCGACGTCGCCCGCTCCGTCATGCGGGCCGGCGGCGCAGGCCTCGTCGCGCGGATGCTGGCCGATGACGGGGAAGACGTGCTGCTGGTCACCGTCCTCTCCGACGACGGCCGCTCCGGTGACCTTCGCGACGCGCTCTACGGGATCACGGTCGTCGCCGGTGCCTCCAACGGACCCACGCCCGTGAAGACCCGGCTCCGCGCCGCGCAGCAGGCGATCGCCCGCATCGACGAAGGATGTGTCGACCCGGCGACACCCACCGTCACCGAGGCCATGATCGCCGCCATCGAGGCGGCCGACGCCGTCCTCGTCGCCGACTACGGGCGCGGCGTCGCCGCCGACGAACGCATCCGCGCCGCCATAGCGGCGCGGGCAGGATCCGTCCCGGTCGTGTGGGACCCGCACCCGCGCGGGGCGGTTCCCGTGCCGGGGCTCGCCGCCGTCACCCCCAACCTCGCCGAGGCGCGCGCGTTCTCCGGCGCCACCGGAACCGGCCTGCCGCTGGCCGTGCACGCCGGCGAGCGGCTGCGTGAGGCGTGGGATGCCCGCGCCGTCATCGTGACGATGGGCGCATCCGGGGCGCTGCTCTGCTCCCTCGACGCGCCGAGGGGACCGGTCGTGGTGCCCGCGCCGGCCGTGGCGGCGACCGACCCCTGCGGCGCCGGAGACCGGCTGGCGGCGACGCTCGTCCGCGAGCTGCAGGGCGGCTCCGCGGTGGCCGCGGCGACCGCCGTCGCCGTTCGCTCGGCGTCCGGTTTCCTCGCCGCGGGTGGCGTGGCGGGCATGGGCGCGGGGCGCTGGCCGGTGCAGATCGGTGGACCCGCCGGCGACGCACTGACCGTGGCTGCCGCCGTGCGCGCCGCCGGCGGCACCGTGGTGGCGACCGGCGGATGCTTCGACCTCCTGCACGCCGGGCACGCGCGCACCCTGTCGGCCGCCCGCGGACTCGGTGACTGCCTCATCGTCTGCCTCAACTCCGACGCATCCGTTCGCCGCCTGAAAGGTGCCGAACGCCCCATCATCGCCGAAGCCGACCGGGTCGACCTGTTGCTCGCCCTCGAATGCGTCGATGCCGTCCTCGTGTTCGAGGAGAACAGCCCCGAGGAGGCGCTCCGCCGGCTCCGCCCCGACGTCTGGGTGAAGGGCGGCGACTACTCCGTCGACGACCTGCCCGAGGCGCCGCTCATCACGAGCTGGGGCGGCTGCACCGTGACGGTGCCGTACCACCCCGCACGTTCCACCTCCCGGCTGGCCTCCGCGCTCGCCCGGGTCAGCTGAACCAGAAGCCATCGAAGTAAAGGAGCAGTGAGTGACTGAGACAGTATCTCCAGGACGCGTACTCATCACCGGCGGCGCGTCGGGCCTCGGTGCCGCCGTCGCAAAGGCCGTCGCCGACGCCGACGGCACCCCGATCGTGTTCGACCGGGTGAAGGCCGAGGGAATCGAATCGTCGTGGGTGGTCGACGTCTCCGACACCGCCACCACCCGCCAGGCGGTGACGGCGGCGGCGGAGGCGCACGGCGGTCTCGACGCGATAGTCACGGCGGCGGGCATCGACCGCTGCGGTCGCCTCGACGAGGTGGACCCCGTGGAGTGGGAACGCGTGATCATGGTGAACCTGTTCGGCACTGCGGCTGTCGCCCAGGCCGCGCTGCCGTACCTCAAGCGCAGCCACGGGCGCGTCGTTACGGTCGCGTCCTCGCTCGGGCTGAAGGCGGTGTCGGATGCGACGGCCTACTGCGCGTCGAAGTTCGGCGTCATCGGCTTCACCCGCGCACTCGCGGCCGAGACCCGCGGCGAGATCGGGGTCACGACGCTCATCCCCGCGGGGATGCGCACCCGCTTCTTCGACGACCGCGACGAGAAGTACAAGCCGCACGACGAGTCCAAACTCATCGATCCCGCCCGCGTGGCCGACGCCGTGCTGTTCGCGCTGCAGCAGCCCACGGGCTGCGAGATCCGCGAGCTCGTGATCACACCGGAAGAGGATGACTCCTGGCCGTGACCCGGGTCACGGCCAGGATGGCTTCCAGCGCGTCCCGCACCGACACGTCGGTCACGAAGGACACGTCATGCTCGCAGCGCTCCGCCCCGCTCTGCGTCACGTCGATGTCGCACTCCGGGCACCGGTTCGTCCACGACACGAGCGCGCGCTGGTGCGCCCGCGTGAGCGGCCCCGCGTTGATCAGGTTGCCGACCCAGTAGATGCCCACTGTCGGGGCCCCCGCCGCCTGTGCCAGGTGACGGGGGCCGCTGTCGTTGCCGAGCACCACGGCGGCGTGCGCGAAGATCCCCATCAACTGTCCGAGGTCCGCGCGCCCGGCGAGCGACACCAGCCTCCCCGCGTCGACAGGCCGGGTCGAATCCCGTGCCCGGTCGACGATCGCGTCGGCGATCTCGGCCTCGGATGCGTCGGCCACGGCGGCCACTCGCATGCCGGATGCGACGGCCTGCGCCGCCACCTCGGCGAAGCGATCCGCCGGCCATCGCCGTCGCGGGTCGGTGGCGCCGGGATGGATGACCAGGAGCGGACCGTCCCCTGCCGGCAGCAGCGGTGCGGCCCGCCGCCGGTCGTCGTCGGTGACCTCCAGTTCGGCTTCGAGCGCGACGGGCTGCGCGCCCGCCAGCGCCACCACCTCCAGGGCGCGGAGGACCTCGTGCTGGTAATAGACGTAGGGCATGGTCCGTTCGAGG
The DNA here is from genome assembly GCF_003716325.1 of Cryobacterium tepidiphilum. Classification (GTDB taxonomy): domain Bacteria; phylum Actinomycetota; class Actinomycetes; order Actinomycetales; family Microbacteriaceae; genus Cryobacterium; species Cryobacterium tepidiphilum. Next base: position 86,605 of record NZ_RDSR01000011.1, on the reverse strand, counting down.
GGCGCTGCCTCCGCGGTGGCCAGGCCCACGGTGTGGCGGGCGCCGAGTTGCAGCAGGAACGGGTTGGAGTAGCGGCCGCCCCCGTGGACCTGCACGGCCAGGTCGAAGTGTTCGTCTCGCATCCGCTGCAGCCAGGCCTCGGCGGCCGGCGGGTCCTCCACACCGGGGCGGATGCCCGGCACCACGGGAAGCACCTCGATGTGGTGCACGGGGGAGGGGCGCCCGGCCAGCAGGGCCGCCTGGGCGGGAAAGCACATGAGCGTGATCTGCGCCGCGGGGTAGGCGTGCGCGAGGGCGCGGAGCGCGGGCTCGGCGAACATCAGGTCCCCGAGGCCGCCTCCGCGGAGGACGGCGATCCGGCGCACGTCGTCGAAAGGCTCGGGATGCTGGACACGTCGCATGCATGTCCTGTTCCCGGCTTCGGGGTGCGGCAAACGCACAGCGGATTCCCCTGGAGGACCGGTCGCGGGATGCGATGTTCGCCGGTAGGTTGCGCGTGTAGCGCGGTGGGAAATGGGTACCGGGCAGGTGACACTCTTTGTCGCTTCCACGCGGCGGGGCGCTGACAAAGGAGGAGCAGTGAGCGGACCAGAGCACGTCTCCCCGGGACTCGCGCGCGCCATCCGACAGCAGTCGCCGGTCGTGGCGGTGCTCGGCGACTTCCTCCTCGACGGATGGTGGCGGGGCACCAGCGAGCGCATGGCCCGGGAGGCGCCGGCCCCCGTCGTCGACATCGAAAGCCGCAGCTACGCGCCCGGAGGAGCTGCCAACACCGCCATGAACCTGGCCGCCCTGGGAGCCCGGGTGCGAGCCGTGGGCGTGATCGGCGACGACGAGGCCGGCCGCCTGCTGCGGGACCTGCTGGGGGCGGCGGGCATCGACCTATCAGGCCTGCTCAGCTCCGGCGGCGTCACGACCACGACGAAGACCCGCATCCTCGGCGCCGGGCAGGTGCTGGTGCGCGTGGACGACACCTTCTCAGGCGACTACCCGGCTGCCACGGTCGATGCGCTGGCCGAGGCGGCCCTCGCCGCGGGCGCCGGGGCTGACGCGGAGGTGATCTGCGACTACGGCTCCCGCGCCCTCAGCGCCACCGTCGTCGCGGCCCTGGCCGGCCGCACCGTGAGGCCGCGGCTGACGGTGGTCGACGCGCATGACCCGTCCAGGTGGTCCTCGCTCCGGCCGGACCTCGCCACCCCCAATGCGCACGAGGCGGCCCGTCTCATCGCGGCCGACCTGCCCCCGGGCGGCGACCGACCCGCGTGGTTCGCGGAGCACGCCGCAGAGCTCTTCCAGGCGACGGGCAGCGAGGCGATCGTCGTCACCCTCGACCGCGACGGAACCGTGCTCCTGACCCGCGACCTTCCCGCGTACCGAACCTGGGCCGTCCCGGTCGCAGAGAAGCAGGCCTCCGGCGCCGGGGACACCTTCGTCGCCGCGCTGACCGTCGCCCGGAGCACCGGGCGTCCGCTCACCGCCAGCGCCGATTTCGCCCAGGCCGCCGCCGATGTCGTGGTGCGCCGGTTCGGCACCTCGGTCTGCTCGACCGACGACCTTGCGCACCACCTGGGCCACAGTGCCGAGGTGCTCGACGAGGAGGAACTGGCGACCCGGCTCGCGGTCGAGCGCGGCAACGGCCGGCGCATCGTGCTCACCAACGGATGCTTCGACGTGCTGCACCCGGGCCACACCGCGTCGCTCAACCAGGCGCGGGCCCTCGGTGACGTGCTCGTGGTGGCGGTCAACGGCGACGAGTCCACCCGACGGCTGAAGGGCGAAGGCCGCCCGGTCAACCGGGCCGAGGACCGGGCCGGCCTGCTCTCCGCCCTGGCCAGCGTGGACTACGTGACCATCTTCGACACCGACACACCGATTCCCCTGATCGAGCGCATCCGGCCCGACGTGTACGCCAAGGGCGGCGACTACACGCCGCAGATGCTCGAGGAGAGCGACGTCGTGACCGGCTACGGCGGGGAGGTCCGCATCCTCGACTATGTCCCAGCCCAGTCGACGACCGCCGTCGTGGAGCGCATCCTCGGGACCGGCCACGGGCCGGAGGCGGTGGTCGACGTATGACGTCGCGGCGCACGGCGGCCGAGTGGGCCCGCGAGCTCGTTCCCGGCGACACTGCCGTCGATGTGCTGGTTCCCACGTCGGGCAGGGCGGCGGAGCTCGCTGTCACGCTCGCCGGGTTAGCTGCCCAGGATGATCCGCCCTTCACCGTCACGATCAGCGACCAGTCACCGGCCGCGCGCATCGGCGACGACCCGGCCGTGGCCGCGATGGTGCGCGTGCTACGCGCGCAGGGGCGCCCGGTCCGCGTCCTGCCGCACCTGCCGCGCCGGGGTCTCGCCGAGCAACGTCACTTCCTCCTGGGCGAATCGGCGGCGCCCGCCGTGCTGTTCCTCGACGACGACGTGTGGCTGGAGCCCGGCATGCTGGCCCGCCTGCACGCCGCCCTCTCCACGCTCGGGTGCGGGTTCGTCGGGGCGGCCGTGCAGGGCCTGTCCTACCTCGACGACCGGCGACCGCATGAGACCGAACCCTTCGAGCCGTGGCCCGGCGGTGTCGTGGAGCCGGAGCGGATGCGCGAGGACGCGCCCGGGTACGGCCGGTGGACGCTGCACAATGCGGCGAACCTCGCCCACGTGGCGGCCGGCCTCGACCTCGCCCGCGACGAGTGGCTGGCGTACAAGATCGCCTGGCTCGGCGGATGCGTGCTCTACGCCCGCGAAGCGCTGGTCGCGTGCGGCGGGTTCAGCTTCTGGAGCCGGCTCCCGCCCGACCACGCCGGCGAAGACGTCGCCGCCGAGTGGCGCGTGATGGAGACCTACGGAGGCGCGGGCATCGTTCCCAGCGGAGCTGTGCACCTCGAAGCACCCACCACCGTTCCCAACCGGGACGTACAGGCCACCGACGTGGTCTTCACATGAAAGGAAAGCAGCATGCCTGACACCCCCAACCCCATCCAGGTGCAGAAGTTCCTCTCCGGCATCGAGTACCCGGCGAGCAGGGACGACATCGTGCAGGCCGCGGAGAAGAACGGCGCCGACGACAACGTCCTCGGCGCGCTCCGGAACCTTCCCGACCAGGACTTCGACGCGCCCACCGCCGTGAGCGAGGCGATCTCCGGTGAGTGACCAGGCGGGCGATCAGCTCCGCTTCCAGGACCCGGCCACGCGGTATCCGTCGATCTCACCGCCGGAACAGGACCAGCCTGAACCGGGCCTCGACCAGAAGCTCCAGCCGCACGCCGACCACGGTGAGGACAGCTACCGGGGCACCGGAAGGCTGGAGGGCCGCAAGGCCCTCGTGACCGGCGCCGACTCCGGGATCGGTGCCGCCGTCGCTCTCGCCTTCGCCCGGGAGGGCGCCGATGTCGCCCTGTCGTACCTGCCGGAGGAGCAGCCCGACGCCGACCGCATCGCGAGCCTGATCGAGCAGGCCGGGCGAAAGGCCGTGAAGCTGCCGGGCGACGTGCGCGACGCCGAGCACTGCCGCAACCTGGTCGCCCAGGCCGTGGAGGCACTCGGCGGCCTGGACATCGTGGTCAACAATGCCGGCAAGCAGGTGTTCTGCGAGAAACTGGAGGACCTGCCCGACGAGCAGTTCGACGCGACGTTCAAGACCAATGTGTACGCGATGTTCTGGATCACGAAGGCGGCCCTCCTTCACCTGCCGGCCGGATCATCGATCATCAACACGACGTCGATCGAGGCCTACCAGCCGTCCCCGATCCTGCTGGACTACGCCACCACGAAAGCGGCGATCAACGCGTTCACGAAGGGGCTCGCCCAGCAGCTCGCGCCCCGCGGCATCCGGGTCAACGGCGTCGCCCCCGGTCCCATCTGGACCCCGCTCCAGGTATCCGGCGGGCAGCCGAAGGACGCCCTCCCGGAGTTCGGCGCGTCGACGCCGCTCGGCCGCGCCGGGCAACCCACCGAGTTGGCACCCGCGTACGTCTTCCTGGCATCACCCGAGTCCAGCTACGTGCTGGGGGAGACGTTGAACGTCAACGGCGGGATGCCATCGCCGTGACACCACCATCGGAAGGAGAACGCCATGAGCATCACACAGGACATGATCGACACGTACCCGGGAAACCTCGCACCGTCGCCCCTCGGGCTGTACGTCAGCTGCATCGACGCCTGCCTCGCGTGTGACCAGGCCTGCACGGCCTGCGCAGACGCCTGCCTGGCGGAGGAGGAGCTCGAGCGCCTCACCCGCTGCATCCGTCTCGACCTCGATTGCGCCGACATCTGCGGCGCCACCGCGCGCGTGCTGTCACGGCACACCGACACCGACCCCAGGGTCACGCTCGCTCAGCTGCGCGCCTGCGCGGCGGCCTGCGAGGTGTGCGCCATCGAGTGCGAAAGCCACCGGCACAGCCACTGCCAGGCGTGCGGCGCCGCATGCCGGCGCTGCCAGAAAGCCTGCGAGGACCTCATCGCGGCTCTCGCTTGACCCCCGACTCACCCAACACACGGAAGAAGGACACCATGGCAACCGTCAACGCAGACATCGACGTCGACGCCCCGATCAGCAGCGTGTACAACCAGTGGACGCAGTTCGAGTCGTTCCCGCAGTTCCTGAGCGGGGTCGACGAGGTGGTGCAGATCGACGACACGCACACGCACTGGAAGGTCTCCATCGCCGGCGTCACGCGTGAGTTCGACGCGGAGATCACCGAGCAGATCCCGGACACCCGTGTCGCCTGGACCAGCACCGGGGGCGAGGCGCACGCGGGCGTGGTCACCTTCCATCGCCTCGACGCCGACACGACCCGGGTCTCGCTCCGGCTCGACTGGGAGCCGGAGGGGTTCGTCGAGAAGGCCGGGGCGCTGCTGCAGGTGGACGACATCCAGATCGGAAAGGACCTGCACACCTTCAAGGAGCTGATGGAGTCCAACGGGTTCACCCCCGGCGGCTGGCGCGGCACAGTCGACCGGGCGCCCGACGCCACCGGGCAGTAGCGCCTCAGGCGCCGGCCGGCCCGCGAAGCCGACCGGCGCCGCGAGGCGGCACAATTGACAGGTGTACATACTGGTCAGCCGGGACGGCGGGAAGGTCCTCGTCGCTCCGCTGACCGATGACGGAAGCGCCTCCGCGCCGGAACTCACGCTGAGCGACGCCGAGTTCGGCAGGTACGTGCAGGAGCAGGACTCGGCCGCCCGGTGGGTGTGGGACGACACCGTGGCCTGGTATCCGCGGCTGCTAGCCGGCGGGATCCGCATCGCGCGGTGTCACGACCTGCGGCTCTGCCATGTCATCCTGCGCCACTCGACGCTCAGCGCCGGCAGCGACCTCGCCTCGGCCCCCGCGGGCGAATGGGACGCCTCGGCCCTCTCCGGCGGTGCCGGCGAGGGCGAGGCCCTGTTCGAACTCGGCCACGGCGGGCTTCCCGACCCCCGCGGCGAGTTCCTCCGCCAGCTGGAGGCCGTGCGCGCCGCCACCGCCCCCGGGCGCCTGAGGCTGCTCCTCGCCGCGGAATCGGCCGGCGCCCTCGTCGCCGCCGAGATGCAGTTCGCCGGGCTTCCCTGGCGCCGGGACGTGCACGAGCGTCTCCTGGCGACCGAGCTCGGCCCCCGGGTGCCGCACGGCACGCGGCCGGAGCGACTCGAGAGGCTTGCCGCGCGCATCCGTGTCGCGCTCGAGGCACCCGCGCTCAACCCGGATTCGCCGGTCGAACTGCTGAGGGCGCTGAAGGCAACCGGCCTGCCCATCGCATCCACGCGCGCGTTCGAGCTCCGCCGGGTCGAGCATCCGGTGATCGAACCGCTGCTCGAGTACAAGAAGCGATCCAGGCTCCTGAGCGCGAACGGGTGGGCGTGGATGGACGCCTGGGTGGTCGACGGCCGGTTCCATCCGGAATACCTGCCCGGCGGCGTCGTCACCGGGCGCTGGGCCGCGCGTGGCGGGGGAGCGTTGCAGCTCCCGAAACAGGTTCGCGGCGCCGTTGTCGCCGACGACGGCTGGAAGCTGGTTGTCGCCGATGCGGCCCAGCTCGAGCCGCGGATCCTCGCCGGCCTCGCCGCCGACGTGGCCATGGCGGATGCCGGCCGGGGAACCGACCTGTACGCCGGCATCGTGGCGGGCGGGGTCGTCGAAACCCGGCAGCAGGCAAAGGGCGCGATGCTGGGGGCGATGTACGGCGCCACGACCGGGCAGGGCGGCCAGCTGCTGCCCCGGCTGGCCGCGGCGTACCCGCGCGCCGTGGCTGCGGTGGAGGCGGCGGCCCGACTGGGCGAACGAGGGGATGTCGTGACGACGCTGCTCGGTCGCTCGTCGCCGCGTCCCGACGCCGGCTGGCGAGCCGCGCAGGCGCAGGCCTCCCAGCCCGGGGCGACGGCCGCCGACGAGCGCCGCGCTCGAAGCCAGGCCCGGGAGTGGGGCCGCTTCACCCGCAACTTCATCGTGCAGGGCAGCGCCGCCGAGTGGGCGCTGTGCTGGCTTGCCGAGATCCGCAAGGAGCTCTGGGAGGTCGGTACCCGGGCGGATGCCTCCCCCGGTGGATCGCCTGCGCCGTTTCGTCGACGGCCGCACCTGGTGTTCTTTCTTCACGACGAGGTGATCGTGCACACTCCCGAGGCGTTGGCCAAAGAGGTGGCGGAGGTGGTGCGGGAGGCGGCCGCCCGGGCGGGCCGGCTGTTGTTCGGGGAGTTCCCGGTCGACTTCCCGCTCTCGGCCCGGATCGTCGACAACTACGCCGAGGTCACGTAGGCGGGAGGGTTGGCCGGACGCCGTCCCCTGCGGGGACGGTCCTGGCTGAACTCCCGCCGGAACGCCTCGGCCCCGTTCCGGCGCAGCTCCTCCTCCACCTTTCCGAGCCAGGCCAGCGCGGCGCGGGACAGCACGGTGTCGGCGTGCGCGGCCAGGCGCTCCGCCGCCGAGGAGTCCGCTCCGGCCTCCTGGTCTTCGTCCACGATCGCCGCCTGCTCCCAGGCGGCGCGGTTCCGGGCGATGATCGAGAAGGCGTCGACGTCGGGCAGGGAACAGGCAAGGAGCACGCGGCTCACCAGGTCGTTCCACTCCTCGCCGGGTGTGCTGTCTGTGGCGTGCAGCCACTCCCGGGCCTGCACGCGCCCGGAGGGAGTCAGCCGGTAGAGCGGCAGCCCGTCCTCGGTCGCGCCCGCGGACTCCACCGCGCCCTGGCGCATGAGGCGGTCGAGCGTCCCGTAGATCTGGCCGACGTTCACGCTGCGTCGGCCCGCGGTGCGCGAGCGCAGCTCCCCGTGCAGCTGGAAGCCGTAGGCCGGACCGACCGTGAGGATCGCGAGCATGCCGTCGCGTACAGACATCCCTGCCTCCGATCCGGGCCCTCACCCTCCCTTGAGGATAGGCATCCCCGGGCGTGGATGCTCGAAGGCTGGCCGGGTGCACCGGCCGAAGCTTGTGGCGGGCGTGCGGAGACGGCATAATTCAGGTACCGGCTGTGCCGGAATAACTGCATAGTGCCGCTGCTGGTCATGGTTTCACGAGGTCGTTGGGGAAGACGCACCTCACAGAAACGGAGAATCAGACACATGGCGGCAACAACCACCCGTCAGGCGCCTGCCGCGCGGGGAGTACTTTACGTGCACTCGGCACCAGCAGCGCTGTGCCCTCATGTCGAGTGGGCGACCGGTCGCGCCCTCGGTACGGCGGTGAACTTCGATTGGGCCCGCCAGCCGGTGCTGAAGGGGTCGCAGCGCGCCGAGTTCTACTGGGAAGGCGACCGCGGAACCGGCGCCGCCATCGCATCCGCGCTGCTCGGCTGGGAGCAGCTGCGCTTCGAGGTGACCGAGGATGCGGGTCTGGGCGCGGACGGCGGTCGTTGGCTGCACACGCCGGAGCTGGGCATCTTCTACGCCCAGACGGACACGGCAGGCAACATCGTCATCCCGGAGGACCGCGTGCGGTATGCCATGGAGGCTGCCGGGACGAACGCCCTGGACCTCCACCGTGAGTTGCGCCTCGTGCTCGGCCAGGCGTGGGACGACGAGCTGGAGCCGTTCCGGCACGCCAGCGACATGAACGCCGTGGTCTGGCTTCACGAGGTGGGCTGAGGTACCTGACCTCCAGCCCCCTCGTGAACCTTGTCAGACGCTGCGGAACGCCACGACGGCGTTGTGGCCGCCGAAGCCGAACGAGTTGCTGATCGCGAGCAGGTCTCCGGCGGGAAGCGCGCGTGGCGACGTGACGACATCGAGCGGGATCTCGGGGTCCTGCTCGGTGAGGTTGATCGTCGGCGGGGCGACACGCTCCGCGAGCGCCTTCACCGTGAAGAACGCCTCGATCGCCCCCGCGCCGCCGAGCAGGTGCCCGGTGGACGCCTTGGTCGCCGAGACGGGGATGCCGTCGAGGAGGTCACCGAACACGCGGCGCAGGGCGTTGTACTCCGCGATGTCGCCGACCGGGGTGGAGGTGGCGTGTGCGTTGATGTGCGCCACGTCCCTGAGGTCGGCGCCGGCCTGCGAGACTGCGGCCACCATCGCCCGCGCGGCGGCGGAGCCCTCGGGGTCGGGCGCGGTGATGTGATACGCATCACTGGTGACCGCGCCGCCGAGAAGTTCGGCGTAGATGCGGGCGCCGCGGGCCTTGGCGTGTTCCTCGGTCTCGATGACGAGCGCCGCGGCGCCCTCACCGAGCACGAATCCGTCACGCGTCACGTCGTAGGGGCGGGACGCGGTTGCGGGGGTGTCGTTGCGCTTGGACAGCGCCTGCATCGCGGCGAACGATGCGATCGGGAGCGGGTGGATGGCGGCCTCGGAACCGCCGGCGATGACGACGTCGGCGAGCCCCTGCTGCAGCCGGTCGTAGGCATTGGCGACGGCCTCGGTGCTGGACGCACACGCAGAGACGACGGTGCGGATGCCGGCACGGGCGTGCAGGTCCATGCCGATGGCGGCGCCGGGGCCGTTCGGCATGAGCATGGGCACGGTCATCGGAAGTACCCGTCGGGGGCCCCGTTCACGCAGGGTGTCCCACGCGTCCAGGAGCGTCCAGACGCCGCCGATGCCGGTGGACCAGTCCACGGCGAGCCGCTCCGGCTCGACCTCGGGAGCTCCGGCATCCGCCCAGGCCTCACGGCCGGCGATGAGGGCGAACTGGCTGGACGGGTCGAGGCGCTTGACCTCACGGCGGTCGAGGACGTCTGCGGCGGGCACCTTCGCCTGCGCCGCGAACGTGATCGGCAACTGGGTCTCGGCGACCCAGTCCTGCTCCAGGGTGCTGGCACCGGATGCCCCGGCCAGCAGGGCGTTCCAGGTGTCGGGACCGTTCCCGCCCAGGGGCGAGGTGGCGCCCAGTCCCGTGATAACGATTTTCTTGGTCATAAGGTCAAACTCCCGATGGAAGGGGTAAAACGCGGGCGACCCGCAAACGGGCAGACCGACCGAGCGGTCGGCCTGCCCGTTCGGGGGAATGTCAGTCCTGGGCCTTGACGATGAACTCGACGGCGTCGCCGACGGTCTTGAGGTTCTTGACCTCTTCGTCGGGGATCTTCACGTCGAACTTCTCTTCTGCGTTGACGACAATGGTCATCATCGAGATGGAGTCGATGTCCAGGTCGTCGGTGAACGACTTGTCCAGCTCGACAGTGTCGGTTGCGATGCCTGTCTCGTCGTTGATGAGCTCGGCCAGGCCGGCAAGAACTTCTTCGGTGGACAATGCCATTGTTTTCTCCTTGGGGGGTGTCTCGTTTGACCGGAACTAAGTTTAGGGTGACGCGGCGCTCTACGGCAGAACGACCACTTGCGCGCCGAAGACGAGGCCCGCCCCGAAGCCGATCTGCAGGGCCAGCCCGCCGCTGAGGCCGGGGTTCTCCTCGAGCAGCCGATGCGTGGCGAGCGGGATGGACGCGGCCGACGTGTTGCCGGTCGTCGCGATGTCCCGTGCGATCGCGACGGACTCGGGGAGCTTCAGCTGTTTGGCGAACTCGTCGATGATGCGCATGTTCGCCTGGTGCGGGATGAAGGCGGCGAGCTGGTCGCTCGTGATGCCGGCGGCGTCGAGGGCCTGCTTGGCGACCTTCGCCATCTCCCACACGGCCCAGCGGAAGACCGCGGGCCCTTCCTGCCGGAGGGTGGGCCATGGGGCCTCGCCGCGGCGGAACTCCTGCAGCGTGTGGTTCATGCTCACGGCGTCGCCCCGGGAGCCGTCGGATCCCCAGACGGTGCTCGAGATGCCGGGATAGGAGCTCGCCCCGATCACGACCGCCCCGGCGCCGTCACCCAGGAGGAATGAGATGGACCGGTCGGTGGGGTCGACGACGTCCGAGAGCTTCTCGGCGCCGATGACGAGGGCGAAATGCGCGACACCGCTGCGGATCAACGCGTCGGCCTGGGCCACCGCATAGGTGTACCCGGCGCAGGCGGCGTTCATGTCATAGGCGGCCGCGGGGTTCGCCCCCACCCTGTCGGCGACGATGGCCGCCATGGAGGGCGTCTGCCGGGTATTGCTGATGGTCGCGATGATGACGGCGTCGATCAGGTCGGGGGCGATGCCGGCGCGTTCGATCGCTTCGTGCGCAGCATCCGTCGCGAGGTCGACCGCCTGCACGTCCTGGCTGGCCCGCGTGCGCGTGATGATGCCGGTGCGCTGCTGGATCCATTCGTCCGAGGAGTTGATGGGCCCGACCAGGTCGTCGTTGGGGACGCTCAGGTCGCCGCGGGCGGCTCCGACGGAGAGGATGCGGGTGTACTGCGGGCCGTGCGACTGCTGGAGGACTGGTTGCGACATTCGTCTCTTTCGGATCGGGTCGGGGTGTCAGCTCTGGTCGGCGTCGAGGAGCGCGAAGGCGGCCTCGAGGTCGTCGGGTGTCTTGATGGCGACGCTCGGCACGCCCTTCAGGGCCCGCTTGGCGAGTCCCGTGAGGGCGCCGGCCGGGGCGACCTCGATGATGCCCGTGATTCCCGCCTCTGTGAACGACTGCATGCAGAGGTCCCAGCGCACGGGGGAGGAGACCTGGCCGACAAGCAGGTCGACGAAGGATGCGCCGCTCGTGACCCGGCTGCCGTCGCGGTTGGTCCAGAGCGAGAGCGTCGGGTCGGCGGGGGCGAGCGTCGAAGCGACGTCGGTGAGGTGCTGCACGGCCGGCGCCATGTACCGGGTGTGGAAGGCGCCGGCGACCTGGAGCGGGATGACCCGGGCGCGGGCCGGCGGGTTCTCGGCGAGGGTGGCGAGCCCAGGGAGGGCGCCGGCGACGACGATCTGGCCGCCGCCGTTGAAATTGGCCGGTTGCAGGCCGAGGTCATTGAGTCGGGCCAGCAGTTCGGCCTCGTCGGCGCCGATGACGGCGCTCATCCCGGTCGGTTCCAGGGCGGCGGCCGCTGCCATGGCGCGGCCGCGCTCGGTCACGAAGCGCATCGCCTCGGAGTTGCCGAGGACACCGGCACCCGCGGCGGCGGTGGCCTCGCCCACGGAGTGGCCGGCGATGCCGCCGACTCGGTCACGCCGGCCGTCTGCGAACAGCGCCTTCAGGGTGAGTATGCCGGCGGCCACGATGAGCGGCTGGGCGACGGCGGTGTCCCGGATCGTCTCGGCGTCGCTCTCGGTGCCGTGTGCGACGAGGTCGATGCCCGCCGCCTCCGACATCGATTCGAGCTCCCGCGTGAAGGCGGGATCGGTGAGCCAGGGGGTCAGGAAGCCGGGGGTTTGCGAACCCTGGCCGGGGCAGACGACGACAATCACCGTTCTAGTCTCGCAAGCCCAGGGGCCGGTGCCGTGTCGACCGTCGACCAAGTATCACGGGAACGTTTGTCGGAAGCCACAGCCTCAGCGTAGGACGATTCAGCGTCGTCGGGTGGATCCGTCGTGGTCGCTGATGGATCCGATGATGAGTGCCGCCTGCAGGATGAGCGCCTCCCGTGCCCCGGTCGCGTCGTATCCGATCACCTCGGACACCCGCTTCAGCCGGTAGCGCACGGTGTTCGGGTGAACGAAGAGCTCGCGGGCCGTCGCCTCCAGCGAGCGGCCGTTGTCGAGGTAGCACCAGAGTGTGGCGAGCAGTTCGGTGGAATGCGCCTGCAGTGGGCGGTACACGCGGTGGATGAGCGTGGCGCGGGCCAGGGGGTCGCCTGCCAGGGCGCGCTCCGGGAGCAGGTCGTCCGCCTGCACCGGGCGGGGCGCGTTCCGCCAGGAGCGGGCGACGGCAAACCCGGCCAGGGCGGCCTTCGCGCTCTTGGAGGCGTCGACGAGGTTCGGGACCTCGTGGCCGAGCACGAGGTGGCCCGGCCCGAAGCTCTGCTCCAGTTCCATGGCGATGTCCATGAACGACAGCTGCGGCACAAGGCTGTCGTCCGTTTCGCTGCCAACCGCGCGTGCGCGGCCGATGACGAGCACGAGCCGGTTGCCCTGCACGCCGATCAGCACGTCGGCGGCCATGTGCCTGGCAGCGCGGCGCAGCTGGTCGACGTCGAGGAGCTTGGGGGTCGTGCCGACCAGCACGCACACCTCGCCGTGGCCGTGCCAGCCGAGCGCGGCGATGCGGCTGGGCAGTTCGTCGTCGTACTCGCCGCTCAGGATGGAGTCGACGACGAGGGCCTCGAGGCGGGCGTCCCAGAGTCCGCGGGCCTCGGCGGCGCGGGCGTAGACATCCGCTGCGCCGAAGGCGATCTCACGGGAGTACAGCAGGATCGCCTCGCGGAGGGCTTCGCCGCCGTCCTTGACCCGTTCCTCGACCACCTCGACGGTGACGCGGATCAGCTGCAGGGTCTGCTGCAGGCTGACCGACCGCAGGAGTTCGCGCGGGGCCGCCCCGAACACGTCGGCGGCGATCCACGGCGTGGACTTGGGGTCGTCGAACCAGGAGATGAAGGAGGTGATACCGGCCTGGGCGACCAGCCCCACCGCCGAGCGGCGACCCGGCGGCATCTCGCCGTACCAGGGCAGGGTCTCGTCAAGGCGCTTGATGGTGGCGGTGGAGAGCTCGCCGGAGATGGTGCGAAGCCATGCGAGCGTCTGCTCTTTGGTCTTGGGAGCAGCTGCCACTGAACGGTTCGACCTTTCTCTGTTCCTGCCCGGTGGCGCGAAAGCCGGGGTAGACCCCGCCAGCGCGCCTGCCTACTGATTCTAGGTGCGCGCGCGATCGGTTCCTGCCGCCGACCGGAGGCCGCGAACGGGCCGCCCGGCGTTCTCGCATCCGCCATTCTTGGTTCCCCCAGCGTGCGGCGCTAGGCTGACTCACCGTGTTCAGACGCGCCTTTTGCGCGGCTGGGAAGGAAATGCACATCATGGCTCTGGAAAACGACACCCAGGCACCAGACTTCGAGCTCATCAACCAGTACGGGCAGACCGTGCAGCTGAGCCAGTTCCGCGGGGAGAAGTCGGTCGCCCTGGTGTTCTTCCCGCTCGCCTTTTCTGGGGTCTGCAGCAATGAGCTCTGTGAGCTGCGCGACAACCTGCAGCTGTTCGACGACAGCCGGGTGGAGCTGCTGGCGATCTCGGTCGACTCACGGCACACGCTGCGCGCCTGGAGCGAGCAGGAGGGTTACAGCTTCAACCTGCTCGCCGACTTCTGGCCGCACGGGGGAGTGGCGAAGGAATACGGCGTCTTCCTGGAGGAGAAGGGGTTCGCCAACCGGGCGACGTTCCTCATCGACCCGAGCGGCATCATCCGTGCCAGCTTCATCACGGCGCCGGGCGAGGCGCGCCACCTGGAGGCCTACCGCGCCGCACTGGAGGAACTTCAGCCCGCGTAGCCCGCTTTCGGTATGATGTGACACGACCTGTTGTCGCCCGCGCGACCAGGGGCCTTTAGCTCAGTTGGTAGAGCGCCACGTTTACACCGTGGATGTCATCGGTTCGAGCCCGGTAGGGCCCACCATCCGTCGCCAGCCCCGCGAGCCGAAACCTGAAGCGGCGGGGTGGTTGCGAGGCTCAGCCGGGAAGCGAGCCGAGCCACAGGCCGAGCCCGGCGGCCGCCACCGCCGCCACGAACATCCCGAGGCCGTTGACCAGGGCGGCGCCGAAGCGCCCCTGTTGCGCCAATCGCACGGTTTCGAAGCTCGCCGTGCTGAACGTGGTGTAACCGCCGAGAAAGCCGGTGCCGACGACGAGGCGCCACTCAACGGGCAGGGAGTGCGTGAGCGCGAGACCGGTGACCACCCCGAGCAGGAGGGAACCGCTCACATTGATGACCATCGTGCCGAGGGGATAGGCCGTCTTCACCCGGCTGCGCACGAACCCGTCGACCCCCAACCTCGTCGCGGCGCCGATGCCGCCGGCAAGGGACACCGCCAGGATGACCGCGACGTTCAACGACTTCCTCCGTGCCGCTTGGCGAGGAACGCCGCCCGAGTCGGCCGCCAGCCGTGGCCGGCTGCACCCGCGACGATGCCCGCGGTCGAGGCGAGCGCGCCGACGATCAGGGTGAGCGCGCCGTACGCGAAGGCGGGCCACAGCTGGGCGCCCGTGATCAACCCATCGGTTTCGACGGCGAGCGAGCTGTACGTGGTGAAACCGCCGAGCATGCCGGTGCCGACGAGGAGGCGAAGGATCCGACGTACGCCGTGGTCAGGGCCACGGCGCACCAGCGCCTCCAGCAACAGGCCGAGCGCGAACGCGCCAACAATGTTGACCACGAACGTGCCGACGGGAACTCCCTGCCAGGCGGGGAGCGCCGTCGAGAGGAGGTAGCGGCCAGCGGTGCCGATGCTGCCCCCGAGCATGACCAGGCCCACGTACTCCCAGCGGAGGTGCACGGGCCGCGGCGCTTTGCTCGGGGAAGGTCCGGGCATGGCTGCTCCACATTCGTCGTCCAGACAGGAAGCCATCAGCAGACGGTGCGGTTCGAGCAGTGGCGCTCCGGTGGGATCCATCACCGTTCGCAAATATACCCGACGTCACTTCCACGGCAATTGCGTGCCGTCGGTCACGGGGGAGAGCGGGACCACAAGGATCGGACGGTGCTGGCGGTGTGCGAGGTGCACGGCGACCGAGCCGTTGAAGAATTCACGAACACCTCGTCGTACGCCGGGGCGGTGGGTGCCGACGACGATCAGGCGGGCGTTCACGGCGTCCGCCAGGTGGCCCAGCGCCCGGGCGGGGTCGCCGGCCAGGGCGCGCAACGTGTACGGCGCGCCGGACCGTCCCAGCACCTCCGCGATGTGGTCGGCGAGCGTCGGGTCGAACTCTTCATCGCCGAGCTCCGGGAGGTCCGGGTCGTAGGGGAGGGAGACGACGCTGCCGTCCGGATGTTCCTCGACCGGATAGCGGCCCAGGTCGACGTGGACGCAGACGAGGTGGCATCCAAGGTCAGCGGCGAGGGCGCACGCCTGCAGCAGCACGTCGTCGGGCTGGCCGGGCTCAACCGCGACGACGATCACGGAAGCAGTTCGCCGCGCAGGTGTGTCGGTCATGGAAGATCCTCCGCTCAGCGCCCTTCGGTCTCCGCGACGTCGGTCTCGAACAGCCCATCGGGCTGCCAGGTGACCCTGACCTCGATGAAACCGGTGAACTCCGGATCGTCGGGCAGCGTGCGCAGGGTCGTGTCCACACGCAGCCCCGAGGCCGTGATCTCGGATCGCCGGCTGCACCCGCTCGAGGAGACGCGATCCGCCCTCCCTCGGATGATGAGGCAGTAGTGGCCCTGGAACGTCATGGCCGCGAAGGTCTCGTAGGAGTGCCACGAGTTGACCTGGCGGACGCTTTCGGGCACGATGTCCGACCCCACCGCTGGGAGCGTGCGGTCGATGTACACGGGTGGTTCGGCGAAGATCTGGAAGGCCTCGCCCGGACCGGTGCCGATCGCGGAGAGCGGATCGTCGGTGGCCTGGGCGAACCCCGGCGGAGGCGACGATTGCTTGATGTCGGTCGAGGTCAGCGGCGTGTCCCGCGTGACCGGCTGCGGGCTGAGTGCCTGCACGCCCAGGGTGGCGACGATCCCGAGGGCGGCTCCCGCGACGAGCACGAGCACGGGCCGCCATCGCGGTGGGCGTGGGTCGCTGTCGACGACAGGAGATACACGGTCGGGCGATGGGCGGTCGCCGGCGTATCTGGCGGCATGTGCGGCGCCCGCGCGCACGGGCGCGTCGCCGGCCGTCCAGTCGGCGAAGCCATCGAGGAGCTCCTCGAGCACCCGGGCGTGCTCGGCCCGTTCCTCCAGCAGTGACCGCAGTCGCTCCTCGGGAGCGCGGCCCGCTTCGCCGGGCTCGCCGTCGGCGTCGTGGGCATCCGCTGCCGGCCGCGCGTAGACGGCCGTCTGCAGGGGGCGAAGAGCGGTGGCCGGGTCAGGTGTGCCGGTCGGCGTCGGCGTCAACGGATGCGCGTGCCACCAGAGCGCATCCTGCACGTCAAGGCGCCCGCGCCAGGCGCCCTGCAACCGCTGCAGGAGCACCGGGTCGTCTTGCGAGGCGCTCCAGAGCCGCTCGGCAAGCGTGGCCCTCGACATCCGCACCCCTTTGTTCGGTGTGGGGTAACTCTAATCGTCTGCCGGGAGCCGGGGTAGTGCCGTAGGGCGGCCTTCAGGCGGCTGGGACGCCGGTTCGAAGTAGAAGCGGCTGTGCAGGCGGCATCCGGGGTTGAAGCCGGCGCCGCAGCGCGGGCAGTCGTCTGCTGTGAGGTACTCCCTGATGGCCAGCTCGCTCCGGCAGACTCCGCACAACACGGCCGCCGCGTCCTGCTCGGAAACGGGCCATGGCCCCGCCGGATGCCCGGCCTGTTCTTCGTGGCAGAGGTGGCACGGATAGTACTCGTTGCAGCACCGGAATCTGATGGCGACGACATCGAGCGGCGAGTGGTAGTGGACGCACCTCGTCTGTTCGTCGACGGGACGGCCGAGGACGGTGGTCATGGCTTTCCTTCGCGCTTCCGCCCGGTCAGCGGAAGATGGTGTACGTGCCCCAGCCGGAACCGATCATCGAGCGTGTGCCCCAGCTGCCCTTGCTGTAGGGATAGTACGCCAGCTTTCCGTTGGTGTAGCGGCTGACGAGCCCGTGCGAGCCCGCGCCTTGGTATCCCGCGACGCCCGTGATGCTGTTCACGCTGTTCCAGCCGGAGGCGCCGATCGTGCGCCGGGCCTCCGCGATGAACCGGCCCGCTCCGGTTGAGCGGTAGAGCGCCAGGGTGCCGTCGCTGCGCTTGGCGAGGATGTCCTGGGCGCCGTCCTGGTCGAAGTCCGTCATGGTCATGTATAGGCCTCTCCAGCCGGTGTCGACCTTGATGCGCGCTGACAGGCCCGAGCCGCCGCTGTTGCCGTAGAACCAGAGAGTGCCCGCCGGGTCGTGCGCGACGATTCCGGGGAACCGGTCGGCTTTGCGCCAGGTTCCGACCGTCAGTGTGTAGCCGGCCCACCCCGACGAGCCGATGGTGCGGGCACGCTCGAAGCCGCCCGAGGCCTTGCCGGGGTGGAAGCTGAGGTGCCCGTCCTTCCACTGCGCGATCAGGTCGAAGACGCCGTCCCGGTTCCAGTCCGTGACGAAGCCGTTGACCAGCCCCAGCCAGTTCGAGCCGATCTGCGTGCGGGGCAGGAAGCCGCCTTTGCCGTTGGCGGGGTAGACCCACAGCACGCCGTCGGATCTCGCGGCGACGACATCCGCGCCGCTGCTGATCGACGGGTGGGACACCACGGCGGGGGCGGACGTTGGCGCCGGAACGGACGTCGGCGCCGGCGTGGGCGCTGGGGATGTGGTGGTCGTGGCCGCGGTCGTGTTCAGGAGCCGGTTGGGAGTGCCGGCGCTCGGCGAGGTGACCACGCCCGCGCTCGTCATGGCGAGCAGCCTGGTGGCGACGGCGGTCGGGGCGAGTCCGGGATCCTGTTCAAGCAGCAGGGCCGCTGCCCCCGCGACGTGGGGGGACGCCATCGACGTGCCGCTCATGATCGCGGTGGCCGTCGTCGAACTGATTCCGTCGGAGGTGATGCCGACACCGGGAGCGTAGAGATCGACGCACGGCCCGAAATTGGAGAAGTCCGCCTGCCTGTCCGACGTGTCCGTCGCGGCGACCGTGAGAGCCTGCGGCACGCGGGCGGGGGAGGCGGCGCAGGCGTCCGTGGAGGAGTTGCCGGCCGCGACGACGGCCGTGACGCCGTCGTCGATGACGCCCTGAATGGCGCTGTCCAGCATGGTACTGGCCGGGCCGCCGAGGCTCAGGTTGACGATAGCGGGTGTGCCGGCCTGGTGGTCGGACGCGACCCAGTCCAGGCCGGCGATGACGTCGGAGTCGTACCCGGAGCCGGCGCAGTCGAGCACACGGACAGGGACCACCGAGGCCGCCTTGGCCACCCCGTACCTGGTGCCGGCGATGGTCCCGGCGACATGGGTGCCGTGACCGTTGCAGTCGCCGGCGCCCCGGCCGTCCGCGACAGCGGTCCAGCCGGCGGCGACGCGGCCCGCCAGGTCGGTGTGCGACGCGAGAACGCCCGTGTCGACGACGTACGCCTTGACGCCCGCCCCCGACCGGGTCGTACTGAACGAGCCCGAGAGCGGGAGGTTCGCCTGGTCGATGCGGTCCAATCCCCAGGGGGCAGGCTGCTCCACTCCCGAAACACTCACACGATGATCCGGCTCGATGCCGGCCACGCGGCCGGAGCGTTTGAGACCGGCCACCTGGGCCGGCGTGGCGGTGATGGCGGCACCGCGCATGACCTTCGAGAAGGTGCGGCCAATGCCGACCTTGTGCGAATGGAGCTCGCTCACCATCTCCGCGGCACCCACCCCGTGGGCGTAGCGGACCAGGTACCGGGCGGCCGGCTCGGTGGACGTCGGGGACGGTGCCGGCGACGCCGCGGCGGCGGGTGGCGCGTCGATCGAGGAGAGGAACACCAGCAGCACGAGGGCCAGGGCCGGGGGAAGAGAGCGGATCGTGGGTCTTCCTTCAGGGTCGTGCGCGGAGGGGAGGTGAGATGTCAGCGATGGTGGAGTTTCTCGACACCGTTCGGGCCCGGCGGCGTGGCCGCCATGCGAAATCAAGGCTAACCGGGCCCTCGCGGCGACGGCATCCCCTGTTTACGGGTGGCCGTCGCCCTCGTGCGAACGCCGGGCCGCGACGAGGTCGGCCACGAACCCGTCGAACGCGTCGTCCCACTCCGGCTTTCCGCGCAGGCGAAGCACGGCAGACGGATGCGTGGTCAGGAGCACGCGCGCACCGCGCGTTCCGGTCCCCGGCTCCAGCAGCCGCCCGTGCTCCGCGCCGACCCGCACCGGACGGCCGAGCACCGAGCGGCCGGCTGTGGCACCCAGGCAGACGATGACCTCCGGGGTCACGGCCGCAAGCTCTGCGTCGAGCCACGGGTGGCAGGCGACGATGTGTGCCACCGCCGGCTTGTCATGGATGCGCCGCTTGCCGCTCGCTTAAACCCACCTCTCCGCGCCGGGCGCGTCATGGTCGGTCATGGCCTACGCCTCCGTCCGCCCCGCGAATCGGCTCGGGCCGACGATCGTTGCTGCGCCCGTGCGTACGAGGGCTCGCGGAGGCGCCGGGTCCACGGGTAGAGGGTCGAGCCCTGCAGCGGGCGGAGGATCGGGTCGAAGCGCAGCCCGGTGTCGAGCGGCATGTCGCGCGTGCGCCGAAGGGTCAGGGTGGCGAACGGATGCCAGAGACCGCCCGGCGTGGCGTGCAGCAGTTGCAGGGTCCACGGCTCGAGCGACACCGCCCGGGCCAGCTCGGCCCGGCCCGACGGCAGGTGCCGCGGACCCATGGTGCGCGCGGCGATGAGCACCGGGCCGCGGCTGCCGCGGTAGGGCAGGATCGTGCTGAACCAGGCGCTGCCGGCCGCCGTGTGGGGCACCAGCAGGAAGCGCGTCGGCACGCCCCGGCCGGTCGAGGCCAGGAGAATGTCGGCCGGCTCGCCCGGGGTCGACGTACGGATCGCCAAGCCCAGGACATCCGGCAGGGGCGCGGGCACACCGATCGAGCGGGAGTACCGCACCACCGCGCTCTGCCCGGTGGCCGGCGCATCATCGATCCAGCCGATGCCGGAGGGCGCGCGGCCGGGCAGCCAGTCGATCGACGCCGTGAAGACGACGCCGAGCGGATGCACCGGGCGGGGATGCCGCACCCGGCGCAGCGCGCCGACGGCCGACTCGATGACCCGGCCGGCAACTGCGGAGATCGCTGCCCTCATGTGAGCACCCTAGGTCGGTTGGGAGTGGCCGTCGAGGGGGAACAGGGGCGTGCCGGCTGCCCTCGGTGAGGACGGCCGGCACGGTGAGGGAGGGACTCAGTGGTTGAAGAGTCCGTTCATGACCGCCGCGCGGATGGCCGCGCCGAGCCAGCGGGCGAGGTGCCCGGGGTCGACGGCGTCTTCTGCGTGGTTGTGACCGGAGAGCGGAACCGCGGTCACCTCGCCGATCGGCTGCGGTGCGCCGTTCTCGTCGGGCACGAAGGAGTTCGTGGTGACGTACAGCGTGCCCTTCGACAGCTCGATGGCGGCCGGGGACGGCAGCGCGATCAGCGGGGTGCCGGTCGACGCGCCGGGGGCCACGACGGAGACCTGGCCACTGCCATCCTGCCCGCCGAACAGCTCCGCGACGTACACCGTGCCGGAGACGGAGACCGCGAGGCCGGTGGCGCCCGCGAAGCCCTGCGCGACCTGCTCGACATCGCCGGTCGCCGGGTTCACCTTCACGACCGCGCCGCGGGCGCCGAGGCTCGGGTCTTCGGGACCGCCGGGCAGCAGTGAGACGTACAGCCAGCCGTCGGGGCCGAGTTCGACGTCAGTCGGTACCGGCTCGAACCAGTAGCTGTGGCCGACCGTGCAGCTGGGGAAGCCTGCGCCGGCTGCACCCTCCGCGGTGACCTCGAGCGGGAGCGCCGGAAGCACCGCCGTCGTCGTCACGTTCCCGTGGTCGTCGACGCGCAGGATCGCGTTCGCACCGGCATCCGCCACGTAGATCGAGTGGGGGAGCGCGAGACTCGAGTACGGGTGGGTGTCGACGATGCCCGTATACGATGCGGGCACCGGCCCCTCCGGCCCGCCCTCGGTCGGCGGGACGACGCAGCTGTCGGGCAGGTCGCGGAACCCGTAGGTCACGTCGCCGTCAGGGTTCTGCGTGTTCTCGTGCTGGTAGAGGTCTGCGAACGTCCACACGTCGCCGCGTGGGTTCATGGCCATGAGCGTGGCCGAACTGTGGTCCATGGCCGTTTCGGCGAAGTAGACCGTGTGGCCGCGGGAGGAGACGGCACTCACCTCGTTGCCGGCGGAGGTGTAGACGTCGGTCGTGCGGTGTCGGCGCACCTCGGTGAGGGTGCCGGTGAAGTTCTGGGTGACGTAGCTGACGCCGGGGTCGACCTCGAGGCTGAGCGGCGTCAGCAACCCGTCGGCGACGGTTTCGGGGCTGCCGGCGGTGGGGATGCCGGCGTTCTGCTGGGCGGATGCGGGCGCGGCCATCGCCACGGATGCGACGAGGGTTGCGCCGGCCACAGCCGCCACGAGCGGGGATTTCACGATGTACTCCTTTGTGATCGGATATCTCGGCGGAGCAGACCGTCACGATCCAGGAGCGGGGTGTGGGCAGCATCGGAGGCAGGCGGAAAGCTCCCCCATGTGCCGGTAGGACCACCGACGCTAGAGAAGGTAGTCGCAGGGAGCCCCGTTTGTCCAGTGTAATCTGAAGAAATCTCACAGGAGTTCGGCAGGCCCAGGATGCGGGTTTGCTCCCGGTCCCGCCCGCGGTCCTACCCAGGCTGCGGAGCAGGGTTTATCCTGCGAGCATGCCGACATCGACAGCGATTCTCAGCCTTCTACGCGACTGGATGCCGGGGCAGCGGTGGTACGCGGGCAAGGGCCGGCAGCCGGTGCTGCGGGCGGTCGGCGACTGGACGGTGCCCGGCTGCGAGGTGCCCGTGCACGTGCACCTGCTCCTGGACGAGGCGGCCAGCCCGCCCACGCTCTACCAGGTCCCAGTCACCGAGCGACCGGAGCCGCTCGCATCCGCCGGCCCGGCCTTCATCGGGGAGCTCGACCAGGGGGGCCGTAGCGTCTACCTGTATGACGGACCCCACGATCCCGCGTTCGCGCGGGCGCTCCTGCACCTGCTCATGCGGGGGCAGGAGGCCGGCGGCCACGGCATGGAGGTGCGCGGCGTGAGCCTGCTGGGCGACACCGGGTTGGTGATCCGCAGCTCGAAGGTGCATTCCGGCGAGCAGTCCAACACATCCATCGTGTACGAGGTCGCCCGGAGCGATGCGCCCGCCGACCGGGAACCGGCGCGCGTTGTGTGCAAACTGTTCCGTGCGGTGCACCACGGCGAGAACCCCGACGTGATCCTGCAATCGGCGCTGGCCGAAGCCGGGTCGACGCACGTGCCGCGATCGATCGGCAGCATCGTGGGGGAGTGGGACGACCCCGGCCGGCCGGATGGCCGAGCGGAGGGCCACCTGGCCTTCGCGCAGGAGTTCCTGTCGAACATGGAGGACGGCTGGGAGCTGGCGTTGCGCCTCGCCGCGGCCGGGGAGGACTTCTCCGGTGCGGCGTTCGCCCTCGGCGGTGCCACCGCCGAGATCCACGCCACCCTCGCCCGGGTCATGCCCTCGCGGCCGCCGACCGCCGGCGATATCGCCGAGACCATCGCGAGCTGGCGGCGGCGCCTCGCGACCGCCGTCGCGGAGGTGCCGGCGCTGGCCGGCCAACGGGACATCATCGAGGACGTGTACGAGCGTGCGGCGACGCTGACGTGGCCGCGACTGCAGCGGATCCACGGGGACTACCACCTCGGCCAGGTGCTGGTCGGCCGCGACGGACGCTGGGTGGCCCTCGACTTCGAGGGCGAACCGCTGCGTCCGATGGATGAGCGGTCCGAACCGGACTTCGCCACCCGCGACATCGCCGGCATGCTCCGCAGTTTCGACTACGTCGCCGGGAGCCAGGGCAACACCGACGCGGCGACGGGCTGGGCGCTCGCGGCCAGGGGAGCCTTCCTCGACGGCTACGCCGACACCTCCACAACGGATGTGCGCGGCTACCGGGAACTCCTCGACGCGTTCGAACTCGACAAGGCGCTCTACGAGGCCGTGTACGAGGCGCGCAACCGGCCGGCGTGGCTGCCGATCCCGGTCGGGGCCGTCGAACGGCTCGTTGCACGCGCCCGGGCCGGCGAGCGCTGAGCGGAGCGCGGGCGCGCCGCCGGTAGGCTGGCAGCGTGCCCTACTCGCTCGCCGACGTCACCCGCGTGGTCCACGACCTGTGGCCGCTGGCCGGGGCGGAGCCGTGGGACGCGCCGGGACTCGTCACGGGCGTTCCGTCGCGGGAGGTCGGCTCCATCCGGCTGGCCGTGGACGCCGTCTTCGACACGGTCGAGGAGGCCGTGGACGACCACGCGGACCTGCTCCTGGTGCACCACCCGCTGCTGCTTCGCGGTGTCACATCCGTCGCCGAGGACCGCTACAAGGGCGCCCTGCTGGCCCGCCTCATCCGCGCCGACTGCGCGCTGCTGGCCGCGCACACCAACGCCGACGTCGTGACCGACGGGGTGTCCGACATCCTCGCCACCCGGCTCGGCCTCGTCGACGCCCGCCCGCTCACCCCGGGCGCCGACCCCGCGACCGGGATCGGCCGCGTGGGCCGGTTGCCCGAGGCGACGACCGTGGGCCGGCTGGCGCGGACGGTGGCCGACCTGCTGCCGGCCACGGCATCCGGTGTGCGCGTCGCCGGCGACTATGCGGCGCCGGTGAACACCGTGGCGCTCTGCGGCGGCGCGGGCGACTCGCTGTTGTCGAACCCCGCTGTGCTGGGCGCCGACGTGTACATTACCTCCGATCTGCGGCACCATCCCGCCTCGGAGGCGCGCGAACAGGCCCGGGTGGGCGGCGGCCCCGCGCTCATGGACGTGTCGCACTGGGCCAGCGAATGGTTGTGGCTGGAGACGGCGGCTGGGCAGCTGCGCCAGGCGCTCCCCGGGGTGCGGGTGACGGTGAGCGAACTGCGCACCGACCCGTGGGACTTCGTCGTCGTGCAGTAGCGACGGCATGCAATAGTGGGGGACCATGCGTTCCCACTCCGAACTCAACATCGTGAAAGTCAGGACAACGTGAAGGCATCCCCCGCAGAGCAGAAGGAGCTTCTCCGGCTCCAGGCCATCGACACCAAGCTGCAGCAGGTGCAGCACCAGGCGGCGACGCTCGCGCAGCACGCCGAGATCGCCGCCCTCACCACCGAGGCCGACGCCGCGCGCAAGACGCTCGCCAGCCGCAGCGGCGCCCTCGACGACGTGCGCACCGAGCTCGGCCGCATCGAGTCGGACGTCGAGGTGGTCGAGAAGCGCATCGTGCGCGACAGCGACCGGGCGCAGGCTTCGTCGTCGGTGAAGGACATCCAGGCGCTGGAGCAGGAGCTCGAGGCGCTGCGGAAGCGCCGGGGTGACCTCGAGGAGATCGAGCTGGTGGTCATGGAACGGCTCGAAGAGCAGGAGGCGTCGGTCGCGGAGGCCGAGGCCGAGCGCGACGAGCTGCTCAGTCGCGTGGGCGTTCTCGAGCAGAAGCGCGACGAGCAGCTGGCCGACCTGGCCCGGCAGCGCGGCGACCTGGCGCGTGACCGCGACGCCGTCGCATCCGCCCTGCCCGAAGCCCTCGGCGCCCTTTACGAGAAACGCCGCGCGGCCGGTCACGGCACCGGCGCTGCGCTGCTGCGTGCCCGCACCTGTGGGGCATGCACGATGACGCTCACCGGAAGCGACCTAGCCGAGGTACGCCAGGCGCCCGAGGACGAGGTCGTATTCTGCCCCGACTGCGGCGCCATTCTCGTGCGCACGGAGGAGTCCGGGATCTAGGCCCGTCGTGGTCTGCGGTCCACGCCCCGTGTCTGACCACGTTTCGGCGAACCGCGCCCCGAGCGGCGGTTCGCTATCGCCGGAGCGGTAGCGATCCGCCGATACGTTGTCCTGCCACGGCGGCGACACATGACGCACATCCGCTGCGGTGGGGAGCCGCCCGCGATGGGCCTGTAGGCTGGGGCTCGGAATGGGTCGGCAAGGCGGTCGCGTCATCCGTTGTTCGCGAGAACAGCGGATGCCGAGGAACGTCCGGGCTCCATAGAGCAGGACGGTGGGTAACACCCACCCGGGGCAACCCGCGAGACAGTGCCACAGAAAGTAGACCGCCGCCTGCCGGCCTTCGGGCCAGGCAGGGGGTAAGGGTGAAACGGTGGTGTAAGAGACCACCAGAGGCCAGGGTGACCTGGTCGGCTCGGTAAACCTCGTCCGGAGCAAGGTCAGACAGGGAACGACAAGGCTGCTCGCCCAGTTCCCGGGTAGACCGCTGGAGGGCTGCGGCAACGTAGTCCCGAGATAGATGGCCGCCCACGGTGTCCGTGCCTCGCACGGCACCCGGACAGAACCCGGCGTACCAGCCGGCCCATTCCCTTCCCTCTCTTGGTCCCGGTGCGCGAATGCTCACTTTTTGTGGGAATGACCGAGCTATTCCCGCAAAAAGTGAGCACTCGCGCTGCGAGAAGGGGCTACCGGAGGGTGGCGAGGGCCGCTGCGCCGAGGATGCCCGCGTTGTTGCGGTGCACGGCCGGGACGATGGGCGTCGACAGGTCGAGCAGCGGCAGGAAGTCGTCGTGGTGCTTCGACACGCCGCCGCCGACGATGAACAGGTCGGGGGAGAAGAGCTTCTCGAGGGTGCGGTAGTACTTCTGCAGCCGGTGCGCCCACTTCTCCCAGCTGAGGTCCTCACGCTCCTTCACGGAGTACGCGGCGCGGGTCTCGTAGTCGTGGCCGCCGATCTCGAGGTGGCCGAGCTCGGTGTTGGGCACCAGGATGCCGTCGTTCAGCACGGCGGAGCCGATGCCGGTTCCGAGGGTGGTCAGGATGACCACCCCGGCCACATCGCGCGCGGCACCGAATTGCGCCTCGGCGTACCCCGCGGCATCCGCATCGTTGACGAAGTGGATGTCGCGGCCGAGCGCCGTCTCGAACAGGGCCTCCGCCTCGAAGCCGATCCAGTCCTCTGAGACGTTCGCCGCCGACATGGTGCGACCGTGCCGCACGACCGCGGGGAAGCAGACGCCGACCGAGGCCCCAGCGTCTGGCGACAGCAGGGCGAGCAGCTCCTTCGTCGTCTCCACGATGTCGTCGGGCCGGCCGCCCTTGGGGGTGGGGAGCTTAATGCGATCCGAGGTGAGTTCCCCGGTCGACAGGTCGACCGTCGCCCCCTTGATCCCCGTACCGCCGATGTCGATTCCGATGGCCGTCGCAGCACTCATACCGACCAACCTACTGCCCGCCGGCGGATGCGTCAGGGCAGCGTCAGGATGTCGGCGCCGCGTTCGGTGACGACGAGGGTGTGCTCGAACTGCGCGGTGAGGCTCTTGTCGCGGGTGGTCACGGTCCAGTCGTCGGCCCACATGTCCCACGCGGCGGTGCCGAGGGTCAGCATCGGCTCGATCGTGAAGACCATGCCCACCTCCATCACGTCGTCGTAGCGGGGCGCGGAGTCGTAATGCGGGATGATGAGGCCGGAGTGGAAGGCCTCCCCGACGCCGTGGCCGGTGAAGTCGCGCACCACGCCGTAGCCGAACCGCTTCGCGTACGACTCGATGGCGCGCCCGATCACGTTCACCTGCCGGCCGGGGGCCACCGCCTTGATGCCGCGGCCCAGCGCCTCCTTCGTGCGTTCGACGAGGAGCCGGGCGTCGTCGGCGACGTTCCCGACCAGGAAGGTGACGTTGCTGTCGCCGTGCACGCCGTGCGTGAAGGCCGTGATGTCGATGTTGATGATGTCCCCGTCGCGCAGCACCGTGTTGTCGGGGATACCGTGGCAGATGACCTCGTTGATCGAGCTGCAGAGCGACTTCGGGTAGCCGCGGTAGCCGAGGGTCGACGGGTACGCGTCGTGGTCGAGCAAGAACTGGTGGCCCACCGCGTCGAGCTCGTCGGTCGTGACGCCGGGGCGGATGGCCTCCCCGACCGCCTGGATGGCCTGCGCCGCGATGCGGCCGGCGTTCCGGATCAGCTCGATCGTCTCGGCGGAGTACACGTTGTTCCCGGTGTACGGGGCGGGTCCCGCCTTTCCGACGTACTCCGGGCGCGGGATGCGCGGAGGAACCGGACGTGACGCCGTGAGGGTGCCGGGAACCAGGTGTCCCGAAGAATCGAAAGGCATAGGATCAAGCTTATGGCCGAGGATAGTGAACACCAGTTCTGGTACAACATGCGCACCGGCGAGGTCGAGCAGGGCCTGAAGTCGCCGTCCATCGACCGCGCCGGTCCCTTCGCGACGCGTGACGAGGCGGCCCACGCACTGGAGAAGCTGCGCGCCAACAGCGCCCGTTGGGCGGCTGAGGACGCCGAAGAGAACCGTTAGGCGCTACTCGTAGCTGTGCTCGGGGGCCGGGTAGGCGCCCGACGCGACGTCGTCCTTGTACCGGCGGACGGCATCCGTCAGAATGCCGCGCACGTCGGCGTACTGCCGCACGAACTTCGGCACCCGGCCGGCGCCCATGCCCGCGAAATCGGTCCACACCAGCAGCTGGCCGTCGACGTGCGGGCCCGCGCCGACGCCGATGGTCGGAATCTCCAGCCGCTTGGTGACCTCGGCGGCGACCGTCGCCGGCACCATCTCCAGCACGATGGCGAACGCCCCGGCGTCCTGCACCGCGAGTGCGTCCTTGATCAGCGTCTCCGCTGCGTCACCGCGCCCCTGGATGATGTGTCCGCCCAGGCCGTGCTCGCTCTGCGGCGTGAACCCGACATGGCCCATCACCGGGATGCCGGCGGAGACGATGCGACGGATCTGCTGACGGCTGCGTTCCCCGCCTTCGAGCTTCACCGCGTGTGCCCGCGCCTCCTTCATGAAGCGCACCGCGGTGTGCAGGGCCTCCTCCGCGCCGCCCTCGTACGACCCGAAGGGCATGTCGGCGATGACGAGGGCGCGTTTGACGGCGCCGGCGACGGCACGGGTCAGCGGGATCAGGTCGTCGACGGTCACCGGGAGCGTCGTGTCGTAGCCGAAGACGTTGTTGCCGGCGGAGTCCCCGACGAGCAGGAAGTCCATGCCCGCCTCGTCGAAGATCTGCGCGGTGAGCATGTCGTAGCTGGTGAGGCCCGTGATCGGCACGCCCTCGCGCTTCGCGTTCAGGAAGTGGCGGATGCGTACCCGCTTGGGCCCGGTGACGGCCGGCGCGTACGGGTGCTGTTCCTCGTGCTCTGGCATGCCCCAAGTCTAGTGAGGCCGCCACGCCGGGTGACCGGGCCGTTCCCGGACCAAACCGCAGGGCACCCGGTAGCCTAGGCATGATCAGGAAAGGGCGTCATGGACAAGCAGCGTGACTTCGTTCTTCGCACCATCGAGGAGCGGGGGATCAAGTTCATCCGACTCTGGTTCACGGATGTCGTCGGAACCCTCAAATCCGTCGCCATCGCCCCCGCGGAGGTGGAAGGCGCCTTCATGGAGGGCCTGGGACTCGACGGCTCCGCGATCGAGGGCCTCACCCGGTCGTTCGAGGCCGACGTGCTCGCGCACCCCGACCCCACGACCTTCCAGATCCTGCCGTGGCGCGGCGAGGTGGACCCCACGGCGCGCATGTTCTGCGACATCACGACGCCCGACGGCCAGCCCGCCGTCGCCGACCCCCGCAATGTGCTGAAGCGCACCCTGGAGAAGGCGGCCGACCGCGGCTTCACCTTCTACACGCACCCGGAGATCGAGTTCTACCTGCTCAAGTCCTCCAAGATCGGCCTCGAGGGCCCGGTCCCCGTGGACTCGGCCGGCTACTTCGACAACGTCCCCGGCGGCACCGCCCACGACTTCCGGCGCCGGTCGGTGCGCATGCTCGAAGACCTCGGCATCTCGGTGGAGTTCAGCCACCACGAGGCCGGCCCCGGCCAGAACGAGATCGACCTGCGCTACGCCGACGCCCTCACGACGGCCGACAACATCATGACGTTCCGCACGGTGGTGAAGGAGGTCGCCATCGAGCAGGGCGTCTACGCGACCTTCATGCCGAAGCCCATGTCGCAGCATCCCGGGTCGGGCATGCACACGCACATGTCGTTGTTCGAGGGCGACACCAACGCGTTCTACGAGGCGGGCGCGCAGTATCAGCTGTCGAAGATCGGCCGTCAATTCATCGCCGGTCTCCTCAAGCACGCGCCCGAGATCACGGCCGTCACGAACCAGTTCGTGAACTCCTACAAACGGCTCTGGGGCGGCGGCGAGGCGCCGAGCTTCGTCTGCTGGGGCCACAACAACCGCTCGGCGCTGGTGCGCGTGCCGCTCTACAAGCCCAACAAGGGCCAGAGCTCCCGCGTCGAATACCGGTCCATCGACTCCGCCGCGAACCCCTACCTCGCCTACTCGTTGATGCTCGCGGCCGGCCTCAAGGGCATCGAAGACGGCGATGAGCTGCCGCCCGAGGCCGAGGACAACGTCTGGGCGCTCAGCGACGCCGAGCGGCGCGCGCTGGGGTTCAACCCGCTGCCGGCCAGCCTCGACCAGGCGATCGAGCAGATGGAACGCTCGGAGCTCGTCGCCGAGACCCTCGGCGAGCAGGTGTTCAACTTCGTGCTGCTGAACAAGCGTCAGGAATGGTCGGAGTACCGCTCGCAGGTCACCCCCTTCGAGCTGCACAAGAACCTGGAGATGCTGTAGCGGTCCGCGCATGGTGCGAGATCAGCTGACCCTCACCCATCTCGCCCGGGTCGGGTTCGCCGACCTGGGCGTGGTGCGCGAGCGCCTTGCCGAGGCCCACGAGCTGGGTGCGCCGGCCGCCGGCGAGATGCTGCCGCTCCTGGAGAAGACGGCCAGCCCGGATGCCGCGCTCACGTCGTTGCTGTCATTGCTGCGGCAGTGGCCGGTCGAGACGCAGGCTCTCCTGGGGCATCCCGGCGGCGCCCTGCGGCTGCTGCGGGTGCTCGGCGCCTCCACGGGCCTCGCCGAGTTCTTCCAGCGGCGCCCCGCCGAGCTCGCGGTGCTCGCCGAGCCGGTCGACGCGCTGCCTGACGCGGACTCCCTCACGGCCGACCTCCTCGACGCCGTCGGTGCCCGCGACGGGTTCGCCGCGCTGGTGGGCGAGGAGGCCTGGGTTGCCCTCCGCGTGCGGTATCGCCGGCGCCTCGCCCAGGTCGCCGCCTTCGACCTCGAACAAGCCGATCCGATCGCCGGCGTCGACCAGATCGCGAGCTCCCTCGCCGACCTGGCCTCGTCCGCGCTCGAGGCGGCCCTGGCCGTCGCGAGGAGCATGTGCTCCGGCCAGAAGGGCGCCTTCGGCGTATTCCCCGTCGCCGACGTGCGCGGGACCCGGCTCGCCGTGATCGGCATGGGGAAGGCCGGCGCCCGCGAGCTCAACTACGTGAGCGACGTCGACGTCATCTTCGTCGCCGAAGGCACCGGTGACGACACGGGCGAGACCGGCGCCGACGCATCCGGTGTCAGCAACGGCCGCGCCGTCGACATCGGCACCCGCCTGGCGATGCTCATGATGCGCGGCATCAACCAGCCCGCCGCCGAGCCGGAGCTGTGGGAGGTCGACCCGAACCTGCGCCCGGAGGGCAAGGACGGCGCCCTCGTGCGCACGCTCGAGTCGCACCTGGCGTACTACGAGCGCTGGGCGAAGAGCTGGGAGTTCCAGGCGCTGCTCAAGGCGCGCCCCCTCGCCGGGGACCGCGAGCTCGGCGACCGGTACGTGGACGCCGTGGCTCCGAAGGTGTGGTCCAGCGCCAGCCGGGCCAATTTCGTCGAGTCGGTGCAGCGGATGCGCGAGCGCGTCACCGAGAACATCCCGCCCCACGAGGTGGGGGTGCAGCTGAAGCTCGGCCCGGGCGGCCTCCGCGACGTCGAGTTCACCGTGCAGCTCCTGCAGCTGGTGCACGGCCAGGCCGACGAGTCGGTGCGGCAGCGCGGCACGCTCCCGGCGCTCGACGCCCTGGCCGACGGGGGATACATCGGGCGCGCCGAGGCGGCCGACTTCGCCCGGGACTACCGCATCCTCCGGCTCATGGAACACCGCCTGCAGCTCGAGAAGCTCCGGCGCACCCACCTCGTGCCCCGAGACGAGGACGAGCTGCGGGTGCTCGCCCGCGGCACCCAGCTCGCCCCCACCGCGGCGGAACTGCTGCGGCTCTGGACGGCCCTCAAGCTCCGGGTGCGCGGCCTGCACGAGCGCCTCTTCTACCGGCCGCTGCTGTCGGCGGTCGCGGCGCTGCCGACCGAGGAGCTGAACCTCACCAGCGCGCAGGCGGAGGCGCGCCTGGCGGCGATCGGCTTCCAGAACACCACCAACGCCCTGTCCCACATCCGCGCCCTCACCGCCGGCGTCTCGCGGCGTGCGTCCATCCAGCGGCACCTGCTGCCGGTGATGCTGCAGTGGTTCTCGGAAGGCGCCGACCCCGACTACGGCCTGCTCGCGTTCCGACGGCTGAGCGACGCGCTGGGGTCGACGCACTGGTTCCTCCGCATGCTGCGGGACTCCTCCGGCGCGGCGTCCCGGCTCACCCGCGTGCTGTCCGGCTCCCGCTTCATCGGCGAGCTGCTGGAGAAGGTCCCGGAGGCGGTCGCGTGGCTGGAGGACCCGAAGGATCTCCGCCCCCGCAGCCGGGCGGGACTGGCCGACGAGGCCCGGGCGGTGGTAGCCCGCCACGAGAGCGCCGACACTGTCGCGGGCATCCTCCGCACCTTCCGCCGCCGCGAGGTGCTGCGGCTCGCCTTCTCCGCCATCCTCGGCGAACTCACCATCGAGGAGCTGGGACGAGGCCTCAGCGACATCGCCAACGTGTACATCGCCGCGGTCCTCGCCGCCATCCGTGGCGTCGCCCTCGAGTCCACCGACTCGCCCGGGCACGCCCAGCCGGCACCGGACGGCATCGAGTTCGCCGTGATCGGCATGGGCCGGTTCGGGGGAGAGGAGCTCGGACTCGGCTCAGACGCCGACGTCATGTACGTGTTCCGCAACGGTTCCCTGGAGGGAGAGGCCGCGCACTCCCGCGCGCAGGCCGTGGTGCGGGAGCTGAACCGGCTCACCGACGACCCGGCGCTCCCGCTCGACCTGGACATCGGCCTGCGACCGGAGGGCAAGAACGGTGTCACGGTCCGCTCGCTCGACTCGTACGCCGCCTACTACCGGCGCTGGTCGCTCACCTGGGAGGCGCAGGCGCTGCTCCGCGCCCGCGGGGTGGCCGGCGACGCGGCGCTGCTGCGCGATTTCGAAGCCCTCGCCGACGCCGTGCGCTACCCGGCTGCGATCAGCGAGCACGACATCCGCGAGGTCAAGCGCATCAAGGCGCGCGTGGAGAACGAGCGCCTGCCGCAGGGGGCCGACAGAACCCGGCACCTGAAACTCGGCCGCGGTTCGCTCTCCGACGTGGAGTGGTTCGTGCAGCTGCTCCAGCTCCAGCACGCCGCCGAGCTGCCGCAACTGCGCACCACGTCGACCCTGACCGCGCTGGCGGAGGCGACGAAGGCCGGGCTGGTGGGCGAAGCGGATGCCGCGACGCTGCGTGCGGCGTGGATCTTCGCGTCCCGCGTGCGGTCGGCCATCACCCTGTGGACCAACAAGACCTCGGATGTCCTCCCGGTCGACCGGCTGCAGCTGGAGGGCATCGCCCGTGTGCTCGCGTTCCCGCCGGGATCCGCCAACCGGCTCGATGAGGAATACCTCGCGCTGACGCGTCGCGCCCGCGTCGTCTTCGAGAACCGCTTCTACGGACCGCCGGAACGGCCTACCGCTTCTGCCGGGTGACCCCGGGGCGCCTACGATGTCAGGCGTGAGCGACATCATCCTGCCTCTTCCCGTCGGTACGGCGGCGCTGCGGCGCGCAACCGCCGACGACCTGCCGGCGATCCTGGAACTCCTTGCCGATGACCCCATCGGGGCCGCCCATGGCGACACGGCCCGCACCGACGCCCGTCCCGCGTATGAACGCGCGTTCGCGGCTATCGACGCCAGTCCCGAGCAGCGGCTGCTCGTGGCCACGTCGACGGCGCGAGAGGTCATCGCCACGATGCAGCTGACCCTGATTCCAGGACTGACCCGCGTCGGGGCGTCCCGGTTGCAGATCGCGTCGGTGCGCGTGCGCGCCGACCATCGGAACCGGGGGATCGGCCGGGCCATGGTCCGCTGGGCCGTGGAAATGGCGCCGGAGCTCGGGGCGCAGCTGGTCCAACTCGCCTCCGACGCGGCGCGGGTCGACGCGCACCGCTTCTACGAACGGCTCGGATTCACAGCGTCGCACGTGGGCTTCACGCTCGCCGTCGAAAGGTAACGGAATCCTAGCTATCTGCGGTTAATCCTCTGAGTAGCTGCTCGTAGGTGTGGACAAAAATAGGTACTTGTAGTAGGGCGCCTGTTGGTGGGAAACTGATCACGATTCCTCTTCATGAGGAAACATCAGCAGATGAAGATCGAGCACGCACGGCGGTCGGCACGGGGCGCCTTCGTGGTACGTGCGCCCGTTGTCTGACATCGGTTCAGCACATCAGGGCTCCTTTTGAGCGCGGGCCGCCCAGCGGTCAGTCGCGCGTGCCGACGGATGGCACGCCATCACGAAAGGCCGCTGACATGTCGAATTCGTTCGTGCGATGGAGCGTCCAGTTCAAGCTTCTGGTCTTCGCGATGGCGGCAGGAATCATCGCTCTCGGCATCACCTTCCTGCCGCACAGTTCGCTTGACTCGCTCCCAGAATTCGCCGCGCCGCACGTGGAGGTGCAGACCGAGGCGCTCGGGTTGTCGGCTGTCGAGGTCGAACAGCTGATCACCTCGCCGATGGAAGTGGACATTCTCAACGGTGTCGCCTATCTCGACGAGATCCGCTCGACCTCCGTCCCCGGGCTGTCGTCGATCGAACTCGTCTTCCAGCCGGGAACCGACCTCCTCCGCGCGCGCCAGCTGGTCGCCGAGCGACTGACCCGGGCGCGTTCGCTGCCGAAGGTGTCGACGGCGCCGGTTCTGATGCAACCCCTCTCATCCACCAGCAGGGTGATGATGGTGCGGTTGTCCTCAACCGCTGTGCCGCTCCTCGAAATGTCAGTCCTGGCGCGGTGGAACATCAAGCCGCGCCTGATGGGTGTTCCGGGTGTCGCGAACGTCTCCATCTGGGGGCAACGCGAGCAACAGATGCAGGTGCAGGTCGACCAGAAGGTGCTGCAGGCCAAGGGGCTCACCCTGAACCAGATCATCAGAACGACCGGCAATGCGGTCTGGGTGTCCCCGCTGAGCTTCCTCGAGGCTTCCACACCGGGCACGGGCGGCTTCATCGAAACCGGGAACCAGCGGCTGGGAATCCAGCACATCCTGCCGATCACGACGCCGAAGGAGCTCGGACAGGTCAGTATCGAAGGAGTCACAGGGACGCCTCAGGTCTTGGGCGACGTGACCACCGTCGTCGAAGACCACCAGCCGCTCATCGGCGACACCGTCTCCGAGAAGGAGCCGGGACTGCTCCTGGTGATCGAGAAGTTCCCAGGCGCCAACACGCTGCAGGTCACGGCAGAACTGGAAAAGGTCCTCGACGAGCTGAAGCCCGGGCTGAGCGGGGTGTCGGTCGACAGCACCGTGTACCGGCCGGCATCCGCGATCCAGGCTGCTGTCGGCAGCCTTGCCCTCGCGTCGATGCTGAGCCTCGTGCTTGCCGTGGTGTTCCTGGGACTGTTCTTCCGTTCCTGGCGAGTCGGTCTCGTCGGCTTCATCGCGATCACCGTGTCAGTGGTCGGGTCGGCCCTGGTGTTGTTCGCCCTCGGGGTGACGCTGAACGCGCTCGTGTTCACCGGACTGGTGCTCGCGCTCGCGGTCGTCGTCGGCGACGTGGTCGCGGACCTGCAGGAACTCCGGCACGCCCGCTGGGAACGTGGGGGGAGTCGTGGTGTCCAGGAGCAGACGCGGGTCACGTTCATCGGCGCCGCACTGCGCAAGACCAGGAACTCGATCGGGATCGCCGCGCTCGTGATGGCGCTGGCGGTCACGCCGGCCTTCTTCCTCGAATCCGTCGATCGTGCCTTGATGGTGCCGCTGGTGCTCGCCTTCCTCCTGTCCATCGCGGTCGGCACCCTCGTTGCCTGGACGCTGACGCCGGCGCTGGCCGCTGCTCTCCTGCGAGCCGAGGCGGACCGCGCGCCCACGGCGTTCGCCCAGCGGATGCGAGCCGGCCACCTGACCGCGTTCCGGTGGGTGTCCAGGCGATCCAGGCCGGTGATCGGCGCCACCGCTGCCCTGGGGCTGGTCGCGCTCGTGGCAGCACCCCTCCTCGCCGTCGGGGATCCCATGATTCCCGTGTTGCAGAACCGCACGGTCCTGATCCGCTGGGACGGGATCGCCGGGACCTCTGTCCAGGAGATGGACCGGATCACGGCACGGGCCAGCAGCGAGATCCGCACCGTGCCCGGCGTCGCCAACGTGGGGGCCGACGTCGGCCGGGCCACCACCGGCGACCAGGTCGTCGGGGTCAACTCGGCTGAGATGTGGGTGACGATCGACGACCATGCCGACTATGAGAGCGCCGCGAAAGCGGTCAGCGACGTCGTTGACGGTTACCCCGGGATGAAGAGCACGGTTCTCACCTACTCGCAGGACCGCGTGAGCGCGGAACGCAACCGGATCCGGACCGGATTCGTGGTGCGTGTGTTCGGCGTCGATGCCGGCACGCTCATGGCGAAGGCCGAGGAGGTGAAGTCCATGATCGCCGGTATCGACGGGCTCTCGCATGCCCGGATCGATGCACCGAGCGAACAACCGATCGCCGAGATCGAGGTGAACCTGGACGCCGCGCAGCAAGCGGGAATACTGCCCGGCGAGGTGCGCCGTGCCGCCGCCGCCCTCGTGCAGGGGGTGGAGGTCGGCTTCCTGTTCGAGCGGCAGAAGGTGTTCCAGGTTGTTGTCAAGGGAGTGCCGTCGACGGGAAACAGCCTCACAAGCGTGACCGACTTGCTGATCGACACGCCCGACGGCGGCCAGGTCCGCCTGGGCGACATCGCGACGGTCAAGATAGCGCCGAACCAGACCGAGGTCAGGCATGTTGACACGCAGCGTTATCTTGACGTGCTTGCTGACTACTCAGGCCGGACGCCTTCGGACATCGAGGCGGAGGCGCGGGCGGGCATCGCGCGAATCTCCTTCCCCGAGGAGTACAACGCCCAGATTCCCACACCACTGGTCGCCCAGCAGGGCGACCCCCGGCTCATCTGGGCGGTGGCGATCGCCGCACTGATCGGCATGATGGTGCTTCTGCAGATCGCGGCAGGAAGCTGGCGGGTCGCCGGGATCATTCTCCTCGGACTTCCCTTCGCCCTGGGCGGCGGGGTGCTCGCATCCGCCCTCACCGGCGGTTACAACTCGCTCGTCAGCGTTCTCGGCTTCGCCGCCGTCCTCGGCATCGCTGTGCGGGACAGCATCATCGCGGTGAAACGCACGCGCAAGGCGACCGCCAGCCACGCGTCAACGGGGGAGCGGCCCGCTCTGCGTGCCAGTCGCGACGGGCTTGTGCCGACCGTGGCGACCGCGGTGATCACGGCGGCGATGCTGCTGCCGTTCGTCGCCCTCGGCGGCGTGATGGGCCGTGAGGTGTTCCTGCCCCTGGCGATGGTGGTGTGGGGCGGCCTGGTGAGTTCGGCGGTGCTGACGCTGTTCGTGCTGCCCCCGGTCCTGGCCGCGGTCGGGGTTCAGGTCAGGGACGACGCTGTGGAGCCGGGTACGACTCTGCACCCGATGGCTGGTTCGTGAGGAGTGATGGGAACGATGAAGAGCACGCAGGCGACGACCGCGCGTCGTTGCATGGCGGGGTCGCTGCTGACCGCGCTGATGGTGGGAGGACTGGCCGGCTGCAGCCTCGAGACTGCGGAGGCCACGCGGGTGAACGAACCCGCCACGTTGGAGGACGTCGGTGGAGGCGTGAGCCGGATCACCCTGTCCGCGCAGGGCGCCGAGCGACTGGGGGTGGCGACGGCGCCCGTGGAGAAGGCCGACGGCGGCGGACTCACCGTGCCGTACTCCGCTCTCCTCTACGACGCGACTGGCAAGACGTGGGTCTACGTGACCCCCGAACCGCTGGTCTTCGTACGGCAGCCGGTGACGGTCGACCGTGTCGACGGGGAGGCGGTGAAGCTCACCAGCGGGCCCGCTGTCGGAACGCCGGTCGTCATCGTCGGCGCCTCGGAGTTGTTGGGCGCCGAACTCGACGTGGAGGAATAACATGCGCAGGATCATCGGTTTCAGCCTGAAGTTCCGATCGATGATCGTCGCGCTCGCCTGCGCCGTCATGCTGATCGGAGCGGCGCAGCTCAGCACTGCCCCGGTCGATGTCTTCCCAGAGTTCTCCCCTCCGCGTGTGGAGGTGCAGGTCTCCTGTCTCGGCTTGAGCGCGACCGAGGTGGAACAGCTGGTCACTGTGCCCATGGAGCAGGCGCTGAACGGCGTCGAAGGCTTGCAGCAGCTGCGATCGAAGTCGGTGCCGCAGCTGTCCGACATCGTCATGGTGTTCGAGCCGAATACGGATCTCCTGACCGCCCGGCAATTGGTCTCCGAACGTGTCGCTGCCGTCACGCCGACGCTTCCGAGTTGGGCGGCGCCGCCGCTGATGCTGCAGCCATTGTCCACGCTCAGCCGATTCATGAAGATCGGTCTGACGTCGGACTCGCGCTCGCTCATCCAGCTGTCCATGCTCGCGCACTACAAGATCCGCGCCCAGCTGCTCGCCGTGCCGGGTGTTGCCAATGTGTCGATCTGGGGGGCGCGCAAGGAATCGCTGCACGTCAGGGTCCTTCCCGAGCGGATGCAGGCCGCGGACGTCTCCCTCGAGCAAGTGATGGGAATCACGAATGACGCCCTCAACGCGGGCTTGCTCTCCTACTCGCCCGGCACGGTCGTGGGCACCGGCGGTTTCGTCGACACCCCCTCCCAGCGGTTGGGAGTGCAGCACGTGCTCCCGATCGCATCCGCCGACGACCTGGCCCAAGTCGTCATTGAGAATCGCCCCGACGGGCCGCTGCGTCTGGGTGACGTCGCCCAGGTGGTGTCCGACCACAACGCCCTGATCGGTGACGCCGTGATCGACGGCGGTGAGGGCTTGATGCTGGTGGTGGAGAAGCTGCCGTGGGGCAACACCCTGCAGGTCACGCGCGGCGTCGAGCAGGCCATGCAGGAGATCGCCCCGGCCATGCCCGGCGTGCATTTCGACACGACGATCTTTCGACCAGCGACGTTCATCCAGGACTCGATCAACAATCTGAGCCTGTCGATGCTGCTGGGCATTCTCCTGGTGATCATGGTGCTCGGGGCATTCCTGTTCCAGTGGCGCACGGCGCTCATCAGCCTGATCGCCATCCCGCTGTCCCTGGTCACGGCAGGCTTGGTCATCGTGCTCACCGGCAGCAGTGTCAACACCATGGTCCTGGCTGGCCTGGTGATCGCGGTGGGGGTCGTGGTCGATGACGCCATCATCGACATTGAGAACATCATCAGGCGATTGCGTCACCACCGTGCGATGGGCGGCACCCGTTCAACCGCATCCGTCGTGCTGGAGGCGTCCCTCGAGGTGCGCGGGCCGATCGTGTACGCGACACTCATCATCGTGGCGGCGGCCGTGCCCATCTTCTTCCTCGAGGGCCTCACCGGAGCGTTCTTCCGACCTCTCGCGGTGTCGTACACGTTGGCGGTGTTCGCGTCGATGCTCGTGGCGCTCACGGTCACGCCGGCGCTGGCGCTGATCCTCCTGCGCAAAGCCCCCCTTGACCCGCGGGAGCCGCCGCTGGTGCGCGTGCTGAAGCGCGGCTACCACGCCGCGATGACGCGGATGCTCAGGCGGCCCAGGCCCGGATACCTGGTCTTCGCCGCGGCGACGCTCGCCGGTGTCGTGGCGCTGCCGTTCCTCGGGCAATCGTTGATGCCCAACTTCAAGGAGCGGGATTTCCTGATCCACTGGATCAGCCAGCCGGGGACCTCCGTCACGGAGGAGGTGCGCATCACCCAGAAGGGCTGCAGGGACCTGATGGCAGTGACCGGCGTGCGCAATTGCGGCACGCACATCGGGCAGGCGCTCTCCGCCGACGAGATTGCCGGCGTGAACTTCGGCGAACACTGGATCAGCATCGACCCGGCAGTGGACTACGACAAGACCCGGGCGGAGATCGAAAAGGTGGTCGACAGCTACCCCGGGCTGTTCCGGAATGTGCAGACCTATTTGAAGGAGCGGATCGAGGAGGTGTTGACCGGCACGGGCGATGCCGTCGTCGTGCGGCTCTTCGGCGACGACCTCGACGTGCTCCGTGACCTCGCCGACCAGGTCGACGACGTGCTCTCCGGAATCCCCGAGTCCGCCGACGAACATGTGTCACTGGATGTCGACGTGCCCCAGATCGACGTGAAGGTCGACCTGGCCAAGGCCCAGGCGTACGGCCTGAAACCCGGCGATGTGCGCCGCGCGGCGGCGGCGATGGTGGCCAGCGAGGAAGTGGGTGACCTGTGGCGTGACGGCAAGGTCTACGACGTCCGGGTCTGGAGCCCGCCCGAGGTGCGCTCGAGCGTCACGAATATCGGGAACATGACGATCGACGTGCCGAACGGCGGCCACGTTCGGCTCGCGGACGTCGCGACGGTGAGCGTCAACGCCACACCGAGCGACATCGAGCGCGACAACTCCTCGCGACGCATCGACGTGAGCGCCAATGCGGTGACCGATAGCGACTTGGGTGCGCTCGTGCAGAAGCTCAACCAGGGGCTCGCGACGATCGACTTCCCGTCCGGCTACCACGCGGAGGTGCTGGGTGAGTATGCGGAGCGGCAGGACGCGGCGCAACGGCTGGTCCTCCTGGCCGTTGCGGCCCTCATCATGATCTTCCTGCTGTTGCAGGCGGTATTCCGAAGTTGGCGGCTCGCGACCCTGATCATGCTGACCCTGCCGGTCGCCCTCGTGGGCGGGGTTTTCGCGGCTTGGTTGACCGGCGGTGTGCTGTCGCTCGGCTCCCTGGTGGGGTTCTTGACCGTGATGGGAATCGCTGCCAGAAACGGGATCCTCCTGATCTCGCACTGCCAGCATCTCCAGATGTTCGAAGGAGAGCCGTTCAGCGCGCAGATGGTGCTGCGCGGCGCGGGAGAACGGTTGGCACCGATCCTGATGACGACCCTGGCCACGGGGCTGGCCCTAGTGCCGCTTGCGGTTCTCGGCAATATCCCGGGCCACGAGATCGAGCACCCGATGGCCGTGGTCATTCTCGGCGGGCTCGTCACGTCGACGCTGATGAACCTGTTCATCGTGCCGGCCCTCTACCTGCGGTTCGGCAAGCCGGAGGTGACGGCCGCCCTGGATCGCGCGGCCGAGGGCGCGGTCACAGCGAGGTCCTCGTCAACGTGATCATGGCGGCATCCGTCGTGCCGGTCGACCGGAATGCGACGAGGCCGCACCCCGAAGGGTGCGGCCTCGCGGGGAACCGTAGGTTCTAGACGCCGTAGTACAGCTCGGCTTTAGGATCTGAGATTCGGAGGGTGTTCCACAGGATCGAACTCCCTTGCAAACTCAGGGAAGTGCGATGCTGAGCATGGGGTGGGTCGCTGCTGCGGCTGTCCGAGAACCTGTCCGTCTTGCCGATTCTTGGCCGTCCTACGGGTCTTCCTGGGGGTCCACGGGAGGTGCCGCCTACCTGTTTGATATGAGCGCCGACCGCCCCCGCCTCTGGACTGCCCAGAAGCTTGCCGACTATACGGGCATCCCCATCAGGACGCTCGCTGACTGGCGGACGGAGCGCGCGCGCAGCCGAGGTCTCGGATTGCCGTTCGTCGCACTCTCGGCGCACAACGTCCGCTACCGCGATGAGGATATCGAGGCGTTCATCGCAGGGCGGATCGTGGCTCCGATGGATAGGGCGGCCGACTGATGGCGCGGCCGAAGCGCGCGCTCGGCGAACTCGGCAAGGTGACCTACACCGTTGAAGGGAGCGGTCTGGTCGTCGCACGAGGACGCGTCCACGACGGCAACGGGCGCGAGCGTCGTCCGAGCGGCAGCGGAGCGACCGAAGCCGAGGCGCTGGCCGCATTGCAGGAAGCGGCCGATGTTGCCGTCGGTCGAGTCCTGGCACGACGCACGCAACTCATGACCGTCGCGGAGTTGGCGACGGCGTGGCTGAAGACGGCGTATCACGACGACGACCCGCGAGTGCTGCGCCAACGCCGCGAGCAGACCGTCGATGGCTACGCATCGGTGGTCCGAGCGCATGTCACCCCGCGCGCCGGAGCCATCCGTATCGCCGACATCACCGCTGATCGCGCCGACGGGCTGCTCATGGACATCGCACGGGAGAAGTCGGTGACGACCGCGAACAAGGTTCGTAACGTGATGTCGCTCATGTTCGATTGGGCGATCCAGCAGGGACATTTCTCGGCTGCCGGGTCGATCCAGCAGACACGGTACGGAGCGGTCGTCGTGGCGAACCCCATCCGTGCGACCCGGCGAGCGGATGAGCCGAACACGGTGTACTTCGAACTTGACGCGGTGCAGGTCAAGTACATCCTCCACCTCATCCGCGACGTGTGGCCGGAGCGACACCGGGCGCGGTATCCGGTGGGCCGCCGGCCCAACTACAAGCTGCTCGCCGACTACATCCTCATCACGCTCGGCACTTCCGAGAGAACAGCGGAGCCGATTGCGATCCGGTTCCAGGACGTGCGGTTCGAGGCGGTGGAGCAGCCGGATGGAAGCCTCACGATGGAGGCGCTCGTCTGGGTCGGGGGGACGATGGTTCGCACGAAGTCCCGCGGCCTGTTCCGCCAGGACTCGCCCAAGGCGGAGCGGCAGAAGCGTTGGGATCGCGTTCCGAAGTTCGCCGCCAAGGTGCTGAGCGAGCTCGTCGCCAGCCACGTTCCCAATCCCGAACGGAATCCCGACGACGTGCTGTTCATCACCGAGCGCGGCCGTCCGCGCGACCCCAGCGCAGTCGGCGAGCTGCTACGGATGTTCCGCCGCGAGTTCAAGCCGGAACTCTTGGCTATCGGGGTCGACGCCGAGCACCTCACCTTCCGCAGCCTCCGCAAGGCCGTCGCCGCAGCGGTATCGAACACGGCCGGCGTCGAGGTCGCACGCGATCTGCTCGGGCACAGTGACGCGGCGATCACCGAAGGCCACTACGCGAAGCGCCCCGACCTCATTGTCGAAATCGCGGCCGACGCGCTCGATGAGGTGTTCGCGGGCATTGACGCATGAAAGGCCGCGAAGAGGGAGAACTGACAACGCATGATTGTGAGCAACTACGAGCCGCTGCTGCGCACGTTCGTCGACGACAACGCTGCGGCTCTCACCACCCGGGGTGTCGATGTGGACGACTTCACGACACACCTGTATCGACGCACGACGACGACATTCGTCGAGCGGCCCGCCGGAATCAGACTCGCTTCGCGGCTGCTCGGCCACGCGAACGAGCAGATCACGCGCGCGAGCTACGTCGTCGGCGCCGTCGAAGTCGACCCGATCACGATCGACATCCTCGACGAAGTTCTCGGATCCTGACAGGCAGGGAAGGTGCAACATGCGAACAGGGCGACCGCCGCTCGAATTCGGCACACACGGCACGATCACCACCCGCTCCGTCGGCACTGGGCGCACATGCGCCATCGCGCGACTACGGCTGTGGGATGGAGAACTCCACCGAGTCACAGCCACCGCAGACAACGCGACGGACGCCCGCGCACGGCTGGAACTCCGAATCGCGGAGCGACTCCGGCTGTCGGAGCTCGATGCCTGGCGTTATCTCACTCCCGACGACCCCTTAGACGAACTCGCCTACATGTGGCTCGGCGACCTCGCGTGGCTCTCCGATGTGAGCGAGGCTACATACGCGCGGTGTGAACGGCTGGTTCGAACGCAGCTCACGCCGGCGTTCGGCGATTTGACGATCGGCGAGATCACCGCGGACCGGATCGAACATCACTTGGCTGCTCAGCGGGCCGCATCAGAGGAGGCCGCCGCCTCCTCGCGGGACGCGATCCAGTTGCTTCTCGACTTTGCGGTCGGCGAGGGCGTGATCCGCTCGAACCCGATGGAGGTTGCGGCGGCAGATGGAGTGCCTGGGCGTCTCGGCGATCTGAGCGTCTACAGGGAGCTTGTTCGTGGACGCATAGAGCTGCGCCGCGACGAGCGTCGGCGCGATGTGGGACATGACCGCTGACGGAGCTCGTCGCGGAGGGCGCGGCTTCCTCGACACGGGCGCGCGCCGACCTCGGCAATGAAGCGCCAGCCGCTCCTTTAGCGCAGCACGAGATTGAACCGGCATCAGGGGGTCAGGGGTTCGAGTCCCCTCAGGTCCACCAAAACTCCCGGTAAAGCACCGAAACTTCACTCCCTGATCAGGGAGTTTGGATGTTGCAGCGCCGTCGGCGCTTGCGCCAGAGCAGCCGGACCGGCCGGCCCATCGCGGGTGCATTCACCAGCGGCACCGGTGCGCGGCCGTGACCGATGGCGAGGACGCCGCAGCCGGGGCAGCCGACTGGTCCAGGCGGGGACTCGACCGTCACGGTCAGCGCATTGCGGCCGCGGCGCTCGACCGCGATCACCCGCAGCCCGTCTAGGCCGACCAGCAGGTCGCAGCGGTCGCAGTAGTTGCCATCGGCACGGCAGCAGGTCGTAGGCTCGGTCATCGTCGAGGTCCTCTCGATCAGATGAGGTAGAAGTCCTCTGATCCTCGGGGATCTCGACCCATCTCCCGAGCAGCCCCGGCTACCGGTCCGTCACCCGATACCCACATTCAACGGCGAAGCGCCGGTTATGCCCCTGACGTCACCGTCGCGGCCTCGGCGAGGGCGGCGGCGAGATACGGTGCTGAAGCGCTGTTTCTCGACGCGGCGACCTCTTCTGGCGTTCCGGACGCGACCACTGTGCCGCCGTTGTCACCGGCTCCCGGCCCGAGATCGATGACGTAGTCGGCTGCGCCGACCACTCGCATGTCGAGTTCCACCATCACGACCGTGTTGCCCGCATCGACGAGAGTCTGAAGGTGAGTGACTAGACGGTCTGCGTCGGCACAGTGCAATCCGGAGGTCGGCTCATCGAGCACGTACAGAGTGTCGCCGCGCTGCGCTCGTTGCAGTTCGGTGGCCAGCTTTACACGCTGCGCCTCCCCACCGGAGAGCTCTGTGGCCGGCTGTCCCAAGCGCAGATAACCGAGCCCGACATCGACCAGCGAGGTGAGGGAGCGCATCACGTCGTACTCGCCGGCGAAGAACTCGTGAGCCTCTTCGACGCTCATCGCGAGGATTTCCGCGATGTTGCGCCCTCGCCAGGTGATCTCAAGGGTGCTCGATTGATAGCGGGTGCCATGGCAGTCGGGACACACGGTGTAGACCGAGGGCAGGAAGAGCAGCTCGACCATCACGGAGCCTTCACCCTCACAGGTCGGGCAACGGCCGCCTGCGACATTGAAGGAGAACCGACCGGGCTTGTATCCGCGTGTCCGAGCTTCCGGCGTCTCGGCGAACCGGCGCCGCACATGATCGAAGAGTCCTGTGTAGGTCGCGACGTTGGAGCGGGGCGTGCGGCCGATGGGTTTCTGGTCGATGCTCACCACACGCCGGACGGTCGTGAGATCGCCCTCGACCGACCCTCCGAGTTCGTCGGACTCGTCAGTGAGGA
The DNA here is from genome assembly GCF_003716325.1 of Cryobacterium tepidiphilum. Lineage (GTDB taxonomy): Bacteria > Actinomycetota > Actinomycetes > Actinomycetales > Microbacteriaceae > Cryobacterium > Cryobacterium tepidiphilum. The sequence goes on along the minus strand of NZ_RDSR01000011.1, from coordinate 42,155 downwards.
GCAGGGCGTCGGCCTCAGCGCTTTCCTCCTCGACGCGAGGGGCGTCTCCTTGCCTGGCGCCGATGAGGGCGGGCAGGACTTGACTGACAAGGCTGGACTTCCCCGACCCTGACACGCCAGTGACAGCCGTGAGCGTTCCGAGCGGTAGCGCCACAGATACGTCCCGCAGGTTGTTGCGGGTGACGTGCTCCAGCTGCAACCAGTCGTGGGCGGCGCGGGGCTGGTGCGGTGGAAGGCCGCTGCCCCCGAAGACGTATCCGCGCGTCACCGACTCGTCGACCTCCGCGAGCCCGTCCGTGGGTCCGCTGTAGATCACGCGCCCGCCGCGTTCTCCGGCTCCGGGGCCGATGTCGACCAGCCAGTCGGCGTGCCGCATGACGTCGACGGAATGCTCCACGACGAAGAGGCTGTTGCCGCGCTGCTTCAGCCCGTCGAGGATACCCAGCAGCGCGGTGACGTCGTGCGGATGGAGACCGGCTGACGGTTCGTCGAGGACGTAGACAACACCGAACAGTTCCGACGTGAGCTGCGTGGCGAGTCGAAGTCGTTGTAGCTCCCCTCCGGACAGTGTCGGCGTAGTGCGACCTAGCGAGAGGTAACCGAGTCCGAGATCGATGATGGGGCGCAGGCGGTCCAGCAATTCTGCGCCCAGGCGGGCTGCCGCGGCGCGCTTCTCGACAGACTGATTCGGTGTGCGACGGACATCCGGCGCAGCGGAGTGCGCGGAGCCGCCAGCAGCAACGCGCTGCTCGACGGCTTCACGTCCAGTCGCGACGTCTACCACGGCGCCGGAGGTCTCGCCCTCGCGGTCAGACTCGGCGACGACGGACTCGAGGAGCGCAGCCAATTCACGCAGTGGCAAGGCTGAAAAGTCCGCGATATCGAGTCCTTCGAACGTCACCGTCAGTGCTTCGGGTTTGAGCCGCTTCCCATGGCACACCGGGCAGACCGCCGCGCTCATGAACTGGGCTACGCGGCGCTTCATAGACGCGCTCTTCGTGTTCGCGAAAGTGTCGAGCACGTACCGCCGCGCGCCGACGAAGGTGCCCGAGTAGCTCGGTTCGATTCCTGCTCGGATTGCCCGGCGCGCCTCAGCGAGCGTGAGTCGAGAGTGGACGGGAACGAAGGGGGTCTCGTCGGTATAGAGGATCCAGTCCCGATCCTTCTTCGGCAGATCCTTCCACGGTACGTCGACGTCGTAGCCGAGCGCGACGAGCACGTCCCGCAACTGGTGGCCGTGCCAGGCGGTCGGCCACGATGCGATGGCGCGCTCCCGGATGGTGAGTGAGGGATCGGGCACCATCCGCTCCTCGGTCACCGCGTACACTTTGCCGATGCCGTGGCACTCGGGGCACGCGCCCTGCACGGTGTTCGCGGAGAAGTCCTCGGCGTAGAGCATCGGCTGACCATCTGGGTATTCACCGGCTCGCGAATAGAGCATCCGAACCACACTCGACAGCGTGGTGATGCTGCCTACAGAGGAGCGCGCGCTGCGCCCTCCGCGCTGCTGCTGCAAGGCGACTGCGGGCGGCATCCCGGTGATGGAGTCGACGTCGGGGACACCCGCCTGGTCGATCAGTCGCCGCGCGTACGGGGCAACTGATTCCAAGTAGCGCCGCTGCGACTCCGCGTACAACGTGCCGAAAGCTAAGGAGGACTTCCCGGATCCGGACACGCCCGTGAACACAACCATCGCGTCACGCGGAACCGTGAGATCGACGTCCTTGAGGTTGTGTTCGCGGGCACCACGCACCCGGACATCGGGCTGGACGTGGGTAGACACTGAGGAAAGGTGATCCATTTCGGAACTGTACCAAGCGGGGCTCGTGGTAAGCAGGTTCATCGACCGTGGGAGGCACGATGATGCGGCTGTTCACCATCGGGTTCACGAAGAAGAAGGCGCGCGAGTTCTTCGGTCTGCTCCCCGACAGCGGCGCGACGGCTCTTGTTGACATACGGCTGCGGAACCGTTCGCAGCTCGCAGGATTCGCGGAGCGAGACGACGTCGAGTTCTTCCTCAGTGAGATTCGCGACATGCATTATCGGCAGCAGTTGCTCCTCACCCCGACAGAGCTAGCGCTACGTGACTACCAGCACGGGGCTGTGTCGAGGGGGCCTGCCGCGTGCAGGGTCCGGACCATCTTCCTCGCGCGCAACTGGGATCCTCTGTCGGTGTGGACCACGCAGCCGGCAACGTTCCCAAGCCGGGCGGCGGCACTGTTGACCGCGTCGAGGGCCAGACGCGCCTTCATTCGGTCGCTGATCGAGTACCCCACGATCCGGCCCGAGAACACGTCCTTGATCGCGCAGAGGTAGAGCTTGCCTTCACCGGTCTTGTGCTCCGTGATGTCGCTGAGCCAGAGCCGATTCGGGGCGACGGCGGTGAACTCCCGACGCACGAGATCATCGTGGACGGGCGGGCCAGGACGCTTGCCCTTCCCGCGACGACACTTCCCGAACACAGACCACCAAGCGTTGTCACGGCAGATCCGCCACGCCGTCCGGTCCGCCATGGCCAGGGCCCGAGCGCAATCGTCACGCTGCCAGACTCGCAGATCTCCGACAAGTGGCGGAGGCTGTGGAACTCTCGACTCGCCTTCGAGGGGCCAGTGCCAGGCATCCAGGCCGCGGATCTGGTTGCCGCAGAGAACGAAGGCCCCGCGTGCTGGGCCCTCAACCGGCAACGTACCGGGATCCGGTCCGCTGTACTTCACAAACTCCCCGGCAGCACCAACACGTCAAGCGTTCGATTCGCTGTCGTGCAACCAACGACTGGACGATTCTCGGCATACCTCAGGCGACAGGCAGCGGTGCACCGCACTCGCCCGTAGCGCGGGTGCTAGCCATGCGAGTCGGCGCAGCCGCGGCGCTCCTGGTGCGCGCCAGCGCGGCCGTCACGTCCTGCGCGCCGCGACCTGACGCATCCGCCCGCACACGATCGAGCAGCGTGCCGAACCACTCGACGAGCGGCTTGCGCGTCCTGGTCGACGCCTCTGGCAGGAGTGCGCTGCCCGACAGAGTCGTCGCGTGAACCTCTTCCGCTGCCAACGCCGCCACCATGCGAGCGTTGTACCGGAAGGAGGCCGTCATGGCCGAACACTCATGGCCCCTGCGCAGCGCGCTGCCCGCGGGGCACGACCCGTTCACCAAGACTGATCTGATTGGGTTCCTCGACCACTTCGACGACGAGACGCCGATCTGGCTCGACAACTATCGGCAGCTGCGCCCGATCACGCAGTACCCGATCGACCTCATGATCGGCGCCGCCGACGGCATTCATCTCGCCTGACAGGAGGCGGGGCGCCGACCCTTCGTCGGCCGGCGCCCCGTCGCCGGGTCACCGTGCACGGTGCCGTGCGCGGCTCGGCCAGGAGCCCGGCCGACACCTGAGAATTTGCTCTTGTCGGCGAGAGTGTGCGCCTCCAGCAGAAGATGGACGAGGTCGCCGACCGCTGCGTCCCCACCGTCATCCGGCCGAGGTTTCTGGCAGGCGGTAGTGGAGCCCTCGCCCCATCCCAGTCGGTTTCGAGGGAACGATCTCACGATCCTCGAGGAGACCTTGGATGATCTCGTCGGCTAGATGGGCAGAGTCGCGTCATGGGGCGACAACGCGGCGATGGAATCGTTCTTCAGCCTGCTGCAGAAGAACGAATCGCGGGTCACCCCCCCCGCGATTGGGAGACATGCCCTAGCTCTGGGCCTCGCCGAGGCGCGCTTCGGGCGTGAGCTCGGCGCGGAGACCGCCGCCGGTCGCAGCCCGGGCAAGAGCGCGACCCAGCGCAGGTGCCTGCTTGAACAAATTGTGACCGGCCACAAAAAGGACAGAGCCTGCCTCCCACACGGCCACGCCGTCCTCACTCCACGGGAGGTCGGTCACCCAGCAGTGAAGGAAGTCGCGCGGCTCTGGGTGGAGACCGGGCAGCGCCCGTGTCACGTATTCGCGTGCGCGTTCGTCCAGCGATCGAATCGCCGCCGGGTCGATGAAAGTTCCGTCGTCGCGGACGCCGACGGTGTCGCTGAGTCCGACCGAGTAGTTGCTGTTGCCCGGTAGCGGCGTCGCGTAAACGCCGACTTCGCCGAAGACGCCGCTGCTGTCCTGCAGGCACGCGACTCGTGCCGGGGCGGCAGCTTTCACGTCGAAGGTCAGCCTGACGTGTGCGGCAAGGCGAACCGGCAGCGACAGGCCGACGCTGCGTGCCAGGCGGGCGGTTTCGCGGCCGGCGCACACGACCACCTTGGAGTAGACAGCCCGGTCGGTGACGCTGCGCACCTCGACCGTCCCGTCGGCGCGGGGATCGATGGAGATGACCTCACCGGTGGTGACCGCATCTGCCAAGGTACCCGTGAGTGCCGTGATTGCGGCGCGGGTGCGGATCGCTCCGCCCGACTCGTCGAGCACCGCTGGCCCCGAATACCCAGCGAGCAGCGGCATCCGCTGGGCGACCTCGGCCGCGTCGATCTCGTGCGCTTCCACGCCGCCGACCTGGTCGAGCACCCGCAGCCGCGCCAGGGCGCTGTCTCCGATCGCCAGGACACCGTCTGATGAGACCAGCTCGACGTCGAAGTGTTCGGCCCACTCATCCCATACCCCACGGCTTTCGCGCACGAAAGCGACGAGTCGCGGGTCGTCGTGGGCATGCCGGAAGATCCGCGACTCGCCTGCGGACTGACCCGTCCCGGGCAGACCAGCCTCATATAAGCGCACCGGCACGCCCTGCTCCCGCAGCGCGTACGCCGTCGACAGACCGACGATCCCGCCCCCGATCACTGCTACCTCGGGTGCATGCGTCGTGGCGACGCCGTCGCCAGTTCCTGTCATCGCGGTTCCCCGATCTGATGGTGATTAGCGATAGGCCGCAAGAGAAGGGGCCGCTGCCACGACGTGAGCGGGTTGTGTAAGCCCGAAGTCACCGCGCGCAGCGACCCCTCCTTTCTGGGCCAGTACTCCCGGTCTGTGGTGTCAGGCGGGGAGTTTGGAGCCTACGACGTCCAGCTTCTCGATCGTCGGCTCGCTGAACAGTTTGCCGGTCTGCTCGCCGAGAGCGGTCGCAACCGCGCCTGACAGGTGCGCGTCGCGGCCGGCGTCATCGGGGAACACGTCGAAGATCCCGAAGGAGGACGGGCCGAGACGGATCGCGAACCACGCGATGGTGGCCGGTTCCTCCTCGACGAGTCCTCGCCCGATGCCGAGGAATTCCTGGACCTCGTCTTCCTTGCCGGGCAGGGCCTCCAGCCTGACAAGCAGTCCCTTCGTCACGCTCATGACGTCACCTCTTCCTGGGTCGAATTGCTCGCAAATTTCACCGCGATCGTATCGCAGAACGCAGGCAGGTCATCGGGCGAGCGGCTGGTGATCAGATTCCCGTCCACCACGACGTCCTGGTCGACGACGTCCGCACCGGCGTTGCGCAGGTCGGTGCGGATGCTCGGGAAGGACGTCAAGGTGCGACCTTCGACCACACCCGCCTCGATCAGCGTCCACGGCCCGTGACAGATCGCCGCAACGGGTTTGCCGCTTTCGACGAACTCGCGGACGAAGGAGACCGCGTCGGGATCAACCCGGAGTTGGTCGGGGTTCACCGTGCCGCCCGGGAGAAGCAGGGCGTCATAGTGGGCGACAGAGGCGTCCGCGACCAACCCGTCGACGGTGAACGTGCCTGCTGCATCCAGATCGTTCTCACGGGCCTGAATCTCACCGTCATGGATCGACAGAACCTCGGTCTGTGCACCAGCCTGCTCCAGCGCCTCGCGGGGCTTCTCGAGCTCGACTCGCTCGACCCCGTCGGCGGCGAGGATGGCGACTCTCTTGCCCTGCAGCGTCTCGGCCATATCAGTTCTCCTTCTTCTCGGTCGACATCCCGGGCTTGATGAGAACCTTGGTCCAACCCTTGGACCGGGCGTCGAAGTTCTTATAGGCATCGGCAGCCTGGTCCAGCGAGATCTCGTGGGAGACGATCCAAGAAGGGGTCGCCTTGCCGGCGGCGATCAAGTCCCGCAGCTGGCGGTTGTACCGCTTGACCGGGGCCTGACCGCTCCCCATGGTCTGACCCTTGAACCAATGCGTTCCGAAGTCGATGGCCGCCTTTCCCTGCTTGGCGAGGTCGTCCTTGGCTCCGGGGTCCTGGGGGACGAACACGCCGACGGTGCCGATTCCTCCGGTGAAACGCACCGCGTTGATAAGCATGTTCATAGTAGCGGCGATGTCCTCGTTGCCTTGAGGATCGTGGGCCTGGTAACCCACGCATTCGCAGCCCCGGTCAGCTCCCAGCCCCATCGTCTCGTCGAGCACGGCTTGCACGGGATCGACCTTGGAGTCATCGATGGCGATCGCGCCGATCTGCTCGGCCAACGCGAGCCGGTCAGGGTGACGATCGACCACCATCACCTTCGCGGCGCCCTTGATCATCGCGGACAGGGCGGCCATCAGCCCGACCGGACCCGCCCCGGCGATGACAACGCTGTCGCCCGGGACCACGCCGGCCATCTCGGTGGCGTGGTAACCGGTGGGGAAGATGTCGGAGAGCATGACGTAATCGTTCTCCTTCTCCTCCGCATCCTCGCCCAAGCGCAGCGCGTTGTGGTCACCGAAAGGCACACGGAGCAGTTCCGCTTGGCCACCGCCGTAGGGACCCATGTCGGCGAACCCGTAGGCCGCACCGGCGAATGATGGTTCGGGCTGGGTGGTGAGGCAGTAGTTGGTCAGGCCGCGTTCGCAGTTCTTACAGAATCCGCACGAGATGTTGAACGGGAGCACAACCCGGTCTCCGACCCTGACCTTCTCCACACCACTACCGACCTCGATGACCTCCCCCATGTTCTCGTGACCGAACGTCCGGCCCACCTCGAAGGACGTCCGCCCCTCGTACATGTGCAGATCCGAGCCGCAGATGTTCGTCGTCGTCACCCTGACCAGGACATCGGTAGGGCGCTCGATCTTCGCGTCCGGGACGTCCTTCGTGCTGACCTGACGGGGTCCTTCGTACACCACTGCCTTCATGTCCACTCCGATCCGATGTGTTACTCGATGCTTCTTTGACAGGGCCTCGACAACGCTGGCCCTCCGCGAGACAGCGAACGCTCCCACGAACCACATGTCAAGGGGCTTCCCCAAGAAGACGATCTGACGAGCGAGCCGCGAACGCTCACTGAAACCAGCCGCTGATCTGCGTTTTCGGCGCGCACTTTGGGGGGGTCCTGCGCACGTTGCCGGTGGGACTTCCGCTCGATCCACACGATAATCGCGAGTCGCAGCTCCTGTCGGGTCGTCCACCGCTGCTGGTTGAGGGTCAAGTCCCGTGGTGTGGTGTCATGGAGCCTGACCCGGTTTCCCGGACGGTTTCTCTTTGTTGATCATGCCGGGGTTGCGGCGGGGTTGTGAAGTCGTTCGAACTCCACGGGGCTGAGGTTGCCGAGCGCGGTGTGCCGGCGGGGGGGGGGTGTAGAACGCTTCGATCCACTCGAACATCGCCGATGCCAGTTGCGTTTTCGAGGTCCAGGTCGACCGGTCGAGGAGCTCGCGTTGCATCGTTGACCAGAAGCTTTCGATGAGCGCGTTGTCGACGGATGACGCGACTCGGCCCATCGATCCGAGGAGCCCCGCTTGGCGGAGCCGGTGCCCGAAGAGCCAGCTGGTGTATTGCGCTCCTCGGTCCGCGTGGACCACGGTTCCCGGTTCGGGTCGTCGTCGCCAGCGGGCCATCTCGAGCGCATCGACGACGATCTCCGCGGTTATCCGGTCGGAGATCGACCACCCAACGATCCGCCGCGAGTACGCGTCGATCACGGCGGCGCAGTAGACCCACCCGTCGTTCGCGCGATGCTGTGTGATGTCGCAGAACCAGAGCCGGTTCGGGGCATCAGCGCGGAACTGCCGCTTCACGAGGTCCTCATGGGTGGCAGTGTCTGGCTTCCAGCCGCGCCGCTTCCGACGGTGCGAAACGCCCACCAGCCCGCCCAGCCGCATCAACCGGGCGACGCGTTTCCGGCCGACTCGAATGCCAAGTCCGAGCCGCAGCTCGGCGAGCACCCGCGGGGCACCATAGGTCTGGCGTGAGTCGGCGTGGATCCGACGAATCGTGGTCGTCAGCTCAGCATCCGCGACCGCACGCACCGAGAGCGCCCGTCCGGCCCATTCGTAATAGTCAGACTTCGAGACGTTCAGGGACCGGCAGGCCACCGCGACGGGGATCCCGTCCGCGGCGAGCTCCCGGACCAGCCGGAACCCTATTTTCGGAGCACGTTCTCTCTGGCGAAATACGCGCTCGCGCGCTTGAGGATCTCGATCTCCACAGGGTTTCCCTGGGCGAGAAGATCCAGGGCTCGACGCCGGAACTCCGGCGGGTGGGCAGCAGGCATCTCACGGACTCCTTCCGAGACGATCATCGCCTCAAAGTTGGTGTCCTGAAAAGCGGGTCAGGCTCCTCTCGCCGTCGTTGCGCGTGAGCGGAAGCGGTCATCCGCACCGTCCGAGAACCTGTCCGTCTATTCCCCGTAGCCGTCCGTAAACGACCAGAGATAGACTGAGCCCCAGACGGCACCTGCCGCCTGGGGCTCAGTAAATTGCTGGCCTCGGAAACCGGGAGTGCGGTCCCCAAGACCCCTCGGAATCAGACGCCGAAGTACAGCTCGTACTCGAACGGGTGCGGACGCTGCTGCAGCGGCTTGATCTCCACCTCGCGCTTGTACGCGATCCAGGTCTCGATGAGCTCCGGGGTGAACACGTTGCCGGCGAGCAGGAAGTCGTGGTCCGCCTCCAGCGCGTCGAGAGCGGCGTCGAGCGACGCAGGCAACTGCGGGATGCTCTTGGCCTCCTCCGGGGGAAGCTCGTAGAGGTCCTTGTCGACCGGCTCGTGCGGCTCGATGCGGTTCTTGATGCCGTCGAGGCCGGCCATGAGCTGCGCGGCGAAGGCGAGGTACGGGTTGCTCGCGCCGTCCGGCACGCGGAACTCGATGCGCTTGGCCTTCGGGTTGGTGCCCGTGATGGGGATGCGGATGCACGCGGAACGGTTGCCGGCCGAGTAGACCAGGTTGACCGGCGCTTCGAAGCCCGGCACCAGGCGGCGGAAGGAGTTGACGCTCGGGTTCGTGAACGCGAGCACCGACGGCGCGTGCTTCAGCAGACCGCCGATGTACCAGCGGGCCACGTCGGAGAGGCCGCCGTAGCCGGCCTCGTCATAGAACAGCGGCTTGCCGTCTGCCCATAGCGACTGGTGGGTGTGCATGCCCGAGCCGTTGTCGCCGAAGAGCGGCTTCGGCATGAACGTCGCCGTCTTGCCCCATTCGTTGGCCGTGTTCTTGACGATGTACTTGAACTTGAGGATGTCGTCGGCCGCGGCGACCATCGTGTCGAAGCGGTAGTTGATCTCGCCCTGGCCGCCGGTGCCCACCTCGTGGTGGCTGCGCTCGAGGATGAGGCCCGCGTCGATGAGCTTGAGGCAGATGTCGTCGCGCAGGTCGGCGTGCTGGTCGACCGGGCTGACGGGGAAGTAGCCGCCCTTGAACGGCGTCTTGTTGCCGAGGTTGCCGCCCTCTTCGACGCGGCCGGAGTTCCAGGCGCCCTCGCTGGAGTCGACGGAGTAGAAGCTGGAGTGCTGGTTGATCTCGTACCGCACGTCGTCGAAGATGTAGAACTCCGCCTCCGGCGCGAAGAACGCGGTGTCGGCGATGCCGGTGGAGGAGAGGAACTTCTCGGCCTTCTTCGCGACCTGGCGCGGGTCCTTCGAGTAGATCTCGCCGTTGCGGGGGTTGTAGATGTCGAAGACCATGATGAGCGTGCGCTCGGCACGGAACGGGTCGATGTACGCCGTCGTCACATCGGGGATGAGCTGCATGTCCGACTCGTGGATCGACGCGAACCCTCGGATCGAGGAGCCGTCGAACAGCTGGCCGACCGTGAAGAACTCCTCGTCAACGGTGGACGCCGGGATGTTGAAGTGCTGCTGAACACCGGGCAGGTCGGTGAAACGGATGTCGAGGAACTTGACGTCCGTGTCTTTGATATACGCGAGCACTTCTGACGGATCGCTGAACATGCGGGATTAACTCCAAACGGTGTGAATCAGGACGGTCGCCCATGCGGCCACAGGCGACGCTAGTCGCACCGGATTACCCGAGGGTGACGCAGATGTTTCGAACATGTTACGCCACGGCCCGGACCGTAGACTGGGCGTGTGTCCAGCCCCGCCGTCCAGCCTGTCCCCGCGCGTGCGCCGAGCGTTTGGCCGGGGGAGCGGCTCGGGCTCCCGTACAGCGGTCCCGGCTCGATCGGCCGGCCCGGACGCCGCATCCTCGCCCTTGTCGTCGACTGGGCGCTCGCCTACGCGGCTGCGTCCCTCCTGACGAACACGACGGGCTTCTCGATCAGCGTCATGTTCGTGGTGCTTCAGGTCGTCTTCATCCCCACGCTCGGCGGCAGCCTCGGCCACCGCCTCCTGGGTCTCCGTGTCGTGCCCATGCGCGGCGGCTGGGTCGGGCTCTGGCGTCCCGTCGTGCGCTCGCTCCTGCTCGCGCTCGTGATCCCCGCAGCCGTGTGGGACTCGGACCAGCGCGGGTTCCACGACAAGCTCGCGGGAACGGTGCTGATTCGCGCCTGACGCCCTACTTGCCGCGCTGGGGGCGGGCGCGCATCGGGTCGACGCCCTTGGGGATCGGCAATTTCGTTCCCATGGAACCCAGCCGGTTGTTCACGGCCACGACTTCCTGCTTGGTCAGCGCGGGCTTGATGCGCGTGAGTCGCCGGGCGAGCTTGTGCAGGGGAACGGCGTCGGGGTCGGGGCCGACGGCGAGCACGGTCACCGGCACGTTGCCGCCGATGCGCGCGACCTTCCGCCGTTCCTCGTCGACCATGCGAGCCGTGCGGGTCTTCGGGCCCTCGCTGATCAGCACGACGCCCCCGCGGCCGACGGCACGGTAGACGGCGTCCTGGGTCTTGCCGTTGACGGCGACCGGACGTTCGCTGCCGATCCAGCCGCGCTTCAGCGAGCTGTTGAGCACCGCGCCGACGGCGCCGGGCTGTCCCTCGATCTGCGAGTAGGCCGCCTTCTCGGCACGCCGGCCGAGAACGAGCAACACGGCGAGGATCCCGGCAAGGACGCCGGCGATGATCCAGAGCGCGACCGTGAAACCGTTGGACGAGAAGAGCAGCGCGATGACGACCCCGAGGATCACGGGAACGAAAAAGGCCAGGAGCAGGAACGGCACGACCTTCGAGTCGTACCGCCGGGTCATCTGGAACACCTGCCACATCTGCTTGAGACGGCCGGGTTGTTTCGGGGTGCGCGGGCTCTGGTCCTTGCTTCGTGCCATGCCATAAGACTACCGAGTCGGCCCGTGCTTCCGTGACGTCCTCCCCAGCACCCGACGGTGACGGTGCCGTCCACCACGACCGGAACCGGCGCCGCGCGGAGGCCGTCCCCGAGGCACGATGCGTGCATGGAAATCCCAGGGCAGGAGCGCATCGCGGGCTACCGGATCATCCGACGGCTTGGTGCCGGATCGCACTCGGAGCTCTACCTCGGCCACGCTGACGAAGCGGATGCGAACGGCGGGGCCGCCGTGATCGTCAAGGTCTTCCACCCCTCCACCGACCAGGATCTCATCGGCGATCAGGTCTCGGTCCTCACCCGGGCGGCGCCGGGAAGCTTCGCGCGGCTGGTCGACCTCGCCACGCAGCCCGGCGGGGTCGTGGTCCTCGTGGTCGAACGGCTCACGGGTCCGGCGCTCCCGGCCGTGCTCGAGGGCCGCACACGCATCGCGCCGGGGGAGGCGGTGACGGTGCTCGCGCCCGTCGTCGTCGCCCTGGCGTCCCTGCACGCGCTCGGCTTCGCGCACACCACCCTCAGCCGGGCGACCGTGCGCTTCCAGGCCGACGGGCGTCCGTACGTCACCGGGCTGGGAGGGCTGCGCCGCCTCCCGGGATTCGGTGGCCGGCACGGCCAGGACGCCGCTGAGCCGGGCGACGGGGCCAGCCGGTTCGACCTGATCCGGGCCGACTATGCACGGCTTGCGCTGCTCATGCGCGGCGTCTTCGACACGCTGCACCAAACGGATGCCGCGGCGCGGCGCGCGGAAGCGCTGGTCGCGTGGTTCGAGATGACCGCGACGGCGGTGCCGTTCCAGCCGAGTCTCGACGAGCTGGAACGCCGGCTCTTCGCCTGGTCGCCGGCAGCGGCCGTGAGCCTCACCGAATCGGCGACGCCGGCCCCTCCGGTTCCCGCACGCGTCGACGCGGTGGCCGCCGGCTCCGCACCCCAGCGACCGGGCGGACCGCCCATGGGCGCGCCCGCCACCGTCGCAGGTGCAGCGGCCGGGCGGTCGTCCCTCGTGCTGCGGCTGGGTTCCGCGCTCGAGCGGAGTCCTCTCCGGCTGGCCGCCGACCGGGTGCGTGTGCTGGCGGCGGCCAGGCGGGGGCCCCTCATCGTGCTGGCGTGTGTGGCCACAGCAGCGACGGTGCTCGCGCTGACGCTCATGCCGCCATCGCCGCCTGCCCCGGCGGCGCAGGTGCCATCCGGGCGATCCGACGAGGCCGCCCCGGTTCCGTCGGAGCCGGGCCCGCAGCGCGTGGTCTCGTCGGGGGAAGCGGACGCGCCCGCATCGACCGGCGCGATCGCCGGCGACGACCCGGTGCGGGCGGCCCGGGCGCTCCTGGCCGGGCGAATCGGGTGCCTGGCGGCCGCGTCCGTGACCTGCCTGGACGCCTTCGACCAGGCGGGGTCGGCGATCCTCGAGGCCGACACGCACGCGATCGACACCGGGTCATCGCAACCTGACGCGTCATTCACCGCCGGGGATGTCGGCGAGCTGCGGGAACACAGCGGTGACCTCGCGATCGTGGCGTTGCAGCGCACCGCATCGAAGGGAGGTGACAGCGAACCGGCCTCGCTCCTCCTGGTGAAGGGCGAGGCCGGTTGGCGGCTGCGGCAGGTGTTCGACTGACGCGCGAGGGGTCAGATACCGAGGTTGCCTTCGAACGCCCCGCTCTCAAGGCGCTCCTTGACGGCGGTGAGGAACCGGGCGGCGTCCGCGCCGTCGATGATGCGCTGGTCGTACGACAACGCCAGGTACACCGTGGAGCGGATCGCGATGGCGTCGACGTCGTCGTGGGTGACGACGACGGGCTTCTTGCAGACGATGCCGGTGCCGAGGACGGCACTCTGCGGCAGGAAGACCACCGGCGTGTCGAAGAGGGCACCCCGGGAGCCAGTGTTCGTGACCGTGAACGTGCCCCCGGTCAACTCGTCGGGCGTGAGCTTGTTCTGCCGGGTCCGGTCGGCGAGGTCCGCGATGTGCTTCGCGAGGCCGGCGAGGTCGAGCGCGGACGCGTCCCGCACCACGGGGGTGAGCAGCCCGCGCTCGGTGTCGACCGCGATGCTGATGTTCTCGTGGGCGGGGTAGACGATCGCGTCGCCCTCGATCGTGGCGTTGATGATGGGGTACGCCTGGAGGGCCTCGGCGGCCGCGAGGGCGAAGAACGGCAGGAATGACAGCTTCGTCCCGGTGCTCGCTTGGAACTTCTGCTGCACGGCGTCGCGAAGCTGGGCCACCCGCGTCACGTCGACCTCGATGACCGTCGTCGACTGCGCTGAGGTCTGCATCGACGTGGCTGCGCTCTCGGCGACAACCTTGCGCAGGCGGGACATCGGCTGGCTCGTGCCGCGGAGCGGCGACACGGCGACGGTCGGGGCGGCCGACGCGGCGCCGGGCCGGCCCTTGGCCGCCTCGATGTCCTGCTTGCGGATGCGGCCGCCGACGCCGGTTCCGGTGACCGTGGAGAGGTCGACGCCCGCTTCGTTGGCCAGCTTGCGAACGATCGGCGTGACGTACCCGCTGGTTCCCGCCGCGGCCTCGGGGGCGGCCGGGGGAGTCGGCTGTGAGGAGGCCGCCGGTGCAGCCGCCTTCGGGGCTTCCTCCGACGGGGCCGGTGCCGCGTAGGACGGGCCGGCGTCGGCTGCGGCCTTCGCCGGCGACTCGGCGGGCGCCGACGGCGTCTCCTCGGCCGGCTTCTCCTGCGGTGCCGGCTCGGCGGGTGCGGCGGGGGCCGCCGCCTCGGGGGCCGGCGCCTGCTCGGCCGGTTCGTCCTGGGCCGGCACCTGCTCGGCCGGTTCCTCCTGGGCGGGCGCCTCCGGCGCTGCTGCGCCGGAGCCGTCGCCGATGGTCACCAGCACGGTTCCCACGTCGACGGTCTCGTCCTCCTGCACCAGGATCGCCTCGATCACTCCCGAGACCGGCGATGGGATTTCGGTGTCCACCTTGTCGGTCGACACTTCGAGCAGGGGCTCGTCAACCTCGACCCGGTCACCGACGTTCTTCAGCCAGCGGGTGACCGTACCCTCGGTGACACTCTCACCGAGTGCCGGGAGGCTGACGGATTCGCTCATGCTCTTCTCCTTCAAAAGATGTCTCAGTAGTACCTTACCGACGGCCGGCCCGGCCGCCCGCGACTACATGGCGTGCAGCGGCTTGCCGGCCAGCGCCAGGAACGCCTCGCCGAGGGCCTCGTTCTGCGTGGGGTGCGCGTGGATGAACGGGGTGATGTCCTCGGGGTACGCCTCCCAGTTGACGATGAGCTGGCCTTCGCCGATGAGCTCGCCCACACGGCCGCCGATCATGTGCACGCCGACGACGGGGCCGTCGTTGACGCGCACGACCTTGATCGAGCCGGTGGTGCCGATGATGGCGCTCTTGCCGTTGCCGCTCAGGCTGTACTCATAGCTCGACACCTTGTCGGCGCCGAACTTCTCGGCGGCCTTCGCCTCCGTGTACCCGACCGAGGCGACCTCGGGGTCGCAGTAGGTGACCTTCGGGATGTTGACGTCTTCCACGACGATCGGGTTCAACCCGGCGAGTTCCTCGGCCACGAAGATGCCCTGCTGGAAACCACGGTGGGCCAGCTGCAGGCCCGGGACGATGTCGCCGACGGCGAAGACGCCCGGGACGTTCGTGGCGAGGCGCTCGTTCGTGAGCACGAAGCCGCGGTCCATCTCGACCCCGACCTCCTCGAAACCCAGGCCCTGCGTGGCGGGGCCACGGCCAACGGCGACGAGCAGCAGCTCCGCCTCGATGGTCTTGCCGTCCTCCAGGGTGACGACGACGCCGGAGTCGTTCTGGGTGACGCTCTGGAAACGAACGCCCAGCGAGTACTCGATGCCGCGCTTGCGGAACGCGCGCTCGAGCTGCTTGGAGATGGACTCCTCCTCGTTCGGGACGAGGTGGGGGAGCGCTTCGATGATGGTCACGTCGGCGCCGAACGACTTCCAGACGCTCGCGAACTCGACGCCGATGACGCCGCCGCCGAGGATCGCGACCTTCTTCGGCACGAAGTCGAGCGCCAGGGCGTCCTCGCTCGTGATGACGCGGCCGCCGATCTCGAGGCCGGGGAGCGAACGGGAGTAGGAGCCGGTGGCGAGGATGACGTTCTTGCCGGTGATGGTGTCGTCGCCGACCTGCACGGTCGTCGGGGAGGTGAGGCGGCCCTCGCCCTCGATGACGGTGATGCCGCGCGCCTTGATGAGCCCCTGCAGGCCCTTGAACTTGCTGGCGACGATCCCCTCGCGGTACTTGGTGACGCCCGCGATGTCGATGCCGTCCAGGGTCGTCGTCACACCGTACTTGGACGACTCCCGGCTGACGTCGGCGATCTCCGCCGAGTGCAGCAACGCCTTGGTCGGGATGCAGCCGCGGTGAAGGCAGGTGCCGCCGAGCTTTCCCTTCTCGATCAGTCCGACGGAGAACCCGAGCTGGACTGCGCGCAGTGCTGCCGCGTATCCACCGCTTCCTCCACCGAGAACGACAATGTCAAAATTCTGCTCCGACACCCAGCTACTCCCTTGTGTGCGTCACGACGTGTGGCACGGTCTGCCCGCAGCTCTTGCCCGGGCAGGCGTTCAACCGGCAAGTTTTTCCTGCCGTACCGACTGTACTACGCGCGCGAAAACAGCTCGGCCAGCCGAACCAGCGTGCGCACGGAGACCCCGGTGGGCCCGGCCTTGGTGAAGCCCCAGGCGCCCCCCTCATTGAGCGCCGAGCCCGCGATGTCGAGATGGCCCCACGGGATCGTTCCGCTGTCGCCGGTCGACCCGATGAACTCCTTCAGGAAGACGCCGGCGAGCAGCATGCCGGCGGCGCGGTTACCGATCTTGGCGTTGGCGATGTCGGCGACCTCGGAGGCCAGGCTGGCCCGCAGCTCACCCGGCAAGGGCATCGGCCAGGCCAGTTCGCCGGTCTCGGCGCTGGCGGCCACGACCTGGTCGGTCACCGTCTGGTCGCCCATCACCGCGAAGTAGCGCGTGCCGAGCGCCACGGTCGCTGCACCGGTGAGGGTGGCCACGTCGATGATCGCGTCGGGCTGCTCCTCGCCGGCCGCGACCAGGCCGTCGGCCAGCACCAGGCGTCCCTCGGCGTCGGTGTTGAGCACCTCGACCGTGCGACCGCCGCGGATCGTCAGCACGTCCTCGGGGCGGATCGCCGAGCCCGACGGGAGGTTCTCGGCGATGCACAGCCACGCGGTGAGGCGCACCGGCAGGGCCAGGCGCGCGGCCGCCAGTGTCACCGCGAGCACGGTGGCGGCGCCGGTCATGTCCGACTTCATGCCCACCATCGAGGCCGCAGGCTTCAGCGAGAGTCCGCCGGAGTCGAACGTGATGCCCTTTCCGACGAGGGCGAGGTGCTTGCCCGCGTTGTCGGGGCTGTAGCTGACCTTCACGAGTCGCGGCGGCCGGGTCGAGCCCTGGCCCACCCCGAGGATGCCGCCGAAACCGTCGGCGGCCAGCTGTTCCTCGTCCCACACCTGCACGTCGACGGGGAGCCCCTCCGACGCCGCAACGGCGTGGTCCGCGAGGGACGCCGGGAACAGGTCACGCGGGGGCATGTTGACGAGATCCTTCACGAGCTTCACGGCGTCGGCGACGACGCGCGCGCGATCCAGCTCCGCCGCGGCGTCGAGGTGGGTGTGCACGGTGATGTGACCGGCGGGGAAACGCGCGCCCTTCAGGCTCTTCGAACGGTATGCCGTGTAGCTGTATGCGCCGAGTGCGGCGCCCTCCAGCACGGCCTCGACTTCACCGGCAGTGGTGAGGGGGAGGGCGAAGGCCACCGAATCCACGCCGGTCAGCTGCCGCACCGCGCTGCCGGCGGCGAGCCGGAGCGCGTCGGTCGTGGGCTCTGAGCCGAGACCGGTGATGGCGATGCTCCCTGCCGAGCCGACGACCGCGGGAATGCGGACGACCTCGTCGCGCCCGCCCGTGACACCCAGGCCGGCCAGGCGTGCGGCGAGCGGTTCGAACGCGGCGTCCGCGAACAGCCGGGGACCCTCATCCGTTGCGATGGCGGCGACGACGACGACGTCGGTGGTGGTCTCGACGGGCGGCTCGGAGGACAGGGAC
Source organism: Cryobacterium tepidiphilum (assembly GCF_003716325.1). GTDB lineage: Bacteria > Actinomycetota > Actinomycetes > Actinomycetales > Microbacteriaceae > Cryobacterium > Cryobacterium tepidiphilum. Next base: position 24,777 of record NZ_RDSR01000011.1, on the reverse strand, counting down.
AGCTCTGGAGAAGTCATGCCTCGATGCTAACGGGACGTCGATGCGGGTGTTCGCTATCGGCTTGACCCGGGCTGGCGGTCGGGCGGGGCCTGGAGCCTAGAGTTGGACTATGCGAAATCCCGCTGACCTGTACGAGCTGACCTCGGATGCCGCGCGCGTCCCCGAGGGCCTGCACCTCGTCGCGGGACTCACCGGTTTCGCCGATGCCGGTGGGGCGGTCTCCCAGTTCAACGAGTACCTCCTCGACTCCCTCGACCACACGCTGATCGCGACCTTCGACGCCGATGTCCTGCTGGACTTCCGGGCCCGGCGCCCCGTCGTCTACTTCGACCAGGACCACCTGGGCAGCTACCAGGCGTCGACGCTCGAACTGCACCTGGCCAGCGACGAGGTGGGCCAGCAGTTCCTGTTCCTGGTCGGCTTCGAGCCGGACTTCCGGTGGGAGCAGTTCACGGCCGCCGTGATGGAACTGGTGGAGCGTTTCCGCGTTTCCTCCATCAGCTGGGTGAACTCCATCCCCATGCCGGTGCCGCACACGCGCCCCATCGGGGTCACGGTGAGTGGAAGCCGGTCCGACCTCGTCGAGACGATGTCGGTGTGGCGACCGCAGACGCAGGTGCCGGCGAACGCCCTGCACCTGCTTGAGTACCGGTTGCAGGGCGGCAGCCTGTCGACCGCGGGCTTCGTGCTGCTCATCCCGCACTACCTGGCCGACACGGAGTACCCCTCGGCCGCGCTCTCGGCGTTGGAGAGCACCAGTGCGGCGACGGGTCTGATCTTTCCCACCGACCGGCTGCGCGAGCAGAACCGCGACTTCACCGCCCGCATCGATGAGCAGGTGCAAGAGAACCCGGAGCTCGCGCGGCTCGTCGGGACCCTCGAGGCGCGCTACGACGCCTACATGGAGGGCAGCGCGCTGCGGTCCCCGCTCACCGACGAGGACGGCGAGCTCCCGAGCGCCGACGAGATCGCGGCGGAACTGGAGAAGTTCCTCATGATCCGGCGCAACCGCGACGACGGCCCGCCCAGCTGACGACCGGTCCGGCGTACCCGTTCGGCTAGGTTAGACGGAGTGAACTCCCGTCGATCCTGGCTGATCTTCTCCTTCGGGTCGTTCGCGTACCTCTCCGCGATCCTGCAGCGAACGTCGCTCGGCATCGCCGGCGTCGCCGCCACCGAACGCTACGGCGGATCCGCCGCCGTGCTGTCCAGCCTCGCGGTCGTCCAGCTCATCGTCTACGCCGCGGCGCAGATCCCGGTCGGCGTGCTTATCGACCGGTTCGGGCCGCGGCGCCTCATGCTCTGCGGCACCGCCCTCATGGTCGTGGGGCAGCTCACCCTCGCCTTCGCGCCGACCATCACCGTCGCCGTGATCGGGCGGATCCTCGTCGGCGCGGGAGACGCGACCATCTTCATCTCGGTGATCCGCCTCATCAACTCGTGGTTCACCGGCCGGCTGGTTCCACCGCTCTCGCAGTGGATGGGAAACATCGGCCAGCTCGGGCAGGTGCTCTCCGCCGTTCCCCTCGCCTGGGTGCTGCACATCTCGGGGTGGACGGCGGCGTTCTGCTCCGCCGCATCCGTCGCCGCCGTCGCGCTGGTCGTGATCGTCATCGCCATCCGCGACCGGCCGGGGGAGAGCACCGAGCCCGCCGGCGAAGCCACGCTGTCGTCGGCGCTCGCGCAGCTCCGGCAGGCCTTCAAGCGGCCCGGTACGCAGCTGGGCTTCTGGTCGCACTACGTGACGCAGTCCTCGGGCACCGTGTTCAGCCTGCTGTGGGGTTTCCCGTTCATGGTGTACGGCCTCGGCTACCCGCCGTCGTTCGCCGCCGCGATGCTGACCGTGATCGTCGGCGCCGGCATGGTGTTCGGCCCGGTGCTCGGCGTGCTGACCGCCCGGCATCCGCTGCACCGCAGCAACATCGTGCTCGGCATCGTCACGGCCATCGGCATCGCCTGGGCCGTCGTGCTCCTCTGGCCGACGGAACCGCCGGTGTGGCTCATCGTGCTGCTGCTCGTCGTCATCGGCGTGGGCGGTCCGGGGTCGTTGATCGGCTTCGACTTCGCGCGGACGTTCAACCCCCAGCGCTCCCTCGGGTCGGCCAACGGCGTCGTGAACGTCGGCGGCTTCACCGCGAGCTTCGTCATGATGTATCTCATCGGGCTGATCCTCGACGTGGTGAACAACGCCCGCGTCGCGCAGGGATCGGCCGGCGACCTGTATGCCCTCGACGCCTTCCGCGTCGCCTTCGCGGTGCAGTACCTCGTCATCGGCCTCGGCGTGGTGTTCCTGCTGCGCGCACGGCGGAAGACACGACGGCAATTGTCGCTCGATCAGGGAATAACCGTGGCCCCGCTCTGGGTTGCACTCTCCAGGGCATGGCAGCGTCGGTCGCGGCGGCGCTGACCCGGCGCTGTGCCCGCACTGGCTCGCCCACAGGGCAAACCGTGCAATAATTGACTCCAAGACCCGTTCTGGTCGTGGTTCCGCCCCTGGCGGATCCAGGACTTGACATGGGTCTTAGTACTGCCCAAATGACCGTTCCAGCCCTCTGTGACCGCGGGAAAGTCCCGAGCGTTTGGGAGCGCTGCCCGCGCACAACGATTGCATGAGAGGTGTTCGAATGGCAACCGCAAAATCAGAGGCGACCGAGCAGACCACCGACGACGTGACCGAGAGCAAGCCGGCGGCGAAGAAGACTCCGGCGAAGACCGCGGCGAAGAAGACGCCCGCGAAGAAGAAGGCTGCCGCTGAGAAGCCGGCGACCCGCAAGCGCGCCGCGTCGAAATCGAAGGCCGACGACGAGCACGACGACGAAACGGTCGACGAGACCGAAGAGGTCGCCGCCGACCTGGACAAGCACGACCAGTCCACCGACGAGGAGGAGACCGAGGAGGAGAACGGCAAGAGCACCGAGACGGTGGAGCCGTTGCCCACCGGTGCACTCGTCCTGTCGCTCGTCGACGACGACGACGAGGTCCCCGTCTACTCCACGGCCATCACGGGCGCCACCGCCGACCCGGTGAAGGACTACCTGAAGCAGATCGGAAAGGTCGCGCTCCTCAACGCGGCCGAAGAGGTCGAGCTGGCGATGCGCATCGAGGCGGGCCTGTTCGCCGAAGACAAGCTGTCGCACATGACGGATGCCGAGAAGCGCAGCGCCCTCGGGCGTGAACTGCAGTGGGTCGCCAAGGACGGCGCCCGGGCGAAGAGCCACCTGCTGGGCGCGAACCTCCGTCTCGTCGTCTCCCTCGCCAAGCGCTACACCGGTCGCGGCATGCAGTTCCTCGACCTGATCCAGGAAGGCAACCTGGGGCTCATCCGTGCCGTCGAGAAGTTCGACTACACCAAGGGCTTCAAGTTCTCGACGTACGCCACCTGGTGGATCCGCCAGGCCATCACCCGCGCCATGGCTGACCAGGCCCGCACCATCCGCATCCCCGTGCACATGGTGGAGGTCATCAACAAGCTCGCCCGCGTGCAGCGGCAGATGCTGCAGGACCTGGGGCGCGAGCCCACGCCCGAGGAGCTCTCGCGCGAACTCGACATGACGCCAGAGAAGGTCGTCGAGGTGCAGAAGTACGGCCGCGAGCCGATCTCCCTGCACACCCCGCTCGGTGAAGACGGCGACAGCGAATTCGGCGACCTCATCGAGGACACCGAAGCCGTCGTCCCCGCCGATGCCGTGGGCTTCACCATGCTGCAGAAGCAGCTGGAGAGCCTGCTCGACTCGCTCTCCGAGCGGGAGGCGGGCGTGATCCGGATGCGGTTCGGGCTCGGGGACGGCATGCCGAAGACCCTCGACCAGATCGGTGACACGTTCGGGGTGACCCGCGAACGCATCCGCCAGATCGAGTCGAAGACGATGGCCAAGCTGCGGCATCCGTCGCGGTCCCAGTCGCTGCGCGACTACCTCGAGTAAGGGGCGCGCGTGCGCTACATGCCGGCGATCCTCATCGGCAGGATCGTCAGGAGACTTGCGCGCTGGCGGAAGCCCGGCGGCGGGTCCGCCGTTCCCGGTCTCGTCGTCAACCGGATTGCGCCGGGCTTCCTCGCGCACACCCTCAACGGGTTCCCCGGCGGGCTCGTGATCGTGAGCGGCTCGAGCGGCAAGTCGACGACGACGAAGATGCTCGTCGCCGCGCTGCGCGCGAGCGGCAAGCAGGTCTTCACGAACGAGTCGACGGCCAATATCAGCCAGGGACTCACATCCGCGCTCCTGGAACGGGTGAGCCTGGCCGGGCGCATCCACGGCGACATCGCCGTGCTCGAGATGGACGAGGGGCACGGGGCGCTGATCTCCGCGCGCCTCACTCCCAGCGTCGTCACCCTCACGAACGTGATGGTCGACCAGATCGACCGGTTCCACGACTCGGAGATGGTCGCGGCGATGCTCGCGAAGATCGCGAACCGGGCGACGGATGCCGTGGTGATCAACGCGGATGACGACTACCTGAACGGGGTCGCCGCAGGCCTTGCCGGGCACGCGCGCGTCGAGCGCTTCGGTGTGTCCGCCGACGTCCTCGCCGGGTCCCCGCGGGGCCTTGGGTATTCCCGCACCGCCCCCGCCCGGCTGACGCCGGGCGACGGCGTCGTGCTCACCCGCGTCGACGGACGTGAGGCGACCGTGAGCCTCGACGGAGCCGCGCACGAGGTGGCCCTGCCGGCTCGTGGCGTGCACTACGCGGTGGACGCCGTGGCGGCCCTGGCGACCGCGCGGGCGGTGCTGGGGGAGGAGTTCGACGTATCCGTCGCCGCCGACGCCGTCTCCCGCATTCCCCCGGTGTTCGGCCGGGGCGAGATCGTCACCGTGCGGGGTCGCACCGTCGAATTCGTGCTCGTGCAGAACCCGGCGAGCTTCCAGCTCAACCTCGACAGCCTCGACGCGCACACCGAGCAGCTGCTCGTGGCGCTCGGCTCCGACGTCCGGGATCCCTCCTACTTCTGGCCGGTCGACACGTCACGCCTGGGGCGGGTGCTCATCGCATCCGGATCCAAGGCCCACGACATCGCCCTGCAGCTCGCCTACGACGACGTCGACGTGGAGCGCGTGGAGCCCGACCTCGGCCGCGCACTCGACGACTTCCTGGCACTTCCCGACCCGGCCACGGGCCTCAAGACCATCGTCTTCTCGGCCGACTCCATGCGCCGCACGCGGGCGCACCTGGGCCTGACCAGCAACATCGAGGAGCCGGCGTGACCGACACACTGACCATCGTCTCCCTGCTGCCAGGCCTCCAGGACACCAACGGCGACGCCGCGAACGCCAGGGTCCTCGCCCAGCGCGCCCGGTGGGCCGGGTTCGACGCGGTCGTCCTCGACGTCGCGCCGGGGGACGCCCTCCCGGCGTCGGCCGACATCATCGTGATCGGCTCGGGCAGCGACGCGGCCCTCCCGGCCGCCCGTGCGGCCCTGCTGCCCATGGCCGACCGGCTGCGCGAACTGGTCACGGCGGGCGTCCCGCTGCTGGCCGTCGGAACCGGCTGGGAACTCCTGGGCGTCGGCATCGACCTCGCCGACGGGAGTGTCGTCGAGGGGATCGGGCTGGTCGCCGGCCGGGCCGTTCCCGCCCCCGCGCGCATCGCCGACGACCTCGCCGTGAAGTCGAAGTACGGCCGACTGATCGGGTTCGAGAACCACTCCCGCCACTACGTCGGGGCGGAAGGCTCACCCCTGGGCCGGGTGCTCGCCGGCACCGGCAACGGGAACGGCCAGGAGGGCCTCGTCATGGGCGACGTGTTCGGAACGCATCTGCACGGACCGGTGCTGGCACGGAACCCCGGCCTGGCAGATCACCTGCTCCGGCTCGCGCTGGCCCGCCGCGGCTCCGACTACGTTCCCGGCGCACGATCCGACGCGGTCGATGAAACAGCGAGAGCCGCACGCAACCAGGTTGCCGTGCGGCTCAAGCTCCCTGCCGAGTAACAGACGCTACCGGGCAGTCACGTGGGGTCAGGCCCGCTGTTCCTCGAACAGGCGAGCGGATTCGTCATGCCAGCTCTGTGCGATGGCGGCCAATTTCTCCTGGTGCTTGCGACCGTGGTGGGCGCAGAAGAGCAATTCGCTGTTGTTCACGACGACACGGATGTACGCCTGCGCGCCGCAGGCGTCACAGCGGTCGGCGGCGGTGAGCTGGGGGGAGTCGATTTCGGCGGTGCCGAGTGCGTCGACAGCACCCTGATGGGCATTGAGCTGGGACATGTGCTCCTCCTCCAGAATTCTTCCTGTACTGCTTGCTCCACAATGTAAACACGCTTCCGGTGACATAGCGACCGCTGGGCCCGGTATTTCGCTGTACGCGTAGGGCGCCGCCGGGTGTCGGTCAGGGCGGAGCCCAACGGCTTAGTAACCTTGGCTGTTGTGAGTTCTGACTATTCCGCGCGCCACCTGTCGGTCCTGGAGGGCCTCGAGGCCGTCCGCAAGCGACCGGGAATGTACATCGGCTCGACCGACTCCCGGGGCCTCATGCACTGCCTCTGGGAGATCATCGACAACTCCGTCGACGAGGCGCTCGGCGGCCATGGCGAGCGGATCGACATCGTGCTGCACCCCGACGACAGCGTGGAGGTGCGCGACTCGGCCCGTGGCATCCCTGTCGACATCGAACCCAAGACCGGCCTCTCCGGTGTGGAGGTCGTCTTCACCAAGCTGCACGCCGGCGGGAAGTTCGGCGGGGGATCGTACGCTGCCTCCGGCGGCCTGCACGGCGTGGGCGCGTCCGTCGTTAACGCCCTCTCGGAGCGCCTCGATGTCGAGGTGGACCGGGGCGGCAAGACCTGGGCCATGTCCTTCCACCGCGGCGAGCCGGGCATCTTCGCCGACGCGGACGGGCGGAAGAGCCCCGACTCCCCGTTCACTCCGTTCGAGAACCAGAGCGAACTGCGCGTGGTGGGCAAGGTCGCCAAGGGCGTCACCGGCACCCGCATCCGTTACTGGGCCGACCGGCAGATCTTCACCCGCGGCACAGCCTTCCAGGTGGACGACCTGCTCTCCCGCGCCCGCCAGACCGCGTTCCTGGTGCCTGGCCTGTCGATCAGCATCGACGACGAGCGCGGGGAGGAGCCGCTGCAGGAGACGTTCTCGTTCGAGGGCGGCATCTCGGAATTCGTGGACCATCTCGCGGGAGACGCGGCGATCACCGACACCTGGCGCCTCACCGGCACGGGGACATTCAGCGAGACCGTGCCGGTGCTCTCGCCGACGGGCGCCATGGTCGCCACCGAACTCGAGCGTGAGTGCCAGGTGGACGTCGCCCTCCGCTGGGGCACCGGGTACGAGACCGTGACCCGCAGCTTCGTCAACATCATCGCCACGCCGAAGGGCGGCACGCACCAGGCCGGTTTCGACCAGGGACTGGTGAAGGTGCTGCGGTCGCAGGTGGAGCAGAACGCACGGCGCCTGAAGGCCGGCAGCGACAAACTCGAGAAGGACGACATCTTCGCCGGTCTCACCGCCGTGATCACCGTGCGCCTTCCTGAGCCGCAGTTCGAGGGGCAGACGAAGGAGATCCTGGGCACGCCGGCCGTGCGCGCCATCGTCACCTCGGTCGTCTCGAAGGCGCTCAAGGAGCGGTTCGCGTCGACGAAGCGCGACGACAAGGCGCAGACCGCGCTCCTTCTCGACAAGGTCGTCGCGGAGATGAAGTCCCGCATCTCGGCGCGGGCGCACAAGGAGACCCAGCGGCGCAAGAACGCACTGGAGAGCTCCTCACTCCCGGCGAAGCTCGTCGACTGCCGCAGCAGCGACGTGGCACTGAGTGAACTCTTCATCGTTGAGGGCGACTCGGCGCTCGGAACGGCCAAGCTCGCCCGCGACAGCGAGCACCAGGCGCTGCTGCCCATCCGCGGCAAGATCCTCAACGTGCAGAAGGCATCCGTCTCGGACATGCTCTCGAACGCGGAGTGCGCGTCGATCATCCAGGTCATCGGAGCCGGCTCCGGCCGCAGCTTCGACCTGTCGGCGGCCCGCTACGGCAAGGTGATCATCATGAGCGACGCCGACGTCGACGGCGCGCACATCCGCACCCTGCTGCTGACGCTGTTCTTCCGGTACATGCGGCCCATGATCGAGGAGGGCCGGGTGTTCGCGGCCGTGCCCCCGCTGCACCGGGTGGTCGTGATGAATCCCGGCAGCAAGCCGAACGAGACCATCTACACCTACTCGGAGGCCGAACTGCAGGGCGTCCTCGCCGGGCTGAAGCGAACCGGCAAGCGCTACCAGGACCCGATCCAGCGCTACAAGGGACTCGGGGAGATGGACGCCGACCAGTTGGCGCTCACGACCATGGACCGGTCGCATCGGACGCTCCGCCGGGTGCAGGTACCGGACGCCGAGATGGCCGGCAAGGTCTTCGAACTCCTGATGGGCAACGACGTGGCGCCGCGCAAGGAATTCCTCATCGAAAGCTCCGACAAGCTCGGCCGGGACCGCATCGACGTGTAGCGGCTTCCTCCGCGAGTGCGTGGTTTCTGCCGCCCCTTCCCATGCGGAGGCGACACGATGCGCGCACTCGCGCAGCGGGGGAGAGTTTAAACGGCTGCGGCGCTACGCGATCGAGGCGCCGAGCGCGCCGATGACGGCGTCGAGGGGAGTGCCGGACGCGTCGCGCCTGGCCCCGGCCTCCGGCAGGGTGCGCGGGGCGCCCTCGGGACTCACCGGTCGCGCCGGCGCCTGTCCCACCCAGGCCAGGGCGAGCGCGTCCTCGCCCTTCAGGAAGCGGTGCGACCGCACGCCCGCCGTGCCGCGGCCCTTCGCCGGGAACTCCGCGAAGTCGGACACCTTGGCGCTGCCCGGGTCGGTGCCGGGCAGCACGCCGCTCGACGACGCGACGGTGACGACGACGACCTCGCCGGCCGGGTCCCTCGGGATACTGGAGAAGAAGATCGCCGCGGCGCCGGGTGCCAGGCGGATGCCGGCCATGCCGCCGGCACCGCGTCCCTGCGGCCGCACGGAGTCGGCCGCGAAGCGCAGCAGCTGCGCATCCGTCGTCACGAACACCAGCTCGTCGTCGTCGCCGCCCTGTACGGCGCCCACGACTTCGTCCTTGGGCTTCAGCCCGATGATCTCGAAGTCGGGCTTGTTGGCCCAGTCGCCGGGCGTGACGCGCTTGACGACGCCGTCGCGGGTGCCGAGGGCGATGGCCCGGTCGGACTGCAGCGAGACCAGCGCGAGCACGTGCTCCTGGCGGTTGGGCAGCGCGAGGTAGTCGGCCACCCGCACGCCCGCGGCCAGCTGGATGGATGCGGGCGGCATGACGGGCAGGTCGACGGGGGAGAAGCGGATGAGCCGGCCGAGGCTGGTCACCGCGCCGATCTCGGTGCGGCTAGTGGTGTCGATGACCGAACGGATGGCGTCGTGCTTGCTTCGCCTCACCACCGGGCTCATGCGCGGGGCGCCGGACTCGCCGACCTCCACTTCGCCGGCGGTGAGGTCGACGCGCGCGATCCGGCCGGTGGCGCTCAGGAACACGCGGGTCGCGGTGTCCTGCACCTCGAGCGCCGCGGCCTTCTTCGCCCCGGCGCCGGCGATGCTCGGCTTCGCCTCGGTGAGCACGGTCCGCCGCGGGGTGCCGAACCGGTCGGCGACGGCCGCGAGTTCGTCGGAGACGAGCGTGCGGATCGCCTGGGGGCTGCCGAGCAGGGCTTCGAGCTCTTCGATCTCGGCGCGCAGCTTGTCGCGTTCGGCCTCCAGCTCGATGCGGGAGAACCGCGTGAGCCTGCGCAGCTGCAGCTCGAGGATGTACTCGGCCTGCACCTGGCTGAGGTCGAACACCTCGATCAGGCGCGCCCTGGCCTGCGCGGTGTCGTCGCTGCCGCGAATGACCTGGATCACCTCGTCGATGTCGAGGATCGCGATGAGCAGTCCCTCGACCAGGTGCAGCCGTTCCTTCCTGCGGGCGAGGCGCCAGGCAGAGCGGCGCGTCACCACCTGGATGCGGTGGTCGACGTACACCAGCAGCAGTTCCCGGAGGCCCAGGGTCTGCGGGCCGCCGTCCACGAGCGCGACGGCGTTGATGTTGAACGAGTCCTCGAGGGGGGTGACCTTGTAGAGCTGCTCGAGCACGGCCACCGGGCTGAACCCGGTCTTGATGCCGATGACCAGGCGGAGGCCCTTGGTGCGGTCGGTGAGGTCGGTGACGTCCGAGATGCCGCTGAGCTTCTTGGAGTTCACGCCGTCCTTGATCTTCTCGATCACCTTCTCGGGGCCGACGAGGTAGGGCAGCTCGGTCACGACGAGGCCGGTCTTGCGGGCCGTGATCGCCTCGACGGAGACGCGCGCGCGGGTCTTGAAGCTGCCGCGCCCGGTGGCATAGGCATCCTTGATGCCCGCGAGGCCGACGATCGTGCCACCGGTGGGAAGGTCGGGGCCGGGCACGTACTCCATGAGCTCATCGAGCGTCGCATCGGGGTGGGCGAGAATGTGGCGGGCCGCACCGATCACTTCGACGAGGTTGTGCGGCGCCATGTTGGTCGCCATGCCCACGGCGATGCCGCTGGCGCCGTTCACGAGCAGGTTCGGGAACGCCGCGGGAAGCACGTCGGGCTGGGTGAGCTGGTTGTCGTAGTTCGGCACGAAGTCGACGACGTCCTCGTCGAGGTTCTCGGTCATGGCCAGGGCCGCCGCGGCGAGCCGGGCCTCCGTGTACCGCGGGGCGGCCGGGCCGTCGTCGAGCGAGCCGAAGTTCCCGTGGCCGTCGATGAGCGGCACGCGCAACGTGAACGCCTGCGCGAGGCGCACCAGGGCGTCATAGATCGCCGTGTCGCCGTGCGGGTGCAGCTTTCCCATGACCTCGCCGACGACGCGGGCCGACTTGACGTGACCGCGGTCGGGCCGAAGTCCCATCTCGCTCATCTGGTACAGGATGCGGCGCTGCACCGGCTTCAGGCCGTCGCGCGCGTCGGGCAGCGCCCGGGAGTAGATGACCGAGTACGCGTACTCCAGGAACGATCCCTGCATCTCCGACGAGACGTCGACGTCTTCGATGCGTTCGGCGGCAGGGACGACGGCGCCCGCGGAGGCTGGTTTCGTGGTGTCTGAGCGGCTCATTCGTGAATTCTGCTGGAGCGCGCAGTCTCGCGCGCGGTCGATCGGAGGCCTGAACGACTGTGGAACACTGGTAGTCGATGCCACCCATGCTACCGGCCCGCGCATTCAGCGCCCTGCGCCTTGCGGATGTCCTGCCCAGTTGCCTCGCCGCGATGTCCGGACGCGCGAACCCGCTGGGCCTTCCCGCGGTCGCCAAGGCGGTGGTCGTCCTGGTGGACGGACTGGGTGCGAGCGCCATCAGGGCGCGGGCCGGCCATGCCCGGTTCCTGTCCTCCAGGATGGATCGGCGCAGCGTGATCGAGAGCGTTTTCCCGGCCACCACCGCCGCCGGCATCGCGACGCTCACGACGGGCGTCGAGCCGGGCCGGCACGGGCTCGTCGGCTACCGCGTGCTCGACGCCGCCGGCGACCGCACGGTCAACCAGCTCACCGGCTGGGACGACGGGATGGACCCGGGCGTGTGGCAACGGATGCCCACAGTGTTCGAGCAGGCCCGGCAGGAAGCGATTGCGAGCTTCTCCGTCGGCGCCCCCCGGTTCGCGGGCTCCGGCTTCACGCGGGCCGTCCTGCGCGGCAGCGAGTACGTCCCCGCCGAATCGCTTGCGGACCGCTTCGACGCCGCGCGGCGGATCCTCCGCACCCACGACCGGGTTCTGGTCTACCTCTACGTGGCGGAACTCGACGTCGCCGCGCATGCTCGGGGCTGGGAGTCCGATCGCTGGCTCGCGGAGCTGGAGGCCGTCGACGGCGAGCTGTCCCGGTTCGCGGCGGGCCTCGCCGCCGACGAGGGGCTCCTGGTCACCGCCGATCACGGGGTGCTCGATGTGCCGGCCGAGAAGCACGTCCTCTTCGACACGGTTCCCGAACTCGTCGCCGGGGTGCGGCATGTCGGGGGTGACCCGCGTTGCCTGCAGCTCTACCTCGAGCCCGGCGTGAGCGGCGAGGCCGTGGCCACCGCGTGGCGCGCGGTCGAGGGAGAGCGCGCCTGGGTGATGACGCGCGACGAGGCCATCGGCGCCGGACTGTTCGGCGAGGTCGACGACGCCGTGCGCCCGCGCATCGGCGACGTCATTGTGTCCGCCCGCAAGCGCGTGGCCTACTACGACTCGCGGGACGCCAACACGTCAGCCCAGCGCATGGTGGGCCAGCACGGCGCGCTCACCGACGAGGAACTACGGGTGCCGCTCGTGCGGGCAGGAGCCTTCGCCCGCACCTGATGCGGACCGGCGCGGAGCCGCTACGCCGGGAACTGTCCGCGCTTGACCTGCGGCCGCGGCATCCGCATGAGGCGAAGCTGCAGCGCACGCATGGCCGCATACCAGCGGATGCGTTCGGCCTTGCCGGAACCGAAGCGCTGCTCCACCTTGCGGGTGAGCCGGAAGCCCAGGAGGACGCAGTCGATCACCGAGACGATGAAGTACGTCCAGAGGAAGAGGATGCCGTAGACCTGCACGCGCGGGTCGGGGAACATGGTGAGGACGATGATCACGAACATGACGGGGATCATGAACTCGCCCACATTGAAGCGGGCGTCGACGTAGTCCCGCACGAAACGCTTCTGCGGACCGCGATCACGCATCGGCAGGTACCGTTCATCGCCGGAGGCCATGCCGAGGCGGGCCTTCTCCCGGGCCTCGGCGGCCTTGGCGCGCGCCTGCTTGGCGGCGAGCTTGCGGTCGTCCGGAACCAGCGGTCGCTTGCGGGCAGCTTCCTGCTGCTTGCGGGTGGGCGTCGGGGCGCCCTTGCCGGCGGTCGTCGCGGCGGCGAGCCGGGCGGCCGTCTGCTCTGGTGTCTCGGTCAGCGCGCTCGTGTCGGGCTTCACAGGTTGCTTTGCCACATCATGTCCTTGGAATCGGTTCCTTTAAGATTAGCCGCATGACGCAGCAGCAACGGACAGACGACAGAGCCGGGAACGGAACCGAGGGCACGGGCCGGGACGACGAGCTGAGGAGCGCGGTGGAGCTGGGACTGCCCGGCACGATCGCCGATCTCTGCAACCTCGTGCGCATCCCCTCCGTGTCGTGGGCGGCCTTCGACCGGTCCGCGGTGGCCGCCAGCGCGGCGGCGGTTGCAGACCTGGCCCGCGGGCTCGGGATCTTCGACACCGTGGAGGTCCGGCAGGCGGGCATCCCCGGAAGCGATGAGCTCGGTCAGCCTGCTGTGCTGGCCACGCGCGCGGCGCGGAACGGCCGGCCGACGGTGCTGCTCTACGCGCACCACGACGTGCAGCCGCCCGGCGCCGACGAGCTGTGGGAGTCCAAGCCGTTCGAGCCGACTGTGCGCGGAGACCGGCTCTACGGCCGGGGCGCGGCCGACGACAAGGCGGGCGTGATGGCGCACATCGCGTCGCTTCGTGCGCTGGCCGAGGTCGCCGGCGAGATCGACCTGGGACTCGCCCTGTTCATCGAGGGGGAGGAGGAGTTCGGCAGCCGCTCGTTCGCCACGTTCCTCCAGGAGAACCGCGACGCCCTCGCCGCCGACGTGATCGTCGTCGCCGACTCCGACAACTGGGACACCGAGACGCCGGCGCTCACGGTCGGCCTGCGCGGGAACGTCACGTTCAAGCTCACGGTCCGCACCCTGCAGCACGCGTCGCACTCGGGCATGTTCGGGGGAGCGGTGCCCGACGCCATGCTCGCGACCGTGCGGCTGCTCGCGTCCCTGCACGACGCCGACGGCTCGGTGGCCGTCGACGGCCTCACCCGGCACGAGCAGGAGACGCCCGAGTACACCGAGGACCGACTCGCCGAGGAGGCCGCCCTCATCGAGGGCGTGACGCCCATCGGCCGGGGAGCGATCCTCAGCCGCATCTGGGCCCAGCCCTCCCTCACCGTGACCGGCATCGACGCCCCCAGCGTCGCCAACGCCTCCAACACGCTCGCCCCCGAGATCAGCGTGCGCATCAGCGCCCGCGTGGCACCGGGCCAGTCCGCGGCCGACGCGTTCGCCGCCATCGAGACGCACCTGCGCCGGCACGCCCCGTTCGGTGCCCAGGTGCAGATCGAGGACGTCGACCTCGGCGACCCGTTCCTCGTCGACACCAGTGGCTGGGCGGTGACAGAGGTGCGGCGCGCCATGGCGGATGCGTGGGGCCGCGATCCCGTCGACACCGGGATCGGCGGGTCCATCCCCTTCATCGCCGACCTCGTGCAGGTGTTCCCCGAGGCGCAGATCCTGGTCACCGGCGTGGAGGACCCGGACACGCGCGCCCACAGCCCCAACGAGTCGCTGCACCTCGGCGTGTTCAAGCGCGCCGTGCTCACCGAGGCCCTGTTCCTGGGCCGGCTCGACTCGGGAATGCCCAGCTGATTCCCGGCGTTGCAGGGGATAGAATTCACGCAACCCTCGTGCAATCAGGCAAGGAGCACCATGACCGACACCATCACCGAGAACAGCGCGCCCAGCACGGCCCACCGGGTCGGCCTGACCGACACCGCGGCGGAGAAGGTGCGCAGTCTCCTGAACCAGGAGGGCCGCGACGACCTGCGGCTGCGCGTGGCCGTTCAGCCCGGCGGATGCTCGGGGCTCATCTACCAGCTCTACTTCGATGAGCGGATGCTCGACGGTGACGCGGTCGTGGACTTCGACGGCGTCGAGGTGATCGTCGACAAGATGAGCGTGCCGTACCTGGACGGCGCGACGATCGACTTCGAGGACACGATCCAGAAGCAGGGCTTCACGATCGACAACCCGAATGCGGGCGGCAGCTGCGCGTGCGGGGACTCGTTCCACTGACCCGACTCGCACGAGACACTGGGAGATCGCCGGAGCAGGCGGTCTCCCAGTGTTGTTAAACCGCCGCAGGCATCCGCTGAACCGGGGCCGCACGGCCGTTTCGGCGCCCCGGACCCCGGTGATCTCGCGGCACGGCGCCGCAGGTGCACAACAGCGCCCGTCTCTCGGAGTAGGCTGATAACCGATCACAGCACTTCCTGAGAAGTGCCCTCGAGTCTTCCGAAAGGTCACCGGTGCGCACTAATCGCCGTCTCCGATGGGCTGCAATTCCGATCGCAGCGACGTTAGCAATAGTCCTGGCTGGGTGTACCTCCACCGAGCTCCACGGCTTCCTCCCCGGCTTCGAAGACGCTGGCGCGCCGGCCGTGACGAACCACACCGACCGCGTCGCCGGCCTGTGGACGACGTCGTGGATCGTGCTCCTCGTCGTCGGGATCATCACGTGGGGGCTGATCCTCTGGGCTGTGGTGGTCTACCGCCGTCGCAAGGGCCAGACCGGGCTCCCCGTGCAGCTGCGCTACCACATGCCGATCGAGATCTTCTACACGGTCGTGCCGCTCATCCTTGTCCTCGGCTTCTTCTCGTTCACCGCGCGCGACCAGGCGGCCATCGAGGCGCGCTTCGACGACCCGGACGTCAAGATCCAGGTGATGGCGAAGCAGTGGGCGTGGGACTTCAACTACGTCAACGAGAACGTGTACTCCTCAAGCATCCAGGTGCAGCCGAAGACCGGCGGCGAGCCCGGGTCCCGCGTCGAGGAAGACCTCCCGACGCTCGTGCTGCCCGTGGGCAAGAAGATCGAGTTCGCACTCGACTCCCGCGACGTCGTCCACTCCTTCTGGATCATCGACTTCCTGTACAAGAAAGACGTGATCCCGGGCAAGACCAACTACATGTCGGTCATCCCGGAGCGCATCGGCACCTACGCCGGAAAGTGCACCGAGTTCTGCGGCGAGTACCACTCCCTGATGCTCTTCAACGTCAAGGTGGTCTCGCCCGAGGACTACGCCGCCTACATCGACACGCTTCGTGCGCAAGGCAACGTCGGTCAGCTTGACAAGAACTACGACCGCAACCAGAACCTGCCAGGCATTCAGCGCCCCGCGAGCGAGGAGGGCAAGTAAGCCATGAGTACCACCACCACAACCGCCGCACCGGCGGAGACCCGGCCCCCCGTGGGAATCACCCCGACCGCGCGCCGGAAGGGCAACATCCTCGTTCGGTGGATCACGTCGACCGACCACAAGGTCATCGGGTACATGTACCTGCTCACGTCGTTCGTGTACTTCTGCTTCGGCGGCGTGATGGCCCTGATCATCCGCAGCCAGCTGTTCGAGCCGGGCATGAGCGTCGTGCAGACCAAGGAGCAGTACAACCAGCTGTTCACCATGCACGGCACGATCATGCTGCTGATGTTCGCGACGCCGCTGTTCTTCGGGTTCGCCAACGCGCTCATGCCACTGCAGATCGGCGCCCCTGACGTGGCGTTCCCGCGCCTGAACGCGTTCTCGTTCTGGCTGTTCTTCTTCGGCAGCCTGATCGCCGTTGGCGGCTTCCTCACCCCGTACGGTGCCGCAGACTTCGGCTGGTTCGCCTATCAGCCGCTCGCCAACAGCACCTTCTCGCCCGGACTCGGGGGAAACCTCTGGATGGTGGGCCTCGGCCTCTCCGGTTTCGGCACGATCCTCGGTGGTGTGAACTTCATCACGACGATCATCACCATGCGCGCGCCCGGCATGACCATGTTCCGGATGCCGATCTTCACCTGGAACGCGCTGGTCACCTCGATCCTCGTGCTGATGGCCTTCCCGGTGCTGGCCGCCGCACTCCTCGCCGCCGCCGGCGACCGCATCTTCGATATGCACATCTACGACGCGGCGAACGGCGGCGCCATCCTCTGGCAGCACCTGTTCTGGTTCTTCGGCCACCCCGAGGTGTACATCATCGCCCTGCCGTTCTTCGGCATCGTGTCCGAGGTCTTCCCCGCGTTCAGCCGCAAGCCGATCTTCGGGTACAAGACGCTGGTCTACGCCACGATCTCGATCGCCGCCCTGTCGGTGACCGTGTGGGCACACCACATGTACGTCACCGGCTCCGTGCTGCTGCCGTTCTTCTCGCTGATGACGATGCTGATCGCGGTGCCCACCGGGCTCAAGATCTTCAACTGGCTCGGCACCATGTGGCGCGGTTCGCTCACGTTCGAGACGCCCATGTTGTGGGCGCTCGGCTTCCTGATCACGTTCACGTTCGGCGGGCTCACCGGCGTCATCCTGGCGTCGCCCCCGCTCGACTTCCACGTGAGCGACACCTACTTCGTCGTCGCGCACTTCCACTACGTGGTGTTCGGAACCGTCGTCTTCGCGATGTTCAGCGGCTTCTACTTCTGGTGGCCGAAGTGGACCGGCAGCATGCTCAACGAAAGACTGGGCAAGTGGCACTTCTGGCTGCTCTTCATCGGCTTCCACACCACGTTCCTCATCCAGCACTGGCTCGGCGTCATGGGCATGCCCCGTCGCTACGCCACCTACTCGCCTGACGACGGGTTCACCTGGATGAACCAGCTGTCGACGATCGGCGCGATGATCCTCGGTGTGTCGCTGATCCCGTTCTTCCTGAACGTGTACATCACCGCCCGCCACGCGCCCAAGGTGACCGTGAACGACCCGTGGGGCTACGGGGCGTCACTCGAGTGGGCGACCTCCTGCCCGCCGCCGCGGCACAACTTCACGTCGATCCCGCGCATCCGCTCGGAGCGCCCCGCGTTCGACCTGAACCACCCCGAGGTCGGCATCCCTCTCGGAGTCGGTCCCGCGAAGGACGCTTCGGATTCGCCCACGTATGACACGAGCTCGGAGAAGGTCAAGTAAATGAAGGCCAACGCCAATATCTTCTGGATCATCTTCGTCTTCTTCGTGGTCGTCGGTGCCGGCTACGGACTGTGGACGTACTACGACACCGGCGTGCTGGAGTGGGCCGGAACCTTCGGCCTGGTGCTCGTCGGTGTCATGGGCGCACTCATCGCCTTCTACCTCGCCAAGGTGCACCGCGCCCAGGGTGGGGAGCTGCCGGAGGACCGTCTCGACGCCAACATCGACGACGGCGACCCCGAGGTGGGCTTCTACAGCCCGTGGAGCTGGTGGCCGATTCTCCTCGCCGGCAGTGCGGCGCTGATGTTCCTCGGCCTCGGAGCCGGGTTCTGGATCTGCTTCATCGCGGTGGCCGTCGGTATCGTCAGCCTCGTCGGCTGGGTCTACGAGTATTACCGGGGCCTGTTCGCCCGCTGATCCCAGTGTGACGCCTCGGCGCCGGCACCCGCATCGCGGGCGCCGGCGCTTTCGTGTTCCCCTCTCCGGATCTCACGGGGGAGTGGCGGGCGGCGGGATGAGTTACGGTCTTGGCCTTCGTGTGCATTCTCCGCATCTCACGGGTGGACCTAGGGCGGCTCTACACACCCTGGCGGCGGAGCAGGAACAGTCGGAACGACGCCGTGACGTCACAGCTGTCGGGTATCTCCGGCTGCCCAGCCGGCCGATGGTGCGCCGACGGGCCCATGCCAACGAGCGACTCGATGGCCGTGCCGGTGAGGCTGAGCGTCGAACGGATGTCGCGCACGTCGTCCACGACGAAGCCGGTGCCGAGTGACTCGACCAGTTGCTGCCCCTTGCCGGGCTGGACGTCGATGAGCAGGTCCCGGTCACGGAGCTCCTGCAGGTGGTCGTCGCCGGGGATCACGACGGCGAGAACGCCGTCGTCCGACAGCAGCCGGTGGAATTCAGAAGGGTTCCTAGGCGCGAAGACGTTGAGAACGGCATCCGCGGCGCCGTCGCGAATGGGCAGCGGCGACCACACGTTCGCGACGAGTCCGTCGATTCGTTCCGATCTCCGTACGGCGCGGGTCACGGCGACGGGGGAGAGGTCCATCGCCAGTGCGGCAGCCGACGGGAGCCGGGAGAGCACTCCGTCCAGGTAGTACCCGGTGCCGCACCCGACGTCGACGATCCGCCGTGGTGACCGCTCGGCGAGGGCGGAGGCCAGTGCCTCGCGGAGTGCCGCATACGCCCCGGTGGCCAGGAACGCGTCGCGGGCATCGAGCATCGCCGCCGTGTCGTAGCGCAGCTTGCCGACGGACGCGGCCAGCGACACGTACCCCCGCTTGTTGACGTCGAACGCGTGGCCGGACGGGCACGCCAGGGCGAGCGGGGGACGGGGCGAGAGGTCCTGAAAACAGATCGGGCACCGAAGCCACTCTGACAGGGTCAGCAGGGACATCGGTGCCCGATCGCTCCGGAAGGCACGGCCTTCTAGTGGTGGCCTCCGTGGGCGCGTTCGATCTCGGTGCGGGTGACCGGAGCGATCCGGTCCTCGAAGAACCAGCGGGACAGACCGGCCCGCACCTTCTGCCCGGTGCTGATGCGCCCGCGGGCGTCAGGCCGGATCATGAGCGGCTTGAAGTCGGGGTAGCTCACGAGCTTCCAACGCTCGTACTCGCTCACCGGCTGGTGCACCTCGATGTACTCGCCGCCCGGCAGACGCACGATACGGCCGGACTCGAAGCCGTGGAGCACGATCTCGCGGTCCTTCTTCTGCAGGGCGAGGCAGACACGCTTGGCGATGAAGTACGCCGCGAACGGTCCGAGGACCGCCGAGATCTGCAGGGCGTGGATGACACCCTCCATCGACAGGTGGAAGTGCGTGGCGATGAGGTCCGAGGCGGCCGACGCCCACAACGAGGCGTAGAACCAGACGCCGGCGGCGCCGATCGCGGTGCGCGTGGCCGCGTTCCGCGGGCGGTCCAGCAGGTGATGCTCACGCTTGTCGCCGGTGATCCAGGCCTCGATGAAGGGGTAAACCATCACGAGCAGGATGAACACGCCGATGACGCCGAGCGGGATCAGAATGTTGAACGACCAGGTGTGGTTCAGCCACACGAACTCGAGGTGCGGTGGGATCAGGCGCAGGGCGCCGTCGGCGAAGCCGATGTACCAGTCCGGCTGCGTACCCGCGGAGACCGGTGAGGGGTCGTACGGGCCGTAGTTCCAGATCGGGTTGATCGTCACCAGCGACGCGATCAGCATGATCACGCCGAACACGATGAAGAAGAATCCACCGGCCTTGGCGGCGTAGACCGGCATGACCGGATATCCGACGACGTTCTGGTTGGTGTGACCGGCGGCCGGGTACTGGGTGTGTTTGTGCACTACCACGAACAGCAGGTGCATCGCGATCAGGGCGACGACGATCGCCGGGAGCAACAGGATGTGCAGCGTGTACAGGCGACCCACGATGTCGTTGCCCGGGAACTCCCCGCCGAAGAGCAGGAAGGAGATCCAGGTGCCGACCAGGGGGATGCCCTTGACCATGCCGTCGATGATGCGGAGGCCGTTGCCGGAGAGAAGGTCGTCCGGCAGCGAGTAGCCGGTGAAGCCCTCCGCCATGGCCAGGATGAACAGCACGAAGCCGATCACCCAGTTCAGCTCGCGCGGCTTGCGGAACGCACCCGTGAAGAAGATGCGCAGCATGTGCAGGCCGATGGAGGCCACGAACATGAGCGCCGCCCAGTGGTGGACCTGCCGCATGAGGAGGCCGCCGCGCACGTCGAACGAGATGTCGAGGGTCGACGACATGGCCGCGGACATGTCGATGCCCTTGAGCGGAACGTACGACCCGTCGTACACGACCTCGGCCATGGAGGCCTGGAAGAAGAACGTGAGGAACGAGCCCGAGAGCAGGATCACCACGAAGCTGTAGAGGGCGACCTCACCGAGCAGGAACGACCAGTGGTCGGGGAAGATCTTGCGCCCGAGCTCCTTGACGACGGTCGAGACGCTCGTGCGCTCGTCGAGGTAGTTGGCGGCCGCCGCAGTGAAGCCACCGGATTTCGTGTTCACCGCGGGCTGCGCCGCGGTTGTTGTCGTACTCAATGACGCTCCCAGAAGCTCGGGCCGACAGGTTCGTGGAAGTCGCTCTGGGCTACCAGGTAGCCCTCAGCGTCGACGGTGATGGGCAGCTGCGGCAGCGGCCGCGCGGCCGGGCCGAAGATGACCTCGCAGTGGTTGGCAACATCGAACTGCGACTGGTGGCAGGGGCACAGCAGGTGGTGGGTCTGCTGCTCGTACAGCGCCACCGGGCAGCCGACGTGCGTGCAGATCTTGGAGTACGCGACGATGCCGTCGTACGACCAGCCCTTGCGCTCGGGGAGCTCGTTGAGATCCTCGGGCTTCAGGCGCATCAGCAGGACGACCGCCTTGGCCTTGGCCTCGAGCAGGCCGTGCTCCAGGTCCTGCAGGCCCTCCGGGATCACGTGGAACGCGGATCCGAGCGTCACATCGGCAGCCTTGATCGGGTTGCCGGTGGGGTCGATCGCCAGGCGGGTGCCCTTCTTCCACATGGTGTGGGAGAGCTCCGTCACGGGGTCGACGTCCTGCGGGCCGAGGCCGCGGAATAATACGACCGCCGGCAGCGGGAACGCGATCAGTGCGCCGATGAGGCTGTTGCGAATGAGCGCGCGGCGACCGAAGCCGGACTCGGTGTTGGCCTGCTCGAAGATCTCCACGGCGCGCGCCCGGGTCTCCGGCGTGCCGGGGACGGGGTGGCGCTCGTCGATGCCCTCGTGGTCGGACATGAGGGCTTTGCCCCAGTGCACGGCGCCGATGCCGATCGCCAGCAGGGCGAGGGCCAGGCCGAGGCCGATGAAGAGGTTGTTGCGGCGAACCGACGCGATGTTCTCCGCGTCGATCGGGAAGACCATGTACGCGACGATCGCGAAGATGCTGCCCACGATCGACAGGTAGAACAGGGTGTAGACCCACCGCTCCGCACGCCGTTCTGCCTTGGGGTCGATGTCGGTGACACGGGGACGGTGGGGCGGGAAGCCGGGGTTCTCAAAGGCGTCACGGGCGACGACGGCAGTGCCGGCTGGGGCCTCCCCGTGAGCGGTACCGGACGGGGTCACTCCCGTGAGGTCCTTCCCGCTGGTGTCGTCGTTAGCCATTGTTCTCCTTCTTGCGCTGTTTCAAACCGGATGACCGTCAGTTGGACTTGGCCGTGATCCACACGGTCAACGCCACAATGCTGCCGATGCCGAAGATCCAGAGGAACAAGCCCTCCGAGACCGGACCGAAGTTCCCCAACTCGTAGCCGCCGGGGGACGGGTGGGTCTGCAGGTACTTCAGGTAGGTGATGATGTCGCGCTTGCCTTCTGGCGTGATGTTCAGGTTGTTGAACACCGGCATGTTCTGCGGGCCGGTCACCATGGCCTCGTAGATGTGCTTGCTGCTGGTCTCCGCGAGCGAGGGCGCGAATTTGCCCTCGGTGAGGGCGCCGCCGGCGCCCGCGACGTTGTGGCACATCGCGCAGTTGATGCGGAACAGTTCCGCACCGGCGGAGGCGTCGCCTTCGCCGTCGATCTCGTGTGCTTCGGGGATCGCCGGGCCCGGGGCGAGCGAGCCGATGTACGCGGCCAACGCCGCGACATCCTCATCGCTGAACTGCACCGGCTTCTGCAGGGCCTGCGGGCCCTGGGCGGCCATCGGCATGCGGCCGGTGCCCACCTGGAAGTCGACGGATGCCGCACCGACGCCGATGAGGCTCGGCCCGGCATCCGCGCCCTGGGCCTGCATTCCGTGGCAGGTGGCGCAGTTGGCGATGAAGAGCTTGCGGCCCTCGTCGATGGTCTGCTGCGACGTGGCATCCGTTGCCGCACTGGCCGTGCTGGTGCTGAAGGCGGCGTAGGCGCCGCCGGTGAACAAGAGGCCGATGGCGATCAGTGCGACGCTGGCCAGCGGATGACGACGGCCGGTCTTGCGGGGCTTGCGGCTCCGTGCCTTGGGGGGCGTTGGGGTTCTGTTCTCTGGCATGCTGAAGGTTTCCGCTCCTGATTCCTATTTGAGAACGTAGATGACCAGGAAGAGCCCGATCCACACGACGTCGACGAAGTGCCAGTAGTACGAGACGACGATGGCGCTCGTCGCCTCCTTGTGTCCGAAGTTCTTCACCGCGAACGCGCGCCCGATCACCAGCAGGAACGCGATGAGTCCGGCGGTGACGTGGATGCCGTGGAAGCCCGTGGTCAGGTAGAAGGCCGAGCCATAGGCGTTCGATGAGAGCGAGACGTGCTCGGAGACCAGGGTGGCGTACTCCATGATCTGGCCGGAGACGAACACTGCGCCGAGGGCGTAGGTGAGGAAGAACCACTCGACCATGCCCCACTGGCTGGGGCGCGGACCGGTGGAGCGGGCCTGCAGGCGCTCGGCGGCGAACACGCCGAACTGGCAGGTGAACGACGAGGCCACCAGGATGAGCGTGTTGGTGAGCGCGTACGGGAAGTTGTGCTTCGCCGTCTCGAACTGCCACAGGTCGGGGGAGGTCGACCGGAGGGTGAAGTAGATGGCGAAGAGACCCGCGAAGAACATGACTTCGCTGCCCAGCCAGACAATGGTGCCCACCGCCACGCTGTTGGGCCTGTTCACTACGGGCGCACTCGCCGTAGGAGTAAATGAGGTGCTCGTCACTCCTCCATTATGGCCGAACTCCGCACAGGTTTTTCCCATTCGGCCGTGCCAGTCCCCGCCGATACCACGGAAGGGAGGGTGCCGGTGGGGAGGAAGAAGGGTCTGGGGCGGGCGTGTCGGCCGGTGAGATTAAGATTGTGGTCATGCTTGAATCCCAGTCCTGGCCCAATGTCCTCACTGCGCTGCTCAAGGGGGAGGACCTGAGCGTTGCGGATGCGGCGTGGAGCATGGAGCAGGTCATGCTGGGAGACGTGACCCCGTCGCAGCTGGGTGCGTTCCTCGTGGCGCTGGCGGCCAAGGGGGAGACGGTCGATGAGATCGTCGGCTTCCGCGACGCGATCCTCGAGCACGCGCTTCCGCTGCCGGTTGATCCGATGGCGCTCGACATCGTCGGAACCGGAGGCGACCGGCAGGGCACGGTCAACGTATCGACCATGGCGTCGATCGTCTGCGCCGCGGCCGGCGTGCCGGTGATCAAGCACGGGAACCGTGCGGCCAGCTCGGCGTCCGGGTCGTCTGACGTGCTGGCGGCACTCGGCATCGATCTCACGCTGACCCCCGATGCGGTCGCCGCGGTGCTCGAGCGTGCGGGAATCACCTTCGCGTACGCCGCAGCCTTCCACCCGGGATTCCGCCACGCGGGCGCCACTCGCGCCGAGCTCGGCGTTCCGACCGTCTTCAACTACCTCGGGCCGCTGTGCAATCCGGCACGTCCCGAAGCATCCGCTGTGGGGGTGGCCAGTCTGGAACGGGTGCCGCTCTTCGTCGGGGTGTTCCAGACCCGGGGGGCCACCGCACTGGTCTTCCGCGGTGACGACGGACTCGATGAGCTCACCACCACGGGCCACAGCCACGTGTGGGAGGTCTCGCGGGGGCTCGTCACCGAGCACGACATCGACCCGCGCGACCTGGGCATCAAGCGGGCTCGGATCACCGACCTCATCGGTGGCGACGCGGGTCACAATGCCGCCGTCGCGCGCGCCGTCCTCGGCGGAGAGACGGGGCCGGTCCGTGACATCGTGCTGCTGAACGCCGCGGCCGGACTCGTCGCATACGACCTGGCCAACGACCCCAGCCAGGTGCAGGTCGCCATCCTCGACCGGTTCCGCAGCAAGATGGCCGTTGCCGCGGAAGCGATCGACTCGGGCGCGGCCACGGCCAAGCTCGCTGCGTGGGTGGAGGCGGCGAAGGCCCCGCTGGGGGCCTAGCGGCGCGTTCTGCGGCTCACACGACGTCGTCGTCGACCCAGTCGAGGGTTTTGGTGACGGCTTTTTTCCAGTTGCGCAGGAGCCGGTCGCGTTCGGCGTCGTCCATCTGGGGTTCCCAGCGCTGGTCTTCCTGCCAGTTCTGGCGGAGGTCGTCCAGTCCGCTCCAGAAGCCCACGGCCAGGCCCGCGGCGTATGCGGCGCCGAGGGCGGTGGTCTCGGCCACGACGGGGCGGATCACGGGGACGCCGAGGATGTCGGCCTGGAACTGCATGAGCAG
>NZ_RDSR01000010.1 GCF_003716325.1 Cryobacterium tepidiphilum | reverse complement strand
ACCGGCCAAACCACGCACGAGGTTTTTGGCATTTGACATTGTGCACGCTGTTGAGTTCTCAAGGATCGGACGCACCCGACTTCAAGCCATTCAGGCTGTCGCTCCGGGGCAACTTCTCTACCTTACCCACCGGCTTTTCGCCTGTCAAATCGAGCGTTTCGCGCCATCCGACCGTATTTGCACACGCTCGAACCACGCCCGCTCGAACCAGACGAACCGTTCGGGGGAAGGGTTTAATCCTAAGCTGTCCGGACACACTCCTACAAGAGGAATTGTGTGCTTTTCAGCCAGGGATTCGGTCCCACTTGAGGCCGGGAAGCTCATCGGCTTTCCCGCACCGTTTGGGGTACGTGTGAATACATTACGGGCCGTTCCGGGGGCCGTCAAAACCATCCTGCACCCCGGGCGTGTCGCGCCTGCAGCCCCGGTGGATTGCGCGTCGCGGCGGGTGACGCAGCTGCCTGACACACGTCCGGCCCGGGTTTGAGAAGCCGGCCCACGTTGGAACATGGGCCGGCTTCTCAAACCCGGGCCGGGAGCGCGTCGAGGGAGGTGGCAGCGGACTGGCGGGTAACCGGGACTACTCGACGAAGACGCCGGCGAGAGTCTTCTTGCCCCGCCGCAGCACCGCGACACCACTCGGCAGGACGGACCCCTCGATGGTCTGTGTCTCGTCGTCGACCTTGACATTGTTCAGGTAGACGCCGCCCTGCTTGATCGCACGCCGGGCCTCCCCCAGGCTGGCCGTGAGGCCGGTGTCGACGAGCAGCTGCGCGACCGGCGCATGCGGGGCCGTCGTGGTGTTGGGCAGTTCCCGGAGTGCGGACTCGAGAGTCGCCGGGTCGAGACCGGCCAGCTCCCCCTGCCCGAACAGGGCCTGCGCGGCGCTGATGGCGGCATCCGTTGCGCTCTCGCCGTGCACGAGACTCGTCACCTCCCACGCCAGGGTGCGCTGCGCCTCGCGGCGGAACGGCTCGGTCGCCACCAGCGCGGCGAGGCGCTCGATCTCGGTACGCGGCAGGAAGGTGAACACCTTGAGCCGCGAGATGACGTCGCCGTCGTCGGTGTTCAGCCAGAATTGGTAGAACGCGTACGGGCTGGTGAGCCGGGGGTCCAGCCAGACCGCGTTGCCCTCGCTCTTGCCGAACTTGGTGCCGTCGCTGTTGGTGATGAGCGGCGTGCCGATGGCGTGCACGCCGACCCCTTCGGCGCGACGGATGAGGTCGGTGCCGCTCGTGAGGTTGCCCCACTGGTCGCTGCCGCCGGTCTGCAGCACGCAGCCGTAGCTGCGGTAAAGCTCGAGGTAGTCCATGCCCTGGAGGATCTGGTAGCTGAACTCGGTGTAGCTGATGCCGGCGTCGGAGTTGAGCCGGGCGCTGACGGCATCCTTCTTGAGCATGGTGCCCACGCGGTAGAACTTGCCGATGTCGCGCAGGAAGTCGATGGCGCTCATCGGCGCGGTCCAGTCCAGGTTGTTGACGAGGGTCACGCCGTTCGGACCCTCGGCCGAGAGGAAGCGCGACACCTGTTCCTGGAGGTAGCCGACCCACTCCGCCACGACGTCCTTCGTGTTCAGGGTGCGCTCGGCGGTGGGGCGCGGGTCTCCGATCAGCCCCGTGGAGCCGCCGACGAGCCCGAGGGGGCGGTGGCCGGCCAGCTGCAGGCGCCGCATGAGCAGCAGCTGCACGAGGTTGCCGAGGTGCAGGCTGGGGGCGGTTGGATCGAACCCGCAGTAGTAGGTGATGCTCCCCGAGGCCAGGAGTTCCCGCAGCTGGTCCTCGTCGGTGGAGACGTGGACGAGTCCACGCCAGCGGAGCTCGTCCCACAGGTCGGGGAAGCTGGGGTCGTTGGCCTGGCGGGCGAGGATCTCGGGGTCTGACACGCTGCCCAGATTACCGTGTGCTCCGTCTCGGCTCGGGCTCCTCGTGAAGGCCGGATCATGAACGCATGCGAACTTAGGCTGTGGCCTTGATTTACACACGTTCAGGGCGCAGACTTAATGCATGTTCGTCATCACCGCAGACCAGGTCGACAGTCGCAACGACCGCGACCGCGCCGGTGAGCTGGTGAAGCAGCTGACCACCCGCTTTCCCGACGCGTTCGTCCTCCCGCCCGACCAGACCTCCGGCGACGAGATCCAGATGCTGCTGACGGATGCCGCCGCCACGCTGCACGCCGTGCTCGCCATCCAGCGGGCGAACCACTGGAGCATCGGCCTCGGCATCGGCAGCGTGCGCACTCCCCTGCCCGCGGCAACCCGCCGCGCCTCCGGCGGGGCCTTCATCGCAGCCCGCGACGCGGTCACGCGAGCGAAACGCACGGATGCGCGGTTCGCCCTGGCCGTGGACGGGGACGCGGCCGGGCCCGGGGGCGCGCTCACGGCGACCGACGTCGAGGCGCTGGTCGCCATGCTGCTCCTCGTGCGTCGCCGGCGTACCGGCGAGGGCTGGGAAGTCGTCGACCTCCTCACCGGGGGCCGGAGCCAGGCGCAGGCGGCGGCGCAGCTCGGGATCTCCACCGCCGCCGTCAGCCAGCGCGTGAAGAGCTCGCTCTGGAGAGTCGAGGAGTCCGCACTGCCGGCGCTCGTTAAACTGCTCGCAGCCCTCGACGGCACCCCGAGCGAAACGGACCAGACATGACCTACCCTGCCCTCCACATCCTCGGTTACCTGTACTGGATCCTCCTGCTCCTCGTGACCGCCGGGTCGCTGGTGTTCGCGGTCCTGGCGTTCCGGCTGCACAAGCGGGTGTTCACCATCATCTCCGCCGGCGCCCTCGCCGCCGCGCTCTTCATCGCGGCCGCCCCCGCACCGAGGGACGACACCGGCCTGGACGTGCTGCTCGGGATGCTCGCACTGGCGCTGGCCGTGATCGGCGGCGGCCCGGTCGCCGTGCTCACCCTGCAGTTGGCGACCCGGGGCTCGGTCTCCCCCGGCAACTACGGCGGCATCATGGTCGAGAACGACGGCGGAGAGGCTGCCGGCGACACCCGGCCCCTGCAGGTGCACGAGGTGCTGCGTGGTGGGCTCACGATCGGGATTCTCGAGCGACTCGCGGTCGCCGGCGCGATCCTCGCCGGGTTCCCCGAAGCCATCGCCGTCGTCGTCGCCATCAAGGGCGTCGGTCGCTTCACCGAACTGGCCGCGTCCGAGGCGCGGGAGCGGTTCATCATCGGCACCCTGGCGAGCCTCATCTGGGCCAGCGCCTGTGCCGCGCTCGTCACCGTCGTGAACGGCTGAGCCCTCGTGCCACCCTGCACCCCCACGGGTGCGCTCGACACGCCGTGCACACACGACGGAGGCGGCAGGAAGCGCGCACCCGCGAGTGGTCAGCGGCCGAGCTTCGGGTGCCGCTTGTAGGGCGACACGCTCGGCTCGCCGGGGAGCCAGAACCGCCAGGGGAAGGCATCCTCTCCGCCGGGACCAGAGAGGCCGGTGCGCGGGCCGGTGAGATAGGCGCCGGGGGCGTCGGGCAGCGTCAGGTCGAACGGCGGCGCGTTCAGGTCGGCGCCGTTGTCGCCCAGCTGGATGCCGAGGGCCACGGTGAGCCGGGCGGGCCCACGCGCCAGGTCGTGGTCGTGCTTGGAGGTGTGCCGGCGGGCGCGCGCGAGCTCGAGGCCCTCGACCACCTCGCCGGCGCGCACCAGGCATCCGGCCGGTCGTCCCTCCGGCGAGCAGACGATGTTGGCGCAGGTGTGCATGCCGTAGGTGAAGTACGCGTAGAGGTGGCCGGGCGGCCCGTACATGCTCGCGTTCCGGCGGGTCTTGCCTCGGAACGCGTGCGAGCCCGGGTCGACGCCGTCGCCGACGTACGCCTCGACCTCGGTGATGCGAACCGAGACGCCGTCGTGGGTGAGGATCGCGCCGAGCAGCAGCGGCGCCACCTCGGGCGCCTGCCCCTCCAGCACCGCGCGATCGAAACTCACGCGGCCCCTGCGCGCGCCGAAGCGGACCGTTCCGGTCGAGACGTACAAGCGCACCTGGCGGTCTCGACCGGAACTGTCCGTTTCAGCGAGAGGAGGGTCAGGTGGGAAGCGCGGCCGGCGGGGTGAGAGACAGTCACGGGGTGAGAGACAGTCACGGGATGAGGGCGGCCGCCAGGGTGCGCACCCGGTCGACCAGGGCGGCGCGCTGCTCGGCGACGCGCACCGGCGCCGTCCCGCCGTGCCCGTCGCGGCTCGCCACCGACCCGGTGATCGTCAGCACCTCGCGCACCTCGGGGGTGAGGTGCGCGGAGATGGCGTGGAGTGCGGCGTCGGGCACATCCTGCAGCTCGAGATCGTGGTCCTCGGCGTACTTCACCAGGGAGCCGGTGATCTCGTGGGCGTCGCGGAAGGCGACGTGGCGTTTGACCAGCCACTCCGCGACATCCGTTGCCAGCGAGAACCCCTGCGGGGCGAGCTCGGCCATACGGTCGGTGTGGAACGTGAGCGTCGCGACCATGCCGGTGAAGGCGGGCAGCAGCACCTCGAGCGTCTCGATCGAGTCGAAGACGGGCTCCTTGTCCTCCTGCAGGTCGCGGTTGTAGGCGAGCGGCAGGCCCTTCAGCGTGGTGAGGAGGCCGGCCAGGTTGCCGATCAGCCGCCCCGACTTGCCGCGGGCGAGCTCGGCGATGTCGGGGTTCTTCTTCTGCGGCATGATCGACGACCCGGTGGAATAGGCGTCGTCGAGCGTGACGAAGCCGAACTCGCGGGTGTTCCACAGGATGATCTCCTCGGCGAGCCGGGAGAGGTCGATGCCGAGCTGTGCGGTGATGTAGGCGAACTCCGCGGTCAGGTCGCGGCTCGCGGTGCCGTCGATGGAGTTCTCGACGACGTGGCCGAACCCGAGGTGCGTCGCCACCAGGCTCGCGTCGAGGCCGAGCGTGTTGCCCGCCAGCGCGCCCGAACCGTACGGGGAGAAGTCGGCGCGGCGCCCCCAGTCGACGAGGCGCTCCAGGTCGCGCACGAGCGGCCAGCAGTGCGCCAGCAGGTGGTGGGCCAGCAGCACCGGCTGCGCGTGCTGCAGGTGGGTGCGGCCGGGCATGATGGCGTCGGCGTGGGCCTCCGCCTGGGCGCCGAGGGCGTCGATCAGGTCGATGACGAGGGCCCCGATCTGCTGGGCGTGGTCGCGCAGCAGCATGCGGATGAGCGTGGCGATCTGGTCGTTCCGGCTCCGGCCGGCGCGCAGCTTGCCGCCGAGCTCGGGCCCGGCGATCTCGATGAGCCCGCGCTCCAGCGCCGAGTGCACGTCCTCATCCGTCTCGGCCGGCGTGAACCGGCCATCGACCACCGCGGCCTCCAACGCGTCGAGGGCGGCGAGCATGCCGGACAACTCGTGCTCGGAGAGATACCCGGCAGCCGCGAGCGCCCGGGCGTGCGCGCGCGACCCGCGGATGTCGTACTCGGCCAGCTGCCAGTCGAACTGGGTCGACTTGCTCAGCCGGGCGAGCTCGGGGGCCGGACCCCCGGCGAAGCGGCCGCCCCACAGGGCCCCCGCCTCGCCGGCGCGGTTCGCCGCCTCGCCGCCGGTGCGGTTGGCCACCTCGTCGCCGGACATCGGCGCTTACTCGCCGGCGAGGTCGCGGCGGGCGGAGATCTTGCTCGGCAGCGACCACAGGTCGATGAAGCCCTTGGCCAGCGACTGGTCGAACGTGTCGCCGGTGTCGTAGGTGGCGAGGCTGAAGTCGTAGAGGCTCTGCTCCGACCGGCGACCGGTGACGACGGCGCGGCCGCCCTGCAGCTGCAGTCGCACGTCGCCCGATACGTACCGCTGGGTGTGGTCGATGAACGCGTCGAGGGAGCGCTTGAGTCCCGAGAACCAGAGCCCGTCATAGACGAGCTCGGACCATTGCGACTCGATGGTGCGCTTGTAGCGGTTCTGGTCGCGTTCGAGGGTGAGGTTCTCCAGCTCCTCGTGCGCGGTGATCAGGGCGATGCCGGCGGGGGCCTCGTAGACCTCGCGGCTCTTGATGCCCACCAGCCGGTCCTCGACGATGTCGATGCGGCCAACGCCGTGCTTGCCGGCGAGCTCGTTCATCGCCACCACCATCTGCAGCGGCGAGTGCGCCACGCCGTCGATGGCCACCGGGACGCCCTGGTCGAACGTGATGACGACCTCATCCGCTGCCTTGTCGACCGACGGGTCCTGCGTGTACTCGTAGAGGTCCTCGATGGGCGCGTTCCACGGGTCTTCGAGGAAGCCGGTCTCGACGGCGCGGCCCCAGACGTTCTTGTCGATGGAGTACGGGCTCTTCTTCGACTGCTTGATCGGGAGGCTGCGCTCTTCGGCGTACACGATCGCCTTGTCGCGGGTGAGCGCGAGGTCGCGCACGGGGGCGATGCTGGTGAGGTCGGGGGCGAGGGCGGCCACGGCGGCCTCGAAGCGCACCTGGTCGTTGCCCTTGCCGGTGCAGCCGTGGGCGACGGAGTCGGCACCGAGGTCGTGCGCGGTGGACGCGAGGTACTTGGCGATCAGCGGCCGGCTGAGCGCGGAGACCAGCGGGTAGCGCTTCTGGTAGAGGGCGTTGGCCTTCAGCGCTGGGACGATGTAGTCGTTCGCGAACTCGTCCTTGGCGTCGACGACGATCGACTCGACGGCGCCGCAGTCGAGGGCGCGCTGGCGGATGTCCTCCATGTCCTCGCCGCCCTGTCCCACGTCGACCGCGAGGGCGACGACGTCTTTACCCGTCGCATCCTTCAGCCAACCGATTCCCACCGAGGTGTCGAGGCCGCCCGAGTAGGCGAGGACGATGCGTTCAGCCATGGTTCTCCTTCAGAAAGTCTTCGATAAGTTTACGGGCTTGCGGGCCGCGGGCCTCAGCGGGCGTTCTGCTCGAGCAGCCACGCCAGCAGGGCCTTCTGCGCGTGCAGGCGGTTCTCCGCCTCGTCCCAGATGATGCTCTGCGGGCCGTCGATGACATCGGCGGTCACCTCGTAGCCCCGGTCGGCGGGCAGGCAGTGCATGAACAGCGCGTCAGCGGATGCGAGACCCATCAGCCGGGCGTCGACGCGGAACGGTTCGAAGGTGGCCAGGCGTGCCGCCTTCTCCTCCTCCTTGCCCATCGACACCCAAGTGTCGGTGACCACGATGTCGGCGCCGGCGGCGGCGGCCTCGGCGTCGTCGAAGAGCGCGACCGAGCCGCCGGTCTGCCGGGCGATGGCGGCGGCATCCGTCACGACCTCGTCGTGCGGCTGGTACCCGGTGGGCGCGGCGACGCGGATGTTCATGCCGGCGGTCGCCCCGGCGAGGAGGTAGGACTGGGCCATGTTGCTCGCCCCGTCGCCGAGGAAGGCGAGGGTGAGGCCGGCCAGGTCGCCGCGGTGCTCGCGGATGGTGAGGAGGTCGGCGAGCAGCTGGCAGGGGTGGAAGTCGTCGGAGAGCGCATTGATGACGGGGACGGTGGTGCCCTCGGCCATCTCCTCGAGCCCGGACTGGGCGAAGGTGCGCCAGACGATGGCGGCGACCTGGCGTTCCATGACGCGGGCGGTGTCGGAGGCGGTCTCCTTGCCACCGAGCTGGCTGTTCGCGGTGGTGATGATGAGCGGGCTGCCGCCGAGGTCGGCGATGCCCACGGCGAACGACAGCCGGGTGCGCGTGGAGGACTTGTCGAAGATGACGGCCACGGTCTGCGGGCCGGCCAGCGGCTTCACCGCGAATCGGTCTCGCTTCAGCTCCAGCGCCAGGTCGAGGATCTCGGCCTGTTCGGCCGGGGAGAGGTCATCGTCGCGCAGGAAGTGGCGGGTCACGGTATCGCTTTCAGGAGTGCCGGGCTAGAACGGGGGTATCTGTCAACTCTAGAGGAGGAGAGACAATGTCGGATTTCGAAGGGAAGACCGCGCTCGTCACCGGCGGTGGCTCCGGTCTCGGCGAGGCCATCAGCAAGGACCTGGCGCGGCAGGGAGTCAACGTCGTCGTGGTCGACCTGAATTTCGACGGGGCGAAGCGCGTCGTCGATGAGATCACGGCGGCGGGCGGTACGGCGGTTCCGTTCCAGGGCAACACGGCGGTCGCCGAGGACAGCAGGAAGGCGGTGGACTTCGCCGTCCAGACCTACGGGGCGCTGAACTACGCCGTGAACAACGCGGGGATCGGCGGTGCGCAGGCGCCGGTGGGCGAAGTGGACCTCGCCGACTGGGACCGGGTGATCGACATCAACCTCAATGGCGTGCTCTACGGCATGCGCTACCAGATCCCGGCCATCCTCGACGCCGGCGCGGCGGAGGGCGCGATCGTGAACATGGCGTCCATCCACGGCACCGTCGCCGCGCTCGGCAACGCCGCGTACACGGCAGCCAAGCACGGGGTCGTGGGCCTGACCAAGAACGCCGCGGCCGAATACGGCCCGAAGGGCCTTCGGATCAACGCCGTCGGACCGGGCTACATCGAGACGCCGCTGCTGGCCAACCTGCCGAAGGAGGCCTACAACGCGCTGCAGGCGAAGCATCCGCTCGGACGACTCGGGCAGCCTGACGAGGTGGCGAATCTCGTCTCGTTCCTGCTCTCTGACCAGGCGAGCTTCATGACCGGCTCATATGTGCTCGTCGACGGCGGCTACACCGCGGTCTAGTGAACCACTCGAGCCGCTTACAGCGCGGCCAGGGCCCGCCCGAAGCGTCGCTCGAACTCCTCGAGCTCCGCGTCGCCGACGATGAGGGGCGGGGCGAGACGGATGCTGGACTCGTTCGCGGCGTTGACGATCAGCCCGGCCTCGAGCGCCGCCGCTGAGAGCGCGAGGGCGACCGGTTCGGCGAGGCCGATTCCGAGCAGGAGACCCCGGCCGCGCACCTCGGTGATGAGCGGCGAGTCGAGCCGGGCGACGATCTCGCGCAGCTGCTGCCCGCGTGCCGCCGCGTTGGCGATCAGGTCGTCGCCCTCGATCACGTCGAGCACGGTGTTCGCCGTGGCGGTGACCAGCGGGTTGCCGCCGAACGTGGAGCCGTGCTGGCCGCGGGTGAAGAGATCGGATGCCGTGCCGAAGGTGACGAGGGCGCCGATCGGCACGCCGCCGCCGAGGCCCTTGGCGATGGCGACGGCGTCGGGCAGGATGCCGTGGTGCTGGTAGGCGAACCACGCGCCCGTGCGGCCGATGCCGGTCTGCACCTCGTCGATGATGAGCAGCACGCCGTGACGGGTGCAGAGGTCGCGGGCGCGCTCCAGGTAGCCGTAGGGCAGGTCGACGACGCCCGCCTCGCCCTTGACCGGCTCGACGAACAGGGCGGCCACGGTCTCGTCGAGCTCCTTCTCCAGCGCCTCGATGGTGCTGTCGATGTGCTCGACGCCGCCGGGCATCGGCTCGAACGGCTCCCGCATCTGCGGTTTGCCGGTGAGCGCCATCGAGCCCATCGTGCGGCCGTGGAAGGAATTGCGGAGGGCGAGGATGCGGGTGCGGGACCCGTCGCCGTGGGAGTTGGCCCGGTTGCGGCGCGCGAGCTTGAAGGCCGCCTCGTTCGCTTCGGCTCCGGAGTTGCAGAAGAACACGCGGCCGCGGTCGCCCGCGCCCGTGATGTGCTTGAGGCGTTCGGCGAGCTCGATCTCCGGCGGGGTGGCGAAGTAGTTCGAGACGTGGGCGAGGGTGGCGACCTGCCCGCTCACCGCCGCGACCATGGCCGGGTGCGCGTGGCCGAGCGAGTTCACGGCGATGCCGGCCAGGAAGTCGAGGTAGCGGTTCCCCTGGTCGTCCCACACCCAGCATCCGTCGCCGCGCACCAGCACGGCGAGCGGCGCCGCCAGCGTGCGCATCATCGAGTCGCCGAAGCGCTCCTGCCAGTTGGTCACTACGAAACCACCTCCGTGCCGATGCCGCTGTGGGTGAAGACCTCGAGCAGGATCGAGTGCGGCACCCGTCCGTCGATGATGGCCGCCTTCGGCACGCCGCCGTCGACGGCGTCGAGGCAGGCGGTCATCTTGGGGATCATGCCCGACTCCAGCGACGGGAGCAGCTCGCGCAAGGCATCCGAGCGGATGACGGAGACCAGCGACTCCCGGTTGGGCCAGTCGCTGTAGAGGCCGGCGACATCGGTGAGGATGACGAGCTTGGCCGCCCCGAGCGCCACGGCGAGCGCGGCGGCGGCTGCATCGGCGTTGACGTTCAGGCTCTGGCCGGGCGTCGCGGTGTCGGGCGCGATGGAGGAGATGACCGGGATGCGCCCGGCCGCCAGCTGCGCGTGCACGGACTGCGGGTCGACGCCGGTGACTTCACCGACCAGGCCGAGGTCCACCGGTTCGCCGTCGACCACGATGCCCTGCTTGCGGGCCTGGAAGAGGCCCGCGTCCTCCCCCGACAGGCCGGCAGCGAGCGGGCCGTGCTCGTTGATGTGGCCGACGAGCTCGCGGTTCACCTGCCCGGTCAGCACCATGCGCACGACGTTCATGGTTTCGGGTGTCGTCACGCGGTATCCGCCGCGGAATTCGCTCTCGATGCCGAGCCGCTCGAGCATGGCCGAGATCTGCGGGCCGCCGCCGTGCACCACGACGGGGCGAATGCCGGCGTAGCGCAGGTAGACCATGTCCTCGGCGAAGCTGCGCTGCAGTTCCTCGCTGACCATGGCGTTGCCGCCGAACTTCACCACGATGATCTGCCCGTGGAACCGTTTCAGCCAGGACAGCGACTCGATGAGCGTCGCCGCCTTGACGGCTGCCTCGTCGCGCTCGGCCTGGAGATCGTCGTGGCCGGTCAACTCGAGTACGCGCTGTTCTCTTCGACGTACTCGTGGGTGAGGTCGTTCGTCCAGATGGTCGCGGTCTCGCCGCCCTTGTGCAGGTCGATGATGACGGTCACGTCGCGGGGCGTGAGGTCGACGCGCTCGCGCGGTTGGTCGGGCTCTCCCCCGCTGCACACCTGCACCCCGTTGATGGCGACGTCGATGTTGTACGGGTCGAAGGCGGCATCCGTCGTGCCGACCGCGGCGAGCACCCGGCCCCAGTTGGGGTCGTTGCCGTAGATGGCGGTCTTGAACAGGTTGCTGCGCGAGACGGCGCGGGCGACGTCGACCGCGTCGTGCTCCGTCTTGGCGCCGCGCACCTCGATGGCGACGTCGTGGGCGGCGCCCTCGGCATCTGCCTGCAGCTGCCGGGTGAGGTCCTGGCAGACCGCGGTGAGTGCCTCGGTGAACTCGGTGAGGTCGGCCTCGATGCCGCTCGCGCCGGAGGCGAGCAGGCTCACGGTGTCGTTGGTCGACATGCAGCCGTCGGAGTCGAGCCGGTCGAAGGTGAGCCGGGTGGCTTCGCGGAGCGCGACGTCGAGCTGCGCGGAAGACAGCTGCGCGTCCGTGGTGAGCACGACGAGCATGGTGGCCAGTCCCGGGGCGAGCATGCCGGCGCCCTTCGCCATGCCGCCGATCGTCCAGCCGGTGGGTGCCCGGTGCAGAGCCTCCTTGGGCCGCGTGTCGGTGGTCATGATGGCCCGCGCGGCGGCGAGGCCCGCGTCGGGCGTGCGCGCGGCATCCGCTCTGAGCTCGCCTGCAGCGGATGCGACACCCGCGGTCACCGCGTCGAGGTCGAGCTGCTCGCCGATGAGGCCCGTGGAGCAGACCAGCACGTCGCCGGAGGAGACGCCGAGGTGTTCGGCAACGGCCTCGGCGGTGGCGTGCGTGGCCTGGAAGCCCTGGCTGCCGGTGTAGCAGTTGGCGCCGCCGGAGTTCAGCACGATGGCGCTCACCACGCCGTCGGCGATGACCTGCTTGCTCCAGATCACCGGGTTCGCGAGGCAGCGGTTGCTGGTGAAGACCGCGGCGGCAGCGGATGCCGGGCCGAGGTTCTGCACGATGGCCAGGTCGAGGCCGCCGGACTTCTTCAGCCCCGCCTCGGTGCCGGCCGCCGCGAAACCGGCGGGTGCTGTCACGCTCACGGCGCTACTCCGTTCATGCTGAGGCCGGTGGTCTCCGGCAGCCCGAGGGCGAGGTTGGCGGACTGGATGGCGGCGCCGGCCGTGCCCTTGACGAGGTTGTCCACGGCGGCGATGACCACCACGCGCCCGGCGGCCTCGTCGACGGCGAGGCCGATGAGGCAGGTGTTGGCGCCGAGAACGTCGGCTGTCCGCGGGAAGTGCCCCTCCGGCAGCAACTGCACGAACGGCTCGTTCGCGTACGCCCGCTCCCAGGCGGCGCGCACGTCGGCGGCGCTGACACCCGGGGCGGCGCGGGCGGTGACGGTGGCGAGGATGCCGCGGGACATGGGCACGATCACCGGGGTGAAGGAGATGCTGGGAGTGGTGGCGCCGGCCCAGCGCAGGCTCTGCAGGATCTCGGGGATGTGCCGGTGCACGCCGCCGACCGCGTACGGGTTCGCCGAGCCGAGCACCTCGCTCGCGAGGTTCGGCAGCTTGAGGCTCTTGCCGGCGCCGGACGGCCCGACGGCGAGCACGGCGACGAGGTCGCGTTCTTCGATGACATTGCCACGGATGCCGGGGGCCAGGGCGAGAGCGACGGTGCTGGCATTGCATCCCGGCGCCGCGATCCGGCGCACGTGCGCGATGCGTTCGCGCTGCCGGCCGCCCAGCACGGGCAGCTCCGGCACGCCGTACACCCAGGCGCCGTGGTGCTCGCCGCCGTAGAAAGCGGCCCAGTCGTCGCCGCTCTCGATGCGGTGGTCGGCACCGCAGTCGACGACGAGGGTGTCGTCGGAGAGCTGGGCGGCGAGCTCCCCGGAGGCGCCGTGCGGCAGGGCGAGGAAGACGACGTCATGCCCGGCGAGGTTCTCGGCCGTGGTGTCGACGAGGCTGAGGTGGGAGAGGGATCGCAGGTGCGGCTGCACGTCGATGAGCCGCTGTCCGCTGTTGCTGTGCGCCGTGACCGTGCGCACCTCAAGGTCGGGATGCGCCGCGATCAGGCGGAGCAACTCACCGCCCGCGTATCCGCTCGCCCCTGCCACCGCCACCGAAAAGCCCATACGTCAAATGTAGTAGCTCGCGGCGGCGGCCTCGTCGCGGCATCCGTTGCCTCAGTTCGTCGCTGCCCTGCGCCGCTGGCCGCGTCAAACCGCACCCGCCCCCACGCCCGCGCCACACCCGCCCGCGGCGCCCCTTCGGCGTGGGGTGGTGGGGCGGGGCGGCGCAGGTGCGGGGCGGCGCCTACTCGCGGAGGGTGGCGTCGAAGCGGGCTGCGGCGACGGCGACGCCTGCGAGCTTGGCCTCACTGGCCTCCGCGGCGGTGAGTGTGCGATCGGCGGCGCGGAAGCGCAGCGCGAACGTGAGCGACTTGCGGCCGTCGGGCACGCCGTGGCCGCGGTAGTCGTCGACGAGGTCGGCGCTCTCGAGGAGCTTGCCGGCGCCGTCGATGACGGCCTGGCGCACGGCGGCCGCCGGCACGGAGGCGTCGACGACGAGCGAGAGGTCCTGCGTCGCGGCGGGCATCGTGCCGATCGGCTTCGCGGTGAGCGTCGCGCCGGCCCGGGCGAGGACGCCCGAGAGGTCGATCTCGACGACGCCGACGACGCCGGGCAGCTCGAACTCGCGGGCCACGGCCGGCAGCAGCTCCCCGGCGTATCCGACGACCTGCTCGCCGGCATCCGTTGTCACCGTCAGCTCGGCGGTGCGGCCCGGGTGCATGGCCTGGTGCGCGCCCTGGCGCACGTGGATCTCGACCCCGGCCGCGAGTGCGACCTGCGCCACGGCGCTCAGGGCGTCGCGCCAGCCGGCGGCGACGGCGGCCTGCCCGGGCTGGTGCCGCACCATGTTGCCGGTGAGCACGACGCCGAGGAACAGCGGCTGCGGCGGGATGCCCGCGTTCAGCTTCGCGAGCACCTGCTCACTCGGGCGCACGGCCCCGGGCGGCACGATCGGGCTGCCGTAGCTGACGCCGGGCTCCGGGCGGAACACGACGCCGAGCTCGAAGATCGCCAGGTCCGTCAGGCCCCGGGAGCGGTTGCGGTGCGCGACCTGCAGCAGGCCGGGCAGGATCGAGCGGCGCAGGAACGGCGCTTCACCGTCGAGGGGGTTGGCGACGCGGATCTGCGCCACCGCTTTTCCACCCGTCACGGCCCCGAACAGCTCGTTGGCGTGCGCGGACACGAACGGGTAGGCGAGCACCTCGGTGTGGCCGGCGGCCGCGAGCGTGTTGGCCACCGTGCGGCGGAGCGCCTGGGTGCGGGTGAGTCCGCGGCCGGGGGGCGCCACGGGCAGCACCGAGGGGATGCGCTCGTACCCGATGAGTCGGGCCACTTCCTCGGCGAGGGTCCACTTGTCGGTGAGGTCGGGCCGCCAGCTGGGCGGGGTGACCGAGAGCCCTTCGGAGGTCTTCTCGATGGAGGCGCCGATCTCGGCGAGCGCCGACCGCACCTCGTCGGTCGAGTAGTCGTAGCCGATCAGGCCGGAGATGAAGCCGGCGGGCAGCTCGATGGGCGACGCATCCGTGGTGGTGTCGTGCAGCGAGCCGAGGTCGTCGGCCTCTCCCCCGGCCAACTCGACGAGCAGCTGCACCACGCGGGCAGCGGCGACCATGGCGACGGCCGGGTCCACGCCGCGCTCGAAGCGCTTCGACGCCTCGCTCGGCAGCTTGTGCCGGCGTGCGGTGCGGGCGATCGACACCGGGTCGAAGTTCGCCGCCTCGACCAGCACGTTGCGGGTCTCGGCGCCGATCTCGGTCGTGGCGCCGCCCATGACACCGGCGAGGCCGATCGGGCCGGACTCGTCGGTGATCAGCAGGTCTTCCGGGCTGAGCGTGCGCACCTGGTCGTCGAGGGTCGTCAGCTTCTCGCCGGGCTCCGCGCGGCGCACGGTGAGGCCGCCGGAGAGCGTGTCGAGGTCGTAGGCGTGGATCGGCTGCCCGAGCTCGAGCATGACGTAATTGGTGATGTCGACGATGAGCGAGATCGAACGGATGCCGGCGAGCTTCAGGCGCGCGATCATCCACGCCGGGGTCGGCCGGCCGGGGTCGACGCCCCGCACGACGCGGGTGACGAACACGTTCACGCCCGCGCGGTCGCGCACCGGCGCGCGGTCGTCGATGACGACCGGGAAGCCGGCGCCGGGCGCCGTCTCCGGCAGCGCGAGCGCCGGGTCGCGGAAGGCGGCGCCGGTGGCGTGCGCGTACTCCCGGGCGACGCCGCGGATCGAGAACGCGTAGCCGCGGTCGGGCGTGACGTTGATCTCGACGGCGGCGTCGTCCAGGCCCAGCAGGCGGATCGCATCCGTGCCGATCTCGGGGTCGAGGCCGAGGTCGGCCAGTCGCAGGATGCCGTCGTGCTCGTCGCCGAGGCCGAGTTCCCGGGCCGACGCGATCATGCCGTCGGAGACGTGGCCGTAGGTCTT
The DNA here is from genome assembly GCF_003716325.1 of Cryobacterium tepidiphilum. Taxonomy (GTDB): domain Bacteria; phylum Actinomycetota; class Actinomycetes; order Actinomycetales; family Microbacteriaceae; genus Cryobacterium; species Cryobacterium tepidiphilum. Next base: position 92,450 of record NZ_RDSR01000010.1, on the reverse strand, counting down.
GCGGGCGGCGATCGGGAACGGGCCGGGCAGGACAGCGCCGGGCAGGGTCACGACGACCTTGTCGCCGGCGCCGAAATTGTGCGCGCCGCAGACGATGCCGTGCACGGCGGGCCCGCCGTCTGCCGCGGTCTCGGTGCCCTCCGGGGCGACCCGCACCTGGCACCAGTTGATGGTCTTGCCGTTCGACTGCGGTTCGGGCTCCGCCGACAGCACCTGGCCGACCACGATGGGACCGGTCAGTTCGAAGCGGTGGATGTCTTCTTCTTCGAAGCCGACGCTCACGAGCGCGGCGTGCACGTCCTCGGGGGTGCTGCCGGGTTCGAGGTCGACGTATTCGGCGAGCCAGCTCAGGGGGATGCGCATCAGACGGCCATCCCGAACTGCTGGCTGAACCTCACGTCGCCTTCGACCATGTCGTGCATATCCTTCACATCGTTGCGGAACATCACGGCGCGGTCGATGCCGACGCCGAAGGCGAACCCGGAGTAGACGTCGGGGTCGATGCCGGCCGAGCGGAGCACGTTGGCGTTGACCATGCCGCATCCGCCCCACTCGATCCAACGCGCGCCGCCCTTGAACGTGGGGTGCCAGAGGTCGAGCTCGGCGCTCGGCTCGGTGAACGGGAAGTAGTTCGGCCGCAGGCGCACCTTCGCCTCGTCGCCGAACATCGCCTTCACGAAGTGGTCGAGCGTGCCGCGCAGGTGCGCCATGGTCAGCCCCTTGTCGACGGCGATGCCCTCGGTCTGGTGGAAGACGGGCGTGTGCGTGGCGTCGAGCTCGTCGGTGCGGTAGACCCGGCCGGGGGCGATGCGGTACACCGGCAGCTCGTTGTTGAGCAGGGAGCGCAACTGCACCGGTGAGGTGTGCGTGCGCAGCACCAGGTGCGCGCTGGTGGGCTCAATGAAGAAGGTGTCCTGCATGGCGCGGGCCGGGTGGTCCTCGTCGAAGTTGAGGGCGTCGAAGTTGAACCACTCGCTCTCGAGTTCCGGGCCTTCGGCGATCTCCCAGCCCATGCCCACGAAGACGTCGGCGATGCGCTCCTGCAGAAGGGCGATCGGATGCCGCGCCCCGGCCCGCCAGGTGGAGGCCGCGGCGGTGACGTCCACGGTTTCGGCGGCGAGCTGGGCGCGCGCCTCGGACGTCGCGATCTCGTCCTCCCGCGCGGACAGCGCCTGCGCGACCCGGCCGCGCGCCTGGCCGATGAGCTTGCCGGCGACGGCCTTCTGGTCCTTGGGCACGCTCCGCATGAGCGCGTTGAGCGTCGCGAGCGGTGATCCCTCCCCCGCGTGCTCGGAGCGCACAACCTTGAGGGCGGTGGAATCCGTGGCGGCGGCGATGGCAGCCAGTGCCGCATCGACGGCGGCATTCACGACGGGTTCGGTGATTTCGGTGGGATCGGACACGAGGACCAATCCTATCGAACCGCTGCTTGCACCGTGTCGGAGCCCCGACGGGTGAGGATGACGGGTGAGGATATTGTGCAGTCGCTACGCCGCGCTGCCGTCGGCGGCCACGATGCGCGTGCGAGCGACCTCTGCCGAGATGGCAGACCCTGGCCCGCGACGGCTCCGCACCTCGACCCACTTGGCGACACCGGAGAGGATGAGGCAGAGGATGATGTAGATGGTGCCGAAGACGAGGGTCGTGGGGATGATCGGAGCGTCGTAGGTGAACTGGCTGCCGTAGAACTTGGCCAGGTACAGCAATTCGTGGAAGGTCACGATGAAGCCGAGGGCGGTGTCCTTGAGCACGACGACCAGCTGGGAGATGATCACCGGCATCATGGCGCGGATGGCCTGCGGGTACAGGATGAGCGCCATGACGCCGCTCTTGCGCAGCCCGATCGCATACGCCGCTTCCTTCTGCCCGGTGGGCAGCGACTCGACGCCGCTGCGGAACACCTCGGCGAGCACCGACCCGTTGTAGAGGGTGAGCCCGGTGACGACGGCGACGAACGGGGTGACGAAGTCGACCCCGAGCGGCGGAAGACCGTAGTACATGATCATCATGAGGATCAGCACCGGAATGGCGCGGAACAGCTCGATGAACAGGGTGACCGGGATGCTCACCCATTTGTGCTCGGACATGCGGCCCACCGAGAGGATGAGGCCGAGCACCAGACTGAGCAGGCCGGCAAGGGCGAACGCGCCCAGCGTGGCGAGGGTCGCGATGCCCACGTTCTGCCACACAAGCGGGAAGGTGAAGATCTGCCACTTGGCGGCGCTGAACTGCCCGCTCTCGGCGAAGCGGTAGATGATGAAGGCCAAGATCGCAGCGACCACGAGGATCGTGATGATCCCCAGAACGCGGTTCCGGGCTTTCGCCCGGGGACCCGGGACGTCGTAGAGTGTGTCGCTCATCGGAGCACCCTCCATCTGTTTTCGAGATAGCGCTGCAGCAGGGAGAGCAGGGCGACGAGGATCACGAAGAAGAGCGCGACCCACAGCAGCACGACCAGTGCCGGCTCCCCGCGCTCGGAGAGGTTCGCGCGGATGGCTCCGGCCTCGGCCACCGAGAAGCCCGCGGCAATCGTGGTGTTCTTCAGGAGGGCGATGAAGACGCTCATCATGGGCGGGATCACGGCCCGGAAGGCCTGCGGCATGATCACGAGCGACATCGTCTGCGAGAAGGGCAGGCCGATTGCGCGCGCCGCCTCTGCCTGTCCCTTCGGCACCGTGTTGAAGCCCGAGCGCACGACCTCGGCGACATAGGTGGCCGTGTAGATGCTGAGCCCGAAGATGGCCAGTGTCGGGTAGGAGACGTTGCCGAGGTCGAGCTTCGGGTATCCGAACGCGAAGAAGAACATCAACAGCGTCAGCGGGGTGTTGCGGATGAGGTTGACGTAGACGGTGCCCACCGCTCGCATCACCGGCACCGGCGAGACGCGCATGGCGCCGACGACCGAACCGATGATGAGCGCGAAGAACGCTGAGACCACGAAGAGGAACAGCGTGGTCTTGAAGCCGCCCACGAACAGGTCAAGGTTGTTGAGCAGAGTGTCCACGGCCTGCTGGTCCTCTCTGTGTCGACACGGGTAGGGGATGGAACGAGGCTGGGGGCGCCCGTCAGGACGCCCCCACCCTCATTCGGTTCAGTACGCTTCGACCTTGGGCTGTTCGACCTTGGTGCCGGACTGTCCGAGCGTCTCGTCGTAGATGGCCTGCCAGGTGTCGCCACCGTTGGTGAACAGGTCGTTGATGAACTTACGGAGCGCGTCGTCGCCCTTGGGCAGGCCGACGCCGTACTTCTCGACGGTGAACGGCTCGCCGACCACCTTGAGTGCGTCCGGCTCCTGCGCCGCGTAGCCGATGAGGATGGCGGCATCCGTCGTGACAGCGTCGACCTGGCCGTCCTTGAGCGCCTCCACGCACTGCGAGTAGGTGTCGAACTCCACCGTCTTCGTGTCGGGGAAGTTCTCCTTGATGTTCTGGATCGGCGTGGAGCCGGTCGCGGAGCAGACCTTCTTGCCGGCGAGGTCCTTCTCGCTCGTGATGTCGGTGTTGTCCTTCTTCACGAGCAGGCCCTGGCCGGTCACGAAGTACGGGCCGGCGAAGTCGACCTGCTGCTTGCGCTTGTCGGTGATGGAGTAGGTGCCGACGTAGTAGTCGATGTCGCCGTTCACGATGGCCGACTCGCGGTTGGCGCTCGGGATGGCCTTGAACTCGATCTTGTCCTCGCCGAATCCGAGCGACGCTGCGATCCACTTGGCGATCTCGACGTCGAAGCCGGTGCGCTTACCGGTGGCCGCGTCCATGTAGCCGAGTCCGGGCTGGTCTTCCTTCACGCCGATGATGACGTTGCCGCGCTTCTTCATCGCGTCATAGGTCGGGCTGCCCTCGAGGTCGACGCTGCTCGCGACCTCGTACGGCGCGTTGCTGCCCGAGCCGTCACCGGAGCCGCCGCTGGAACCGCTGTCGCCGCCTGGGTTGGCACCGGAGCACCCGGTGAGGGCGATCGCGATGACCGCCGCCGCCCCGAGGAGGCTCATTCTCTTGCGCATGTGATTTCCCTTTCTTGGTCGGGGCGTGTGCACCCCGGGTTGTGACTCGCAGGACTACGAGCGCGTTGAGCTAGTGGGTGATGAGCTTGGAGAGGAAGTCCTTCGCCCGCGAGCTCTGCGGATTGGTGAAGAACTGCTCCGGGGTGGCTTCCTCGATGATCTCGCCGTCGGCCATGAAGATGACCCGGTCGGCTGCCTTGCGGGCGAACCCCATCTCATGGGTGACGACGACCATGGTCATGCCGTCGTTGGCGAGGTCGATCATGGCCTCGAGCACCTCGTTGATCATCTCAGGGTCGAGGGCGCTGGTGGGCTCGTCGAGCAGGATCACCTTGGGGTTCATGGCCAGGGCGCGCGCGATGGCTACGCGCTGCTGCTGACCGCCAGAGAGCTGGGCCGGCAGTTTCTTCGCCTGGTTCGCGACACCGACGCGCTCGAGAAGCTCCATCGCCTTGGTCTCGGCGTCCTTGCGCGACATGCCGCGCACCTTGATCGGCCCGAGCGTGACGTTCTCCAGTACGGTCTTGTGCGCGAAGAGGTTGAACGACTGGAACACCATGCCCACGTCGGCGCGCAGCTTCGCGAGGGCCTTGCCCTCGGCGGGCAGTTCCTTGCCGTCGATGCTGATGACACCGGAGTCGATGGTCTCCAGCCGGTTGATCGCGCGGCAGAGCGTGGACTTGCCCGAGCCGGACGGGCCGATGACCACGACGACCTCGCCCCGGTTCACCACGGCGTTGATGTCCTTCAGGACGTGCAGGTCCCCGTAGTGCTTGTTGACGTCATCGACGACGACCAGTGGTTCGCCCCGGCGCACGTTGATGTTCGACGTAGCCGGTGTCGGGTCTGTAGGCTGCATGCTTTCCAACCTAGAGCAGCCGCCGGGCATTTTCTGCACCGGAACGGGCACATTTATCTTTTCGTGATCGATTTTTTCTGCTCGTCAGGAGCGCTGGGCGAAGGCGCTTTCGTAGAGGCAGACGGATGCCGCGGTCGCCAGGTTCATCGATTCGGCCTTGCCGTAGATGGGCACGCTGATCGCGGCATCCGCCAGCGCGAGGTGCTCGTCGGTGAGGCCCCGCGCCTCGTTCCCGAACAGCCACGCGGTCGGGCCGGCGAGCACGCCCCGGGTGCGCGCGGAAAGCAGGTCGTCGCCCTTGATGTCGGCGGCGAGCAGCTGCAGGCCGGCCTGGCGGGCGCGGCCCTGAACGTCGTCGAGGGTCGCTTGCACCGCGACGGGAACGTGGAAGATCGAGCCGGTCGATGACCGCACGACCTTGGGGTTGTACAGGTCGACGCTGCGGCCGCTCAGGATCACCGCATCGGCGCCCGCGGCATCCGCTGCCCGGATGATGGTGCCGGCGTTGCCGGGGTCCCGCACCTCCTCGAGGATGGCGATGAGACGTGGAGCGGAGGCGAAGATCTCCTTCACCGACACCGGGAACTGCCGGCAGACCGCGACGAAGCCCTGCGGGGTCACCGTGTCGGCCATGGCGTCCAGCACCTGCTCGGTGACGAACTCGACCTCGACGCCCGCGGCATCCGCCTGCTCGCCGATGCCCGGGTGACGTTCGAGGGCGGTCGGTGTCGCGAACAGCTCGAGCACGAGCTCCGGACGGAAGGTGAGCGCCTCCCGGACGGCCTGCGGCCCCTCGAGGAGGAAGACGCCCGAGTCGTCGCGGGCGGACCGCTTCGCGAGGTTGGCGACGGCACGGACCTGGGCGGAGCGGGGGTTCTCGAGCATGCGCCCTAGCCTACTTAGGCCGCACACCGCCTTCTCGCGAGTGTGCGCTTCCGCCGTCCATTGGGCCTGGCGGCGGCGTTTTCCCCGCACTCGCGGAGGGCTCGCCCGCGCGAGTGCGGGCTTTCCGCCGCCTCGCGCGCCGGGAGACGGCACATTGCCCGCACCGGCGGAGTGAGCACGGCGGGAAGGGCGGGAAGGGCGGCGGGGGGGGCACTGCCGCGGGGTTAACGGCGGAACGGGAGCCCGGCGACCAGGGGTCGACGGGCTCCCGTTCGAGGCGCGAAGGGTTACGCGGCCGCCTTGGGGGCGGACGTGTCGGCGGGCAGCGCGGCCCGGGCGGTCTCGACGAGGGCCGCGAAGGTGGCGGGCTCGTTGACGGCCAGGTCGGCCAGGATGCGGCGGTCGACGCCGACACCGGCGAGGCCGAGGCCCTGGATCAGGCGGTTGTAGGTGAGGCCGTTCGCACGCGAGGCGGCGTTGATGCGCTGGATCCACAGGCGGCGGAAGTCACCCTTGCGGGCACGACGGTCACGGTAGCTGTAGACCAGCGAGTGGGTGACCTGCTCCTTGGCCTTGCGGTACAGGCGCGAACGCTGGCCGCGGTAGCCCTCGGCGCGTTCGAGGATGACGCGACGCTTCTTGTGGGCGTTGACGGCCCTCTTTACTCTTGCCATTTTCTTAGTTCCTTACGGGGTACGGGGTCTAGCGACCGAGAAGCTTCTTGGCGACCTTGCTGTCGGCCGCGGACAGGACCTGGTCCTGGTTCAGGCGAGCCTTGCGCTTGGACGCCTTGACCTCCAGGTTGTGGCGCATGCCGGCCTGCTGCTTCATGATCTTGCCGGTGCCGGTCACTTTGAAGCGCTTCTTGGCCCCGGAGTGGGTCTTCTGCTTAGGCATTCTTTTCCTCCTGTTTGGCTGCCTTGTCGGCAGCACGATGAGCGTTGGCCTCGCCCTTGACCTCTGATTTGTTCTTCAGGGGGCCAATGACCATGACCATGTTTCGACCGTCGATGGTGGGGTTCGATTCCACAGAACCGAACTCCGCGACATCCTCGGCAAATCTCTGCAGCAGGCGCACGCCCTGGTCGGGGCGGGACTGCTCACGACCGCGGAACAGGATCATCGCTTTGACCTTGTCGCCGCCCTTCAAGAACCCCTCGGCGCGCTTGCGCTTGGTCTCGTAGTCGTGCTTGTCGATCTTGAGGCGGAAACGAACCTCCTTGAGGATCGTGTTCGCCTGGTTGCGCCGGGCCTCCTTGGCCTTCTGCGCAGCCTCGTACTTGAACTTGCCGTAGTCCATGATCTTGGCGACCGGCGGCTTGGAGTTGGGGGCGACTTCGACCAGGTCGAGGTCCGCCTCCTGCGCCAGCCGCAGGGCGACGTCGATCGACACGACCCCGACCTGCTCGCCACTGGGGCCGACAAGACGTACTTCGGGGACGCGGATACGGTCATTGGTACGGGGTTCGCTGATGCGTGGCTCCTCTACTCAAACTTCGCTGGCCCAACCAGGTGACGGATGCCGCCTGGTGACGAAGCGAGGAGAACCACGTGTGTCGCGGCCCACGACATGCATCACGGACCACACAACACGACACCCTGTCTACCCTCGCTTTGCTGTCTCCAGCGTCGCGACGGCGGAGTGTAAACAACCCGGTAACCTTGATGAAGCGGTCAAACGCGGGTGGGAGATTCTCCACTTTCGTACCGGGGCAGGGCCCCGGAGCCTGGCCAAGTCTAGCAGAGGATGACAGTGAGCGACAATACAACGCCGGGTGCCGAGGACGCGTCTTCGCAGGCCGCCAGGGACATCGCCGACGTGCAGGCCGTGGAGATCATCACGACCGCCTGCGTGCACCTGATGAGCGCGGCGGCGGTCAAGTGCGGCCTGGCCGACGACCCCGAGGCGCAGATGGATCTCGACGAGGCCCGCAAGCTGATCACGGCCCTCGCCGGCCTGGTGACGGCATCCGCGCCTGACATCTCGGACATGCACGCGCGGAGCCTCCGGGACGGCCTGCGCTCCCTGCAGCTGGCGTTCCGCGAGGCCTCCCCCATCCCCGACCCCATCGGCAAGGGCCCGGGCGAGAAGTTCACCGGTCCGGTCAACTGACTCGTTTTCCCTGACCCGTTGACCAATTCCGTGTGCTGCGTAGGCTGGCGGTATGAGTCACGCAACGGGTAACGAAGACGTGTCGGGCGGCGCTGGCCAGGCGGCTGAGCCCGACGAGCAGAACCTCGGCAGCCTGGGCGACGCAGGTCACACGTTCGACCAGACCAACGGGCTGGTCGACGGCCTCCAGGGCAACTCGAACGGGTTCGCCGAGGACAACGACGAAGGCGATGGCACCGACGGGGGCGACGACAGCGCTGTGCCGCTGATCTCCCCCGAGAGCCAGTAGCCGACGCGGCCTGAACCCGTTCGGGCGGGTTCAGGTCTGGCAGTGCGGGCACCAATAGGTGATGCGCTGCTCGAGTTCGTTGCGGCCGAGCAGGCCACGACGAATGGCCGTTCCGCAACGCCGGCAGGGCAGTTCGGCGCGCGAGAACACCCAGCTGCGCTGCCCCGGCCGCGTGTCGCCGGTCGTGGTGCGCACGCGTTCGCGGTTCGCGGTGATGAGACGTTTGGCGAGCGCGATCAGGCCCGGCAGGTCGGGCACCTCCCCCACCGGGCGGGTCGGCAGGAGCCCGCGCAGGAAGCACAGCTCGTTGACGTACTCGTTGCCGAGCCCGGCGAGATTGCCCTGGTCGGCGAGCGCGACGGCGATGGGGCGACCGGGGACGGCGGCCACCCGCCTCACCGCTTCGGCGGCGTCCCAATCGGCGCCGAGCAGGTCGGGCCCGAGGTAGGACAGCTCATCGTCGACGGTCGCGGTCGGCAGCACCTCCAGCAGCCCGAGCGAGAACCCCACGGCGGCCCAGTCGGCGGTCTCCAGCACCGCCCGCGCCTGGAAGGCGGGGCGCCGCCAGGCGGAGCCCCGCCGGTACAGGTGCCACGCCCCCTCCATCTTGAGGTGCGAGTGGATGGTCGCCGCCCCGATCCGCATCAGCAGGTGCTTCCCGCGGCTGTCCACGCGCTCGACGATCCCGCCGGTCAGATCCACCGTCGCGAAGGCGGGCACCCGGATGTCGCATCGGGTGAGCTCGTGCCCGGCGAGCGCGGCGTCGAGGTTTCTGGCGGTGAGGTAGACGGTGTCGCCTTCAGGCACGGGTCAGCTCCGCATCCGCAGGCCCTGCGGCACCGCCTGGAAGCCGGCCGCCTGCAGGGCGTCGCCGAGGAGTGTGCCGATGATGAAGGATCCGTTGACGGTCTCGACGCTGAGTTTGCGCAACGCCCCGCCCCGGATGAGCGCACCGACGGACTGGGCAGCGGCGCCCAGCAGAGCGGTGTCGCCGGTGAAGGCGATCACCGACTTGCCGCCGCGTTCGACGTAGAGCACGAGTGCGCCGTCGGCCAGCACCACCAGGGCTCCCGCCTTGCGGCCCGGCCGGTGCGCGGTGCCGTCGGGGAGCGCGGGCCAGGCCAGCGCCGCCCCATAGGCGTTCGCGGGGTCCGTGGCGGCGAGGGCGATCGCCGACGGGGCTGCGGCGTCGTCGGTGTCGTCGCTCGTGAACGAGCGCAGCCGGTCGATGGTGCCGCCCGTCGCGAACTGGGCGGCACCGAGGCCCTCCACGAAATAGCCGCGGCGGCAGCGGCCGGTCTCCTCGAAGCCCGACAGGGTGCGGTAGGCGAGGGCGAAACCGCCCACCACGCCCTCGGCGACGACGGAGCCGCGGGTGACGACGCCGTACCGTTCCAGCAGCGTCTCGCCGAGGGCGTGGGCGCGGCGGGTCGCCGAGGCGTCCGGGAGCGGCAGCACCGACCACCGCCCGGCCACGGTCGGAACCCCGCCCCGGGTGGGCAGCGTCGGACGCGGCAGGGACCGGCCGCGGTGCATCCTGCTGCGTTGCGGCGACCGCGCGGTCTGGTGGGCGGTGCGGCCGCCGGACAGGAGCGCCCGCACGGGCGCGAAGGTGTCGTTGCCGACGAGGCCGGCCCAGACGAGTTCCCAGAGGTCGGTGGCGAGCGCAGCGTCGTCCTGGCTGCCGACGGCGTCGGAGAGCTGCCGGAAGAAGTAGCCGCCCCCGCCGCCGAGGGTGGCGAGGATCTCCTGTTGCAACAGTGTGGCGGTGAGGTCGGGCAGGGGCGGGAGCGTGAGCGGCGCCGTGTCGGCCAGATGCAGGCTGATCCAGCCGTCGTTGCCGGGCAGCGCGCCGGAGCCGGCCCAGACCACCTCGCCGGTGGCGGTGAGTTCGTCGAGCATCGCCGGTGAGTAGTCGCGCACGCGGGCGGGCAGGACGAGCGACTCCCACGCTGAGGCGGGGATGCGTGACCCTTCCAGTTGTTCGATGACGGATGCGACGCCGTCGACGCCGCGCAGCGCCCCGCCGACATGCTGCCAGGCGGGCAGGAACCGGGCCACGGTCTGCTGGTCGACCGGCTCGACCTCGTGGCGGAGCGCCGCGAGCGAGCGCCGGCGCAGGCGACGCAGCACATCGGCGTCGCACCACTCCGGGCCGCTGGCGTGCGGGCGGAATTCACCGGCGACGACGCGGCGGGCGTCGGCGAGGCGGCCAAGAGCCGACTGCGCGACGGAGACGCCGAGGCCGAAGCGGTCGGCGACATCCGCGGCCGTGAATGGGCCGCGGGTGCGGGCGAAGCGGCTGACGAGGTCGCCGAGCGGGTCACGCACCGATTCCCGGAAGGCGGCGGGAACGCCGGGCGGCAGCGGCGTGCCGAGCGCGTCGCGGAGCCGGCCGGCGTCCTCGACGGCCGCGAAGCGCGGCTGGCCGGCGATGGTGACCTCGATGGCGCGTTTCGCGCCGACCAGGGCGCGTAGGTGCGTCTCAGCTGCGTCGGCTGCGTCGGCCGGGTCGGAACCCGGCGCCGCGGGCTCCGGGACGAGCCGGGCGGCGACCTCCGCGGCGCCCAGGGGCCCGAGGCCCCGGATGAGGTCGGCCACTCCCTCGACGCCCCGCGCCTTGCGGTCGTCGTCCAACCGCTGCAGCTCGCGGTGGGTGCGCTCGAGCACCATCGGGTCGAGGAGCTCGCGGAGCTCCACCCGGCCGAGCAGTTCGGCCAGCAGGCTGGAGTCGATGGCCAGGGCGCTCGCCCGGCGCTCGGCGAGCGGCGAGTCGCCCTCGTACATGAACGCGGCCACGTAGCCGAACAGCAGCGTCGACGCGAACGGGCTGGCGGCATCCGTCGTCGTCTCGACCACGCGGATGCCGCGGGCCGCGATCTGCGTGGCGATGGCGGTGAGCGCGGGCAGGTCGTACACGTCCTGGAGGCACTCGCGGATGGTCTCGAGGATGATCGGGAAGGTCGGGAAGGTGCGGGCGACGTCGAGCAGTTGCGCCGCCTTCTGCCGTTGCTGCCACAGCGGGGACCGGGAGCCCGGCTTGTACTTGGGCAGAAGCAGGGCGCGCGCCGCGCACTCGCGGAAGCGGGACGCGAACAGTGCGCTGCCGCCGACCTCGTCGGTGACGACCTGTTCGAGTTCGGCCGGCTCGAACAGGAAGAGGTCGGCACCCGGCGGTTCGGCGCCCATGTCCGGGATCCGCACCACGATGCCGTCGTCGCTTGCGACCGCGCCGCCGTCGATGCCGAAGCGCTCGCGCACCCGCGCGCCGACGGCAAGGGCCCACGGCGAATGCACCCGCATGCCGAACGGGGAATGCAGCACCACGCGCCAGTCCCCCAGCTCGTCGCGGAACCGTTCGACGACGAGCGTCTGGTCGGTGGGCAGGTACTTGGTGGCCTGGCGCTGCTCGGCGAGGAAGGCGAGGAGGTTGCGGGCGGCTCGCTCGTCAAGGCCGATGGCCTCCAGCCGCTGGAGTGCCTCGGGCGCTGACCCGGCCGAGAGCTCGCGCAGGAAGGCGCCGATCGCCCGGCCGAGTTCGGCCGGCCGGCCGATGCCGTCGCCCTTCCAGAACGGCAGGCGGCCCGGTTCGCCGAAGGCGGGCACGACGAGGACGCGGTCGTGGGTGATGTCCTGGATGCGCCAGCTGGTGGCGCCGAGTGCGAAGACGTCGCCGACGCGCGACTCGTAGACCATCTCCTCGTCGAGCTCGCCGACCCGCTTGCCGGTGGCGGACTCGCCGCCGACCATGAACACGCCGAAGAGTCCGCGGTCGGGGATCGTGCCGCCGCTCGTGACGGCGAGGCGCTGCGCGCCCGGGCGCCCGGTGAGGATGCCGCTGTCGCGGTCCCAGACGATGCGCGGCCGGAGCTCGGCGAACTGGTCAGACGGGTACCGGCCGGAGAGCAGGTCGAGCGTCGCCTCGTACGCCGAGCGGGGCAGGGTGGCGAACGGGGCGCTGCGGCGCACCTGGGCGAGCCACTCCTCCGCGTCGATGGGTTCCAGCGCCACCGCGGCGACGGTCTGCTGGGCGAGGATGTCGAGCGGGTTGGTGGGCACCGACAGCGTCTCGATGAGCCCGTCCACCATCCGCTCGGCGGCGACCGTGGCGTGGATGAGGTCGGCACGGTGCTTGGGGAAGATCACGCCGCGGGAGACCTCGCCGACCTGGTGCCCGGCGCGGCCGAGCCGCTGCAGACCGCTCGCGACCGACGGCGGCGACTCCACCTGCACCACCAGGTCGACGTCGCCCATGTCGATGCCCAGCTCCAGGCTGGAGGTGGCGACGACGCAGCGCAGCCGCCCGGACTTCAGGTCGTCCTCGATCATGGCCCGCTGGTCCTTGCTGACGGAGCCGTGGTGGGCGCGGGCGAGGATCGGTCCCTCGCCGTCCTGGCCGGCGCCGCTCGACTGGCCGGAGGCCCCCATCAGCTGGGCGGGAGGCTGCATGCCGGGCCGCCCGACCTCGGCGGCGACCAGCGGGGCGGTCGCGAGCGCCTCCTGCCGTTCGGCGTAGATCTCGTTGATCCGCGCCGTCAGCCGCTCGGCGAGCCGGCGCGAGTTCGCAAACACGATCGTGGAGGTTCGCGCCAGCACCTCGTCGACGATCGCCTCTTCGACGTGTGGCCAGATCGAGCCGGCCTGCGGCGCGGTGGCCGCCGCGGATCCCTCGCGGGGCGGCGGGGAGCCGAGGTCGCTCATGTCTTCGACGGGCACGAGGACGCGCAGGTCGAAGCGTTTGTGCGCCGGCGGGGCGACCACCTCGACCGGGGCCTGCCCGCCGAGGAACCGCGCGATCTCCTCGTGCGGGCGCACGGTGGCGGACAGCCCGATGCGCTGCGCGGGCGCGGGCAGGAGTGCGTCGAGCCGCTCGAGCGACAGGGCGAGGTGGGCGCCGCGCTTGGTGGCCGCGACGGAGTGGATCTCGTCGATGATGACGGTGTCGACCGTGCGAAGCGTCTCCCGCGCGGCGGAGGTGAGCATGAGGAACAGCGATTCCGGCGTGGTGATCAGGATGTCGGGTGGGTCCTTGGCCAGCGCCCGGCGGTCGGCCGCCGGCGTGTCCCCGGAGCGCACGCCGACCGTGACGTCGGGCGGCTCCTCCCCCAGCCGCCGGGCGGTCTGGGTGATCCCCACGAGGGGCGTGCGGAGATTGCGCTCCACGTCGACGCCGAGCGCCTTGAGCGGGGAGATGTAGAGCACCCGCGTGCCGGGGGCCGGTGGATGCGAGGCGGCCGCGGCATCCGCTGTCGCGAGTCGGTCGATCGCCCACAGGAAGGCGGCGAGGGTCTTGCCCGACCCGGTGGGCGCGATCACGAGAGCGTGCGATCGCCGGGAGATGGCGTCCCACGCGCCGAGCTGCGCTGCGGTGGGCGCGGCGAAGGCCTCGGCGAACCAGGTCCTGGTCGCCGGCGAGAACCGTTGCAACACCGCGCTCATACCACCATCCTCACCCCGGGCGGCGGATCGACCGAACCGGCGCCCGGTCTGTGAGCCCTACGACAGGGCGGGCACCGCCTCGGTGACCAGCGCGGGGGACGCCTGCAGGCGACGGGACTCGAGTCGCATCTCGAGTTCCCGCATGACCATGTCGGCCAGGTCGCGGAGGGTCTCGATCTCGTCCTGGCTCACTGTGCGGGGTTCGACGTCGAGCACGCACAGCGTGCCGAGGTTGAAACCATCGCTCGTGCGCAGCGGAACGCCGGCGTAGAACTGCAGGCCGAGCTCTCCGGCGACCAGCGGATTGGCCAGGGCGCGAGGATCGTTCCTGGCCTGTTCCACGATCCAGGGCTCGTTGGACAGGATCGCGGAAGCGCAGAGCCCGCCGTCCCTCCCGATCTGCCCCACCTCGGTGCCGTGGTGCGACTTGAACCAGATGCGGTCGTGGTCGACGACGCTCACGATCGCAATGGGCACCGAGAACACGCGTGCGGCCAGCGCGGTGATGCGATCGAAGGCGCCATCCGGCGGTGTGTCGAGCAGGTCGTACCGGCCGACGGCATCCATGCGGGCGAGCTCGTTATGCGGCAGCAGGTCGGGGTCGACCTCCTTGTGCCGTCCGGCGTCGGCGATGATCACCTGGCGCAACGAGAGGATCACCTCCCGGATGTGCGGCCGTTCATCCGCGTTCCGGCTCGTCATCGCGATCAGGAGTTCGCGCATGCCGGGCGCGATCCACTCGGGGACCTCGGGGTCGTGTTGCAGCCGCGCGAGCGCCGACTGAACGGGCTCGCCGGGGAAGGCGAGCTGGCCGGTGAGGCATTCGAGGAGCACGAGGCCGAGGGAGTACACGTCGCTCGGTGCGCCGATGGACTTCCCGAGCGCCTGCTCGGGGCTCAGGTACGCCGCCGTGCCGGTCGTGGCGCCGTCCTGTGTGAGCAGGGCGTCGTCCTCCCCGACCGCGATGCCGAAGTCGCTCAGCTTCGCATGGCGCCGGTGATCCGAGTTGTTGTAATCGGCGATCAGAATGTTGGCGGGCTTGATGTCCCGGTGCACCACGCCGAGGTCGTGGATGTACTCAAGCCCCTGGGCGAGGTCGTATCCGATCTCGGCGGCCTGCCGGGTCGAGAGCGGCCCGGCGGCCAGGGTCTTCTTGAGGTCGGCGCCGTGGAGCAGCTCCATGACCAGGTAGAGGTGCGGCTGATCCATGAGGGTGTGGTCGACGCCGGCATCGAGCAGTGTCACCACGTTGTGGTGGCTCAGGCGGGCGAGCACGGTGAGCTCGTTCTCCTGTCGTTTCAGCTCGGCGGGGTCGGCCGTGCTGGTCTCGAACAGCTTGACCGCGACGTCGCGGCCGAGTTGTTCGTCGCGGGCGCGGTACACCGTCGCCATTCCGCCGTGGCCGATCGCATCCTCGAGCCGGTACCGACCCTGAAGGAGGCCATGCTCGGGTTCGGCCATGAGGGACTCCGTCACGGATGGCACCAGTCTTCCCGCCGCAGTCGCAGCAGTTCGTCGTCACGCGGCTATCAGGAAAGAGAGTAACCGTTCTCTCTCTATTATCATTCGTGAGGCAGCAATTTCTGTCAACTGGTTGACGCGTGCCGGTCGTGCTGCTAAACGGGTGCGGAGCCGACCAGCTGAACCCGAAGCGAGTCGACCCCCGTGGCGATGGCGTCGTTCGCCGACCAGCGCGCGGCGAGCCGCGACAGCGTCGCGTCCAGTTCTGCCTGCGTGAGGCCCGTGACGAGCTCGAGACGCACGACGAGTTCGGGTCCCGCCATGCGCGCGTCCGGGTCCCCCGCCGCCAGGGAGACGCCGAGAACCGACAATTCCGTGCCGATCGACTCCTCGAACGCCCGCGCAACCGTTCGGCTCGCATAGCTCGGCGTCCAGGGCGCCGATTGCGCGATGGCCCAGAGTGCGGGGCGACGGATGAGGAACTCGCGCTCCGAGGTCGGGTCGAGGATGACGAGGTCGGTGTTGTCCTGGGCGGCGGCCAATGCCACCCGCACGCCGTCCGCGGGCACCGGGCGCGCGGCGGCATCCCAGGACGCCATCGCCTCGGCCGAGGAGAACACGGGAAGGACGCGGCGCCCGTCGGGCCCGGCGACGGTGATGATGGAGAGCTCCTGGCTCTTGTCGATCGCGAGCCCGTGGTCACCCTCTCCGCCCTCGCCCAGTTCGGCGACCAGGGGGATGAGCAGCCGGGCGGTGCGCACCGCGTCGACGACCGTCTCCTCTCCGGCGTCACGGTTGCGGAAGCGGTCGAGCGCCTCGCGCAGCTGTGGCGAGGCGGCGCCGTCGTCGTCGGTGCTCGGGTTGGGGTCGAACGCGCGCCCCGCCCACGGTTGCCCGGCCGAGTCGGCCGCGCCCCCGGGCTTGTCGCCGCTGGAGCCGAGGTTACGAGCCGGAGACATCCAGCGCCTCGGCGAGCGTGAACGCGCCCGTGTAGAGGGCCTTGCCCACGATCGCGCCTTCGAGGCCGAGCGGAACGAGCTCCCGCAACGCGACGAGGTCGTCGAGGCTCGAGATGCCGCCCGAGGCGACGACCGGGCGGCGGGTGCGTTCCATCACCTGGCGGAGCAGATCGAGGTTCGGTCCCTGCAGCGTGCCGTCCTTGGTGACGTCGGTCACCACGTACCGCGCGCAGCCGGCGTCCTCCAGGCGGTCCATCACCTGCCAGAGGTCCCCGCCGTCGCGCGTCCAGCCCCGGGCGGCGAGGGTGGTCCCGCGTACGTCCAGTCCCACGGCGATGGTCTCCCCGTAGCGGGCGATGACGCTCGCGGCCCACTCCGGGTTCTCCAGGGCAGCCGTACCGAGGTTGATGCGCTTCACGCCCGTGCCGAGCGCCGCCTCCAGGGAGGCATCGTCGCGGATGCCCCCGGAGAGTTCGACGTTGACCCCGCGCACCTGCCGGATGACCTTCTTGAGCACACCGGTGTTGTTGCCCCGGCCGAACGCCGCATCGAGGTCGACGAGGTGGATCCACTCGGCGCCCTGCGCCGCCCAGTCCTCGGCGGCGTCGACCGGGTCCCCATAGCTGGTCTCGGTGCCGACAGCCCCCTGGGTCAGGCGCACGGCCTTGCCTCCGGCGACGTCGACGGCCGGGAACAGTACCAGCCGCGGGGTGTTGTTGAACTCGCTCATGATTGTCCTTGATCGGTAGGGCGCCGGCCTTCCGGCCGTGACAAACACTCGATACTACTCGTGAAGCGAATCCAGCCAATTCGCCAGCAGCCGGATTCCGGCCTCGCCCGATTTCTCCGGGTGGAACTGTGTCGCCGAGAGCGGGCCGTTCTCGACGGCAGCGAGGAAGGGCACACCGTGTTCCGCCCAGGTGAGGCGCGGCTCCGGGAACGGCGGGATCACGTCGAGGGTCCACTCCTGCGCCGCGTAGGAGTGCACGAAGTAGAAGCGCTCATCCTCGAGCCCCCGGAAAAGCACGGAGCGGGGATCCGGTGCGACCGTGTTCCAGCCCATGTGCGGGAGGATCGGCGCGCGAAGCTCAGTGACGGTGCCGGGCCACTCCCCGAGCCCCGCCGCGTCGGTGCCGCGCTCAACGCCGCGCTCGAACATGACCTGCATGCCCACGCAGATGCCGAGCACGGGGCGGTCGCCGGCCAGGCGGCGGTCGATGACGTCATCGCCGTGAACCGCGGTGAGCGCCTGCATCACGGCGCTGAACGAGCCCACGCCGGGCACGACGAGTCCGTCCGCCTCCAGCGCCTTCCGGCGGTCGCCGGTCAGCGTGACGTCGGCGCCGGCGAGCTCGAGGGCCTTGACGGCCGAGTGGATGTTGCCGGTGCCGTAGTCGAGGACGACGACGTTGGTCACAGGGCGCCCTTGGTGGACGGCACGCCGGTGACCAGCGGGTCGAGGGCCTTGGCCTGCCGGAATGCCCGGGCGAACGCCTTGAACTCGGCCTCCGCGATGTGGTGCGGGTCGCGGCCGCCGACCACGGTCACGTGCACGGTGAGTGCTGCGTTGTAGGCGATGGCCTCGAACAGGTGGCGCACCATGGACCCGGTGAAGTGGCCGCCGATGAGGTGGAACTCAAAGCCGTCGGGTTCGCCCCGGTGCACGAGGTACGGGCGCCCGGAAATGTCGACGACCGCCTGCACGAGCGCCTCATCGAGGGGCACGAGCGCGTCGCCGTAGCGCGAGATGCCGGACTTGTCGCCGAGGGCGCTGCGGATCGCCTGGCCGAGGACGATGCCGACGTCTTCGACGGTGTGGTGCACGTCGATCTCGACGTCGCCGCGCGCGCGCACGGTCAGGTCGGTGAGCGAGTGCTTGGCGAAGGCGGTCAGGAGGTGGTCGAAGAACGGCACGGACGTGTCGACGTCGATGACACCGGAGCCGTCGAGGTTCAGGCTGAGGTCGATGCTCGACTCACTGGTCTCGCGCCTCACGTGGGCGACGCGAGCGCCGGGATCCGTTGCGGGAGTGCTCATGGCACCAGCTTATTCGCCTCGCCGGCGCCGCCCGGCGCGGCCACAGAACCGGCGCGGCCGACCCGGGCGAGCGCGCCGAGGAAGGCACTGGTCTCGGCTTCCGTTCCGGCGCTCACCCGGAGGTGGCCGGGGATGCCGACGTCACGGATCAGCACGCCCTCGGCCAGCAGGGCCTCGAATGTGGCCTGCGGGTCGTCGACGCCGCCGAAGAGCACGAAGTTGCTGCCGCTGCGGTAAGGCCGGTAGCCGAGTCCCGGCAGCTCCTGTTCGATGCGATCGCGCTGCCCGCGGATGTCGTCGACCATCGCGAGCATCTCGGCGGTGTGTGCGAGCGCCGCCACCGCTGCCGCCTGCGTCAGCGCGGACAGGTGATACGGCAGCCGCACCAGGCGCAGGGCGTCGGTGAAGACGGGGTCGGCCGCGAGGTAGCCGACGCGCGCGCCCGCGAAGGCGAAGGCCTTGCTCATCGTGCGGGAGACGGCGAGCCGGGGTCGGCCCGGCAGCAGGGTGAGCGCCGTCGGTGCGCCGTCGGGGGCGAACTCCGCGTAGGCCTCGTCGACGATGACGATCCCGTCGGTGGCGTCGTACACAGCCGTGATGGTCTCGAGCGACAGCGGGGTGCCCGTGGGGTTGTTGGGAGCGCAGAGGAAGACGATGTCGGCCTTCGCCCGGCGGACCTGTTCCGCCGCGGTGGCGGGCGAGAGTTCGAAGTCCGCGTCGCGGGTGCCGGCGATCCATCGCGTGCCGGTGCCGGAGGCGAGGATCGGGTACATCGAGTAGGTGGGGACGAACCCGAGGAGGGAACGCCCGGGGCCGCCGAAGGCCTGCAGCACCTGCTGGAGGACTTCGTTGGAGCCGTTCGCCGCCCAGATGTTCTCGGCGCGCAGGCCGTGCCCGAGGTACTGTGCGAGGGCACCGCGCAGGCCGGTGAACTCCCGGTCGGGGTAGCGGTTGAGGGAGAGCACGGCCCGGGCGAGCGACGCCACGATGTCGTGGGCGACCGGCTCCGGGATGGGGTGGGAGTTCTCGTTGACGTTCAGCGCGACCGGCACTCGCTTCTGGGGAGCGCCGTAGGGGCTCAATCCGCGGAGGTCGCTGCGGAGGGGGAGGTCGTCGAGGCTGGTCACCCGTCAATCGTACCGGCGTGCTGCTCCAATCCCGCCGGGAGCGCGATGCGCTGCCCCGGTTGCACGGCCTCGCTCGTGAGGCGGTTCAGGTCGACGATCGCAGCGATGACGTCGCGGGGGTCGTCGGTGGGAGCGACGTCTTCGGCGACCTGCCAGAGGGACTGGCCCGCAGCGATGGTCAGGTACTCGAAGGACTGCCCCGGCCCGCGCTCCCCTGCGGCGGCGACGCCGCCGTTCACGGCGAGCGCGAGGGCGCCTGCAGCCAGCGGCAGTGCGGCCATCGCGGTGAAGACGATGCGGCCACGCCGGGTCAGGCGCAGCCGGGTGGCCGGTGCTGCCTGTGCGGGCGCCTGGGTCGATGCGTTCATGTCGAACCTCCTGATCAACGACGAAGCTCGAACGCTCCTCCGAGCGGCTAGAACTTCTGTTCCGAACATACCTACTAGTTTTCGAACAATCAAGAGCAGAACCGGCTTTTCTGCAAAACCGATTGCGACTTGCTCGAAGAAACGTTTGCCTGCGCGTGGTGCGAGGGATACAGTTTCGAGTGTCCGGTTGAAGACAATCAGACACCACCGACATTCCCCCGGCCGCCGCGGAACAGTGCGGCGCCAGGCCGGCGCGGAGCGGGAGCAGAGGGGCGAGAGATGGCGCAGGCGGACACGGGATCAGCGGATGGCACGCGCGGGGGCGAGAAGCGACGCACGAGGCGGCGCAAGAGCCTGAGCGAGAAGCAACGCCAGATCCTCGATTTCATCCAGCGGTCGGTCTCCCAGCGCGGCTATCCGCCGAGCATGCGCGAGATCGGCGACGCCGTGGGCCTGGCCTCCCTCTCCAGCGTCACCCACCAGCTCAACCAGCTGCAGCTGAGCGGCTACCTGCGCCGGGACCCCAACCGGCCGCGCGCCCTCGAGGTGCTCATCGAACTACCGACGACGGTGACCGACGACGCCGAGAGCGACCCGGAGCGCTTCCAGACGGGCGCGCAGATCGGTGACGCCGCCATGGTGCCCCTCGTCGGGCGCATCGCCGCCGGCATCCCGATCACCGCGGAGCAGCAGATCGACGAGGTCTTCCCTCTCCCCCGCCAAATCGTGGGCAAGGGAGAGCTGTTCATGCTCAAGGTCGTCGGGGAATCGATGATCGACGCGGCGATCCTCGACGGCGACTGGGTCGTGGTGCGTGCGCAGAAGACGGCGGAGAACGGCGAGATCGTGGCCGCCATGCTCGACAATGAGGCGACGGTGAAGGTGTTCCGCCAGCGCGACGGGCACACCTGGCTGCTCCCCCGCAACACCAACTTCGAACCGATCGTCGGCGACTACGCGGAGATCCTCGGCAAGGTCGTCTCCGTACTGCGCGCGGTGTAGCCGGGCCGGCCGGACGGGACACTGGACAAGAACCCCGTTCCGCAGCGGGCTCGTAGCCTCACCGCGCCGCCACACCGACAGCCCGGGGACCGGCACCGTTCAGGCCGCGCCGCGTTCTCCGCAACTCACGCGAAGATCCGCCCATTCCCCCGGTGACTCGCGGAGAACGCACCTTTCCCGGCGCAACGAAGGCACGAAGTCCGCTCGTCACGGTCCCCGCCCGGGTGTTCCGGCCCCGTAGTCGACCCGGCCGGCGCTTCTAGTCGCGGCCGCCGGTGATCACGAAGTCGGCGAACTGCGCCTCGATCGCCTCGGTGACGAGGGCGGTCACGAGCGTGCCCGTTTCGGCGTACTCGGTGGAGAGGACCTTCCCCTGCTCGTGGAGCGCCGCGATGAGGTCGCCGCGCTCGTAGGGCACCAGCAGGTCCAGCTCGATGCGGGGGCTGGGCAGCAGTTCGGCGATGACCGCCAGCAGCTCATCGATGCCCTCCCCGGTGCGCGCTGAGGCGAAGATGGCCCGGGGCTCGAGTCCTCGCAACACCAGGCGGTCGTCGTCGGCGATGAGGTCGCTCTTGTTGAAGACCACGATCTCGGGGATGCCGCGGGCGCCGACCTCGCCGATGACATCGCGCACGGTGGCGAGCTGGCTGCCCGGGTCCGGGTGCGATCCGTCCACGACGTGCACGATGACGTCCGAGTCCGCGACCTCTTCCAGCGTGGACCGGAAGGCTTCGACCAGCTGGTGCGGCAGGTTGCGGACGAATCCGACCGTGTCGGTGAGCGTGTACAGGCGGCCGTCGTCGGTCGCCGACTTCCGCACCGTGGCGTCGAGGGTGGCGAACAGGGCGTTCTCCACCAGCACGCCGGCCTTCGTGATGCGGTTGAGCAGGCTCGACTTGCCGGCGTTCGTGTAGCCGGCGATCGCGACCGACGGCACGGCGTTGCGCCGCCGGTTGGCCCGCTTCGCCTCGCGTGCCGGCTTCATCTCGGCGATCTGCTTGCGCAGCTTCGCCATGCGGGTGTGGATGCGGCGGCGGTCCAGCTCGATCTTCGTCTCACCGGGGCCGCGGGAGCCCATGCCGGCTCCCGCCCCGCCGACCTGGCCACCGGCCTGGCGGGACATGGATTCGCCCCAGCCGCGCAGGCGTGGGAGAAGGTATTCGAGCTGCGCGAGTTCGACCTGCGCCTTGCCCTCACGGCTCTTGGCGTGCTGGCTGAAGATGTCGAGGATGACGGCGGTGCGGTCGATGACCTTCACCTTCACGACGTCTTCGAGGGCACGCCGCTGGCTCGGGGCCAGTTCCGTGTCGGCGACGACGGTGTCGGCGCCGAGCGCCTGTACCAGGCCGGCGAGCTCCGCGGCCTTGCCCTTGCCGAGGTACGTGCTGGGGTCGGGGTGCGGGCGCCGCTGCAGGAGTCCGTCGAGCACCGTGGCGCCGGCGGTCTCCGCCAGCGCGGCCAGCTCCCGGAGCGAGTTCTCGGCATCCGTCGCGGTGCCCTGCGAATACACGCCGATCAGGATGACGTTCTCGAGCCGGAGTTGCCGGTACTCGACCTCGGTGACGTCCTGCAGCTCGGTGGAGAGGCCGGCGACGCGTCGAAGCGCGTTGCGGTCGTCGAGGTCGAACTGTTCACCGTCGTGCCCGGCGTCCGGCGGACGGCGGTGTGCGGGGCCGGATGCGGGCTGCAGTGCGGCGGCCGGTCCGCCGAAGAGCGCATACCCTGACGCACGGGAGTCGGCGCTGGCCAACACCCGCGCCACGACGTCGTCGCCCTCGGGCGCGGTTGGTTCGATCATTGCTTTAACCCTAGTTCCTCCAACTCGGATAAATTCCCTCTATGGCTTCCGATCACTATTTCTCCGCGGCACCCGAGAGTGAACTGAAGCTGCGGGAGATCAGCATCACCATCGCGGGCCACGCCTATGCGCTGACGACCGCGAACGGCATCTTCAGCCCGGACCACATCGACACCGGCACGCAGGTGCTCCTGGACAACGTCCCGGAGCCGCCGCCGAGTGGAGACTTCCTCGACCTCGGCTGCGGCTGGGGACCGATCAGCCTGCACCTGGCGCTGGCCGCGCCCCACGCCACCGTCTGGGCGGTCGACGTCAACGAGCGTGCACTCGACCTCGTTCGGCGGAACGCCGCGCGGCTCGGCCTCGGCAACGTGAACGCCGTGCTGGCCAAGGATGTTCCCGACGACGTCCGGTTCCGTGGGATCTGGTCCAACCCGCCGATCCGGGTCGGCAAGGAGGAGCTGCATTCCCTGATGCGCACGTGGCTGCCGCGGTTGTCCGCCGGCTCTGATGCGTGGCTCGTCGTGCAGCGCAATCTGGGCGCCGACTCGCTGCAGCGCTGGCTGGAGTCGGTTCTGGACGACGGGTTCGGGGTCAGCCGCGCCGCGACCAAGAAGGGGTTCCGGGTGCTGCGTGTTCGGCGACACGAGCCGAAGGCGCCCGGCGCGGGCCTCAGTCGAGACTGAGCACGCCGTCGAAGACGAGTTCCGCCGGGCCGGACAGGCCGACATGCTCGCCGTCCTCGGCGGGGAACATCCGCACCCCGAGGCTGCCGCCGGGGACCTCGACCCGCCACTGGTTCGGGGCCGCAGGGCCCGCCCAGTGCCGCGTGGCCAGCGCTGCCGCGGCGGCCCCCGTGCCGCAGGAGAGCGTCTCCCCGCTGCCGCGTTCGTGGACGCGCATGCGGATCCGGCCCACCCCGTCGACGACCAGCGGATCGTGGGGCACGACCAGCTCGACGTTCGCGCCTGCGGGCGGGGCGGGCTCGAGCTGCGGGACGAAGGTCAGGTCGGCGGCGTCGAGCTCGTCGGTATCGGCCAGCGCGACGACCACGTGCGGGTTGCCGACGTTGATGCCGAGCCCGGGCCGGGCGACGGGGAGGTTCTTCGCCCGGACCAGCGTCTCACCGTCGTCGAGCCGCCAACGCCCGAGGTCCACCTGGTAGCCGGTTCCGGTGCGCTGCACGTCGCGGACGCCGCCGCGGGTGCCGATGACGAGGGTGTCGCCGTGGTCCAGCGCGGCAAGGCCCTGCTCGATGAGGAACCGGGCGTACACCCGGATGCCGTTGCCGCACATCTCGGAGGGGGTGCCGTCGGCGTTCCAGTAGTCCATGAACCATTCGGCGGCGGCGTCCTCGGCGAGGGCGGATGCACCGTCGGGCAGGTTGGCCGAGCGAACGGCGCGGATGATGCCGTCGGCCCCGACGCCGAAGCGCCGGTCGCACACCGCGCGGATCTGCTCGGGTGAGAGCGTCCGTTGGCCGTCCGGGTCGGCGAACAGCACGAAGTCGTTCCCGGTGCCCTGTCCCTTGGTGAAGTTCAACTGGATGCCCACCGGGTCAGCTTACAATCCGCCCATGAGAGCGAGGGCCCGGTCGACTCGGTCGGGGTCCTGGTAGTCCAGCCAGTGCGCGCCCGGATACCGCTTGAACCAACTAACTTGCCGCCTCGCGTACCGGCGCGTGAGCTGCTGCGTCTGCGTGATCGCGTCGGGCTCGGCGAGCCTGCCGCTCAGCTGACCGAGGGCCTGGGCGTAGCCGATCGCCCGGCTGGCGGTGACGCCGGATTCGATGCCGAGCGGCACCAGCCGGGCCACCTCGTCGACGAGGCCATCCGCCCACATGCGCGTCACGCGCTCGTCGAGCCGCGGGGTGAGCTCGTCGCGCGGGGCCCGAAGGCCGATCGTCAGGGTGTCGGTCCAGGGCACGGGGGTGTCCGGCAGGGAGGCGGCGTGCGGTTCCCCGGTGATCTCGACGACTTCGAGGGCGCGAACGAGTCGTCGCCCGTTGCTGGCGCCGATGCGGTCCGCTGCGACCGGATCGATCGAGGCCAGCGTGCGGTACAGCTCGCCGGGTCCCCGCCGCTTCAGGTCCGCCTCGAGCCGTGCCCGCACGGCGGAGTCGGTGCCGGGGAAGCGGAAGTCGTAGATGACCGAGGAGACGTAGAGTCCTGAGCCGCCGACGAGGATGGGGACCGCTCCCCTGCCCCTGATGTCCTCGATGGCCGCTCGCGCCTGGGGCTGGTACCGGGCGACGGTGGCCTCGTCCTGCACCTCCAGCACGTCGAGCATGTGGTGCGGAACGCCGCGCCGGTGCTGCAGGGGCACCTTGGCCGTGCCGATGTCCATGCCGCGGTAGAGCTGCATGGCGTCGGCGTTGACGATCTCCGCCGCGCGCCCGGCCTCACGGAGCCTGGTGGCGACGTCCAGCGACAGGTCGGACTTGCCCGTTCCGGTCGGGCCGACGATGACGACGAGCACGGACTCAGCGCTGGCCGTCGGTCACGTCGTAGATCGGGATGGTCGTGGCACCGCTTCGCAGGCGCAGGGACGGCAGGCCGAGGGACACCGGCGTCCCGCCCGCCGGCACCGCGCAGGACTCGGCCTGGGCGCGGTCCCACGCGTCGCCGGCGCTGGTGCGACGGATGCGGAGGGGTGAGCCGTCGACGGAGTCGGCGATCAGGTGGAAGGGCGCCGCCTGCGTCACGGTGACCGTGACCATGTCGCCGGGCCGGGGCACCGGGGAACCGTCAGGAACGTCGAAGTGCACGAGCCTGCTGTCTGCGGCGCGGCCGCTCATGCGGTGCGTGTCTGCGTCTTTGCGGCCCTCGCCGTTGGCCACGAGCAGTTCGACCTCTCGGCCGATGATCTTCTGGTTCTCTTCCCAGGAGATGCGGTCCTGGAGGGCCTGCAGTCGCTCGTAGCGTTCCTGCACCACCGCCTTCGGCACCTGGTCGGGCAGCGTGGCCGCCGGGGTCCCCGGACGGATGGAGTACTGGAAGGTGAAGGCGGTGGCGAACCGGGCCGCCTCGACGACGCGGAGCGTCTCCTGGAAGTCCTCCTCGGTTTCCCCCGGGAATCCCACGATGATGTCGGTGCTGATCGCCGCGTCCGGCATCTGGGCCCGCACGCGCTCGAGGATGCCGAGGAACTTCGCCGAGCGGTACGAGCGGCGCATGGCCTTCAGGATCCGGTCGGAGCCCGACTGCAGGGGCATGTGCAGCTGCGGCATGACGGCGGGCGTCTCGGCCATGGCGTCGATGACGTCGTCGGTGAACGCGGCCGGGTGCGGGCTGGTGAAGCGGATGCGCTCCAGGCCCGGGATGGTGCCTGCTGCTCGCAGCAGCTTCCCGAAGGCCAGCCGGTCGCCGAACTCCACCCCGTAGGAGTTGACGTTCTGCCCGAGCAGGGTGACCTCGACGGCGCCGTCATCGACGAGTGCCTGGATCTCGGCGAGGATGTCGCCGGGGCGGCGGTCTTTCTCCTTGCCTCGGAGCGACGGCACGATGCAGAACGTGCAGGTGTTGTTGCAGCCGACGGAGATGGACACCCAGCCGCTGTAGCTCGAGTCCCGCTTGGTGGGCAGGGTCGACGGGAACGTCTCGAGCGCCTCGAGGATCTCGACCTGGGCTTCGTCGTTGTGCCGTGCGCGCTCCAGCAGGCTCGGCAGCGCGCCCATGTTGTGCGTGCCGAAGACGACGTCGACCCAGGGCGCCTTGGCCAGGATCGTGCTTTTGTCTTTCTGGGCGAGGCATCCGCCGACGGCGATCTGCATACCCGGGTGACGCTTCTTCACGGCGGCGAGGTGGCCCAGGTTGCCGTACAGCTTGTTGTCGGCGTTCTCGCGAACGGCGCAGGTGTTGATGACCACGATGTCGGCCTCTGCCCCCTGCGCCGGAACATACCCCGCGGCCTCCAGCGACCCGCTCAGTCGTTCGGAGTCGTGCACGTTCATCTGGCAGCCGAACGTGCGCACCTCGTAGGTCCGGGTGCGCCCGCGCTCGTCGACGGCGGCCGTGGACGCGTTGATCACGGTGGGCGCCGACAGGTCGATGGAGGCGGGGCGGGTGACGCTGGTGCTCATAGTTGCACCAGTTTACGTTCGGTCGTCACCGGAACCGGACGCTCGTGGTCCGTGCACTCGGGCGGGGAACCGACGCGAGCGCCTGTTTCACCGCGACACGGACGACGGCCGAGCCGTAGCCCTTCCGCATGAGGAACCCGGTGAGACGGCGCTCGATCGTCTCGTCGTCGAATCTGGTCAGCTGCGCGGCCCGCTTGCAGGCGGCCTCGATCGCGCGTGCCTCCTCGTCGTCGGGGGCCTCCTCCAGCGCCTGCAGGATCACCTCCGGCGGGATGCGCCGACGTCGCATCTCCGCCTCCACGCCCGAGCGGCCGAGCCCCTTGCGCTCCAGGTGGCTGTGCACCACCTGTTCGGCCAGCCTGGCGTCGTCGAGGTAGCCGAGGTCGCGGAACCGTGCGGTGAGGTCGTCGGCGGCATCCGCGTCGAGGTCGGTCTCCTCCACGAGCGTGCGCGCCTCGGCCACCGACAACGATCGGCGGCGCAGCCGGGTGAGCAGCAGCTTCTCGGCCTGCGCCAGCTGTTCCGCCGGATCGACCGGCTCCGCCTGGTCCGCGTGACCTGCCGGGTCCGCCTGGAACACCGGGTCGGAGTGGCGCTCGCGCTCGTCGTCGGCGCGCGGAGGGAGCGACCGGCCCTCGAGCGGGGACCGCCGTTTCATGCCGGGAGCGGCACCGTGGAGGTACACCACCGGTGCCGGCTCCCGCCCCGCGTCGTCTACCGGTTCGAACCGGACCATGCGGTGACCTGTCTTCCGCTCGATTTCGGGTTATGCGCCTTTGCGGGCAGCCAGCTTCGGTTGGATGGGCTCGACGGCTGCCGTCTCGACCGATGCGTCAGCGGCCGCTTTCGCCGCGGCCCCTTCCGCCCCGATGCCGAGCTTGTTCAGGATCTTCCGCTCGATCTCGTCGGCGATGTCGGCGTTCTTCAGCAGGAAGTTGCGCGAATTCTCCTTGCCCTGGCCGAGCTGGTCGCCGTCGTAGGTGTACCAGGCACCGGACTTCTTGACGATGCCGTGCTCGACGCCGAAGTCGATCAGGCTGCCCTCGCGGGAGATGCCGACGCCGTAGATGATGTCGAACTCGGCCTGCTTGAAGGGCGGCGCCATCTTGTTCTTGACGATCTTGACGCGGGTGCGGTTGCCCACCGCATCGGTGCCGTCTTTGAGCGTTTCGATGCGGCGGATGTCGAGCCGGACCGAGGCGTAGAACTTCAGCGCCTTACCGCCGGCGGTGGTTTCGGGGCTACCGAAGAAAACGCCGATCTTCTCGCGCAGCTGGTTGATGAAGATCATCGTCGTGTTCGTCTGGCTCAGTCCGCCGGTGAGCTTGCGCAGCGCCTGTGACATCAGCCGGGCCTGGAGGCCGACATGGGAATCGCCCATCTCGCCCTCGATCTCGGCGCGGGGAACCAGCGCAGCGACGGAGTCGACGACGATGAGGTCGATCGACCCGCTGCGCACCAGCATGTCGGCGATCTCGAGAGCCTGCTCGCCGGTGTCGGGCTGGGAGACGAGGAGTGCGTCGATGTCGACGCCGAGCTTGCGTGCATATTCGGGGTCGAGGGCGTGCTCGGCGTCGATGAACGCGGCGATGCCGCCGTTCCGCTGCGCATTGGCGATGGCGTGGAGCGTGAGGGTGGTCTTACCCGAGGACTCCGGCCCGTAGATCTCTACGATTCGGCCACGGGGAAGCCCGCCGATGCCGAGCGCGACGTCGAGGGCGATGGAACCGGTCGAGATCGTCTCGACGGGGGCGCGCTCGTCGCTGCCCAGTCGCATGACCGAGCCCTTGCCGAACTGGCGGTCGATCTGGGCCAGTGCTGTTTCGAGTGATTTCTCGCGGTCTGCTGGTGAGGGCATCTCGGTCTCTTTCCGTGTGCGTGTCGGTCGCCTATAGGCTGTCGTCGCGCCGCGCGGGAGAGGCCCCGGTGCGCCGCATTCGACAAGGCGTGTTGCGGTATGTCGCCTACGGGTCCGACTGTACGCAGCACCTCCGACATCCGTCGGAAAGCGCAGCGGAGAGTGGATAACTCGCTGCCAACTCCTGCTGTTGAGGAGCATACCAACAACCGAAGACAGATTCGAGAGTTACACGGCGTGTCGAGCGCGCATCACTTCTTCGGCGCGGGCAGCCCGGCACCGTACCAGCGACTCTCCGGGACGTCCGCCTCGACGCACAGCGCCAGCCAAACCTCACGTGCCGGAACGCCGCGGGCCAATGCCTGGTCGGCCGTGCAGCCGAGACCCGTGAGCACGAGGTCGCGAGTCAGCACGCGGCCGTACCCGTCACCGAACTCGTCGACGATGGCCTGGCGGAATTCACTCAGCCGCACAGCTCACCCCCGCGCGTGCCCGGCCGGTTCGGCCGCGTGCGACAACACCCATCGCGCGATGTACTACCGCACCACGAGGCCGGCGTCGAAACCGGCCACGAGTTCCTCGGGAACAGTGTCGGGGAACCTGTCGATCCCCTCGACGACGGCGAGGCGGTCGCCCACCTCGCGCATGATGACCGAGATCGGGGTCTCCAGCGCATCCGCGAGCGAAGCAAGGATCTCTGACGACGCTTCCTTCTGTCCGCGTTCCACTTCGCTCAGGTAACCGAGGGCCACACTGGCCTTGCTGGCAACCTGTCGGAGCGTGCGCCCCTTCTGCAGGCGGAAGTCCCTGAGCACATCGCCGATTTCCTGACGTACAAGAATCATCGGAACCTCCTTCTCGGGCTTTCCAGCCGACTGGGCCCTGTCAACGACGCTGTCGTGTCGGGGACGGTCACCACCATCACCAACAGACTACCGTCGACCTCCGGGCCGTGCTTGTTAATCTGCTGGATGTAACCGGGCGGTGCGGGCGGCTATTCCGCGTCGTCCCGCGCTAACAGCTCACGTACAGCTTGGATCGCCTGCGCGACCGTCTGCTCCCGCACGGACTGGCGGTCGCCCTCCAGCTTGAGCGGAACCGACCAGGCGGCGCTGCCGATCGAGACGCCGATGAACACGGTTCCCGGCTCCTGGCCGTCCTGGGCGTCGGGGCCGGCGGCTCCCGTCGTGGCGACGCCGACGCCGGCACGCACGCCGCGCACGGCCAGGGCGCCGCGTACGCCGACCGCCATCTGCACCGCGACATCCGGGTGCACCGCCCCGTGCACGTTCAGCACGCTGCTGTCCACACCGAGCAGCGACTTCTTCAGTTCGGTGTTGTACGCGACGATTCCGCCGGTGACCGAGGCGGATGCGCCGGGGATGCGGATCAGCTCGGCCGTCAGCAGTCCGCCGGTGAGGGACTCCGCCACCGCGATGGTCAGGCGTCGGGACCTGAGCTCCGCGATGAGGGCGGCGGTCGGATCCGCGGCCTCGGCTTCGTCAGCGTCGGGGGCGTCGGCCAGGGCGGACTCGTCGTTCTCGGCGGGCTCAGGCATCCGTCGTCTTTCTCTCGCCGGCCGCCTTGACCAGGTAATCGATTCCGGTGATCACCGTCAGCACGAGGGCGGCTCCCATGACGACGGCATTGAGAATGTGCACCCACTCGCCAACGACGAGCCACAGCGGGAAGAGGTAGAGCGCGATCGCCACCGACTGCAGGATGGTCTTGAGCTTTCCGCCACGGGAGGCGGGGATGACGTGGTCACGCAGCATCGCGAACCGGAACACGGTGATGCCGATCTCGCGCAGCAGGATGACGATCGTCACCCACCACCACAGCTCGCCGAGGATGGACAGGGACACGAGGGCGCCGCCGGTCAGCACCTTGTCGGCGATCGGATCGAGGAGCTTGCCGAGTTCGGTGACCAGGCCCTGCCGTCGCGCGATCGCCCCGTCGACGCCGTCGGTCGCAATGGCGAGGACGAAGAGGAGCGCCGCCCACCAGCGCAGGGCGCCGTCCTGCCCGGCGTCGGCCAGAAGCATCCAGACGAAGATCGGCGCCAGCAGGATCCGCACCACCGTGATGATGTTGGGGAGGTTCCAATTGCTCGGCACCGAAACCTCCGGACCGATGGGTGCGTTGCGTGTCATCGGACGGTTCCTAGTCCCGGTCGGTCAGCTGCCAGGCGTCTTCGTCCGAATCCGCCTCCACCTCAGGATAGCCCCGCGTCATCTGGGCGACCGGGTCGTCGGCGTAGCGGGGATCGACGGAGTGCGTGTCGCTGCCGGGCTGGGGTGCCGCCTGGTAGGCAGCCTGTTCGGCGTCGGAGCCGCGCAGTTTCGCGAGCACCGCCGGGAGCTGCTCCGCCGTGACGAGAACGTCGCGCGCCTTGGAGCCCTCCGACGGGCCGACGATCTCGCGGGATTCCAGGAGGTCCATGAGCCGGCCGGCCTTGGCGAAGCCGACCCGCAGCTTGCGCTGCAGCATCGAGGTTGAGCCGAACTGGGTGGAGACCACGAGTTCGGCCGCGGCGAGCAGCACCTCGAGGTCGTCGCCGATGTCGGAGTCGATCTCCTTCTTCGGGGCCTCCATCGCGACATCCGGTCGGTACTCGGGCCGGGCCTGCCTGGTGACGTGCCCCACCACCTTCTCGATCTCGGCCTCGTTCACCCACGCGCCCTGCACCCGCAGCGCCTTGGAGGCGCCCATGGGCAGGAAGAGCGCGTCGCCCTGGCCGATGAGCTTGTCGGCGCCGGGCTGGTCGAGGATCACCCGGGAGTCGGTGACGCTCGTGACGGCGAAGGCGAGGCGGGAGGGCACGTTGGCCTTGATCAGGCCGGTGACCACGTCGACGCTCGGGCGCTGCGTGGCCAGCACCAGGTGGATGCCGGAGGCGCGGGCCAGCTGGGTGATGCGAACGATCGAGTCCTCGACGTCGCGCGGTGCGACCATCATCAGGTCGGCGAGCTCGTCGACGACGACGAGCAGGTACGGGTAGGGCTTGAGCTTGCGCTCGCTGCCCGCGGGGAGCACGATCTCGTCGTTCGTGACGGCCTTGTTGAAGTCGTCGATGTGACGGAACCCGAAGCTGGCCAGGTCGTCGTAGCGCATGTCCATCTCCTTCACGACCCACTGCAGCGCTTCGGCCGCCTTCTTGGGGTTCGTGATGATGGGGGTGATCAGGTGCGGCACACCGGCGTACGGGGCGAGCTCGACGCGCTTGGGGTCGATCAGAACCATGCGCACGTCGCTCGGCTTCGCCCGCATGAGCAGGCTCGTGATCATGGAGTTGACGAAGCTCGACTTGCCCGAGCCGGTGGACCCGGCAACGAGCAGGTGGGGCATCTTCGCGAGGTTGGCCACGACGTATCCGCCGCCGACGTCCTTGCCGACGCCGATGGTCATCGGGTGCGTGCTGCTCGTCGCCGCGCCGGAGCGGAGCACGTCGCCGAGGGTCACGATCTCGCGGTCGGAGTTGGGGATCTCGATGCCGATCGCGCTCTTGCCGGGGATGGGCGAGAGAATGCGCACCTCGTTGGAAGCGACCGCGTAGGAGAGGTTCTTGCTGAGCGCCGTGACCCGCTCGACCTTGACTCCGGGGCCCAGCTCGATCTCGTACTGCGTGACGGTCGGCCCGCGGGAGAAGCCGGTGACCTTGGCATCCACGTTGAACTGGCGGAGCACCTCGGTGATGGCGCGGACGACCTCGTCGTTGGCGGCCGAACGGGCCTTGGCCGGCGGGCCGGCCGTGAGGGTGGAGGCGGCGGGGAGTACGTAGGGCGCCGTGGGCTGCGCTGCGCTCGGCATCTCGATGGTGCTGCCGCCGAAGTCGTCGTCGGAGCCGTCCACCGGGCCCGCGGCATCCGCTGATGCCTGCGCCCGGGCGCCGCCGGGCAGCGGGATCTCGCCGGTGAAGCGCTTGACGGCTTCCTCGGCGCGGCGCAGGTCGCCGAGCACCTCGGTGCCGTAGTCGTCCTGGCTCGCCGGAGCGGCGGTGCCGAGGGGCGTGTCGAAGGCGCCGTGCGCGGCGGAGGGCGCGTCGTCGGTGTCTGCGCCGAAGCCGAGGAGGTCGGCGAGCGGGTCGGCTGACTCCCCGGCGTGGAAGTCGGGGTCTTCCTCACGCTTGCCGGGGTTGCGTCGCCACCACGGGAGCGTGCCGGTGTCGGCCTGGTCGTCATCGTCTTCGAGGCCGTCGAGTTCCAGCTGCCTGGTCTTCGACTGCTTCGCCTCCTTGGCCGCCTGCCGTTCCTCCGGGTCCGGCATCGGTGCGCCGAACAACCACGCGTACAACTCCCGCAGCCGCTCCCCCACCTTGTTCGGCGGGGTCTTGGTGATGATGAACAGGCTGAGGATCAGCAGCACGATAACGACGATGGATGCGCCGATGGTCGTGATGAGCGCCAGGAGCGGCGCCGCGATCATCCAGCCGATGACGCCTCCCGCGACCGCGAGCACCTCCATGCCCTCGCTCGGTGCGGGCTGGCCGCCGAAGATGTGGCAGAGGCCGGAGACCGTCACCAGCAGCAGGGCGAGCCCGATGCCGATGCGGCCGTTGTCGTGCACGGAGCTCGGCCGGCGGAACAGCCACACGGCGAAGAGGAGCATGATGACCGGGAGCGCGAAGGCGACGCGGCCGAACAGGCCGCCGAAGGTCCAGGCGTCGAGGGTCTGCGCGACGGGGTTGTTGATCAGGAACCATTCGATCACGGCGCCGGCGATCGCCAGCAGCACGAGAAAGAACGGCAGCCCGTCGCGCCGGTCCTCCTTCGAGAGCTCTTCGGGGCCGAGCGCCCGGGCGGCACCGCCGGTGAGGTGCGCGAGCCCCATCCAGGCGCGCACGAACAGCGCGGGCTTCGGCTCGCTCTCGGGGAACTTGACGGTCTTCTGGGTGGCCGTCTTCGCGGTGCTCTTGGCGGCAGGCTTCCGCGTGCTGGTGCCGCGTGCCGACGCGCCCGAAGCACGGCCGGTCGACTTGGTGCTCGTAGCCATAGCTTCCACGGTACTTCCCCGCCGCACGATTGGGCCGCAGGCGGGTCGAGTGTCTGCGGCGCCAACGGGCGTAATTCAGGAGCGCACCGGCGTGTCGCGGTCGCCACTGCCGCCGGCACGGGCGCGACACGGCTCCCGTCCTGCACACGGCAGCACCCGGTGCGGGACCCTCCGGGGCAGCGGTGCAGGCGGGCACACTCTAGGCTGGGCCGATGCCCGTCCCGGTCTCGCTCGGTTATCGCACCGACCTGATGCTGCTGACGCTGCGGGGCAGCTCCGTCGAGGAGCGCCATCGGGATCGACGACACGGCTGAGGAGGTGGTGTCCGCCGAGGACGCCCGGAACGCCGGCCTGTCGCCGAACAGGAACACGGTGATGACGGCGCATGCCGTGTCGCCGCCGTCACGTCCGAACCGCGATGCCGACATCCGCATCCTGGACAGTGCCAGTGACTGGGACGCTGCCGTGCGCGTGATGGAACCCAACAACACGACGTTCCCGGCCGCCGAGTACCGCGCGTTCCTCCAGCGCTATGCGGCGTCCATGCGTGCACGCCGCCAGGCCGGTACGCGCTCGACGACCTCGGCGCGACGACGCTCGTGATGGTGGCCGATCCGGAGTACTCCGCGATCCGGTTGTACCGCTCACTCGGCTTCGTCGACGCCGAGACCCGGGTGCAGCTCGAGCGGCCCTGACCGAGTGAGTTGCCGTATCCCGGTCAGCGAAACGGATGCGCCGGCTACGCCTCGATGACGAGCGGCACGATCATGGGCTTGCGGCGGTAGCCGCTGCTCACCCAGCGGCCCACAACGCGGCGCACGACCTGCGCGAGCGCGTGCGTGTCGCGCGTGCCGTTGTGCGCCGCGTCGGCGAGGGCCTGTTCGATCTTGGGCTTCAGCGCGTCGAAGACCTTCTCGTCCTCCGCGAAGCCCTTCGCGTGGATCTCCGGGCCGACGACGATCTTGCCCGTCGACGAGTCGAAGACGACGATGATCGAGATGAACCCCTCTTCCGCCAGGATCCGGCGGTCCTTGAGGTCGGCATCCGTGATGGAGCCGACGGTCGACCCGTCGACGTAGACGAAGCCGAGGTCGAGCTGGCCGACGACGGATGCGACGCCGTCACGCAGGTCGATGACCGTGCCGTCCTCGGCGAGGATTGTGTTCTCCTCGGGCACGCCGGAGGACATCGCGATGCGCTGGTTGGCGACGAGGTGGCGGTATTCGCCGTGCACGGGCAGCACGTTCTTGGGCTTCAGGATGTTGTAGACGTAGAGCAGCTCGCCGGCGGCGGCGTGCCCGGAAACGTGCACCTTCGCGTTGGCCTTGTGCACGACGTTGGCGCCGAGCTTCGTGAGCCCGTCGATGATGCGGTACACGGCGTTCTCGTTGCCGGGGATGAGGCTGGAGGCGAGGATGACGGTGTCGCCCTCGCCGACGTCGATCTGGTGGTCCTTGTTGACCATGCGGCTGAGCACGGCCATCGGCTCGCCCTGCGACCCGGTCGACATATAGACGATCTTGTCGTCGGGGATGTCCTTGGCCTTCTTGAAGTCGACGAGCACGTTCTCGGGCACCTTGAGGTAGCCGAGCTCGGCGGCGATGGTCATGTTGCGCACCATGGAGCGGCCGAGGAGTGCGACGCGACGCCCGTTGGCGTGTGCGGCGTCCAGTACCTGCTGCACGCGGTGCACATGGCTGGAGAAGCTGGCGACGATGACGCGGCGAGGAGCGCGGGAGATGACGTCGTCGAGCACCGGGCCGATGGCCCGCTCGGTGGGCGTGAAGCCGGGGACGTCGGCGTTGGTGGAGTCGACCAGGAACAGGTCGATGCCCTCCTCGCCGAGCCGCGCGAAGTCACGGAGGTCGGTCAGCCGGTCGTCGAGCGGGAGCTGGTCCATCTTGAAGTCGCCGGTGTGCAGCACCGAGCCGCCGTCGGTGAAGATGGCGACGGCCAGCGCGTCGGGGATGGAGTGGTTCACCGCGACGAACTCCAGGTCGAACGGGCCGAGGCGTTCCTCCTGCCCCTCCTTCACCTGCAGGGTGTACGGCTTGATGCGGTGTTCCTTGAGCTTCGCCTCGACGAAGGCGAGGGTGAGCGCCGAGCCGATCAGCGGGATGTCCTGGCGGAGCTTCAGCAGGTACGGCACCGCCCCGATGTGGTCCTCGTGGCCGTGGGTGAGCACCACGCCGAGGACGTCGTCCATGCGGTCCCGGATCGGGGTGAAGTCGGGGAGGATCAGGTCGACGCCGGGCTGGTGCTCTTCGGGGAACAGCACGCCGCAGTCGACGATGAGGATCTTGCCGTCGATTTCGAACGTGGTCATGTTGCGGCCGATTTCGCCGATGCCACCGATGGGGGTGACGCGCAGCGTGCCCGGTTCGAGTGCGGGCGGGTCGTATACGTCGTTGGGCATGTGCCCTCCTAGCGGGTTGTGCCGGCGACCTTCGGCAGGGCGCCGCCGGCGGCAGCGTTGCGGTCGGGGCGGAAGTTGGAGAAGTCGACGCCCGGGATGTCGGAGACCAGGTCGATCTCGTCTTCGATCTTCGCTGCCTCCCATTCCTCGGGGCCGACCAGGGGAAGTCGGACGCGCGGGCTGCCGATGCGGCCGAGCCCGTGCAGGATGTACTTGGCCGCGACCGTGCCGGGCACGTGCGTCATGACGGCGCGCACCAGGGGCTCGAGCCGCTGGTGCGCCATGGTGGCCGTGGCCAGGTCGCCGGCGTTGACGGCGTCGATCATCTGCCGGTAGGGCCGGGCCGCGATGTTCGCGGTCACCCCCACCAGGCCGGTGGCGCCGATCGCGAGGTGCGGCAGCACGTTCGCGTCGTCGCCGGAGAAGTAGAGCAGGTCGGTCTGGTTGAGCACGCGGCTGGCCTGCGCGAAGTCGCCCTTGGCGTCTTTGATCGCGAGGATGTTGGGATGCTTGGCCGCGCGGAGGATCGTCTCGTACGCGATCGGGATGCCGGTGCGTCCCGGGATGTCGTAGAGGATGACCGGGAGGTCGGTCGCGTCGGCGATCATGCGGAAGTGGGTGAGCACGCCGGCCTGCGTTGGCTTGTTGTAATACGGCGTCACGATCATGTTGCCGTCGGCGCCGGCCCGCTCGCTCTGGCGCGCCAGCTCGATGGCGTGCGCGGTCTCGTTGGAGCCGCCGCCGGTGATGATCTTCGCGCGCCCGGCCGAGACATCCTTGCCGACCTCGACCAGCCGGATCTTCTCCGGGTCGGTCAGGGTCGACGTCTCCCCCGTCGTGCCGCTGACGACGATGCCGTCCGCGCCGGCGCTGATGACGTCGTCCATGTGCTTCTCGACGGCCGGCCAGTCCACTTCCCCGTCCGCGGTGAACGGGGTCACGAGTGCGACGAGGACCTGGCCGAAGGGGTTGGATGACGTAGACACGACCTACAGGCTATCGGTTCCCGGCTGGAGGCGCCCACGAGCGAAGGCTCACCCCTTGAACATGCCCCCGAACGTGCCCATGAGGTCTTTCGGGTCGAGACCGAAGCGTTCGAGGAGCCCGGCGTGCTCCTCCGGGTTGACGGCGGGTAGCATCCGTTGCATGGACGATCGCTACGACCTCGAGCGCTTCGTGAGCGCCCAGGACGACGACGGCACGTACGACCGGGCCCTGGCCGAGGTGCGCCGTGGCCGCAAGGTCACGCACTGGATGTGGTTCGTCTTCCCGCAGCTCGCCGGGCTGGGCCACAGCGCCATGGCGCAGCGCTACGCGATCGCCTCGCTCGCCGAGGCGCAGGCCTACCTCGCGCATCCGCTGCTCGGGCCCCGCCTCGTCGTGTGCGCGACGGCCGTCATCGAGGCGCCGGCACCATCGGCGGAGGCGATCTTCGGCGCGGTCGACGCTCGGAAGCTCCGGTCGTCGATGACGTTGTTCCTGCGGGCCGACCCGGCAGGGACCGTGTTCCAGGCCGTGCTCGACGCCCGTTTCGACGGCACAGCGGATGCCGCGACGGACCGCCTGCTGTAGCCCCGGTCAGACGAGGAAGAGCACCACCGCCAGCACCACGCCGAGGGCCGTGACGGCGTAGCGCAGCACGTCGCCGTTGAGGCGACGGGCAAGGCGGCCGCCGAGCCACCCGCCGACGCCGGAGGACGGAAGCAACACCAGGACCGCCCACCAGTCGGTGTGCCCGGAGAAGGCGTACACCGCCACGCCGGCGAGCACGATGACCAGGGACAGCACGTTCTTCAGCCCGTTGATGCGCTGGAAGTCGGCGTGGATCGTGGCGCCGAGCAGCGCCAGCATGAGCACGCCGACACCGGCGCTGAAGTACGACCCGTAGGCGGAGGCGATGAAGACCCCGACGGCGCCGACGAGACCGAGACCCCGTGACCGGGTTGCGGCATCCGCCGGCCTCAGCCGCTTCTTCAGCCACGGCTGCACGAACAGCAGCAGCGACGAGAACAGCACGAGGAAGGGGATGACGGCCTCGAACGTGTCCCCCGGTGTGACGAGCAGGATCAGGGCGCCGGCGACCGCACCGGCGAGGGCGACGGGGATCAGGACCGGCAGTCGGTGCCTCTCGGCGCGGATCTCCCGCCGGTAGGCGTAGGCGCCGCCGACGTAACCGGGGGTAAGCCCGATGAGGGAGGTGATGTTCGCCGCGACCGGAGGGAGCCCGGACGCCAGGAGCGCCGGGTACACCAGGAGCGTGCCACCGCCGGCGAGGGTGTTCACCGCCCCGGCGCAGGCCCCGGCGAGCGCGATGAGTGCGAGGTGCAGGATGTCCACAGGGGCGTGTCCTACGCGAACACTGGTCCGGTGAGCTGCATGTGCACAGGCTACACGGGTATATCCTCAGTTCGAGATTCCCCCGGAGGGGCATTCGGCGGCGCATTCCGCGCTGTTGAAACCCCGGTCAGGCAGAAGTTCTGCCCGGCACGGGAGGCAAGGGAGACAAAGATGTCTGCGACGACAACACCCACCCGCGGACCGGCGAAGCCGGCGCCCTATGTGATCGCCGGCGTGCTGCTGGTCATCGGGATCATCGTGCCGCTGATCGTGCCGCTCTACGCGCGCAAGGATCCCGAGCTGTTCGGCATGCCGTTCTTCTACTGGTTCCAGATCCTGGAGGTGTTCCTCGAGGCGTTCCTGCTCTGGATCATCTACGGGATCGTCATCCGGGAGGACCGGCGGCGGCGCGGAGTCGTGCGCGGCGACCGGACGACCGATGGATCGGAGGTCGTGCGATGAGCGCCGTCACCATGGTTCCCCTCGCGGCCGCCGCCGGCGCCCGCCCGATCGACGGTGTCGCCCTCGCCGTCGTGATCGTCATCTTCGTCGCTGTCGCCGTCCTCGGCTTCCTGGCCGTGAGGTGGCGGGTCAAGCCCGCCGACCGCGGCCTCAAGACACTCGACGAGTGGGGCCTCGGCGGCCGGAGCTTCGGCAACTGGGTCACCTGGTTCCTGCTCGGCGGCGACCTCTACACGGCGTACACCTTCATCGCGGTGCCGGCGGCCATGTACAGCACCGGGGCGGTGAGCGGATTCTTCGCCGTGCCGTACACGATCGTGCTGTACCCGATCGTGTTCCTGCTGATGGCGCGGCTCTGGTCGGTCTCGCACCGGCACGGTTACGTCACCCCGGCGGACTTCGTGGGCGGCCGGTACGGCAGCAAGTCGTTGTCGACGGCGATCGCGGTCACCGGCATCGTCGCCACCATGCCGTACATCGCCCTGCAACTGGTGGGCATCAAGGCGGTCCTCACGGTGCTCGGTCTCGGCAGCGGCAGCAATGTCTTCCTGCAGGACCTTCCCCTGATCATCGCGTTCGTCGTGCTGGCGGCGTACACCTACACCGCGGGCCTGCGCGCCCCGGCGGTGATCGCGGTGGTGAAGGACCTTCTCATCTACATCGCGGTGATCGTGGCCATCGTGTGGCTGCCCTCCCACCTCGGTGGTTGGGCGGGGATCTTCGACGCGGCGGAGACGAAGATGGCCGGCACCAACCCGGCGACCGGAAACCCGGTCGGATCGGTCATTCCCGGGGCGGCCAGCTTCAACGCCTACTGGACGCTGGCACTCGGGTCGGCCATGGCATTGTTCATGTACCCGCACTCGATCACCGGCGTGCTGTCGACGAAGAGCCGGAACACGATCCGCAGGAACGCCGTCGTGCTGCCGCTGTACTCGCTCATGCTCGGCTTCCTCGCGCTGCTCGGCTACATGGCGATCAAGGCCGGCACGAACCCGGTGGACCTGAACGGGAAGGTCAACCCGCAGCTCGTGGTCCCGCAGTTGTTCCTCGACAATTTCCCGTCGTGGTTCGCCGGCGTCGCCCTCGCGGCGATCGCGGTCGGGGCCCTGGTCCCCGCCGCCATCATGTCGATCGCGGCCTCGAACCTGTTCACACGGAACATCTACAAGGACCTGATCAAGCCGGGCGCCACCCCGGAGCAGGAGGCGAAGGTATCGAAGCTGACGTCGCTCATCGTGAAGTTCGGTGCGCTGATCTTCGTGCTGCTCATGGACCAGTCCGCGGCGATCAACATGCAGCTGCTCGGCGGGATCTGGATCCTCCAGACGTTCCCCGCCATCGTCGCCGGCCTGTACACCCGGTGGTTCCACCGCCTGGCCCTGCTGATCGGCTGGGCGGCGGGCATCGTCTACGGCACGATCGCGGCGTACAACGTGGTCAACCCGGTGACGCACGCCCACTTCGGCGGCTCGATCTCACCGTTCCCGTTCACCAGTGTCCCGGTGTACATCGCCGTGAGCGCCTTCGTGATCAATGCGATCGTCTCGGTTGTGCTCACGATCGTCTTCCGGGCCGCGAAGGTGCGCGACGGAATCGACAAGACCACCGAGAGCGACTACGGCGCCGACGAGGACGACCCGAAGGTGGCGGCGATCGCCGCCGATGACCGCTGGGTCAAGCCCACGCCCGACGCCCCGGTCGTCTGAGCGCGATGCGGCCGGCGGGAGGAATCTCCCGCCGGCCGCATCGGCGATGGTCAGTGGTGATGCCCGTGACCGGCGTCCAGGAACTCCAGTCCGGGGATCCCGTGGCTGCCGTGAGGCACAGCCTTGCTGCCGGCCTCTGTGGCGGCGAGCGCCGGGGTCACGAGCCCCGAGAAGAGCGCCCCGGCGACGGTGAGCGCCGCCAGGAAACCCCAGTCCTGCCGGGCCGTGGCCGCAGGCGCACGGGCCGGGGTGTCGGATGCCGCGTGGCGGCGCCCGTGGACGGCCAGCGTAGCGGCGACGAAGAGGTCGAACAGCGACGCCACCGCCATCGGAAACAGCGGCAGTGCGTCCCCGGCGACCGGGCCCCATCCGCTGCCCACCGTGGCGATCGCGCCCCAGAAGAGCACCGGCACCAGGGCCGCGCCGAGCACGACCCGCGCCACGAGCAACCGTCCGCGCACGAGCACGCCGACGCCCCAGCCGAGTTCGGCGATACCGAACCCGGCCAGGACGATGGTGAGCAGGAGAGGAGCACCGGCTGCGACGGCGAGATGGATCATGCCCGCACCGACTGCTGCGAAGGCGAACCAGATCCGGGTCGTGGCTGTCACGGTGTGCTCCTCCTGCTCGTGGACGGGTGTCAGATGGCGGCGGCGTGCGTGGAGCGCACCGACTTGTCCGCTCCGAGTCCGGCGCCCAGCAGCAC
Organism: Cryobacterium tepidiphilum; assembly: GCF_003716325.1. GTDB lineage: Bacteria > Actinomycetota > Actinomycetes > Actinomycetales > Microbacteriaceae > Cryobacterium > Cryobacterium tepidiphilum. Next base: position 51,552 of record NZ_RDSR01000010.1, on the reverse strand, counting down.
GATCGCGCTGCCGAGGTGCAGGAAGTGGTCCGGCGTGTTCAGCGCGAGGATGTTCAGCGGGGTGTCCGCGATGAAGAATCCGACGATGCCGAGAAGCAGGTACACCGCGCCGATCGTGGTGTTGACCGTCTTGGACGCGGCGACCGTCGACAGCCCGGCGATCAGCAGTGCGGCGCCGATGAGCAGGTGCGCCATGTTGTGCAGCGGGTTGACCGCGAAGATGCCGAGGAGCAGCCCGCCATCGGTCGAGACGAAGCCGACGCCACCGGTGACGGTGAAGCCGAGCAGGCCGACGAGAAGATAGACCGCTCCGAAGATGGTGGCCAGCAGGCGATTCGGGGATGTGCTCATTTCAGGTTCCTCCTAGGTGACGTGCACGGGTTTCCCGTGCTCACACCGTTATTCGGCGCCATCGCAGATTCGGATTGGAAATTCCTGTGAGCCGGGCGATCTGGCAGACTACGAGCAGGACGTGGAGACAGCGACCACGTCGCGTTCAACGGCGAACGAGGTGAAAGAGGTATCCCATGAACAACGACGCGAACGACCGAGGCGGTTGCATCCTGGTGGGGGTCTTCCCCGGGCAGCCCGACACCGTTGTGCGGGAAGCGGCGCGGCTCGCGGCGCGCCTCGGCACCGACCTGGTGTGCGCGCACGCCGACGACAGCGGATACATGGTGCAGGCCATGATGGACGGGACGGTGTCGTCGTTGTCGTTCGACCCCGACCTCCCCGCGATGGACACCCCCGAGTTCGACGCCGACCTGGCGCAACACCTCGCCGGCCTGCTGGACGGCAGCGGCATCCGCTGGAGCACCCGCGAGGTGTCGGGAGAACCGGCCCTCGCGCTCGGCCAGCTCGCCGAGGACCTCGACGCGTCCCTCATCGTCGTCGGCACCCGGCGGCCGGGCGTGCGCGGCGGCCTGCAGGAGTTCTTCACCGGGTCAATGGCCGCGAACCTCGCCCACCGGCAGCGCCGGCCCGTGGTGGTCGTGCCGGTCCACCCGCTGGACGCGGGCACGGCGCTGCCGTGGGAAACGGCGTCGTGAGGCGACGAACGCTATCCGCCCGTGCGTGCGGGCCCTGCTGTAATCGGTGAAAGCTCGGTAGGCTGGGCATCCGAGTTCAGGAGGGTTCAGCATGGCACTCACGAGTGAAGCAACAACCGTTTGGAACGGCGATCTCATGTCCGGCAGCGGCAAGGTCGCGCTGGACTCCTCGAAGGCGGGCGAGTTCGACGTGAACTGGAAGGCGCGCGCCGAAGGGGAGGCGAACACGACCAACCCGGAGGAACTCCTCGGGGCCGCGCACTCCGCCTGCTTCTCGATGGCGCTGTCGCTCGCCCTCGCCGAGGCGGGGCACCCGCCGACGAGCATCCAGACCACCGCGGCGGTCACCTTCGCCGCCGGCACCGGGGTCGTCGGCAGCCACCTCCTGGTGAGCGCCACCGTTCCCGGGATCAGCGAGGAGGAGTTCGTCACCTTCGCCGAGGATGCGAAGAAGAACTGCCCCATCTCCCAGGCCCTGGCCGGCATCCCGATCACCCTCGAAGCCGAACTGGCCTGATCCGCGCCCATGCGCGTTCTCGTCTCCGGGGCCTCCGGTTTCATCGGAACCGAGCTCTGCCGGCAGCTCCGCGCCACCGGGCACACGCCGTTACGGCTTGTGCGCCGGGAGACGCGGTCGGCTGACGAATTCCGCTGGGAGCCGCGCACGCTCAGCATCGAGCCGGGCGCGCTCGACGGCGTCGACGCGGTGGTCAACCTCGCGGGTGCCTCGCTGTCGCGCCTGCCCTGGACGCCGGGCTACCGGCGCACCATCCTGCAGTCCCGGGTGCTGTCGACGCGCACCCTCACGGATGCGATCGCCCGGGCGCCGCAGCCGCCGCGCGTGCTGGTGAACGGCTCAGCGGTGGGCTACTACGGCAACCGACCGGGCGAGCTGCTGACCGAGGACGCCCCGGCAGGCGCGGGCTTCCTCGCGCACGTGGCGGCGGCGTGGGAGCGGGAGGCGAACCGCGCAGCCGGCGACACCCGCGTCGTCGTGGTGCGCACGGGACTCGTCCTCGGCCGCGGCGGGGCCCTCGAGCCCCTGCGCCTGATCGCGTCGCTCGGCCTGGCCGGGCCGCTCGGACGTGGCGACCAGCACTGGGCCTGGATCGGGCACCACGATGAGGCGGCCGCGATCGTGCACCTGCTCGCGGCGTCGTCATTGTCGGGCCCGGTCAATCTCGTCGGTCCCACCCCTGCCACCGCCGACGACGTGGTGCGGGCCATGGCCTCCGCCATGCACCGGCCGTTCCTTCTGCCCGTGCCGGCGCCGCTGATCCGGCTCGCGATGCAGGACGCCGGGGAGGACCTCCTCCTGTCCGACCAGCGCGTCAGCTCCCGCACCCTGGCCGACGACGGTTTCCACTTCCGCGACCGCACGCCCGCCGACGCGGTGGCTGCACCCGGCGACTAATCCGCCTGCCGGCCCCGCTCGAGGCTGATCGCGGTGCGGATGGCGCCGCGCGCCCGCCGCCGGTCGCCCGCCGCGTCGTAGGCGAGGCCGAGGCGGAACCAGGCTTGCCAGTCCTCGGGGTGGGCCTCGACGTCCGCCTGGAAGCGCGGGAAGTCGGCATCCGCTGCACTCCGCTCGGGCCGGCCGCTCGGTCGCACGGGGAACTGCTCCACCGGCAGGCCGCCGTCCGCGTCGAGCCGGTGCACGAGGCGTTCGGAGCGCACGCCGAACATGAGTTCCCGGGCGAGCGCCCAGACACCGATGAGGGGAAGCACGAGGAGGGCAATGCCGATGACGATGCCGATCGGGTTGCCGCTCTGCACGAAGAGCACCGCGCGCCAGCCGACGACGACGAGGTAGAAGGCCAGCAGCGCGGCCATCAGGAGGGCTGCGATGCGGCCCTTCACGGGGTCTGCCCGGCCGCCGCCGGCGTGAGCGGGATCAGCTTGTCGAGCCCGACCGTGACGCCCACCGCGTCGCGCGTGGCGGCCAGGGCCAGCAGGATGCCCCGCTCGTACGACGACGGGGAGGTGGTGTCGTGACGGATCGTGAGCGTCTCTCCCCCGCCGCCGAAGATGACGTCTTGGCGGGCCTGCACCCCGGCCAGGCGCAGGCTGTGCACGGGGATGCCACCCACCTCCTGGCCGCGGGCCCGCTGGTCGGTGTGCGGCGCGGAGACCGGCCCCTGCGCGGCCCGGGCGGCCGAGACGAGCTCGGCCGTGCGGACGGCTGTTCCCGACGGCGAGTCCACCTTTCCGGCGTGGTGGGCCTCGATGATCTCGATCGAGTCGAAGAAGGGCGCGGCAAGCGTGGCGAAGAAGGTGGCGAGGACCGACCCGAGCGAGAAGTTGGGGATGATGACGACGCCCGTGTCGTCATGCCCCTCCACCCGGCGCGACAGCGCGGCGATCCGCTCCTCCGACCACCCCGACGTGCCCACCAGCACTCTCAAGCCATGGTCGACGGCGTACTCCACGACGTCCTGGCTGACGCCGGGCCGCGTCACATCGACGGCGATCTCGGCCGGCAGCATGTCAGAGAGCTCGCTGGCCGAACTCAGCCGCGCGACGAGTTCGAAGTCGTCGGACTGCTCCACGAGGTCGGCGACGAGGCGGCCCATCTTTCCCGTTGCGCCGATGACGGCCACCCGTGTTGTCATGCTGCCAATCTACCAAGACGGGCGCGGGCGCCTTTCGCTGTCAGTCCTTGCCCGACTTGCCTGACTTGCCTGACTTGCCTGACTTGCCGGGCTTCCCGGATTCGTCGGACTTGCCGGACTTGCCGTGCGTGTCGTCCTTTGGCGGGTTCTGCTCGTCGGGGGCGGGCTGCGCGGGCGCCGGCTCGTCGACCGCCTGCTGCTCGGCCTCCTTCGCCTTCTTCTCGAGCTCGGCCTGCTGTTGCTCGGCCTGCTTCTGTTGCTCGGCGAGTTTCTGCTGCTCCTCCTTGAGGGAGCTGATGGCGCCGTCCAGGGCGGTGCGCTGTGCTTCGGCGATCCGCGCCTGCAGGTCCTGACGCACGAGGTCGATCGCCGTGGAAATGCGCGCCTGCCGGTCGGCGCTGATGTCGCCGTCAGCCTGGGCGCTCGCGGCGGCCGCCTGCAGGTCGCCCAGCTTCGCCAGGGCGTCGGTGAAGTGCCCGTCGGCGCAGTCCGTCGCCACGGCCATCACCCGTCGCTCCAGCCCGGCCGCAACGGATGCCGGGTAGCCAGGTGCCGACGCGCATCCGGAGAGACCGAGCACGACGACCAGCGCCAGTCCGAGAAGTCTCATGAGGTCTCCAGTGTTGCCCGACGCCGGGGAATTTCAACCCCTCCGCCCGATCCGGGTCGTCACACGGGCGCGCAGTCACCGTACCCTAGGGGCATGCCAGAATTCACCCCGGTCTCGGTGACGGATGCCGGAGCCCTCGCCCTCCTCACCCAGTACTTCAGCGACCGGGAGTCCTCCTTTCCGAGCACGCAGGGCACCTACCGCACCACATTCCCCAACCCGGAGCAGTTCGTGCCGCCGACCGGCCTGTTCCTGCTGGTGAGTGAGGACCGTGGGACGGGCAGCACGGACGCCGGGGACACCGTCTTCGTCGGGTGCGGCGGCATCCGTCGGCTGGAGACCGGCCCCGGCGAACCGGTGCGCTTCGAGATCAAGCACCTGTTCCTGCAGCCGCACGTGCGCGGTCGGCGGTGGGGGCGCGTGCTGCTCGCGGAGCTCGAGCGCCGCGCCCGTGAGATGGGGGCGGAGGAGGTCGTGCTCGACACGAACTCGAGCCTGGAGGCGGCCGGGGCGCTGTACACGAGGTCGGGGTACGTCGACGTGCCGCCGTACAACGACAACCCCAACGCCACGAACTGGTACCTGAAACGGCTCAGCTGAGGCTCGGGCGGCCCAGGAGCTAGATGAGCAACGGGTCAGGCAGGCCGGTGCGCAGCTCGACCGGAAGGTGCCCGAGGTCGTTGTGGGTGACGAGGCTCCATGGGCGGCCGGGCTTCTGCAGCAGCACGGTCAGACCGCAGTTGGCCTGGTTGATGTTGACCCAGCGCCATTCGGGGGCGCCGAGTACCTCGCGCACGAACCATGCGATCACGAAGTTGTGCGTGATCAAGAGGTCGTGGCGGTCGCCGGGGCGCGACTGCAGGAATTCGGCAGCCGCGTCGCTCATCTGGGCGCGACCGGCGTCGATGTCGGCCTCGGTGACGGAGCCGAAGAAGGGGTCGTAGGCGGCGGGCGTCTCCGGCGACTTCCCCGACGGGATGCAGTCGAACAGGAGCGGGGACGGCTCAGGGGTGAGCGCCGGCATCCACTCGGCGACGATGCGCGCGGTCTCGACGGCGCGCTGCAACGGGGAGTGCCACGCGCCGGTGAACGGCACGCCGCCGAGCCGTTCGGCCAGGAGCTGGGCCTGGCGGATGCCACGCGCCGACAGGGGGCCGTCTGGCATGCCGTGCTCGGCATCCTGCTGCTCTCCATGCCGCACCAGGTAAAGATAGTGGGGCATCGCTGACCCTTTCGGTTGTAGCTGACCCTCGGGTGGATCGGGCGGAACGGAGATGGAGGGCGCCGGGCGCCCTCCCTAGCTTCCCACGCCCGCCGGCAGAAGCGGCGCAAACACGTCCGGCCGGAGGGCACCGACCGCCGAGATCGACATCGGGGCTGCGGCCAGGTCGGCGGCGAGCGCCCGCACGTCGTCGCGCGTCACGAGCGCCAGCCGGCGCAGCGCCTCGTCGAGGTCCACGAATTCGCCGAGGGTGATCTCCGACCGGCCGAGCCGCGACATCCGCGTGTCGGAGTCTTCCAGGGCGAGGGCCGACGCGCCGGAGAGCTGCCCGTTGGCGCGCCGCATCTCCTCCGCGGTGACGCCGCCGTCGGCGAGCCGGTGAAGCTCGCTGAGCATCAGTTCCGCGACCTGGCCCGCTTTCGACGGGCTGCAGCCGGCGTACATGCCGAACAGGCCGGCGTCGGAATAGGCAGGCGCGAAGGAATACACCGAGTAGGCCAGCCCGCGCTTCTCCCGCACCTCTTGGAACAGCCGGGAGGACATGCCGCCGCCGAGCACGGCGTTCAGCACGCTCATGGTCACGCGGCGGTCATCGCCGGCGACGAGGCCCGGCATGCCGATCAGCAGGTTGGCCTGCTCGAGGGGACGCTCCACGAGGCTGAGCGCCGTGCCGCGGCTGATGTCCGCAGCGCCGTCGCTCCGGCGGCCCACCGGGATGGCCGGCTCGCCGAGGTCCCAGCCGGCCAGGGCCAGCGAGCGCGTCACCTGCGAGACGAGCACGTCGTGGTCGACGGCGCCCGCGACGGTGACCACGAGGTCCTGCGGCCGGTAGTTCGCGGCGTAGTGCTCGTTGACGGCGTCGCGCGAGACGCCGCGGATCGCGTCGGGTGTTCCCCCGATGGGCCGCCCCAGCGGATGCTCCCCGAACACAGCCGAGAACAGGCGTTCGTTCGCCACATCACCCGGGTCGTCGTCGGCCATGGCGAGTTCTTCGAGGATGACGCCGCGTTCGGTCTCGAACTCCGCCGGGTCGAGCAGGGAGGAGGTGAACATGTCGGTGAGCACCTCCACCGCCATCGCCAGGTCACGGTCGCGCACCTTCGCGTAGTAGCAGGTGTACTCCTTGGCCGTCATGGCATTGTGCTCGCCGCCGACCGAGTCGAAGGCGACCGCGATGTCGAGGGCGGAGCGCGTCGTCGTGCCCTTGAACAGCAGGTGCTCGAGGAAGTGGGTGGAGCCGAAGTGCCCCGGCAGCTCGTCGCGTGACCCGACGGCCACCCAGAAGCCGATCGTGAGGCTCCGGGATCCCGGGACGTGCTCGCTGAGGATGCGCGTTCCACCGGGCAGAACGGTGCGCCGCACCAGCGATCCGCCCGCCGCGTGAAAGGCCAGTTCCGGTTGGGACAGGGGGAATTCGACGGCGCCGGTCATCCGCCCACCCTACCCCGGCATCCGTCGGCCCGGCTGGGAACGGTGGGAAGCGCCACGGAACGGAACCCCTGCTCGGGGGTGATTTCGCCGTGGACAGACCGACCTGTCTATCACTGTGCTACAGTCTGGTTGTCGAAGTGCGGTGACCACCCCAAAACATCGCACATTGACGGGCTTCTCGTACTTTTGGCAGGGGGCTCGGTGTTGGGGAAGAAGCACGCTTCCACCCCTGTTCGACGCAGAACAAGAAAAATGGGTGTCCCTAGCACCCGCGCACCGCGGGATGTCAGTCCCAGGAGGAGTTGGCCGGATGGTCCTGACCGATACCCGGCCAACTCCTGCGGCGGTTCCCGTGCTGGTTCCCGCCGCACCGCGCGTCCACGCCCGGGTGCGCATCCTCGGCGTCGCCGACCGGCTCTTCTACTCCGAGGGCGTGCACACCGTCGGCGTCGACCGCATCATCAGCGAGGCGCAGGTGACCAAGGCCACCTTCTACAAGTACTACCGGTCGAAGGACTCGCTCATCGTCGCCTACCTGCAAGGACGCGACAAGCGCAGCCGCGATTTCGTGTCGGCGTTGGAGAAGCGCGAGAGCAGTGCCGAACAACGGCTGCGCGGCGTCGTGGCCGAGATCTCCTCCGAGCTCATGGATCCTGCGTTCCGCGGCTGCCCGTTCATCAACGCCGCCGCCCAGTTCACCGAGGCCAACCACCCGGTGCGCGCCGCCGTGCAGTCCCATCGGGAGTGGTACCTGATGAAGGTGGAGTCGCTGTTCCGCACCCTGGGTCATGAACGTGCCGGCGACGCGGCCGACGAGTTCTTCCTCGCCCGCGACGGCGCGTTCGCCTTCGCGAACCTCGGCGACCCGGTGGCGGCCAACGCCGCCCTGCACCGCGCCTTCGAGCGCGTGCTGCACGCCGCATCCGCTTAACGCGAAACCGGAGTTGTGGTCGGAATGATCGAGTCATAACGACCACAACTCCGGTTTCGGCGTGTGGCGGCGGGAGGGGTTAGCTCTCGGCGGGGACCTCGGCAGGCGACGCCTCGGCCTCGGCGGACTCGTCGACCACGGGGGCGAGCGAGAGCTTGCCGCGGTCGTCGATCTTGGTGATCTCCACCAGGATCTTCTGGCCGACGCCGAGCACGTCTTCGACGTTCTCGACGCGCTTGCCACCGGCGAGCTTGCGCACCTCAGAGATGTGCAGCAGGCCGTCCTTGCCCGGCAGCAGCGACACGAAGGCGCCGAACGCGGCGATCTTCACGACGGTGCCGAGGAACTGCTCGCCGACCTCCGGGTTGGTGGGGTTCGCGATGGCGTTGACCTGCGCGCGCGCGGCCTCGGCCGACGGGCCGTCGACGGCGCCGATGTACACGGTGCCGTCTTCCTCGATCGAGATGTCGGCGCCGGTCTCGTCCTGGATCGCGTTGATCGTCTTGCCCTTCGGGCCGATCAGCTCGCCGATCTTGTCGACGGGGATCTGCACGCTGATGACGCGCGGCGCGGTGGGCGCCATCTCGTCGGGGGCGTCGATCGCGGCGTTCAGCACGGCGAGGATCGTGGTGCGGGCATCCTTCGCCTGGTTCAGCGCGCCGGCGAGCACGGAGGCGGGGATGCCGTCGAGCTTCGTGTCGAGCTGGATGGCCGTGACGAACTCGCTCGTGCCGGCGACCTTGAAGTCCATGTCGCCGAGGGCGTCTTCGGCGCCGAGGATGTCGGTGAGGGCCGCGTAGCGGGTCTCGCCATCCGTGGTGTCGGAGATCAGGCCCATGGCGATGCCGGCGACGGGCGCGCGCAGCGGCACACCGGCGTTCAGCATCGACAGGGTCGACGCGCAGACGGAACCCATGGAGGTGGACCCGTTGGACCCGAGCGCCTCGGACACCTGGCGGATCGCGTACGGGAACTCCTCGCGCGTGGGCAGCACGGGAACCAGGGCACGCTCGGCGAGCGCGCCGTGGCCGATCTCGCGGCGCTTCGGCGTTCCGACCCGGCCGGTCTCACCGGTCGAGTAGGGCGGGAAGTTGTAGTTGTGCATGTAGCGCTTCTTGGTGACCGGGCTCAAGCTATCGATCGTCTGCTCCATCTTGAGCATGTTCAGCGTGGTGACGCCCAGGATCTGGGTCTCGCCGCGCTGGAAGATCGCAGAGCCGTGCACGCGCGGGATGACCTGCACCTCGGCGTCGAGCGGGCGGATGTCCGCCAGACCGCGACCGTCCATGCGGATGCCCTCGTTCAGCACGCGGGTGCGCACGACCTTCTTGGTGACGGACTTGTACGCGGCCGACACCTGGTTGCCAGCGGATGTCGGCAGCTCGCCCGCCTCGATCTTGCCCGCGATGGCTTCCTTGACCTGCGCCTTCAGGGCGTCGTCGGCGTCCTGACGCTCGATCTTGCCGGCGATCTGGTAGATGTCACCGAGCTTGTCCTCGGCGAGGGAGGCGACGGCGTCGTAGGTGGCCTGCTCGTACGGCGGGAACAGCGGGAACTCAGCGGTCGGCTTCGCGGCCGCCGCGGCGACCTTCTGCTGCGCCTCGACGAGCTGCTTGATGAACGGCTTCGACGCCTCGATGCCCTCGGCGATGACCTGCTCGTTCGGCTTGACGGCGCCGCCCTTGATCAGGTCCCACGCGTTGTCGGTGGCCTCCGCCTCGATCATCATGATCGCGACGTCGTCGCCACCCTGGGCGTCCTTCACGACCCGGCCGGCGACGACCATGCTGAACACGGCCTCTTCGATCTGCGAGTACTTCGGGAAGGCGACCCACTGGCTGCTGCCGTTCTCGCCCGGCATGAGGGCAACGCGCACGCCGCCGATGGGGCCGGAGAAGGGCAGGCCCGCGAGCTGCGTCGACATGGATGCGGCGTTGATCGCCAGCACGTCGTAGAACTCTTCCGGCTGGATCGCCAGCACGGTCACGACGACCTGGATCTCGTTGCGGAGGCCGTCGACGAACGACGGACGCAGCGGACGGTCGATGAGGCGGCAGGTGAGGATCGCCTCGGTCGAGGGGCGGCCCTCGCGGCGGAAGAAGCTGCCCGGGATGCGCCCGGCGGCGTACATGCGCTCTTCCACGTCGATGGTGAGCGGGAAGAAGTCGAAGTTGTCCTTCGGCTGCTTGCTGACGGACGTCGCCGAGAGCAGCATCGTCTCTTCGTCGATGTAGGCGGCGGCAGAGCCCTGCGCCTGCTGGGCGAGTCGCCCGGTCTCAAAACGGATGGTGCGCTTGCCGTATTTGCCGTTGTCGATAACGGTCTCGGCGAACGTGATTTCTGGACCTTCCAAGAGGTCATCTCCTTACGTGTTCTTTCCGCGCCGGTCCGGCGGGAAATCTCGCGCGCCCGTATGGCACGCGAGTCGTACGCGGGAGCAGGGAACAGGCAGAACTAAGCCGCGTTTCGTCACGCCGGACTTGTGCTGGCCACCAGTAGAAATTCACCAGGCATGGGCCTTCGCCGCCTGGGAAACCACCACCGAGGACCAGCTTCCTGCCAGCCTGCTCCATATTGGTGCTCGGTCGACCATACGATCGACCGCCGCCATTCTAACAGAGGGCCCCTGAAAACAACGGATGCGACATGGCAGCGCCCGAGTCCCGGGCGTAGGGTGAGCGGCACATGTCCCGGAGCCAAGGAGACGCCATGCCGACCTTCGTCCTTCTCTACACCGACGTCCCCCACGACGAGCCGGACTTCGGCCCCGACGACGTCCTGTCGGAAGACATGACGGATGACATCGACCACGTCGAGGAGGAGGCGAACGACGACGCCGCCGCCGACACGCGCCTGCGAGAGTGGGTCGCGTGGTCGGAGCGGGTCGGCGACGCGCTCGTTGATTTCGGTCACCGCCTCGGCGGCGGCCGTGCGGTGCACGCCTCCGGGTCGAAGGCCGCGAATTCCGGCATCACCGGCTACTCGATCATCCAGGCCGACGACATCGAGGCGGCCACCGACCTCGTCCAGGGCCATCCACACCTCGCGTCGGGCTTCATCCAGATCTTCGAGGCCTTCCCCGCCCCGGAGATGTAGCGCCCCGCCCGCCGCTCAGTCCGCCTGGAAGCCGCCGGTGGGGCTGAACGACGGGTCGAGCGCGAACGGGTCGTCGACTCGACTGCTGCGGTCGCTGACCGCGACGAGACCAGCGAGCTCGCCCGCCGCACGTTCGATGCGCTCGGGGAGCGTCTTGATCTGGTCGGCGCCGCTCCCCCAGTCCTCGCTGGCGGCGAAGACGGAGGTGGGAACGACGACGGCGTGCAGGTAGGTGAACATCGGGCGCAGCGAGTAGTCGAGCGCGAGCGAGTGCCGCGCAGTGCCGGCGGTCGCGCCGATCAGCACTGGCATGTCGGTGAGCGAGCGGTTGTCGATCACGTCGAAGAACGACTTGAACAGGCCGCTGTAGCTCGTGGTGAAGATCGGCGTCACTGCGATCAGGCCGTCGGCGCCGGTGACCGTCTCGATCGCTGCGTCGAGCTTCGGGCTGGGGAACCCGGTGAGCATGTTGTTCATGATGTCGTGGGCGATGTCGCGCAGCTCGATCGTGGTCACCTCGGTCTCGATGCCGGCTTCTTCAAGCCGGGAGACGGTGGCCGAGGTGAGCTTGTCGGCGAGCATCCGCGTGGAAGACGGCTGACTGAGACCGGCGGAGAGAACGGCGAGCTTGCGAACGGCCATGATCAGGCTCCCTTCCGGGCAGCGGATGCCGCGCCCAGGCCGAAGGCGGCCCCGGTCGCCGGGTCGGCAGGCTGGGCGTCCTCGCGGGCACCGGCGGCGGCGACGAGCGAGGCGTGGGTGGGCGCGTCCGGCACATCGGCCGGGCGGTTCATGGCGAACTCCTTGCGAAGCACGGGAACGACCTCGCCGCCGAGGATGTCGAGTTGCTCGAGAACGGTCTTCAGAGGCAGGCCGGCGTGGTCGACCAGCCAGAGCTGGCGCTGGTAGTCGCCCACGTAGTCACGGAAACCGAGGGTGCGGTCGATGACCTCCTGCGGGCTGCCGACGGTGAGCGGGGTCTGCGAGGTGAAGTCCTCCAGCGACGGACCGTGGCCGTAGACGGGAGCGTTGTCGAAATAGGGGCGGAACTCGGCGACCGCATCCTGCGAATTCTTGCGCATGAACACCTGGCCGCCGAGGCCGACGATCGCCTGCGCGGCGGTGCCGTGCCCGTAGTGCTCGAACCGCTGGCGGTAGTACGCGACCATCTTCGCGGTGTGCTCGGGCGGCCAGAAGATGTGGTTGGAGAAGAAGCCGTCGCCGTAGAAGGCGGCCTGTTCGGCGATCTCGGGGCTGCGGATGCTGCCGTGCCAGACGAAGGGCGGCACACCGTCAAGCGGGCGCGGCGTCGACTGGAATCCCTGCAGCGGCGTGCGGAACTTCCCGTTCCAGTCCACGAACTCCTCGTCCCAGAGACGGCGCAGCAGCGCGTAGTTCTCCAGGGCAAGTGGAATGCCCTGGCGGATGTCCTGCCCGAACCACGGGTACACCGGGCCGGTGTTCCCGCGGCCGAGGGTGAGGTCGACGCGGCCGTCGGCGATGACCTGGAGCATCGCGAAGTCTTCGGCGATCTTCACCGGGTCACTCGTGGTGATGAGCGTCGTCGCGGTGGAGAGAATGATCCTCTCGGTCTGCGCGGCGAGATAGCCCAGCATCGTGGTCGGGCTGGAGGGCACGAACGGCGGGTTGTGGTGCTCGCCGGTGGCGAAGACGTCGAGTCCGACCTCTTCGGCGTGCTTGCCGATGGTGAGCATGGCCTTGATGCGCTCGGCGTCGGTGGGCGTCTGGCCGGTGGTCGGGTCGGTGGTGGCGTCGCCGACGGTGAAGATTCCGAACTGCATTTTCAGCCTCTCGCCTTTCTATGCGTTTGCATGTACATAGGGCACAACGGGAGGTGGCGCAGAACTATTCCCGGATACCGGTGCCCTCTCGGAGCGTCTCGTCGAAGGCGCCCTTCGCGCGCAGGCCGACCACGGAATGCCGCCTCCCGTAGCTGAAGTAGAGGATGAAACCGACGACGAGCCAGACGAGGAACCGCACCCAGGTGAGGGTGGTGAGGTTCAGCATCAGCCAGAAGCACAGGACCGCCGACAGGATGGGGATGAACGGCGACCACGGCACCTGGAAGGAACGCTTCAGCTCGGGCCGCGTGCGCCGCAGCACGACGACGCCTACGCTCACCAGCACGAAGGCCGAGAGGGTGCCGATGTTGATCATCTCCTCGAGGATCCCGACATCCGTCAGGCCGGCGATGAGAGCGACGACGGCACCGCAGATGATCTGGATGCGCACCGGGGTGTGCCGGGTGGCTGAGGTCTGGCTCAGCCAGCGCGGCAGCAGGCCGTCGCGGCTCATCGCGAACACGACGCGGGCGAGACCGAGCAGCAGCACCATGATCACGGTGGTGAGGCCGATCAGGATTCCGACGGAGATCACCTGGGCGGCCCAGTTCGCGCCGACCGCGACGAACGCCGTTGCGAGCGACGGGTCCTCGGCTTCCGCGAGCACCGTGTATGGCACCATTCCGGTGAGCACGAAGCTCACCGCGATGTACAGCACCGAGACCACGGTGAGACCGAGGAAAATGCCCCGCGGCAGGTTCTTCTGCGGGTTCTTGACCTCCTCGGCGGATGTCGCCACCACGTCGAAGCCGATGAAGGCGAAGAACACCAGTGAGGCGCCGGCGAGCAGGCCGAAGATGCCGTATTGCGCGGGTGCGGCGCCGGTGGCGAACGAGAACAGCGACTGGGACCAGGCGTCGCCTCCCGACGCCGCGGTGGGCTGGGCCGGCGGGATGAACGGCGTGAAGTTGACGGGCTTGATGAAGAACGCGCCGACGACGATGACGAACAGGACGATGCCGACCTTGATGACCGTGATGACGCCGGCGACCCGCGCCGAGAGCTTGGTGCCGAGCACGAGCAGCACGGTGAAGATCGCCACGATGACGAAGGCGCCCCAGCTGAGTTTCAGCCCGCCGAGGTCGAGGGTGTCGGGGATGTCCCAGTGCCAGAGCGAGAAGACGCTGGAGAGGTAGATGCCCCAGTACTTCGCGATGACGGCCGCGGCGGTGAGCATCTCGAGGATGAGATCCCAGCCGATGATCCAGGCCAGCAGCTCGCCGAGCGTGGCGTAGGTGAAGGTGTAGGCGGAACCGGCAACCGGCACAGCGGCCGCGAACTCCGCGTAACACATGATCGCGAGCGCGCAGGTGACCGCGGCGAGCACGAACGACAGCGTGACGGACGGCCCGGCGTAGCTGCCGGCCGCCTTGGCGCCGACCGAGAAGATGCCCGCACCGACCGCGACGGCGACGCCCATGACCGCGAGGTCCCACACGCCGAGGCTCCGGGTGAGGTTGTGTCCCTGTTCCAGCGAATCCGCCAGGGAGTTCTCGACGCTCTTCGTTCTCCAGAGGCTCATGCGCTCCATGGTAGGACCGCTCACGGACTCTGGGCAGTCTCGGCGTTGCGGGCTAGCGTGAAATGAGTGCCGCGGGCACCTGCGGCACTCCCCGAGCAAAGGAGTACAACGATGGCGAACAACGATCTCTCCGGCAAGCGCGTGGCGTTCCTGCTCACGAACGGCTTCGAGGACAGCGAGTTCACGAGCCCCTGGCAGGCGGTGACGGATGCCGGTGCGACCGCCGTTCTCGTGTCACCGGCCTCCGGCCAGGTGACCGGCAAGAACGGGTACGCGCAGGACGTCGACCTGGCGGTCTCGGGCGCCTCGGCGGCGGACTTCGACGCCCTCGTGCTGCCCGGCGGCGTCGTCAACGCCGACCACCTGCGCATGGACACGGACGCCGTCGCGTTCACGAAGGCGTTCTTCGAAGCGCACAAGCCCGTGGGCGCGATCTGCCACGCCCCGTGGATGCTGGTCGAGGCGGGCGTCGCGGATGGCCGGACCCTCACGTCGTACCCGAGCCTCACCACCGACCTCAAGAACGCCGGCGCGACCTGGGTCGACGAGCAGGTGGTGGTCGACCAGGGCCTGGTGACAAGTCGCACCCCCGACGACCTCCCGGCCTTCAACGAGAAGGTGGTCGAGGAGTTCGCCGAGGGACCGCACCGGGGCCAGACCGCATAGCCCGACCGCGTAGAGCTGCGCGGGCTGAACGCCGCTGCGCGGGCTGAGTTCAGCCCGCGCAGCGGCGTTCAGCCCGCGTGACGACCGGATGGCTCAGGGCAGGGCGAGCACCGCATCGGCCGCGGCCTCGAGCGACCGGCCGTAGGCGGGGCCGTGGCCGGCGGCGTGCACGGCGAGCGGATGCAACTGGTGCAGCGGGATGCGGTCGCGCCAGCCGGCGCGCAGGGGGTGCTCCGCCTCGTACCCGTCGAGCACGGCGTCCAGGTACGGGCACCCGAACAAGGCGAGCATGGCGAGGTCGGTCTCACGATGTCCGCCGTGCGCGGCCGGGTCGATGAGCACGACCCCGTCGGGCGACCACAGCACGTTCCCGCTCCAGAGGTCGCCGTGCAGGCGCGCGGGCGGCTCGTCGTCGTCGAAGTCGCCGGCGGCGATGCGGTCGCAGGCTGCGCGCACGAGCCGCGCCGCGGCATCCGTCGCCCCGCCGACGCGCAGCGCGACCTCGAGGTAGGGCAGCACCCGGTCGCGGGCGTAGAAGATGCCCCAGGCTGACTCGCGGGCAGCGGGGAGCGGCCGGTTGCCGATGAAGAGCGGACCGTCGTAGCCCGTGGGCGGGGCGCCGAACGCGGCGGCGCCGGCGGCGTGGGTGACGGCGAGCGCCCGGCCGAAGCGCCCGGCGGCATCGGCCGTGGGCCTGGCCGGTTCGATCGCTTCCACCACCAGGCGGGTGGGCGAGACGTCGATGACGGATGCCACCCTCGCCCCGTGCGCGTCGGCCAGCCACCTGAGGCCCGCCGCTTCGGCCTCGAAGAAGCCGGCCGGGGCATCCGCTCGTTGTTTCACATGGCGGTTCATGCCCCTACTGTGCACCCGGGAACGGCAGAACGGGCCGCCACCCGAAGGTGACGGCCCGTCTCGCAAGAAGTTCGCGTTGTCGAACGAAGAGGTGCCTAGCGACGCAGCCCCAGGCGCTCGATGAGCGCACGGTAGCGGTTGATGTCGACGTCGGCGAGGTAGCCGAGCAGACGGCGACGCTGGCCCACCAGAAGCAGCAGTCCACGACGCGAGTGGTGGTCGTGCTTGTGCATCTTGAGGTGCTCGGTGAGGTCCTTGATGCGCTGCGAAAGCATCGCGATCTGGACCTCGGGGGATCCGGTGTCACCTGGGTGGGTAGCGTACTCTTCGATGATCGCCTTCTTAGCATTTGCTTCGAGTGCCATAGATGGGATCCCCTTTCTCTCACTGCGCGGTGTCCGGGGCCGGATGCCTGAACTCTCTTTATCCGCGGCCGTTCGACGGCAACCTCAAGAGTCTAGCAGAGTTGCCACCGGGCACGACCGTCATGGTTGACTGGCCGGGTGAGGCAGACGGGGGCGGAACAGTCGGCGGCGACGGCGCTGGCCATGCCCGCCCTCCGCGCTTTCGCCTTCAGCCTCGCCACGAGCCGCACACTCGTGGGCGCGTGGGCCAAGGTCAGCGTGCTTCAGTTCTTCATCGCCGAGGCGATCGTCATCGCGGCGTGGGCCGGGCCAGCGCCGTACAGCCGCAGGCTCAACTACATCAGCGATCTCGGCGCCCTGCACTGCGGCGTCTACGCCGGGCGGGATGTCTGTTCTCCCCTGCACCTGGTGATGAATGTGTCATTCGTGCTCCAGGGCGTGGCCATGATCGTGGGCGCCCTGTTCCTGAATGCTGCCGTGTTCCGGGTGGCCGCGAAGCTGATCCTGCCGGCCGCGGCGGCGCATCCGCTCTGGACGGTCATCACCCGCGTGCTCATCGTCATCGCGGGCACCGGGATTGTCGTCGTCGGGTTCGTGCCGGAGGACCTGAATCCGCTGCTGCACTACGTGGGGGCGGTCATGTTCTTCGTCGCAGGCGGGCTCTCACTCGTCGCGGCGGCGTGGAGTTGGCGCCATGTCAGCCGGGCGAGCTGGGCCCTCCTGGCGTGCGGGCTGGTCTCCCTGGCGGCCACGGCCGTCTTCCAGTTCGGTGCAGGCTTCGAACCCGGGACCGTCGAACGGCTCATGGCCTACCCGATCACGATCGGGCTGGCCGTCCTCGGGCTCACCATGGCCCGCGGCGTCCAGCGGGCGCGCACCCTCCTGGCGCAGGGGCGCTGAACGCTCCCCCCTTGTCCCCCGTGGTGCCGTGGGGTTGGATCGCAACAAGGCGTACCCACGGCCGCGCTCCGCGACGGCATGACGAGGAGGAACCATGAGCGACACCGCTCCATCCGGCAACGACGAGACGGATGCCCTGGCCGCCGAGCCGGGGAACATCGGCGACTACCAGGCGACCGGCGGCCCCGACAAGTTGCCCGACACCGTGCTTCCCCGCACCGGAACCGATGACCCGGACGACGACAGCATCAACATCACCGAGAGCGACGGGCCCGACCTGAACGCCGGTCCCGACGTCGACACCGGCGCCGGCGGCGCGTAGCCGGCCTCAGCGGGCGAGGAACCGAGCGGCGACCTCATCCAGCACGGCCTCGCGGCCCGCGTAGACGCCCTCCGACCGGGGCCAGTGGCTGATGACATCGGTGAACCCGAGTTGCTCGGCGCGCCCGACGGCGTCCTCGAAGGCGCCGACGCTCTCCAGCGAGTACGAACCGCCGCTGTCGAGGGAAAGGTGGCGCTCGATGGTGCCCGGGTCGCGGCCGGACCGCTCGGCGGCATCCTCGAGTCGGGCGACAAGCGTCGCCACCGCAGTCCACCAGTCCTCCCCCTCGGCGCCGTCCTTGCCCGTGGTCACCCAGCCGGCCCCGAACTCGGTCACCAGCCTGAGCCCTTTGGGCCCGTTCGCGGCGATGACGAACGGCACGCGCGGCTCCTGGGCGGGGCGGCCCACCATGCGGGCGTTCACCGCGCTGTACCAGGCGCCGTCGAAGCTGATGCCGCCGCTTCCCGGCTCCTCATGCCGCAGCAGCCGGTCCAGGCCGCTGACGAACTCGGCGAAGCGTTCGTGCCGCTGGGGCGGCGTGTACTCAGGCTGCCCCAGCACGAAGGCGTCGAAGCCGGTTCCGCCCGAGCCGACGCCGAGCAGGAAGCGGCCCCCGGCGATGTCGTCCACCGTCGCGATCTCCTTCGCGAACGGAACCGGATGCCGGAAATTGGGCGACGCGACGAAGGTGCCGAGGCGGATGCGAGACGTGACGGTGGCCGCGGCCGTCAGGGTGGGCATCGTCGCCCGCCACGGCTGGTCGGCGAGGGAGCGCCACGACAGGTGGTCGTAGGTCCAGGCATGGTCGAAGCCCAGAGTCTCGGCCGCCTGCCAGGTGCGACGGGCGACCGACCACGGGTCCTGCGGGAGGATGACAATTCCGAAACGCATGGCGCGAGTCTACGGAAGCAGACACATTGCGGCGTGGAGCCGGTGCCAATGTCCGTGCCCGGTGGCAGACTCGGGCCATGTCAGGCGCAACGCTCCCCACGCACTTTTCACCGCCACACGCACACTGCGGCATCGTGCCGCCGTACCTGCTGCAGCGCATCGCTCAGCTCGACGACCCGCGCTTCCAGGCCGCCTCACGGGCGGCGAAACGCTCGCTGATGAGCGACATCCCCCTCCGCGACCGGGGCCGTGGGCCGTATCGTCCACCGAGGACGAACCTCCTGCCGGACGAAGCGACCGAACCCGGTTCGCCGCGTCGCAGCATCTCCGACTGCGGCGGCGACGAGAATCTTCCGGGCCGGCTGATCCGCTCGGAAGGGCAGCCCGATGTCGGCGATCCGGCCGTCAACGAGGCCTACACCGGGCTCGGCCAGACGTACGCGCTCTACTGGGAACGCTTCGGCCGCAACTCCATCGACGGTGAGGGGCTCCCCCTCGACGCCTCGGTGCACTACGGGCAGCGCTATGACAACGCCTTCTGGGACGGCAGCCGGATGGTGTTCGGTGACGGTGACGGCGAGGTGTTCAACCGGTTCACGATCTCCATGAACGTCATCGGCCACGAGCTCACCCATGGCGTCACGCAGTTCTCCGCCAACCTCACCTACCAGGGGCAGTCGGGTGCGCTGAACGAATCCGTGTCGGATGTCTTCGGGTCGCTCGTCGAGCAGCACGCCAAGGGGCAGTCGGCGAGCGAGGCGAGCTGGCTGATCGGCGAGGGGCTCTTCACCGACCAGGTGCAGGGCGTGGCCCTGCGCTCCATGAAGGCGCCGGGCACGGCGTACGACGACGACGTGCTGGGTAAGGACCCGCAGCCCGCGACAATGGCCGGCTACGTCGAGACGACGGATGACAACGGTGGCGTGCACCTCAACTCCGGCATTCCGAACCGGGCGTTCTTCCTCCTCGCCGACGCCCTCGGCGGCGTCGCCTGGGAGTCCCCGGGCCAGATCTGGTACGACACGCTCACCGGCGGATCGCTCGCCGTCGACGTGGACTTCGCCGGGTTCGCCCGCGCCACCCTCGACGCAGCCGCCCGCCGCTTCGGCGACGGTTCGCGGGAGCACGCCGCCACCCGGGAGGCGTGGACGACCGTCGGCGTCGACGTGGGTGGGGCGGCGGAGTAGCATCACGGCATGAAGGTGGTCGTGTCGCGCAGCGGCGGTGTCGCCGGCATCCGTCTCACCTGGGAAGTGCAGGTCGACGAGCAGCCGGACCCCCAGGAGTGGCGCGCGTTCCTCACCTCGCTGCCGTGGGACGAGGTCGGCGAGAGGCCCTCAGCGCCCGATCGGTTCCTCTACCGCATCCGCTGTGCGCCGCACGAGGTGGTGCTGGCCGAACCCGAAGTGCAAGGGCCGTGGCGGGAACTGGTCGACCGGGTGAAGTCCGCCGGATCCCGCGACCGCTAACTCCGCGCCGACTGGCCGAGCAGCTCGCCTGCCAGCAGCTCCAGGGCCCGTTCCCGGGCGGGCGACGACGTCGCCGGGTCGGTGGCGTGCGCTGACGCGCCAGGCACCACCATGACCTCGTCGACGCCGAAGTCGGCGGCCAGTTCGCGGATGCGGGCGGCGGCATCCGTCGGCGTGCCGATGACCCACTTCTCGCGCATGCCCTGCATCAGCTGCTCCTGCTGCGGAGTCATCGTCGAGGCCTGCGCCTCCTCCACGGTCGCCAGCGGGAGCATCGGAGCGCCGCTTCGCAGACGGGCCATGCTCTGCAGCTGCGGGAGCGCACGTGCGAGCGCCTCGTCGGCGGTGTCGGCGACGGAGACGTTGAGGGTGAGGAAGGTGCGGGGGGCGTCGCCGGGCTGCGCCGGGACGAACCCGCTGCGGTACAGCCCGATGATGCGCTCGGCGTTCTCGCCGGCGAAGTGGTGCGCGAAGACGTACGGCATGCCGAGCCGTGCCGCGAGCCGGGCGGAGTAGTCACTGGAGCCGAGCAGCCACAGGGCCGCGGCCGACCGTGCGCGTGGTGTCGCCCGCAGGCCGTATTCCTGGCCGGAGGTGAGGCGGAGCGCCGCGCCGTCGGGGTCGAGCAGGGCGGCAATGTCCTGCACGTTGTTCGGGAAGGCGTCGACGTCGCTGACCGCGCCAGAGGAACGGAGGAACGACGTGATGACTGGGTCGCTGCCCGGTGCCCGCCCGAGGCCGAGGTCGATGCGGCCAGGGAACGCCGCCTCGAGGATGGCGAACTGCTCGGCGACGACGAGCGGCGAGTGGTTCGGCAGCATGACTCCGCCGGAGCCCACCCGGATGTCACGCGTGTTCGCGGCGATGATGCCGATCAGCACCGGCGGGTTCGTCGACGCGACCGACACCATGTTGTGGTGCTCGGCCACCCAGTACCGCCGGTAGCCGAGTTCGTCGGCCCGTCTGGCCAGGGCAACGGATGCCGCGACCGCGTCGGCCGACGACTGGTTGCTGCGAACGGGAATGAGGTCGAGTACCGACAGGGCTAATTCGGAAGTCACCCCTGCAGCAACCGGCTCCCGGAGGGCGCTATTCCCGCCCCCTCCCCCGGCTGCCACACGTCTCGCCCGGCCGCCGGCCCGCTTCCGCGCGGTGAGGGGTCACCTTTACCTAGTCCACACCCGTCAGCACTAGGTAAAGGTGACCCCTCACGGGGAGAGGGGGGGACATCGGGGGCCGCGCTACTGGTCGTGCTTCTCGCCGTTGTCGTCGGGCTTCTGCGTCTCCTGCATGCTGCGCACGAACGCCTTCCTGGGCGTCTCCGTGGCCGTCATCGGGGTCACGTCCCGCGGCACGAAGCAGTTGATCACCCAGCCGGAGAAGATCCGGAACTTTCTGGAGAGCGTGGGCATGGCCATGCCGTGGTACGCCCGGTCGACAAGCCACGCCGGCAGGCCCCGGAGCTTGACGCCCAGCACGACGGCCGCCCCCTTGCCCACCCCGTAGCTGGCGAGGGTGCCGAGCGACTCATGCCGGTACTCCTCGACCTCTACGCCGCGCAGCGAGGCGACGATGTTCTTGGCCAGCAGCTTCGCCTGCCGCACCGCGTTCTGCGCGTTCGGCGGGTAGTAGGCCGGTTGCTTGTCGGCCGTGAGGTCGGGAACCTGGGCGTTGTCGCCCGCGGCCCACGCGCCCTCGACGACGGTGCCGTCTTCCTCGATCACCTGGAGTCTGGCGTTCGCGTTCACGTGCCCCTTGGGGCCGCGTGGCACGTCGGTGTCGTCCAGGACCGGGTTCGGGGTCATGCCCGCGGTCCAGACGATGGTGTCGGAGGCGAAGGAGTCGCCGTCGCTCAGCACTACCTGCCCGTCGATGCACGACTTCATCGTGGTCTTCAGGCGCACGTCGATCCCGCGGCTGCGCAGGTGCTGCAGCGTCCAGGTCGACAGCTCCGGCCCGACCTCAGCGGCCACCCGGTCGGCCGCCTCGAGGAGCACCCAGTTCAGGTCGGACTCGTCCAGGCGCGGGTACAGGCGGATGGCGATCTTCGAGAGGTCGCTGAGCTCGGCGACCGCCTCGACGCCGGTGTATCCCCCGCCGATGAAGACGAAGGTGAGCGCCCGGGCACGTTCGGCCGGGTCGGTGCTGGTCGCGGCGAGCGCGATGCTGTCGAGAACGCGGTTGCGCAGGTACAGCGATTCCTCGAGGGTCTTGAAGCCGACGGCGTTCTCCTCGAGGCCGGGCGTGGGGAACGTGCGGGTGACCGCTCCCAGGGCGAACACTACCTGGTCGTAGGCGATCTGCCGGGTCTCACCGTCGAACGACGAGATGGTCGCCGTCTTCGCGTGCCGGTCCAGCGCGTCGAGCCGGCCGCGCACGACATCCGTTCTGCGAAGCGCCCGGCGCAGCTGGACGGTCACATTGCGGGGCTCGATCTCGCCGCCCGCCACCTCGGGAAGCAGTGGCTGGTACGTCATGTACGCGTTCGGCTCCACGAGCGTGATCTTCATCGGGGTCTCGGAGAGCTGTTTCTGCAGCCCCCACGCGGTGTAGAGGCCGACATAGCCTCCGCCGAGGATGAGCACGTGCGGTTTCGAAACGGACACGGTGGTTCCCTTCTGGATTTCCTTGGGGGCGGTCTGCCCTCATTGAAGTCCCCCCGACCGGGACAGACAAGGTCATCCGGCCCGGTTCCCCCCGGAATGCGCGACGAGCGCCAGCAGCGCCTCCGCGTAGGCGTCGGCCGGGTTCGGTCCCCGGTACTCGGTCACGTCGCCTCCGAGCTCGGCCTCCACCGCGTACTCGCCCTGCGGCAGCCGCCGCAGCAGGCGGAAGGTGCCGCCGAGGAGGTCACGGAGCTGGTCCTCCCGCGGCAGCCACAACGCGTCTTCGAGGGCGAGCGAGTCGAGCGCCCACTCGGTGGTGCCGTTGAACCCGAGGATGGTGCCGGTGTCGAACTCGTGCGGCTCGATGGTCATGTCACTGACCGTGAAGACGTCCGCTTCGAAACCGGGGCGCTCGATGCGGAAGGCATCGCCGGAGGCGGGATGCCAGTGCAGTCCCGCCTCCTGCAGCGCGCGCGCCAGCCCGGTGGAGATCATCGGGTCTAGCTGACGCCCAGCAGGTCGATGACGAAGATGAGGGTCTTGCCGCCGAGCCGGTGGCCGGAACCGGCCGGACCGTACGCCATGCGGGGGGGAACGACGAGCTTGCGGCGGCCGCCGACCTTCATGCCGGGGATGCCCTCCTGCCAGCCGGCGATGAGGGAGCGGAGCGGGAAGTTGATCGACTGGCCGCGGCTCCACGACGAGTCGAACTCGTC
This sequence comes from Cryobacterium tepidiphilum, assembly GCF_003716325.1. Lineage (GTDB taxonomy): Bacteria > Actinomycetota > Actinomycetes > Actinomycetales > Microbacteriaceae > Cryobacterium > Cryobacterium tepidiphilum. The sequence goes on along the minus strand of NZ_RDSR01000010.1, from coordinate 28,427 downwards.
GCCGGTGTCGTACTCGACGCCGAGGTAGTGCACGTCCACGGTCGATCCGGGAGCAGCGTCCTCACCGGTTCCCACGACGATGTCCTCGATCACCAGGTCTTCGGGCGCGGGGCCCTCGGGAGCGTCGAGTTCGGGCTTGGAGTTCATGTCGGTCATTCCTCCATCCAAGCCGATTCCGGCGCCGTATGCACCCCGGGCAAGATTTTCCTTGCGCGGATGGCACCCCGGGGTGCACCCTATTAACAGATGAACTCGCTGCACCGGGAGCGTTGTCGACAGTGTCACACCACCGGGCAGCGAGTTCTTCCTGTCAGGCGGCAGTACAGCGGATGACGCCCTCGCCCGGGTGGTTTCGGCTCGCGTCACGCGGGCCGCACGGCCTCCGGCGGGAACATCGTGCCGGGGTTCAGGATGCCCTGCGGATCGAACACGGCCTTCAGCTGCCGCTGCAGGTCGTAGCCGGTCTCGCCGAGCTCGTCAGCCAGCCACCGCCGCTTGAGCACGCCCACACCGTGCTCCCCAGTGAGCGTGCCGCCGAGCTCGAGCGCCGCCCGGAACAGCTCCCCCGCCGCCTCCCAGACCTCGTCGGGAACGAACGAGGCGTCGACCGGGGCGTCCGGGTCGACCGGTATCACGAAGTTCGGGTGCAGGTTGCCGTCACCAGCGTGCGCGACGGTGGGGATGGGGATGCCGGTGCGGGCGCTGATGTCGTCGATCACCCGGAACATCTCCGCCATCCGTGAGCGAGGCACCGACACGTCCTCGATCAGCACCTGCCCCTGGGCGGCGAGAGCCGGATGCACGGAACGCCGGATGGCCAGGAGCCGATCGGCGGATGCGTCATCCGCCGAGACCTGCGGGTCGCTGCCGGCCGCCCGCAGCACGTCGGCCGCCTGCCCGGCCTCGTCGGCGGCTGCCGGCCCGTCGGTCTGCAGCAGGAGGTACGCGCCGCCGTCCAGCGGAAGGCCGTCAAGACCCGAGGAGCCGAGGTGCGCCGCGATGGCCGCGAGCGCCTTCTCATCGATGATCTCCATGACCGCGGGCCGGAGCCCCGCCGCGGTGACGCGGGCCGACGCGTGCGCCGCCGCCGCGGCATCCGGGAACACAGCGCCCAGGGTCGACACGGCGCCGGCCGGCCGCGACCGGGCGCGCACGGTCGCCTCCACGATGACGCCCAGGGTGCCCTCCGACCCGGTGAGGAGGGCGGTGAGGTCGTAGCCGGTCACGCCCTTCACCGTGCGGTGACCGGTCTCCAGCAGCCGCCCGTCGGCGAGCACGACCTTCAGCCCGAGCACCGCCTCACGGGTCACCCCGTACTTGGCGCAGAGCAGGCCGCCAGCATTCGTGGCGATGTTCCCGCCGACGGATGAGATGGCGCGGCTGGCCGGGTCGGGCGTGAACCAGAGGCCGTATTCGGCGAGCGCATCATTCAGGTCGCCGTTGACCACGCCGGGTTGCACAACGGCCAGTTCGTCCTCGGGCCGGATCTCGAGGATCCGGTTCATGCCGGCCACGCTCAGCACGATGGTCCCGGCGCTGCCGCAGCCTCCCCCGGCCAGCCCCGTGCCCGCACCGCGGGTGACCACCGGTGTGCCGGTCTGGGAGGCGATGCGCAGGGTGGCCTGCACGTCGTCGATGCCAGTCGCGTGCACGACGGCCAGCGGGGTGCCGTCGGCCACCCACCCGGACTGGTCCACCCGGCTGGCGGCGAGATCGGCCGGGTCGGTGCTCGTCGCGTGCGGGAGCGCGTCGGTGAGGAGGCGGACGACGTCGGCGGTTTCAGTCACACGGCAAGGGTAACCGGCCGGGCGGCCCGGCAGGCCCGAGGCTAGGGTGGAGGCGTGAAGCTTGCGCACCTCAGGGTCGACGGTGACTCCACACCGCGCCTGGCCGTCGTCGCCGACGACGAGGCGTTCTTCCTCGACGAGGTGATGCACGATGCGCCGCGTGACCTGCAGGATCTCATCGAGCGCGGCCCGGAAGCCCTCGTCGCCGTGCGCACCCTCGCGCCCGCGGCGCTCCGCCCGCTGGAGGGGCTGCGCCACGCCTCTGCCGTTCTCCGGCCGCCCGCCATCATCGCGGTCGGGGCGAACTACGCGGCGCACGCCAGCGAGCTGAAGCTCCGCTCAGAGACGGCGATGACCGTCTTCTCGCTCTGGCCGAATTCGCTCACCGGGCACGAATCGACGGTGACCTGGCCCAGCGACCTGGCGAAGCAGGTGGACTACGAGGCCGAGCTCGGGGTGATCATCGGGCGGGCCGCGCGCAACGTGCCGGTCTCGCGGGCGCTCGACCACGTCTTCGGCTACACCGTCGTGAACGACATCACGGCCCGCGACCTGCAGTTCTCCGAGGCGCAGTGGTCCCGGTGCAAGTCGTTCGACGGGTTCACGCCCACCGGGCCCGTCGTCGTCACAGCGGATGAGATCGGGGACCCGCAGGACGTGTGGCTCACCACCCACGTCGACGGGCGCCTGCTGCAGGATGCCTCCAGCGGCGACATGGTGCGCACCGTCGCCGAGATCATCGCCCTGCTGTCGACGACCTCCACGCTCCTCCCGGGCACCCTGATCTCCACGGGCAGCCCCGGCGGCGCCGGCTACAGCCGGAAACCCCCGGTCTTCCTGCGCGACGGCGCGACGGTCACGGTGTCCATCGACAAGATCGGCATGCTCACGATCCACTGCCGCGAGATCTGACGGACCCGCCCCGTGCCATCCACGTGGCGCCGGCTCGCCGCCGCGATCCGCTACTCGATGATGGGCACCGAGCTCGTCGCCGGGCTCGCCACGACACCCGAAAGCCGCGCCGGCTCGAGCTCACGCATGACGTCCTCCCGGCTCATCAGCCTCGCCTCGACGACGAGGTCGGCGACGTTCCGGCCGGTCAAGAGTGCGGTCTTGGCGAGGGCGGCGGCCGCGGAGTAGCCGATGTGCGGGATCAGGGCGGTGATCACGCCGACACTCGAGCCCACCATCGACTGCAGGCGGTCCTCGTTGGCCGTGATCCCCTCGATGCAGTTCACCCTGAGGGTCCACATGGCCTGCGTCATCCAGGTGAGGCTCTGCAGCAGGGAGTGTGCGATGACGGGCTCGAAGGCGTTCAGCTGCAGCTGCCCGCCCTCGGCGGCCATCGTGACCGTCACATCCGACCCGGCCACGGCGAACGCCACCTGGTTGACGACCTCGGGGATGACGGGGTTGACCTTGCCGGGCATGATGCTCGATCCGGCCTGCTTGGGCGGGAGGTTGATCTCGCCGAGTCCCGCCTGCGGGCCCGACGACAGCAGTCGCAGGTCGTTGCAGATCTTCGAGAGCTTGATGGCGCTGCGCTTGAGGTTGGCGCTGAACGACATGAAGCTGCCGGCGTCGCTCGTCGACTCGATGAGGTCGGGTGCGGTCACGAGGCTGAGCCCGGTGATCTCGTTGAGATGACGGATGGCGGCAGCCGCGTATCCGGGGTCGGTCGTGATGCCCGTGCCGATGGCCGTAGCGCCGAGGTTGATCTCGGCGAGCAGCCAGATGGTCTCGGTGAGACGGTCGTAGTCCTCACCGAGCGTCGTCGCGAACCCGTGGAACTCCTGGCCGAGCGTCATCGGCACCGCGTCCTGCAGCTGGGTGCGGCCGACCTTCAGCACGTGCTCGAACTGCACGGCCTTCTCCGAGAACGCGCCCTGCAGCGCCTTGAGTTCGGTGAGCAGGTTCTGCAGCGAGAACGACAGCGCGATCTTGATCGAGGTGGGGTACGTGTCGTTGGTGGACTGGCTCCGGTTTACGTGGTCGAGCGGGCTGAGCACGTCGTACCGGCCCTTCGCGAAACCGGCGCGCTCCAGCGCGAGGTTGCAGATGACCTCGTTGGCGTTCATGTTCGTCGACGTGCCAGCGCCGCCCTGGATGACGCCGACCACGAACTGCTCGTGGTGCTGCCCGTCGATGATCTCCTGGCAGGCGGCGTCGATCCAGCCGGCCTTCTCGGCCGAGAGAGCGCCGATCTCCTCGTTGGCGCGCGCGCACGCCTGCTTCACCGATGCGAGCGCGGTGATGAAGTCCGGGTAGACGGAGATGGGCCGCTTGGCGATCGGGAAGTTGTCCATCGCCCGCTTGGTGTGCACGCCCCAGTACGCGTCCTCCGGAACCTCCAGCGGTCCGAGCGAGTCGCTCTCGACGCGGAAACCCGGCGTGACGGCCACCGCCTCCTGCTTGTCGAAGACCTCGGGGGTTTCCCCGTCGCTTGAAGTGGACAGATCTGACGCTTTCGTTGACACACTGGCTCCGTCGCCTGGGGGATGTAGGACCCCTCCAGCCTAATCTGTGGCGCTGTAAGGTGAGCGTCGAGGTGGCGGCCGACCGCGACCCCGCCCTGCCGTTCCCCTAATCACCGCAAGGACCCGATGCCGACCATCTATGAGGTTGCGGCGCTCGCCGGCGTCTCCCCCGCCACCGTGTCCCGCGTGCTCAACGGCGTGAACGTGTCGCCGGAGAAGGCCCGGCTGGTGCGCGACGCCGCCGAGCAGCTGTCGTTCACGCCCAGCCGCACCGCGCGCTCCCTCCGAATGCAGAGCTCGGTGGTGATCGCCCTGGTCATCCCCGACATCGAGAACCCGTTCTTCACCGCCATGGCGCGCGGCGTCGAAGACGTCGCGCAGGCGGCCGGCTACTCGGTGGTCCTCTGCAACACCGACGACGACCCGGTGAAGGAGGCGCGCTACCTCGACATCGCGGCGTCCGAGAACATGGCAGGCATCATCCTCGCCACCGCGGGCGACCAGGCCGACGTGGATCGGCACACCGAGCGGGGCCGCCCGGTGGTGGCAGTGGACCGGGCACCGCTCGGGGTCGAGGTCGACACCGTGCTCGTCGACAACATCGGCGGCGGACGCGCCGCAACCACGGCCCTGTACGAGCGCGGCCACAGCATCGTCGCCTGCATCACCGGGCCGGCGGATGTGGCGACCGCCCGGGAGCGCGCGGCCGGCTGGGAGGAGACCGTGCGGGCGCGCGGCGGCATTCCGGGGCCATACCTTCGCCACGCCGACTTCCGGGTGGGGGGCGGCCGCCGGGCCATGTCGGAGTTGCTGGCCCTTCCGGTTCCACCCGACGCCGTGTTCGTGGCGAACAATCTGATGAGCGTCGGGGCCCTGCAGGTGCTCTTCGAGAACGGCCGCGCCACGGCCGGGATCGGCATCGCCAGTTTCGGGGACCTCCCGTTCCCGACCCTCGCACCGATCGGGATCTCGATCGTCCCGCTGCCGGCCCGGCGCCTCGGCGAGACGGCCGCGCGCATGCTGCTCGAGCGCATCAACGGCGACGAGGAGCCACCACGCACGGTCGTGCTCAGCAACGAACGTTGAACACACGAGGCAGGGCACCCGGGGAGCTTGACGCTGAAATCGATTTCTGCGACGCTTCTGCTATCGACCCAGCAGAAAGCAGAGCACGCATGACCAGCTACGCCCTCCCCGCCGAGAAGCGTCCGGCACCGGCGCCGGACAAGACCGTCTACACCGTTGCCAGCGGCGACCTGCGGCCCGTCGCCAACGAGACCAGCTGGCCGACCCAGCAGCAGCTCGAGTCCGACTTCTCCACCGCGGTCCGGAGCCTCGGCTGGGAGGTGCGCCGGGGTCACGACGTCGACGCCGTGAAGGGCCACGGTTTCATCGACAGCCAGCGCATGGGCATCGAGGTGTTCAAGGACATCCCGTTGGACGCACCCCTCGTCGTCGTCGAAGCGGTGTGGCAGTACAGTCACCACGTGCTGGCCGGGCTGCGCAGCCACGAGGGGCCGATCCTCGTCGTCGCCAACTGGGCGGGCGACTTCCCGGGTCTCGTGGGCCTCCTGAACCTGACCGGCAGCCTGACCAAGGCCGGCATCCGCTATTCGGCGCTCTGGAGCAAGGACTTCAGCGACGACTGGGCACTCGGAAAGCTGAAATCGTGGCTCGAGACCGGCATCATCGAGCACGACCAGAGCCACGTGCGCGACCTGCCGGCGCTCGACCCGGCCGCCCCCGAGGTCGAGCTCGGCGTCGCCCTCGCCCGCCAGCTCAAGCGTGAGAAGGCCATCATCGGCGTGTTCGACGAGGGTTGCATGGGCATGTACAACGCCATCATCGACGACGAGCTGCTCAACCCGCTCGGCATCTACAAAGAGCGCCTGTCGCAGAGCGCCCTGTACGCGGAGATGCTGAAGGTGACCGACGACGAAGCGGATGCCGTGCGCGCCTGGCTCGACGGCGTCGGCTTCACCTTCCACTTCGGCGCCGACGACGCGACCGAGCTCACGCCCGCCCAGGTGCACAGCCAGTTCGCGATGTACATCGCGGCGCTCCGCATCGCGGACGACTTCGGACTCGACGCGGTCGGCATCCAGTACCAGCAGGGCCTCAAGGACCTCGTGCCGGCGAGCGACCTCGCCGAGGGACTCCTGAACAACGTGCAGCGCCCGCCGGTGCTCTCGCGCGACGGCAGCCGGGAGCTCTACGCCGGGCAGGCGCTCCCCCACTTCAACGAGGTGGACGAGGGCGTGGCCGTCGACGCACTGGTGACCAACCGCATCTGGACCGCCATGGGGCTCGACCCGGCCAACACGCTGCACGATGTGCGCTGGGGCGAGGAGTACGACGGCGAGTTCGTGTGGGTCTTCGAGATCTCCGGCGCCGTGCCCGCCTCGCACAACGGCGGCTACGACAAGAGCTACAGCATGCGACAGGTGCCGCACTTCTTCCCCCGCGGCGGCGGCACCCTCTCGGGCGTCTCGAAGCCGGGCGAGATCGTCTGGTCGCGCGTGTTCGTGATGGACGGCGTGCTCCACGTCGACCTCGGGCGCGGCCATGTCGTCGAGCTGCCCGACGAGGAGACCCAACGGCGCCTGAACGCGACCGACCCGCAGTGGCCCATCATGCACGCCGTGCTCGACGGGGTCTCCCGCGACCAGCTGATGGCACGCCACAAGGCCAACCACGTTCAGGTGGTCTACGCACCCGACGCCGAGACCGCCGACAAGGCTCTCCGGGCCAAGGCCGCCCTGTTCCACGAGCTCGGCGTGCAGGTGCACCTCGCCGGCGACGTGAACCTGTAACGGACGGCATCGAAAACGCCCTCCCGCAACGCGGGAGGGCGTTTTCGCATCCGTTGTCGGCGGTGATCAGCCGCCCAGCAGGGCCTGGACGGGGCCGCGCACGAAGTAGACCAGGAAGCCCACGGCGACGATCCAGAGCAGCGGACTGACTTCTTTCGCGCGGCCCGAGAACGACCGCACCAGCACCCAGCTGATGAAGCCCGCGCCGATGCCGTTCGCGATGGAGTAGGTGAGCGGCATGATCAGGATCGTCAGGAACACCGGGAGCACGACGGAGAAGTCGCCGAAGTCGATGTAGCGGATCTGGGTGACCATGAGCGCACCCACGATCACGAGGGCCGCGCCGGCCACCTCGAGCGGGACGATCTGCGTCAGCGGTGTGAAGAACATGGCGGCCAGGAACAGCACACCCGTGACCATGTTGGCCAGGCCCGTTCGCGCCCCTTCGCCGATGCCGGCGCCGGACTCGATGAAGACGGTGTTCGACGACGCGGATGCCGCGCCGCCGGCGACGGCGCCGACACCCTCGACGATCAGCGCCGACTTCAGCCGCGGGAAGTTGCCGTTCTGGTCGGTGAGGCCGGCCTCGTTCGCGAGGCCCGTCATGGTGCCCATTGCGTCGAAGAAGTTGGTGAAGACGAGGGTGAAGATGAGCATCACCGCAGCGAGGACGCCGATGCGGTCGAAGGCGCCGAAGCTGACCTGGCCCAGCAGGCTGAGGTCGGGCACGGCGACGATCGACGACGGCAGCACGGGTGCGTTCAGGTTCCAGCCGTTCGGATTGGTGCCGAGCGAGGGGCCGACCTTGAAGATCGCCTCGAGGATGACGGCGATGATCGTGGTCGCCACGATGCCGATCAGGAGTGCCGCCTTGACCCGGCGGGCCATGAGGATGCCGATGAGGATGAGCCCGATCACGAAGACGGTGGTCGGCAGGCTCACGACGGATCCGTTTTCGCCCAGCTGCACGGGCGGTGAGGGGTGGCCGCTGGAACGCACGAAACCGGAGTCGACGAGGCCGATGAACGCGATGAACAGGCCGATTCCCACGGTGATCGCGAGCTTCAGCTGCTGCGGCACCGCGGTGAAGATCATGGCGCGGAGGCCCGTCGAGGACAGCAGCACGATGATGAGGCCGTTGATGACGACGAGCCCCATCGCCTCGGCCCAGGTCAGTTCGCCGACGACGCTCGCGGCGAGGAAGGAGTTGATGCCGAGGCCCGCGGCGAACCCGAAGGGCAGGCGGGCGACGAGCCCGAACAGGATGGTCATGACGCCGGCGGTGAGCGCCGTGACCGCGGCCACCTGCGCGTTGGGGAGCCATCCTCCGGTGACGTCGACGGCGGCCTGGTCGGCGCTGAACCCGCCGAGGATCAGCGGGTTCAGGATGACGATGTAGGCCATGGTGACGAACGTCACCAGGCCGCCGCGCACCTCACGCCCCCACGTCGACCCGCGACGGGTGATCTCGAAGAAGCGGTCGACCTTTCCGGCGGTGCCGGAATCGGTGGACGGAGCCGACGCAGGCGTCTGAGTGCTGGAAATGATGTTCTCCCGGGGCGCGAAATTCAGCGGATTACCAAGGAGATAGTCTACGGGACCTGCTCAGATGTGCGGGACGAACGCCCGCCATGCTCGCCTGCGCGCGCGCCACGGGTCGAGTTCGACGCGGTCGGCCTTGTCGATGATGAGAGTCGCCCGGGTCTTCTCGTCGTACCGGGGCCACTCCGGGTCCGGTTCCCCGGTCTCGGCGAAGGTGAGCCACCAGCGGCGCATGCGGGCGCCGATCGACTTGAACAGCCGTCGGCCGCCGAGAAGGGTCATCCCCCGGCCCATCCAGCCGTTGAGACCGTCGAACAACGGATACATCTCCAGCCCGTGCGTGGCGTCCAGGCCGAGGCGGCGCACGAGCGGCGGCGCGGCATCGAAGCGGTAGAACCAGACCGGGGCGTGGCGCGAGTGCTTCTCGGCGACCTTGACGCTCGGGTACCAGAACGAGTAGTCCCCGCCGAAGTCGAGGGCTGCCGGACGATCGGGGATCCCCGGGTAGTGGGCGGAGATGGCCAGGCGCGCCTCCGGCGGGGTCTTGGCGAAGATCGCCCGGATGCGTTCCGGGGTCGTGGCCAGGATGTCCATGCGGCCGCTGAAGAGCGAGCCCTCGCGGGCATTCGTGCCGATGATCAACGGGATCGGCTCGGCGCGGCCGTCCCGGAACGCGTCCAGCGGCCGTTCCGGAAGGAAGTCCCCGTCGATGACCGGGCAGAGCGGCGTCGTGCCGGGCGCTCGGTCGGGGGCGAGGAGGGTCAGGTGGGAGGTGGCCAGAGCCAGGGTCTCGGGCTTGGCCGTCGCCAGCAGTGTCGCGGCATCCGTTGTGGTGTCGCCGACGAGCCCGCGGAGGATCTCCACGAATTCGCGCGCCCAGGTGGCGGTGATGTCGGGCGCGTACACGGCGTTCGCAGACGCGCTCTGGGCGATGGCCCGGTGGAAGAGGCCGGTCGCTGCGGGCACCGTCATCAGGGTGGTGACGGCGTTGCCGCCGGCGGACTCCCCGAACAGGGTCACGGCGTCGGGATCGCCGCCGAACGAGCGGATGTTGTCGTGCACCCAGCGAAGCGCCGCCACCTGGTCACGGAGGCCGAGGTTGCTGTCGAAGGGACGCCCCGGGGTGGAGTAGCGGGTGAAGTCGAGATAGCCGAGGCCGCCGAGCCGGTAGTTCAGGCTCACGTAGACGACGCCGCCGGACCGGACCAGCGCCTCACCGCGCCGGGGCTCCTCCCGCGACGAGCCGACGCTGTAGCCGCCGCCGTGGATGAAGACCATCACCGGGCGCAGCACGTCCGGGTCGCGCGGCTCGTCGGGCGCGAGCACGTTGAGGTTGAGGCAGTCCTCGCCCTGCGGGATGTGCGGGGGCGCGCCCACGAACTGCCCCTTGTGCAGCTGCGTGGCGACGGGACCCCAGGTCGTGCAATCGCGAACGCCCTGCCACGGCACGACCGGTGTGGGCGCCCGGAACCGGTTCTCGCCGCCCGCCGGGCCCGCGTAGGGGATTCCGCGCCAGGCCCGGATGCCGCGCTCGGCGACGCCTCGGATAATGCCGGAATCGAGCTGCACTTCGAGCTCGCTGGCGTGCTCGGCACTCACAGCGAATCGGCTCACCGTTTGATCCTAGTGACTTCGGAGTGGCGCGAGGAGACCCGGGAGGCCCGCTCCTTTCGGCACAGTAGCATCGGCAGGGGCCACAGCGACGAGACGAGGGAACCGATGGCACTGCCATGGAAACTGCACGGTGACGGGAAGAGCGTGTCGGCGCGGGAGGTCGTCGGGCCCGCCGAGCGGCTGACTTGGCCGCGTACCGTCGGCATCGGAGCGCAGCACGTGGTCGCCATGTTCGGGGCGACGTTCCTGGTGCCGCTTCTGACCGATTTCCCGCCCAGCACGACGCTGTTGTTCTCCGGCGTTGGAACGCTGTTGTTCCTCCTGATCACCCGCAACACCCTGCCCAGCTACCTGGGGTCGTCGTTCGCCTTCATCGCCCCGATCACGGCCGCGACCGCCACGGCCGGCATGGGCAGCGCGCTGTTCGGAATCCTCATCGTCGGCCTTCTCCTGGCGATCATCGGTGTGGTCGTTCAGCTGAGCGGCACCCGGTGGATCGACGCGCTGATGCCGCCGGTCGTTTCCGGCGCCATCGTCGCCCTCATCGGCCTGAACCTCGCCCCGGTCGCGAAGGCCAACTTCGCCCTCGCCCCGGTGAGCGCCCTCATCACGCTCGCAGCCGTCATCCTCTGCACCGTCCTGTTCACCGGCATCCTCGGGCGCATGTCGATCTTCCTCGGCGTGCTGGTCGGCTACCTCGCGGCGGTCCTGCTCGGCGAGGTCGACTTCGGGGCCGTCGCCGACGCCCCCTGGCTGGGCCTGCCGCCCTTCACCGGTCCGGTCAACCCGTTCGAGCACCCGGATGCCTGGGGCGTGCTCCCGGCGTTCCTGCCCGTCGTGCTCGTGCTCATCGCCGAGAACGTGGGGCACATCCGCGGCGTCGCCCAGATGGTCGAGGACCAGTCGGTGAACCGCCGCACGGGCGCCGCGCTGTTCTCCGACGGACTGGCCACCATGCTGGCCGGCTTCGGCGGCGGGTCGGGCACCACGACGTACGGCGAGAACATCGGCGTCATGGCGGCGACGCGCATCTACTCGACCGCCGCCTATTGGGTCGCCGGCATCGTGGCGATCCTGCTCGGCCTCTCCCCCAAGGTTGGCGCGGTCATCAACACCATCCCCGCGGGAGTGCTCGGCGGCGTCACCACCGCGCTCTACGGCCTCATCGGCATCATCGGCGTGAAGATCTGGCTGGACAACCGCGTGGACTTCTCCAAGCCGGCGAACCAGTTCACCGCCGCCACCGCACTCATCGTCGGCATCGCGGACTACACGTTCAGCGCCGGGACCCTCACCTTCAACGGCATCGCGCTCGGCACCGTGGCGGCGATCGTCATCTACCACGTGATGACCTGGATCGGGCGGGTGCGCGGCACCGACTAGCCAGCGGCCCGCCGTCTCTAGCCGCCCGCCGCCCAGATGGCGCCTTCCGGTCGAGACGGCCAGGCACGCCTGTCCGTGGTGACCGGAACTGTGCGTCTCGGTGGGTACTGGGGCGGTCAGCCGTGCAGTGCGGGGATGATCAGGTACACGCCGAACAGCACGGCCACGCCGCACACCACGAAGCAGGCGTACCCGGCGATGAGCGCGAGGCGCTTCTGAGCCGGCGACAACGGGTTCGCCTTGGCCGCCTTGCGGGCACGCTTTGCCTCCTTGGCGGCGCGCTTGGGCGTCAGCACCGTGATGGCGCCGGTGAATTCCAGCGGCTCGACGACGGGTGGGCGCCCGGCCGTGGTGAGCAGGCGCAGCCCGAAGGCGTACAGGCTCACGACCAGCCCGGCCGAGACGAGCGACACGACGGCGACGATGAGGAAGGCGGCCCAGTCGATCACAGCGCTACCTTCTTCCTGTCCTTGCGCGGGGGTTTGCGCGGCGTCTTGCGAATCTTGACCACGCGGCCGGCTCCGTCGATCTCGTTGATGCCCACGGTGACGGGCTTGCTCTTGCGCCGGGACCAGAGGAAGATGCCGGCGATCACGAGCGCACCGGCGACGGCGTCGATCACGACGCCCACGATGCCGAACTGGGCGATGGCAGCGGTGATGGCGCCCATGATGGCAGCGGCGGGAAGAGTGAGCACCCAGCCGAGTGCGATGCGGCCCGCCGTGCGCCAGCGCACCTTGGAACCGCGTCGACCGAGCCCGGAGCCGATCACGGAGCCGGAGGCGACCTGCGTGGTCGACAGGGCGAAGCCCAGGTGGCTGGAGGCGAGGATGGCGGCGGCCGTGCTGGTCTCGGCCGCGAAGCCCTGGGCGGGCTTCACCTCGGTGAGGCCCTTGCCGAGCGTGCTGATGATGCGCCATCCGCCGGTGTAGGTACCGATCGCGATGGCGAGGGCGCAGGCGACGACGACCCACAGCTCGGGACCGCTGCCCGCCGGCTGCAGGCCGGCCGCGATGAGCGTGAGCGTGATCACGCCCATGGTCTTCTGTGCGTCGTTGGTGCCGTGGGAGAGCGCCACGAGGGAGGAGGAGAAGATCTGTGCGTACCGGAAGCCGCCGCGCCCGTCGGGCTTGCCGAGTTCCCGCCGCGTGATGGCGTAGGCGAGTTTCGTCGCCGCGTACGCCACCAGGCCCGCGATCAGCGGGGCGATGATGGCGGGAAGGATGACCTTGTTGACGACCTCGTTGAAGTCGACCGAGTGGATGCCGATACCGACGATGGCCGCGCCGATGAGCCCGCCGAAGAGGGCGTGGCTGGAACTGGACGGCAACCCGAGCAGCCAGGTGATGAGGTTCCAGACGATGGCACCGATGAGCCCGGCGAAGATGAACGCCGGGGTGATCTGGATCCCATCCTGTCCCTCACGGATGATCCCGGATGAGACGGTTCGGGCCACCTCGGTCGAGAGGAAGGCTCCCACGAGGTTGAGGATGGCCGCGACGGTGACGGCGACCTTCGGCCGCATGGCGCCCGTCGCGATAGGCGTGGCCATCGCGTTGGCCGTGTCATGGAACCCGTTGGTGAAGTCGAAGATGAGTGCAAGCACGATGACCAGCACAACGATGAGGGTGAAATCCACCGGCGTCTTTCTTTTGTCACCGGCCCTCAGGGCCGGACGTTCAGTCGATGTACTTGGCCCGATTATCTGACCCGTCTGATACTGTCACTTTCCGCTCGGCGAGGTCAACTCGCACCGGATGCTTGCGCGAAGCGGTCATTCAGATTGCGCGGTTACGCTTGGGTCATGGATTACGTGCCCGAATCAGGAACCATCACGATGTTCACCACCGGATGGTGCGGCTACTGCTCGCGCCTCAAGTCGCAGCTCGACAAGAGCGGTATCGGCTATGCCGAGGTGAACATCGAGGAGACCCCGGGCACCGCAGAGCTGGTCATGAGCCTGAACGGCGGCAACCAGACGGTTCCCACCGTCCTCTTCCCCGACGGCTCGGCGGCCACGAACCCGTCCCTCGCCGAGGTGCAGCGGAAGCTCGCCTAGCGCCTCCCGCCTGGGCGCTCAGCGCCGGTCGTGGCTGGGCCGGTCGTCGCTGTCCGATCCGACGCCCATCGCCGGGTCCACGGCGTCCATGGCGGGCGCCGCGCGTTCCCAGCCGAGCGACGGCAACGAGGCCATGAGATCGCGGAGTTCCGCCTCGTCGACGGCGACGCCGGCTTCGGTGAGCCGCTGTTCGAGGGCACGTGCGGTGTCCTCCTCGGAGGTGCCGTTGCTGTCGGCGGCGACCTGCTGCAGGATTCCCCGCTTCTTCTCATCGGGCGTGGCGTCCAGTGCACCGTCCTCCACGGGGGTGTCCTGACTGCCGTTGTTCATCCGCTCGTTGTCCATGCCCCCATGGTGCCACCGCGGGCGGGGGCGCGCCACAGGATCAGCCGAAGAGAACGGCGGCTTCCTCGTAACGCTCGCGCGGCACGGTCTTCAGGCCGCCGGTCGCCTCCTCGATGCTGACGATCTCGAGGTCGGTGCCGTTGAGCGCGACCATCGAACCCCACTCCTTCGCGTAGATGGCGTCGATCGCGGCCATCCCGAAGCGGGTCGCCAGCACGCGGTCATAGGCGGAGGGGGCGCCGCCCCGCTGGGTGTGCCCGAGCACGGTGGCGCGCGATTCGATCCCCGTGCGCGCCTCGATCTCCGGCGCGATCAGTTCGCTGATCCCGCCGAGCCGCGGCCGGTTGAAGGCGTCGAGGCCTTTGTGCGAGTGGGCCTCTTCCATGCCCGAGAGCAGGAACCCCTCGGACACCACGATGACCGGAGCGCGTCCACGGTCGCGCACGCTCTCGACCCATTCGCAGATCTGCTCGATGCTCTCGGGCTGCTCGGGGATGAGGATGGCGTGGGCGCCGCCTGCCATGCCGGAGTGCAGGGCGATCCAGCCGACGTGCCGGCCCATTACCTCGACGACCATGCATCGCCCGTGCGAGTCGGCGGTGGTGCGCAGCCGGTCGATGGCCTCGGTGGCGATCTCGACGGCGGTGTCGAAGCCGAACGAGTAGTCCGTGGCGGCCAGGTCGTTGTCGATCGTCTTGGGAACGCCGATGATGTGGAGTCCGGCATCCGTCAGGCGGCGGGCGGCCGTGAGCGTGCCCTCGCCGCCGATGGCGATGACGGCGTCGATCCCCTGTTCGTCGAGGTGCTTCTGGATGTTCTCCGGGCCGCCGTGCTCGCCCTCGAAGGGGTTGGTGCGGGAGCTGCCGAGGATGGTGCCGCCCTGGCGGGACAGTCCGCGCACGCTGTGGCGGTCGAGCTTCACGTACTCGCCTTCGACCAGTCCCCTCCAGCCGTTGCGGATGCCTACGAACTCCGCATCGTGAACGCGCACACCTTTCAGGACCGCGCCGCGGATGACGGCGTTCAGGCCGGGGCAGTCGCCGCCGCTGGTGAGGATACCGATCTTCAAACTGCACACGCCCCTTCATGCGAACACAACTCATGCCGGCGCCATTACCGTTCTCACATCATGATGGGTGGAGCGGCGCGACTCAAATCACACGGCGCGTACGATGCGGCGGATGTCGCGGCCCGGGTTGGAGAAGCCGGCCCCCGTTACAACGTGGGCCGGCTTCTCGAACGCGTGCCGCGAGACGGCTACAGCCCGCCGTCGAGTGCCTGGTTGAGGAGGTACACCAGCGCGCTCTCCTGCACCGACTCGCCGCTGCCGATCTCCTCGTCGGAGCCGTCGAGTGCGCGGGCGGCGAGGCCCTGCTTGCTGCCGATCAGTTCGGCGATGCGTGCGTCGATGGTGTGCGCGGCGATGATGCGCCACGCGGTGACCGGCTCATCCTGGCCGATACGGTGCACCCGGTCGATCGCCTGGGTCTGCTCCGCGGCCGTCCAGCTGAGCTCGGCGAGCACGACGTTCGAGGATGCCTGCAGGTTGACGCCCACACCGGCAGCGGTGAGCGAACACACCGCGACGGCCACATCCGGGTCGTTGTTGAACGCGTCGATGGCCGCCTGGCGCTCGAGCGCAGTCTGGTCGCCCCGCAGCGACACCGTGCGCAGCTCGCGCTTGGCGAAGACGTCCTCCGCGGTGTCCATCACGTCGATGTGCTTGGCGAAGAAAACGACCTTGCCCACTGAGCGCACGAGCTGGGCGGCGTAGTCCGCGGCAAGCCCGGCCTTGGCCTGGCCGATCTTCCGCACCATGGTGAAGACGTTCTCCCCGGTGGTTGCGCCCTTCGACTCCTCGAGCTCGGCGTGGGCGACCGCGCGCACGAAGGCGGCCCGCTGTTCCTCGTCGGGCACCATCGGCTTCGGCCCGGTCGAACGCGCCGCGACCAGCGCCCGGTACCGCGTGACCAGCCGGGCAGCGAGCTCGCGTTCGGCCTTCTGGATAGAGCGGCCGAGGTCGTCGTCGAGCTCGACCGGGAGGTCGGCGATGCGCTTGGCGGGCAGGTCGGCCGCGACGTCGACCTTGCGGCGGCGCACGATGCCCATGTCGATCACGGATGCGCGCGCCTCGGGATAGAACCCGTGGTCGGCGGGAGTGAGCCCGCTCTCTTCGAGCTTGCGCATGAGCGCGGGCGCCGGCCTGTCGCCGTCGAGCCAGCCGAGGAACTGCCAGATGGCCTTGAAGTCGTCCACGTCGTTGATCAGCGGCGTTCCCGTGAGCGCCATGAGCAGCGGGTTGCCACCCGGCGTCCGCCGGCGGATCTGCTCAGCGAGCGTGAGAACGTGCCGCGAGCGCTGCGACTGCAGGTTCTTGATGAAGTGTGCCTCGTCGACGACCATGCCACGGAAGCCGAGCGTGCCGAGCCAGGCCAGGTGGCGGTCGAGCACGTCGTAGTTCACGATCACCACGTCGGCGAAAGCGTCGAGGGTGTTGCCGTCGCCGTGGATAACGGTGGCGCGCCGGTGCGGCGTCCACAGTTCGACCTCACGGGCCCAGTTCATCTTCACGACGTTCGGCACGATGGCCAGCAGCGGGTAGGCGCCGGCAACGGATGCCGCGAGCAGACTCTGCGCGGTCTTGCCGAGGCCGGGTTCGTCGGCCAGCAGGTAGGTGCGGTGACCCAGCCGGGCGCTCTCGATGAACCGCGCCTGGTGCGGCATCAGCTCGGTGCCCTTCGGCGAGAACCGGTCGATGGCCGGCACTTCCGGAAGCGACATCGAGGCCGACTGCCCGCCGGAACCGTATTCGAACGACTTCAGCAGCGGCCCGAGCAGCTCCCAGTTGGCCAACCGTCGCACCGGCACGACCGGCTGCGGGGCCGCCTGGCTGAAATCGGGGGCGAGGAAGGGGTTCGCGAGCTGTCGCGCCTTGACCGACTGCGGGATGACCTGGTTCTCCGGCAGCTCCGGCTTGGCCTCGACCTCGCGGGTAATGATGAGTTCATCGGGGCTGAGTTCGGCCCCGGACTCCAGCAGCCAGTCGCGACGGAATCGCTGGGCGACACTGGAGACGGATGCGTCAGGCTCGAGCAGCGTGATGAGGCTGGTGTCACGTGCCGCGGTCTTGGCGAGGATCTGCGCGATGCCGTCGAGCCGCTTGAGCAGCTCGGCGCGGTCGGCGTCGGAGACATCCGCGCTCGTCTTCACGCGCGCCCGTTCCTCCCTCATCAGGAGGGCGATGACCTGGAATTTGGTGCGGTTCGTGGGCCCGAGCTTGCCTTTGCCCTGTGCCTTCGCCTCCACCTCGCGCACCTTGCGCGCGAGGATCGGGATGATGGGGGCGTCCTCGTCGTGGGAACGGGTGCGTGTGCGGCTGCGGTTGCCGCCACCGCCGGCGCCGGAGCGCCCGTGGGAGGCTGACGGGTGGAGGCGGGTGTGTGCCATTTTTCTCACTTCACAGGCGGCCGGGCATCCGTCGATGCCTGGCGTGGTCGTAGCGCCGAAACCCTGAATCGAGCATCGTGGAGCTGCCGGAATTCTGCAGCGATACGGTCGAAACGGTGACCGGGTTCTCCGGGCGCACGCCAAGTCTACGCCCGGCAGCGGGCTGAACCCCGCATTTCTACGCGCCGCGACTCAGTTGTGACGTGCGGGCACCTTCGTCACCACGCCGACCGCGATGAACACCAACGCGGCGATGTATTGCGCCGAGACCCAGCCCTGCCCGTGCAGGTCGATGACCACGACCGGGTTCCACAGCACGGCGATCGGGACGAGCCCCGCGAGCCACCACCACGCTCTCGCCTGCACGACGAAGATGCAGAGAATGATGGCGAGGACGCTCGTGACGTACCGGATGATGAGGAACCCGCCCGGGTTGCCGAGCAGCGCCAGTCCCGCCAGCAGCACGATGGCGCCGAGGATGCCGGGCGCGAGCGCCGCCCGGGTCCACGATGGTTCTCGCGGAGTTCCTTGGGGCCGTGGCCCCCGGTTCGCTGGTCTAGCCATCACACTCCTCCCCCGCCGCCACCGCCGCCGCCACCGCCGACGACCGCGCCCCCGCCGAACCCGGAGCTCGTGGAACTCGCGGTGCTGCCTGCCCAAGCGCTCGTGGTCGAGCTCGAGAAGGCGCTGATGCCGGCGGCGAAGTATGCGGCACTGAAACCACCGCTGCCCAGGTACCAGTCCGGTTCAGAGCCGGTTTCGGCGTAGTACTCACCGAGCATGTCCACCCACTTCTTCTCTTCGCCGAACAACACGGCGTACGGAAGGACGCGTTCGTACAGCTTCACGATCTGCAGGCGACCGGTGCCTGGTGCGCCGTCATCGGGCCGGTACGGAGAACGCAGCGCGCCGGCGGGGCTCTGCAGCACGCGCAGGCGATCCGCTTCCGCCAGCTCGATGTACCACTTCAGGCCCTTCAGGTAGTCACGCAGTTCCGCGCCGCTTGCGGTCAGCGGTCGCACAGCGGATGCGAACACAAACGTCACGACGCAGGCGCCGATGGCGAGGAACAGGGTGAGCGCCGGCCATGTGCCCCCGACCTGAGTGGCAAATGCAACCAGGCTGGCAAACAGGCCGACCAGCGCGCCGGCAACGGCCAGCCCGATGACGACCGCGCGCAGCCGCGACGCCCGGCGTACGCGAAGGCCCGCTTCGAGCATCTGCTGTGGCACCAGACGGAGCTGCCCCTGCATGGACGTCGTCAGGCCCTCGCTCGCCACCGACAGGTCACGGAGGGACCCGGGTTCGGTGTCGGGGAACAGGTGGGTGAGGATCGAGCGCTCCGTGTCGTCGACACCGTCCAGGTGCCGGAGCTCCAGAAGGTAGCGGTCCTCCCCCTCCTGGAGCACCCGCACGTTCCCGCGCACGGCGAAGCTCAGGAACTGGGCCGGGATTGACCGGGAGCTCGTTCCGGAGATGTTCCCGGCCGTCAGCAGGTTCACGCCTTTCGGTGGAAGGTATTCCGGGATGACTGTGCCCCGTCCGGGAGCATTCCTCCACCGGGTGAGGCGGGCGATGCCGGCGATGACCGCGGCGACCAGCGCGGCGATGGCGCCCGCGAGCGAAATGCCGGGGGCCGGGTTCGCCGCGAAGGAGTCGTCACGGGGAACGAACGTGCCCGGCGTGAAGCCCACGACGATCGCGAGGCCGTCATGGGGGGCGAGGTCGGCGGCGGTGGCGTCCACGACCACACCGCCGCCCACCGTGCGGCTCGTAATGTCGTCGCAGCTGTCCGTGGAGTCCGCGGCGCCCTGGATACAGGCAATTCGGCCGGTCAGGCGGGGCGCGAGCTCGGGGTCAACGTGCAGAGTCGCGGTGACCGATCCGAAGGGCTGCGCCCATCCCGTGCCGTTCACCTGCCAGAAGAACTCCTCGTCGTCGCTGTCGTCGGGGTACAGGGTCACGTTCTGCTGCGTGTAGGTGATGACGTAGGTGTGGCGCCCGTGCACGAACCCCTCGGCCGCGATCGTGACCACCAGGACGTCCCCGCCGTTCGTGCTGTCGTCGTCGGTCTCAAAGTCGAGGGCGTGTCCCTCGCCGTCGGTGACGGATTCGATGGTGAGCGCCGTCGGATGCCCGTCGTAGTGTGTGGGGATGGCGCGCCGGATGCCGTGGTTCTGGTCGATCTGCGGGAAGTCCGCGACGATCGTCTCCGTGGTCGTGAGCCGCGACCGGCCCTCCGGGGTGAGGCCGAGGCGGAAGTCTGAGTGCCAGGAGGCGAAGCTGAAGTCCTCGACGCTGCTCGGCCGGAAGGCGGAATGCCCGGCGTCGGGGCGCAGTGGCTGGGCCGCGGCGGCCGCTGCGGGAAGGGCCACCAGGGCGACGCCGAGGAGTGCGGCGACCAGCGCGACCGCAGCGCGCATCCGTCGACCCATAGCCTCGAGCCTATCGACAGCTCGGAAGGGCGACGGACGGGCGGACGGCTCAGACCTGCTGGATCGGAATGGCCGAGGTCACCGGCGGGTGCTCGAAGAGGTTCTGGATGGCGGGCTTCAGCGCATCGACCCAGGCCTCATAGCCGGCGTCGGTGAGGTGCAGGTGGTCTTCGCTGAACCCGGGGTCGAGTTCGTTGTTGTCGTCGGCCAGCACCGGCCAGAGGTCGAGGTAGGCGGCGCGCTGCGTAGGCGCGAACTGCCAGAGGTGCCGGTTCACGTCGGCGATGGTGTCGGCGTAGTCACCCTCCCGCGGAAGCACCGACTGCACGAGGATGCGGGTCTCGGGCAGGTGCCGCCGCAGTTCGTACATGAGGTTCTCGATGTTGCGCACAATGTACTCCGCGGAGCGGCGCCAGCCGAGGTCGTTGGTGCCGATCTCGATGACAATGGCATCGGGGGCCAGATCGACGATCGAGTCGAATCGAGCCAGTACGTCGTCGGTCGTCTCGCCGCTCACCCCGAGGTTCTGCACCTCGTACTCCGGGAACCAGTCTCCCCAGCGGCCGTCGGCTGTGAGGCCGTCGCCAACAAACGCGATCAGTCCAGACATCTTTGTTCGCCTCCCGCAGTCCATCATGCCCCGAACGAGGGATCTTCGCAGGTTTTCACCCAGCCTTCGAAGCCGGTGATGTCGATTCCCGGACGACCCGTGACGGCATCGAGGACACGGTGCTGCGCATTCGTCGACGGGGGCACCACGACCAGACCGCGCGATGGGTGAAGAACGACCTCAGGCGGCAAGCCGGTGAAGCAACCGTAAGCGCCCCAAACAGGGTCCACAAATTGGATGGCAACCGGCGCCGCTGTTCAGATGCTCGCCTCGTGAAGCGTCACCTGGTTGGAGCAGGGAGCGACGCTCAGCCCCCGATGAGGGCCGGAGTGTCGGTGATGATGCCGTCGACGCCGGCGGCGCGTAGCAGGTCGGCCACCTCGCGGCTGTTCACGGTGAAGCAGAAGACGACGAAATCGGCCTCGTGCAGCGCCGCGAGCGCCTGGGGATGCGCGGCGAGGAGCTCAGGCGTGGTGCCGAATCCGACGCATCCGCTGGCACGGACCGCCTCGACCGGGTCGCCGTCCAGCTCCTCGGCGAGCAGGAAGCGGGGCAGGTGCGGTGCGCACTGCGCGAGCGCGTGGAGCGTCGCCGCGTCGAAGCTCTGCAGCACCACCTGATCGGTGAGCCCGTGGTGGTGAACCAGGTCGACCAGCAGCGACGCCTGCTCGATCGACCAGGTGCCCTTGAGTTCGAGGAGGGCGTTCATGTCAGTCGGCGCGAGGAGCGCGAGCAGCTCGTCGAGGGTGGGGATGCGACTGCCGGCGTAGCGCGGGTCGTGCCACGCCCCGGCGTCGAGGGTGCGCAGCTCGGAGAACGTGTGCTCGGCGACGGGGCCGTGACCATCCGTGGTGCGGTCGAGCGTGGCATCGTGGATGAGGACGGGCACCTGATCGCGCGTCAGTCGCACGTCGGTCTCGACGAAGGCGGCGCGGGTGAGCAGCGCCTGTTCGAACGCCGGCAGGGTGTTCTCCGGGCCCGGCAGCCCGCCCCGGTGAGCGACGACGACGGTCGATTCACCGGGGGGACGAAGGACAGCGGATGCGCTCATGCGACCCATGTTCTCAACGGCTCAGATCAGCGCCTTGGTGTGCCAGACAGTCTTGGTTTCGGTGAACGCGGTGATGCGGTGCAGGGACGGGGCCGCGGCATCTGGCCCGTTCTCGGGCGGCAGCACGCGCTTCAGCGTCTCGGCCGCCTGGATCTGCAGGTCCACCCAGTCGAGGGCGCCGGCCCCGACGAGGTCGAGCGCGTTGACGTCGGCGTGGCTCGCGAGCCATGGCGCGATCTCGGCGGGCGAGCCGGTGAGCACGTTCAGCACTCCCCCGGGCACGTCGCTCGTGGCCAGCACCTCGCTCAGGCTGATCGCCGAGAGCGGCATGGCCTCGTTGGCGATGACCACGACGGTGTTGCCGGCGACGAGTGCCGGGGCGACGGCACTGACCAAACCGAGGAGGGAGCCCCCGGCCTGCGGCGCGACGATGGCGACGACGCCTGTGGGCTCGGGAACCGACAGGTTGAAGAACGGCCCCGAGACGGGGTTGGCGTTGCCGGCGACCTGCACGTACTTGTCGGCCCAGCCGGCGTACCAGACCCAGCGGTCGATGGCCTCGTCCACCTGCGCAGCGGCGGCCTGTGGGCTTGAGCCCTCCGAGGCGGTGATCTCGTCGATGAACTGCGCGCGGCGGCCTTCGAGCAGTTCGGCGATGCGGTACAGCACCTGCGCGCGGTTGTAGGCGGTGGTGCCCGCCCATCCCGACACGGCGGCGCGGGCGGCCAGCACGGCGTGACGGGCGTCTTTGCGGGATGCCTTCGCCGCGTTGGCGAGGAAGTCGCCCTGCTTCGTGGTCACCGGATACACCCGTCCTGATTCGCTGCGCGGGAACTTCCCACCGATGTAGAGCTTGTAGGTCTTGGGAACGGCGAGGCGGGTCACTGGGCTGCCTTCTTTCGTGCGCTGATCTTCGGGGTGTCGGTGCGGGCATCCGCTTTCGTGCTCGCGGGGGCGAGGTAGGCGGCCAGGCCCTGCCGGCCGCCCTCGCGACCGAAGCCGGACTCCTTGTAGCCGCCGAAGGGGCTGGCCGGGTCGAACCGGTTGAAGGTGTTGGCCCACACCACGCCGGCCCGGAGCTTGTCGGCGACGGCGAGGATGCGGCTGCCCTTGTCGCTCCAGATTCCCGCGGAGAGGCCGTATGGCGTGTTGTTGGCCTTGGCGATGGCCTCGGCGGGGGTGCGGAACGTGAGCACCGAGAGCACCGGGCCGAAGATCTCGTCACGCGCGATTCGGTGGCTCGTCGACACGTTGGTGAAGATGGTGGGCGCGAACCAGAACCCGTTCTCGGGGATCGCACAGTCGGCGCTCCAGCGTTCTGCGCCCTCCTGCTCGCCGATGTCGGAGAGCGCACTGATGCGCTTGAGCTGGGCAGCGCTGTTGATGGCGCCGATGTCGGTGTTCTTGTCGAGCGGGTCGCCGAGCCGGAGCGTGGAGAGGCGCTGCTTGAGCCGGTCGACGACGTCGTCGTGGACCGACTCCTGCACGAGCAGTCGGCTGCCCGCGCAGCAGACCTGGCCCTGGTTGAAGAACACGCCGTTCACGATGCCCTCGATGGCCTGGTCGATGGGGGCGTCGTCGAAGACGATGTTCGCGCCCTTGCCGCCGAGCTCGAGGGTGAGCTTCTTGTCCGTTCCGGCCACCGAGCGGGCGATGGCACGACCCACCGCGGTGGAGCCGGTGAAGGCGACCTTGTTGACATCGGCGTGCTTGACCAGCAGGTCGCCGGTGTCGCCGGCGCCGGTGATGATGTTCACCACGCCCGGCGGCAGGTCGGCCTGCTGGCAGATCTCAGCGAACAACAGGGCGGTCAGCGGGGTGGTCTCGGCGGGCTTCAGCACGACGGTGTTGCCAGCGGCCAGCGCCGGGGCGATCTTCCACGCGAGCATGAGCAGCGGGAAGTTCCACGGGATGACCTGCGCGGCGACGCCGAGCGAGGCGGGGTTCGGTCCGAGGCCCGCGTGCTCGAGCTTGTCGGCCCAGCCGGCGTAGTAGAAGAACCAGGCGGCGACGAGGGGGATGTCGACGTCGCGGGTCTCCTTGATCGGCTTGCCGTTGTCGAGGCTCTCGGCCACGGCCAGCTCACGGGCGCGCTCCTGCACGAGACGCGCGATGCGGAAGAGGTACTTGCCCCGGTCGCTGCCGGAGAGGCGCGACCAGGTGGTGTCGTAGGCGCGACGGGCGGCGGCGACGGCCTTGTCGACATCCGCTGCGCCGGCGTTGCTGATCATGGCGATCTGCTGCTCGGTGGCGGGCGAGATGGAGGCGAACGGGGTGCCGGTGCCGTCGACGAACTCGCCGTCGATGAACAGTCCGTAGTCGTTTCGGAGGTTGAGGATCGCCTTCGACTCGGGAGCCGGGGCGTAGTCGAGGAAGTTCATGGTCGGTTCCTTAGTCAATGGTCACGTAGGCGGGACCGGAGTAGTGCCCGGTGGCGAGCTTCTGGCGCTGCAGCAGCACGTCGTTGAGCAGGCTGGAGGCGCCGAACCGGAACAGTTCGGGCACGAGCCACTCCTCGCCCACCGTCTCGGCGACGGTCACGAGGTATTTGATGGCGTCTTTCGACGTGCGGATGCCGCCGGCCGGCTTGACGCCGATCTTCTCGCCGGTGAGGCGGTGCCAGTCGCGCACGACCTCGAGCATCGACAGGGTGACGGGCAACGTGGCGGCCGGAGAGACCTTGCCGGTGGAGGTCTTGATGAAGTCGCCGCCAGCGAGGATGGCGAGCCAGGATGCGCGGCGCACGTTGTCGTAGGTGTTCAGTTCGCCGGTCTCGAGGATGACCTTGAGGTGCGCGGTCGTGCCGTCGGGGCGCGCACAGGCGGCCTTGACCGCGACGATCTCGTCGAACACCTCGCCGTAACGGCCGGAGAGGAAGGCACCCCGGTCGATGACCATGTCGATCTCGTCGGCACCGGCGGCGATCGCGTCCGCGGTGTCGGCGAGCTTCACTGCGCGGGAGGCGCGGCCGCTCGGGAAGGCTGTGGCGACGGCGGCGACGTTGATGCCGGGCTGCGCCGGCGTGGTGTGGGCGGCTCCGAGAGCGCGCACGGCGTCGCCGACCATGTCGCCGTACACGCAGACGGCGGCCACGCGCGGGCAGGACGGGTCGGCGGGATCGGGCGTGATCGCCTTCGCCACGAGCGAGCGCACCTTGCCCGGGGTGTCCGCGCCCTCGAGGGTGGTGAGGTCGATCAGCCCGATGATGGTGTCGATCGCCCACTTCTTGGAGCTGGTTTTGATCGAGCGGGTGCCGAGGGCGGCGGCTCGTTGCTCGAGGCCGACCGCGTCGACCCCGGGAATGCCGTGCAGGTAGCGGCGCAGGTTGCTGTCGGTGGCTTCACCGCCCAGGAGCGACAGGGTGCGCTCCCTGGTGGCCAACTCGGTACTCGTCATCAGTCTTCCTTGCATTGTGGTGGTCATTCCCCCGGGCCGAGCAGGGCGCGGGCGGTGTCTTCGTCGGTCACGAGGGTGGTGCACAGGCCGCTCGTGACGACAGCGCGCGCGATGGCGTGCTTGTTGGGACCGGCGATCACGGCGATGGCCCGGGTCGCCTTGCGGAGCTGGTCGTGGTCGATCCCGATGGTGCGCTGGTCGAGTTCCGGGTCGACGATGCGGCCGGTCGCGTCGATGTACCGGCCGACGACGTCGCCCACCGCCCCCTTGTCGACCAAGTCGGCGATCTGGCCGGCGGTGAGGTATCCGCTGTCGACGAGCGCGGAGTTCTCATCGGCCTGGCCGGCGCTGAACAGATAAGCGGATGCGCCGGCCGCCATTTCAAGCACCGCGGCGACGGCGCGGTCGGCCGCGATGGCCTGCTTGGTCTCGAGGCGTTCCAGGATGGCCGGGCTCGGCAGCAGAGTGGCGGTGCCGGAGGCCTTCTCTGCGATGGTCACTGCGGTGTTGGCCGCCGTGCCCGCGCGCCGATTGAGGCTCACTCCCCCGTTGATCTGCACCACGTTGACACCGGACGCCCACCCGGCCCGAAGGTGCAGTGACACTTCGTGCAGAGTGCGACCCCAGCTGATGCCGAGGGTGCGCGGCACCGGGCGAAGTCCGGCGAGGTAGTCAGCGGCGGCTTGCGCGGTTCGAGCCTGCAGTTCGTCGTCGCCCTGGATGCCGGCGGTGGAGACGACGATGGCGTCGGTGAGGCGCGTGGCTTCGACCAGGCGCCGCTCCATTCCGAGGCGACGCGCGCGGGGGTGCACAATCTCGATGCGGATGAAGCCGTTGGCCTTCGCCTGCGCGAGAAGACGGCCCACTTTCCAGCGGGTCAGCCGGAGGATCGACCCGATCTCGTCCTGGGTCTTGTTCTCCTCGTAATACAGCTCGGCGGCGCGGATGGAGAGCATCTCATCGATTTCGATCACTTCGTTCCCCCTGTCGCCGTCATGCACCCACCCTACGGGTCCAGATGTCCCGAATCAACACCTGTTGGTCGTCTTGCTCATATGAGCAACGCCGTTGGCCATGCTCGGCTGCGCGTTCACGCCCTATGCTCAGAAAATGCACAGGAGACGCCGCGGGACGACCCTCATCACGTCGTCACCGACCCCGTTCGCCCTCGCCGTCGACCTCGGAGGCACCAAGATTGAGGCCGCCCTGGTCGACGACGCCGGCCGGATACTGAACGGCAGCCGCTTCCGGGAACCGACCGGCCGAGACGCGTCGAGCGAGCAGTTGGCCGGCAGCGTCACGCACGTCGTCGGCAAGGCTCGAGCCGCGCTGCCGCTCGACGCCGAAGTCATCGGAATCGGCGTCGGTACAGCCGGACCGATCGACATCGCTGGCGGCACGGTGTCCCCGCTCAACCTCCCCGCTTGGCGCAAATTTCCGCTCCAGTCGCACATCGAAAGTCTGGTGCCGGATGCCCCGGTTCGGCTGCGCATGGACGGACTCTGCATCGCCCTGGCCGAACACTGGGTGGGTGCAGGCCAGGGCGTCGACGACCTCATGGGCATGACCGTGTCCACGGGCGTCGGTGGCGGCCTCATCCTCGGCAGCCGTACCGTGACCGGTCCCACCGGCAACGCCGGCCACATCGGCCATGTCGAAGTGGGCGGATTCGACGACGCGTGCTGGTGTGGTGGAACCGGCTGCCTCGAGGCCATCGCATCCGGACCCAGCACGGTGGCGTGGGCGCAGGGCGAAGGCTGGACCGGGTCCACCGGGGAGCAACTGGCGGAGGCGTATGCCGCCGGCGATGACGTCGCCCGGCGCGCGGTGCAGCGGAGCGGCCGTGCGATCGGACAGGCGATCGCGTCGGCGACGAACCTGGTCGACCTCGACCTGGTCGTCATCGGCGGCGGATTCTCGCGGGTAACGCCCGACCTGCTCGACTTCGCCCGCGAGTCGCTCGCCGAACGCACCGAATTCGCCTTCGTGACCCGTGTGCGAATTGCCCCGTCGACGCTGTCCGACGAAGCGCCGCTCATCGGCGCCGCTGCACTGGTGCACCGGGCCGAGTTGGTGCCGTAAGAAAGAGGAAGCGAAGCAGTTCGGCGGCGTCGTCGCTGCGCATCGCCGTGAGCGGGCCGGGGCATCGTTCCACGCGCGCGGGAACAACCCCGTCGACAACGGATGCGACGAAAAACGTCTTCAACTTTGTGTGAACTTCTCTCGCATTCTTCTTCTATCGTTGCTACACTTGAGGCATGTTCACCAACGTAGGTTTGTTCTCGGATAGGTTTCGGGTGCGATGACGCTCCTGGCCTCGGATCCCGACGTCGATCAGCCTGATGGGGTTGATCCGATCCGGGTGTTGGAGGCCACGACCGCGACGCTGCTGGAGACGGTGCCGGTGGGGACGGCCGGCGGGTTGAACGACGAGCAGGCGCTGCGCTTTGCCGGGGCGGTCGAGAAGCTGGGCCGGCTGGTGGACGCGCACCGCGTGGCGGTGGCGTCGGATATCAGTCACCGGTCCCGGCCGGAGCTTCTGGAGAAGAAGCTCTCCACGAGGAAGGGCTGCCGCAACGAGGTCGAACTGTTGGAGCGCGTCACCCTGGTCTCGGGGGCGACGGTGCGGCGAAGGCTCCGGCTCGGCAAGAACTTCCGGCCCGGGATGACGCTGACCGGGGAACCGATCCCCGCCGCGTTCCCCGTCATCGGCGCGGCGGTCGCGGCGGGGGCGCTGGGGTTGGATGGGGCGGACGCGATCATCACCGTGCTGACCCCGGCACTGCCGCGCGTGCACCCCGACCAGCTCGGCCTGGCCGAGGCGGCCCTCGTCGCCGCCGCGACCGGCACCAGCGAAGACAGCGGGGAAGACAGCGGGGAAGACAGCGGGGAAGACAGCGGGGTGCCGGTGTCCGCGGACCTCTCCCGCGTCCAGGCGGGCCTCTGGCTGGCGCACCTCAACCCCGACGGGGCGGAGCCCCGCGAAGTACAGGCCATGCAGAACCGGGGCTTCCGGTTCGGGCGGGAACAGGGCGGGCTCATCCCGGTGACGGGAAT
Organism: Cryobacterium tepidiphilum; assembly: GCF_003716325.1. Taxonomy (GTDB): domain Bacteria; phylum Actinomycetota; class Actinomycetes; order Actinomycetales; family Microbacteriaceae; genus Cryobacterium; species Cryobacterium tepidiphilum. The sequence goes on along the minus strand of NZ_RDSR01000010.1, from coordinate 411 downwards.
GCTGATGCCTGAGACCGCCGCTGCCGCGAAACGCGTCATCGACGCGTATATGAGCCCGCGCACTGCGCCGGTGGCGTTCATCGACGAAGAACTCGCCGCACGCGGTGAGACCCGCGACCCGGGCGACACGCGCACGCCCGACCAGAAGCGGCACGACATCTTCGCCGTCATCGTCGCCACCGCCGCGAAAGCCGCCGACACCCCCACCATCGCCGGAGACGCCCCCACCGTGCTGGTCAGCGTCCGCCAGGAAGACCTGGCAGCGAACCGGGGTGTGGGTCACATCGACGGAGTGGAGACACCCATCTCGATGGACGCGGTGCGGCAGATGATCTGCGCCGGCGGCCTCCAAAAAGTCGTCCTCAAGAAAAACGGCAAGATCGTCGAACTCGGCACCAAGGAACGCACCTT
>NZ_RDSR01000001.1 GCF_003716325.1 Cryobacterium tepidiphilum | reverse complement strand
CCCCAAACTGCACCACTCGCCAGCCCCCCGCGGCTAACTCCGGAAAAACCCGGCCGGCCCGACCGGCGACCCGCGTCATTCCGCCGGAAGCACGGCGACGGACGGCATTCTTCCGGAGTTAGCGGCGGTGGGACGGGGTGAGATGGGGTCAGCGCTCGGCGAGGGCGCCGCGGGGCAGGCCGAGCATGCCTTCCACGGCGTGGGCGATGAGCGGCCCGCGCTCGGCGGCGGCGCCCCAGCGCACGAGTGCGTGGGCGTTCAGTCCGTCGATCATCCCGAGCAGCTGCCAGGCGACCGCCGTGGGATCGTCGGTGTGGAACTCGCCGGCCTCCACGCCGGACGCGATGATCTCCTGCACCGCCTGCTGCCAGGCATCCATCTCGGCCCGCACGCTCGCCCCGAGCGCCTCGTTCCGGCGACCCAGCGTCCAGGATTCCACCCACACCGCCGTCACGTCGGCCCGGCTGCCGTCGAGCAGCGTGCTGAGCAGGCGCGCAAGACGCCGGCTCGCCGTGGGCTGCACGACGATCTCGCGCACCTCGTCCAGCTCGCCCCGCACGATCGCCCCGAAGGTCTCGGCGACGAGCGCGTCCATGTTCGGCGCGTAGTGCGCCACCAGCGCCGGCGTGACGCCGACGGCGCCCGCGACGGCGCGCAGCGTGACGGCGGCGAGCCCCTGCTGCAGCGCGATGCGCCGCGCGGCGGCCTGGATTTCGGCAGCACGTTCCTCGGGCGCCTTGCGCTCGGCCCTCGTGCGTGTGGATGTTGACATCGTGTACCAGTGTAGGTACATTCTCCCTGTTATTGATCATTCGATCAATAGTGTTCCCCGCACCAAAGGATTGCTGCAATGGCCTGGCGCATGCCCTCAGAGACCGCACCCCACGAGCGCACCTGGATGGCGTTCCCACGCGAGGGCCTCACCCTCGGCAGCACGCCCGCCGAGGTCGAGGAGGGCTACGCCGCCTGGACCGCCGTGGCACACGCCATCGCCGCGTTCGAGCCGGTGGCCATGGTCGTCGATCCGAGCGAGATCGGCCGGGCCAAGCGGATGCTGTCGGCCGACATCGAGATCGAGATCGCGCCCCTCGACGAGTTCTGGATGCGCGACGTCGGCCCCACCTTCGTGGTCGACGATGACCGCCCCGGCGTGCTCGGCGCCGTGGACTGGACCTTCAACGGCTGGGGCGACCCGGCCTGGGCCGAGTGGCAGAAGTCGGCCGAGATCGCCCGCTTCGTCGCGAACGAGGTCGGCGCCGAACTCGTCAGCTCCCCGCTGGTCAACGAGGGCGGCGGCTTCCACGTCGACGGCGAGGGCACCGTGCTCGTCACCGAGACCGTGCAGCTCGACCCGCGCCGCAACCCCTACGCCGACAAGGCCCGCGTCGAGGCCGAGCTCGCCCGCACCATCGGCGCCACGCACACGGTCTGGCTCCCCCGCGGCCTGACCCGCGACTACGAGGAGTTCGGCACGCGCGGCCACGTCGACATCGTCGCGACCATCCCGTCGCCCGGGCACCTGCTGCTTCATGCCCAGCAGAACCCCGAGCACCCCGACCACGAGGTCACCCGCGAACTCCGCGCGCTGCTTTCGCAGACAACGGATGCCGCGGGCCGCGCCTGGGAGATCCACGACCTGCCCGCGCCCCGGGCCATCCGCGACGAGGAAGGCTTCGTCGACTGGAGCTACGTCAACCACCTGGTCGTGAACGACGGGGTGATCGCGTGCGGCTTCGGCGACGAGACAGCGGATGCCGCGGCTCGCGACATCCTCGCGGCCGCCTACCCGGGTCGCAAGGTGGTGACCGTCGACGCGCGGCCGATCTTCGCCCGCGGCGGCGGCATCCACTGCATCACCCAGCAGCAGCCCGCCCTCGAGGAGGTCGCCCGATGACCGGGTTCGACGTCGTCGAGGCGTCCATCGCCGAGCTGCGCGCCGCCCTGGACGACGGCGCGGTCACGAGCGAGGAGCTCGTGCACGCCTACCTGGACCGCATCATGGCGTACGACCGGAACGGACCGCGGCTGAACTCCGTCGTCGTGTTGGACCCGAGCGCGCTCGCCGACGCCCGTGCCTCCGACGAGCGCCGCGCGACCGGCACGACGCTCGGGCCGCTCGACGGCATCCCCTACGTCGCCAAGGACAGCTACCTGGCCCGGGGCCTCACCGCGGCATCCGGCTCGCCCGCCTTCGAGCACCTCGTAGCGCAGCGCGACGCCTTCACGATCGAGCGACTCCGGGCGGCCGGCGCCGTGCTCATCGGGCTCACCAACATGCCGCCGATGGCGAACGGCGGCATGCAGCGCGGCGTCTACGGGCGCGCCGAGAGCCCTTACAGCGCCGAGTACCTCACCGCGCCGTTCGGCTCCGGCTCCTCGAACGGCTCGGGCACGGCGACCGCCGCGAGTTTCGCCGCGTTCGGCCTGGCTGAGGAGACCTGGTCGTCGGGCCGCGGCCCCGCCTCGAACAACGGGCTCTGCGCCTACACGCCCTCGTGGGGCGTGATCTCGGTGCGGGGCAACTGGCCGCTCGTGCCCACCATGGACGTCGTGGTGCCCTACGCGCGCAGCATGGCCGACCTGCTCGAGGTGCTCGACGTGATCGTGGCCGACGACCACGACACCCGCGGCGACTTCTGGCGCGTGCAGCCGTGGATCGACGTGCCGCCGTCCTCCACCGTGCGCCCCGCGCACTACCCGGCTCTCGCCCCAGCGGATGCCGCGTCGGCCCGGGCCGCACTCACCGGCAAGCGATTCGGCGTGCCGCGCATGTACGTGAACCAGGATGACCGGGCCGGCACCCGGACACCCTGCGGCATCGGCGGCCCGACCGGGCAGCGGATCGACACTCGTGCCTCCATCATCGAGCTGTGGCAGGCGGCCCGGCGCGACCTCGAGGCCGCGGGCGCCGAGGTGGTGCTCGTCGACTTCCCGGTCGTCTCCAACTACGAGGGTGACCGCGCCGGCGCCCCCACCCTCGCCACCCGCGGGCTGGTGAGCCCCCGATACCTCCGCTCCGAGATCGTCGATCTGGCGGCCTGGGCGTGGGACGACTTCCTGCGCGCCAACGGCGACCCCCGGCTGAACCGCCTGGCCGACGTCGACGGCAGCGCCATCTTCCCGCGCCCCGACGGCTCGCTGCCCGACCGTTACGACGGCTTCGACGACGACATCAGCGCCTACCCGGAACGCATCCGGGAGCATCCGTTCGCCGCGATGACCGACATTCCGCACCTCGCCGAGGGGATGCGGGGCCTCGCCGAAACCCGCCGCGTCGACCTCGAGCTCTGGATGGACAGGCTGGCCCTCGACGCCGTCATCTTCCCCGCCGTCGCCGACGTCGGCCGGGCCGACATGGACGTCAACCCCGAATCAGCGGATGCCGGCTGGCGCAACGGCGTGTGGGTCGCCAACGGCAATCTGGTGGTCCGGCACCTCGGCATCCCGACGGCGACCGTGCCCATGGGAACCATGGCCGACACGGGAATGCCCGTGGGGCTGACCTTCGCCGGCAAGGCCTACGACGACGTCGCGCTGCTCACGCTCGCGGCAGCCTTCGAGGCCACCGGGTCACGCCGCACGGAACCCGCCCGCACGCCCGCCCTCGCCGCACTCGTGCCCGACCGCTGTCGTCGCGCGGGTTGAACGCCGTTGCGCGGGTTGAATTCAGCCCGCGCAACGGCGATCAACCCGCGCAACTCAGAACGGACGCGATGAGGCGGGTGATAGTGTCCCGATATGCCTCGGGCGAGTACGCGCACACTGCTGGATGTGGCGCGTGAGGCGGGAGTCTCGCGCACGACCGCGTCCGCTGCGCTCAGCCGCACCGGACGCATCTCGGAGGAGACGCGGGCCCACGTGCTGCGGGTCGCCGAGCAACTCGGCTACGCGCCGAACATCTGGGCGCGCAAGCTCCGCCAGGACCGTGTGCTCAGCATCGGCCTGTACATCCCGGCCTACGTCTTCAGCCGCTCGTACTACATGGACTTCGCGTTCGGGGCGGCAGAAGCCGCGCACGCGCGCGACGTCTCCCTGGTGTTGCTGGCCACGACGCTCGACCCCGCCGACCCGGCGTTCCAGCTCCTCGACGGGCTGATCGTCGTCGATCCGCTCGACGACGACCCGGTGGGCCGCCGGCTGCTCGCCGCCGGCATCCCGACGGTCACCGGCGAGTTCGGGCCGGCCGACCTCCCGGAGCCGGACGGCGTGGTGGTGACCGACCACCCCGATGCCATTCGGCGCCTGCTCGACCACCTGGCCGGGCAGGGTGCGCAGCGGCCCGCGCTCCTCGCCCCTGACACGACCTCGCACTGGAGTCGCGCCGTGCGTGCCGGCTACCTCGACTGGTGCCGGGAGCACGAGGTGGAGCCGCTGCTGACCGAGGTTCCGTTCGATTCCACGCCGGCCGACATGGAAGAGGCGACGGGACGACTGCTGGACGCCGGCGTGGGCATCGACGCCGTCATCTCGGCGCCCGACGGCGCGGCGGTCGGCGCGCTCGCTGCGGCACGCGCACGCGGCCTGAACGTGGGCACCGACCTCCTGGTGGCCAGCTACGTCGACGGCGTGGTCATGCAGACGGCCGTGCCGCCCATCACGGCCATCGACCTCCGGCCCCGTGCCGTGGGGCACGAGTGCGCGCAGATGCTGCTCGACGTGCTCGACGCGACCGAGCCGCGCGAGCACGAGGTGCGTGAACTGCCGACGGAGCTGCTGGCCAGGGAGTCGACGCGACCGGCGCGCTGACGCGGCAGCGGCATCCGTTGGCCGCTATCTCGTTCGATCCGTTAGTTAAGTCTGCCTGCGTTTCATCGGACAGATTGAGTAGGTCGGCCGCGAATCGGAACCAGCCCGGCTCTTGGCCATCGCCGAGAAAGTCAACTATCGCAGTCACTCGGGGGTTCGACCGGAACACGGGCTTCGCAGCTTCACTGGGAACGTCATCCCGCTCCATCCACGCATCCAGAGCATCCGTGTGCGTGCCTACTCGTATCGCCTTCGCTTGTTCAGCAAAGCGCCGATAATCGAACGGGGACGGGGGTGGGGACTTCGGATAGGACTCAAAAACGAGGTCGGGGTCGGGTTCCAAGTAGAGGCCGCCATTGAGGTAGAGCATGAACAAATCCAGCTCGTCTATAGCGCTGAAGCGTCTGGAAGTTTCTGGCTCCGTCCGACGGCGCAAATAGAGTAAGAACTCAGGTGCCCTTTCGAGAATTTGCGAGATCACAGCCATGTCGTGGAGAGAGACAATCCATGGGAACTTCCGCGCTCCCGCGTCTGATTGTCTCCGGGCTCTGCGGCAGCGTCGTGTCGGCTGCCCAGGACACAGCGACTTCACCAAACTCCGCCATGGCTGCATTCAGGCCATCGAGGTACTCATCGTCGATCGACTCTCGGACCGCAATGAAGTCTGAGTACGAGAACCCGAGGCCCAGTTCGATGGCTTCCTTGCCGCCGAACAGCTCGCCATTGATTGCGCCATGGATGGAGGAATACTGTCGATTCCTGATACTCAGAATTGATCCCTGGTAGTCGGCAGCCAACTGCGAAAGCTCGGATTGCGCCAATTCGCCTTGAGCAAGCAATGCAAGATTGCCAACTCCCAGGACCTGCGTGGTGAGGTTGTGAAGAATCTCGATGCTTATCTGGGCTCTGTCCTTTTGCGCGCCCGAGCCGCCCTCGCTTCTTTCTCCCCGCGCGAGCAAGATGACTGCGAGCACTTCGATCGCCGCTGCCGAAGCATCAAAGTTTTCATCCTGGACTCCGAGCCTCGGCGCGACAATCCCCCGTTGCCGCATCAACTCGATGACATCGAAAGCATCGGTGCCGTCGGTTACTTCCAGCACTTTCCGCACAGTGTCCGCGACCACCTCATCTCGCCGGGCCGCATACTCGACAAGAGATTCGTCTGGATTCATCACTTCAGTCGCCGCCATCATTCCTCTGATCAAGGAGGCGATTCAAGAATTCCCGTCAGCGATTACCTGTCTGTCGATGTTCCGGCGCGGTTTGCTCAATGTGGCTCCTGTCGAGGTGCGGCTTTAGAGACCGTCCCCTGGGATTCAGACAACTCAGGCCGCGTTGAGGCAGAACGGGGGTTATACAAAAGGACCGTCATGGCAAACGTGTGCTCACTCCAAGGGAGTCATGAGGCGCAATTCACTCTATGTGCGCGGTCCAGCGCTTCCGCGAGATCGTACGGCTACCACGCTCCTGGCCACGCCGTGGGTGGTTCCGCCCCAATCGCCGGATAGCGTGAGTGGCGGCCCACAGCAAGTTCCTAGGACGGTAGCGACTCGACGTCCAATGGCAACCACTCACCTTCGCCGTCGTCGAGCGGCGCGAGCCCGTGCATCAAGATGTCCAGGTGCCGCCGCGTCTCCGTAACGAACTGCGTGAGCATCGAGCCAACGTCGAACGTCTGGCCCTCCCAAGTTAATTGAACCTGCATCACTGGTCGCAGGATCATCCGGCCTAGCGTCTCGATGTTCGCACCGGCGTGCAGAGTCCCGAGCACCACACCGTCGCCGAACTTCACGTCGGTTCTCATCTCCAGACGTGGCGTCGCGACCACGTCTGCATCCTCGTACTTGAAGAACGCCCCGTCGAGACTCAGCCCGTTCATGTCCGCCGATACGGTCAGGAAGTCCTTGTGCTTGTCCTGAATATCAAGGTCGTGAAGCATCCGGAGCAACGAGAGCATCCCCGGCGGCAGGTAGTTGAACGGTTGCAAGACGTGGAGCCGATGTTGGAACTCGGGGTCGAGTTCGCCCACCCATGACTTCACGGCGTCATTCCACTGCTTCTGGTCGTTGCAGATCGGGAAGTAGATCGACTTGGGCTTACTGGGCTGAGCGTCGTTGAAATGCGCCATGCCCCAAGCGAGCGCGTCGAACGCGCTTCGGAAGTTGTGCAATGCGTCCCCGAGCAGGAGCGCCCACTCGTGTTTCGGGATGCCGCGGGGCACGCTCGCTACCAAGTCAATTCCCTGGCGGTCGTCTCGCAGAACGCCCTCGACCGACACGGGGGCGCTTGCCGACCACTCGACGAAACTCGCCTCGAGAGCCTTTGTGTGGGTGTTCCCACGGGCCCACTTGAGGTCGGGCCAGGTCGAAAAGTTCACGCCACCAACCAGGTGGATCTGCCCTGGTGGCTGTGCTTGGTCGTCAGGTTCAGGCTGGATCACGATTCCATCCTCTCGCGATCTGGTCGCCTACCCGTGTCAACCCGGAGCGGGGCGTTTCGAACACAGATCAACGCATTGTGTTCTCCCCGGCGGCTTCCGCCGCGACCACCATGGCTTCGTCCTCCATCGCGTCGGCTTAAATCTCCTGCCGGGCTCCAGCGGCGTCAACAGGCACAGGTGGGCTCATCACGGCGCTCGTTGCGCGCGCGTATTGACGAGCGGGCGGAACACGGGCTACGCTCATGCCGACCCGTTGCAGAATCGATTCTGCGGATCTCGGATTGCTCCTACCGGTTACAGAGAGGTACCCCATGGACACCACGCACCCCGGAACCCTGCGCCGCCGCTTGAAGCTGCGGCACGTCGTGTTCATCGGCCTCGCCTACATGTCGCCGTTCGCGGTGTTCGACACGTTCGGCATCGTCACCGAGATGACCAACGGGCACGTGCCGGCCTCGTACATCATCGTCACGATCGCGATCATCTTCACCGCCTTCAGCTACGCGAAGATGGTGCGGGTCTACCCCTCCGCCGGTTCGGCGTACACCTACACGCGCAAGACCATCCACCCCGGCCTCGGCTTCCTGGTGGGCTGGGCGGCCCTGCTCGACTACCTGTTCCTGCCGATGATCAACGCCCTGCTCGCCGACATCTACCTCTCGGCGGAGTTCCCCGCCGTGCCCGGCTGGGTGTGGATCGTCGGCCTCATCGCGATCGTCACGATCCTCAACATCGTGGGCGTGAAGATCAGCGCCCTCGCGAACATGGTCATGGTCGTATTCCAGGCCGTGATCGCCGTCGTGTTCGTCGCCCTCACGATCGGCGCGATCCTGGCGGACAACGCCCTCCAGTTCTCCCTCGCCCCGTTCTACGCGGTCGACATGGACACCGCGAGCCTCATCGGCGGCGCCTCGGTGCTCGCGCTCGCGTTCCTCGGCTTCGACGCCGTCACCACGCTGTCGGAGGAGACCATCGAACCGCGCAAGACCATGCCGCGCGCGATCATGTGGGTCGCGGCACTCGGAGCGATGTTCTTCGTCGTCGTCACCTACTGCATGCAGACTCTGGTCCCCGACCTGGCCGCACTGGAGCAGATCACCTCCGAGACCGAGAGCGCCTCCCCCTATATCGCGCTGGTCATCGGCGGCATCGTGTTCCAGACCGTCTTCCTCTCAGGCGCGTTCATCTCGGTGCTGTCGTCGGGCCTCGCCTCGCAGACCAGCGCCTCCCGCCTGCTCTACGCGATGGGCCGCGACGGGATCCTGTTCACGCGCTTCTTCGGCTACATCAGCCCGAAGTTCGGCACGCCGGTCCTGAACATCATCGCCGTCGGCGTCGTCGCCCTGAGCGCACTGATGCTCGACCTGGGCGCCGCCACGTCACTGATCAACTTCGGTGCATTCACCGCCTTCGCATTCGTGAACCTGTCGGTGATCGCGTTCCGCATCCGTCGCCGCGGCGTACAGCTCGAGGGTTCAGCGCTCGGTTGGATCGTCGCGCCCGCCCTCGGGTTCCTCATCAACGCCTACCTCTGGGCGAACCTCGACCCGCTGGCGATGACGGTGGGGCTCACCTGGACCGTGATCGGAGTCGTCTACCTACTCTGGCTCACCCGCGGGTTCCGCCGCCCGGTGCCGGAGATGGCCTTCGATGAGGCCGACGAGGTGCCCGCGCGGGAGCGCGCCGCCGAACCGGTCTGAGCCGACTGGGCCTGAGTCCAACAGGCCTGGGCGCGGCCTGTTGGAACGAACGGGGTTGGTCCGACCGTGCCGGTTCAGTCGCCGGGCGGCGGCACCGGGCACCCTGCCTGCTGGGCATAGAGGCGGATCGCCCGCCTCGCATCCGCCACGCTCACCAGGCTGTTGCCGCCCACGATGTGCAATCCGTACGCGTCCTCGAGGGCCACGAAGTTCATCGCGATATCGGGTACGTCGCCGCGCAATTCGAAGTCACCCTGATCGCTTCCGAACTCCAGCACGCTTCGGTACACCGCGAGCTGGCGCTCGTACATCGCCTTGACCAGCCGGTCATGGACGGGCGACTTGCCGGCGAGCACATCGAACTCGTACAGCGAACGCATGAGGGTGTCGTCGGGACCCTCGGGGAGCCCAGCGTCGATCGCCGCCGCCAACATCCGGCCCGGCGTCTCCTGTGCCGCCACCAACGCGTCCCGGGCGTCGCCGAGGCGAGCGTTTCCCGCGGCATGAGCATCGACCAGCAGTTCATCGAGATCTTCGTAGTAATACAGCAACGCGCTCCGGGTCAGACCCGCCTGGTTCGCGACATCCGACATCGACAGCTGCCTGAGGCCATGGCCCGCGGCCGCATCGAGCGCGGCCTGGATGAGGTCCTGCCGGCGCTTCTCCCTGGTGCTCGGACGACCCATTCCTTGACAGTAGCGCACGGCCCGTGCCACACTCCAAGAAGTTTTTTCACACCGATGTAAAAGAACTCGCAGCTCGACACAAGGAGACCGTGGACCGCCATGCTCGATACCCTGCTCACCGGAGGCGTGATCCGCACCTTCGATCGCGACCGGCCGTGGGCCGAGGCCGTCGGAATCACCAACGGCACGATCAGCTTCATCGGAAATGCAGCGGATGCCCCTCCCGCCCGCGCGACCACAGCGCTGGCTGGACGGTTGCTCACGCCCGGGATCATCGATTCGCACAATCATCTGCTGCTCGGTTTCGATGAGGAGGCGGTGAGCCTCGAAGGCGCCACCGACCTCGCCGACGTGCGCCGCCGCATCCGGGAGCACGCGGCACAACACCCGGAATTGAGCTGGATCTGTGCCGAGAACGCGGTGTATTCGGTCGTGGAGGGCCGTCGGCCCAATGCCGACGACCTACGCGGGCTGACCGATCGGCCCATTTTCGTCACGACCTACGACCAGCACTCGGTCTGGCTGAACCATGCCGCCCTATCCGCACTGGGAATCACGGGAGGCGGAGCAATCGCCTGGGGCAACCCGGAACTGGACGGTGCGACCGGCGAACCGACCGGCTGGGTGACGGATTTCTATACGAGCGCCATGACCCGCGACGGCTTGAGGGCGTTGCAGCGCGACATCCCGATGTATTCGCCCGATCGCCGATATCGCAAGCTGCTCGGCAGCCTGCGCATGGCCGCAGAGCTCGGGATCACGACCGTGGTGGAGCCGCAGGTCCCCCTCGCCGAGCTCGACCTCATGTTCCGCGCGGAGGCCGAGGGCGAGATGCTCTCCCGAGTGATCGCGGCCCTGTATCACCCGATCGGAGCGAACGGCGACGTCCGGCGCGCTCTTCGCGACGCCGTCGACCGAGCACCGGCGAGCAAACGGCTGCGCCTTGGCCCCGTGAAGCTCTATGCCGACGACGTCATCGAACCGCACACAGCGGCGATGCTCGAGGATTACGCGAACCGCCCCGGCAACCGCGGGGCGCCGACCCTCCCTCCGGCGGAATTCCTGGACCTCTTCGTGGAACTCGACAGGCTGGGTTTCCAGATTCACACGCACGCGACCGGGGACTGGGGTGTGCGCATGGTCCTGGACGCCGTCGCCGCCGCCCAGTCCCGCAACCAGACCGTCGATCGTCGGCACGGCGTCGTGCACGTGGAGTGCCTGTCCCCGGAGGATCTCCCCCGGTTCCGCGAGCTCGGCGTGGTGGCCGCCATGCAGCCCCGGCACGCCTCACCCGACCTGGTGGCGGGAACCTGGATGGACAACATCGGCGAGGAGCGCTGGGACCGGGCCTGGCGCTTCCGATCTCTCATCGACTCCGGCGCACACGTGGCGTTCTCCAGCGACTGGCAGGTCGGGGAGATGGATCCGCTCGTCGGTCTCTTCAGCGCCATGACCCGCGCCGGCCTCAGCGGCAAGGACGCGTGGACGCCGGCCGAACGCGTCGGCCTCGACGCCGCGTTGCACTCTTACACCAGCGCCGGGGCCTGGGCGTGGCATGCCGAGCAGACCCTGGGGACGCTGCGGCCCGGAGCGGAAGCGGACCTGGTGGTGTGGTCCGAGAACCTGTACGACCTCGAGCCCCAGGAACTGCTTGAGCAGCGTTCGGACCTCACCATCGTGGCCGGCGAGGCGATTCACGATGCCCGCGAGGAGTGGACCGCGGGATAGCAGGACCGGCCACGACGCGTCATCCGTTTGACAACTGAGATCGAAAGCAAAGGAGCTTTTCCCATGGCACTGACCAAGACACCGACCCCCATTGCGTCGCAACCGGGCACGCTCAAGCGAAGCCTGAAGCTCCGCCATATCGTCTTCATCGGGCTCGCGTACATGGCGCCGCTGGCCGTGTTCGACACCTTCGGCATCGTCGCCGACACCACCGGCGGCCACGTGCCGCTCGCCTACCTCCTCATTCTCGTGGCCGTGCTGTTCACGGCGTTCAGCTACGCGAAGATGGTTCGCGTCTACCCGCAGGCCGGTTCGGCCTACACGTACACCCGCAAGACCATCAGTTCGCACCTGGGCTTCCTGGTCGGCTGGGCGGCCACCCTCGACTACCTGTTCCTGCCGATGATCAATGCGCTTTTGTCGAGCATTTACATGGGTGCGGCGTTCCCGAGCGTTCCCGCCTGGGTGTGGATCGTGTCGACGATCGTGATCTGCACGGTTCTCAACCTGGTCGGCATCAGGCTGGCGGTGAAGGTGAACTACGCCCTCGTCATCATCCAGGTGATCGTCGCGGTCGCGTTCGTCGCGTTCACGATCAAGAACATCGTCGACGGGGCACGCGGGGCGGAATTCTCCGTGACCCCGTTCGTCTCCCCCGGGCTGGACGTGCCGGCCGTGGCCGCCGGGGCCTCGATCCTCGCGCTGTCATTCCTGGGGTTCGACGCGGTGACCACGCTGTCTGAAGAGGCGATCAATCCCAAGCGCGATGTCCCCCGGGCGATCTTCATCATCGTCGCTGCCGCCGGGGTCTTCTTCGTGGGGATCACCTACTTCATGCAGGTGCTGTTCCCGGATGTCAGCGAGATCGCCGATATCGCCGGCGCATCGCCCGAGATGGCGAAATACATCGGCGGAGCGTTCTTCCAGGCCGTGTTCCTGGCCGGCTACCTCATCGCCGTGCTGGGCTGCGGGCTGACGCAGCAGATGAGCGCCGCCCGGTTGCTGTTTGCCATGGGAAGAGACGGCGTGCTTCCCCGCAAGGTGTTCGGCTACGTTCACCCGAAATCGGGAATTCCCGTGATCAACATCCTGCTCATCGCCGTGCTGGCCTCCTCCGCCGTCTTCCTCGACTTGTACCAGGCCGCCTCGCTGATCAACTTCGGCGCCTTCGTGGCCTTCGCCTTCGTGAACCTCTCGGTCATCGCGCACTACTTGCGCTTCCTGAAGGGCAAATCGGGCGCCAGCGTCATCGGCCACGTGGTCGTGCCCGCCATCGGCGTGGTCATCAACGTGGCGCTCTGGTTCAGCCTGGAACCGAGCGCCATGATCGTCGGCTTCATCTGGGTGGCCATCGGACTGGCGTACGTGCTCTGCGTGACGCGCATGTTCCGCAAGCAGGCCCCGCAGTTCGTCGAGCTTCGGGACTGAGTGGCGCGGGAGGGGGATGCAAAGGTTTGCACTCCCTCCGCGCTCGCCTTCCCCTGCCTCCGGGGAAGGGATGCGACAGAAGGGCTCGCATTCCGCCAAGTGACGCGGATATAGTTGGAAAGCACGCGCGAGCCGCAGTGCAACAAACGATTCTTTTGTTTCATCCAGGAGGCAGCAATGGCGCAACCGTGGGCACTTCATCCTGACCGGGCCCTGCCGGCAGAACCCGGCCAGCGCGCCATCGCCCGGGAGGTCTACGCCGCCACCGCCGATCTCCCCGTCATCTCGATGCACGGCCACATCGACGTCGGCGCCATCCGGCGCAACGACCCGTTCGGCGACCCGGCCGAACTGTTCATCATCCCCGACCACTACCTCGTGCGCATGCTCGTGTCGCAGGGGTACCGCAACAGCGACCTCGGCGTGCGCCCGCTCGAACCAAACGCGCCGTTCGAGGCCGACCACCGCCTGATCTGGCGGCGGTTCGCCGAGAACTGGAAGCTGTTCCGCGGCACGCCAACGCGCTACTGGATCGAGCACGAGCTGGTGGAGATCTTCGGGGTGACCGAGGAGCCCTCCGCCGAGACCGCCGACGCGATCTACGACCAGCTGACGGCGACGCTCGCGAAACCGCAATTCCGCATCCGTGAGCTGTTCGACCGGTTCAACATCGAGGTGCTGTCGACGACCGACGCACCGGATGCCGACCTCGCCGACCACCGGGCGCTCGCGGCCGAGGGGTGGGGCGACCGGGTGATCCCCACCTTCCGCCCCGACGCGCTCTTCTACCCGCACCGCAGCGGATGGCGGGGCGCCATCGCCGCGCTCTCGGCCCGCAGCAGCGTCGACGTGACCGACTACCGGAGCTTCCTCGAGGCGGTCCAGGAGCGGCGCTTCGCCTTCGTGGCCGCCGGCGGCCTCGCCACCGACCACGGGCACCGCACGGCGAACACGACGCCGCTCGACGCCGCCGACGCGGAGCGCATCTTCCAGCAGGCGCTCACCCGCCCGGTCGACGCGGCCACCGGCGAGGCGTTCGCGGGGAACATGCTGTTCGAGAGCGCCCGCATGTCGACGGAGGACGGCCTGGTCATGCAGCTGCACCCCGGCGTCGGGCGCGACCACGCCGACGCGGTGTTCCAGGCGTACGGGCCCGACAACGGCTTCGACATCCCCGAGGCCGTCGAGTTCACCCGCTCGCTCGCCCCGCTCCTGAACGCGTTCGGGCTCGACCCGCGGTTCCGGCTGATCCTGTTCACCATCGACGAGACGGTGTACTCGCGGGAGCTCGCGCCCATCGCCGGGGTCTACCCGTCGGTGAAGCTCGGGGCACCCTGGTGGTTCCTCGACTCCGCCGACGGCATGGCCCGGTTCCGCGAGCTCACCACTGAGACGGCGGGCTTCTACAACACCAGCGGATTCGTCGACGACACCCGCGCGTTCGCCTCCATCCCGGCCCGGCACGACCTGGCCCGCCGCGTGGACGCCGGCTACCTCGCCAAGCTCGTCGCCGAGCACCGGCTCACCATCGACGAGGCCACCGAGACCGCCGTCGACCTGGCCTACAACCTGCCGAAGGCGTCGTACGCCCGCCGCCCGCAGCAGTAGCGGTGCCGCACCCCCTCGAGAAGAAGGAACCCCCAATGAGCACGATCGAACGCGTTGACGTCCTGGTGACGAGCCCCGGCCGCAATTTCGTCACCCTGAAGGTCACGACTTCCGACGGCGTGACCGGCCTCGGCGACGCCACCCTCAACGGCCGCGAGCTCGCGGTCGCGGCGTACCTCAAGGAGCACATCGTGCCGCTCCTGATCGGCCGCGACCCGCAGAACATCGAGGACACCTGGCAGTACCTGTACCGGGGCGCCTACTGGCGGCGCGGGCCGGTCACCATGGCGGCCATTGCCGCAGTGGATGTCGCGCTGTGGGACATCAAGGGCAAGGTCACCGGGCAGCCGGTGTACCAGCTGCTGGGCGGCGCGAGTCGAACCGGCGCGCTCGCGTACGGGCACGCATCCGGTTCTGACCTGCCGTCGCTGTTCACGTCGATCCAGAATCACCTCGACCAGGGCTTCAAGGCCATTCGCGTGCAGACCTCGGTGCCCGGCCTCGGCCAGGTGTACGGCGTCGCCACCAACCAGAAGCCCGGCGAGCGCTACGACTACGAACCCGCCAAGCGCACCGCCGTGCCGACCGAAGAGGCCTGGGACAGCGCCGCGTACATCGAGCACATCCCCACGGTGTTCAAGGCGGTGCGCGAGGAGTTCGGCTACGGCCTGCCGCTGCTGCACGACGGCCACCACCGCCTGACGCCCAACGAGGCGGCCACGCTCGGCAAGGCGCTGGAGCCGTACCGGCTGTTCTGGCTGGAGGACTGCACGCCCGGCGAGAACCAGGAGAGCCTGCGCCGGGTGCGCTCGCAGACGACGACGCCTCTCGCGATCGGCGAGATCTTCAACACCGTCTACGACTACCAGACGCTCATCACCGAGCAGCTGATCGACTACGTGCGGAGCGCCGTCACCCACACCGGCGGCATCAGCGCGCTGAAGAAGATCATGGACTTCGCGGCGATCTACCAGATCAAGTCCGGCTTCCACGGGCCGACGGACATCTCGCCGGTGGGCCAGGCCGCCGCGCTGCACCTGGACATGGCGATCCACAACTTCGGCATCCAGGAGTACATGAAGCACTCCCCCGAGACGCTCGAGGTGTTCAAGACGAGCTACACGTTCGAGAACGGCCTGCTGCACCCGGGCGACAACCCGGGCCTCGGGGTCGAGTACGACGAGGAGCTCGCGAACAGCTACGAGTACACGCCCGCGTACCTGCCGGTCAACCGCCTGCAGCGCGACGGCAGCATGCACGACTGGTGAGCGGCATCCGCTGATCTGACGGCCCCGGCACTCACGAGCGCCGGGGTCGCTTGGTCTCTCCCGCCTCCCGCACGTAACTCCGGAGATTTCTCGCCCGCTGCGTCCAGAGCGCCGTGAGTTCGGGCCGGCCGAGAATGGTCCGCGCGGATCTCCGGAGTTACGTGCGGCGGGCACCCGGCACGCACAGGCGTCGCAAACAGCGGATGCCGCCCTCGCGTGCATAACTCCTTCGATGTGTGCCGGTAGGCCATCCAAGCCGCAGAATTCCGCAGTGGGAGTCAGCGACGGTGCACGAATTGAAGGAGTTATGCACGGGGCGGGCGGGAGCAGGAGGATGACCCGAGCGCCGCCAGCCGCTGACCCGAGCCGGAACTCTACGAGTGCCCGGATCGCTTGCGTACGGGCCGCCTGTCGCGAGAACAGGAGGAATCGACCCATCTGCGCCCAAAGCAGGACAAAACGCGCCTCTGGCACGGCCGCATCCTGTTTTCAGGACAACGAATGCCGCTGGGCACGTCGCGAGCACCGACATCCGTCGCCCAAACAGCGGAATGCCACCCCCTCTCCCGTGCATAACTCCTTCGATCTGCTCCGTTCCGCCTTCCCAACCGCGGAATTCCGCGGTGGGAGTGTGCGACCGCGCACGAATTGAAGGAGTTATGCGTGGGGCACCGGCAACGAGACGAGCGCCGGCATCCGTCGAGGCAACGGATGCCGGCGCTCGGGTCAGCGGGCCAGCGGGCCAGCGGGCCAGCGGGCCAGCAGGTCAGCGGGTCAGCGGGTCAGCGGCCCGCTCAGCCCTTCGTGGCGCCGGCGGCCACGCCCTGGACCACCCAGCGCTGGGTCAGGTAGTAGAGGATGAGCACGGGGATGGTGGCGACGATCGCCCCGGCCATGACGAGGCCGTAGTTCTGCACGTCACCCTTGATGATGTTCTGCAGCGCCACCGGGATCGTCTGCGTGCCGGGCGAGGTGAGGAACACCAGCGCGAGGAACAGCTCGCTCCACGCCATGGTGAAGGTGAGGATCGCGGCCGTGGCGATGCCGGGCGCCGAGACCGGGATGACGATGTGCTGCAGGGTCTGCCGCAGGTCCGCGCCGTCGAGGAACGCCGCCTCCTCCATCTCGGGGCTCAAGCCCCGGAAGAAGCCGAGCAGGAACCAGGCCGACAGCGGCACGGTGAACGCCAGGTACACGATGCCGATGCCGAGCAGCGAGTCGCCGAGGTTCAGCTGCTGGATCACCACGGACAGCGGGATGAACAGCAGGATCAGCGGGGTGAGGTAGCTCATCAGGATGAGCTTGCTCACGGCCGCCTGCCCGGGGAACCGCAAGCGCACGATCGCGTAGGCGGCGAGGACGCCGAGGATGAGGGAGATGACGGTGGTGCCCGCCGCGACCCAGAAGCTGTTCAGCACGTTCTGCATGAAGCCGGCCTGGAACAGCTGCACGTAGTTGTCCAGCGTCGCGTTGCTGGGCAGCAGCGACGGCTCCCGGTAGATGTCCCGCGGCTGCTTCAGCGACACCGTCACCATGAAGTACACCGGGAAGCCGACCAGGATGGTCATGAGCAGCAGCCCGACCCGGGTCACCCAGGGGTTGTATCCGCGGGTCATTTGTATTCCTTTCCGCCCGTGCGTCCGAGCCAGAGGATCAGGAGCACGAAGAGGGGCAGGGTGATCATCGCCGCAGCGGATGCCGAGCCCAGTTGGAAGTTGGTGAGGTCGAGGTACGAGAGCACCGGGAAGGTCATCGTGGCGCTGGACGGGCCGCCCTGCGTGATGAGCCAGACGTTCTCGAATCCGTTGGTCGTCCAGATGGCCGACAGCACGGCGACGACGCTGACGGTGGCACGGATGCCGGGCCAGGTGATGTTGGTGAAGCGACGCCAGGGGCCGGCGCCGTCCATCTCGGCTGCCTCATAGAGCTCCTTGGGAATGGTCTGCATCGCCGCGAGGATGCCGATCACCCAGAACGGGAATCCGCGCCAGACGGTGGCCATGACCACCGACATGCGGGCCAGCTCCGGCGACGCGAGGAAGTCGACGTGGAGATGGAACCAGCCGAGCACCTGGTTCAGGGCGCCGGCGCGGGACTCGAACATGAGCTTCCAGCCCATGAATGCGACGAAGCCCGGCATCGCCCACGGAAGAATGACGATCGCCCGCCAGATGCCACGGGCGCGCATGGGCCGGTTGAGCAGCGACGCGACGGTGAGCCCGAGGAGGAACTTGATCAGCAGGCTCACCCCGATGATGAGCACGAGGTTGCTGACGGCGTCGATGAAGGCCTGGTCGCCGAACAGGGCGATGTAGTTCGCGAGGCCCACGAAGGTGCCGGGGCTCCCGACGGTGACGTTCGTGAAGCTGTACCAGAGCGACGCGACGGTGGGGAAACCGACGAGGGCGAGGAGAATCAGCACCAGCGGTGCGACGAAGAACAGCCCGACGCGGGAGCGCTCGCCGGGCTTGTGCGGCTCAGCGGGCCGCTTGGTGCGGGGCCGCACGGCGGTCGGCCGACGGATGACCGGGGCTTCAGTCAGGACGGGCTTTGTCATGGCATGGGCTTTCGTTTCAGGGGCCGGCGGGGCCGGGAAAGCCCCGCCGACCGCCTTGGTCACTTGGTGTACTTGTCGTAGATCTTCTGGCAGTTGACCTGCGCCTCAGCGGCGGCTTTCTGCGAGCTGAGACCGTCCGTCACCACGCGCTGGATCATGTGCGGCGTGGAGAAGGTGTTCTGGTACTCCGAGTAGGCGGTGTTGGCCACGTCGGGGAACGCCGGCGGGGTTCCACCGGACTGGGCGATGGTCAGCAGCGCCGCGTAGGCGGGCGTGTCGGTGAAGATCGGGTACGAAGCCTGCGACTTCAGCACCGGCCCGTAGGTCGCCTTGGCCATGTACTCGCTGTTGTAGTCGTCTTCGGCGAGCACCTTGAACAGGTCCTGTGCGAGGATCTTGCCGTTCTCATCCGTCGACGACGGTACGACACGGTAGCGGATGTCCACGGGGTTGACCGTCATGGCCGGCCCGCTCGGGAGCGTGCCATACGCGGACTTCTTCTCGAGCTCCGGGTCCTGGTCGGCCATCGACAGGTACACGCTGCCGGTGTTGACGATGAAGCCGGCGGCGCCGCTGAGGTAGGCGTTGTTGTCACCGGCGCCATCCCAGGTGACCGAGTCCGGCGGGATGACGCCCTTCTTGTACAGGCCGCTCACCCAGTCGAGGAACTTCACGGTCTCCGGGCTGTCGATCGTGCACTTCTGTCCGGCGTCGTCCGCGACGCGGCCGCCGAAGGACTGCATGACCGCGGTCATCAGGTTGCCGTCGAGCACATTGCTGAGGGCGAGCCCGGCACCGTACACTTTCGGGGCGTTGGTGATCTTGGCCGCGTCATCCGCGAACTCGTCCCAGGTCTTCGGGGCGTCCGTGATGCCCTTGGCCTTCAGCAGGTCCTGGCGCTGGAACAGGATGTTGCCGAAGAAGCCGAGCGGGATGCCGTAGACCGACCCGCCCCAGGACGGGTCGGTGGTGGCCTTGTCGATGGGCTCGAACCAGCCCTGGTGCTTCTCGCCGATGGCCTTGTAGCTGTCGTCGAGGGGTGCGAGCTGGTCCTTCGCGGCCATCACCTTGGAGAGGTCGTAGCCGACCGTGAGGGCGTCGGGCATCGACCCGGACTGCAGGGCGGCGGCGACACGCTTCGACGTGTCGTTCTGGTTCACGGCAACGACCTCGACGTCGATCCCCAGATCTTTGCCCCATTGCTCGATCTGCTGCTGTTCGATCTTGTTGCCCTCGTCGGGGAAGGTGAGGCCCGTCCAGTACGTGAAAGTGCCCTTGAAGTCCTTCGCGGCCTTCTCCACCGCCGGGTCCACCGAGGACGTGCGAGTGGGTGCCGGGCTCTGCGCCCCGAGTCCTCCGCCTGCGCTGCAGCCGGAGAGGGGAATGAGCATGGTGACGGCAGCCGCCGTGGCTACCACCAGTCGTCTCTTGATCATTGCGTTGGTGCCTTCCTGTGAGGGGATGGTGCTGGTCAGGGAGTTGGTGCGGGGTTCGGGGAGACCTGGATCTTCAGGGGCGGGTCAGCGGATGCCGCAGCCGCGAGCGCCTCGTCGAGTCCGTCGAGGTCGGCAGAGCGCTCCACGAGCCAGTCGATGTCGAGGCCCGACGTGACGAGCTCGAGGGCGCGGTCGAGGCCGGCGGGGAAGCGGAAGGTGGCCGTCACCCAGATCTCGGCCCGTCGAACGGTTTCGGCGGGGAGGCCGGTGTCTGCGGGCAGGTTGCCGACGATGATGAGGCGGCCGTCACCGGGGGTCGTGGCCCGGATGCCGAGGTCGAGGACGGCGGGGTTGCCGGTGGCGTCGAGGACGACGTCGTAGTGGGCGCCGTCGTTCATGAGGGCCTCGAGGCCGGCGGGGTCGACGGCGTGGTCGGCGCCGTGGTCGAGCGCCAGCTGGCGGCGCCGTTCCTGTGTCTCGCAGATGGTAACCTCGGCGGCGCCGGCGGCGCGGGCGCAGAGCGCGAGCAGCTGGCCGATCGCTCCGCCGCCGACCACGAGCACGTTCTCGGCGGAGACCTGGCCCCGGCGCACGGCGTGCTCGGCCACGGCGAGCGGTTCGAGCAGGGCGGCCGCGGCGTCGCTCACAGAGTCGGGGATCGCGATCAGGCGCCCGACCGGAACGACCAGGTACTCCTGAAGGGCGCCGTCCACGTGCGGGTCGGTGGCCGCGCTTCCGAGGTACGTGACGTTCGGGCAGAGGTTGTCCCAGCCGGCCAGGCAGGAGTCGCACTCGCCGCAGGACGAGCCCGGGACCAGGGCGACCCTGGTGCCGACGGCCAGCGGCGTGGCGCTGCCGGCGGCATCCGTTGTCTGCTCGCCCAGCCCGGCAATGACGCCGGATGCCTCGTGGCCCAGCACGAACGGGGCCTTCACCGGGTACTTGGCGGCGCCGCTGAGGTAGCCGAAGTCGGAGCCGCAGATGCCGACCGCGCGCACCTGCACGAGCGCCTCCCCCGCCTGGGGCGTCGGGACGGCGAGGGCGTCGACCCGCAGGTCCCGCGTGCCGTGGATGACAGCGGCTCGTTGACGCGCTGGGGTGACTGTCGTGCTGCTCTGCATGGTCTGACCCTAGTGCTTAACCCATCAGCCTGTCTACCTATCGGATAGGAAGATCCGTATGGGCTAATCTGTGAGGATCAGCTCACGGTTCCACGGCCAATGAGAGGGCACATTGTTACTCAAGAGCGAGACACTGACGCGGCAGGCGTTCGACGCGGTGGTCAAGTACATCGTCGACCGCGGCCTGACCGCGGGTGACCAGATTCCGTCCACCGCCGCGCTCATGGAGGAGTTCGGCATCAGCCGCTCGGTGGTGCGGGAGGCGCTGACGGCGCTCCAGGTGTGCGGATTCGTCGATATTCGGAACGGGCGCAACCCCGTGGTCGGCGAGCTCGACGAGCGGCTGCTTCTGATGTTCATGACGCGCGCCGCGAGCATGCAGAGCCGGCCGATGTCGGCGCTCATGGAAGTGCGTATCCCGTTGGAGATCCAGGCGGCCAGGCTGGCTGCCGAGCGGTCGGACGGCCGGGCGCTCGAGCAGATCGACGCGACGAACGCCCGGATGGCGGCGGCGCAGGACGACACCGACCTGTACCCGCGGCTCGACACAAGGTTTCATACCGACATCGCGATGGCGACCAACAATCACATCCTCACGTTCATGGTCAGTTCCATTCGCGCCGAGCTGATGACCGTGATGGTCGCGGTGCGCGAGTTCCGGGAGCAGAACGACCTCGTCGGCCAGGAGCAGACCCAGCACGACGCGATCGCGCGAGCCATCCGCGAGCACGACCCCGATAAGGCGGCCCGGGCCATGCAGGAGCACCTGGCGTCGAGCCTGCGCCTCGTGCACCAGGTGGAGGAGAGCATGGCCGCCGCTCGCGCCTCCGCCTCCGCCTGACCGCGCGCCAATCAGCCTGCAGCGTTTCCCCCGGCGCCTGCATAACTCCTTCAACTTTCTGATCCCGGCCGCCCGCGACCGCGCAATTACACGGAATTCCGGGGGCGTCGTGAACGACGTAGGCGAATTGAAGGAGTTATGCACGCGCTAGAGGCGGACGGGCAGGCCCGAGCGGTTCGACTCATGGAGCGCGGCGATGAGGCGCACCGAGCGGCGCGCCTCGCTGCCGGGGATCGCCGGCGGCCGGCCCTCGGCCAGGGCTGCGATGAAGTCACGGTACTGCGCGAGGTGCCCCGACTGCGAGGCCGGCGTCGGCTCCCCGGTGCGGGGCGGCGCGGATGCCTGCGCCAGGCGCACGACGTCGGCGTCGTCGGGCGTGGGCACTGCGAATTCCCACAGCACGGGAACGTCGTCGGCGAGCACCACCGACCCGGTTTCGCCGCGCACCTCGAGCCGGCGGGCGGCCCCCGGGTAGCAGGCGGTGCTGCACTGGATGAGGCCGAGGCTGCCGCTTTCGAACTCGAGCCAGGCGACGGCGTTGTCCTCCGCCTCGATGTCGTGCATGCGCGTCTGCACGCGCGCGGAGGCCACCGCCACGTCGCCGGCGATCCAGAGCAGCAGGTCGAGCGCGTGGCTGCCCTGGTTCATCAGCGAGCCGCCGTCATCGGCGGCCGTGCCGCGCCAGGCTGCTCCGGCGTAATAGGCGTCGTCGCGGAACCAGGGCACGAACACGGAGCATTGCGCGATGCGGCCGAACCGTCCGGCGTCCACCGCGCGCTTGAGCGCCCGGGCCCCGGCGCCGAAGCGCCCCTGGTAGATGACGCCGAGGAGCACACCGGCCTCCGCGCACGCGGCGATCAACGCATCCGCTCGCGCCGGCGACACGTCGAGCGGCTTCTCGCAGAGCACGTGCTTGCCGTGCCGGGCCGCGCGGATGCCGATGTCGGCGTGGGTACCCGACGGCGTCGTGATGACGACGACGTCGACGTCGCCGCGACCGAGGAGGCCGTCGAGGGTGGCTTCGGCGTCGCATCCGTTGTCGCGGGCAAAACGCTCGCGGGCCTCGGGAGTGCGGGAATGGCAGGCGACGAGGGCTGCGTCATCGAGCCCGGCGATGACAGCGGCGTGCAGGGCCGCGATGGCGCCCGTGCCGACCAGCCCGAAGCGCACGGTATGCCGGGGTCAGGTGACCGTGCCGAACTGCCACGGCACGAACTCCTCCTGGCCGACGCCGAGCTCCTCGCTCACCGTCTGCTCGCCCGAGGCGACGCGGATGATGAGGTCGAAGATCTCCTCGCCCACCTCGGCGATCGTGGCGGTGCCGTCGACGATGCGGCCGGCGTTCAGATCCATGTCGTCGGCCATTTTCTCGTACATGGCCGTGTTGGTGGCGATCTTGATGGATGGCGTCGGCTTGGCGCCGAACACCGACCCGCGGCCGGTCGTGAAGCAGACGACCGTCGCGCCGCCGGCGATGATGCCGGTGACGGAGACCGGGTCGTAACCGGGGGTGTCCATGAAGACGAAGCCCGGCTCCGTCACGGGTTCGGCGTATTCGTAGACGGCGGAGAGGTCGGCCTGGCCGCCCTTGGCGACGGCGCCGAGCGACTTCTCGAGAATGGTGGTGAGGCCGCCGGCCTTGTTGCCCGGCGACGGGTTGTTGTCGAGGCTGCCGCCGCCCTGTTCGGCGTAGCCCTTCCACCATTCGATGCGGTCGAGAAGCTTCTGTCCCACCTCGGGCGCGACCGCCCGGCTGGTGAGGAGGTGCTCCGCGCCGAAGACCTCAGGGGTCTCGGCGAGGACCGAGGTGCCGCCGTAGGAGACGAGCCGGTCGGAGGCGACACCGAGCGCCGGGTTCGCGGTGATGCCGGAGAAGCCGTCGGAGCCGCCGCAGTTCAGGCCGAGCACGAGCTTGGAGACCGGGGCCGGCACCCGCCGGCGGGTGTTCAGCTCCGGCAGCATGGCGCGGATGCGGGCGATGCCCTCCTTGACCGTGGCGCGCACCCCGCCCTCGCCCTGGATGTTCATGGTGGACACGATCGTGTCCTCCGGCAGCCCGTAGCCCTCGACGAGCGACTCGACGGGAACCATCTCGCAGCCGAGGCCGACGACGAGCAGTCCGCCGAAGTTGGGGTGGCGCGCGTAACCCTGAAGGGTGCGCAGGAGGACCTGGCCACCCTCGCTCGTCGGCACCAGCCCGCATCCGCTGGTGTGGGTCAGCGCCATGACACCGTCGACGTTCTCGAACTCGTCGAGGGCGAAGCCGCGGAAGGCGTCAGCGATGAGGTTGGCGGCAGTCGCGGAGCAGTTGACCGACGTGAGGATGCCGATGTAGTTGCGGGTGCCGACCCGGCCGTCGGCGCGCGGGTAGCCGAGGAACGTCGGCGTCTCGCCGGCGGGGGCGGTGAGCTCGGTGTGCGTCGTGCCGAACTCGTGCTCGCGTTCGGTGAGGTCCATGCCGAGGTTCTGCGAGTGCACGTGGTCGCCGGCGAGAACGGTGTGCGTGGCGCGGCCGATCGACTGCCCGTACTTGTGCACCTGCGCGCCCTCGGGAATGTCGGCGAGGGCGAATTTGTGGCTCTGCGGGATGTCGGCGCGGAGCGTGACCGGCAGCAGCCCCTCGCCGATGTCGATGATCGTGCCGGCGACCAGCGGCCGGAGTGCGATGGCGACTTCGTCCCGCTCGCTCAGGTGAAGAGCGACGTCGCTCAGGGGGACAAGAGGGGGCATTCCGACGATCCTCACGCTGACGGAGTGAATGAAAACAATGAAAACCTTTTCATATCCATTATCATGGGGCGCAATGGCTTGGTCAAGATTCCCATGCCGATTCGGGCTGTCCCCGAGCCCCGTTCCCGAGCCCCGTCCCCCAGCGATCACGAGGATTTCCATGAGCCAGAGCGTCACCACCGCCGTCTGCGCGGCACCGTTTACGTCAACGGATGCGGCGGTGCAGCGATGAGCGCGGCATCCGTCGTCACGTTCGGCGAGACGATGGCGTCGATGAGCTCCGGCTCGACCGGGCCGCTGCAGCACACGCGGACCATGAACCTGAGCCTCGGCGGGGCGGAGAGCAACTTCGCCGTGGCCCTGCACCGCCTGGGCGTCGACGTCACCTGGATCGGCCGGGTGGGCGATGACGCCCTCGGCGACCTGGTGCTGCGCGAGATCGGCGCCGAGGGCATCCGCGTCGTCGGCATTCGCGACCCCGACGCCCCCACCGGTCTGATGATCAAGGAGCACCGCACCAGCCAGGAGACCCGGGTCTGGTACTACCGCAAGGGCAGCGCCGGATCGCGGCTGAACGCCGTCGACATCGACCCGGAGCTCATCCGCCAGGCGTCGCTCCTGCACGTGACGGGCATCACCCCGGCCCTCTCCGAGTCGGCGGCGGAGGCGACCTTCGAGGCGATCCGCATCGCGAAGGAAGCCGGCGTCACCGTCTCGTTCGACCTCAACTTCCGCGGAAAGCTGTGGACCAAGGAGCAGGCCGGGCAGGTGTACCGGCGCATCATCGCCGACGCCGACCTGGTCTTCGCCGGTGACGACGAGGCCGCGATCGCCGTGGGCGCCGCCGACACGCCCCTCGAGCTGGCACACCGCCTGGTGGACCTGGGTGCGGGCGAAGCGATCGTGAAGCTCGGCGCCCACGGCGCCGTGGCGCTCGCCGGAGGCGCCGAGCACAGCCGTGAGGCGATCAAGATCACGGCGGTCGACACGGTGGGCGCGGGGGACGGCTTCGTCGCGGGCTACCTCGCGGAGTACCTGCTCGGCGAGGACGTGCCCACCCGGCTGACCACCGCCGTGACCGTCGGCGCCTACGCCTGCCTGTCCTCGGGGGACTGGGAGGGCCTGCCGCGCCGTGCGGAGCTGGCCGCCCTTGGCGCCGCGGAGCCCGTCAGCCGCTGAGCCGCGCGCTCGGCAACCCGCTCCCCTCCAGGCGGCCCGCTTCCCGCGCGCCCCTGCCGCTAACTCCGGAAAACCATCACCGCGCCGCCCACCGGCACCCGGACAAGTGCGGCGCGGCGAGCCAGGCGCAGAGGATTTCCGGAATTGGCAACACGGAGGGCGGGAGACGGGGCAGCGGATGCCGCAAACTGGGGTTATGAGCAGGGGCGAGCAGCAGCATCCGTCGGTCGTCTTGAAACACAGCGGCCTGCCGGCGGTCATCGAGCCCGACCGGTTCACGCCCGGCAGCTACCAGCTCATCGTCGACGGCACGCCGCAGTCGCACGTGAACCTCGACGACCCGCGTCAGCTGTTCTTCGAGTACATCCAGCGGATCGGGCACGTCATCGACCTGCTCGGCGACCCCGGCGAGCCGATCACGGCCGTGCACCTGGGCGCCGGCGCCCTCACCCTCCCGCGCTACGTCGAGGCCACCCGGCCGGGGTCCAGGCAGCAGGTCGTGGAGCTCGAGAGTGACCTGGTCGAGCTGGTGCGCGCCGAGCTCCCCTGGGACAAGCGCGCCGCCGTGCGCGTGCGGCACGGCGACGCGCGCGAGGTGCTGGGCAAGCTGCCGGCCGGCCTGCACGGCAGCGTCGACCTCGTCGTCGTCGACATCTTCTCCGGCGCCCGCACCCCCGCCCACGTCACCAGCCGGGAGTTCTACGAGCTGGCCGCGCCGCTGCTCTCGCCGCGCGGCGTGCTGGCCGTGAATGTGGCCGACGGCCCCGGCCTGCCCTTCGCCCGGGCGCAGGCGGCGACGCTCGCTGCGGTCTTCCCGCACCTCATCGCCATGGCCGAGACCCAGGTGCTCAAGGGCCGCCGTTTCGGCAACATCGTGTTCGTGGCCGCGCAGACCCCGATCGAGACGGAGTGGATCCCGCGCCTGCTGGCCGGCGGCCCGCATCCGGCCAAGGTCATCGAAGGCACCGAGCTCGAACAGTTCATGGCGCAGGCGCAGGTCACAACGGATGCGACGGCCACGCCGTCGCCGCTGCCGGGCCGCACGGTGTTCCAGATCGGGCGTTGACGCCGGGTCGCGACGGGAAGGGCGAGCAGATGGTGAGGCGCAGGCGGATGCACGGGGCCGGGGCGGCGCGGAGCCGGGCCGGCGTGGTGCTCGCGGTCGCCGTCTCGCTCTCCCTCGCCGCCTGCACCGGCCCGCACGCGGCCGCCCCCGACGTGAGCAGTGTGCCGCCGAGCGCGGCCGCGCCGTCGCCGTCGCCGGCCTCGCCGCCGGCTCCCACCCCGAGCGTTCCCGCCACGCCCGCGCCGCTCGTGCACCCCGTCGGCGAGCCCGTGGTGATCGCGTCGAACCTCGACGTGCCGTGGTCGATCCTTCGGCTGCCCGGCGGCGGCACGCTCATCAGCGAGCGCGACAGTGCGCAGGTTGTCGAGTTGCTGCCGGACGGCCGCACGCGCGTGGCGGGCACGGTGCCCGGCGTCGAGCCCCAGGGCGAGGGCGGCCTGCTCGGGTTGGCGACGCCGCGCGCCGCTCCCGGCGACGCGGGCGCGGCATCCGTTGTCTGGGTCTACGCCTATTTCACCAGCTCGACCGACAACCGGGTGGTGCGGATGCCGCTGGCCGGCGAGGCGGGCAGCTATCGGTTGGGGGCGCCCGAGCTCGTGGTCCGCGGCATTCCGAAGGCCGGCAACCACAACGGCGGCCGGCTCGGGTTCGGCCCCGACGGCATGCTCTACGTGACGGCGGGCGACGCCGGGAACAGCGACAACGCCCAGGACCGCGGCTCGCTGGGCGGCAAGATCCTGCGGATGACGCCGACCGGCGACGTGCCGCCCGGCAACCCGTTCGGCACGCTGGTCTACTCCTTCGGGCACCGCAACCCGCAGGGGATCGCCTGGGACTCGTCGGGGCAGCTGTGGGCGAGCGAGTTCGGGCAGAACACCTGGGACGAGCTCAACAGGATCGTGCCCGGCGGCAACTACGGCTGGCCGGTCGTCGAGGGCGCAGGTGGCGGCGACGACTTCATCGACCCGGTGCAGCAATGGCCGACGGATGCCGCGAGCCCAAGCGGCATCGCGATCGTGAGCGACACGATCTTCATGGTCGGGCTCCGCGGCGAGCGCCTGTGGCAGATCGATCCCTCCACAGGCGAGGCGAAGGACTGGTTTGTGCACCGGTTCGGCCGGTTGCGCGATGTGGTGTCGGGGCCGGATGGCACACTGTGGTTCGTGAGCAACAACACAGACGGCCGGGGCACGCCGGCCGAGGGCGATGACCGGTTGTACCAGGTGCGGGTGGCGGCCTGATGGCCGAGCTCGACCGGGTGCGCCGCTGGGCCGACGCGCTCATCACGCTGCACCTGGACCCCAACTGGTCGTTCGGTTTCGACAACGCGAAGAAGCGCGCCGGCCTGTGCAACTACACGGCCAAGCGCATCACGGTGTCGCGGTACCTCGCGGCGCGGTTCGGCGACGACGAGATCCACCAGATCCTGCTGCACGAGGTGGCGCACGCCCTCGCCGGCCCGCGGGCGGGGCACGGCCCCGCGTGGAAGAGCACCGCGCGCTCGATCGGCTATGTGGGCAAGCGCACCCACGACGGGGAGGGTGCCAACGAGCTTGCGCCGTGGGTGGGCACCTGCCCGTCGGGGCACGTGCATTACCGGTACCGTCAACCGCGGCAGCCGTTGGCCTGCGGGCTGTGCGGGCGCGGCTTCAACCAGGCGCACCTGATCCGCTGGAACCGACGCGAGATCACCACGGCGATGCGTCGACGGGCGGCGGCGTCGGCGGCCGACTGAGCGTGGACGGCCGGCGCTACGGGGCGAGCTGCACGCCGGGCGAGAACGCCACGTAAAGGCACGTCAGACGGCGAAGTGGAATTCCCCGAGCGCCGGCACGTCGTCACGATCGTCGAGCCGGCACGCGGCCTGCACCTCGTCGCGGCGCCCGGCGGCGGCGAGCGCCTGCCCGGTCTCCGACGCGCCGACCAGGTGCTTCGCCGCCTGCTTCAGGCCCACGAACGCAGCGGATGCCGCGGCCGCCTCGGGCGAGCAATGGTCGATCCCGAGGTCGGTGAGCGCATCCACGACGGCACCCGCGGCGAGCAGGTCCTCGACGGCCCAGCGGCCGGTGCCGTCGGCACGGCGGTCGCCGGCCGCGATCACGGCGACCGAGAAGCGATCGCCCTTCTCGGCCTGCCGATCGAGCACCCAGCGGGCGACGGCGGTGCGGTTGTGAAGCCCCGCGAGGATGACGCGGTGGGCGCCGAGCGGCGTGGTCGGCTCCGTCGACTGCTGGAGGGCCGGCAGGGCGTCGGCGATGACGACGACGTCGGCCCCCGCGGCGAGCGCCTGGAATCCGGCGACACCCCAGTCGAATCGCACCTGGTAGAAGCCCTGCGGCTGGTTGTCACTCATGGTGCAAGGTTACCGGCGGCCTCGGCCGCGTGACGGCGGCCGACGTCCCACGGCATCCGTTGGGCGCGGCCTGAACGGCCGAGCGCTATCGCTCCAGCGGGCGCGACTCGCCGATCAGGCAGCGATTCGCCGAAACGGGGCGGGGCGGGACTGGGGCGCGGCGCGGGACTGGCACGGACGGCGCGGGGGGCGGCGCGCGGGGCGACGGGGGACGGCGCGGGCGGCCTCGGCAGCGTGACGGCGGATGCGTCAGTGGGTGTCGAAGCGGGCGAGGGCGTCCGCGTCGGTGGCGTGGGTCATCGCCCGGCGTGCGGTGTCGAGCGCGGTCACGGGGTCGGCCTCCACCCGGGCCAGCGCGAGTTGTCGTTCAGCCTCCGCGAGGCGGGTGCGTGCCGAGGCGCCGACGCGCGAACGGTTGTCGCTGATGAAGTCGCGGGTGACCGTGATCTGGCTTTCGGCCGTCACGAGGGTGCCGCCCAGTGCCGCGCGAGCGTTCTCGAGGCGCAACTGGCGGTTACGGGCATCGGCGTGCGCACGATCGAGCCGCGCGACGACCTCGCGGAGTGCGACGAGGTCGGCCGACGGATCGGCCTCGCGTCCAGGCTCGGCCAAGCGCAGAAGCTGCTGATCGGTCTCGGCGATCGCGTGGCCGAGCGTCGCCCGCGACTCGGGTTCCTCGTGGCGGTCGCGCAGCGACCGGGCCTCGGCAAGACGCGATTCCGCGGCCGCGATCGCCTCGCTCAGGGCCGTTGCCGCGCCACGCAGGTGAGCGGCGGCGGCGTCGGCCGCGTCGAGCGAGCGGCTCGCCCGGTAGACGCCGCGTTCGGCCGCGGCGAGGTCCACCCCCACCGGATCAGACCCGCCGGCTGCGAGCCGGGACGCGACCGCCTCCGCGGCAATGCGCGCCTGTCCCTCCGCCGTCCGTGCAGCCCGAAGGGCGTTCCGCATGCCGGTGACGGCTCCGTCGGCGTACCGGGTGCCGAGTCGCTCGAGCGTTGCCTCCGCCGCTGACGCGCGCGTCGCCACCTCCGCCAGCCCCTGCCGCACCTCGTCGAGAGCGGCCGGCGCATTCCTCTCTACGCCACGGCGTGCGTCGAGCTGCCCCAGCTGCTGCTGCAGCCGCTCGGTCGCACTCTCGGCCAGGGCCGTGATCTGGTCGATCAATCGCAGCCGCACCGCGGCGGTCTCCGGCTTGGCGTCGTCGAGCTTCTGCTGCAGCGCGAACGCGTCCCGCAGGTCGCGCCGAGAGGCGTCGAGCGCCGCCCGCAAGTCCTGGGCGGCGCGATCGCCGAACTGTGCCACGGCGAACCCGAGCTCGTCGGTCGCCGCCTGCACCTGGTCATCCGCTCGCACCAGGCTGATGGCCGCCTGGCGCTGACGGGCGTCGGCGGCGGCGTGAGTCCGCAGCGCCCGGCTTTTCGCGCGTCGACGCAGGGCCACGATCACCGCGGCAACGGATGCCGCCGCGGCCCCGAACACGATCAGCGAGGGCAGCCACCACAGTTCCACGCCCATACCCGGAGTCTATGCGGCCCCTCGCGGCGGCCCTCCCCGGGCGCCTACCGGTCGTCGGCGGAGGGGCGCCGCATCTGGCGGCGGATCACCTCGAAGTCACGCCGGGAGATCTCGAACAGGCCCGCGCGCAACCGGAATCCCCAGTCCCGGTGCTCGCGGCTGAAGTCGAGCACCGGCAGCAGCGGGCGGATGGGCGCCTCGACGACATCCGTCTCGTACTCGGTCCGGCGTCGCCACGGGCGTTCCGCGCCCGGAAACTCCTGGTAGGCGGGCCCGACCGCGATCCGGCCGATGGCCGTGAACGCGCTCAGGCGGTCGCCGTCGGGAGCCGGCGCCGTGCGGGGCGAGTAGTAGACCAGCCCGTCCGCCTCGCCGAGCTCCTCCAGCGCGCGCCGCAAGCCGGGGCCCACCTGCGCGACCCCGACGCGCACGCAACGCCGCACGTGCTCGCGCTGTGCCACGCCCATCCAGTACCTGATCGCCACGCTCCAGTTGTACTGCATGGCACCGCACCGCAGACTGGGAGCGTGCGCGTGCTCCTGAAAGACCTCCTCGATTGCGACCCCGACTCGGCGTGGCGCGCCCTCCGCAGCCCCGCCGTCATGCAGGAGGTCGCGTCGCCGCTGATGCGCCTCGAGCCGCTGACGGCGGAGGGCTTTCCCACCATCTGGCAACCGGGCCTGTACCCGGCGGCACGGCGGGGCCTCGGGATGCTCCCCCTTGGCACCCAGATGATCATGCTCAGCGTCTCCACCGCCCAGCGCGGCAACGTGCGCATCCTCCGCGATACCGGCACCGGCGAGACGGCAACCGGCGGCGGCCTCCGCTGGGACCACCGCATGGCCGTCTCACCCGACCCCGCGGGAAGCGGCAGAACTCTGTACCGCGACCAGCTGATCTTCCACGCCGGCCCGGCCACGCTCGCGCTCTGGCCGGGTCTCTGGTCGTTCTGGCAGTGGCGGATGCGTCAGCTCAAGCAGCTCGCGCCTGGCTGGCGGCACGACGTGGGCGTCGATGCGCCTGCCGACACCGACCCCGAAACCGTGACCGCGTGACGTCCGTCATCGACGCCCTGCAGGTCGCGGACTGGCGCCGGCGCGTCTTCGCCTTGTACGCCCGCGTGCGGGAGGCCGACGATCCCCGAGCCGGCCACGCACTCTGGCGGGCCGGGCGGGACGACCTGTTCGCGCGGCATCCGTCGTCGCCGTTGCTGCCCGACGGCCGGTCAAACTTCACCGGGCTCCCGATCGCCCCGTACGACCCCGATTGGCGCTTCGAAGCCGAGGTGCACCGCGCCGAGACACCGGTGCGGATGGACGTGGAGACGGGAACGGATGGCACCGTCTCATTCGACCTGCTCGGCGCGGTGCACCTGCCGCACGTCGGCTCGCTCGACGTGTGGCGCCTCGCGGGCTACGGCGGCGGCCTGTTCCTGCCGGTCAAGGACGCGCTGGCGGCACAGCCGGGCGGCACCTACGGCGGCGGCCGCTACCTGCTCGACACGATCAAGGGCGCCGACCTCGGCCCCGGCACCGGTGACGACACCGTCGTCCTCGACTTCAATTTCGCCTACAACCCGTCGTGCGCGTACGACCCGATGTGGGCGTGCCCGCTGCCGCAGGCGGGGAACACCGTGTCGGTCGAGGTGCCGGTCGGCGAGCGCTACCACGCCGAGCACTGACCAGCACCGACCAGCGCCCGCCGGCGCATCCGCTTGACAGCACCCGCTAGACTGGAACCACTTGTGAGCGCGTCGCCGCGTTCCCTGCGTCGTAGAACGCCCTCTTCTTATCGCAACCCCTTCGCTGAAGCTGGTTGCGATTTCCGAATGAAACTTTCTTACGGCGAACGGATGTGCCCATCGGCACCTTCGCCATGTGAATCCTCCTGATCTCGGATGCCGCTGTGCTGCACCGGGAACCACGGGGAACCTGATGCCCCGAAAGGCACCAACTTGTCTGAAACAGAAACCACCTTCGCCGCGCTCGGCGTGCCGGCCCCCCTCGTCGCCGTGCTGGCCGCGCAGGGCAAGGACAGCCCGTTCCCGATCCAGGTCGACACGCTCCCCGACACGCTCGCCGGCCGTGACGTGCTCGGCCGCGGCAAGACCGGCTCGGGAAAGACCCTCGCGTTCTCCATCCCGATGGCCGCGCGCCTGGGCGGCAAGCTCTCCGGCGGCAAGCGCCGCCCCGGCCGTCCGCTCGGCCTGATCCTCGCCCCGACCCGCGAGCTCGCCACCCAGATCACCACGGCGCTCACCCCGTTCGCCGAGGCCTACAACCTCACCACCACCACGATCTTCGGCGGCGTCTCGCAGAACCGCCAGGTGGCCGCGCTCAAGGCCGGCGTCGACATCGTCGTGGCCTGCCCCGGTCGCCTCGAAGACCTCATGAAGCAGGGCTTCGTGAGCCTCGACGCCGTGGAGATCACCGTGCTCGACGAGGCCGACCACATGGCCGACCTGGGCTTCCTGCCCGTCGTCACGCGCATCCTCGACAAGACTCCCAGCAATGGCCAGCGCCTGCTGTTCTCGGCCACCCTCGACAACGGAGTGGACAAGCTGGTCAAGCGCTTCCTGCACAACGAGGTGCTGCACTCGGTCGACGAGGCCACCAGCCACGTCGACGCGATGACGCACCACGTGTTCGAGGTTGACGGCGTCGACGCCAAGAAGGACCTCGTGCAGACGCTCGCCTCCGGCACCGGCCGCCGCATCCTCTTCATGCGCACCAAGCACCACGCCAAGAAGCTGGCCAAGCAGCTCACCGACTCCGGCATTCCGTCGGTCGACCTGCACGGCAACCTCTCGCAGGTGGCCCGCGACCGCAACCTGGCCGCGTTCGCCGCCGGTGACGTCAAGGTTCTCGTCGCAACGGATGTCGCCGCTCGCGGCGTGCACGTCGACGACATCGAGCTGGTCATCCACGTCGACCCGCCCGCAGAGCACAAGGCATACCTGCACCGCTCCGGCCGCACCGCCCGCGCCGGCAGCTCCGGCGACGTCGTCACCGTGATGCTGCCGATGCAACGCAAGGACACCGAGCTGCTGCTGCGCAAGGCGGCCATCAAGGTCACCCCGCAGCGCGTGACCGCCACGTCGCCGGCCGTCGCCACGCTCGTGGGCGAGGTCGCACCGTACGTGAAGCCCGCTCCCCGCCAGGAGCAGCCGGCCCGCGGTCAGTCCGGGCGTGGACAGGCACAGGGCCGCTCGCAGGGCGCCAACGCGCAGCGCAAGCGTGCGCTCCGCGACGGCGAGGGACGCGGCCGCGAGGCCCGCTCCGCCGACGCCGTGGGTGCGGCCGCCCCGCGCCGCGACCGGTCGGGTCGCCCGGCAGCAGCGCGCAGCCACGCCCCGAAGCAGGGCGCGGGGCAGGGCTCGGGCGGTTCCGGCCGCACCAACTCCGGCCGCTCCGGTGGCCTGCAGGTCGGCAGCCTCGTGCGCGGCAACGCCTCATCCGGTGGCGCGCGCCGCTCCGGCGGCCCCCGCCGCGCGCAGGGCTAGCCGCCCCGCGCATCCGCTCTCGAACGGGGCGGCCTCTCCGGAGGCGGCCCCGTTCTGCGTTTCCGCGCGCCCCTCCGCGCCCCGCCCCCGTCGCTAACTCCGGGGATCCGTGCGCCCACCCCCGGATTCGGCCGGAGTCTGCGGTCGCGACCGAGAATCTCCGGAGTTAGCGAGGGTGAGTTCCGGCGAGGGCGGCCGATAAGCTGAGCGGATGAGCGCCCTCCCCGTCATCCTCGACGTCGACACGGGCGTCGACGACGCCCTCGCCATCCTCTTCGCCGTCGCCCACCCCGACATCGACGTGCGCGGCATCAGCTGCGTGGCCGGCAACGCGTCGCTCGAACGGGTCGTCGAGAACACCCTCCGCATCCTCGACGTCGCCGGCGCCCCCGACATCCCGGTCGCCGCCGGCGCCCGCCGTCCGCTCATCGAACCGGCCCGCGCCGCGTCGCACGTGCACGGCGAGAGCGGCCTCGGCACCCTGCACCTGCCGGCGAGCGCGCGCGCCGCCGAACCGGTGAGCTCCATCGAGCTGATGCGGCGGCTCCTCGCCGAGAGCACCGACCCGATCACGATCGTCGCCCTCGCCCCACAGACCAACCTCGCGCTGCTGCTCCGCCAGTACCCGAACCTCGCGCCGAAGATCGAGCGCATCGTGTTCATGGGCGGCTCGGCGAGCGTCGGCAACGCGACGGCGGTCGCCGAGTTCAACGTCTGGCACGACCCCGAGGCGGCCGCCATCGTTCTCGACTCGGGCGTGCCCACCTTCATGTACGGCCTCGACGTGTTCAATGAGGTCGCCGTGGCCGAGCAGACCGCCGAGCGCCTGCTCGGTGGCGACTCCCCCGTGGGCCGCGCGGTCGGCTCCCTGCTCACCAATCGCATCGCCCTCGGTTCCGACAAGAGCGCGGAATACACGGGCCTCATCGGCGACGCCGGAGCGGTCTGCGCGCTCGTCGATCCGGGAGCGTTGCGCACAGAGCTGCGGCCGGTGCGCGTTGAGCTCACCGGTTACGGGCGCGGCCAGACCCTCGTCGACCTGCGGCGCTGGCCGGGCGAAGACGTGGTGCACGGCCTCATGGACGAATGGGCGATGGTCGAGGTCGCCCTCGACGTCGACGCCGACCGCTACGCCGCCCTGTTCCTGGAGACGCTCGGCCTCTCCTGAGTCCGCAGCGAAGTTCGTCCAGCGAGGTCAGCGCAGCTGGCCGACGGATGCGAGGGCGGTGCGCAGCAGCGCGCCGCGCCCGCCTTCCATCTCGGCCGACACCGCGTCGGACGCCGCTTCCTCCGGCGTCATCCAGGTCACTTCCAGCGCGTCGGGCCGGGGTTCGCACGTTCCGGTCACAGGAACGACGTAGGCCAGCGCGACGGCGTGCTGGCGGTCATCCGTGAACGGGCCGAGACCGGGCAGCGGGAAGTACTCGGCCACCGAGAACGGCACCGGGCTCGCCGGCAGCTGCGGGAACGCCATGGCCCCCAGGTCCTTCTCCAGGTGCCGGAACAGCGCGTCCCGCAGGGTCTCCCCGTACATCACCCGCCCCGAGACGAGTGTGCGGGTCATCTCCCCGGTCGCCGTCGCGCGCAGCAGCACGCCCACCTCCACGACCTGGCCGAGTCCGTCGGTGCGCACGGGCACCGCCTCGACATACAGCAACGGCAGCCGCCGGCGCACCTGCTCGAGCTCGATGTCGCTCAGCCAGCCCGGGTTGGTGTGGGCCGGCGGTGCGTCGTCGTCCCCCGGCGTCCAGTCGGGGTCGGGGTCGGGGGTGCGCACGCTCATGCACTCATTCTCATGCACGATCGCCGCCGACGGTGAAAACAGCGGATGCTGCCCCGCACAGTGGGGGCTACGATCCCCCCTTCCGGCTGCCCAGACGGGCCGAAACGGTGGAAGTATGGAGCCACTCCACCTCTGACCCGAACACGAGGAACCCATGGATAACAGCGGGCGCATTGAACCCATCGATACGGATGCCGTGCTTTGGTCGGCAAGTGAGCGCGACCGGGCGGGCCGCCCCCTCCTCTTGATCCTCCACGGCTTCGGGTCGCATGAGGGCGACCTGTTCGCCCTCACCCCGCACCTGCCGCTCCGACCGGTGATGGCGTCGCTGCGCGCGCCGCTGTCGGCCGGCAGCGGCGGCTGGGCGTGGTTCCCGCTCGACCGCGACGAAGGCTCGGCGGCCGTCGACGCCGCCACGCTCGGCGTGCTGCAGTGGCTGGACGCCCTGGTGACCCAGCCGACATCCGTTGGCCTGCTCGGATTCTCGCAGGGCGGGGTCATGGCCCTGCAGCTGATGCGGCACGCGCCGGATCGCTTCGCGTTCGCCGTGCAGCTGTCGGGCTTCGTCGCCCCCGGCCCTCGGGACGGAGACGACCGGCTCGCCGCCCGGCGCCCGCCCGTGTTCTGGGGCCGCGGCACGGTCGACGAGGTCATCCCGGGCGACGCCGTCGACTGGACGCAGGACTGGCTGCCCGATCACGCGACGCTCACCGAGCGCATCTACGAGGGGATGCCGCACACCGTTTCCGACGCCGAGCTGCGCGACGTCGTGGGCTTCCTGCGCGAGCAATACCCGGCGTGATTCTGCCGCGCCCTGCCGAGCGCAGGCGCGGGCGCAGGCGCGAGAGGGAGTTGGGCGCGGTTACTCGCCGCGGTGCGCCGCGCGCTGGGCGGCGCCGCGCTCGGCGCGCTCCCGCTTGGCGGCCTTCTCGGCCTTCGCGTCCTTGTCGCGCACCTGCTGGGCGCGCACCTCGGCCTGCGTGGCCCGCTCGGTGACGAGCCAGGCGGGTGGCTGCTGCAGCAGCTGCTTGATCTCGGCCGTGGTGAGCGGCTCGGTGACACCGGCACGGGCGAGGCCCGAGGTGGAGACACCAAGCTTCGCGGCGACCACCTGGCGCGGGTGCGGGCCGTTGGCGCGCAGGTCGGCGAGCCACTGCGGCGGGTTTTCGGTCAGCTCGGCCAGTTCGGCGCGGGAGACCATGGAGTTCTGGAACTCCTCGGGCGCCGCCTGCAGGAGAATCCCCAGTTTTTGGGCCGCCGTGGCGGACTTCATGGTCTGGGGCTTCTTCTCCGACATCATCCCCCCAGCGTATAGCCTGAGACCCTGTGAATAAGCGGCTTCCCGGCCGCCCGCCGCCCACCTACGGAAGGATCCCGTGCCCTTCTCCCTCGGCTTCGTCGCCGGTGTCACGCCCACCAAGTGGGCGCGCATCTGGAACGAGCGACGCCCCGACGTGCCGCTCGACCTGGTGCGTGTCGACGCGGCGGAACAGGCAGACGTGCTCCGCGACGGTCGGGTCGACATGTGCCTGGCGCGCCTGCCGATCGACCGGCAGGATCTCAGCGTGATCGCGCTGTACCGGGAGGTGCCGGTCGTCGTCGCGGCGAAGGACCACGAGCTCGCCGCCCTGGATGAGGCCGAACCGGTGCCGGTCGAGGACCTCGCGGGCGAGCACCTGCTGCAGGACCCCGAAGCCGTGCCGGAGTGGCGCGCCGTCGCCGTCGAGGTGCAGGACGGCAGCCGCCGGACGCTCCCGCCGATGCGTGATCTCGACGACGCGATGGAGCAGGTGGCCGCCGGCGTCGGCATCCTGATCCTGCCGCACTCGCTGGCCCGCCTGCACAGCCGCAAGGATGTCGTGTCCCGGCCGGTCGCCGGCGTCGCGGACACCGAGATCGCCCTCGCGTGGCCCACGGCGAACACGACGGACGACGTGGAGACGTTCATCGGCATCGTCCGCGGGCGCACGGCAGCGAGTTCGCGGTCCGAGACGGTCGTGGTTCGCGGCGAGCCGGAGAAGAAGGTCAAGAAAACGGCGAAGGCCAAGGAAGCCGCCAAGGCCGCGCGCGAGGCGGCCGGCAAGAAGTCGCACGGCGGCACGCAGAAGCCCGCGCCCGGTCGCACGCGCAACGCGCCCCGCGGTTCCGGCAAGCGCCGCGGGCGATAACGCACGAACGATCCGCGCGGTCGAGGCCTAGACGATCCGCAAGGCACGACGTAGCGTCGAGCTATGAGCGCTGACAAGGATCCCGGCAAGGACCAGGTGGCCGCCGACACCGCGAAGACCCCCGACCAGCTGGCCCATGACACGGGTCTTCCCGAACACGAGCAACTGGACCGGGACACCAGTTACAGCCCCTCGAGCGAAGACGACATGGAACCGCTGCAGCGGCATCCGCGACAGAGCGAAGCGCTCGACGACCCCGACATCGACCCGGCCGACGTCGAGGTGCTGCCCGGAACCGGCGGCCCCGACGACCAGGGCGACGTCGACGTCGACCCGAAAGACATCCACATCCCCGGCCGCGAAAGCTGAGACCTGGCGCTATCGCCGCCTGCGCCGCCGCACCAGCAGGGCGATCCCCCGCCAGCCGAGCAGGAAGACGCCTAGCACGATCGTCGCAACGATCACGAAGCTCACCGCGGTGCCCTGGCCGGTGAGGGCCCGCAACAGCATGCCCACGACGACCGTTGCCACCCAGATGCCCACGCCGGTCCAGCGCAGGCAGAGCGGATACCGCCACGCGCGCATGGCCACCCAGCCCACGGCCAGCCCGACGATGAACGGCCACGCCGTCGACGCGGTGCCGGCGAGGGTGAGACCCTCGTCGTGGCTGCCCCGGCCGATCAGCACGAACACGAGCACGAGAACGACGTCGGCCACGGCCGACCAGACAACGGTTGCCGCCACGGGCCGACCAGCACTCATCTCCCCAGCCTAGATGCCGCGGCAGGGGTACTCTGGCCCGCAACGGGAGGTGCACCAATGGCGAGCTCGCACCTGGCAGGACGTCGGCCGCGTATCCGCTCCTCTACTCAGGGGCGCTCCCGGTGCTGCTCGCGATGACCGCGGCCGGGGCGCTTCGGGTGCCCGGGCTCGGCCAGGCGCGCTCACTCGACGCACTGGCCGCGACCGATGCCCGCGTGCTGTTGCCGGGGCACGGCGAGCCCTGGCGGAACGGGGTGCGGGCGGCCGTCGACGCCGCGCGCTCGGCCGGCGCGTCCTGACCGGCCGAGCCGGCGCATCCGCTGTGGGCAGGCGCCGGGCACAAGAAAGGGCAGCTGCGCGCCGAAGCGCACAGCTGCCCTCGCCTCGCGGTTCTACATCGAAACGGCGCTGCTCAGCTCGGGGCAGCGGAGCATGCGCAGTGCCCGCTTCTCGATCTGGCGCACCCGCTCGCGCGAGACGCCGAAGGCGGCACCCACCTGGTCGAACGTCATCGGCTCCGCCAGGCCCAGCCCGAAGCGCATCCGGAGGATCTCGGCCTCACGGGCCGGCAGGTCGTCGATCTTGCGGTAGAGCAGGTCGTGGCTGATGCGGGCGGTGACGATGTCGACCACGGGGGCGCTGTCGTCATCCTCGATCAGGTCGCCGAGCTCGGAGCCGGCGTCGTCGCCGATGAGGGTGTGGATGGATACCGGCTCCCGGTCGGCGTTCAACAGCTTCTGGACGTCTTTCAGCGTGAAGCCGGTGAGCTCGGAAAGCTCGTCGACGGTGGGCTGGCGGCCGGTGTCGACCTCGAACTCGCGCACGGCCTTGCGCAGCACCGAGATGCGCTCACCGGTGTGCACGGGAACGCGGATGAGGCGTGCCGAATCCGCGATGCCGCGGCTGATCGACTGGCGGATCC
This sequence comes from Cryobacterium tepidiphilum, assembly GCF_003716325.1. Taxonomy (GTDB): domain Bacteria; phylum Actinomycetota; class Actinomycetes; order Actinomycetales; family Microbacteriaceae; genus Cryobacterium; species Cryobacterium tepidiphilum. The sequence goes on along the minus strand of NZ_RDSR01000001.1, from coordinate 242,617 downwards.
ACCAGGTGGCATAGGTGGAGAACTTGTAGCCCTGGCGGTAGTCGAACTTCTTCACGGCGCGGTCGAGCCCGATGTTGCCTTCCTGGATGAGGTCCATGAAGGGAACGCCGTGGCGCAGGTAGCGCTTGGCGATGTTGACCACGAGGCGCAGGTTGGAGCGCACGAACCGACGGTTGGCGGCTTCTCCCTCGCGCACGAGGAAGCGGAGCTCGCCGGCGAGCTCCTCGGGGAGGTCGGCCGACTCGAGCTTCTCCTGGGCGAAGACACCGACTTCGATGCGACGGGCCAGCTCGGTCTCCTCCTCCGCGGTGAGCAGGGGGATCATGCCGATCTTCTGGAGGTAATCCTTGACGGCGTCATCGGTGACGCGAGCTCGCGACAGTTCGGGTGAGACTGCGGTGTTGGACATATTCCTGCTCCTTGATCTCTGTTGAGCGTTGACTTGCGAGGTGTGGTGCTGATGAGGTGTTCGGGTGATCGCCGGCTACTGCCGGGCGAAGAATGGGATCGCCTCGTCGAGGGAGGCGAAGGTCGAACGCTTGAGGCCGCGACCGACGGCGAGCGCGTCGAAACTGCCGCCCGCTTCTTCGATGACGCCGAGCACGCACAGGGCGTCGTGCTCGGGCAGGCGGCCGTCCCGGACACGCCAGACACCGTCGGAGACCGACTGGACGACCAGGTCGCCGACCGTCGGGGCCGGCAGTTCATCGCTCGCGAGCGCACCCACGAGTCCATCCGTGGAAGAAGCGCTGATCATGATTTCCCCTTCCGCTCATTCGTTATGAGAGAGCCCGTTCCTCCCTCGACCGAGGGGGAAGAGAACGCTATCTCTTGTTCCCATTTAGGGGGAGAACGGTTTCTCTGTCAAGGGGGTAGGCTTACGGGCACGATGTCTGATATGAGCAAGCCGAACGCACGCGAACGTATCCTGCAGACCGCGTACGAACTCTTCACCCAGCGCGGGGTGAGAGACGTGCCCGTCGACGAGATAATCCGGCGCTCGGGGGTTGCCATCGCAACCTTCTACCGGCACTTCCGCTCCAAGGACGAGCTGGTCACCGCGTTCCTGAGCCGCCGGGAGCAACTCTGGACGAGCGACAGCGTCGTCTCCGCTGCGCGGGAGCGCGGCTCCGATCCCGTCGCGAAACTGCTGGCCATCTTCGACGTCTTCGACGAGTGGTTCCACCGGGAGAATTTCGAAGGGGACTCGTTCGTCAACGTCCTCATCGAGATGGGGGCGAACCATCCGCTGGGCAAGGCGAGCATCGGCCACCTCGCCAACGTTCGCAAGAATCTGGAGGAGCTCGCCATCGAGGCCGGCCTGCGCGAGCCGAAGGAGTTCGCCTTCTCCTACCAGATTCTCATGAAGGGCTCGATCATCGAGGCGACGATGGGTGACCTGAATTCGGCGAAGCGGGCGCAGCACATGGCCGCGTCGCTGATCAAGGACTTCCAGGTCGCGGATGAGACGGGCGACGCCGAGGGCGCCACCGCCTGAGGTGCTACAGGGCGTGCGGCGGCCGCTCAACGCCCTCTGCGACAGCGGATGCCGCATCCGAGTCGACCGCGACGATGGCGTTGCCCGCGTCCACGTGCACGATGGTCGGACTGAAGGCGATGGCCTCGTCGGTTTCGAACAGGCCGTACGCAATGAGGATGATGATGTCGCCGACGTGCACGAGGTGCGCCGCGGCGCCGTTGATGCCAATGACGCCGCTGCCGGGCTCACCGGCGATCGTGTAGGTGTCCAGGCGCGCGCCGTTGGTCACGTCGACGATCGAGACGCGCTCACCCGGGAGGATGCCGGAGGCGTCGAGCAGGTCCTTGTCGACGGTGATCGATCCCACGTAGTGCAGATCGGCGTGGGTGACCGTTGCGCGGTGGATCTTGGCGGTCATCAGGGTGCGGAGCATGGTTAAAGCCTAGCGAAGCCGCGCTCACAGTTCACCGCCGTCGAGTGTCGAACGCTACGCCTCAAGAGAACCGCTCCCTTGGCACGGCGGCCCCCTCCTAAACGAATGCCCCAACGCCCTTGATCGCGCCGTGGAGCCCGAACGGGGGTGAGCGGGCCGTGACGAGAAGTCGGTAGCCTCGAAAAGACGCGCCCCGCGCTGTCCGCCCGAAAGGACCCCATGCGCGCACTCCGCCGTTCCCGTTCCCTCCACCTCGCCGCCGTCGGGATTGCAGGTGTTGTCGCGCTCGGCGGACTCCTCGCTATCCCGGAATCGGCCGTCGCCGCAGGCACGCTCCATCTCGACCAGGCCAACGACGACACCGCTGCCGCTGGTCCGATGGCTGCAGCGGGCGGCGGCAGCTCTCAAACCTTCGTTGCCGGCTCCTCCGGAGCGCTCTCCCGGGTCGAAATCTACGAGTACTGGTACGGCTGGGACGCCCAGACCCTCTCGATCTACCCCGCAAACGGCTGGGGCGGCGCCGATCAGTCGCAACCGCCGCTCGCGGTCACTCCGGTGAGCGGCTCGGGCGGTCCCGCCTGGATCACCGCCGACTTCACGGAGCCGGCACAGCTCGTGGCGGGCCAGAAGTACGCCCTGGTGCGCAACGGCCCCGGCCAGATGCTGACGACCGGCGACCGGTACCCGAGCGGCAACCCGAACGTCGGCTCCAGCGACATGGACTGGCTTTTCCGCACCTACCTGGACTGGAGCGCCCGGATCAGTGGCGGGCCCGGTACGGTCACCGTGCCGGTCGGGTCCGCGTACTCGTCGACGTACGCCCTCTCCGGCACGCCGAATCCTGCTCTCACGGTGGCGATCGGCGCCCTGCCGCCCGGCCTCACCCTGACCGCTGACGGCATCGCCGGGACGCCCACCGCGACGGGCACCTACGATTTCACGGTGCAGGCCTCGAACGCCGACGGCGCCGCCACGACGACGGGCAGCATCACCGTGCGTCCGCGCATCATCCCGGCCGTGCCCTCCGCGATCACCATCAGGCCGGCACACAACTCCGCCCTGGTCTCCTGGACGGCTGGCGACCCCGGGGACGACGCCGCCACGTTCACGGTCACCGCGTCGCCTGGCGGGGCATCGTGCGCGACGACCGGCAGCGAGTGCACGGTCGAGGGCCTGGACGCGTTCACGGCGTACGCCTTCAGCGTGACGGCCTCGTCGGCCGCGGGCACGACGATACCGACCGCCCCGGTCTCCGCCACCACCACCGACGTCCCGCTCGCCCCGACTGGCCTCGTCGTGACGGGCACCGACGGCGGAGTGCACCTCGCGTGGCAGGCCGCCGTCGAACGAGGCGTCCCAGTCGTCGGTTACCGGGTCGAGGTCTTCGACGGCTCCGCGTGGACCCTCCGCGAGGAGACTGAGGGCACTGCCGCCGACGTCACCGGGCTCGTGAACGGCACCGAATATCGCTTCCGCGTGTCGGCGGACTCGTTCGACGGCCGCAGTGACTTCGCACTCGCGCAGGCTGTTCCTGTCGGTCCCGCATCGGCGCCAACCGCCCTGTCGGTCGTCAGCGGTCCTGGTTCCGCTGTGCTGACCTGGACGAACCCTGCAGACGACGGCGGCTCCGACCTCAGCGGATACGACGTCGAGTACCGGACCGTCGGAGGGGACTGGACGGCCGCCCTGAGCGGCGCATCCTCCCCCGCGACCGTGACCGGACTCGTCGACGGCACCGCGTACCAGTTCCGCATCCGCGCCATTTCCGCAGCAGGTCCAGGCTTGTGGACGACCGATCCGGGCGTCGCCGATACGGTGCAGCCATTCACGTTCACGGGCTCCTTCGCTGGCACCTCTGAGGGCGACTTCTCCGGCGGCGAAACGCTCCGCATCGGCGCTCCGGTTGGCTTCGACGCGACCGGCCTGCCCGTCGGCGCATCCGTCGTTCTCGAACTGCACTCGTCGCCCCTCGTGCTCGCGACGAGCACCGTGGGCGCCGACGGCGAGGTGCACATCAGCACCTCGCTGCCCGCCAACGCGGAGATCGGCGAACACCGACTCGTTGCCACTATCTCGGGCGGAAACCTCGCGCCCCAGTCGCTGTCTTCGGACCCGTTCGCGGTCGCCCTCATTGCCGCCTACCCGACCGACGGAACGGACCCGACCGATGGGATCGATCCGGACGGAACCGCGACGGCCGGCACCGACCCGACCACCGGCACGGGCGCCACGACGGAGACCGCCACCCGCGTGACGGCCACGCCCGAATCCCGGCTGGCCCACACCGGCTCTGCCGGCACCGGAGAGGCGTCGCTGCTCGCGTTGGCACTGCTCGCAGCCGGCGGCGTGCTGACAACCGTGCGTCGTCGGCGCACACGCCGGTCCTGAGCCGAGCCGGCCGGCACCGACTGGCCAGCATGGTCACCGAGGGTTCCCCCTTGGTGGTGGTGTTCGTCAGGTGAGCACAGCCGGCGCCCACGCTGGCCAGCTGGGCTCGCCGATGAGCAGCCCGTGTTCATACTCCGCGACGCATCTGCTGGGCGGCGCTGCGGCTTGCGACCGCGCCGACCGACTTCGCAGCCTCGAAAAGGTCGCCATTTGCTACAGACGGAGATGGCGGTCCCGTACGGTGGCCGGGCACGCCAAACGGATGCTTGCGCGGGGCCAAGGTGCGGGGAGAAGTGCACCACAGACCACCAGGCGCCCCGCCGGAAAGCAGAAAACCCCTGACTCGTCAGGGGTTTTCGATGGCGGTACCGGTGGGATTTGAACCCACGGTGGAGTCTCCCCCACACAACTTTTCGAGAGTTGCACCTTCGGCCGCTCGGACACGGTACCGGGGTCGATTGTAGTTGACGGTGGCCGACGGCGCGAATCGACCGCGCGCGTCCGGCATCCGTTCGATGGTTGTAATCTCGACGGAGTGAGGCCCGTGAACAGAACCAGCAGTACCGTCAGCGGCGCGGCCGTAACCGCGCTCGCCCTGGGCTCGATCGCCGGCGTCGCGCTCGGCGGTCGCACGGCATACCTTCGGTTCCGCCGTCGCATCGCCGCGAACGCGCTCGTGCTCAACGAGACGCTTCCCATCAACTCCAAGTGGTGGCGCGATCTCGCCAAGAAGAAGGGCGACCTGCTCTACGTGGCGATCGGCGACAGCGCCGCCCAGGGCATCGGGGCGAGTGCGCCTCACCGCGGCTACGTCGGTCTCCTCGCCCGGCAGATCCGCGAGGCCACCGGCCGTACCGTGCGTGTGCTCAACCTCAGCGTCTCGGGTGCGACGGTCGGACTCGCCGTGCGCGACCAACTGCCCCGCTTCATGAAGGTGCGCCAACCCGACATCGTCACCGTCGCCATCGGGGCCAACGACATCGCCCTCTGGGATCCCGTCGCCTTCGAGGCCGGCATCCGTCGTCTTTTCGGGGCGCTCCCGACCTACGCGATCGTCGCCGACCTGCCGTGCTTCCACCTCCCGCACAACGAACGCAAGGTGGCGATCGCCAACGGCATCGTGCGCCGGGTGGCGGCCGAGAGCGGGCTCACGCTCGCGCCACTGCACGATGTCACCAGGCGGCAGGGCCTCCGCCGCGCGCTCACCCAGGTCGCGAACGACATGTTCCACCCCAACGACCGCGGGTATCGCATCTGGGCGGATGCCTTCGGTCCGGTTCTGGCCGACGACCTGCGCCGGCGCTTTCCACCGCGAGCGGATGCCGCGGCGCGTCCACAAGCCGGTGCGGTGGCGAGCGGGAGTGTCAGCGGCGCGAGCTAGGCTCGCTGCATGCCCAAGCCCGTATCGAATTTCCGCTGCACCGAATGCGGCTGGACGACCCCGAAGTGGGCGGGCCGGTGCGGTGAATGCCAGCAGTGGGGCACCGTCGTCGACGTGGCGGAGAAGGCCGCCTCCTCCCGCGCGGTCAAGCCGGCCCTCGTCTCCGGCGCGGGCGTGGCCCGCCCGATCACGCACGTCGAGACGGCGGCGGTGGAGCACTGGCCGAGCGGGATCGACGAGTTCGACCGGGTGCTCGGTGGGGGCATCGTGCCCGGCGCCGTCATCCTCCTGAGCGGTGAGCCGGGTGTGGGCAAGTCCACGCTTCTTCTCGAGGTGGCGTCCAAGGCGGCCGCGGCGAAGTCCCGCGTGCTGTACGTGAGCGGCGAGGAGTCGGTCAGCCAGGTGCGCCTGCGGGCGGAACGCACCGGCGCACTCCAGCCCGAGCTCTACCTGGCCGCCGAGACCGACCTGGCCACGATCCTCGGCCAGATCGACGCCGTCGCGCCCGACCTCGTCATCATCGACTCGGTGCAGACCATCTCCAGCTCCCTGTCCGACGGGCTGGCCGGCCAGCCCAGCCAGGTGCGAGAGGTGGCCTCCACGCTCATCCGCGTCGCCAAGGACCGCGACCTGCCGATCCTCCTCGTGGGTCACGTCACCAAAGACGGCACCATTGCGGGCCCCCGTCTGCTCGAGCACATCGTCGACGTGGTGTGCCAGTTCGAAGGCGACCGGCACACGGCGCTGCGCTTCGTGCGTGCACTCAAGAACCGTTTCGGCCCGACGGATGAGGTGGGGTGCTTCGAGATGACCGGCGACGGCATCGCGGAGGTCCCCGACCCCAGCGGCCTGTTCCTCAGCCGGGGAAACAACGCCGTCTCCGGCACGTGCGTCACCGTGGCCCTCGAGGGGCGGCGCGCCCTGCCCGTCGAGGTGCAGGCGCTCGTCCTTCCCACCACCGCCCCCAACCCGCGGCGGGTCACCAACGGCGTCGATTCCTCCCGCGTGGCGATGCTCCTCGCGGTGCTTGAGAAGCGTGTGGGCATCAAGGTGAGCGACCAGGACGTCTACGTCTCGACGGTCGGCGGCGTGCGGCTCACCGAACCGGCATCCGATCTCGCGATCGCTCTCGCCATCGCCTCCGCGGCCAGGGAGAAACCGATCGCCCACACCGTCGCCGCGTTCGGTGAAATCAGCCTCGCCGGTGAGATCCGACCCGTGACGGCCGCCAAGCAGCGCGCGGCGGAGGGCGCCCGGCTCGGCTTCCGAACGCGCATCGACGCGTCCAGCGGGTCGTTGACGGCCGCGGTTGCTCGAGCGCTGACGACGTCAGTGACCCATCGGGAGGCCGAACTAGACGCGGCCTTCTGAGCGGGCGCCGGGTCTACTCGGCGTCGGGCTGCGGCCCCAGCGCCTTGAGCAGCTCCGAGGGCGCCGCCTGCATGACGTGCGGGCCGGCGATGTCGAAGAACACCATCTCCAGCACCTGGCTGTGCACGGTCAGGAACTCGCGCAGCCACTGCGCGTCGCCGACCATCACCTGGCGGTCGGTCTCGTCGGGCACCATGGCGGCGTAGTTCTCCGCCGAGGAGAAGAGCAGCAGCATCCGCTTGCCGGAATCTTCACGGCCGAACACGCGCACCTGCTCCGCCCGGCCGTCGACCACCAGTTGCGGCACGATCACCACGTCATTGCGCAGTGCGTACGCGACCGCCGCGACGTCCTGCTTGGCGAGCGCGGTCGCGAGTGCTTCGGAACGGGTCGGCGGAGTGGAATCGGTCATCGAACCATTCAATCATCCACGCCGGTGCAGGCGCACGGATGCGGTGACCGCTCGCGCTCAGTCGAGGATGAACTGCTTGGGTGCGGCCGACGTCAGGCCGCCGATCGAGACGCTGAGGTTGTATGACGCGCCGCCCGCCGGGGCCTTTGGGCGCGTGTCGTCGTTGCAGGTGTCGGGAGCAGAGCGCACGCGTTCCCAGGCAATGGGCGTGGCCGAGCTGATGGGCTTGCCCGGCTTCAGCGTCACGACGGCATCGCCGGCATCCACCTGACAGTCGGTCGAACGCCAGTAGACGTCGGAGCCGCTGCTGATGGTGAACACCTGCTGGGAGGTTCCGGCGTTCAGGGTGCAGGCGACCTGGCCGGTGTTCGTCACCCGCAGCGAGAGCTTCGGCTTCTCATCGGCCGCGTAGTGCGTCGCGTCCGTGACGGCCTCGACCTTGACGGATGCGGCGGTGCAGGGCGCACCGGGGGTCGGCGTGGCCTTGGCCGGCGTTGCCGCAGGCTTGCTGGGCGAGGTCGTGGTGGCGGGTTGGGCCGCCGGATGCTTCTGCTCGGCTGTGCTGGAGCCCGGCTTCACCACGATCAGCACGATGGCGACGATGACGGCGACCAGTGCGAGGCCGACCAGGAGACGCCGGCGCCGGTAGACCGTCGCTGACGGCCGGCCGGCCGGATGCTTGAACGTCGACATGCCCTCAGGCTAACCACCCATTCCGGGGCGCCGGGGTAGCGGGGCGCGTGTCGGCGTGGAATAGCGGCCGGCTGCCCGCCGCACGCGCGGCGGCGCCGGTGCGCGAGTTGGTCGCACACCGGCGCCGCCGGGTTTCACCTAGGCGATGTGGTTATATCCCGACGCCGGCTGCAGCGCACTGGTCATGACCTTTCGCCTTGCCCTTTCCGGGGTTCACCTTGTCGTGGCCCTTGGCTTTGCCCTGCCCGTGCCCGTTGCCGAGCGGGTCGCAGGTGTTGGTCGGGGCCGTGACGGTGAACGGGAGGTGCACGGTGGTGCCGGACTCCTTAGCCGTCAGCACCAGCTCGCCGGTCGCTGCGGCATCCGCTGGCACCGTGAAGGTCACCGTCGCCGTACCGTTGACCACGGGCACCGTGCCGAGGTCGGTGCCCGACCAGCTCATCGACAGTTCGGTGTTCGCCGGGCTGCCGAGCGACGTCAGGTCGAGCTTCGAGACCGTGAGAGTCACCGACTGGCCGGGAGCCACGGCCCCCACCGGGTAGCCATCCACCGCCACGCCACGGCGGGCAAACGATGGGGAGAGCGGGCTATTGGCCCCGATGTAGTCGATCCAGGCGTCACGGTCCACGAGACCGGAGTCGCGCGTGTCGGTTCCGTTCTTGAACTCCCAGAAGTTGTCGCCGCCATCCAACAGGAAGCTGAACGACCCGATCCGGTAGTCCTTGGCCATGTCGATCGGCGCACCGTTCACCGTGATGCTGGTGATGTGGTTGTTCAGCGTGGCGTCCGGGTCATAGGTGTAACTGACATTGTTCGACAGACCCAGGTTCAGGAAGGTACGACCCGACGTGATCGGGTTGCCGTCCTTGTCCCGTTGCCACTGCTGCTCGAGAACCGTCTTGAACTGGGCCCCGGTGAGGGTCGTCGTCCAGAGGTTGTTCAGGAACGGCAGCACGCTGTTGGCCTCGGCGTAGGTGATGACGCCGTCATCGCCGTACAGCAGTTCGGATCTGAGACCGCCCGGGTTCACGACGCCGATCTCTGCACCGCCGAGCTCCGGATCGGAGAGGCTCGATACCAGCGCGTCGGCCACCAGGTTGCCGAGGGTGGACTCGGAGCCTCGGTCGTCGCGCACGGGCGGGGTACCGCCGAATGCGGTGGTGATGTCGGCGGTGACCGATCCCACCTTCTGCTCACCGATCACGGCCGCCGCCTTGAGGGCGTCGTCCACGATCTTCTTCACTTCGGCGACCCGCGGGTACGCGGCCACCAGGTCGGCGTCGGCCGTGGTGGTGCGCGGAACATTCCGCTCCGTGTAGCTCACTACGGCATCCGTTGACGGCTGGTAGGTCAGAACGACCTGGCCGACGTTCTCGCCGTAGCTGCCGGTCTGCAGGATCGGCCGGGTCTGGCCGTCGGCACCGGGGATGGGGCCGGCCCACGCGTACGCCTTGTGCGTGTGAGCCGTGAAGATCGCATCCACCGCGGCGGATGTTTCGTTCACGATCTTCGCGAAGGCGCCGCCCATGGCGACCTGGCTTTCCAGCGTGGCACCGTTCGGCGTTCCCTGGCTGGCACCCTCGTGGTACTCGGCGACGATCACGTCCGCTTCACCGTTGTTCGGGTCGCCATCCGTGAGCTGCGCGGCCACGCGGTTCACGGCGTCCACCGGGTCCCCGAAGTCCAGCATCGAGATGCCGCTCTGCGAGACGAGGGAAGGAGTCTCCTGGGTCACAGCCCCGATGACGCCCACGTCGACTCCGGCGACGTCGAAGATCGAGTACTCCGGCAGCGCAGGGTCAGTGGTTCCCTTGAAGTAGACATTCGCGCCCAGGTAGTCCCAGTCCGTCAGGTCGGCGATGCGGCCGGTCAGGTCGGGGTAGCCGGTGTCGAACTCGTGGTTGCCCACGGATGATTCGAGTCCCAGCGCGTTCAGCACCTCGATGGTCGGAACATCCTGCTGCGAGGAGGAGGCGAACAGCGACGCACCGATGTTGTCGCCCGCGGAGCCGAGGAGGGTGTTCGCATCACCGCCGGCTGCCCGCAGCTGCTCGATGGTTCCCGCGAACTTGACGGTGTTGCCGTCGATGCGCCCGTGGAAATCGTTGATGTTCAGCAGGTTCAGGTCCACCGTCGCGTTCGGGTCGACCGCGAGGTTCAGGCCGACGACCATCGGGTCGTGGTCGGAGGAGCGGTACATGTCGTCGACGTAGAAGTCGGTGACGTTGTTGTTGTACCGGCTGTACTCCAGCGCGACGGATTCGACGGAGTTGATGTTCCAGACGTCCACGTCGTTGACCGCTTCCTCGGCGGCCGGCGAGGCGAAGACGTGGTCGAGGGATCCGATCATGCCGTCGTAGGCGTAGGTCTCCTCGCCGGTGCGTGTGCCGAGGTCGATGTATCCGGCCTTGGTGAGCACCTGGATCGGGTCCTCCATCAGGTAGGCGTTGAAGTCGCCCGAGAGGAACAGGCGGTCGGTTCCGCTGGCGGCCTTCATCTCGTCGGCGAAGTCGACGAGGGCCTCGGCCTGCGCCACGCGGTCCGCGTTCGACTTGCCCTGCCCCTCATCGGTCTCGTTCCCCGGTCCGACGCCGGAGCCCTTCGACTTGAAGTGGTTGACGATCACGAGGAAGCCCTCGCTGTCGGCGGCGCCGGCGAGCTTGAACTCCTGGGCGAGCGGCTGCCGGGCGTTGTCGAACGCCGCGGAGCCGATGAGGATCGTCGAGTCGCCCACGGTTTCCACCGCGGACGGCTTGTAGATGAAGGCGGTGCGGATGACGTCCTCGCTGGCGGGAACGGCCGCCGGTGACGGCACGAAGGCCCACACCCCGTCGCCGGCGTCGGCGTTCAGCGCCGCCACCAGGTTGGAGAGGGCGTCGTCGCGGTCCTTGCCGAACGTGGCCGAGTTCTCGATCTCCTCGAGCGACACGACGTCGGCGTCCAGCGCGTTGATCGCGCTGACGATCTTCGCCTGCTGTCGTGCGAGGTCGTCGGCGTTCGCGGCGCCGCGGGCGTCGCATCCGCCCTTGACCGTCGTCGCCTCACCGTCGCGGTCGTTGTAGTAGGTGCAGCCGTCGATGCTGTCTCCGGTGGTGCTGAAGTAGTTCAGCACGTTGAACGTGGCCAGACGGATGTCGCCGCCCACGTTGCGCGGGGCATCCGTTCGCGTGTTCTCGAATGTTGCCGGCTGCACCGTGCCGGCGTTCGCCGGCGTGAGCTGCGTGAGCGGCTGGTACTTCCAGGTGTCGTTGCGGTAGTCGAAGATGACCGGACTGGTGAAGTCGACGGCCGCTCCGATGCGCACCGGAGCCGTGGTGGAGAGGTAGGGCACCGGGATGGACTGGTTGGCGGAGCTGTTGAAGTTCAGCGAGGAACCGTCGTCGAGGGTGACCGCGAGCGCCTTGTTCGTGGCGACGGCCTCCGCGTACTCCGGCGTTCCCACGTGGGCGAGGACCGTCGGCTGGATGAGCGGGTTGTCGTCGGCCGCCAGCCCGATCTCGCCGTACTGGTTGGTGGCGTAGTTGTCGGTGACGGTGAAGTCGCCCTGCGGCGCAACGAGCATGCCCTCGAGGGACTCACGCTGGGCAACGTCGGCGGGGAGGCCGACCGCGGCCGGGGCAGGGGCCGTGACGGCAGCGGCGTCGAGCTTCTTCAGTCCGCCGGAAGCCACGTTCAGCTCGGTCATGCCGTAGAACTCGGTGACCGTTGCTGTCACCTCGACGTAGTCGCCGATAGCGACGTCGCCGGCGGTGGCCGACGAGAAGACGAAGATGCCGTCGGACGCCGGGTGGGTGCCGAGGTCGAGGTTTCCGCCGGTGCCCGGCGTCTGGATGTAGTAGCCGCTGAAGCCGCCGTCCGGGTAGGCGGCGGTGACGATGCCCTTTGTGACGACGGAATTGTCCTTGAACGGACTGGTGTCGGTTGTTCCCTGGATCTCGGCGATCGTGTGCTCGCCTGCCGATTCGACCGGGTCGGGGGCGGGCTCGCTCTCAAGCCCGGAATTCGTGGGCGTGGGAGCTGCCGTCGTGAAGTCGGCTGCGTTGTTGTCGGTGTCCGCAAAGCCGTTGCGGTTGAGGGATCTGGTGATCGAGGCTGCGGAGCTCTTCGCCGTCTCGAAGGTGTTCGAGGTTCCGTAACCGAGCAGGTCCACGATGCCGTCGACACCGATCGCCGTTCCGACCGGCGGCGTGATCGCTCCGGTCTGGTCGGCGAGGAAGACAGTGCCGCCGCTGCCCGCCAGGAACGAGTTGCTGATCGTCGCATCCGGTTCGGGGAGGGGAAGACCGTTGTCGGCGTTGCTGCCGCCCTGGATCAGGTAGTAGCCCTTGGCGGGAATGGAGCCGGTCAGCGCCTGCACCCCGGAAGGAGCGCCAGTGCCGCTCGCCGAGCGGTACTGCAGCGACATCCCGCTCAGGCTGATCGCGGCATCCGTCGGGTTGTAGAGCTCAACGAACTTGTTGTGGAACGTCGCGCCGGTACTGCCCCCGTTGAGGTAGGCCTCGTTGATCACCACCCCGATGCCATCTGTACTCGCATTGGCCGGAAGGGCCATGATCGGCGCTGCGACCATCGCCAATCCCAGTCCGGACGCGAGTGTGAGCTTGAGCCTTCCGCCTAGCGGGGGATGCGACATCTTGTTCTCCTGATCGACAGTCATCGTTGACGGCAATGCTCGGAGCCTAGCTACGGTACTCACCGCGCGGGAACGGCAGAATCCCATGTCGTCCAATTTTGCTCATATGAGCACCCTCGAACGGGTGGCGCTGCAACGGGTGACGCGCATTGTCGACGCGCTCCTGCCCAGCGATCCCGCGGCGAACCAGTGCCGCGACGCCTACGACAGCCGCTTGACCATCCGTGTGTTGCCGAGCGTGTTGGGTTTCACCCGCGCCAGGTCGAGGAATTCGGCGACGCCTTCATCGGGCGAGCGCACCAACTCGGAGTACACCGACGGGTCCACCGTCTCGCTGCCCATGTCGGCGAACCCGTGCCGGCCGAAGAACCCGACCTCGAAGGTCAGGCAGAACAGGCGGCTGAGGCCGAGCTCCCGCGCGTCGTCTTCCAGCCGGTCGAGCAACGCATGGCCGACCCCGCGGCCCACCCAGTCACTGGCCACCGCGAGGGTGCGCACCTCCGCGAGGTCCTCCCAGATCACGTGCAGGGCGCCGCAGCCGATCAGCCGGCCCGAGGCATCCTCTGCCACCCGGAACTCCTGCACCGCCTCGTAGAAAACCACGGTCTCCTTGCCGAGCAGGATCCGCTGCTGCACGAACGGCTCCACGAGCTCCTTGATCTGCCGCACGTCGGCGGTGCGCGCGCGGCGCACCCGGTACCCCTGCTGGCCCACCGTCACCCTAACCGCCCCTGCCTGTCGCTAACTCCGGAAACTTTTCCAGTCTAGGCACCCGCACCCCGCCACCCCGCGCCACGTCCCTCCCGCGGCCCTGGATCTCCGGAGTTAGCGGCCAAGGGCGACGGGACGGCGAGGGCTCGGCGACGACTAAGGGCCCGGCGGATGCTCCGCCGGGCCCTTCGTGTGAGCGTGCGTCAGTCGCTGGTCACCGCGAGGTCGGGCGTGCCGGGGCCGGTGCCGAGCGCGGCGTTCGCGTTGGCGCCCACCGACACCGGGTGCTCGCGGGTGCTGGTGGTGAACACGAACTCGCCGTCGGCGAAGTCCACGTGCACGTGGTCGCCCGCATTCAGCTCGCCGTGCAGGATCTTCTCCGACAGGCGGTCCTCCACCTCGCGCTGCACCGCGCGGCGCAGCGGCCGGGCGCCGAGCGCCGGGTCGAAGCCCACCTCGATGAGGCGCTCCTTGGCCGGGACGGTGAGCTCGACGGTCATGTCGCGGTCCAGCATCCGGTCGGTGAGGTGCTTGATGAACAGGTCGACGATCTGCAGCAGCTCGGCCTTGCTCAGCTGCGGGAACACGATGATCTCGTCGACGCGGTTCAGGAACTCGGGCTTGAAGTGCTTCTTCAGCTCCTCGTTGACCTTGCCGCGCATGCGGTCGTAGCCGGTCGAGGTGTCGCCCTCCACCTGGAAGCCGACGGGTCCGCCGCTGATGTCCTTGGTGCCGAGGTTCGTGGTCATGATGATCACGGTGTTCTTGAAGTCGACGACCCGGCCCTGGCCATCCGTCAGCCGGCCCTCTTCCAGAATCTGGAGGAGCGAGTTGAAGATGTCGGGGTGAGCCTTCTCGATCTCGTCGAACAGCACAACGCTGAACGGCTTGCGGCGCACCTTCTCGGTGAGCTGGCCGCCCTCTTCGAAGCCGACGAACCCGGGAGGGGCACCGAACAGCCGCGAGACGGTGTGCTTCTCGCCGTACTCGCTCATGTCGAGCGAGATCATCGCGGCCTCGTCGTCGAACAGGAACTCGGCGAGCGCCTTGGCGAGCTCGGTCTTGCCGACGCCGGTGGGGCCGGCGAAGATGAACGAACCGGAGGGACGCTTCGGGTCCTTGAGGCCGGCGCGGGTGCGGCGGATGCTCTTGGAGATGGCGGAGATCGCCTCCTCCTGGCCGATGACCCGCTGGTGCAGCGCCTTCTCCATGAAGACGAGCCGGCTGGACTCCTCCTCGGTGAGCTTGAACACGGGGATGCCGGTGGCCTGCGCCAGCACCTCGGCGATGAGCCCCTCGTCGACGACGGCCGTCGACTTCACGTCGCCGGACTTCCACTGCTTCTCGAGGCGCAGCCGCTCGCCGAGGAGGTTCTTCTCCTCGTCACGGAGGCTCGCGGCCTTCTCGAAGTCCTGGTCCTCAATCGCGGTCTCCTTGGCGGCGCGCACCACGGCGATCTTCTCGTCGAATTCGCGCAGCTCCGGCGGGCTCGACAGGATCGAGAGGCGCAGGCGGGCGCCGGCTTCGTCGATCAGGTCGATGGCCTTGTCGGGGAGGAACCGGTCGGCGACGTAGCGGTCGGCGAGGTTCGCGGCGGCGACGAGCGCGCCATCCGTGATCGACACCTTGTGGTGCGCCTCGTAGCGGTCGCGCAGCCCCTTGAGGATGTTGATGGTGTGGGGCAGCGACGGCTCCGCCACCTGGATGGGCTGGAAGCGGCGCTCGAGCGCGGCATCCTTCTCGAAGTGCTTGCGGTATTCGTCGATGGTGGTCGCGCCGATGGTCTGCAGTTCACCGCGCGCCAGGAGCGGCTTCAGGATGCTCGCAGCGTCGATGGCGCCCTCGGCCGCACCAGCGCCGACGAGGGTGTGGATCTCGTCGATGAACACGATGATGTCGCCGCGGGTGCGGATCTCCTTGGTCACCTTCTTCAGGCGCTCCTCGAAGTCACCGCGGTAGCGGCTGCCGGCGATGAGCGAGCCGAGGTCGAGCGAATAGAGCTGCTTGTCCTTCAGCGTCTCGGGCACATCGCCCTTGACGATGGCCTGCGCGAGTCCCTCGACGACGGCGGTCTTGCCGACGCCGGGTTCGCCGATGAGCACCGGGTTGTTCTTGGAGCGGCGGGAGAGGATCTGCATGACCCGCTCGATCTCCTTCTCGCGGCCGATCACGGGGTCGAGCTTGCTGTCACGCGCGGCCTGGGTGAGGTTGCGGCCGAACTGGTCGAGAACCTGGCTGCCCGCCTGGGCGCCCGTCTGCTCGTTCGCACCGACCTGCACCTGCTCCTTCCCCTGGTAGCCGGAGAGGAGCTGGATGACCTGCTGGCGCACGCGGTTGAGGTCGGCGCCGAGCTTCACGAGCACCTGGGCGGCGACGCCCTCGCCCTCGCGGATGAGGCCGAGCAAGATGTGCTCGGTTCCGATGTAGTTGTGGCCGAGCTGCAGGGCCTCGCGGAGGCTCAGCTCGAGCACCTTCTTGGCGCGCGGGGTGAACGGGATGTGGCCGGTGGGCTGCTGCTGGCCCTGGCCGATGATGTCCTGCACCTGCTCACGCACGGCGTCGAGGGAGATGCCCAGGCTCTCGAGGGCCTTGGCGGCGACGCCTTCACCCTCGTGAATCAGCCCGAGCAGGATGTGCTCGGTTCCGATGTAGTTGTGGTTGAGCATCTTGGCCTCTTCCTGGGCCAGGACGACGACGCGACGAGCTCGGTCGGTGAATCTCTCAAACATGTGATTGCTCCCCTTGGCACCAGGGCAGTTATGGCGCCGATACAACGAGAGTAACGAGCAATACCTGAAATCGGGCCTGTGTTCGCCCCCAGCGTGACGCCTGCCGGCAACTGACCGGCGGCCAGCCTTTCAAGCCCGTGCTGGCCGGTTCGGTCATGGCGGCCGCGGTGGCCGTCGGTGTCGGGGGGATCGCCTGGCAGGTCTTCTTCCAGATCGGCGGTCTCGTTTCATCCCAGCAGGCACTCGGCGTCGTCGGCTGAAAATCCGAGGAGATCTCCTTCACAGGCTTCAACCCCGACGGCCCCACGTTTGATTCACTGTCGACAGGGCTACCCCAGCCATCCATGGGATTCGCCCTCGACTTCTGGCCGATCTATTTCGCGCTCGCCCTGTTGGCCGTCGCCGTCGCCTTTCGGTACAGCGCGAGGCTGCAACGCGACACCGAAGGCCTGGTGTGATGAAAGCCACTGAGTCCCGCTTAGAGGGGACAGGGATCCGCTGCCGCCTGGACGACGTGCTCGCCGAACGCGGGATGACCCTCACCGAGCTGAGCAAACTCGTCGACCTGAGCATCGTGAACCTCTCGGTGTTGAAGAACGACCGCGCCCGCAATGCATGCAGAACCGTTGTGTATGCATGCATCCGGAGTTACCGTTGAGACATGGGAGTGACGGTGCAAGTTCGAGATCTTGACCCAGCCGTACAGGAAACGCTGAAGGCGCAGGCTTCAGCCCAGGGTCTCTCCTTGTCCGAGTACCTGAGGCGCACGCTGAGCGACATCGCCGAGCGCATTCAGGTGCACGAGCGTTGGGAACGAGCTGTGGCGGAGGACGAGCTGCGGATGTCACAACCGGAGAAACAACGGTGGCAGCCAATCCACGTGGACAGGGACGTGATCCTCGAAACCATCCAGGAAGGCCGCGAAGAGAGATGAGTCTCGCGGTGATCGACAGTGGCGCCTTACTGGAACTCATCCTCAAGCATGGCGCCGCCGGGGTGCCTCGCCATGCAGCGACTGCGGACCTCGTCGCTCCACATCTGCTGGATCCCGAATTCCTCAGCAGTACCCGCAAGCTCATCCTCCGCGGCAGCATCCCTATCGAACGAGCCGAACGTCTCATTCGCGAGTTCAAACGTGTCACCATCCGACGCTTTTCCCACGGACCCCTCCTTGAGAAGGCCTGGGCGCTGCGCGAGAACATCACGCCCTACGACGCGATGTACGTCGCCCTCGCCCAGACCCTCGGCGTGCCCCTCATCACAGCGGATGCCCGGCTCCGCCGTGCCGCCGAAAGCTACTGTGCGGTAACGCTGCTCGCCTGATCGGCGCAGCCCGCGGCCTACTGCACTGCGGAGGTGAGCCGCGCGAGGTTGTCGAGCACCGTCGAACGGAGCGGCTGCTTCTCCCACTCCTCGAGCGTCAGTTCCCGGCTGTCGAGCCGGTACCCGTTCTCGACCGCCCGCAGTTCCCGCACGAACGAGGAGCCGCGCACCATGAGCGATACCTCCATGTTGAGGGTGAACGAGCGCATGTCCATGTTGCTCGACCCGATCACCGCCACCTCGTCGTCGATGGTGAAGTGCTTGGCGTGCAGGATGAACGGCGCCTTGTACATGTAGATGACCACGCCGCTGCGCAGCAGCGCCTCGTAGTACGAGCGTTGCGCGTGGTACACCAGCGGCTGGTCGCCGATCTCGGACACGAAGAGCTCGACGCGCACGCCCCGCTGCACGGCCGTCGTCACGGCGTACATGATCGATTCGTCGGGCACGAAGTAGGGGCTCGTGATGATGATGCGCTCCTGCGCGTAGTACAGCAGGGCGAGGAAGAGCCGCAGGTTGTTCTCGCCCTCGAACCCGGGTCCGCTCGGCACCACCTGGCAGTCGAGCGGGTCGGTGACCCGCACGGAGTGCACCGGCTCGATGTCGCGGGTGAGCAGCTCCCCGGTCTCGCTGTACCAGTCGGTGATGAAGATGGCGTTCAGCCCGGCGACGATCGGCCCCTGCAGGCGGATCATCAGGTCTTTCCACTTCAGCCCGCGACGGATGTTCCGCCGTTCGTTGTAGCTGCGGTCGATGATGTTCTGCGACCCCATGAAGCCGATCTCGCCGTCGACGATGAGGAGCTTGCGGTGGTTGCGGAGGTCCGGTCGCTGCCACTGGCCCTTGAACGGCTGGAGCGGGAGCATGAGCTTCCAGTCCACGCCGTCACGCGTCATCCGTCGCTTGGTCTTGCGATAGCCGGGCTTGCGCATCGACTGGATGTGGTCCATCAGCACGCGCACGGTGACGCCGCGCTTGACCGCGTTCGCCATCGCGTCGAAGAACGGCTCGGTGGTGGAGTCGAGGGAGAGGATATAGAACTCGACGTGCACGTACTTGCGGGCGTTGTTGATCGCATCCGTCATCGACGCCAGCGAGCCGGCGTAGTCGCTCTGCAGGCTCGCGGTGTTGTCGCCCACCAGCGGCATGGAGCCGAGGTTGCGGTTGAGTTCGACGACGGACTCGAGCCAGCCCGGCCACGGGTGGTCGCGGCGCACGCGTTCCATGCCCTGGGTGCTGTCGAGGATGAACTCGTTGATCTCCTCCTGGATCGCGAGCCGCTTCTTCGGGAGGGTGCGGGTGCCGATCAGCAGGAACAGCAGGCCGCCGAGGTACGGGATGAAGAAGATGGTGAGCAGCCACGCCATGCCCGAGGTGGGGCGGCGGTTGCGCGGCACGACGACGATCGCGATGACGCGCACGACAAAGTCCACCAGGAGGGCGACCAGGACAATGATCGTCGTGAGATTGAATATCACCTCGGCCGGCTACGAGGTCGGCTTGTCGAGACCGAGTCTCGCGCGTTCTTCCGCCTCGATGCGGGCGTAGACCTTCCGCTCGGTGCGGTCGGCGTGAATGATGGAGCGCATCACGAGCCAGAAGATCAATCCGACCACAACGGTGGGGGCGAGCGAGTAGAGCGCATTCACCCAGAAGCTGTCCATAGTGCTCCTAGGATACCCCGCCGCGCTGCGCCCGGGCTTTCCGTCGCGAAAGCAGGACGCGGGGCGTGCCCGACGCGCAATCCTTCCTGCTTTCAGCAACGGATGCCGCATGTCACCGGCGATCGGAAAGTGCTCCGGCGACCAGAGCCGGTGTTCGCCGGGTCCCGGCTGCGGCAGCCGAGCAGCGGTCGGCGGCGTCTGCACCCACAGGCCGCTTGGCCGCGTCACCCAGACGCCGTAGGCCGCCAGCGCCGATGCCGCCGCGAGCCGTCCGCCCAGGGCGATGGCGCGAGCCGCCCGCCAGTCGGCCCCGGCATGCGCCACCCAGCTGCGCCGGATCGGCCACAACTGGTGCTCATCGACGGCACGACGGATGTCGCGCTGCGAGTAGCCGAGAGCGGCCAGCTGTGAGCGCCGGGCCAGGTTCCCGAATCGCACCTTGTCCTGCGTGAGTGAGCGCTGCATCCGCTGATGATGCCGCACGCATCGCCGCGATTCTTCCTGTTCTCGCGACGCGCGCGCGTCGCGGGTGACGGAACGAGCGCCGGGAGTCAGCGGCCAACGATGCCGATGAGCCCGGAGACGACCAGGTACAGGCCGATGCCGCCCACGACGACCCACAGCACGATGCGGTTCGTCGACGGGCCCTTCTTGTCGGCGTCGCTCATCACTTCACCAGCGGGAACAGGATGGTCTCGCGAATGCCGAGGCCGGTGAGCGCCATGAGCAACCGGTCGATGCCCATGCCCATGCCGCCCGACGGCGGCATGCCGTATTCGAGGGCCCGCAGGAACTCCTCGTCGAGGCGCATCGCCTCGGGGTCGCCGCCGGCCGCCATGCGCGCCTGTTCCACGAAGCGCTCGCGCTGGATCACCGGGTCGACGAGCTCCGAGTATCCGGTGGCGAGTTCGAAGCCACGGATGTAGAGGTCCCACTTCTCGACGACGCCCGGGGTGGTGCGGTGGCCGCGCACGAGCGGGCTGGTGTCGACCGGGAAGTCCATGACGAACGTGGGGCGCACCAGGTCGCCCTTCACGAAGTGCTCCCACAGCTCCTCCACGTACTTGCCGTGGGTGGGGTGGTCGACCTCAAGCCCCTCGCGCTCGGCGAGCGCCTTCAGCTCCGCCACGGGCGTGGCGGGCGTCACGTCGGTTCCGGCGGCCGCGTTGAGGCTCTCGTACATGCTGATGCGATCCCACTCGCCGCCCAGGTCGTACTCGGTGCCGTCGGCCCACGTCACCACGTGCGATCCGGCGACGGCCTGCGCGGCGTCCTGGATGAGCTTCTGGGTGAGATCGGCGATGGAGTTGTAGTCGCCGTAGGCCTCGTACGCCTCGAGCATCGCGAACTCCGGCGAGTGCGTGGAGTCGGCACCCTCGTTGCGGAAGTTGCGGTTGATCTCGTAGACGCGGTCGATGCCGCCGACGACCGCGCGCTTGAGGAACAGCTCCGGCGCGATGCGCAGGTACAGCTCGGTGTCGAAGGCGTTGCTATGGGTGGTGAACGGCCGAGCGGATGCGCCGCCGTGCATGGTCTGCAGCATCGGCGTCTCGATCTCGATGAAGCCGAGCCCGGTGAAGGTCGACCGGAGGCTCGCCACCGTCGTCGACCGGGAGATGACGTTCCGCCTGGCCTGCTCGCGGGCGATGAGGTCGAGGTAGCGGCTGCGCACCCGGGTCTCCTCGCTGAGCTCGGAGTGCAGGTTCGGGAGCGGCAGCAGCGCCTTGGTGGCGATCTGCCACGACGCGACCATGATGGAGAGCTCGCCGCGCCGGGAGGAGATGACCTCACCGGAGACGAAGAGGTGGTCGCCGAGGTCGACGAGGTCCTTCCACTCGGTGAGGGACTCCTCCCCCACCTCGCCGAGCGACACCATCGCCTGGATGCGGCTGCCGTCGCCGGCCTGGAGGCTCGCGAAGCACAGCTTGCCGGTGTTGCGCAGGTGCACCACGCGGCCGGCGAGCGCGACGGTCTCGCCCGTGCGGGCATCCGCTTCGAGGCCTTCGAAGCGCGCGCGCACGGCGGGAATCGTGTCGCTGACCGGCACGGACACCGGGTAGGCGCCGCCGCCGGGGGCGCCCGCCGCCGCGTTCAGGCGCTCGCGCTTGGCCATGCGCACCGCCTTCTGTTCGTTCATCTCGGCGGCGGCAATGGCCTCAGCGTCGGCAGTTGCGTCGGCGAGGGCGGTGGTCGTGTTCTCGGTCATGCGGTTCTCCGTCGGGGCGGTCAGCGGGTGCTGGTCCGGCCCGTATCGAGGTCGAGTGCGGTGTTGTCGATGAGCCTCGTGGTTCCGACCAGCGCGGCGACCAGCATCCTGGCCGGCCCCCGGTAGTCGTCGCCGACCGGGAGGAAGGTGTGCGGATGCACGACAACGAGATAGTCCAGCTTAACCATTGGCGCGGCTTCGATGGCGTCGCGGGCTGCGGCCAGCGCCTGCCCCGCCGTCGCGTCGCCGCCCCGGGCAACGGATGCCGCGGCCGCGAGCGCCGCCGACAGGGCGTGCGCCGCGGCCCGTTGCGCCTCGTCGAGGTAGCGGTTGCGGCTGGAGAGGGCGAGCCCGCTCTCCTCGCGCACGATCGGGGCGACGTCGATGCGAAGCGGCAGGTCGAGGTCGGCGACCATGCGCTGCACCAGGAACACCTGCTGCGCATCCTTCTGCCCGAACACGGCCACGTCGGGGCCGACGATGTTGAACAGCTTGGCGACCACCGTGAGCATGCCGTCGAAGTGGCCCGGGCGCGCCGCGCCTTCATAAAGGGAGCCGACCGCGCCGGCTGTGACCCGGGTTCCGGGCGAGCCCTCCGGGTACATCTCGCGGGCGGTGGGCGCGAACACGAACGGCACGCCCGCCTCGGCCAGGCGGGTCAGGTCGGCGTCGAGGGTGCGCGGGTACCGGTCGAGGTCTTCGCCCGCGCCGAACTGCAGGGGGTTCACGAAGATGGAGACCACGACGATGTCGGCGATCTCCCGCGCGCGCTCCACGAGCGCGAGGTGGCCGTCGTGCAGCGCCCCCATGGTGGGCACCAGCGCGACCCGGGGCACGGCGGCTGCGCCCTCCTGCCGGGCGGCGGCGAGGCGCGCGCGCACGTCCGCGATGCTCCCGATCACCTCGGGCCGGCCAGCGGATGCGTTCACTCGTCGTCCTCCTCGGGCTCATCGTCGGGGAACGGCGGGAGCACCGACAGGTCGAGCACGGGCGGCGCGGTGCGGGCCAGCGCGTTCTCCATCGCCGAGCGCACGAGCGGTGCGATGACGGCACCGGGATGCTCGATGCCCACGGATGCGAGCAGCCCGGTGGCCTGTTCGACGATCGACGTGGAGAACGCTGTCGCCGTCTCCACCGCTTCCGCGTAGGTCGCGCGGTCCTTCTCCGCCACGATCACCGGTTCGCCGCCCATCTCCACTACGAGCGCCTGCCCGATCGGGAGCACGGGCGTCGGCGCGGTGACCGCGAAGTAGCAGTCGGCGAGGCGCGGGATGTCGATGCTCGTGCCGGTGAACGTCATGGCGGGGTGCACCGCCAGCGGGATGGCGCCTCCGGCGAGCGCGGGGGCCAGCACGTTCGCGCCGAAGCCCGGGGCGGTGTGCAGCACGAGCTGGCCCGGCTGCCAGGTCTTGGTGGCGGCGAGGCCGGCCACGAGACTCTCCAACTGGTCGTCGGGCACGGCGATGATGACCAGTTCGCTGCGCTCGACGACCTCGGGCACCGTGAGCACGGGCACGTTCGGCAGGATCGCCTCCGCCCGGTCCCGGCTCTCCTTCGAGATGGCGCTGATTCCGACGAGCGCGTGCCCGGCGCCGGCGAGGGCAGCGCCGAGCACCGGCCCCACCCGACCGGCGCCGATGATGCCGACTCCGAGCCGTCCCGGACGTGTGCTCATGCTCCTGCTCCTTCCGCCCCCGCCGTACCCGTGCCCGCAGGGGCCGCGGCTCGTTCGCTCCGCCAGCGGTGGGTCGTGTCGGCCTCAGCGGATGCGACGGCTCCCGCCGCGAGCGCCTGGAACAGCACGAGCGCCTGCGCCTGCGCCACCACCGGGAGGGAGGCGGTGACCGGGCCGGCGACCGTGTGCAGCTTCGCCGACGCGAGCCGTTGCATCCGTTGCAGGGGCCCCTGGCTGATGCCGACGCTCTGCAGCCGCGCCAGCGGCACGAGCATCAGGTCGCGGGTGATGACCCCGCGGCGAAACAGCACCACGCCGTCGTCGACGGCGTACCCGGTGCGGCGCCAGGAGAGCGGCCGCCGCCAGGCGGCTCGGCGCGGGGCGTTGGCGAACCCGTCGCCCGCGTGGCCGGTGCCGAGGAGGCCCTGGGTGACGAGCGCACGCGCCTGGTCGTCGTCGTACCCGGGCAGGATCAGCTCGAGCACCTTCATGACGTCGGCGAGGGTGCCCACCGGGAGGGTGGTGGTGCTGGCGGCCTGGCCGGCCGCCCCGCGGTTCGCGGAGCGTTCGGCCTTGTTGATGCGCACCTGCCACCAGCCGAACGGGCGCCACAGCAGCGGCTGGAAGACGTGGATGGCGTGGATGCGCCCGGGCGGGAGAGTCTCGTTGTTCGTGGAGAGCAGGCCGTAGCCGACCCGCACCCCGTCGGGCGTGCCGGCGATGCTGTAGCGCAGCGACTTGGTGAAGCGGGAGAACGAGTAGCCGAGGCCACCGAGCACGGGGACCACGGCGCCGATCAGCCAGTCCGGGTTGCCGGTCGCCGCGCGCACGGCCATGACGACGGCGAGCGTGACGAGCACGAGGGTGGACAGGCTGAAGACGATGGAGCCGGCCAGCCGCTGCGGGGGAATGCGCACCACCGACGCGGGCGGGGCGGCGTCGGGGTCGAGCTCGGGCGAGAGGAACTCCTGCACCCGGGCGGCCGCGAACCGGCTCGCGCCCTCGAACCCGTGGGCGGGTGCCGAACCGTGCAGGGCGTCGGGGTGCGCGTCCGACGGTGGGGCGGCATCCGTCGGCGCTATGGGGGCGGCCGCCTGCTTGGCGCCCGAGGCCAGACGAAGGATGTCGCGGCGCAGCTCGTCGGCCACCGCCGACCCGAGGTAGGCCAACTGCACGGTCGCGTCCTGGCCGGCGACGCTCACGTCGAGGCGCGCGGCCCCGAACAGCCGGGGCACCAGGGGCCTCGAGATGTTGACGCCCTGGATGCGGTCGAGCCGGGCACGGCGGTTGCTGCGCAGGAGCAAGCCGCTTCGCACCTCGACCGACTCCGCGTCTACCCGGAAGGTGTGCATGCGCCACATGAGGTAGAACACGACGAGGATGACGATGAGCACCACGGCGATCGCGAGGAGGGCCCAGCCCACCGCTCCACGCCGGAAGATCTCGTCGAGCGGGTCGCCGCCGTAGGTGGGAACCCGGAAGAAGAAGTCGACCAGCCGTTCGCGGAGGTTGGCGAGGATGAAGCCTAGCACGGCGACCATGAAGATCCCGCCGCGGAACAGGGGCGTCGCCGGGTGCAGCCGGTGCCAGGCGCCGTCGGCGAGCGAGGTCGACGCAGCCCTGGTCGGGGAGCTCACAGTCCCGCCCGGCGGCTCTCGGCCAGTTCGACCAGGCGGTCGCGCAGCAGGTCCGCCTCCGCTTCGGGGAGGCCGGGGATGGCGACGCCGGTCGCGGCGGCTGCGGTGACGAACTTCAGGTCGGCCAGGCCCAGCCAGCGGGCGACCGGGCCGCGCGTGATGTCGACCAGCTGCATCCGCCCGTACGGAACCGCGACGAAGCGTTGGAACATGATGCCGCGCCGGAACAGCAGGTCGTCGTCGCGCAGCTGGTAGCCGATGGAGCGCACCCGACGCGGCTCGAGCGCCACCGTGACGAGCACCCCGACGGCGATGACCGCACCGGGGTAGATGGCCCACTGCTGGTCTGCGACGAGCCAGAGCACGGCCGCGGCGGCGCAGGCGGCCACGCCGAAGAGCAGCGTGCCGACGACCTCGACGACGACGTACTTGGGCGACACGCGCTTCCACTCGCCGACGGCCGGCAGTTCCAGGCGCGGGCCGTCCGCGGGCGCCGGCGCCAGTGGCTCCGCCGAGTGCGGGTCCGCCTGCGCCTGGTCCGCCTGCGCCTGCCCCGCCTGCCCATCGCCCATGACGGCCTGGTGCTCAGACATGTTCGCCTCCCGGCTCATTCTCGTGGTCGTCGGGCGGAAGCGTGCAGAAGAATTCGGCGATGAGCCCGGCGACCAGCAGAACGGCGCCGCTGACCGCCGCCGCCACGGTGAGCCAGAGCGACTCCGACGGCGCCATGACCGTGCGGGTGAGCAGGTACAGCAGGATGCCGGTGCCGGCCCCGAAAAGCAGCGATCCGCTGAGGCTGGCCGACTTGGCCAGCACGGCGACGCGCAGCGCGACGAAGGGGTTGACCGGCCCGGCATCGCCCTTGGTGGCCTTGCGGATCGGCCGGGCGAGGGCGACCACCACGGCCGCGATCACCACGAGGGTGATGGGCAGCGACAGCGGCGCCACGAACACCGGCACGCCCGACGCGGCGGCGGAGACCTCGGCGAGGAATCCGATCGCAAGCCCGATCACGAACAGGGCGATGATGGGTGTGGGCGTGGTGCGCTTCACTCGTCCCCTCCGCGGTACGGCTGCACGGTGTTCGGGATGCGGGCGAGCAGGTCCCGCACCCGCCCGCGGCCCGGCAGTACGGCATCCGGGTCGACCTCTGCCCACGGCACCAGCACGAAGTCGCGTTCGGCCGCGCGGGGGTGCGGAACGACGAGGCGGTCGTCGGCGAGCTGGAGGTCGTCGACGGCGACGACGTCGATGTCGAGGGTGCGGTCGCCCCAGCGCTCGGCTCGCACGCGGCCGTGCTCGGCCTCGATGCCGTTGACTGAGTCGAGCAGGTCGTGCGGGTCGCCCGCGTACCGGCCGAGCAGCACGGCGTTGAGGTAGCGGGGCGCGGCCTCGTCGACCCCGTCGGGTTTCACGGCGGCCGACTCCACGAACGCCGACACGGCGTCGAGTTCGAATCCGTCGAGGTCGGCGATGTCCCGGGCGGCGCGCTGCAGGGTCTCGGCGCGATCGCCGAGGTTGCTGCCGATCGCGAGCACGACCCGGTGCGGTGCACGGGCACGCGCCTCGCCCATGCGGATGTTGGGGCGCGGGAGGGGGCTCATGCGTGCACCCGGGCCGGGCGGCTGCGCGTGAGCGTCACCGCGACATCCGTGAAGGGAACGGGTATCGGGGCCTCGGGCTTGTGCACCGTCACCTGCACGCGCTCGGCGGCCTCGTGGGCGAGCACGACGGCGGCGACGCGCTCCGCAACGGTCTCGATCAGGTCGACCGGGTTCGTGGCGACGGCGTCGGTCACCTCCACGGCGAGTTCGCCATAGTTGATGGTGCGGTCGATGCTGTCCGACGCGCCCGACAGGTCGAGCCACACGGTCACGTCGATGACGAAGTCCTGGCCGTTCTCGCGCTCGAAGTCATACAGCCCGTGGTGCGCGTTCACGCGCAGCCCGGTGAGGGTGATCGAGTCGGTGCTCATGCGTCCATTCTGTCGGAGTCCACGCGTGCGAGCACAGCGAGTGCCACCCGGGTCGATTCCACGTCGTGCACCCGCACCGCCCACGCCCCGGCCTGCGCGGCCAGCACACTGATGACGGAGGTCGGGAGATCGCGGGCCGTGACGGGCGCGTCGGCGGGGAGCAGCCCCGCCAGGAACCGCTTGCGGCTCGCGCCGACCATGACGGGGAAGCCCACCGCCTGCAGCTCGTCGAGGCGGGCGAGCAGCTCCCAGTTGTGGTGGCCCTGCTTGGCGAACCCGAGGCCCGGGTCGAGCACGAGCTGGCTCGGCGCAACGCCGGCGGCCAGCAGCGCGTCGACGCGCTCCTCCAGTTCGCGTCGCACGTCGTGCACCACGTCGGCGTACTCCGCGAGCGTGTCCATCTGCTTGGCGTGTCCCCGCCAGTGCATGGCGATGTAGGGGCGGCCGGTTTCGGCGGCGACGGATGCCATGGCCGGGTCGGCGAGGCCGCCCGAGACGTCGTTGATGATGGCGGCGCCCGCCTCCACCGCCGCGCGGGCCGTCGAGGCGTGCAGCGTGTCGACGCTTACGACCAGGCCGGCGCGCGCCAGTTCCCGGATCACCGGGATGACCCGCTCCTGCTCGGCCTCGGGCGGAACGCGGTCGGCGCCGGGGCGGGTGGATTCGCCGCCGACGTCGATGATGTCGGCGCCCTGGGCGGCGAGTTCCCGTCCTCGGGCGACCGCGGCATCCGCCTGCGCCCACCGGCCGCCGTCGCTGAACGAGTCGGGGGTGACGTTCAGGATGCCCATGACCTGCGTCATGACGGTGCGCCGATGAGGGCCATGACCTCGGCGCGCTGAACCGGGTCGTCGAACGCGCCGCGCGTGGCGAGGGTGACGGTGGAGCTCCCCGCCTGGCGTGAGCCTCGGGCGACCACGCAGCCGTGCACGGCGTCGAGGACGACGAGCACGCCGCGCGGGTCGAGGCCCTCCTGCAGGGCGTCGGCGATCTCCTCGGTCAGGCGCTCCTGCATTTGCGGGCGGGCCGCGATCGTCTCGACGACGGCGGGCAGGCGTCCGAGGCCGACGACGCGGTCGCCGGGCAGGTAGGCGATGTGCGCCGTTCCGAGAAACGGCAGGAGGTGGTGCTCGCACACCGACCGGAAGGCGATGCCGCGCAGGAGCACGAGTTCGCCCGTCCCGGGCCCGACCGGCACGCTGCCGCGCAGGTGCACGGCGGGGTCGCGGCCGAGACCGGCGAAGAACTCGTCGTACGCCTCGGCGACCCGCTTCGGCGTGGTGGCGAGGCCCGGGCGGCCCGGGTCTTCGCCGATGGCGGCGAGGATCTCGGTGACGGCCGCCTCGATCCGTGCCCTGTCGACCCCCACGGCGGTTCTAGGCCGTGGCGGGGCGCGGGTTGATGCCGGGCAGTCGCTTGGGCTTGTCGGTGGCGCTGCCGCCGCTCGTGATCCCGCCGTCGACGGCGCCCTCGTCGATGGGCGCCTTGGGCGTCGGGAGCGCGATGGGAGGCAGGTCGGAGACCGGGCGCTTGTCGCTGGAGAGCCACTGCGGGCGCGGCGGCAGCTTCTCGACATCCTTGAAGATCTCGGCGAGGGCGTTCTGGTCGAGCGTCTCGTGCTCGAGCAGGGCGGCGGCGAGGGAGTCGAGGATGCCGCGGTTGTTGCTGAGCACCTCGTACGCCTCGTCGTGCGCGTTCTCGAGCAGCTCACGCACCTCCGTGTCGACGCGCTCGGCCAGTCGCTCCGAGTAGTCGCGCTGGTGGCCCATGTCGCGGCCGAGGAACATCTCACCGGAGGCCTGCCCGAGCTTCAGCGGCCCGACCTCGGAGCTCATACCGAACTCGGTGACCATCTTGCGGGCGGTTCCGGTGGCCTTCTCGATGTCGTTGGATGCGCCGGTGGTGGGGTCGTGGAAGACGATCTCCTCGGCGACGCGGCCGCCCATCGCGTAGGCGAGCTGGTCGAGGAGCTCGTTGCGGGTGACCGAGTAGCGGTCCTCGAGCGGCATGACCATGGTGTAGCCCAGGGCGCGGCCGCGCGGGAGGATGGTGATCTTCGTCACCGGGTCGGTGTTGCGCATGGCCGTCGCCACCAGGGCGTGGCCGCCCTCGTGGTAGGCGGTGATGAGCTTCTCTTGGTCGCGCATGACGCGCGTGCGACGCTGGGGGCCGGCCATGACCCGGTCGACGGCCTCGTCGAGGGCACGGTTGTCGATCAGCTGCGCGTTGGAGCGCGCGGTGAGCAGCGCCGCCTCGTTGAGCACGTTGGCCAGGTCGGCGCCCGTGAAGCCAGGCGTCTTGCGGGCCAAGACCTCGAGGTCGACGCCCTGGGCCATGGGCTTGCCCTTGGCGTGCACTTCGAGGATCTTCTTGCGGCCGAGCATGTCGGGTGCGTCGACGCCGATCTGCCGGTCGAAGCGCCCCGGGCGCAGCAGTGCGGGGTCGAGGATGTCAGGGCGGTTGGTGGCGGCGATCAGGATGACGTTGGTCTTGACGTCGAAGCCGTCCATCTCCACCAGCAGCTGGTTGAGGGTCTGCTCGCGCTCGTCGTGGCCGCCGCCCATGCCGGCGCCGCGGTGACGGCCGACGGCGTCGATCTCGTCGACGAAGATGATGGCCGGCGAGTTCTCCTTGGCCTGCTGGAACAGGTCGCGCACGCGGCTGGCGCCGACGCCGACGAACATCTCCACGAAGTCGGAGCCGGAGATCGAGTAGAACGGCACGCCGGCCTCGCCGGCGACGGCCCGGGCGAGCAGGGTCTTACCGGTTCCGGGAGGGCCGTACAGCAGCACGCCCTTCGGGATGCGGGCGCCGACGGCCTGGAACTTCGCCGGCTCCTTGAGGAAGTCCTTGATCTCCTGCAGCTCTTCGATGGCCTCGTCGGCGCCGGCCACGTCGGCGAACGTCACCTGCGGGCTCTCCTTGGAGACGAGCTTCGCCTTCGACTTGCCGAACTGCATGACCTTGTTGCCGCCGCCCTGCATGCCGGAGAGCATCAGCCAGAAGAAGCCGCCGAGCAGCAGGAGGGGGATGAGGAAGCCCAGCATGGACGTGAACCAGTTGGGCTTGGGAACCTGGTCGGTGAAACCGTCGGCGGGGTGGGCATCCGTCACGGCCTGAACGACCTCGTCGCCACGGGGGGCGACGTAATAGAACTGCACGCGCTTGCCGAGCTCCTTGTCGGCCGCGGTGAGTGTGAGGTCGACGCGCTGCTCGCCGTCGACGATGGTCGCCTCGGCGACCTTGTCCTGGGTGAGGAACTCGAGTCCCTGCTGGGTCGAGATCTGGCGGTATCCGCCGGACATGCTGATGAGGGCCGACCCCACCCAGAGGACGATGACGGCCAGCACGATGTAGGGAATCGGGCCGCGCAGAAGCTTCTTCACGTTCATGGTCCTCACAGGCTACCGCTTACCACTGAGGGAACGCCGAGTGTTCGCCGCAGGAGGAACGAGAGCACGCTCTCCCTCCCCCACCGCCGTGAGGGGTCACCTTTTACTAGTTCTGGCCGCTCTGCACTAGGAAAAGTCGTCCCCTCACGGGGAGAGGACGGCGATCAGGCGTAGACGTGCGGCGCGAGCACGCCGACGCAGCGCAGGTTGCGGTACTTCTCGGCGTAGTCCAGGCCGTACCCGACCACGAACTGGTTCGGGATGTCGAAGCCCACGTACTTCACGTCGATGTCGACCCGGGCGGCGTCGGGCTTGCGCAGCAGGGCGCAGATCTCGATCGACG
This sequence comes from Cryobacterium tepidiphilum, assembly GCF_003716325.1. Lineage (GTDB taxonomy): Bacteria > Actinomycetota > Actinomycetes > Actinomycetales > Microbacteriaceae > Cryobacterium > Cryobacterium tepidiphilum. Next base: position 212,171 of record NZ_RDSR01000001.1, on the reverse strand, counting down.
CCGGCCCGCGGGAGTTGAGGTTGGCCAGCAGCCACGAGAGCGTGAGGCCCGAGTCGATGATGTCCTCGACGATGAGCACATTGCGGCCGGTGAGGTCGCTGTCGAGGTCCTTGAGAATACGCACGACGCCGCTGGACTCGGTGCCGTTGCCGTAGGAGCTGACGGCCATCCAGTCCATGGTCACCGGATGCGTCAGCTCACGCGCCAGGTCGGCCATCACCATGACGGCGCCCTTCAGCACCCCCACGAGCAGCAGGTCCTTGCCGGCGTAGTCCGCCTCGATCCGGCGGGACAGCTCCGCGAGCTTGGCGCGGATCTCCTCCTCCTCGATCAGGATCTCGGTGAGGTCGCTGTCAATGTCGCGTGGTTCCATAAAGGCGCGGAATCCTTCGGTTCGGTGTCTGCAGCGCGTGTCGGGTGGGCAGCGCTCAATGGTCTGCAGCGACGGCCCTGGTCACGCGGAAGACCAGCAAGCCGTTCTGACGTTCCACTCTAACGCCTGGCAGGTCGACGCCTTTCTGGCCGTGCCAGTCGGTGACCAGCCGCACGGCCGCGAGCGTCTGCGCGCGGCTGAGTGTCACGCCGAACTCGCTTTCGACGACGAAGCGGATGATGCGCTGCCGGAGCGCGGGCGGGTTCGCCGCGAGCGCTCCCACCGACACCGCGATGCCGCCTTCGGCCGGCTCGCAGATCTCCTCGATCACCTCGAGTACGAGGGCGTCGAGCGCGTCGGCGTCCTCACGCAGCTGCTCGGCCGTGCGCGCCAGCGCCTCGGCGACGCCCGGCCCGAGCTCCTGCTCCAGTGTCGGGAGCACGCGCTGCCGCACGCGCACCCGGGCGTAGCGCGGGTCGCCGTTCTGCGGGTCGGCCCACGGCGACAGGCCGGCATCCCGGCAGTACTGCTGCGTCGTCGCGCGACGGATGCCGAGGAGCGGCCTCAGGTACGGCCCGGTCACCGACGACATGCCCTGCAGGCTCGTGGGCCCGGATCCGCGGGCCAGCCCGAGCAGCACCGTCTCCGCCTGGTCGTCGAGCGTGTGCCCGAGCAGCACGTGGGTGGCGCCGGTGTCGCGCATCGCCTCCTCGAAGGCACGGTAGCGGGCGGCGCGCGCGGCGGACTCGGGACCGGACCCGTCGCCAGCCACGACCACGGCCCGAACCAGAACAGGATCGAGCCCGAGCTCGCGGGCCGCCTGCGCGGCCTGCGCCGCGGCATCCGCTGACCCGGCCTGCAAGCCGTGGTCGACGATGACGGCGCCCGCGCGTAGCCCGGCCCGCGGCGCCTCGAACGCGGTGGCGGCGGCGAGGGCCAGCGAGTCGGCCCCGCCGCTCAGGGCCACCAGCACCGGTCCCGCCTGCATTGCGAGCGCCTTGCGCACCGCCCGGCGCACGTCGGCCATGGCGGGGGTCAGCCGGGGCCTGCGGTCGGAGTGCATCCAGTAACGTTATCGGCAGACGTGGAACCGGCACACGCGCTGCCCGGCACCCCGCACGAAGGCTTGAAACAAAGGGAGAGAGCACCATGGGCGAATACGACGCCGTCATCGAGATTCCGCGGGGAAGCCGCAACAAGTTCGAGGTCGACCACGAGACCGGCCGGGTCTACCTTGACCGCGTGCTCTACACGTCGTTCGTCTACCCGACCGACTACGGCTACTTCGAGAACACCCTCGGCCTCGACGGCGACCCGGTCGACGTGCTCGTGCTGCTGGACTACCCGCTCTTCCCGGGAGTCGGGGTCTCGGTGCGTCCGGTCGGCGTGTTCAACATGACGGATGACGGCGGCTCAGACGCCAAGGTCATCGCCGTGCCGGCGGGCGACCCGCGCTGGAACCACATCCAGGACGTCGACGACATCCCCGAGTTCACGCGCAAGGAGATCGAGCACTTCTTCGAGCACTACAAGGACCTCGAGCCGGGCAAGTGGGTCAAGACTGAGGGCTGGGGCGACGCCGCGGAGGCCGACCAGATCGTGCGCGACGGAATCACCAAGCTCGCGGAGGAAGGCCACTAGGCCCTCCGCCCCTCTCGTCAGCAATGGCCCCTTCACCTCGAGTGAAGGGGCCATTCGCGTCGATACGAAGGCGCAAGTCCGCGAGTCAGCGGCACGGATGCGCCGGATCGCGCCGGCGGGTCAGGCGGAGGGGCGGCCCACGTAGGAGGCGACGTCGCCCCAGCCCCAGATCGCGTGAATGCGCACGGGCTTCCCGACGTCGGGAGCCTCGAGCACCTGGCCGCCGCCCATGTAGATCGCCACGTGGTAGTAGTCGTATCCGCTCGACCAGAACACCAGGTCGCCCACCCGCACATCGCTGAACGGCACCAGCAGCCCGCGGTCCGCCATCGTGTAGTACTGGTTGGTCGCCGAGTGCGTGCCGATGTAGATTCCTGCAGCGCCATATGCCGCCTGCGTCAGCCCCGAGCAGTCCCAAACGTTGGGACCGGAACCGCCGAGCTCGTAGCGCTCCCCGAGTTGCGCACGCGCGAAGGAGATCGCGGTGTCGACGGCGCCCGCGCTGGGCGCCCCAACGCTTCCGGAACCGCCGGAGTCACCGGAGCCGCCGGAGTCGTTCGATCCGCCGCTGGACCCACCGCTCGATCCGCCGCTGGACCCACCGCTCGATCCGCCGCTGGATCCACCGCTGGATCCGCCGCTGGCCGGCGGCTTGGGCGGGCTCGGCCGACTGGGCTTGGGCTTGGCCGCTTCCGCGGCCGCCTTGTCGGCGGCCTCCTTCGCGGCGCGCGCATCCGCCTCCGCTTTGGCCTTCGCCGCCGCGGCCGCCTGGGCCTCGGCCAGCGCCTTCGCCGCCGCGGCGGCCTCGACGCCGGCGCGGTAGGAGCGCTCGGTCTCGGCGGTCGTGTTCTTCAGCACCGCCAGCTGCTCGAACAGCTGGTCGGACTTCTCCTGCTGCGTCGTGTACGCCGCCTCGGCGTCCTGCGCGGCGGTACTCGCCTCGTTGTAGCGGTCCTTCGACTCGGCGGTAAGCCGTTCCCGCTCGGCCTTCGCCGACGCGGCCTGTTCGCCGAGCGCCTCCGCCGTGTTCTGGTCCTGCAGCGCCTCGCGGTAGATCAGCTCAGACTGCTCGCTCAGCTTGCTGGCCGTGCCGAGCTGGTGGAGCAGGTCGGTCGCGCCGTTGCCGTTCAGGAACAGGTTGAGCGAGAGGTTCTGCGCGCCCGTCTTGGCCAGGTGTGCGGCGATGAGGCCGGCCCGCATCTTCGACGTCTCGGCCTTCTTCTTGGCGGCCGCCGCCTGGGTCGTGAGGCTCTCTTCACGGGCCTTGGCCGCGGCGAGGTCGTCGAGCGACACCCGATACGCCTCCGCGGCCTTCTGCGAGCGGATGGACGCCTCTTCGGCGGCGAGCTGCAGGCCGGTGAGCAGGGAGCCGATCTTGTCGATCTCCGCCTTCGTCGCCGCCTCGTTCTGCTTCGCCTTCTGAACGTCGTCCCAGCTCGGGTAGTTCTGGTCGGCGAAGGCGGCCGGCATGGCGATGCCAGCGGATGCCGCGACGGCACCGGTCGCTCCCACGGCGACGACGGAAAGCATCGTGCGTGGCCTCAGCCGCGAGAAGAACCCCCTCGGCTTGCCCGTGGTGGTGTCAGCCAAGTGGCGCCCCCCTGTCGGCCATGAACGGTTCGGCGTCGATGGTGCTGCCGTTGATCCGGACCTCGAAGTGCAGGTGGCAGCCGTCGGCGGCGCCGGTCTCGCCGACGCTGGCGATCACCTCGCCCGCCTCCACGTGCTCGCCGTAGTCGACGTGGATTCCGCCGTCGACGATGTGGGCGTAGCCGGTGGACACCCCGCCGCCGTTGTCGAGCAGGATGAAGTTGCCGTACGTTCCCATGCGGCCGGCGTAGTCGACGGTTCCGGAGTGCGCGGCATAAATGTTCGCGCCGCAGCCGGCCCCGAGGTCGGTGCCCGAGTGGTACCCCTTGCTGCAGCCGTCGTTGCCGCAGATCACCGCGCGGGGGCCGTACCCGTCGGTGATGCGCCCATTGGCAGGCACAGCCCAGCCCTCGTCGCCGACGTAGCCGCCGCCGAGTCCCGCGCCGGAACTCCCGCTCTCGGCAGCCGCCTCCGCGGCCGCCTCGCGCGCCGCCTCCTCGGCAGCGCGCCGCGCCGCTTCCTTCGCGGCCGCGATGCGCGCTCGTTCGGCAACGCCTTCCTTGTAGGCCGTCGCCGTCTTCGCCTCGGTGTCTTGCAGGAACGCGAGCTGCTGCTTGAGCTCGACGCTCTTCGCCTGCGACTCGGCGAGGGCGGCTGCTGCCGCATCCGCTGCCGCCTGCGCCTCAGCCATCGCCTTCTGCGCCTCGACGCGACGCTGTTCCCGCACCTTCTTGGCGGCTTCGGCCTGGTCACCGAGCGACCGGGCGGTGTTCTCGGCCGTCTGCGCGTCCTCGTAGATCTCGGTGCTGCGCTCGACGAGCTTCGACATGCTCCCGAGCTTGGAGAGCAGCTGTTCGGCACCGGCGCCGTTGCCGCTGCCCTGGAGGAGAAGATTCACGCTCAGGTCGGTGCCACCGGTGCGGTAGAGCTGGGAGGCGAGCTGGCCGGCCTGCCGGGTGGCGGCATCCGCTGTCTTCGCACTCTCTTTGGCCTGCGCGGCGAGGTCCGCAGCGCGCCGGGTCGCAGCGTCGAACGCGAACTGCGCGTCCTGGAGCGCAACACCCTTAGCCTCGGCTTCAGCCTCGGTCGCCGCGACCTGGTCCTGCAGGCCGCCGATCAACGTCTTGATCTCGGCGACCTTGGCAGCGGCGGCAGCGGTGTTCGACTTCGCCTGCTGCAGCTCGTCCCAGGTCGGATAGTCGACGGCAAGCGCGGAGTGCGCGGGGCCCGCGAGCGAGACGACGAGCGCAATCACCGCGGCGATCGCACCCCCCGAAAGCCGTGAAAGTCGACCTTCGCGTCGAGTTCGTAAAGTGCGCAGACCTGCCCACGCTCCGCGATTCGTCGCGATTCCGGTGCGATGCATACTTCCCCGATCGGCGGCCCAGTGAGTCGTCTTCGATGTCTCGTTGCCTTGAGTGGCGACTGTTCACGGTAACAAGCGAGCGGCCCGAGGGCGAGTCGCGGCCCGCCGATGACCCCCGAGCTGGGTACGTTTCCCCCCAATTCCGGGGTGAAATCGCGCCGCCCGCTCCCCTTTCTCTGCGCTTTCCGTGCGCTGGGCCTCGCCGGAAGCACTGGAACCTGGGTCACAGTGCGCGCAATTGCGCGCGCCGCACCGAATTCCGGGTGCCGCGACGCGCGCCTGTCGACAGGGGTTGCCCGCGGCATCCGCCTCGATTTTGGCATTGAAGCAAATGCCCCTTATGCTTATGCGTCGGAAGTCATGCGGTTTGTGACCTCGCCGGCCCCATCGTTTAGCGGCCTAGGACGGCGCCCTTTCACGGCGTTAACACGGGTTCGAATCCCGTTGGGGTCACGCCTATAATTGAAAAAAGCACCAAAGGTTTCACATTTGGCCCTGTAGCGCAGTTGGTTAGCGCGCCGCCCTGTCACGGCGGAGGTCGCCGGTTCAAGTCCGGTCAGGGTCGCAGGCGACAAGCCCTTCTGAGGAAGGGCTTTTGTCTTAGACGGCCGCATTGCGGCCTTCACGGCTCTGTAGCTCAGTTGGTAGAGCGTTCGACTGAAAATCGAAAGGTCACCGGATCGATGCCGGTCGGAGCCACTGCGAAAACCCTCGGCCGAGCCGGGGGTTTTCTCGTTTCCGGGAACCTACAACCTACAGCGACAGGCCGCGCTGAGCTTTGGCCATCACTTCTCGCCCGTGAAGACCCGAGCGAACTCGACACTACTGTTGAAATGTGCTCACCAACGATCCACTGCCCGACCACCCCGCGCCGGATAACCCATCGGGGAAGCTGATTCTCCTTCGCCACGGGGAAACGGAGTGGTCGAAGAGTGGCAAGCACACGGGCCTCACCGACATTCCCCTCACTGCCCGAGGAGAGGACCTTGCCCGTGGTGCCGGCAAGCTGCTCGTCGGCTACGAGTTCTCGCTCGTCCTGACATCGCCGCTGCAGCGCGCGCGACGGACTGCCGAACTAGCTGGCCTCGATGCTGAAGTGGACCCCCTCCTCGTCGAATGGGACTACGGCGGATACGAGGGACGCACAACGCGCGACATTCGCAGCGAGCTCGGCTACAACTGGAGCGCGTTCACCCACGGCGTGATCCGTGGGCAGACGCCGGGTGAGACGGTGGAAGAAGTTGCTGCGCGCGCGTCACGCGTTCTCACCCGGGTACTGCCTGCGATGGCCAACGGAGACGTCGCCTTGGTGGCACACGGCCACTTCTTGCGCATCCTGACCGCCGTGTACCTGCGACTGGCCCCTCGATTCGGTGCGCAGATAACCCTGGATGCGGGATCAGTGTCCGTGCTGAGCTATTACCGCGAGCAGCCGGCCATCATGTCCTGGAACTACGGGCTCGAGCTACCCGTGGTGCCGTCAGAGTCCTGAGCCGGTCCGCTCACGGGCAGACGCGAACCCTGCGTCCATCGAAGCTGACGATGTCGCCGGGCTGCAGTTGCCTTCCGCGTCGGCGATCAACTTCGCCGTTCACGGCCACAAGGCCGTCGATGATGGCCTCTTTCACGTCTCCGCCGGAGTCGAGGAGTCCAGCGAATTTCAGGAACTGCCCGAGGCGGATGACCTCACCACCGATCGCGACATCATCGATCGGAGCTGGATTTGCCATGCCCGAATGTTAGTCGACAAGATGCCGGCGATCCGACCTCAACTACGCACGTCACGGGAGCAATTCGTCGTCGCGACGCAACGCGACCATGCCGATCGAGGGCTTGGGGCCAGGCGCCACACCTAGGCCTCTTCGGCGCCCCAGCGTCCGAGCGCGATTATCGCCTCGCGCAAGGCAAGCCCGCGATCGGTCAGCGCGTAGGCCCTGGTGTTGTGCCGGAGCGGCAGACGGGACAGCACGCCGGCCGCTTCGAGCTCGCGCAGGCGGGTCGCGAGCATGTTCGTCGGCACTCCGAGGTCGCGCTGCAGGTCCCCGTATCGCTGCGGCCCGTCGAGCAGCCGCTCCACGATGAGCAGGGCCCACCGTGCTCCGACAATGTCGAGGGCTGCGGCGAGGTCACTCACGCGATCGGATCGGTGTCCGGCTTCATCCAGAACGGGGAGTAGTGGTAGCCGTCAGGGTCGTCGAACTGGCGCTGGTACATGAAGGGGTAGTCGTCGATGTCACCGACACGTCCGCCGGCAGCGCCGGCGCGCTCGACGAGTTCATCGACGGCCTCACGGCTGCCGAGGCCGAACGAGACGGTCACTTTGGAGGGGGTGTCGGGCCCGCCGATCAACTCCTCGGTGGCGCCGACGCTCGCGTACATCTCACGGCTGCCGAGCATGACGTACTGCTCGGGCGCGATCTTGAAGCACGACACGTTGTGATCGGACATCTCGGCATTGAGGGTCCAGCCGAGGGCGGTGTAGAAGGCGGTCGCGCGCTCGACGCTCTCGACCGGACAAGTGATGAAGAGGTTCATGCGGTCGATACTTGCAAAATGCAAGTGAAACGTCAAGCCCCCCGCCCCGCGCTCGATCAAGGCCGTTCTCATCGAGAGCTTTCGGTTCTTAAGGCAGCCAGTGCTCCGGCGGGCGTCGTTCCTTAGTCACGACGTGCATGGTCAATAACTGCGGCCGACAATCGCCATCAGGTCGGAGGCCAGGTCGCCGTTTCCGGGCACTGTTCCTTGCCGGGTTTGCAGGCAGCGGACACTCACAGCCTCGCGGTTGAGCGCGTCCTCGCCTTCCTCACCGAGTTGCTCCCAGGGGATTCGCGCAAATCCTGCCTTGGCAGCGTCAAGTGCCTCGGTCACGGACGCAGCCTCCACAGTGCGGTCCATCAGTCGCTGACGGGCGGCCTCTATCATCTCTGTGTGAATGCTCTCCAGCAGGGCGACAATGGTTGTGCTGACCGCCTCGAGCCTGACCGATTCCTTGGCGCCGCCGTCGCGTCGCACGATCGTCGCGTGGCCCGATTGGAGATCTCGAGGACCGACCTCCAACCGCACCGGGACACCCTTGAGCTCCCACTCTGTGGCACGCCGGCCAAAGCCCTGCGTTGTCCGATTGTCGAGCCGGGCACGCACTCCTGCCGTGATCAGTTCGCGGACGAGCGAGGAACCAATCGTCATCGTCCGCTCGTCGACTTTCACCGCGAGGACAACCACCTGCACCGGCGCGACGCGGGGCGGTATGCGGATTCCTTGGTCATCACCGTGCGCCATGATCAGCCCACCGACCATCCGCGTGCTGGAGCCCCACGAGGTCGTCCAGCACGGTTCGACCTGCCCTGAGCTGCTGGCAAAGGTGATGTCGAACGCCTTCGCAAAGTTCTGCCCCAACTCGTGACTCGTAGCCATCTGCAGCGCCTTGCCATCTCCCATCATGGCCTCGCAGGTCATCGTGTTGATGGCCCCCGCGAACCGCTCGCGCCGGGATTTCACGCCTACAAGCACCGGAATTGCGAGAACGTTCTGCAAGAAATCGCGATACACGTCCAGGTGAATTCGAAGCGCATAAGCGTTCGCCTCTTCGCGAGTCGCATGCGCGGTGTGGCCCTCCTGCCAGAGGAACTCCGACGTACGCAGGAACAGGCGGGGCCTCATCTCCCACCGCACAACATTCGCCCATCGGTTCAGCAACATGGGCAGATCGCGATGCGACTGGATCCACTTGGACATCAACTCGCCGAACAAGGTTTCGCTCGTGGGCCTGACGACGACAGGCTCAGGCAACTCCTTACCGCCCGCGTGCGTGACTACCGCAAGTTCGGGGCTGAAACCCTCGACATGCTCGGCCTCTCGTGCCAGGTATGACTGCGGGATGAACAGGGGCAGATAGACGTTCTCGGCGCCGGTCGCCTTGATCCGCCCGTCCACCTCAGCCTGCATCCGCTCCCAGAGCCAGTAGGCATACGGTCGGATCACCATCGTGCCGCGCACCGGACCGTTCTCGGCCAGCTCGGCCTTCTCCAAGACGTCCTGGTACCAGCGGGGAAAGTCATCCTGCTGGGAGGTGAGAACGTTCGTCCGACTGCTATGCGCCATTGGGCAACGCTACCGGCAGCGCGAAGTTCAGCGATAGCTCGCAGGAGCCGAGCTCGGGCGCCTCATAAGCACCAGCACGCCCACGCCGTGTCGGCGGCGACAGGTAACGTTCCACTTATGAGTGCTCTTCACCTCGAGCCGTGGTCCGACGCCGGACTGGATGTGCTGCGACGACAGAACACGCCGGCAATGACGAGGCACCTCGGGGGACCAGAGCTCGAAGAAGCGGTGGGTGGCCGCCACCAGCGCTACCTGCATCTTGAGGATGGCGAGATGATGGTCGTTCGCCTGGGCGAGGTGGCGATCGGCTCGATCGGATATTGGGCGCGCAGCTGGGACGGTCACGAGGTGTACGAAACGGGATACGCGATCTTCTCGGAGTTCGGCGGCCACGGGTACGCCACGGCCGCACTGCGACTGGTCGCCTCCCGAGCGGCCTTGCGCGCTACTCGCCGTCATCTGCACGCGTTCCCCCGCGTCGATCACGCCGCGTCTAACGCGGTATGCCGCAGGGCCGGCTTCGAACTCGTCGGCACGAGCTCGTTCGAGTACCCCAAAGGCACCTGGGCGGAGTCCAACGACTGGCGGATGGACCTGACCGGCTTGGTCTGAACCGGCCGCCGCGGTGAGGGTCAGCCGAGCATCCTCATGGGGACGCCTGCCCACCGCGCTGCAACGGCCGGCACTGATTCCGGCCGCGTAGCCAGGACCACGCGGAAAGGAATCGCCGCCCGGTCGATATTTTCACCCGCGTCGACGATCGGTTTCGAGAATTCCGCAGCGGCGACCTCGATACATCTCACGAGCACCTGCATCGCGCGCGGCTCCGTCATGGTCAAGACGTGCTCGGGCGCCGTCACGACGATGACCCTCCCCCGCTCGACGGGCAGCCAGTCCAGATCTGACAAGCATTCATCGAAGGCATCCCAGTTCTCGCCGAAATAGAGCGGGAACTGCAGTGCGGCACTGAACTCATCGAAGAGCTCCGACACGATCGGCATCTTGCTGCCCCGCACCATCCGTACGGTCAGCCCAGCCATCGACCACCGGAGTATCGCGTTCCCTATCTCAGACTCTGACCCGACAAGCACATCCAGCTCGAAGGGAGATTGAACCTCAAAGAATGAGCGCGTCACAGTCATTCGGATCCTCGCATCATCGGGAACGACTCGGAATGGCGGAGGTGCGGTTTCCAACGCAGCCCAGGTCGGCAGCAGCCTACCGTCAGACGCCTGTCGGGCTCGCACCCCGCCGGCCCCGGCGCTGCGCTGCGGCGCCGGCGAGAACGACGAGCAGGATGCCGAGGACCTGGGTGGCAGAGGGCTGCTGCCCCAGCACGACCAGCCCGAGCAGCACGCCGAACGCCGGCTCGAGAGCCATCAGCGTCCCGAAGGCGTGCGGCGTGAGGTGACGCAGGGCGATCATCTCCAGCGCGAAGGGGAGCACCGGAAGCAGTAGCGCGAGGCCCGCTGCGGCGACCAGGATCGCGAGGCTGATGTGGCCAGCGGCCTGCGGGACTCCGACAATCGCCGCGGTCAGCGCGGCGATCGGGATGGTGAATGAGAGCCCCGTGATGCCGCTGAAGCGATCACCGACACGCTGCGTGAGCACGATGTAGGTGCCCCAGCCGACGCCGGAGACGACAGCGAATCCGATTCCGACGATGTCGACCTCGCCGAGCCAGGGTTCGGTGAGCAGGATGACGCCGAGCAGCGCGGTCAGGGGCCAGAGGAGGGCTTTCGCGTTATGGCTCCGCACTGCGGCGACGGTCAGGGGCCCGAGGAATTCGATGGCGACGGCCGTGCCGAGCGGAATGCGTTCGATCGCCGCCAGGAACGCCATCGTCACGATCCCGGTCGCCACGCCGAGGCCCAGGAGCGCGGAGACGTCCCTCCGACGAACCATCCGCAGCGGAGGTGGCGCGAGGAGCACGAAGATCACCGCGCCCACGCTGAGCCGGAGCCACGCGGTACCGGCCGCTCCGACTTCTGCGATCAGGCCGACCGAGAGCGCGGACCCCAGCTGCACCGACAGCATCGCCGTCACCGCGAGCGCCCACGGAGGCACCGGCATCCGCTGCGGCACCCGGAACCGCCCCAGGCCGGCCGGGTCACGCACCCGTGGCCCCCGGTCGCGCGGGCGAACCGACGCCCGGCTCGAAGACGACCAGCGAGAACCGAGCGGATGCCTGGCCCGGGTTGATGTAGGCGTGCGCGGCGTCGCCGGGGAACCCCATGGCGTCACCCGCCTCCAGCGTGACCGACTGGCCCGCGGCCTCGATGAGGAGGCACCCCTCCTGCACCTGGATGAGCTCGCGAGTGCCGGCCGCGTGGGCCTCGCTGTCGTGGCGGTCTCCGCCGGCCAGCGTCCAATCCCACAATTCGACCACGTCCGGCGGTTCGGTGCCTGCCACCAGCACACCACAGCCGCCCGAGCCGCTCCGCCACAGCGTCGCGCCCTCGCCCCGGCGGGTGACCTTCACCGGCTTCAGCGACGGCGGCTCCACCAGCGCGGGTAGCCCGATGCCGAGGGCGTCGCTGATCCTGAGCAGGCTTCCGACGCTGGGATTCGCGGCACCCTGCTCCATCGCGACCACCGTGCGCCTGCTCAGCCCGGCGACCTCCGCGAGGCGGTCGAGCGTCCATCGGCGCGCCTGGCGCTCGTTCTTGATGCGCGCCCCGATCGCCTCGGCGAGGGCAGTGGCGGTCCTGTCCATTAGTGCAGAATACTGCACTAGACGTGCACTCGTATACTGGAGCGGATCCCGCCCGTCGCGAGAAGGAGAGCCACGGTGTTCACCGGTCTGAGCGCGTTTCCCCTGACCCCCTTACGCGACGACGAGTTCGACGAGGATGCGTACGCTCGCCTGGTGTCGCGGCTCGCGCGCTCCGGCGTCGATTCGATCACGGCGCTCGGCTCGACCGGCTCCTACGCGTACCTCGACCGCGCCGAGCGCAGCCGTGTGGCACGATCCGCCGTGCAGCACGCTGGGAGCACTCCGGTCATTGTCGGGATCGGCGCCTTGCGCACGTCCCTCGTCCAGGCCCTCGCCGACGACGCCCAGGAGGCAGGGGCATCCGCCGTGCTGCTCGCGCCGATGTCGTACCAGCCCCTCACCGACGACGACGTCTTCGGACTCTACGAAGACGTCACGGCCGACCTCTCGATTCCGCTGGTCGTGTACGACAACCCCGGCACCACGCACGTCACCTTCTCCGACGACCTCTACGCCCGCATCGCAGAACTCCCCCGAGTCGCCTCGATCAAGATCCCGCCGGTGCCGAGTCAGCCGGCAGCGGCGCGGCAACGCGTCCAAGACATCCGCAGCCGCATTCCCGACCACGTCGGCATCGGCATCTCCGGCGACGGGTCTGCCGCAGTCGGGCTCGCAGCCGGATGCGACGCCTGGTACTCGGTCATCGCCGGCACGCTGCCCGCCCCGGCGCTGGCCATCTCCCGCGCCGCGCACACAGGCGACCACGCCGCCGCCCTGGCGGAATCGGCACGCCTGCAGCCGTTGTGGGATCTCTTCGCACAGTTCGGGAGCCTGAGGGTGACCGCGGCCATCGCCGAACACCTTCAACTAGTGTCGACCCCGTCACTGCCGCGCCCGCTCCGCGGACTCGACGCCGACGCCCGCGCGCGCATCGCCCGCGTCGTCGACGAACTGGACCTCGCCGCCTGAGTGCCGGGTGCCCACCGGCCGTGACCGACGGTTGCCCCCCTTTCGGGTTACAGCACACCACGGTAAAAGTGAGGTATGTTCACACCGTGGCTAAGTGAGAAAGCGTCACTTATCTTCCACGGACGGCAACGGGTTCCCTAGGCCCTCGCCCGATGTGATCCCGTATTGAACCTGTAAACCCGAAATGCAGGGAACCAACGTGACTACGTCCACGACGTGTCGGCGGCTCCGTCGACCCATCTTGCCCGATCAGACCGCGACTCCGCCAGGCCTCCGCGCCAGACGGCGCCCTCACGTGCGCGAGGGGGTGACGGCAGAATGAGCGATCTCAAGCCTCGCCTCCCCCTCATCGGCGCCCCCGCCTTCGGGCGCCGGGTTCCGAAGTTGCGGCTCGTCGACACCCTCGCACCGGTGACACCGACGCTCACGGCCGACAGCCGGGAGTCCGGGCTCACCTGGGCCCGGCGCTACCGGAACCGGCTACGCGCGACGGACTTCACGGTCATCGTCGCCGCCGTGACCGTCGCCCTCGTGGCGCGCTTCGGCGTGGCCGGCGCGCAGACATCCGTTGGCACCTCGCCCGTCGTGGAGTACTGGATGGTGTCGGCTGTCATCGTCGTCGCATGGCTCGCCACCCTGAGCGCCCTGCACACCCGAGACTCGCGGGTGGTGGGCGTCGGTGCGACCGAGTACAAGCAGGTGATCAACGCCAGCGCGCTGGCCTTCGGGCTGCTGGCGATCGGCTTCCTCGTGTTCCAGGTCGACATCGCCCGCGGGTATTTCATCCTCGCGCTGCCGCTCGGGGTCGCCGGGCTCACCGTTGAACGCTGGCTGTGGCGCAAGTGGCTGCTACGCCAGCGCCACTTCGGGCACTACCTCGCCCGCGCCATCGTGGTAGGCAACCGCGACGATGTCGAATACGTGGTGCGCCAGATCGGCGAGAAATCCGGGGCGGCCTATCACGTGGTCGGTGTGGCCCTGGAAGGCGGCGACATCGCTGCCGTGAGCGGCCGGGACCAGCAGGTTCCCGTCGTCGCCGACTACGACAACGTCCCCGCCGCCGCCGCGGAACTGGGGGTCGACTCCGTCATCGTCGCCGGCAACCCCAGCGGCGGCAGCCAGTACATCCGCAATCTGGGCTGGGGCCTGGAGGGCACATCGGCCGAACTGGTCCTCTCCAGCCGGCTGACGGATGTCGCGGGTCCCCGCATCCACTTCCGCCCGGTCGAGGGCCTTCCGCTCATCCACGTCGAGATCCCCCGGTTCGAGGGAACGAAGCACGTGATGAAGCGCACCTTCGACGCCGTCGCCGCCGCGATGGGACTGCTGGTGCTGCTCCCCGTGCTGCTCGCCATCGCGATCCTCATCAAGCTGGACAGCCCCGGCCCGGTGCTCTTCTTTCAGGAGCGCTGCGGGCGCACGGGCAAGCCGTTCCACATGGTCAAGTTCCGGTCGATGGTGCAGACGGCGGAGGACGACCTCGCCTCCCTGCTCGACAAGAACGAAGCCTCCGGCGTGCTGTTCAAGATCCGCAACGACCCGCGCATCACGCGGGTGGGCCGCATCCTTCGGAAGTACTCGCTCGATGAGGTCCCCCAGCTCTGGAACATCCTCGTGGGCGAGATGAGCCTGGTCGGACCGCGCCCCCCGCTCCCCAAGGAGGTGGAGTGCTACGAGCGCCACGTTCACCGCCGGCTGTACATCAAGCCCGGCCTCACCGGAATGTGGCAGGTCAACGGCCGGTCCAACCTCAGCTGGGAAGACAGCGTGCGCCTCGACCTGTACTACGTCGAGAACTGGTCGCTCACCGGCGATCTGATGATCATCTGGCGAACCATCAAGACCGTGCTGAGGCCCGAAGGAGCGTATTGATGTCAACCACGCGCGACCACGCGGAACGGGTCGGCTATGCCGCGGGCGCCTTCGACCTGTTCCACATCGGGCACCTCAACCTGCTGCGGCACGCGAAGAGCCACTGCGACTACCTCATCGCCGGCGTCGTCTCCGATGAGATGCTGCTGCTGAACAAGGGGCGGCCACCGGTGGTTCCCCTGGCCGAGCGGTTGGAGATCGTGCAGCACATCTCCTACGTCGATGAAGCGATCCCCGAGGTGCTGCCCGACAAACTCGACACCTGGAAGGAACTCCGCTTCGACGTCTTCTTCAAGGGCGACGACTGGCAGGGCACCGAGAAGGGGCTCCGCCTGGAGCGGGAATTCGCCCGGTACGGCGTGGACATCGTCTACTTCCCGTACACGCTGTCCACCTCGAGCACCCTGCTCCGCGGCGCCCTGAATGCACTCGTCAGCCAGGCGACCGGCGCGGTGAGTCAGGCCGTGAGCCAGACCGCGAGCGCGGCCATGCCGTAGGGCTCGCACCCCCAGACCGTCCCCGCATCCCTCGCCTCCCCCAGCGAGGGGTGCGGGGATGCCGCATTGTACGCTACGTCCTCCAACCATTCTGGGAGTCCCCCATTAAGGGGTCACAGAATTGGCATTGAGGAGTATCGACGTGCCACCATCCTCTGGGGGGGGACGAGCTGATGTCCTGCGTCCCGAGTACCGCCCTTCGTGGCGCGCCTCGGCGGCCCGGCATCATGCACGCTGTTCCTGCCCCAGGAACGGATGCGACGCCTGGCGTCCAGTCATGCCTATGTGGCTCCCCCACGCTTGTTCGTCGTTGCGTTGAGGAGAATTCGCATGTCAAAATCCAGGCCCAGGCACGCCCAGAAGGCGGCCGGTCGTACCGTGAAGGGCGGGCTTCCCCTTCGTCGCGCGGGAATCAGCGCGCTCGCCATCGCCGCCGTCGCTGGTGCCGGCCTGACCGGCCTTGCCGCCCAGGCCGAACAGCCTGAGACGGGGAAGAACCTCGTCTCCAACGGCACCTTCGCGAGCAGCAACGCAGGCTGGACCGGGGCGAAAAACACGCGCCTGTCAAGCGCTGACGGCCGCGGCGACGACCGTGCCGTGCGCGTGACCAGCACGTCGCACGCCGCGAGCACGGTGGCGCTTTGGGAACGCCGGACGCCGGTCGAGAATGTCGTCGCCAAGCACACCTATCGCGCTACGGCCTGGGTGCGCGTCGAGAAGCTCGGGCGCTCCGTGGCCCTCCGCCTGTACGAGAAGAACCACCGCGACCACGTCGTGGGCACCGAGCAGGCTGCGAGCAAGCCGAAGAGCACCGGCTGGAAGAAGATCACCGCCGACTACACCGCACGCAGCAACGCGTCGTCGCTGGATCTCGGCATCCTGGGCTATGGGGTCGACCGCGACCGCGGGATGGTGATCGACGACGTGACCCTCGTCGACGTCACCCCCGCGAGCACAGCCAGCGCTGCGCCCACCGCGACCGCGACGGCAAAGGCCACCGCCAAGCCCACCGCGAAGCCCTCTGCCAAGTCCACCTCCGAGCCCACGACGAAGCCGTCGGCCAAGGCCACCGAGACGCCCACGACGGCTCCGGATGTCGCGGCCGACGCCGCCGCGCAGACCGAGGCCGCCGCCTCGCAGCCGGCCCCGACGACATCCGCCTCACCCGCCGCTGTCGCACCGGCCAAGACCTCCTCGCCGGCCGCGCCCTCGGGTTGGAAGCTCGCCTGGAGCGACGAGTTCAACGACACCACGATCGACCGCAACGCCTGGACCGTCGAGAACAACTCCACCTACGGCGACGGCAACAAGGAACTCGCGTGCCTCATGGATCGGCCGGAGAACATCAAGGAATCCGACGGCCTCCTCACCATCTCGGCCCGTAAGGAGTCCTCGCCGATCACGTGCGGCTCGCACGACTCCCGGTTCCCGAACGGGCGCTCCTACACCTCGGCGATGATGAACACGAAGAACAAGATGGACTTCGAGTACGGCCGGTTCGAAATCCGCGCCAAGCTGCCCACCACGCCGGGCTCCTCGAAGGGGCTGTGGCCCGCGTTCTGGATGCGCCCCACGTCGGGCAGCCTCGGTGAGCTCGACATCCTCGAGGTGGTCGGCACCAGCAAGAACAACGCCTCTGAAGCCAATAAGGTCAGCCAGACCATCCACTACGACTACGTGCCCACCTACCCGATGCAGGTGAACGTCTACAAGACGCCGTCGGGCAGCTACGCCGACGGATTCCACGACTTCGCCGTGGAGTGGGAGCCCGGCTCGATCAAGTGGTACGTCGACGGCAACCTCACCTACACGCGGACGAAGGACACGACGTCGTGGATCGACAAGGCTTTCTCCGGCGACTTCTACCTGCGCCTGAACATGGCCGTGGGCGGGAGCTGGCCCGGATCGCCTGACGCCGACACCGCGTTCCCTGCCAAGTACCAGGTCGACTATGTGCGGGTCTACCAGCGCTAGTCCCCATCCGCGAGTGCGCAGTTTCTGCCGGCAACCGAGAGGCTTTCCGGCGGAAACTGCGCACTCGCGCGTTAAGGGGCGGGATCAGAGGCCGCGGCCGCGGCTGTTGACGAGGCGCACGAGCGGTCCGGCGGGCACGACGCGGGACGCGATGGCGACCGCCGCGTATGCGCGCAGCTGGAAGGCGTCGTGACGGATCGTGCGGAGCGCCCACTGCCAGGCGTCGCCCCGGTCGCCGAGCGCCGCGAAGGCGAAGGCGACCTGACCCTCGATCCGCGCGGATCCCTTGGGGGACTCCGCGAAGCGCTGGTGCTTTGCAAGCAGGTAGCTGAGGCCGTCGGCGATGCCGCGCCATTTCTCGGAGAAGAAGGAGGCGCGGTCCCAGTGCACGATGACGAGCGGCTCCCGCACGGCGAGCACGTGCCCCTGACGCGCCATGCGCAGCAGCAGGTCGTAATCCTCCCCGTATGAGGCGGGGAGCTCCTCATCGACCAGCCCAACCTGGCCGAGCAGGTCCGACCGCCGCATGAGGAAGGAAGACGGGTGGAGCTCCGTGATGCGCGACAGCAGCAGGTCCGCGAATTCGACCCGGTCCGGCGGCAGTCGCACGTGGCTCTGTTCGCCGGTTTCGATGCGGATGCCGGTGGCCACCATGATCGCGCCGGGATCGGCCTGCCACGTTTCCACCTGCCGGCCCAGCTTGCCCGGCAGCCACTCGTCGTCGTCGTCGCAGAAGGCCACGAGTTCGCCGCTAGTCGCCAGGATGCCGGTGTTGCGACCGCCGGCGAGCCCGGGTGCGCGCACGTTCGCGGTGGTCTTCAGTCGACGCCCTTCGGGCACGGCGATATCGTCGAGCGGGTCGATCTCGATGCGGTCGTACACGACGACCACGTCCACGTCCCCGGCATAGTCCTGCGCGAGGATCGCACGCACGGCGGCGCGCAGCAGTTGGGGCCGTCCCCGCGTCGCGATGACGACGGAAACGCCGGGGAGCGGAACAACATTTTCGGGTGAGTTCATCATTAGCCGCTTCGTTCGGGTCGGATCGGTGCCGCTCAGTGTATTGGAACGGCGCGCTCATTCCTAGTATTTTTGAGGATTGCTCGACTTGTGGGGACGTCCAGCGGCGGCTCGGATCGTGGCAGCGCCAGGGCCGCGGCGATCATGGCGATGGTGAGGCCGGCCGTGAGGATGCCGTAGTAGCTCGACTCGACGACGACCACGAGGAGCGCGGTATTACAGGCCAGCCCGAGCGGATCCCAGCGATGAAGGGTGCGGAGATACGCCCACACCAGCCACCCCATGAAGAACGCCAGTCCCGGGAACCCGTGGGAGAACAGCACCATCCACATCTGCCCCTGGGTGCCCACAGACGGAGCGCCCTCCTTCAGCGACGGACGCGGCGCCCCATAGCCGAAGAGCGGCGACTCGAGGGTGCGCTGGAACGTCTCGTCATAGAGGCTCGCGCGATCCGCGGTCGTCGAACTGACGGCGAGCCGGTCGGTGATCCGCTGCGCGACCGGCACCGTCATGAAGACCACCCCGACGACAAGGGCGAGCCCGAGCAGGGCGAGGATGGCGCGCAGGTTGCCGCGCAAGACGAACCGCACGGTGACGTAGGCCAGGGCGAGCGCGAGGCCGATGAGCATCCCGCGGTTGAGCGTGAGCAGGGCGGGAACGAGGGAGACGGGGAGGGCGAGCAGCAGGAACCAGAACCGGCGCTCTCGGCGAACCGCGACCATGTAGCCGATGACGATGGGCGTGAGCATCGAGTACACGTTCCCCCACCCGTTCGTGTACAGGAACGGTGCGCTCGGTCGCGGATCGATCTGGAGCCAGGAATCGGGGTTGTACTGGGTCACCTGCCGGACGGCCATCTCATGCACCAGCTCGTTGTCGAGCAGCGGCTGCGGCAACACCATGGCAAGCGGCGTGGTGAACGACAACAGCGGGAACAGGACGCCGATGAACCCTCCCACCATGGTGATGAGCCAGAAGACGGTGAGCACACCGCCGACGTACCGCGGGGTGAGCCGCAGGCGCGCGTTGTACACGTACACGAAGACAATGGTCGTCACGAGGTACAACAGGGCGCGGTAGACGAATCCGATCAGTCGACCGCTGGTGTCGATCCCGATCCCGGAGCACACCATCCACACCATGAACAACAGCCAGATGCCGAAGCCACGCGGAACCTCGATGCGCCCCCGGCGCACCAGGTAGAAGACCATGGCGAACGAGAGGGGAATCCACGCCATCTCACCGAGGCCCAGGAGCCACCACGCCGGGAACCACACGAACATGAGGGCGAACGGCCACCGCGGCAGGAGTCGCTCCGGTGCGGTCGACGTACGCATGCAGGATCACGTCCCCTCTGCCACCAGTCGGGTCTGGCGGTGGTAGGTCACAGTATATGGACCACTCCGGGCCGAATGTCCATGGGATATTGACATTTGCTCGGTTGCACTGCCACCGTTGTCCTGTCCACAGCCGACCCGAGGGGGGACATGTTCGACTCCATGCCACGCACGGCGTCCGCCCAGAGCGTCGGTATCGACCAGTACGGATTCGTGCTGAAGCGGCAGTGGTATGTCGTCGTGCTGGCAACACTCGTGGGCGCACTCGTCGCCTGGGGTTACCTCCTCGCCGTCCCGGCCGCCTCGACGGCGACAACGGATGTGCAGCTCGACGTCATCGCGACGAACGCCTTCAGTTCGTCGCGTCCCCCGCAGAGCCTGCTCGACACCGCGACCGAGTCGGAGATCGTTCACTCCGCCGCTGTCGCAGCCCGGGCGGCTCGCGCCCTCGGCGACGCGCAGACGCCGGACGCCCTGCGCGCCGGCCTGGAGACGACGACCTCCTCCGACGGCCAGGTGGTGCACCTCAGCTACACCGCCCCGACGACCGAGCAGGCCCGCGCGGGCGCCGACGCCCTGGCCGCCTCGTACCTCGCCTACCGTAGCGCGCGCGCCGACGCGGAGATCGCCGGCATGCTCACCCGGATCCAGCAGGAACTGGCCGGCCTGCAGAAGCAGCTCGGCGAGGCGCGCACGGCGATCGATGCGGCCGAGGCCGCGCACCGCGATTCGGTGCTCGCCCGCACCAGCCGCGACGTCGTCACCAAGGGCATCGACCGGCTGGTGTCCGAACGCACCGACCTCGCCCAGATCGACACCGCCGGGGGCGTCATCCTCAACCGGGCCGTCACGAACCCGGTGAGCGTCACGCCGAACCCCCTCATCACCATGGCCGGGGGCGTGCTGGCCGGCCTCGTCTTCGGCATGATCATCGCCTTCCCGATCAACCGGCTCGACCGCCGGTTCCGGAACGCCCGCGAGGTCGAACGCGCACTCGGCCTTTCGCCGCTCGCCGTGCTCACGGCCCGCACGCCGGAGTTCCCCGAGACGAACACCGAGGCGCTGCACGCCCTGGCCGCGGTGCGGGAGCGTGTGCTCGCTCGTCTCGAACCGCCCGCGTCCCTGGCGGTCATCGACGATTCCTCCGGCCCCGACGAATTCGGCCTGCCCGCGACGCTGGCCCTCGCCTTTGCCGAGAGCGGCATTCCCGTGAGGGTGGTGCTCTTCGACGTGACCTCCCGTGCGCGGGAGGTGCTGGGTAACCGGCTGGGCCTGATGACCGCCACGCGGGCGAAAGGGCCCGAGCGGTTCCAGTCGGCGCTGCACCCCGGCCTCGAATTCTGCCTGCTGCCCCCGGCCGGCACGACGCCGTCGGGCGTCGCCCCCGACCTCGCCGAGACGGTGGACTCCGCGCCCGAGAACGGGATGACGCTGCTCGTGGCCAGGTCGACCGCGCCCGAGACCAGCCTCGTAGCCGCGCTGCGGCTGGCCGACGGCGTGGTGCTGGCACTCGCGAGCCGGTCGAGCACGTCGAAGCGCGCCTTCGCCATCCTCCGCGAGGCTGCCGCGATCGGCACCCCTCTCCTCGGCACGCTGATAACGCCCCGGCACCGGCGGATGCGCCGCCACCGCGATCACGCGCTGGCCGGCGCCGTGCCGGCGGCAGAGGCCTCCTGACCGACGTTCGGTCGCGCGCCGCCGCGACGGTGCGCTGAGAGCGCGGCGACGCCACGGCCCCCGAAATGGGGCCACGCCCGACAGGCAAACATGAGGACTTCTCTTGTTCTCGGGGTGCGCGCCCGGTTACGGTGGCAGCAACGAACCGCGCAACCCGAATCGCAGGATCGATGAACCCGACGACTGACCCCGAAAACACCCCCGGCACCGGCCGCGGGGGCCCACGACGCTGGCTGTACCCCGTCGTGCTGGCCGTCGCCGTCGCGACCGCGGTCGGCGGCCTGGCCTGGACGGCCTTCCCCGGCGCCGACACCAGACTCGCCGCCGCCGCACCGGCCCCCACCACGCCGGCCGCCGCGAGCACCGCGACCCCCACCGCCCCGGCCGCGAAGAACTCCGCCACCGCCAAGCCCGCTCCAGCCACGCCCGCCCCCGGCACACCCGGCGTGCCCCTGGACAACACCCACGCCAAAGCCTCCCTGCACGGCTTCCTCGGCGCCGTCGCCACCGTCGACAACGTCAGCGACGTGAAAAAGCAACTCTCTCCCGTCGCCACCGGCGCGATCCTCGAAGAACTCGGCAACGAACACCTCGAACTCGACTCCAACGGCTGGACCCAGCACGGCCAATCCGTCGTCGACAGCGTCAAAGTGCTCCACACCACCGCCACAACCGCCACCGTCCAGGCCTGCATCGACTCCAGCGCCGTCACCATCCTCGACAACAAGGGCAACCCCATCGGCACCCCCGACACCAACCGCCGAGCCCTCAACATCTACACCCTCACACAGGGCACCGACGGCACCTGGCAGGTTACAGACCGCACCTTCCCCGACAACCCCACCTGCTAACCCACAGCCCCACCCGCCTCACCGGCCTCGGCGTCCCGCCGGGGCCACGCCCCTCCCATGAAGACCCGAACTCATCAAGGAGACCCCCTGTGTCACTGACCCGAAAACCGGCCACCCGCGTCGTCCCGCCCCGCGCAACCGTGCGTCGCTCTCGCATCCGCCGCCCCGCCCCTGCCCCCCGCACGCACGACGTGAACGTCGTCGGGGTTCCCGTGAGCGGCCTGTCCATGACCCAGCTCGTGCAGACGATCATGGGCTGGACGGAGACCGAGGGAATGAAGGTGGCCGTGGGCGTGAACGCGAACGTGTGCAACCTCGCCGCCAGCGACGCCTCCTTCCGGCAGATCCTGCTCTCGGCCGACCTCGACTACCCCGACGGCCAGTCGATCGTGTGGGCGGCGCGCGCGCTCGGCGCCGACGTGCCGGAGCGGGTGGCGACGACGGACCTCATCAACCCGCTGGTCGCCGAGTGCGCCCTCCGCGGCAAGAAGATCTACCTCTTCGGCGCCGCTCCCGGCGTCGCCGCCCGTGCCGGCGAGCGCCTGGCGGAGCGCGCCCCCGGCCTGCAGTACCGCGCCCGGGACGGATTCGTGTCCGAGGCGGAGATGCCGGCGCTCATCGCCGAGATCGACGCGTACGACCCCGACATCCTGCTCGTCGGCCTGGGCGACCCGCTGCAGCAGGCCTGGGTCGCAGACCACCGCACCGAACTGCACGTGCCGGCCGTCCTCACTTGCGGCGGGCTGTTCGACTGGGTGAGCGGATCCAACCGTCGTGCCCCGCAGTGGATGATCTCGGCGGGCCTGGAATGGCTGTGGCGGCTGATCCTCGAACCGCGCCGCCTTGCGAAGCGCTACCTCGCCGGAAATCCGGTGTTCCTGGGCCGCTTGACCGTGCAGCTCCTGCGCGCCCGGCTCACCGGCGCGCGCGCCTGACCCTGGACCGCCGATGAGCACCACCGTGAGGACCGAGGCCGCCGGACCGGCAGCCGTGAAGCCGCCCGAGAACCTGATGAAGGGCGGCATCACCAGCTTCCTCGGCGCGGCCACCAGCGCGCTGATGGGGTTCATCCTCACGGTGGTGCTCGCCCGCACCCTCGGCGACTCCGGTGCCGGCGTGATCCTGCAGGCCATCGCGATCTTCACGATCGTGCTGAGCTTCGCCCGGGCGGGCATGGACTCCGCGGCGGTGTGGATCATGCCCCGCCTGGCCGACCACGACACCGGTCAAATCCGTTCCGCCCTGGCCGTGATGTTCACCGCGACGGCGGGCGCCGGCATCGTGTGCGGCATCGGCACGCTGCTGCTCTCTCCCCTGCTCGCGGGAAGCGGTGACCCGCACGCCGGCGACGTGCGGCAGGCGGTCGCCGTGGTCGCCTGGTTCATCCCCGTGGGCGCCCTGCTCCTCGTCGCCCTGTCGGCGACGCGCGGTCTCGGCGGCGTGCTTCCGTACGTCACTGTGGGGAGCGTGGCCCTGCCCGCGCTGCGGCCGGTGGTCGTCGGGCTCCTCGCGCTCGGCGGCGGCTCGCTTACCGTCATCGCCCTCGGCTGGGCGGCCCCGCTGCCGCTCGCGCTGGCCGCCGCCGTGCTGGTGCTCGTCAGGCAGGTCAGGCGTCACGAACGGGCCGGCGACGCCCGCGGCTCCTTCTTCGCACCCTCCCGCACCCTGCGGAAGACGATTTGGGCCTACTCGGCGCCACGCGTGGTCTCGGCCGGGCTCGAACAGTCGGTGATCTGGCTGGATGTGCTGCTCGTGGGCATCATCAGCGGCTCCGCCGCCGCGGGCGTCTACGGCGGGGCCAGCCGCTTCGTCGCCGCCGGCCTGATCGTGAACACCGCGATCCGCGTGGTCGTCGCCCCCGCGTTCAGCCGCCTGCTCGCCCAGGAGAAGAAGGCCGAGACGGGTGCGCTGTACCGCACCGCGGCCACGTGGCTCGTGCTCTTCGGCACGCCCATCTACGTGATTCTCGCCCTGTTCTCGCCCGTGGTCCTGGGCCTGCTCGGACCGGAGTTCGTGCGCGGCGGCACCGCCCTCAGCATCCTCTGCGTGGGGGCGGTGCTCACCTTCACGGCCGGAACCATCCAGTCGCTGCTGCTGATGAGCGGCCGGAGCGGCTGGGACGCGGTCAACAAGTCCGTCGTGCTGTTCGTCAACGTGGCCGGAAACCTGCTGCTCATCCCGCTCATGGGCATCACCGGCGCCGCCGTCACCTGGGCCTTCAGCATGCTCGTGGACGCCGCTCTGGCCGCGATCGAGGTGCGGAAGTTCCTCGGCATCTCCATCGAGCTGCGAAGCGTGCTCTACGCCCTGCTGGTGCCGGTGGCCTCCGTGGGCCTCCCCGCCGGCATTGCCCGCCTCACCCTCGGCCCCGGACTCCTCCCGATGACCCTCTCGATCGTGGTGGGCGGAATCTTCCTGCTCACGTGGTGCGCGCTCGACCGCGAACGCCTGCACCTCCACGAGCTGGTCGTGCTCGCCAGGAGAAAACGGGCCCCCTCCCCGTCTCTGCTGTAACCCTAAGTGGGGCCAATCGATCCCCATAAAAGGTGAGCATCTCTCTTGTTAGTCCTCACGGCCGCCGGTTACGGTGGCAGCAACGAACCGCGCAACCCGAATCGCAGGATCGATGAACCACAACACGACTGACCCCGAAAACGCCGGCACCGACGGCACACCAGCCCCGACCAGGCGGCGCCGCTGGGTGTTCCCCGCGGTCCTGACCGTCGCCGTCGCGACCGCGGTCGGCGGCCTGGCCTGGACGGCCTTCCCCGGCGCCGACACCAGACTCGCCGCCGCCGCACCGGCCCCCACCACGCCGGCCGCCGCGAGCACCGCGACCCCCACCGCCCCGGCCGCGAAGAACTCCGCCACCGCCAAGCCCGCTCCAGCCACGCCCGCCCCCGGCACACCCGGCGTGCCCCTGGACAACACCCACGCCAAAGCCTCCCTGCACGGCTTCCTCGGCGCCGTCGCCACCGTCGACAACGTCAGCGACGTGAAAAAGCAACTCTCTCCCGTCGCCACCGGCGCGATCCTCGAAGAACTCGGCAACGAACACCTCGAACTCGACTCCAACGGCTGGACCCAGCACGGCCAATCCGTCGTCGACAGCGTCAAAGTGCTCCACACCACCGCCACAACCGCCACCGTCCAGGCCTGCATCGACTCCAGCGCCGTCACCATCCTCGACAACAAGGGCAACCCCATCGGCACCCCCGACACCAACCGCCGAGCCCTCAACATCTACACCCTCACACAGGGCACCGACGGCACCTGGCAGGTGACAGACCGCACCTTCCCCGACAACCCCACCTGCTAACCCACA
This sequence comes from Cryobacterium tepidiphilum, assembly GCF_003716325.1. Lineage (GTDB taxonomy): Bacteria > Actinomycetota > Actinomycetes > Actinomycetales > Microbacteriaceae > Cryobacterium > Cryobacterium tepidiphilum. The sequence goes on along the minus strand of NZ_RDSR01000001.1, from coordinate 186,862 downwards.
GCCCGACCCGCCTGCGACCCACAGGCCCCAAAAACTCCCATGCAGACCCGAACTCATCAAGGAGAATCCCGTGTCACTCACCCCGAAAGCACCGACCCGATCCCTCGGGCTCGGTGCGGCGCTCGCGACCACCGTCGTGGTCGCAGCACTCCTCACCCCGCAGACGGCGACAGCCGCCGCATCGCTCCCCGCACCTGACGGGGCCAGCGCCGCCACCGCAGCGGCCTCCTGCTGGGAGGTCAAGCAGACGACGCCGGCTGCCAGGAGCGGAATCTACTGGCTGGTGACCCCGGAACTCGGGGCGCCGCAGCAGTTCTACTGCGACCAGGAGACCGACGGCGGCGGGTGGGTGCTGGTGGGCCGCGGCCGGGACAACTGGTCAGACACCAACGAGGGCTGGGGCACGCCGGCCGACGTGCGGAGCGTGGTGACCGGGCCGGCGGCATTCAAGCCCGCGCAGCTCTCCGCGAAGGTCATCGGCGGGCTGCTGAACGGCAAGCCGGTGAGCTCGCTGCCCGACGGCATCCGCCTGCACCGGGCCACCAACACGGATGGCACCGCCTGGCAGGACGACACCTTCACCTTCGACTCCCCCCGCGATGACTGGGCCTGGGTGTTCGACAACCAGCAGCGCGTGAAGACCTGGACGATCGGCGGCGTCAGCGGCACCGGTGGCCAGACCGCCGCGTTCGGCTCCGGGACGGGCCTGAACCGCATCGAGACCAGGACCGGCGCGAACCAGGGCTGGGTGAGCGGCTTCGGCTTCGGCACCGCCGTCCACGGTTCCCAGGCTGCGGGCAGCTACCTGTGGGAGGCCAGCATCGGCAAGGGCAACGCCCGCCCGTTCACGCAGGTCTTCCTTCGCCCGAAGCTCCTCGGCGCGGACATCTTCACGGCGATCCCCGATTCCGGTACCGAGAAGCGCACCATCCCGGCGGCGGCCGAGAGCTTCGCCATGCCGACGGTGTGGGGCGTCTCCGGGCTCGGCACCGGCCCCTCCTCGGACAATGAAGGCAGCAACGAGGTGTCCGCCTTCGCCGAGGGCAACGGCGTCGTCTACGTCGGCGGCAACTTCCTCACCGTGCAGAAGAGCGCAAGCGGGGCGAGCGCCGTTTCGCAGCCGTACCTGGCCGCGTTCGACGTGAAGACCGGCGAGTGGATCTCGAGCTTCCGCCCGACGTTCGACGGGCAGGTCAAGGCCATCGCCGTGCTCCCCGACGGGCGCGTGGCCGCGGGCGGCTACTTCACCACGGTGAACGGCAGGAGCCAGCCGGCCTTCGTCGTGCTCGACCCGAAGACGGGCGCGACCGACACCACCTTCACCACCAAGGTGATCAACAAGCTCGCCAGCGGCATCCCGGTCGTGCGCAGCCTCGACGTGCAGGGCGACTGGCTGTACATCGGCGGCACGTTCACGCACATGACCGGCGGCACGCGGAGCACCGAGAAGTACGTGCGGTCCGCCGGGCGCGTCTCGGTGACGGACGGCACCCCGGGCGACAACTGGAACCCCGAGTTCAACGGGACGGTCGTCTCCCTCGATGCCTCTGCCCAGGGCGACCGGGTGTACTTCGCCGGTTACTTCACCACCTCGGCCGACACCGACGCCGTCAAGGGAGCCGTCATCACCACCGACACGGCGAGCGTGATCCCGTGGGTCATCGACTTCTCCAGCACCAGCAACTATCAGCAGGCGGTGAAGGAGGTCGGAAACCGGGTCTGGATCGGTGGCTCCCAGCACATGCTCTACAGCTACGCGCGGTCGGACATGTCGGAGCTCAGCACCAACATCGGCTACCCGAACGGTGACATCCAGTCCATCTCCACCGATGGCACCGTCGTCTACGCCGGCTGCCACTGCTTCTACACCGACTACGCCGGTGCCCGCCGCTGGCCGAACATCGGAACCACGTGGACGCAGGCCAACAAGATCAACTCCGCCGGCGGATGGAACAACGCGACCGGAAAGTATGTCACCCAGTTCAACCCCACGGTGAGCCAGCGGGGCGGGGCCGGCGCCTGGGCGCTGTTCAACGACTCGACGGGCGCCACCTGGTTCGGCGGCGACTACAAGAGCTCCGTGAAGGCGGGCTGGACCGAACAGTGGTCGGGCGGGTTCGTGCGCTTCGCCCACAACGACACCGACGCGCCGTCCAGACCGTCGAATCTGAAGGCATCCGTCGGTTCGACGGGCACGACCCTCAGCTGGTCGGGGGCAACGGATGACCGCGGCAGCGTCACATACGAGATCCTGCGCAACGACCGGGTCATCGCCACGACGACCGCACTGTCGGCCACCGTGCCCGTCGTGCCCGTCGACGTGAAGTACTTCGTGCAGGCTGCCGACCCGAGCGGCAACCGCTCGGCCAGCACCACGGCGGTACCGGTGAAGGCCGGCTCCCCCGTCGACCCGCCCGTCGACCCGCCGGCATCGAACGGCGTGCTCATCCCGGCCGGCTCCTCGTGGAAGTACTACTACGAGGCCACCGCCCCGGCTGCCGCCTGGAACACCGCCGGCTTCGACGACTCCACCTGGAAGAGCGGTGCGGCCCCCATCGGTCGCGGCACGGCCGACATCAAGACGGCCCTGACGGCGACGTCCCCGTATCCGTTGACCTCGTACTACCGCACGACGGCCACGGTGACGGATGCGACGAAGGTCGCCTCGGTGACGCTGACCGCACGATCCGACGACGGCATCGTGGTCTACGTGAACGGGAAGGAAGTGGCCAGGAACAACCTGCCCTCCGGAACCATCACGTCGGGCAGTTACGCCACGGCGCCGGTATCGGGGTCCACCGCGGTGGCCAACCCGGTCACCTTCACGGTTCCCGGCTCGGCGTTCGTGACCGGTCCCAACTCGATCACCGCCGAGGTGCACTCGAACTACCGGGCGGCGAGCAGCCACAGCTTCGAGCTGTCGGCCACCGTCACCGCGGGCAGCCAGCCCGCCGGGGAGGACCCGGTGGACCCGCCGGCCGACCCCGGTGACGGGGGCGGCGACCCGCCGGCCGACGACACCGCCCTCGTCGCGAATGGAGCCGACTGGCAGTACTACTACGCCGACACCGCCCCGGGTTCCGGCTGGAACACCGCCGGGTTCGACGCCTCCACCTGGAAGACCGGTGCCGCTCCGATCGGCCGCGGCACGAACGACATCGCCACCACCCTCACGGCCGCGTCGCCGTATCCGCTCGCCTCGTATTACCGCAAGGCGGTCACGGTGGCGGATGCGACGAAGGTCGCCTCGGTGACGTTGACCGCGCGCTCCGACGACGGGATCGTCATCTACGTGAACGGCAGCGAAGTGGCCAGGAACAACATGGGGACGGGCGCGGTCGACTTCGACAGCTACGCGAAGTCGCCAGTGGGGGCGACGACGGCGGTCGCCAGCCCGGTGACGTTCGAGGTGCCCGGCTCCGCATTCGTCACCGGCGCCAACCTGATCACCGCGGAGGTGCACTCCAACTACCACTCGGCATCCAGCCACAGCTTCGAGATGGCGGCCACGATCACCCCGGGCACCCAGCCCGCGGCCGAGGACCCGGTGGACCCGCCGGCCGACCCGCCGGCCGACCCGCCCGCTGACGGCGTGCTCGTCGCGGCCGGCGCCGACTGGCAGTACTACTACTCCGACACGGCGCCGGGATCGAGCTGGAACACGGCGGGATTCGACTCCTCCACCTGGCAGACGGGTGCGGCCCCGATCGGTCGCGGAACGAATGACATCGCAACGGCCCTGACCGCGGCGTCGCCGTATCCGCTGACGTCGTACTACCGCAAGGCGATCAGCGTGACGGATGCCGCGAAGCTCGGATCGGTGCTGGTCACCGCGCGCTCCGACGACGGCATCGTGGTCTACGTCAACGGCGTCGAAGTGGGACGCAACAACCTGCCGAGCGGCGCGGTGTCGGCGAACACCTACGCGACGGCGCCCGTGTCGGCCAGCACGGCCGTCGCCAACCCGGTCACCTTCACCGTTCCGGCCTCGGCGTTCGTGACGGGCGCGAACCTGATCACCGCCGAGGTGCACTCCAACTATCACAGCGCGTCGAGCCACAGCTTCGAGCTGATCGCCGCGGTGCAGTAGAGGGGATGAGACGATGACGGTGATCAAGGCGGGGACCGTCTTTCCGGTTGCGCCGGCCGACGCCGGCGCGTCACTCGGCGCGCGGTACCGGGCCGGCATGGCCGGACTCGGCCGCGCGCAGAAGCCGGGCGAGGGGGTTCCCGCATACACGCGGTGGGTGAACCGGAGGCTGGCGCGCTATGCCGCCGCCGCGGGTTACGCCCTGGGCTGGACGCCCAACATGATGACCGCGGCGAGCGCGGCCTTCTCGGCGGTGGCGATCGCGCTGCTGATAGCGGTGCCGGCCGGGCCGGCCACCGGCGTCGCCATTGCGGTGTTGCTGGCCGTCGGCTACCTACTCGACTCAGCAGACGGGCAGGTGGCCAGGCTGCAGGGCAGCGGCAGCCCCGCCGGCGAGTGGCTGGACCACGTCGTGGACGCCATCCGCACGCCGGCGATCCACGTGGCGGTGCTGGTCGGGTTCTGGGCGATGGGGCAGCCGGCGTGGGTGCTCGCCGTGACCCTCGCCTACTGCCTCGTGAGCGTCGCCCAGTTCATGAGCCAGATCCTCGCCGAGCAGCTCGCCCGGTCCGCGAAGATCCCGCCGCCGCCGCCGAGCGGCAACCGGCAGTCGTTCGTGCTGATCCCCACCGACACGGGCACGTTCTGCTGGATGTTCCTGCTTTGGGGGTTCCCGCCGGCCTTCGTCGCCGCGTACACGATCATGTTCCTGCTGAACGCGGTGCACAGCGCGGTCTCGATGCGCCGCAAGTACCAGAAGCTGCGCCGGCCGCGCGTGGCCTGACCTGCCCCGCCCCGAAACGGACAGTTGCGGTCCGAACGGACAGGCACGCGCGTCCGTCTCGACCGGAAGCGTGCGTCTCGGCGGGAATCAGCCGGCGAAGAGGTCCATCGCGTCCATGAGTGCCTCCCGGATGCCCGGCTCGTCGAAGGCGTGCCCGGCATCCGGGATCAGCTGGAAGACGGCCTCGGGCCAGGCCCGGTGCAGGTCCCAGGCGGTGAACGCGGGCGTGCACATGTCGTAACGGCCCTGCACGATCACGGCGGGGATGTCACGCAGCTCGTGCGCGTCGCGGATCAGCTGGCCGGGCTCGAACCAGCCGCCGTGGCGGAAGTAGTGGTTCTCGATGCGCGCGAAGGCGACGGCGAACGAGGGCTCGGTGAAGCGGGCCACGGTCTCCGGTTGCGGGAGCAGTGTGATGGTGGACGACTCCCAGGTGGACCACGCGATGCCGGCGCGTTCCCGCACCTCCTGATTCGGGTCGTTGAGGAGCGCGCCGTAGGCCTTGATCATGCGGCCGCGCTCGTCCTCGGGCACCGGGGCGACGAACTCCTCCCACAGGTCGGGGAACACGGCAGCGGCGCCGCCCTCGTAGAACCAGTCGAGCTCCACGGGGCGCAGCGTGAAGATGCCGCGCAGCACCAGCTCGGTCACCCGGTCCGGGTGCGTCTCGGCGTATGCGAGGGCGAGCGTGCTGCCCCAGGAGCCGCCCGAGACGAGCCACCGGTCGATGCCGAGGTGTTCCCGGAGCTTCTCCATGTCGTCGACCAGGTGCCACGTCGTGTTGGTCGACAGGTCGGCATCCGCTTCGCTGGCGTGCGGCAGGCTGTGGCCGCAGCCGCGCTGGTCGAACAGCACGATGCGGTACTTCTCCGGGTCGAACAGGCGGCGCTGGGTGGGGCTCGATCCGCCGCCGGGGCCGCCGTGCAGGTAGACCGCCGGCTTGCCCTCCGGGTTGCCCGATACCTCCCAATAGATGCTGTTGCCGTCACCCACATCGAGCATGCCGGTGTCGTACGGTTCGATCTCGGGATAGAAGTCACGCATGGGTCGAGCTTATTGCCCGGGGTGATCCTTCTTTTTCCGGTCGCCCTTGTGAGCCTTCTCCGGCACGGGCTCCGCGCCCGACTCCCGCAGCCGGCGGTAGTAGTCCCGGGCCTCGTCCTGGCGTTCCCGCTCGATGCCGCTCGCGATCGGGGCACGCAGGTGGTCCTGCGTGTAGCCGAAGGCGTTCACGAGGTCGAGGGCGTGCGGGCGCAGGCGGGCGATGAGCCGGTCGGTGTAGGCGGTGACGGCGAGCGCACGCTGCGCGGAGAGCCGCCCGTGGATGAGGTACCAGGCGACGCGCTTCTCCACGAGGCCGAGCCCGAAGAGGTCGCGCAGCCACGTGAGCACCTGCTTCGTGCCCTCGTGCGTCGTCGACTCGACCGCCCGGGTGAACGCCTCCCACTGCAGCAGCTCCCCGTGCGCCCTGGCCGCCTCGATCAGCGCGTTCTGCTGCGAGTTGAACAGGTCAGCGGCCTCCTTCTTCGGCAGGTGGGTGGCGGGGCGCAGAACGGATGCGACGTCGGCGATCATCGTCTCCACCCGGTCGGTCAGCAGCTGGCGCTGTACCGCCGGGTCCCGCAGTGCACCGACGGAGCGGGCAGTGGAGCCGCGGTCGGCGACCGCCTGGGACAGCCGGCGCAGGCCCGAGCCGTGGTAGGCGCGACCGGTGGCCTGCTTGACGACGTAGCGGGCCAGGGCACCGGCATCCGCCTTGGCGAACTTGCGGCTGTAGTCGGTGAGCAGTCGCTTGGCGACCAGCTGCAGCAGCACGTTGTTGTCGCCCTCGAAGGTGGCGTAGATGTCGAGGTCGGCGCGGAGGCCGACGAGCCGGTTCGCGGCCATGAACCCGGCGCCGCCGCAGGCCTCGCGGGCCTCCTGCAGCGTGTCGATCGCGTGCCAGGTGGACAGCGGCTTCAGCGCGGCCGCGAGAGTCTCCAGGTCCTGGCGGTCCTCGTCCGTGTCGGCGGCGCCGCTGAACACGGCATCGAACTTGACGAGGAATTCGTCGTGGGCGAACGTCTGCGCGTAGGTCGTGGCCAGGCGCGGCAACAGCCGGCGTTGGTGCCGCTGGTAGTCGAGGATGACCTCCTCGTCGGTGTCGCTGCCCGCCGTGAACTGGCGGCGCTGGCTGGCGTAGGTGATCGCAATGGTGAGCGCGAGCGCCGACGCCTGGGTGGCGGAGCCGTCGAGGGAGACGCGCCCCTGCACGAGGGTGCCGAGCATGGTGAAGAACCGGCGCCCCGGGCTCGCGATGGGGCTGGTGTAGCTGCCGTCGACGGCGACGTCGCCGTAGCGATTGAGAAGGTTCGTGCGCGGGATGCGCACGTGGTCGAAGTGCAGGCGTCCGTTGTCGATGCCGTTCAGGCCGCCCTTGAGGTCGTCGTCCTCGCCGCCGACTCCGGGGAGGAAGGCGCCGGACGCGTCGCGGATGGGCACGTAGAAGGCGTGCACGCCGTGGTTCACGCCACCGGTGATCAGCTGGGCGAACACCACGGCGGCGATGCCGTCCTTGGCGGCGTTGCCGATGTACTCCTTCCATGCGGCGCGGAACGGCGTGTGGATGACGAATTCCTGGTCTTGCGGGTCGTAGGTCGCCGTCGTGCCGATGCTCGCGACATCCGACCCGTGCCCGATCTCGGTCATGGCGAACGCGCCGGGAACCTCGAGGCTCATGATGCCGGGCAGCAAGGTGTCGTGGTGCACGGCGGTGCCGAGGTGCAGTACGGCCGCGCCGAAGAGGCCCCACTGCACGCCGGCCTTGATCTGCAGGCTCGGGTCGGCGGTGACCAGCTCCTCGAAGCCAGCGATGTTGCCGCCATGGTCGTCCTGCCCGCCGAGGTGCGCGGGGAAGGCCCGGTGCACGTGGCCGTTGTCGGCGAGGCGCTGCATCTGCTCGAAGGCACGGGTGCGGTGATCGGCCATCGACAGGCCCGGGATGCCGTGGAACTCCGGCTTCGCCGTCATCTCCCGGGCGGCGAGGCGGACGTCCGCCCAGGTGCCGAGCAGCTGGCGGCGGAGGGAGTCGACGTCGACCGCTGGTCCGGACGGGTCGCCGAAGACCCGGATGGGGCCGGTGTCGACGCTCACGTCGGTGAGGCCCGTTCCGGTCCCCGCGTCGGATGCCCGGGTCGGGCCGATGTCCGTCTCTGTGGTGTTCGCGGCGCTCTGGGCGGTGTCAACCATCGTCGATCCTTCTCTTTCCGGGCGATGCGTGGGTCGGTCCCACGTTAGGTCGGCGCCGGGGAGCGCAGAAATGGTGCGTGAACCGGCTACAAAGAAGCCCGTGAGCGGAGGCATCCGTTGTGTAGGTTTCCACAACTCAGACGCGGAGACCGGCACCGAAACGGACAAACGAGGCGACCGGTGCGGTGGTGGTCGCGGGCGCCTTCCGGGGCATCCGCCGGACACGGTAGCCTCACTGCATGACTCGATACGCGGCGCTCCTGCGCGGGGTGAACGTCGGCGGGATCAACCTGAAGATGGCCGACGTGAAGGCGGTGTTCGAGGGCCTCGGCCTGGGCGGCGTGAAAACGGTGCTGGCCAGCGGCAACGTGTTGTTCGAGACCGATCTGTCGGCAGACGAGGTGCAGCCGCTGATCGAGCGGGCGCTCGGGGAACGGTTCGGGTACGAGGCGTGGGTGCAGGTGCACGGCATCGACGCGATCCGGGCGCTGCTGACCGGCTTTCCCTTCGACGCCGAACGCGACGGGTGGCATCCGTATGTCGTGTTCGTGGCTGACCCGGCCGTCGCCGGCGAGCTGCTCGCGATGCAGGACGAGCTCGACCCCGTGCGGGAGCAGATTCTCGCCGGGCCGGGCGTCGTCTACTGGACCGTCGAACGCGGCAGCACGCTCACGAGCGCGTTCGGCAAGGCGCTCGGCCGCGCCCGGTACAAGGCCGCGACGACGACGCGCAACCTGCGAACGCTGCAGAAGCTGGTCGCCTGATGGCCGTGGAGCGGGAGATCGTCTACTGCGCCGACGCCGGGGAGTGGGAGCGCTGGCTGGACGCGAACGGGGAGTCGTCGCCCGGGGTGCGGCTGGCGATCGCCAAGAAGGGGGCCGGCGTCTCGAGCGTGAGCTATTCGGATGCCGTCGACGTGGGCCTGTGCTTCGGGTGGATCGACGCGCAGAAGGGCCGCCTCGACGAGCGGTACTACGTGCAGCTGTTCACCCCGCGCCGGCCGGGGAGCATCTGGTCGCAGGTGAACCGGGAGCGCGTGCAGCGCTTGACGGATGCGGGGCGCATGCGGCCCGCCGGCGAGGCGGCGGTCGAGCAGGCGCGGGCGAACGGGCGCTGGGAGGCGGCCTACGCGTCACAGGGCAGCGCGGAGGTGCCTGCCGACCTGGCCGAGGCCCTCGCGGCGAGCCCCGAGGCGGCCGAGCTGTTCGCCCGGCTCGACAGCGCCAACCGCTACGCCATCATCTTCCGCATCGGAAACGTGAAGCGGGCGGAGACGCGTGCCCGCAAGATCGCGGACTACGTGGCGATGCTCGCCCGCGGCGAGACCATCCACCCGCGCAAGCCCTGACCCACGGCGCGGTGCCCGTGCCTTCGCGCGAAAACGCAGCGCGAGTGCGCGCGAACTGCTGCCTCGACCCCCCCCGAAGGCGGCAGAAAGCCCGCACCCGCGGAAGAGGGTGGAAGCGGAGGGCGCGCGAGTGCGCGCGAACTGCCGTCTCGCGGACGCCAAGGCGGCAGAAAGCGCGCACCCGCGGAAGAGGGTGGAAGCGGAGGGCGCGAACGGGGACGCGGGGGTGCGCGGGGTCAGGCGCGGGCGACGACGTCGAGGAGGGCCTGGCCGTAGGCGTCGAGCTTCTTCGCACCGATGCCGCTGATGCCGTTCAGGTCGGCGAGCGTGGACGGCTGCGCCGCGGCGACCGCGGCGAGGGTGGCGTCACCGAAGACGATGTAGGCGGGGACCCCCTGCTCGCGGGCCTCACCGGCGCGCCAGGCACGCAGCGCCTCGAACCGCTCGGCCTGTTCCGGGCTGAGGTCGGCCGCGGCGGCGCGTGTGCCGCCGCGGGAGCCGCGGCTGCCGCCGGCGGCGCGCTCGGGCCGGTCGGGTTCGCTGCGCAGCTGCACGCTGCGGGATCCGCTGAGAACGGATGCCGCGGCATCCGTCAGACCCAGCGTCCCGTACTCCCCCGACGCCGCGAGGATGCCCTGGGCCAGCAGCTGCCGCACGACGCCGCGCCACTGCTGGTCGCTGAGGTCGGCGCCGATGCCCCAGGTGCTGATCTGATCGTGCCGGTGCTGGGTGGTGCGCGGGGTGACCTTGCCGCGCAGGATGTCGATGAGCTGCCCGGCGCCGAAGCGCTGGTTGCGCTCGCGCTGCAGGCGCACCACGGTGGAGAGCAGCTTCTGGGCGGGGACGGTTCCGTCCCACGCCTCGGGCGGCGTGAGACAGGTGTCGCAGTTGCCGCACGGCTCGCTGGGCTGCCCGAAATAGCTCAGCAGGTTCACCCGCCGGCAATGCACCGTCTCGCAGAGCGCGAGCATCGCGTCGAGGTGCGCCGAGAGCTTGCGCCGGTGCGCGAGGTCGCCGGGCGACTCGTCGATCATGCGGCGCTGCTGTACGACGTCCTGCAGCCCGTACGCGAGCCAGGCAGTCGACGGGAGTCCGTCGCGACCCGCGCGGCCGGTCTCCTGGTAGTACCCCTCCACGCTCTTGGGCAGGTCGATGTGGGCGACGAAGCGCACATCGGGCTTGTCGATGCCCATGCCGAACGCGATCGTGGCGACGATGACCACGCCCTCCTCACGCAGGAAGCGCGCCTGGGTGGCGGCGCGCAGGCGCGCGTCGAGCCCGGCATGGTACGGGAGGGCGTTGACGCCGTTGGCGCGCAGGAACTCCGCCGTCTGCTCGACGCTCCGCCGACTGAGCGCATAGACGATGCCGGCGTCGCCGTCGTGCTCCGAGCGGATGAACGCCAGCACTTGCTTCCGCACCTCGGCCTTGTTCACGATGCGGTACTGGATGTTGGGCCGGTCGAAGCTCGCGACGAAGTGGCGCGCGTCGCCCAGCTGGAGCCGGGTGGTGAGCTCGCGGTGCGTGGCATCCGTTGCCGTCGCGGTGAGGGCGACCCGCGGCACGTCGGGCCAGCGGTCGGCGAGTTCGGAGAGCGCGAGGTAGTCGGGGCGGAAGTCGTGACCCCACTGCGAGACGCAGTGCGCCTCGTCGATGGCGAACAGCGCGATGGTGCCGCGCTCGAGGAATCGCTTGGTGGCCTCGGACGACAGCCGCTCGGGGGCGACGTAGAGCAGGTCGAGTTCGCCGGCCACGTAGGCGCGTTCCACCTGGGCGCGAGCGGCGGCGTCCTGCGAGGAGTTGAGGAACGCCGCGCGGACGCCGACGGCAGTGAGGGCGTCGACCTGGTCCTGCATCAGGGCGATCAGCGGCGAGATCACGACGCCGGTGCCCTCCCGCACGAGGGACGGCACCTGATAGCAGAGACTCTTGCCGCCGCCGGTGGGCATGAGCACAACGGCGTCGTTCCCGGCGATGAGCTGGTCGATGATCTCGGCCTGCTCGCCCCGGAAGCTGTCGTAGCCGAACACCTCGTGCAGTGCGTCGAGGGCCGAGGAGAAGCGGGGCGCCGCGGCTCGCGGAGTCACCGCGACCGTCGCGCCGGCGGTCGTGCTGCTGGCGGGGCTGCCCCAGCCCTCGTCGGGCGGCGGCGGCGCGTCGTAGTCGTCGGGCGGAACGAGGTCGTCAATGGCCCAGGGGGTCTCCGCGTTCCAACTCACGCGGCAACTCTACCGAGCGCTCCTGACAAGCCCCTGCGCCGGCCGCGCGTCCCCGGCGAAGGGGGCAGCGGATGCGTCAGGGGCGTCGGTAGCGCAGGAACCGGTACTCGAGGCCGGTGCGCGAGGTGAGCCAGCCCTCGTCGGGCTCGGAGGCCACGAGCTCCCACCCGTCGCGGGAGGGCGCGTGCGTGTCGCCCGGAACCTCGGACCGGATCTCGGTCACTTCGAGCACGTCAGCGCGGGGCATGACCATGCCGAAGATCTCGGCGCCCCCGATGACCCAGGCATCCGCTGTGCCGGCGAGCGCGAGCGCCGCGTCGACCGAGTGCGCCGTCTCGACGCCGTCGCTTCGCCAGTCGGCCTGCCGGGTGACGACGATGTTCCGCCGGCCGGGGAGCGGGCGGAACCGCGGGGGCAGCGAGTCCCAGGTGCGGCGCCCCATGATGACCGGGTTGCCGAGGGTGACCTGCTTGAAGTGGGCGAGGTCTTCGGGGAGGTGCCACGGCATGCTGCCCTCGTTGCCGATGACGCCGCCTGCGGCCTCCGCCCAGACCAGCCCGATGGTCATACGGCGACCGCGGCGCGGATGGCGGGGTGGTGCTGGTAGTTCTCGAGCTGGAAGTCGTCGTACTCGTAGTCGGCGATGCTGTCGCGGTGCCGGATGCTGAGCGTGGGCGCCGGGAACGGCTCCCGCGAGAGCTGCTCGGTCACCTGCTCCACATGGTTGTCATAGATGTGGCAGTCCCCGCCGGTCCAGACGAAGTCGCCGAGCTCGAGGCCCACCTGGTCGGCGACCATCTGGGTGAGCAGCGCGTAGCTGGCGATGTTGAACGGCACGCCGAGGAAGAGGTCGGCGCTGCGCTGGTAGAGCTGGCAGGAGAGCTTGCCGTCGGCGACGTAGAACTGGAAGAGGGCGTGGCACGGGGCCAGGGCCATCTGCGGGATGTCTGCGACGTTCCATGCCGACACGATCATCCGCCGTGAATCGGGGTTGGTGCGGAGCGTCTCGATGACCTGGGAGATCTGGTCGACGTGCGCGCCGTCGGGCGTGGGCCAGGAACGCCACTGCACCCCGTAGACCGGGCCGAGGTCGCCGTCGGCGTCGGCCCACTCGTCCCAGATGGTCACGCCGTGCTCGCGCAGCCAGCCCACGTTGCTCTCACCGCGGAGGAACCAGAGCAGTTCGTAGGCGATCGACTTGAAGTGCACGCGCTTGGTGGTGATGAGCGGGAACCCCGCCGCGAGGTCGAAGCGCAGCTGGCGTCCGAACACGCTCCGGGTACCGGTGCCGGTGCGATCGTCCTTGTGACTGCCGTTCGCGAGAACGTCACGCAGGAGGTCTTCGTACGGCGTCGGGATCGTCTGGGCCATGCCCTGATCGTACCGGAGCGCGTTCGGACGTACGCCTTACTCGCGGGGCACGGCGGGCTTCCGGCGCACCAGCACGAGGGTGACCACCACCGCGACGAGCACGACGAGCACGGCGCCGCCGATCCACACCACGTCGACGAGCGCGGCCTTGGCCGCGTCACCGCTCGTGGCCGCGCCGCCCGCGTCGCCGGACCCGTCAGGCGCGGCCGTTGCCGTGCCCTCGCCAGCCGCGTCGGTCGCGGTCTTCCCGCAGGTCGGCGGGGCGCTCTTCCCGGCGGCGAGCTTCTGGTCGGCGTTGGGTTTCCAGGTGAAGGTGAAGCTGTCCGACACCGAGTGTCCGTCGGTGGAGATCACCTGCCAGCTCACCGTGTACTCGCCGGGCTGGCCCAGCGCGGCCTCCGCCTCGATGGTGGGCCCGAACACCGTGACGCATCCGTCACCGTAATACAGCGGATGCTCCGCGGGGCCGGACACCTGGATGCCCATGCCGCCGTTGAGGCCGTCGACGGCCAGGAGGTCGTCGTTCGTCGTGACGGAGATCACGTCGGGCTGCGTCGTCACGACCGCGCCCGCCTCGGGCGTGGAGCTGACCTCGTAGTTGTGCGCAGAGGCGGGCGCCGCGAACACCCCGAGCGCGGCGCCCGAGAGGAGCACCGCCGCACCGAGTCGGCCCAGCCATCGTTTCCTGGTCGCCATGGTCCCGACCCTACGCCCGGCGCCGGGCGGTCAGTGCGACCACGATTCCGACGGCGCCGACCACGAGACCGCCGATGCCGAGCACGCGCGCGAGGATGTCGTCGCCGGCTGTCGGCGTGGCCTGGCTTGCCGCATCCGTTGCCGGCGCGGCCTGCACGGCCTGCGCGGCGTCGCCGTCGCCGTCATCGGAGTGCTCGCCGGGCGTCGCCGCCGTCACCGTGACGGCCGGCGCGGGGTGCTCGGGCTCCTCGGCGCCGGCCTTCTGGGTCTCGTTCCACTCGACGGTGCCGGACTCGCAGGCCTGGAGCACCGGGAACTGCAGGCTTTCGCCGGCGGCGTCGGCGGGCAGCGGCACGCTCAGCGCGAAGGTGTCGCGCAGCCCGTCGGCCAGCGGGGTGTCGGCGGTGTAGCGGATGCTGCCGGTGCGGGTGGTGATGGTGTTGCCGTGTCCGTCGTCGAGAGGCTTGTCGAGGTCGACGGCCACCTTTTCGACGTTCCAGCCCGCCTTGGCGGTGGGGGTGACGCCGGTGATGCCCTTGGGGATCTCGATCGAGATCGCGGTCGTGGCCGAGCCGTCGCAGCCGTGCGGCAGCGTGAAGGTGAGCACGGCGGAGGAGCCGGCCGGGGCCGACGACGGGTCGACGTGGATGTGGGCGCTGGCGGAGAGTGGAACGGCGACGGCAAGCAGGGCGCCGGCGGCGAGTCCGGTGGCGGCGCGGGCAGGTGTGCGAAGTTTCATGACGAGTCCTAGGGTCTTCCCGCGGGCCGCCATGATGGCCGCGCGCGGGTCAAGCTGATAAGAGGTGTGCGGTGCGCCGGAAAGCGCCGGCGAGCGCGGGTGGCCCCCGGTGCCGCATGGGCGAGATCAACGCCTCGCGTGGCGAGCCGGCGGCGATGGGGGCGGCGTGGACCGACTGCCGGGGTGACGACGGCGCGATGGCGCCGGCGAGGCGAGGGAGCAGGATGCGGATGGCCAGTCGCGCCGTGGCGAGGAGCCTCTGAATGGCGCTTTCGCCGTGCCGCAGGGCCAGGATCGTCACGATCGCGGCTGCGGCGTGCGCCGCGATCATTCCGTCGCTGCCGAGGCCGCCGTGCACGCTCCCTGGAGCCATCGGGGCGCTCGTCACGACCGAGACGGCGGCGGCGTGGTGGTGAGCGCCGTCTGGTGCGCGCTGCACGAGGGTGGTCGCAGCCGTGCCGGATGCTCCCGTCAGGAGGAACAGACCGTGGAAGACGAGCTGGCTCGCCCCCACCGCCACGCTCGTGCGCCACAGCGACTGCGCGGGGCCCGTCATGCCGATGCAGATGATGCCGGCGAACGCGAGCGAGACGACGATGGCCAGGGCGCCGGGTGCGCCGCCACCGGCGAAGGTGTGGGAGAGGGCTGCGACGAACGTGGCGAAGGCCGCTGCCGCCCAGCCGCGGAAGAAGCGCGACCATCGTGTGGTCATGCCGTTCCGGTCGGTGCTCACCCTGCCACCCTACCGGGGAGGATCGCCGCAACCTGTGGGGCGCCGAGACGGCGGCCCCACAGGTGCCTGTCGCGCGCTCTCTCGGCCTCAAACCCGAATTGAAGCGGAGAGAGCGAGCGGCTACGCACGAAGCGTGCCAGCGACATCTGCAGGTTAGAACTTCCCGGGTCGAAAGCCGGAAACGACACGCCGGAGAATCATTTGCCTTGCCGGACGCGAAAGGGGCACCCGCGCGGGGTGCCCCTTTCCTTGCGCGTGCGTCTGGCCTACAGGCTCGCGAGGTCGGCGACGGCCTGGTCGCCGGGTGCCGCGGAGACGAAGCTCGCCTCGATCTCGGCGCGCTCCAGCAGGTCGTCCATGCGGCGGCGGCGCTGCTTCGGGATGAGCGTCACGACGGTTCCGGCCTTGCCCGCGCGACCGGTGCGGCCGGCGCGGTGCAGGTAGGTCTTGTACTCGTCGGGAGCGTCGGCCTGGATCACGAGATCGATGTCGTCGACGTGGATGCCGCGGGCTGCGACATCCGTTGCCACCAGCACGTTGACCCGGCCGCTGGTGAGCAGCTGCAGGTTGCGCGTGCGGCGCGACTGGTTGAGGTCGCCGTGCAGGCTCGTGGCGCGAATGCCGGCGTCCTCGAGCTGGTCGGCCAGCTGCTCGGCGAACGCTCGGGTGCGGCTGAAGATGAGCGTCTTGCCCTCCCGGTCGGCGAGCTGCTCGATGATCGCGCTCTTATCGCGGTGCTCGACCACGAAGACGCGGTGGTCGATCGTGGACGACGCCTGGTCTTCACCGGCGACCTCGTGCACCGACGGGTTCTTGAGGAATTCGTCGACGAGCATGGCCACACCCTTGTCGAGGGTCGCCGAGAACAGCAGCTTCTGGCCGCCCTCCTTGGTCTGCTTCAGGATGCGCTGCACCGGCTCGAGGAAGCCCAGGTCGCACATGTGGTCGGCCTCGTCGAGCACCGTGACCATCACGTCGCTGAGGTCGAGCCGCCCCTGGTCGATGAGGTCCTCGATGCGGCCGGGGGTGCCGATGATGATGTCGACACCGCGCTGCAGAGCGCTCACCTGGCGGTACTGCGGAACGCCGCCGTAGATCTGCGTGGTGAAGAGGCCAACACTCCGGGCGATCGGCTGCACGGTGCGGTCGATCTGCAACGCGAGCTCGCGAGTCGGCGCGAGGATGAGCGCGCGGGGCTTGCGGCCCATCTTGCGGTTCTTGCCGCCCTCGTTCTCCATCAGCTTCTCCACCAGCGGAGCGCCGAAGGCGATGGTCTTGCCGGAGCCCGTGCGGCCGCGGCCGAGCACGTCGCGGCCGGCCAGCACGTCGGGGATGGTCGCCGCCTGGATCGGGAACGGGCTCGGGGCGCCGAGAAGGCCGAGCTCACGCACGATGTTCGAGCCGAGTCCGAGGTCGGCCCAGCTCACGCCCACGACATCGGATGCCGTGGTCGCCTGCGCTTCGAGGCGCTCAAGCACCACGTCGTCATCAGCCGTGAACCGGGGCTTCTCGTCTTTGCGAGAGTAGGACGAAGTGTCTCCACCCTCACTGCGAGGGGCGCGGTTGTCACGGTCGAAGTCACGACGCGGGGGACGCTCGTCGAAGCTGCGGCGGGGACGGTCGGCGAAGTCGGAGCGCGCCGGGCGATCGTTGTACGACGGGCGCTCGCTACGGGCGGGACGCTCGTTGTACGACGGTCGCTCGCCGCGGGCGGGACGGTCGTTGTACGACGGGCGCTCGCTACGGGCGGGGCGATCACCGTACGACGGACGCTCGCCACGGGCGGGACGGTCGTTGTACGACGGGCGATCACCGTACGACGGACGTTCGCCACGGGCCGGACGGTCGCCGTACGTCGGACGCTCACCGCGCTGGGGACGGTCGCCGTACGAGGGGCGCTCGCTACGGGCAGGACGGTCGCCGTACGACGGACGCTCGCTACGGGCAGGACGGTCGCCGTACGACGGACGCTCGCTGCGGGCAGGACGGTCACCATACGACGGACGCTCGCTACGGGCAGGACGGTCACCATACGACGGACGCTCACCACGCTGGGGACGGTCACCGTACGAGGGGCGCTCGCCCCGCTGCGGACGGTCACCGTAGGACGGACGCTCCGCGCGGGCTCCATACGCGGGACGCTCGGCCCGCTCGCCATAGGAGGGACGCTCGGTGCGCTCCGCCGGCCGGCCGGCAGCACGGGCTGCACGTTCGTCGGCGTTCCAGCGCTGCTTCTTGGGCGCACCCTCGTCTGCACGGTAACCGCGGTGGCCGGGGCTCTTGCTTCCCGGCTTCACGCCACCCCTGGCCGGGCGGCCGTAGGCGGGATCGAAGTTCTTGGCCGCGCGACCGGCGGCTGGCTTCTTGCTCTTGGGCATAGAAATATTCCTGGGTTGTTCTTGATGCATGGCAGAACAACGCCGCGAAGCGACGCAACCTGAAGAACCCGGGCAGTCAATGGCCGGGACCGTTCACATACAGTGATTTTTCGCCAACTGTCTGTTGGGAAACCGGCCCACCTGACTTACAAACCCATCCGCGAACATAGCGGTGTCAAGAGCCGACCTGCCTACGTTACCCGACACTCGCCCAAATGTCACGGAAAACGTCCCCCGCCCGTCTCCGCCCGTCTCCGCCCGTTCCCGCCCCTTCTCGCGAGTGCGGAGTTTCTGCCGGGCGAGAACCGCGATACCGGCAGAAACTCCGCACCCGCCAGACCCCCCGGTTGGGCGATTGGCAATGGGCAACGGATGCGAATACTCTCAGTGCACACAACGTGCAGACGCCGCACGCTGGCTTGCCCCGCACCACCAGCACACACGCAATGACGCGTAACCCGAAAGTCCCTTGTGAAGTCGTCCCGACTGTTCCCGCGCCGCCTGCTCGCGTCCCGGCACCGGCGCGCCCGGCTCCTCACCATCGCCGGCTCCGGCGTCGTCGCCGTCGTCGGCGCGGCGGTACTCGTCGGCTTCCACACCGAACTGCACCCGATCACCCCGGCCGGCGGCACAGCGAGCGAACTGACGACCCGCCAGGTGGTCGGCATCCGCACCTTCACCCAGCCCGCCGAGGGCATCACCGTGACGCCCGACGTCGTCTACGGCACCCAACCCGACGGGTCCCTCCTCACCCTCGACGTCTGCACTCCCGCGGTGCGCGCGGGCGCACGGTCGCCGCTGGCCCCCGCGGTGCTCTCCATTCACGGCGGAAGCTGGGCGCGCGGCGACAAGGGAAACTCCGACTGGCGCGGCGTCTGCGAATGGCTCGCCACCGAGGGTTTCGTCGCGTTCTCGGTCAACTACCGCCTGTCGCCGGCGGCCGTCTTTCCCGCCGCCATCGACGACGTGAGCCTGGCGGTGGAGTGGCTCCGCACTCCCTCCGTCTCTGACAGGTACCGCATCGATCCGCGCCGGATCGGCGTCTTCGGCGGCTCGGCCGGCGGCAACCTGGCCGCGCTCCTCGGCGCTCGCGGTTCCGGGCCGCTCACCGAGGGGTCCCGGGTCGCGGCCGTGGCCGAGCTCTCCGGACCGATCGACCTCCGGGCCCGCCAGCTCGCGGCCGACGGCACGGCGCCCAGCCTGCAGCACAGCGTGCTCGATTACCTCGGCTGCGAGCCGGCCGACCCGTGCCCGCAGGCCGCGGAGGCGTCCGCCACCACCCAGCTCGACGTGAGCGACCCGCCGGTCTTCCTCGCGACATCCGCCGACGACTACGTGCCGGCGGCCCAGGCCACTCGGTACGCGGGCGAACTCGAGCGGCACGGCATCCGTCACGACGTCGTGACCGTGCCCGGCGCGCTGCACTCCATCGGCATCCTCGACCAGGCGATGCGCGCGAGAGTCGCCGCGTTCCTGCACGACACCCTGGGTCGCTGACCCACCGGTCGACCCGGCAGATTGCCGGGTGGCGGGGCTTGCCGCGTTTCCCGCGTCCTGCTGCACTGGGCATGTGCACAAGGAGACAGCGTGACCATCGGCAGCGACGAGGTGCAGGCGGCGGCCGAGGAGCGCTTCGGCTGGGACGACCTGCACGCCGGGCAGCTCGAAGCCATCACGGCGGCCGTCAACGGATGCGACGTGCTCGCGGTCATGCCCACCGGCTACGGCAAATCGGCGATCTACCAGGTCGCGGCCACGCTCATCGACGGCCCGACGCTCATCGTCTCCCCGCTCATCGCCCTGCAGGCCGATCAGGTCGCCGGCATCACGGCGGCGGAGGACGCGCCCGACGCCGTCGCCGTGAACTCGGCCCAGTCCGCGCGCACGAACGCCGATGCCTGGGAGGCCCTGTCGACGAAAGACGCGGAGTACCTCTTCCTCGCCCCCGAGCAGCTGGCGAAAGACGACGTCATCGAACGCCTCAAGCATCTCGGTGTCTCGCTGTTCGTGGTCGATGAGGCCCACTGTGTGTCGAGCTGGGGGCATGACTTCCGGCCGGACTACCTCCGCCTGGGCGAGGTGATCGAGCGGCTCGGCCACCCGACGGTCGTCGCCCTCACCGCTACGGGCTCGCCGCCCGTGCGCGAAGAGATCGTGGAACGCCTGGGCCTGCGGGACGCTCTCGTGCTCACGCGCGGCTTCGACCGGCCGAATCTGCGTCTCGAGGTGGTGCGGCACGCGGAGGACAAGGAGAAGCGTCGTGCCGTCGTGGAGCAGGTGGTCGAGCTGCCGAAGCCGGGCCTCGTCTACGTGGCCACCCGCAAGGACACCGAGCGCTACGCCGAGGAGCTGGCCGGGCAGGGCCTCCGGGTGGCGGCGTACCACGCCGGGCTCACGGCGTCCGAGCGCACGGTGACACACGAAGCCTTCCACGCCGACGAGGTCGACGTTGTGGTTGCGACCTCCGCGTTCGGCATGGGCATCGACAAGCCGAACGTGCGCTTCGTCGTTCACGCCGCCATCCCCGAGTCCATCGACGCCTATTACCAGGAGATCGGGCGCGCGGGGCGCGACGACGAACCGGCCACGACAACGCTGCACTACCGCGCCGAGGACCTCGGCCTCCGCACCTTCTTCAACTCCGGCACCCCCGACCACGGCGACCTCGCCCGGGCATACCGGGCGGTGGCGGCAGCGGATGCGCCGATCCGCGTCTCGGCGGTCGGCGCGGCCCTCGACGTGACGACGCGCCGCGCCTCGAACCTGCTCAACCTGCTGGAGGAGGCGGGACTCGTGGACAGCGACCGGCGCGGGGTGCGGGCCACGGCATCCGTCGACCCCGGCGAAGCGGCGACGCTCGCCACCGAGGTCGCCGAGTCGCGGGAGCGCATCGAACAGTCGCGGATCGCCATGATGCGCAGCTACGCCGAGACCAGCCGCTGCCGGCGGCAATTCCTGCTCGGCTACTTCGGGGAGGACCTCGCCGAGCCGTGCGGCAACTGCGACACGTGCACCTCCGGCTCCGCCTATGAAACGGATGCTTCGGCACCGGCCCCGAGCGACGCCGCGCGTGAGCACGGCGCGGTCGGCTTCCCTCCCGAGACCACCGTGCGGCACCGCGAGTGGGGCCCCGGCACGGTCATGAGCGTGGAGGACGACCGCATCACGGTCTTCTTCGAGGAAGAGGGGTACAAGGTGCTCTCACTGGACGCGATCCGCGAGCACGACCTCCTCGACGTGGTGTGACGCGCCAGCCGCGGAGCAACATTCCAAACTTCTGAGAACCGGCGTAACTTTTTCGCCCCCGGCGTCGATTACTCAGGTGTAGGCGCGACCGCACCTGCACATAGAGTTTGTCCACAGATCACATTCGGGGGATTCATGCTTCTCATCACCACTCTGCTCAGCAGCAAGATCAGCGCTGCGGTGCTCACCGCGGGCGTCGTCGTCGCCGGCGGCACGGGCGTCGCGGCCTACGCCGAGGTCCTGCCGGAGCCGCTGCAGCAGGCCGCGCACGACGTGATCGGCGCGCCCGCCCCCGAAGCCGAAGCCGACGCCGACGCCGACGCGACGACCGAAGCGGATGTCGATGCCGACGCCTCCGAGTCCACCGACGCCTCCGAGTCCACGGCCGCCTCCGAGTCCACGGCCGTCGAGACGGATGGCACCGAGTCTGACGACGCCGCAGCCGTCGACGGCACGACCGACGGCACGGCAACCGTCGACGACGAAACCGACGACGCGACCGCCCCGGTCGGCCCCGACGCCACCGGCCCGGCCGCGCACGGACTCTGCGAGGCGTACACGCACGGCGGCCTCTCGATCACCTCGGTCGCCTACGCCTCCCTCGAGACGGCAGCCGGCGGTGCGGACGGCATCGTCGACTACTGCGCCTCCATCCCGGCGCCTGGCCACTCGGCTGAGCACAAGGCGGCCCGCGCGGCACACGCCCCGAAGAGGACCACCGAGGACGACGCGACCGCTGGTGACGAAACCGCAGACGACGCGGCGGCTGACGTCGAGGTGGAAGCCACCGTCGACGCGACCGACGACGCCGTAGTGAATGCCCCCAAGGCGAAGGCACACGGTGCCGCCCACAAGGCCGCGAAGGCCGCGAAGGCCGACCGCCGGTAGCACGCCGATCCATGGCCCCGATGAGGGGCCGCCGGCAGGACCAGGGTGAGCAGCAAGTGACGAGCACGTCGGTGTGGGACGTCGTCGATCGACGACGTCCCGCTCGGCGTGCGGCCGGGGCGCTGGCACCGGCATCCGCTGAGCCGTCGACCGTGACGTTCGATGAGCTGTACCGCACCTTCTCGCCCGCCGTCTGCGGCTACCTGACGGCCCAGCGCGTCGATGATCCCGAGGCCACGACCCACGACGTCTTCCTGGCGGTGCTTCCCCGCATCGAGTCCCTGCGTGGCGGTACAGAGGGGGCGAAGTCGTTGCTCTTCACCATTGCCCACGCGCGCGTGGTCGATCACTGGCGCCGCCGGTCTCGCATCCCGGCCGCGCTTGAGTACGAGCCCGACCTCGATGTGCGCACCAGCCCGTCTGCCGAGGAACTCGCCGTCGACGGATCCAGTGTGCTCAGCCTGCTCCGGGTGCTGAGTCCCGAGCAGCGTGAGGTCCTCCTCCTCCGCATCGTCGCCGACCTTTCCCTGGAGCAGGTTGCCCAGATCATGGAGAAGTCGGTCGGATCCATCAAACAACTTCAGCGCCGCGCCCTGGCCGCCCTGAAGAAACAGCCCGCCATCGAAAGCTGGGGAACGCCATGAACACCCGATTCAGCAGGCATGATGAGCACGTCGTCGACACGGTGCTGTCCGAAGCCGGAGGAACGCAGTCGGACGGGCTGCGGAACGCCCTGTTGGAACTGCGTGGCTTCGCCCACGCCCCGGCGCTCTCCTCGGAGCTGCACGCGCGCGAGACCGCCCCGGCCATCGATCTCGGCAGGGCGCGACGGGCTCGCCGCCGGGTGGGCCTGACCTCGTTGGCCGTCGTCGCCGCGATGGGGCTCGGCGTCGGAGCAGCGGCGGCCGCGAGCCCCGACTTCCGCGACTCCGCGCAGGAGACCGTCGCCGGCCTCATCAGCAGCCTGGCCGCCGCCCCTTCCGCGCCCGCCGAGACCGAGCTGCCCGAACCAACCGCCGCGCCCACGGCGCCGCCCGTCGCGCCCGCCGCCCCGCCGGCCCCTGAACACGTGCGGTCCGCAACTCCGGATGCCCCACACTCGGACGCCGGCACCGCCGCAAAGCCCGGCCGCAGCGAGGAAGCGCTCAGGCGGCAGGGACCGACGCTCCCCAAGCTCCCCGAGCAGGCATCGCGCGCGACTCCGGCAGCCCGGGTGCCCGACCACGCAGCACCCTCCGCAGGGATCCCCCGCAGCCCGCACGTTCCGGCCTCGCCCGGCACGGCCCACAAGACCAAGCAGGACGAGGTCGCCTCCGTCGGCACCGCGCACGAGACGGCGGAGGACGAGGACGACTCCGCGGGGAAGGGACGCGGGTCCCGGTAGCCCTGCCCGCCCTCCCCAGCTGCGCGGGCTGAACGCCGCTGCGCGGGCTGAATTCGACCCGCGGAGCGGCGTTCGACCCGCGGTTCTCCGAAACCGACGACCGGAGTTTCGCTCATGTCTTGTGGGGCGAAGCGGGGGCGTGAAATACTAGCGCCACCCCGGCGACCCGAGCCGGACATCCATCACCCGAAATGGATCGCGCACCGTTATGGCATCGAAGCTGAGTAAACGTCGTTTTAGGCGGGGACCGGACGCGTCCGGCCCTCGGGCGCGAAGTGCCGGCGTGCTCCTCAGCTCAGTGCTCGTTGCGGCGGCATTCACGGCGGTGGCTCCCCCGGCAGCATGGGCCGACGACGTCCCGACTCCCGCGCCGAGCAGCACCGCGGAGCCGGAATCCGGCGTCGCCGACGCGCTCGACGCACTGGATGCGTTGGCCTCCTTGCGGGACGCGCGTTCCCACGAGGGGGACGACCCGGCGACGACTCCCGCCGAAACGCCACCTCCCGCCGACGACGTTGCCGCGGGAGACGCCGATGGCGATGGGCAGCCGGCGGATGCCGATGACGAGGGCACGCCGACTCCTGGGCCGACCGATTCCCCTGAGTCTCCCGTCGTCACGCCGACACCGACGCCCACACCGACACCGACGCCGACACCCACTCCCACGACGGTTCCCAGCCGCCCCACCACGCCGACGCCGACCGTGCCCCCGCGGGTTCCGCCGACGTCGCCGCCGCTCACCATCCACGACGCGCCCGGCGACTACCCGACCCCGCGAGAGACACGCGAGCAGGCCGCGCAGGCCCAGGCCGACGCCGACGAGGCTGCAGCGGCGGCCAGGGCCGAAGCGGAAGCCGCGGCACGCGCATCCGCTGCCCGGGTGGCGGCCTTCATGGCGGCACAGGCCGATTTCACGAAGGCCTCGGCGGCGTATGACGACGCGAAGCTCACCTACGCCTCGGTGAAGGCGCGGTACGACGAGGCGGTGGCACGCGCGACACTCGTGCATGGCATGGCAACGGATGCCGCGGAGAGCGCCGCACGCGCCGGTCGCGTCGTCGCGACGATCACCCGCGCGATGGCGCAGCAGCGCTCCGGCACCGCGGCGGTCGACGCCTTCCTCGACGGCTCGGGCAGTGGCCTCCTCTACCGGCTCGGCACGCTCGACAAGCTGTCGCACCTGAGCGGCAGTCTTCCCGCGATCAAGGTGCGGAGCGTGGTCGAGCAGCAGCGTGCCGACGCGCTGCTCGAGAAGGATCGGGTCGCGCAGGAGGCCGTGCTCGCCGTTCCGCTCGACCAGGCGCGCAGCGGCATGGAGGCGGCCAAGGCCGGTTTCGACGCCGCGAAGGCGCGGCTGGACTCCTTGCGCCGGGCGTCGACCGCGGGCGTGCTCGGGATGAGCCCGCTGCCGGCGCACAAGCCCGACACCGGGCAGCTGAGCGCCCAGGGCTGGGTGCTTCCCGCCGTCGGCGCCATCACCGACCGCTTCGGCCCGCGGCCCGACAAGCCGCTGCCCGACGTCGGCGACTACCACTACGGCACCGACATCGGCGCCTCCTGCGACGCGGGCGTGTACGCCGCCACCTCCGGCACCGTGGTGTCGGCCGGCACCCTCGGCACGTACGGCAACTGGATCCTCATCGACCACGGCAACGGCGTGCAGACCGGCTACGCGCACCTCGCGACCGGCGAAACCCTCGTCTCCGTCGGCGACACGGTGATCGGAGGACAGGTCATCGCCGGGGTCGGCAGCACGGGCGCCTCGACCGGATGTCACCTGCACTTCGAGGTGCGCATCGACGGTTCGCGGGTCGACCCGCAGCCGTTCCTGGCGAAGCGCGGTGTCGTCCTGGGCCGGTGACACCGGCTCGCGGGCTTACTGTGGACGTAGGTATACACCCCTGCGCCCGCATCCCGTGAAAGGTTCGCCTCATGCTCTATGCCCAGACTCCTGCATCCGAGAAGCGCCGGCTCTTCCGCGAGCGCCTCGCCGACGGTGAGCTCCTGCGCTTCCCCGGCGCCTTCAACCCGCTGTCGGCGCGGCTGATCGAGCGCAAGGGATTCGACGGCGTCTACATCTCCGGCGCCGTCATCGCCGCCGACCTCGGGCTCCCCGACATCGGGCTGACCACCCTCACCGAGGTTGCCGGGCGCGCCCGGCAGATCGCGCGGATGACCGACCTGCCGGCCATCGTCGACGCCGACACCGGCTTCGGCGAGCCGATGAACGTGGCCCGCACGATCCAGGAGCTCGAAGACGCCGGACTGGGCGGCGCCCACATCGAGGACCAGGTCAACCCCAAGCGCTGCGGGCACCTGGACGGCAAACAGGTGGTCGACGAGGACACCGCGCTCAAGCGCATCCGCTCGGCCGTGCAATCCCGTCGCGACCCGAACTTCGTCGTCATCGCCCGCACCGACGTGCGCGGCGTCGACGGCCTCGACGCAGCCGTCGACCGGGCGAAGAAGCTCGCCGACGCCGGGGCCGACGTGATCTTCCCCGAGGCCATGGCCACGCTCGCCGAGTTCGAAGCCGTGCGCGCGGCGGTCGACGTGCCGATCCTCGCCAACATGACGGAGTTCGGCAAGAGCGAGCTTTTCACCTCAGAGCAGCTGGCGGATGTCGGTGTGAACATCGTCATCTGGCCGGTGTCGCTGCTGCGCATGGCGATGGGGGCTGCCGGCCGGGCGCTCGACACACTGAACGACGAGGGCGCGCTGACGGCACGCCTCGACGAGATGCAGCACCGCGCCGACCTCTACGACCTGCTCGACTACCCCGCCTACAACGCCTTCGACAGCTCGGTGTTCAACTTCACGATCGCCCGCTAGCTCCCGACGCCACCCGCGAACGCGCGAGTGCGGGCTTTCTGCCGCGCGCCGAGCGCCGAGGCGGCAATTGGCCCGCACCGGCGGCGGCGGAACAGGGCTACGCCTCGCGAGATCGGGCGTTACGTGACGCGCGGCGCTCGCGGGTGCCCTCCACGAGGTAGTAGAGCACGGGCAGCACCACGAGGGTGAGCAGCGTCGACGACACCAGCCCGCCGATGACCACGAGCGCGAGCGGCTGCGAGATGAAGCCGCCGTGCCCGGTGAGCCCGACGGCCATCGGCAGCAGGGCGAAGATGGTGGCGAGCGCGGTCATGAGGATGGGGCGGAGCCGGCGCGACGCGCCGTGCACGAGCGCGTCGCCCACGGCCATGCCGCGGCGGCGGTATTGGTTGACGAGGTCGACCAGCACGATCGCGTTGGTCACCACGATGCCGATCAGCATGAGCACGCCGATCAGCGAGGCCACCCCCAGCGGGATGCCGCTGACCACCTGCAGCGCGATGGCGCCGGTCGCCGCGAACGGCACCGAGACCAGGAGCAGCAGCGGCTGCAGCAGGGAGCGGAACGTGGCCACCATCACGACATAGACGATCAGGATCGCGACGAGCATCGCCACACCGAGTTGGCTGAATGCCTCCGCCTGGTCGGCGCTCACGCCCCCGATCGTCGCCTTCGCGCCGGCGGGAAGGTCGGCCTCCTCGACCGCGGATGTCACCTGCGCGGTCGCGGCCCCGAGGTCGTCGCCCTTCGGCGTCGCCGACACGGTCGCGGTGCGGAGCCCCTTGGTCGTGGTGATGGTCGACGGGCCCTTCACCTGTTCCACGGTGGCGAGCTCGTCGAGCGGCACCTCGCCCGACGGCGTGGGAATGGGCAGGGCCGCCAGCTCGGCGGTCGTCGTCGGCGGCGCATCGGACTGCAGGTACACCGAGAGGGTCGTGTCGTCGATCACGACCGAGCCCACGGCGCTCGGCTGCATCGCCTGTGACACGAGGGTGCCGAGGGCGAGTTCGCTGAGGCCGGCTTCGGCGGCCGCGTCCCGGTTCACGGTGACGGCGATGTACGGGCGGGAAGCGGCGAGGTTGCTGGTGCTCTCGGCGATGCCGTCGAGAGCGTGCACCCGCTCGAGGATGGCGTCCGTCGCCGCCTGCAGGTCGGCATCCGTTGTGGCGGTGACGTTTACTTCGATGTCCGAGGACCCGCCGAAACCGCCGGCGGCCGCGACCGAGACCTCGCCCACCCCGTCGAGCCCGGTCAGCCTGTCGCGGGTGACCTGCTGCACGTGGTCGGGGTCGGCCTCGTCGCTCGTGGTGATCGAGTAGGTCACCGAGCTCGACGGGCCGCCGCGGAACGCGGACTCCGCGCTCTGCCCACCGATCGAGACCTGCACCGTCTGCACCCCGTCGATACCGCCGAGCACGTCGCCGACCTTCTGCGCGGCGGCGTCCTGCGCGGCCAGGCTCGTCGCCACGGGCAGGGTCTGCGTCACCCGGAACGTGTTCTGGCCGGTGGAGCCGAGGAAGTTGATCTTCATGAGCGGCGCGAGCGCGGCCGTGCCGACGAGCACGAAGACGGCCAGCAGCATGGTCGCCACGGCGTGGCGCAGCGTCCAGCGGATGACGGGCAGGTAGCCCTTCTGCAACCGGCTGGGGTGCTCGAGGTCGTCGGCGTCCTGCACCGCGGCGACCTCCGGCGAGGTGCCGCGCGCGGGCGTGCGGAGGAACCAGTACGCCAGCACCGGCACGATGGTGAGGGCCACCAGCAGCGAGGCGAGGAGCGCGATCGTCACGGTGAGCGCGAACGGGCGGAACAGCTCACCCGTCGACCCGCCGACGAACGAGATCGGGAGGAACACGGTCACCGTGGTGATGGTCGACGCCGTGATCGCGCCGGCGACCTCGCGCACGGCCTCGATGATCGTCTGCGCCCGGTCACGCCCGGCCACGAGGTGCCGCTTGATGTTCTCGATGACGACGATGGAGTCGTCGACCACCCGGCCGATCGCGATGGTGAGCGCGCCGAGGGTGAGGATGTTCAGCGAATAGTCCACGGCCTGCAGCCCGATGAACGTGATCAGCACCGAGGTGGGAATCGAGATCGCGGTCACCAGCGTCGCGCGCACCGAGAGCAGGAACACCAGGATCACCAGCACCGCGAACGCGAGGCCGAGGACGCCCTCCTGCGTGAGGGAGTCGATGGACTGCTGGATGAACGGCGCCTGGTCGAACACGACCGTGAACGTCGCGCCCGGGATGCCCTCCTCCAGCCCCGGCAGGATCGCCCGCACCGCCTTCGACACGTCGACCGTGTTCGCGGCGGGAACCTTGGTGACCGAGACGGTGAGGGCCGGCTCGCCGTTCACCCGCGAGATGCTGGTGGCCGGGTTCTCGGTGAGGGCGACATCCGCCACGTCGTCGATCGTCACAACGGATGCCGCGGCCGCGTCGGCCGCGTCGGCGCCGAACCCCGGCGCCCCGGCTGCGCCGCCGGCTCCCGGGATCCCCGACGGGATGAGCGGCAGCGACGCGATGTCGCCGACCGAGACGAGCTTCGAGCCGGCCTGCACCGACAGCGTCTTGCCGCCTTCGGTGATCGCGCCGCCCGCCACGAGCACGCCGTTCTGCTGCAGGGCGTCACGGATGGCCTGCGTGCTGAACCCCGCCTCGGCGAGCGCCGCGGCATCCGGTGTGATCGTCACCCGCTTGCCCGCCTCGCCGACCAGCGTCGCGTCGCGTACGCCGTCGACGTCGCGGATGTCGCCGAGCACGCTGCGCTTCAGGTCGTCGGCGAGCGCGGTGGTGTCGTCACCCGAAACGGCGATCGACAGCACCGGGAAGTCGTCGATGCTGCCCGAGAGGATCTGCGGATCGAGGTTGTCGGGCAGTCGCGACGAGATCGAACTGATCGCGGAGGCGATCTTCGACTCCGCCTTGGCGAGGTCGGTGCCATAGGTGAAGGTCGCGCTGACCAGCGACGCGTTCGTGCTGCTGGTCGTCGACGTCGACTCGAGCCCCGGGACGCCCTGGATCGCCCGCTCGATCGGGCTCGAGACGTCGTCGTTGACGACCTCGGGCGACGCACCCGGGTAGCTCGTGGTGATGACGAGCTGCGGGAGCTGCAGTGACGGGATGAGCTCCTGCTTGAGGCTCGTGAGCGCGAGGGTTCCGAACACCGCGGCGACGATGGTGATGAGCGCGATCAGGGCCCGGTTCTTCATGCTCAGGACAGCGAGGAGATGCACCGGGCAAGTATGTCATTCCGTGCTGTGCGGCCCCTTTCCCGCGAGGGCGTGCAGGGCGTCCCGCACGAACGCGGCGCCGTCCTGACCGCCGTAGTTGGCGGCGAAGCGCTCGTCGGCCACGTACATGTCGCCGAGGCCGGCCAGCTCCTCGGCCGTCGGCCGGCGCCCCTGCCAGCCGATGGCGATCCAGTCGCGGTGCCGGGCGGCGATGGCCTGCACCTCGGCGCTGTCGGCGGCCAGCCCCCGGTCACGCGCGGCGGCGTAGTCACGCGCGATGTCGACGTGCTGCTGCTGGAAGCCGGCCTTCTCGGCATCCGTCATGCTGCGCCACCAGCGGTCGCCGCTCGCATAGGCCGCCTTCCCCCACTTCTCCTCCACCTCCTCGCGGTACTGGGTGTGGTCGAATCCGTCGAACATGTTCTCGGGCATGAGCGTCTCGCTTTCGGTGAGGGTGCGGATGGTGTGCTCGACGGCCAGGATCTGGCGGTCGAGCCGGTCCTGCTCCTGCCGGAGGCGAAGCAGGTGGTCGGAGAGGGCTGCGACATCGTCGGTCTCGCGGTCGAGCACCCTGCCGATGGCGGGCAGGCCGAGGCCGAGCTGACGCAGCATGAGGATGCGCTGCAGTCGCACCAGGGCCTGCTCGTCGTAATAGCGGTAACCGTTGCCGCCGATGCGACTCGGCGGCAACAGCCCGACGGCCCCGTAGTGCCGCAGGGCACGGCTCGTGGTGCCGGCCAGCCGTGCGATGTCGTGAATCGGCCATTCCCTGGCGGTTCCCTCTCTCATGAGGTCCACGCTAAACGTTGACGCTGCGTCAAGGTCAAGCGGATATCGCGGCCCGGCCCCCTCCCAAACGATCACGTCGGCTCTGTATAATATGAACACTTTCTAACATTCAAGGAGAACCTCTTCCATGGCCACCTGGTTGCACGACGTCTTTCCCGTGGCAAAGCCGATCATCGGCATGCTGCACCTCTCCGCCCTGCCGGGCGACCCGGGGTACGACTCGAAGGGCGGCCTGGCGACGATCCTCGACCGGGCCCGCGCCGAGCTCGCCAATCTGCAGGAGGGCGGGGTGGACGCCGTCATGTTCTCCAACGAGTTCAGCCTTCCCTACCTCACCAAGACCGAGCCGATCACGGCCATCACCATGGCGCGCATCATCGGCGAGCTGCACGATGAGATCAGCGTGCCCTTCGGCGTGAACGTGCTGTGGGACGGACGGGCGTCCATCGACCTCGCCGTCGCGACGGATGCGAAGTTCGTGCGCGAGATCTTCACCGGCGTCTACGCGAGCGACTTCGGCCTCTGGAACACCAACGTGGGCGAGACCGCACGGCACCGCCGGGCGGTCGGCGGCGAGAACGTCAAGCTGTTCTTCAACATCGTTCCGGAATCGGCGAAGTACCTGGCCGACCGCGACCTCGAGGCCATCACCCGCACCACCGTCTTCGCGACGCTCCCCGACGCCATCTGCGTCTCCGGACCGACCGCAGGCTCCCAGACCGACATGGACCAGCTCCAGGCCGTCAAGAACGCGGCGGGCAACGTGCCGGTCTTCGTGAACACCGGCGTGAGGGCGAACACCGCGGCCGCGCAGCTGAGCGTCGCCGACGGCGGCGTGGTCGGCACCTATTTCAAGAAGGACGGCGTCTTCGAGAACCCCGTCGACCCCGCCCGCGTGCGCGAACTCATGGGTGAAGTGCAGAAGCTGCGCCACACGCTGCCGGCGAGCTGACGCTCTTCGCTAGCCGACCGGCGCCACCACGACGTCGACCCCCGCTGCCCGGAAGCTCTCCAGCAGCGCGGGGTCGGCGCGGTCGTCGGTGACCAGCACGTCAATATCCTCGATCGGGCACACCTCCGCGAATCCGACCTTCTCCAGCTTGCTGGAGTCGGCGAGCACGATCACGCTGTTGGCGGACTCCACCATGGCGCGCTTGACGTCCGAATCCTCCAGGTTGAACTCCGTGGCGCCGCCGGCCACCGACACTCCGCCCACGCCCAGGAACGCCTTGTCGATGCGGAACCGCCCGAAACTCTGCACGGCGGCCTGGCCGATGAACGAGAGCTCCTCGGCCCGCAGCACGCCGCCGGTCGAGATCAGTCGCACGGTCTGCTCCAGCGCGTGATGCTCGGCCACGGCCATGGCCACGCGCAGGCTCGCCGTCACGATCGTCAGGTTCGACGCGGTGATCTGCGGAACGATCTCCAGCACGGTCGACCCGACGTCGATCCCGAGGGCGTCGCCGTCGTCGACCATCGCCGCCGCGGCCTTCGCAATGGCCCGCTTGATGCCGCTGTCGTTCATCTGCCGCACCCGGAACGGGGGCTCGTAGGCCCGACCGGTGGTGCGGGTGGCCCCGCCGTGGATGCGCCGGAGGATGCCGGTGCGCTCCAGTTCCAGGAGATCGCGCCGGATCGTCATTTCCGAGACGTCGAGCTGTTCGCTCAGGGTGGCAACGGATGCGGTGTTCCGGTCATCGAGGATCTCGACGATGCGGGAGTGCCGTTCTGCCTTCACGAACCCCAGCTCCTCTCAGCACGCACCGCTCTCGCACATCGCGGCGGCGCATCCGCTGTAGCACAGCCTATTGGAGGGGGCGTGGACGGCGAGGCGCTCGACCTATGTGCGCTTGGCGCCCCGCACGGCGAAGCGCTGCTGCAGCAGCACCGCGACGACGATGATGACGCCCTTGGCGACCGCCTGCACGGAGGTGTCGAGGTTGTTCTGAGTGAAGATGTTGGACAGGGTGCTGAAGATGAGCACGCCGAGCACGGTGCCGACGATCGTGCCGCGCCCGCCGATCAGCAGGGTGCCACCGACGACGACCGAAGCGATCGCGTCGAGCTCGTACAGCGTGCCGTGCGTCGACGTGCCCGCAGTGGTGCGGCCGAGCATCATCACGGCGGCAATGCCGGCCCGCGAGCACGTACAACGTAGACGGGGTGGCGCTTACGTCTGCCGTCTCGCTGCACGCACGCTAGAACTTTCCGGCAACGTCAGCCCTTCCTCGAGTTGCGGATTGGGGATTGCCACAACGGAGGCGGTTATGTAGCTGACGGCGTAGGTGCTCTGTGGGATCCCGCGCACCCGCACCGCGTTCAGTCCTTCACCGCGATTGCGGCTGCAACCAACAACATTGGCCCTTTCTCCTGAAAGTAATGCCGCGCAGCATTCCGGAACCCGTCGATCGACACACGACTTTTGTAATTGGCTTGACAAAAGACGCACGTCTTCTGCCATACTTGCCGAGCGGGTGTTGAGCGATATCCGCGTCGGAACCGGGCACCACCGTTCGTGAAGGGGTCCTCGGTAATCGGCAAGATCCCACCCGGGCGTGCCCGATATTCATTGGAGAATATTCATGAAGCGCAATTTGGCTTTGATTGCAGCGACAGGGGCGGTACTCATCGCCGTTTCGGGCTGCAGTTCGGCAGGAAGCTCCGACTCGCAGGCTGCTGCCTCTGCAAATCCAGCCGTGCAAAAGGCGGAGAAGGCACTTGCGGACATTGTCAGCGGAAAGGTTCTCAGCAAGGGTCCCCACGGCGAAACGGCCGCTCCCGCTTCCTCAGCAGACATGACGGAGGAAGAAATCGCTAAAGTGAAGGCGCTGAACGCGACTGCGGCTATCGCCATGCACTACGGCGGGAACGACTGGGCCACCGCCCAGATCGCCGGCCTGAAAAGCGAGTTCGGCAAGCTCGGCATCAAAGTGATCGCGACGACAGATGCAAACTTCAAGCCCGACCAGCAAGTGTCGCAGCTTGAAACTCTCGCCACCCAGAAGCCCGACCTCATCGTGTCGATCCCGACCGATCCCGTTGCCACAGAATCAGCTTATGAAGCGTTGGCGGCGGCTGGAATAAAGCTCGTGTTCATGGACAATGTGCCCAACGGCATGACGGCCGGCGAAGATTATGTCTCCGTCGTATCGGCCGACAACTACGGCAACGGAGTGGTCTCCGCATACGAGATGGCCAAGGCAATCGGCGGTAAAGGCAAGATCGGCGTAATTTTCCATCAAGCTGACTTCTTCGTCACCAAACAGCGCTACCAAGGCTTCAAAGAGACGATCAACCAGGAATTCCCCGACATCGAGATTGTCGAAGAGACAGGTATCGCTGGTCCTGATTTCGCCGGACAGGCACAAGTGTCCGCTGGCGCCATGCTGACCAAGCACCCCGACCTGACGGGCATCTGGGCTGTTTGGGACGTCCCTGCAGAAGGTGTTATGGCAGCCGCGAGAGCGGCAGGCAACACAAACCTGAAAATAGCCACTGAAGACCTCGGGACGAACGTCGCGATCGCACTGGCCAAGGACCAGCTCATTGTCGGTCTCGGCGCGCAGCGACCCTTCGACCAGGGAGTGACCGAAGCCCGTCTGGGAGCTCTTTCTCTGATCGGCAAGGACCTGCCGGCATACGTAGCGGTGCCTGCTCTTCCCGTTGACCACTCAAACGTGCTCGACGCTTGGAAGCAGGTGTATCACGCTGATCCGCCCGCGTCGATTGTGGACTCCTACAAGAAGTAATCGATGAATGGGGGCCGCGGCTTTCTCGCCGCGTCCTCCGGAAAATGTGGTGTCTCATGACCGGAGCAGAGTACGCAGTGGAGATGCGGTCCATCTCCAAGAGCTTCAATGGTGTAACTGTCCTCAATGACGTTGATTTCGAAGTTCGCAAAGGCGAAGTTCACGCTCTCGTCGGCGGCAACGGTGCGGGAAAGTCAACGTTGATGAAGATCCTGCAAGGTGTTTACCAATCCGATCGCGGCACGATCATGGTCGACGGCAACCGAGTGAAAATCGATTCCATCCCGGACGCGAAGGCCGCTGGCATCGGCATGGTGTTCCAGGAATTCAGCCTCGTGCCCAGCCTCACCGTCGCGCAGAACATCTTCCTCGGAGCTGAGCCGTTGAACGGCGCGGGATTCATCAACGACAGAGAATCAAGGCAGCGCGCTAGAGACGTACTTTCAGAGATGGAGGTCGATCTCGACCCGCGCTCTGAGGTGGGCCGCCTAGGAACCGCTTACTGGCAACTCACCGAGATTGCCAAGGCGTTGGCCCAGAACGCGCGAGTTCTAATTATGGATGAACCGACGGCGAGTCTTGCAAAGAATGAAACCGAGGCGCTGTTCGCCTTGATCGGCCGGCTGAAGAGCCGCGGCATCTCCATTATCTACATCTCACACAGGATGGACGAAGTTTACCGTGTCAGCGACCGCATCACCATCCTGAGGGACGGGCGGCGACTTTTGACCGAATCGCTCGCAGACGTTGCTCCCGAGCAGATCATTGAGGGCATTGTTGGCAAGAAAATCGAGGGGGAACTGACCTACCGCACTCGATCCCAAGCCGCATTCGACGATCAACCACTCCTTGAGGTGCGTCGGCTCAATGCCGGAGCGCGGGTGCGGGACGTGTCCCTCACCCTTCGGCCAGGAGAGATTATCGGGCTCGCTGGCCTCATGGGGAGCGGACGCACGGAATTGGCCAGAGCGCTCTTCGGCATTGATCGCGTTGAAAGCGGGGACATCTACATTCGGGGTGAGAAAGTCAACATCTCCTCGCCGCAGCGCGCAATGCAAGCCGGAATCGCCCTAATCCCCGAGGACCGAAGAGATCAAGGATTGGTTCTGGACCACTCGGTCCGCGACAATCTTCTGCTCGGTCTGCTGACTGGAATCGGCAAAGGCCCGTTGATAGATACTCGCGCGGGTAAGGAGCTCGCTAACTTGTTGATCTCGAAGTTCGCTGTCAAGGTCTCCAATCCCGCCAAGCCGGTCAACCTGCTCTCCGGCGGCAATCAGCAAAAAGTCGTCTTAGCCAAGTGGCTGGGCCGAAACCCCGACATCTTGATTCTTGACGAACCCACAGCGGGCATTGACATCGGCACGAAGAGCGAGATTCTCGATCTGGTCCGTGATCTGGCGGATCAAGGAAAGGCCGTCATGATCATCTCTTCGGAATACCCCGAGCTTCTTGCTGTCAGC
Organism: Cryobacterium tepidiphilum; assembly: GCF_003716325.1. Lineage (GTDB taxonomy): Bacteria > Actinomycetota > Actinomycetes > Actinomycetales > Microbacteriaceae > Cryobacterium > Cryobacterium tepidiphilum. The sequence goes on along the minus strand of NZ_RDSR01000001.1, from coordinate 151,690 downwards.
GATCGCGTGCTAATCATCCGCGACGGTTCCGTAATTCGCGATCTTTCTCGCAACGAGATTGTTGACGAGGAATTTCTTCAACTTGCAGTTCAAGGAGTCTGAACATGAACAACACGAGTACCACTTCGGCGTCGCCGATCGCCTCCAAACGCCGATCCCGGGACATTATCACCGGAATCGATTGGCGCCGGTACGTCATCTACATCGGCTTTGCAGTTGTGTTCCTCTTTTTCGCGATCTTCCTTGGAAACCAGGGATTCCTTTCACCCGTCAATCTCGTGAACATTTTGCGCCAGACCGCAACAATCATGGTCATCGCCGTCGGAATGACGTATGTAATCGCGGCTGCGGAGATCGACCTCAGCGTGGGATCGATCGCCGGGCTTTCGAGCGTATCCACGGCAATGGCGATCTCCGCCTGGGGCCTCGTGCCAGGGATCGTCACCGGCTTGGCCGTCGGCTTCGTTGTCGGTGCAATAAACGGTTCCCTGGTCAGCCTGCTTGGCATCCCGTCATTTTTGGTAACGCTCGGGATGATGGGCGTCGCCGTCGGCACGGCGCAGTGGATCACCAATTCCGCCCCTGAGCCGATCCTCAGTGATGTCTTCAACAACATCTTCGGCTCGGGAAACATCGGCCCAGTTCCGAGTCTTGTCGTATGGGCTGCCGTCTTCGTCGCGATTGGCGCGATAGGCCTTTCCCGCACCAAATTCGGTCGTCAGGTTCTGGCAACCGGGGGAAACCGGACCGCCGCCAACTTCACAGGTATCAACACGAAGCGCATCAAATTCACGGTGTTACTGATCTCTGGAGTCGTCGCCAGTGTCGCCGGCATGCTCTACGCAGGCCGACTGCAATCGGGACGGTTCCAGTGGGGCACCGGAGATGAGCTCTCAGCCATTGCGGCTGTCATCCTCGGGGGAACGAGCTTGTTCGGTGGCAGTGGCACGGTGATCGGCACAATGTTCGGCGCACTGCTCATCGGCTTGATCAACAACGGCCTGGTACTCGCCGGGCTGGACAGCAGCCAGCAACAAATCGTCCGCGGCGCCATCATCATCCTCGCCGTCGCCTTGGCCCGTAAGAAATGACCATGCAGGCTGGTGGTGCACTTCGTGCTGGCATCATCGGAACGGGCTTCATGGGGACCGTCCACTCCCACGCCGTTCGTGCAAGCGGGGGCGTAGTGGCAGCCGTAGCCAGCCGCAGCCCCGAGGGAACTCTCGCCGCTGCCACCCGGCTAGGCGCCGCGGAAGCTTGCGAGTCACCGGCGACGCTCATCGCCCGGGATGACATTGATGTCGTGCACATCTGCACGCCCAACGCGTCCCACGCCGAGCTAGCGGCGAGCGCAATCGCTGCTGGCAAAGCGGTGATCTGTGAAAAGCCCCTCGCCACGTCCGTGCAGGACGCGGCCCGGCTGGTTTCTTCAGCAGAGGCAGCCGGCGTTGTTGCCTCTGTTCCGTTTATCTACCGCTTTTATCCTGCTGTACGGGAGATCCGAGAGCGGATCCTCTCGGGCGATGCGGGCAGACTGTGGCTCTTGCATGGCTCATACCTGCAGGACTGGTTGGCAGATCCCCGCTCAAACAATTGGCGAGTGGACCCTGCACTCGGGGGCGGTTCTAGAGCATTCGGAGACATCGGCGTCCACTGGTGCGATCTCATGGAATTCGTGACTGGCCACCGCATTACTCGACTAGTCGCCAAGACTTCACGCGCCTTCCCCGAGCGTCCTAATGGCGCCCGAGCCACACGCGTCGAAACGGAAGACGGTGCCAACCTGCTTTTCGAGACGGATCATGGGGCAAGCGGATCCCTCGTGATCAGCCAGGTCACACCGGGCCGCAAAAATCGACTCTGGTTCTCGTTTGACGGAACCGAAAAATCATTCAGCTTCAATCAGGAAAACCCCGGCACATTGCGGGTGGGCGACACTAAGTCCGCGCGCCATATCCCCGCTGGAGCTGACATGCTCACAACCGATCAGGGTAAGAAATACGCGGTTCTGCCAGCTGGACACCCGCAGGGATACCAAGACTCCTTCAATGCTTTCGTCAAGGACAGCTACTCAGCAATCTCAGGAGAAGCGGTTGTCGGACTACCGACATTTCGTGACGGATTGCGGGCCGCGCAACTGACCGAATCCGTCTTGGATTCCGCTGCCTCGGGGGGCTGGGTCAGCGTTCCGAGTATCGATGACAGCGCGACCGGAATCAAGCCGACCGCGCTTATTAACGAAAGGTCAAGCTAATGCGTTTGGGTTACCACACAATCACCTGGGGCGGCGTCGTGGGCGATGCAACCGGAGTTACCAGCGTCAAAGACCTCTTCTATCGCGCGAACGGCTCCATGGAAGCGGCGATTGCCGATATCGGCTCGGTGGGGTACGAAGGAATTGAAATGTTCGACGGCAACCTTGCCGACCATGCCGATCGTCCGGATGAGCTCCGCGAAATGATGGAGAACGCGAAACTCGAACTGGTGAGCGTTTACACCGGCGCTAACTTCATCTATTCCGACATCCTTCCCGATGAGCTGCACCGCGTCCATCGTGCCGCCGAGCTGGCTAAGACGTTCGGGGCGGAACGACTTGTCGTTGGTGGTGGCGCACGACGGGCGGCTGGAACCACGAATGACGACTACCAGCGTCTGGGCGAAGCCCTGGATCGGGTGACTGACATTGCAGAAAGCTTCGGACTAGAAGCGAGCTATCACCCACACCTGTCCACCATCGTGGAGAGCCCCGAGGAACTACAGAAGCTGATGGGCCTGACCAAGATCGGGTTCTGCCCTGACACGGCGCACCTAGCGGCGGCCGGTGGAGACCCTGCCGCATTGATCCGGCAGTACTCCGATCGAATTCGTCACGTCCATCTGAAGGACTTGCGGAAGGAACCATTCGCATTCCTACCCCTAGGCGAAGGCGATCTAGATATGGAAGACATCATCCGGGCGGTCAAAGAAAGCGGGTACGACAGCTGGCTCATGGTCGAACTCGACTCTTATGACGGTGACCCTCGTGTTGCCGCAGAAATCAGCAAGAAATTCCTTGACAACGTTCTCTGATCACGAGGCCACGTAAAGCGCGGCACAAACGAATAGAAGCCATTGCGGCGTGCCGCATCTAGAAGGGACAACGAATCATCATGCAGAATCTCAATGTCGGCCTTATCGGCGGCGGCTTCATGGGCAAGGCTCATTCGCTCGCCTACGCGGCGATGCCAATGTTCTTCTGGCCTGCGCCTGCGATGCCCGTGCGTAAGACGATTGCTGAAGCGACAGACCAGCTAGCGGCAGAAGCTGCACGCCGCTTCGGGTTCGAGCAATCCACCTCGGACTGGCGCAGCGTCGTGGAAGACCCTGAGATCGACGTTGTCGACATCGCAACGCCAAATCACCTGCACGCCGAGATCGCCATTGCTGCGGCCAAGGCCGGCAAGCACATCATCAGCGAGAAGCCGCTTGCCCGCACCTCTCAAGAGGCGAAGGCAATGTACGAGGCCGTGAAGGAAGCAGGGGTGGTGCATGCTGTTGCGTTCAATTATCGGCGGACGCCCGCTGTCGCGCTTGCAAAGAAGTACATCGAAGAAGGTGCCATTGGCCGCATCTTGAACTTCCGCGGAACGTACCTTCAGGACTGGAGCGCCGACCCCAATTCTCCGTTGTCCTGGCGCTTCCAGAAGTCGATCGCAGGGTCCGGAGCACTTGGCGATATCGCTACACATGTGATCGACATGGCGCGGTACCTTGTCGGTGATTTCAGCCAGGTGAACTCCATCCTGTCCACTTGGATTCCTGAACGACCGCTCCAGGCTGGCGGCGCTGATGCTCTCGGCACCGTACGTGGTTCCGACGGGCCGCGGGGCGACGTAGACGTCGACGATGAAGTCATGACGATGATCCGCTTCTCTAACGGCGCGGTCGGGTCCATCGAGGCCACCCGAAACGCCTACGGTCGCAATAACTTCATCACATTCGAAATCCACGGATCCGAGGGAAGTATCGTATTCAACTACGAACGGCGCGACGAACTGCAGGTGTGTTTCGCGAGTGATCAGGGGGACCGCCGAGGTTTCCGAACCATCTACACTGGCCCGGTCCACCCCTACGGTGCAGCCCTGTGGCCCATCCCCGCACTGGGTATCGGTTACGGCGAAACAAAAATCATCGAAGCTCACGACTTCTTCACCGCTATTGCAGAAGGTGGCACGGTGAGTCCAAATTTCGCAGACGGATATCAGATCGCCTTGATTGACGATGCCATCGTGCAGTCAGCTGAATCAGATGCGTGGGTAGACGTTCAGCCGGCGGAGCTCTAGAAGGCGGGGACGCCATGACGGGCATCTCCTTGACAGCGGCGAAATCGGACGTCGCCATCCTTATGCCAGTTTTCGTGGCGAAACCCGAGTTCCGTGCTGCCCTGCAGAACGAACTCACCAAGCTTCAGGCTCACAGCCGTGAAGATCACGGCTGTGTCGACTATTCCGTTTTTGTTGATGCGAATGACCTAGACCGCTTCATCCTTTACGAGGAATGGTCCACAGAAGAGGCTTTGCACGCGCACAACGAGCAAGAGCACGTCAAGAACTTCTTAGACGTGGTTCCGGATTGGCTGGTCCGACCCCTGGAAGTCACACGATTGCGCACGGTCGGCAACGGAGCGCCAGAGGGGCCGTGAATGTAAGTTCCCATTCCTGCATTGACCAAGCAAATTCCCATCACGCGCACTCAGAGGAGTCACGACATGCCCCGCCCCGTCACCCTGTTCACCGGCCAGTGGGCCGACCTGCCCCTGGAAGAAGTTGCGCGCCTGGCCTCCGAGTGGGGCTACGACGGGCTGGAGATCGCTTGCTGGGGCGACCACCTCGACCCGTGGCGCTGGGATGACGACGAGTATGTGCAGGGCAAGCTCGACCTGCTGGCGAAGTACGACCTGAAGGTGTGGGCGATCTCGAACCACCTGAAGGGTCAGGCGGTGTGCGACGACCCGATCGACCAGCGGCACCGCGACATCCTCTCGGATGTGGTGTGGGGCGACGGTGACCCGGAAGGGGTGCGCCAGCGCGCCGCCGAGGAGATGAAGCACACCGCCCGGCTCGCGGCCAAGCTCGGCGTGAAGACCGTGGTGGGGTTCACCGGCTCGTCGATCTGGAAGTACGTGGCGATGTTCCCGCCCGTCTCGCAGGAGGCGATCGACGCCGGGTACCAGGACTTCGCCGACCGCTGGAACCCGATCCTCGACGTCTTCGACGAGGTCGGCGTTCGGTTCGCCCACGAGGTGCACCCGAGCGAGATCGCCTACGACTACTGGACGACGGTGCGCACGCTGGAGGCGATCGGGCACCGGGAGGCGTTCGGCCTGAACTGGGACCCGAGCCACTTCGTCTGGCAGGACCTCGACCCGGTGAGCTTCCTGTGGGACTTCAAGGACCGCATCTACCACGTTGACTGCAAGGACACCAAGAAGCGGATGGGCAACGGCCGCAACGGCCGGCTCGGCTCGCACCTGGCCTGGGCCGACCCCCGCCGCGGCTGGGACTTCATCTCCACCGGGCACGGCGACGTGCCGTGGGAGGACGCGTTCCGCATGCTCAACACGATCGGCTATGACGGCCCGATCTCGGTGGAGTGGGAGGACGCCGGCATGGACCGGCTCATCGGCGCACCGGAGGCGCTCCAGTTCGTGCGCCGCCTCGCCTTCGACCAGCCCGATGCGGCCTTCGACGCGGCGTTCAGCACCCGGTAGACGCGGGTAGCACGACTGAAGCGGCAGCTGCGCCGGGGCCAAGGCGGTACTGGACGCGCTTTGGGCACGGAAGCCGAGGGCGCTGTCGTGCGCCGAAATGCCAGCGGCGCACGAGGCGCCTGCTGGCGCACCTCATGCGCGGAATTCAGCCAGTGTGCCGGGCCACCATGGCTTCGACCACGGCGGGCGAAAGGGCATGGTAGATGGCCAGAATGCTCGCACCGAGCACCGCGGCATTCACACCGGCGCTCGACTGGGTGATCTGCAGGTGCTGTGTGGCCAGGGGCATCGAGCGCGTGTAGACGACCTCGCGCACGCCGGCGATCAGGTGCTCGCCCGCCTGCGCCATGGAGCCACCGATGACGATCACGGAGGGGTTGATCAGACTGACGCAGGCGGTGAGCACCTCGCCGAGGTCGCGTCCGGCCTGCCGCACCGCCTGGATGGCCTCGAGATTGCCGTGCTTGACGAGGTCGACCACGTCTTGGCTGCCGTGCGCGTCGATGGACCGCGCGCGCAGGGCCTTGGCGAGCGCGGGTCCGGAGGCGAGGGCTTCGAGGCAGCCGCGGTTGCCGCAGTGGCAGGGCACGTCGAGGCCGCGGGAGACCTGCACGTGGCCGATGTCCCCGGCGATGCCCTGGGCACCGCGCTGCAGCATCCCCCCGGAAATGACGCCGGAACCGATGCCGGTGGCCACCTTGATGAACACGAGGTGATCGACGTCGGGCCAGGCCAGCTCGCGCTCCCCCAGCGCCATGATGTTCACGTCGTTGTCGACCAGCACGGGCACGTCGAAGTGCGCCTGCAGCCATCCCGGCACGTCGAACCGGTCCCAGCCGGGCATGATGGGCGGGTTGATCGGGCGGCCGCTGCCGTGCTCGACCGGGCCCGGCAGGCCGACACCGATGGCCAGCAGATCGGCGAGCGAACGGCCGGCCGCGGTGAGGAGTGCGTCACCGGCATCGATCACCCAGTTCAGGACTGCCTCCGGCCCCGCGGACACCTCCATGTCCGTGGCATCCTCCAGCAGGGGCCGCCCCGACAGGTCGCTGACGGCGAGGCGGATGTGGGAGGCGCCGATGTCCACGGCGAGGACGACCTTGGTGTCGGTGGCCAGAGCGAACTGCGAGGAGGGGCGGCCGCCCGTCGATGGGGCATCGCCCGCCGGTCCGACCAGGCCGAGTTCGGTGAGCGCGTCGATGCGCAGCGCGATCGTGGAGCGTGCCAGTCCGGTCAGGTTGGCCAGCTCGGTGCGGGTGCGTGGACGACCGTCCCGGAGGATCTGGAACAGGTCGCTGGCACCGGTGGATCCGAGGGCATTTCCGAGACTTATGTCGATCACCGTTCAATTGAACCATAGTCCTCAATGTAAGCGAGCCGAATGAAGCGGTATCGCCCCGAACTATTGGCGTAAGTACGCTCCCGCCGCCCTCAACAGAGCGGGCGCCCGGCGCCGGCTCGTGTTCAGGAAGCGGGCGCGCGTCCCAACCCTCGCCCGCTTCCTGAACGCTTGCCGCGAAGTCCGGCCGACGGTGCGGCGACTCTTGCGCATCCGTTGAACGCGATATAACGTGTCTTCATCGGTCGCGATATATCGCGAGTTATGGGGCGGCCCACTCGCCGTCCGTAGGGAGAAAAGATGTCACTCGAAAAATGGCTGGTCGCCCCCGGCCAGTCCAAAGTCATCGACCTGGCCCTCGTGCGCCGGCTGAAGGTCACCCTCATCGGCGGCAAAGTGGATGTCATCGGTCACGACGAGCCGGGCGCCCGCGTCGAGGTGCACTCGGTCACCGGCAAAGACCTGCGCATCTCCATGGACGGCGACGCCCTCGAGATCGACCACCCGCAACTGCGCTGGGACAACTTCATCGACGCCTTCTCCTCCTTCCGCGGCACCGCGAAGGCGGACATCAGCGTCATGGTGCCGCGCGACGTGGCACTCAAGCTCGGCGTCGTCTCGGCAGAGGCTCTGGTCTCCAATCTCACCGCCGGGGCGCGGCTCAGCACCGTCTCCGGCGATATCGTCGTCGACGGCCTCTCCGGGCCGCTCGACCTCAACGGCGTGAACGGGGAGTTCTCGGTGCGGGGCCACACCGGCAGCATCTCGGTGCACACGGTCACCGGCGAGACCACCGCCAGCGGCCACATCGACCGCTTCACCCTCGACGGCGTCTCCGGTGACGTGTTCCTCGACCTCGCCGGCACCCCCAACGCCGTCACCACCAACACCGTCAACGGCAACGTGATGCTCCGGCTCGGCTCCGACGTGCCCGCCCGCTACCTCCTCAATACGGTCTCGGGCGCCCTGCAGGTCGACGACCACACCATCCGCCGCAGCTTCGGCAAGGGTTACGAGGGCAGCTTCGGCGAACTCGCCGGCTCCTGGCTCGAACTGCGCGCGAACTCCGTCTCCGGCGACATCTCCGTCGTGCGCCAGCGCGTCCAGGCGCCGTCCGGGGCAACGGATGCGCCGGGCGAGGCATCCGCATGACGCCGCCGGTCTTCTCCCACGGCAGCCTGCGCCTCTACCTGCTCAGCCTGCTGGCCGAGCAGCCCCGGCACGGCTACGAGCTGATCCAGGCGCTCAGCGACCGCTTCGGCGGCACCTACAGCCCGAGCGCCGGCACCATCTACCCGCGGCTGGCCAAACTCGAGGAGGACGGTCTGGTGCAGAAGGCGGCCGACGGGCGCAAGACCGTCTACGACATCACCGACGCCGGACGCGCCGAGCTGAACGCACGTGAAGGAGACCTGACCATGATCGAGAACGAGATGAGCGACTCCGTGCGGCGCCTGGCCGACGAGGTGCGCACGGGCGTCAACGCGGCGATGAAGAGCCTGCGCGCGGACCTGGCCGCCGCCGCACAGCAGGCGAAAACGGATGCGAAGGAGCCGGCCGCCGAGGAGTCGCCGCACAGCCATTCCGCCCGGCTGCTTCGCGAGGCCGACGTCGTGCTGAACGAGTTCCGTCAGCAGGTGCGCACCGATCTCCGCACGCTGGCCGCCCGCTCCCCGATCGGTCCCGAGACGGTCGACGACCTGCGGCGGGAGCTCGCGGGCGTGCGGTCGCGGCTGCTGGATTCGCTGCGCCGTTAGCCCCGCTTGACACCGGAAATCAACGGTGTAGTGTCGTCCCTCGTGACTTCCGAGGGGAACGCCCCGCCACCCGACATCCGCTCGCCGAAGCGGTGGATCATCGGAGACCCGCTCCCGAGCGAGCAGCTCGAAGGCCAGCTCCTCCCCAAATACCTGGCCCTTCCCATCTTCGCGAGCGACCCGCTGTCGAGCGTGGCGTACGCGCCGCAGGAACTCCTGATGATCCTGACGCTCGGCGGGTTGTCGTTCCTGGCCTTCGCGCCGTGGGTCGCCGCGGTCGTGGTGCTGCTGCTCGTGGTGGTCACCCTCTCCTACCGGCAGCTGGTGAAGGCCTACCCGTCGGGCGGCGGAGACTACGAGGTCGCGTCGAAGAACCTGGGCGAGAAGGCGGGCCTGGTGGTCGCATCCGCCCTGCTCGTCGACTACGTGATGACCGTCGTGGTGTCGGTGGCCAGCGGTGTGGACAACATCATCTCGGCCCTGCCCGAGCTGGCGCCGCTGCGCGTCGAGCTCGCGGTGTTCTTCGTGATCCTGCTCGGGGCGGTGAACCTCCGCGGGGTGCGCGAGTCGAGCAAGGCGTTCGCGGTTCCCACCTACGTCTTCATCGGCAGCGTGTTCGCCATGGTGCTGGTCGGGCTCACCCGGGTGGCCCTCGGCGATCCGCCGGTCGCCGAATCGGCGGGATACGAGGTGGAGTCGCACTCGCTGGCGCAGGCGGCGCTGATCCTGCTGCTGTTGCGCTCGTTCGCCAGCGGATGCAGCGCCCTCACCGGTGTCGAGGCGATCGCCAACGGCGTGCCCGCCTTCCGTCGTCCGAAGATCAAGAACGCGCAGGCGACGCTCGCGCTCATGGGCGGCATCGCCATCGCCCTGTTCGTGGGGCTCACGGCCCTGGCGCTGATCTCCGGCGTGCACTACTCGGAGGACCCGTGTGACCTGATCGGCTGGGCCGAGTGCGCGACCGAGCCGCAGCGGAGCCTCATCGCGCAGGTCGCCTCCTCGATCTTCGGCAACAATTCGCTGCTGTTCTTCATCGTGCAGGCGGCGACCGCGGCGGTGCTGCTCCTCGCCGCGAACACGGCGTTCAACGGATTCCCGCTGCTCGGCTCGGTGCTCGCCCGCGACTCGTATGCGCCCAAGTCGCTCAGCACCCGCGGCGACCGGCTCATCTACTCCAACGGCGTGCTGCTGCTCGCCCTCGCGGCGTGTCTCATCCTCGTGGTCTACCGCGCCAACCTGACGGTTCTGATCCAGCTGTACGTCATCGGCGTCTTCGTGTCGTTCACGCTCGGCCAGTCGGGCATGGTGAAGCACTGGATCACGATGCTTCGGGCGGGAGCGAGCCCGCGGGGACCGATCCTCCGCAGCCTCTCCATCAACGGCTTCGGCGCGTTGCTGACCTTCGTGGTGCTGCTCGTGGTCACGGTCACGAAGTTCACGCTCGGCGCCTGGCTCGTGTTCGTGATGATGCCGGTGCTGTTCACGCTCATGCTCGGCGTCAACCGCTACTACCGCGACGTGGCGACCGAGATCGCCGTCGACCCGGAGACCACGTTCGGCTCGCAGGGCGACCACGCCGTCGTGCTCGTGGGCAAGATGCAGAAGCCGGTGCTCAAGGCACTCGACTACGCGATCGCTGCCCGGCACGAGAGTCTCGAGGCGATCCACGTCTCCATCGACGACGACGAGACGCTGAAGCTCAAACGGGACTGGATCGCGCAGAACATCGCCGTGCCGCTGCGCATCGTGCAGTCGCCGTACCGTGACCTCAGCTGGCCGCTGATCCAGTACATCAAGGGCCGCCGCGAGGAGCACGGCTCCGAGGTCGTCACCGTGTACACGCCGATCTACATCGTGGGCCACTGGTGGGAGTCGCTGCTGCACAACCACAAGGCCCGGCGTATCCGCCAGAAGCTGATGATGGTGCACGGCGTCACGATCGCGCTGGTGCCGTGGCTGCTGGACTCCTCGGAGCTCATCTACGGCCGGCGGTCACGGCCGCTGCCGGGCCAGGAGCGACGCGGCGAGCCGGTGCGGCCTCGCCCGGTGCCGCGGAAGCCACTCACCCCCGCCGGGCGTCCCACCGGCCGGGAGAAGCACTAGCCGGCCCCACCTGGCCCGCTTTCGCCCGGCATGCCGCTCCGGCGGGGGAACAAGTGCACCATGCTAAACTAAGCCTAGGTTTCTCTGTTCCGTTCGGTAATCCCGGGTGACTCATTGCTCATCCCGGCCTGGCATCGTAAGGGGGTCACGCATGGGGCGCGGCCGTCAAAAAGCTAAGCACACCAAGGTTGCGCGAGAGCTGAAGTACTTCAGCCCTGACACCAACTACAACGCGCTTGAGCGTGAACTCACCGGGCACGCCGCAGGCGACCCGCGACTCGACGAGGATCTGGCCAAGTGGCCGGAGTACGAGGCCGAGCTGGCTCCTGAGGAGTATGCGGACCACTACACGCCCGAGGACGAGCAGAAGCGCGCGTAGCCCGCTCGTCGCATCCGTCGTCGCCGCATCAGCGGTGGCGGCTCTCGTGCGCCTTCGGCACGCTGCAGCGCCTCAGGCCGTGACCGACTAGTCGGCGTAGCGCCCGACGAGGCGCACCGCGCCGCCGTCGACACCCTTCGCACCCTGTTCGAACCCGGTGACGTCGCGGGCGGTCGTCGAGACGGTGCCCGCAACCCAGGAGGCGATGCCGTCGTTGTCGAGTCGGTCGATAACGGATGCCGCGGCCTCCGGCGCGACGACCGCGAACATGCCGACGCCCAGGTTCCAGGTGCCCTCCGCGCTTTCGAGCGTGGATGAGGCCATGTCGCTCAGCACCCGGAACACCGGCAGCGGCGACCACGTGGACCGGTCGATCTCCACCCACGCACCGAGCGGGAGCACGCGGGCGAGGTTCGCCGCGATGCCGCCGCCGGTGACGTGGCTGAGCGCGTGCACGGCGCCGTGGAGCGACGGGTCGTCGAGGATGCCCAGCAGCGGTGTCGTGTACAACCGGGTCGGGGTGAGCAGCGACTCGCCCACCTGGCCGCCGAAGTCATCAGACCGATCGACGAAGTCGATCTTGGCCTGACGAAGAATACTGCGCACGAGCGAGTAGCCGTTGGAGTGCAGGCCGGAGGAGGCCATCGCGATGACGACGTCGCCGTCGCGCACCCGTTCGGCCCCGAGGACCCGGTCGGCCTCGACCACGCCCGTCGCCGCGCCGGCCACGTCGTAGTCGTCACGCCCGAGGAGCCCCGGGTGCTCGGCGGTCTCGCCGCCGACGAGGGCCGTTCCGGTGGCCAGGCACGCCGCGGCGATGCCGCCCACGATCGTGGCGATGCGCTCGGGCACGACCTTGCCGCAGGCGATGTAGTCGGTCATGAACAGGGGACGGGCGCCGACCACGACGATGTCGTCGACGACCATGCCGACGAGGTCCTGCCCGATGGTGTCGTGCTTGTCGATGGCCTGGGCGATCGCGACCTTGGTGCCCACGCCATCCGTTGAGGTGGCCAGCAGCGGCCGCCGGTAGTGGGTGAGGAAGGACACGTCGTAGAGGCCGGCGAACCCGCCGACGCCGCCCTGCACGTTGGGGCCGTGGGTCCTGCCGACGGCCGATTTCATCAGCTCGACGGCGAGGTCGCCGGCCGTGGTGTCGACTCCGGCAGCGGTGTACGAAGCGTTGCTCATTCTTGCCTTCCGGGGTCGCCGATGGGCTGGGCGGCTGGACTGTGGGTGCGGCGCACGGGGCCGGCGGGAAGCGACACCTCGAACTCGGCGTCGGGGCCGGGGTCGCAGCCGTCTGCGGCGGCGCCGCGCTCCAGCAGGTTCTTGCCGAGGTGCTGGGCGTCGGGCAGCGGGATCGGGTACTCGCCGGTGAAGCAGGCGGTGCAGAGCCGGTCGCGCGGCTGCTCGGTCGCCTCGATCATGCCCTCCTGCGAGAGGTAGCCGAGGGAGTCCGCGCCGATCGACTGGCGCACCTCGTCGACGCCGAGGCCCGTGGCGATGAGCTCCGCCCGGGAGGCGAAGTCGATGCCGTAGAAGCACGGCCAAGTGATGGGCGGGCTGGAGATGCGCACGTGTACCTCGGCGGCGCCGGCCTCGCGCAGCATGCTCACCAGGGCGCGCTGGGTATTGCCGCGCACGATCGAGTCGTCGACGACGATCAGGCGCTTGCCCTTGATGATCTCCTTGAGCGGGTTGAGCTTGAGCTTGATGCCGCGCTGCCGGATGGTCTGGGACGGCTGGATGAACGTGCGCCCGACGTAGGAGTTCTTGACCAGACCCTGCCCGAACGGGATGCCGGAGGCCTGCGCGTAGCCGATGGCGGCCGGCGTGCCGGACTCCGGCGTAGGGATGACGAGATCGGCCTCGACCGCGTGCTCGGCGGCGAGGCGGCGGCCCATCTCCACGCGGGCCTCGTGCACGCCGCGGCCGGCGATGGACGTGTCGGGGCGGGCGAGGTAGACGTACTCGAACACGCAGCCCTTGGGCTTGGCTGCGGCGAACCGCTGGGTGCGGAGGCCGTTCTCGTCGATCGAGATGAGTTCGCCGGGCTCGACCTCGCGCACGAAGCTCGCGCCGACGATGTCGAGCGCCGCGGTCTCGGAGGCGACCACCCAGCCGCGTTCGAGGCGGCCGAGCACGAGCGGACGCACGCCCTGCGGGTCGCGGGCCGCGTAGAGCGTGGTCTCGTCCATGAACACGAGGCAGAAGGCGCCCTGCACGCGCGGGAGCACTTCGAGCGCGGTGGCCTCGAGCGTGTGGTCGGGGTCGCCGGTGAGGAGGGCGGTGAGCACGGCCGTGTCGGTGGTGTTGCCGCGGCGCAACTCGCCCTCGACCTGCGGGTAGCGCTCGTGCACGAGCTGCAGGAGCTCGGCGGTGTTGGTGAGGTTGCCGTTGTGGCCGAGGGCGACGGTTCCGCTCGTGGTGCGGCCGAGCGTCGGCTGCGCGTTCTGCCAGCTCGATCCACCCGTGGTGGAGTACCGGCAGTGCCCGACGGCGATGTGGCCGATGAGGGTGTTCAGCGCGGCCTCGTTGAAGACCTGCGAGACGAGGCCCATGTCTTTGTAGACCAGGATCTTGCCGCCGTCGCTCGTGGCGATGCCGGCGGACTCCTGGCCGCGGTGCTGCAGCGCGTACAGGCCGAAGTAGCTGAGCTTGGCCACCTCTTCGCCGGGAGCCCAGACGCCGAAGACGCCACAGGCATCCTGCGGGCCCTTCTCGCCGGGAAGGAGGTCGTGACCGAGCAGTCCGTCGCCGCCGCTCATGCGTCGCCGTCCTTTCGTGTGCCGGTTTCATCGCCGGGGGTGGTCTCGACCCAGTCGGCGATGACGCTTGTGCCCTTGCGGCCGACGATGCGGTCGAGGATGAGGGCCACCAGGGCGCCGAGGCCGACGCCGATGGCGACGCCCACGAGCAGGAGGTAGCCGAAGACCTGGCCGCGGTCGTAGGTGGGGTTCGCGGGGAAGGCGAAGGTGAGGATGAGCGCCACCAGGGCGCCGACGATGGCGCCGAGGATCATGAAATGGTTGTAGCGCGGCGACCGGCGCACGACGACCTGCGTCTGCACGGGTTCGGGCTCGGCTGCGGTCTCCGGGGACACGGGCATCTCACCGCGCGGCTCACCGGGGTCGTGAACGGGGATACTCTCGTCAGCGTTCGGCCTGCTGCCGAATGGCTGCTCGGGGATACTCACCCGCATATTGTCCCACCTCCAGCTGTGTGCCCGCGCCCGCGTGCGCGCGCTGGTCGCCGCGACCGGATGCCCATTGCTGGCAGACTGGGCGGATGAAGACAATCGCCGTGCTCGGCAGCGCCAACATGGACCTCGTCGTTCGCCAGCCGCGGCTGCCGCAACCGGGCGAGACGATCTTCGGAACGGACTTCGCGACCGTCCCAGGCGGCAAGGGCCTCAACCAGGCGGTGGCCGCCGCGCGGCAGGGCGCCGTGGTGAACTTCGTGGGCGCGGTCGGCGACGACGCATACGGCACGGCGCTGCTCGACCTCATGGCCGACGCGAGCATCGGCATTGAGAGTGTGGCCCGGTCGGCCCAGCCGACGGGCACCGCGCACATCTCGGTCGTCGACTCGGGCGAGAACTCGATCGTCGTCGTCTCCGGCGCCAATGCCACGGTGACGGCGCTGACGGATGCCGCGACGCGGCTCATCGAGCGTTCATCGGTTCTCGTGATGCAGTGCGAGCTTCCGGTTCCGGTGCTCGAGGAGGCGATCGCCGTCGCCCGTGCCGCCGACGTTTTCACGGTGCTGACGCCGGCGCCGGTGATGCCGTTGCCGGCCGGGTTCCTCGCATCCGTCGATCTCGTCGTGCCCAACCAGATCGAAGCCACCGAACTCACCGGGGAGGCCGACCCGGTGCGCGCGGCCGAGGCGCTGAGCGCGGGGAAAACCTGGGCGATCGTCACGCTCGGCGCCGAAGGCTCGATCATCGCGCACGACGGAACGGTGCTCGGGCTGGCGCCGGCCCGGCCGGTCCAGGCCGTCGACACCACAGCGGCCGGCGACACGTTCGTCGGCGGGGTCGTCGCCCGGCTGGCGGGGGCCGCCACCGGCGGTGCGACCACCGGGGAGGCCGAGGGCGAGCGGATGGGGCCCGTGAGCGAGGCCGACATGGTGGAGGCGGTGCGCTGGGCGACGGTGGCCTCGTCGATCTCGGTTACCCGGAACGGCGCCACGAGTTCCATGCCGACGTACGCCGAGGTCGCATCGCTCCTCACCTGACCCGCCCGGCTCCCGCCCCGCCCCACCTCGACCCGCCCCGCCCCGACCCGCCCCGCCCGTGAGGGGACGACTTTCCCTAGTCGCGCGGCCGCGACACTAGGGAAAGTTGGCCCCTCACGGCGCGTGGGAGGACGGGGGACGGAGCCGGGGGACGGGCGCGCTACAGCACGGGAAGGTGACCGGTGAGGTCGGCGCGCTGCCCCGAGGCGTGGATGCGCCCCGAGGCGAGGCCGTCGCCCCACGTGAGCACGCCGGTGGCGAGTGCGAGCCAGGTCTCGGCATCCGTTTCGACAACATTGGGCGGGGTCCCACGCGTGTGCCGGGGGCCCTCGATGCACTGCACGGCGCCGAACGGTGGCACACGCACCTCGACGGTGTTGCCCTCGGCGCGCTCGGCGAGCACCTGCAGCGTGTAACGCACGGCGCGGGCACGCACCTCGCGTCCCCCGTCGCCGACACTCCAGTCGTGCACCGCGGCCGTGCCCGCCGCATCGTCGATCCTCGCCCTGGCCACCTCTCCATCCTGCCTCCCCTGCACGTAACTCCGGAAAAACGCGCCGCGCCGGACCGGGCGGCCGCTGAAACGTGCGGAAGCCGGGCGACGCCACGGCTGATCTCCGGAGTTACGGGCGCGAGACGTCGGCGCGTGCGGGGGCGAAGGCGCAACGGGCGCCGGGAGAGGCGCATCCGCTAGCCTGAAGCGGTGAGAATACTCGTCCTCGGCTCCGGTGCCCGCGAGCACGCCATCATCTCCGCCCTGCTCCGGGAGGACGCGTCGCACGAGATCATCGCGGCCCCGGGGAACGCCGGGATCGCCGCCGACGTCGACGTGGTCGCCCTCGACGCGAACGACCCGGAGGCGGTCGCCGAGTTCACCACCGCCAACGACATCCAGCTGGTGGTGATCGGGCCCGAGGCTCCCCTCGTCGCCGGGGTCGCGGATGCCCTCCGCACCCGGGGCATCCCGGTGTTCGGACCCGGCCGCGCGGCCGCCGCACTGGAAGGCAGCAAGACCTTCGCCAAGCGGATCATGGACGAAGCCGGCGTTCCGACCGGTCGCGCCGCCCGTGCCGGCTCGCTCGCCGAAGCGGAGGCCGCCCTCGATGCCTACGGCGCCCCCTACGTGGTGAAGGCCGACGGTCTCGCCGCGGGCAAGGGCGTGCTGGTCACCGAGTCGCGCGACGCAGCGCTCGAGCACGCGACGCACTGGCTGCGCCAGGGCGCGGTGCTCATCGAGGAGTTCCTCGACGGCGACGAGGTGTCGCTGTTCCTGCTCAGCGACGGGCACAACGTGCTTCCGCTCTCTCCCGCTCAGGACTACAAGCGGCTCGGCGACGGCGACAGCGGCCCCAACACCGGCGGCATGGGCGCGTACTCGCCGCTCCCCTGGCTCGACGAACGCTTCGGGAGCGAGCAGGCCTTCGTCGACGAGGTGATCGAGACCATCGCGTTGCCGACGGTGCGCCAGCTCGAGCACGAGGACACTCCGTTCATCGGCCTGCTGTACTGCGGGTTGATACTGACGGATGCGGGCATCCGCGTCATCGAATTCAACGCCCGGTTCGGCGACCCCGAGACGCAGGTCGTGCTCCCACGGCTCGTCACACCGCTGTCGACGCTCCTGCTGGCCGCGGCATCGGGCGAGCTCGCCGGGGTGGAGCGTCCGGCCTTCTCGGACGACGTCGCCATCACGGTCGTCGTCGCGAGCGAGAACTACCCCGACCAGCCCGTGACCGGGCGCGTCGTGTCGGGGCTCGACGCGGCATCCGCTGTGCCGGGAGTGAGCATCGCCCACGCGGCGACCGCGCGGCGGGGTGACGACCTCGTCGCGACCGGGGGCCGCGTGCTGAACGTCATCGCCGTCGGCGCGGACTTCGCCGAGGCCCGCGATCGCGTGTACCGGGCGCTCGGCGAGGTTTCGCTGGAGGGTGCGCAGTTCCGCACCGACATCGCGGCGCGCGTCGCCCACTGACGCTCCCCGTCGCGGGCACTGACGCTCCCCGTCGCAGGCACTGACACTCCCGGTCGCGGGCACCAACGCTCCCGGTCGCGGGCGCCCGTCCCGTGTCGCAGCTCGCACGCGCCTACTGGGCGGCGGGCTACTGCGCGTCCGCGGACTCCCGGGCAGCGGCCTGCTGCGACGCGACCGCGTCCGGGGTGTGAACGGCGAGCCCCTCGGGCGCCGGCGCCGCGGGCTGCTCGGCAGCCGGGGCCGCCGCCGCTCCGGGCCCCCAGGCGGGCGCCTTGGGCTTGGTGAAGAAGATGACGGTCACCGCGCCGATCAGGGCGACGGCCGCCGGCAGGAAGAGCGACTGCCCCATGGCCGAGCTGAACCCGGCGTGCAGGAACTCCGGCAGGCTGCCACCACCGGCAACCGCTCCGCCCTCGGCGGCTGCGCCGGCTGCGGCGGGAAGGTCAGCGACGAGGCGGGCCTGCATGATCGCGGCGATGCCGGCGCTTCCGAGCACCGCGCCGACCTGGCGGGTGGTGTTGTAGACGCCCGAGCCGGCTCCCGCGTCGCGCGGCGGAAGGTTGCGGGTCGCGGTGGTCGACAACGGCGCCCAGATGCCGGCGTTCGCGAGCCCGAGGAGCGCGATCGGCAGCAGGAGGAGCCAGATCGCGACATCCGCTGTGAGGATCGACCCGAGCCAGAACAGGGCCGCCGCCATGCAGAGCAGGCCGAACAGGGCGATGTACTTGGGGTTGATGCGGTCGACGAGCTTGCCGACGACCGGCGCGAGGCCGCCGGAGATGAGCGCCATCGGGATCAGCAGCAACGCCGACTGCGTGGGCGAGAGCTCCCGAACGGTCTGCGCGTAGATCATGAGCGGGAGCGCCATCCCGGTGATCGAGAAGCCCACCGTGGTGATGGCCAGGTTCGCCAGCGAGAAGTTGCGATCGCGGAACAGCTTCAGGGGCAGCAACGGCTCGCCCCGGTTGAAGTGCTGCCACACGACGAAGCCGGCCAGCACGACGATGCCGGCGACGATGAGGCTCCAGACCGAGATCGGGCCGACGATCGTGCCCCAGTCGTAGGTCTCGCCCTCCTGAATACCGAACACGAGGAGGAACATGCCGACGGCGCTCAGGACCACGCCGACGATGTCGAACCGGTGCTGGTGCGTCACGAGCTTCGGCACCAGCCGCCAGGCCAGCACGAATGCGAGGATGCCCACGGGCACGTTCACGAAGAAGATCCACTCCCAGCCCGCCGCGTCGACGAGCACGCCGCCGACGATCGGCCCGGTGAGGGTGGCGATGCCGGCGACCGCGCCCCAGAGGCCCATGGCCTGCCCGCGGCGGTCGGGCGGGAAGATGCGGGTGATGACGGCCATGGTCTGTGGCGTCATGAGCGCCGCGCCGAAGCCCTGCAGCACGCGAGCGGTGATGAGCATGGTGATGTCGCCGGAGAACCCGCACCAGGTGGACGCCCCCGTGAACACCACGAGGCCGATCAGGTAGATGTTCTTGGGGCCGAACCGGTCGCCGAGGCGACCGGTGATCAGCAGCGGCACCGCGTACGCCAGCAGGTAGGCGCTCGTCACCCAGATCACCGCGTTGATGCCCGCGTCGAGCCCCGTCATGATCGCGGGCGTGGCGACGGACACGATCGTGCTGTCGACGAGGATCATGAAGAAGCCGAGGACAAGTGCCCAGAGCGCGGGCCAGGGCCTGGTGATGTCTTCCATGCGGGTTGTCCTTCTCTTCGCGTGAACGGCCAGTCTCGCGAACCGACTTCAGTAGCGTACGCGCACCTGGTGGAGAATAAACCAGTGACCACTGACACTCCGCCGCCCGCATCCGCTGCCCCCGAGCTCGAAGGCTGGCGCCACGCCTACTCCGGCAAGGTGCGCGACCTGTATGTGCCGGCCAACGACCCGGCAACGGATGTCGCGAGCGCCGGGCGCCTGCTCGTGGTGGCGAGCGACCGGGTGAGCGCGTTCGACCATGTGCTGGAGCCGGGCATCCCCGGCAAGGGCGAGCTCCTGACGACGCTCAGCCTCTGGTGGTTCGACCGGCTGAGCGCCGTTCCGAACCACCTCGTCCCCGACCACTCCCTCGGCGATGACGCCCGCAGCGCCATCCCCGCCGCGGTGGCCGGGCGGGCCATGCTCTGCAAGACGCTCGACATGTACCCGATCGAGTGCGTGGTGCGCGGCTATCTCACCGGCTCGGGCTGGAAGGAATACCAGCAGTCACAGACCGTGTGCGGCATCCGGCTGCCCGCGGGGCTGGCCAACGGTGACCGGCTGCCGGAACCGCTCTACACCCCGGCCTGGAAGGCGCCGATGGGGGAACACGACGAGAACATCTCCTTCGAACGCACAGTCGAGCTGGTCGGGGCGGAGGCCGCTGAGGCGCTCCGCGACCTGTCGCTGTCCATCTTCCGCACCGCCACCGACATCGCCGAAGCGGCCGGCGTGATCCTCGCCGACACCAAGTTCGAGTTCGGGGCCGACCGGGCCACCGGCGAGCTGACTCTCGCCGACGAGGTGCTCACGAGCGACTCGAGCCGGTACTGGGATGCAGAGACGTGGCGCGCGGGCGGCACCCCCGAGGAGCGGATGGCGAGCTTCGACAAGCAGATCGTGCGCGACTGGCTGAGCACCCACTGGGACGGCACCGGAACCCCGCCCGAGCTGCCCGCCGACATCGTGGAGCGGACGGCAGCGCGCTACCGGGAGCTGCTGGAGCGCCTCACGGCCTAAGCCCGGCGCCGCGGTCTCGTCGAGACGGACCGCGAGGACGCGCGCGGGGCGCGGGCCGCGGGCGCGACGCGCGGAATACCGGCTGCGCGGCATCCGTTGTGGAGAGCATGACCCGCACCGCCCATGACCTCCTCGCCGCCGACACCGCGATGGGGGCGGTGACCCTGCGCGTGGGCGACCTCGACGCGATGATCGCGTACTACCGCGACGCGGTGACCCTCGAGCTCCTCAGCCACGACGGGCCGGTCGCCGTGCTCGGTCGCGGCAGCACGCCGATCGTGATCCTGCAGCACGCGCCCGAGCTCGCCGCCGCCAGCCCGCACGAGGCCGGCCTCTTCCACACGGCCATCCTGTTCGACACGCAGGCGCACCTCGCCGCGGCGGTCTACTCGGTCGCCACGAAGCATCCGGGCACCTTCACCGGCAGCGCCGACCACCTCGTGAGCCAGGCCTTCTACTTCACCGACCCCGAGGGCAACGGCATCGAACTCTACTGGGACCGCGACCGCACGAGCTGGAGCTGGACCCACGGCCAGGTGGAGATGGCGACGCTCCACCTCGACCCCAACGCGTTCATCCGCGAGCACCTCACCGAGACCGGCATTGCCGCGCCCACCGCCGGCGACGCGGTGGTCGGGCATGTGCACCTGTCGGTCGGTGACACCGTCACCGCCCGCGAGTTCTACGTGGACCGGCTCGGTTTCGAGACGACGGCCACGCTGGGCCGCTCGGCGCTGTTCGTCTCGGCCGGCGGCTACCACCACCACATGGCCATGAACACCTGGAACAGCGCCGGTTCCGGCAAGCGCCGGCTGGCCCTCGGCCTCGGCACGGTCGACATCGTCGTGCCCTCCGGCGACGATCTCGGCGAACTGGGCGAGCGGATGTCGCACTACGGCGTGCAGACACGTCACGACGGGCAGGCCCTCAGCTTCGACGACCCGTGGGCGAACACGCTGACGGTGCGCGCCGCGTAACCCGCCTCACGCGCCGAGAGTGACCGTTGCGGTCGAGAGTGAGCGGCGCGCCGCTCATACTCGACCGGAACTGGCAATCTCGGCGGAAAGTGCCGTGGATGCGCGGCGAGAGCCGCGGGGCAGGGCCCGTCGGCTCACGTCGCGCGGCGCGACCGCCGGCTGAGGCCGTGCATGCTCGCCCGGAACTGCTTCACGTTGAGCGGTCGCCCCGGGAGCTTCGCCCGGTCGTGACCGGGAGGGCGCAACCCGTCGAGCGCGATCGAGAGCTGCCGGTGCCACTGGCCGGCGTATCCGTTGCCCAGTGAGCCGAGCGAACCGATCAGCGTGATGAGCACGGCCAGGTCGACCGCGTAGACGTCGGAACGGAGAGAACTCTCCACTTTGGCCTGCTCGACGAGCTCGGCGATGAACGACTCGAACCGGTCCCCGGAGCGCATCCCGGGCTCGATGACGGCCATGCGCTTGAGGATCGGCGGGAGCGAGGGGTCGGCGACCAGCCATTCGATGACGCGCTCGAGGTACACCACGACGCCGTCCCACGCGGTGGGGGCGGCCTCGATCTCCTCGCGCACGGGCAGGAGATCGGCAAGGGCCGTCGCGTGCAGGGCACGGACGAGGTCGTCGCGCGTCGGGAAGTTGCGGTAGAGGGTCGCCACGCCCACCTCGGCGCGGCGGGCGATCTCCTCGAGCGATGCCTCGATGCCGTTCTCCGCGATCAGGATCCGCGCCTCGGTGAGCAGCCGTTCCCGGTTGGCCCTCGCATCCCGGCGCCTGGAGGGGGAAACGTCCTCTGGGGTGCGGGAAAGCGGAGTCATGCCATCGATTCTAGGACCCCTTGCCAGACACCCCATCGTGGGGTAGGACGGGCGAGGCGCGGCCCCGTTCCGCGGCCGACACCGCTACCGTGGAAACGCGCCCGCGGCCGCCGCTGGCGCGTTCAGGAGCGCCCCGAAGCGAAAGCCGAGCATGATCCCCGATCCGTCACACGCGTTGCCCGCCGACCCGCACCTCACCTTCGCGCGCCGCATGGACCGGATCGACGGCCTCGCCCACCTGCGCGAGCGCTTCGTCGGCGTCGACGCCGGCGTGGAGCCCCCCGTGCTCGCCTACCTCGACGGCAACTCCCTCGGTCGGCCGACGAAGGCGAGCGTCGCACGGCTGACCGAATTTGTGGCGAACGGATGGGGCACCCGGCTCATCCGCGGATGGGACGAGGACTGGTCCCGGCTGCCCTTCACGATCGGCGACCAGCTCGGCCGCGCCGCGCTCGGCGCCGCGGCCGGCCAGGTCTTCATCGGCGACCCCACGAGCGTGCTGCTCTACAAGCTGGCCCGCGCCGCGACGGATGCCGCACTCGCGCAGGGCCGCGGCCGCACCGAGATCGTGATCGACACCGACAACTTCCCCACCGACCGCTGGGTGCTCGAGGGGATCGCGGCCGAGCGGGGCGCGAGCATCCGCTGGATCGTGCCGGACCCCGCCGCCGGCGTCACCGTGGAGCAGGTGCGGCAGGCCGTGGGACCGCGCACCGCCCTCGTGCTGCTCAGCCACGTGGCGTACCGGTCCGGGTTCCTGGCCGACCTGCCCGCCATCACGTCCGCCGTGCACGAGGCCGGCGCGCTGGTGCTCTGGGATCTCTGCCACTCGGTGGGTTCCGTGCCCATCGACCTCGACGCCTGCGACGTCGACCTCGCGGTGGGCTGCACCTATAAGTACCTGAACGGCGGCCCGGGCTCGCCCGCATTCGGGTACGTGCGCGCCGACCTGCAGGACCGGCTGTCGCAACCCATCCGCGGGTGGGCCGGTGCCCAGGATCCGTTCGAGATGGGGCCGGAGTTCGTGCCGGCCGCCGGCATCCGTCGTTTTCAGAGCGGCACGCCGCCCGTCGTCGGCATGCTCGCCATGCAGGACACCATCGGCATGATCGAGGAGGCGGGCATCGATGAGGTGCGGGCGAAGTCGGTCGCGCTCACCGAGTTCGCGATCGCCCTCGCCGACGAGTGGCTGGCGCCCATGGGCGTGGTGCTCGCCTCCCCGCGCGACCCCGAGCGGCGCGGCGGGCACATCCTGCTCCGGCATCCGGCGATGCGGCAGGTCACGGCGACCCTGTGGCAGCACGACGTGCTGCCCGACTTCCGCTCGCCCGACGCCCTGCGCGTGGGCCTGGCACCGCTCTCCACGAGCTTCGCGGAGACGCACACCGGCATGGCGGCCATTCGCGACGTGCTGCGCGGGATCCTGCTCGGCCGCTCCGGCCTCCTGCCCGGCTGAGGCGTCGCAGCCTGTAGAATCAGGGGCATCCCACCCCCGAGCGCAAGCGGAGTGACCTGTGCCAACAATCGTCGTCGAAGTCATGCCCAAGGCCGAGCTGCTGGATCCGCAGGGGAAGGCCGTCGCCGGCGCCCTCGCCCGCCTCGGCAAAGACCGGTTCCACGGCGTGCGCGTCGGCAAGCGTTTCGAGATCACGGTCGACGGGCCGGCGGATGACGCGGCGCTCGCGGAGGCGCAGGCGGTCGCGGAGGAAATCCTTTCCAACTCGGTCATCGAAGACGTGGTCAGCGTGCACTACGCCGGCGTCGACGGCTTCGGGGCCAGCGCCGAAGCGGACTTCGCCACCGGCAACGTCACCGAAGACCCGCAGCGCATCGAGGCGGACGGCACCCACGCGCAGGAGAATGCGGCAGAGAAGGCGGACCGCTGATGCGGATCGGCGTGGTCACCTTCCCCGGCTCGCTCGACGACCGCGACGCGCAGCGCGCCATCCGTTTGGCCGGCGCCGAGCCGGTCGCCCTCTGGCACGGCGACCACGACCTCGCCGGCGTCGACGCGCTCGTGCTGCCCGGCGGATTCAGCTACGGCGACTACCTGCGCTGCGGCGCCATCGCGAGCCTCTCCCCGATCATGACCGAGGTCGTCGACGCCGCCGGCAAGGGGATGCCGGTTCTCGGCATCTGCAACGGCTTCCAGATGCTCGCCGAGGCGCACCTCGTCGACGGCGGCCTGATCCGCAACGAACGCGGCACCTTCGTCTGCCGCGACCAGAAGCTCCGCGTCGAGAACACGTCCACGGCCTGGACCAGCGGGTTCACGGCCGGGCAGGAGATCACCATCCCCCTGAAGAACGGTGAGGGCGGATTCGTCGCGTCGCGCGAGACGCTCGCCCGCCTCGAGGGCGAGGGCCAGGTGGTGTTCCGGTACCTGCAGACCAACCCGAACGGTTCGCTCAACGACATCGCGGGCGTCTCCAACGCCCGCGGCAACGTGGTGGGCCTCATGCCGCACCCCGAGCACGCGGTGGAGCCGGGCTTCGGCCCCGACACCGCCGCCGCCATGCGCTCCGGCGTCGACGGCCTCGCCTTCTTCACGTCGGTCATCGAGCGCACCCTCGTCGGCGCCTGACGGCATCCGCTGACCGCATGCGCTGACCGGCGGGCGTGCTCGGAGTCCCCAGCCTCGTCGAGGGCTGCGAAACGGGCAGACCGTTGCCACTCAGGCGACTCCAACCTACGCTCAAGCTCACAACCACTTTCGACGAGGAGTCACGATGGGTTTTGAGCAATATCACGAGCCGGCGGATGAACTATCGGCAGAAACGAGAACACTCGCTCGAATGCTTACGAGCCTGAGCGAGGAAGCGGACGCCATCAATTGGTACGTGCAGCGGATGTCGGTTGAACCCGACGAGGAAGCTCACGCGATCATGGACGACTCACTCGGCGAGGAATTCAAGCACTTCAGCATGGAGCTCGAGTTTCTCCTGCGGAAGATGCCGAAGTGGCGTGAGATCGCCCAAGGAGTGCTCTTCAAGAGCGGCAACATCGTGGGGCACGGCGAGACCGCGGAGTCCGAGGCGGGATAGTCCGTGCGGCGCTGCCCGTCAGGGGCGGGCGGCGTCCTCGCGCTCGTCGTCGGGCACCGTGCTGATCGCCCCGGTGAACTGGCCGGCGCGCTCCTCCGCCTCCTTCGAGCCCGTGAAGAGGCCGCCGCGCTCCGCGCCGTGCGCGGCGGAATCCGCCGCCTCGTCGGCGTCGTCGGGCACGTGTTCCGGATGCCAGCGGCGGCCGCCCTCGCCGGTTTCGTGGGGCGCGGCATCCGTCGCCCGCTCGTCGGAGGCGGCTTCGGCGCCCAGCAGCTGCACGCGCCGCCGCGGGAGCCCGGCCGGCTGCTTCTGCTGCAGCCAGGTGACCATCTCCTCGCGCACGAGGCAGCGGAGGTCGAACAGGGTGGGGG
This sequence comes from Cryobacterium tepidiphilum, assembly GCF_003716325.1. Classification (GTDB taxonomy): domain Bacteria; phylum Actinomycetota; class Actinomycetes; order Actinomycetales; family Microbacteriaceae; genus Cryobacterium; species Cryobacterium tepidiphilum. The sequence continues at coordinate 126,205 of NZ_RDSR01000001.1, read as the reverse complement.
CGTCCACGGCCGAGACCAGGATGCGCACGTGCACGAAGCCGCCCACGGCATCCGTCACCTGCAACACACTCGTGCGCTGGTCCCAGAGCGGGGTGCGGTCCAGGATGACGGCGAGCTGGGCCCGCATGGCCGCCGGCGGCACCTGCCAGTCCAGGTCGAAGTCGACCGCACCGAGCAGCTGGCTGGAGCGGCGGGTCCAGCTCTCGAACGGCTGCGTCGTGAAGTAGGTGCAGGGCAATACCAGGCGCCGGTCATCCCACACCCTGACCACGACATAGCTGAGCGTGATCTCCTCGATGCGCCCGAACTGGCCCTCGACGACCACCACGTCGTCGACACGTAGGGCGTTGCTGAACGCGAGCTGCAGCCCGGCGAACATGTTCGCGAGAATCGACTGCGCGGCCAGACCGGCGACGATGCTGGCAACGCCAGCGGATGCGAGGAGGCTGGCACCCACCGTTCGCACGGCGGGGAAGGTGAGCAGCACGCTGCCGATCGCCACAACCGCGATGACGACGATGGTGAGGCGCCGCACAATGAGCATCTGCGTGCGGATGCGCCGGGCCACCCGGTTGTCGGGCACGTCGATGCGGTAGCGGGCGACGCCGAGGTCCTCGACGAACAGCAGGAACTGACCGAGCAGCCAGGCGCCGGTGCCGATCACCGCGATCGTGAAGAGGTGGTTCAGCAGCGTGAGCGAGTCAGGCAGCGGGAAGAAGTTGGCGACCGCGAACCATAACCCCAGCACCACGACAAGGGAGCGGAACGGGACCCGGGTGTGCCGCACGAGGGCGCGCGGCCAGTCCCGTCGCCTGGCGACGAGGTGCACGATCAGGGTCACGAGAAGCGTCGCCACGACCGCCGCGACGAGCGCCGCGACAACCGCGAGGATGAACTGGAGCCAGGTCTGCCAATCGGGCAATGAAGCTGCCTTCCTGCTTGATGGGTGGGCCTCGTCCAGCATACGGATGCCGCCTCAGCGCTCCCCCGCCTCCCCCGTCCCGTCCCGTCCTCGCCCTCGCCCGCGCCCCTCCCGCCCGCGCCCCTCCCGCCCTCGCGTGAGGGGTCGCCTTTACCTAGTGCAAGGCTCGTTCCACTAGGGAAAGCTGTCCCCTCGCGATGGAACAACGGGCGCCGGGGCGGGTCGGGGGCGAGCGCTGGGGAGCGGGGGCTTGCCCTTCGGAGCACGTTCAGGGTCAAATGGGGCAGGCCCGAGCCCGATCGAAGGAGATCAGCATGTTCACCAGCCCCTACCCGGACGTCGACGTCCCCGAACAGAACGTGTTCGACTACCTGTTCGGAGACCTGGGCGACGACGAGCGCGATCGGGTGGCACTGGTGGACGGCACTTCGGGTGCCCAGACCACCTATGGCCAGCTCGTCGACCGGATCGAGGCGTTCGCGGGCGCCCTGGCTGCCCGGGGCGGCGAGGTCGGGAGTGTCGTCGGGCTCCTCTGCCCCAATTCCCCGGCCTTCGCCGTCGCGTTCCACGGCATCCTCCGCGCCGGCGCGACGGCCACCACCATCAACTCCCTGTACAAGCCCGACGAGATCGCCGCCCAGCTGGCGAACGCCGGGGCGACCTGGCTGGTGACCGTCTCCGCGCTCCTGGCCGGCGCGAAGACCGCGGCGGCGAGCGCGGGCATCGACGACGCGCACCTCATCGTGCTCGACGGCGCCGACGGGCATCCGTCGCTGCAGGATCTGCTCACCCAGGGCGCACCCGCGCCGAAGGTCACCTTCGACCCGGCCACGCACCTGGCCGTGCTTCCCTATTCGTCGGGCACGACGGGCATTCCGAAGGGCGTCATGCTGACACACCGCAACCTCGTGGCGAACGTCGCGCAGACCCGCGTCATCATCGGCCTCGGCCCCGACGACCGGGTGCTCGCGGTGCTGCCGTTCTACCACATCTACGGCATGACGGTGCTGCTGAACTTCGCCCTCAAGCAACGGTCGTCGCTCGTGACAATGCCCCGCTTCGACCTCGCAGAGTTCCTGCGCGTGATCAGCGAGCACCGGGCGACATTCGTGTTCATCGCGCCGCCGATCGCGGTCGCCCTGGCGAAGAGCCCGCTCGTCGACGAGTACGACCTGTCGACGGTGCGCGTCGTCTTCTCGGGTGCCGCGCCGCTCGACGGTGCCCTGGCCGCCACGGTCGCCGAGCGGCTCGACACGACCGTCTCGCAGGGCTATGGGCTGACCGAGACCAGCCCGGTGACGCACGCGATCCCCCTTGAACGGGACGACCTCGACCGCTCCAGCATCGGACTGCTCCTTCCCAACCTGGAGGCCCGGCTGCTCGACCCCGAGACCGGCACGGATGTCGAGCCGCCCGTGGAGCGCGAGAGCGCCCCGGGCGAACTCCTGCTCCGCGGGCCCAACATCATGCACGGCTACCTCGGCAACGACGCGGCGACCGCCGCCACCCTCGACGGCGACGGCTGGCTGCACACCGGCGATGTCGCCACGGTCGGCCTCGACGGCGCCTTCCGCATCGTCGACCGGCTCAAGGAGCTCATCAAGTACAAGGGTTACCAGGTGGCGCCGGCGGTGCTCGAGGCGGTGCTGCTGGCGCATCCGCTGGTCACCGACGCCGCCGTGATCGGCGTGGCGGATGCCGACGGCCAGGAGATTCCGAAGGCCTTCGTCGTCGCCCGGCCGGATGCCGCCCTCAGCGCAGACGACGTCATCGCGTTCGTGGCCGAGCGGGTGGCACCGTACGAGAGGGTGCGCGTGGTGGAGTTCATCGACCAGATCCCGAAGTCGACGGCGGGGAAGATCCTGCGCAAGGAGCTGCGGGCGCGGGAGCAGGGTGGACGATCGCTGGCATCGACCTAGGCTGGGGCATCGGCGGCAGTCCCGCCGGGGAGGGGGCGCGATGACGAAGGGCTCGTCCGGCGCGGGCGGCGGCCGCCACGGGCCGCTCAGCGGACGGTGGGCGAGGATCAGCGAGGAGATCTCCGCCCAGTTGTGGCCGCTGCCGACCACCGCCATCGTGATCGCGGTGCTGCTGGGAATCTACCTCCCGGTGCTGGACACCACGATCGACGAAGACCTGCCGGCGACGCTGCGCGACTTCCTGTTCGCCGGCGGGGTGGGCTCAGCCCGGGCCCTGCTCTCGGCGATCGCCGGCTCGCTCATCACGGCGACGTCGCTCACCTTCTCGCTCACCGTCGTGGCGCTGCAGCTGGCCAGCAGCCAGGCTTCGCCCCGCCTGCTGCGGTTGTTCGCCAAGGACCGCACCGTGCACGCCACGCTGGCGGTGTTCCTCGGCACATTCGCCTACGCGCTCACCGCGCTCCGCACCGTGCAGGACGGCGACGAGACAACGGATGCGATCGTGCCGCGGATCACGATCACGCTCGCGTCGCTGCTCACCCTCGCCAGCGTGATCATGCTCACGCTGTTCCTCGCTCACCTGGCCACCCTGCTGCGGGTCGACACGATGCTGCACAACGTGCACAAGGAGACCGACCGCACGATCGCCGTCATGAGCGAGACGCCGGCCGACGCCGGGGGCCGGGCCGAGGCCGTCGCGCGACCCGCGGACTCGCATACGACCCGCGCCGCGTCCTCCGGTTTCATCACGTCGGTGAACCGCGCGAAGCTGCTCGCGGTCGCCGTGCAGCACGACATCGTCATCGAGGAGCGCAATCCGGTCGGCTCCAGCGTCGTCAGCGGACTTCCGCTGGCGAGCTGGTGGCCCTGCTCCGCAGGCGGCGATGATTCCGTTCCGGCGCACGACGACATCGACAAGGCCGTGAACGCGGCGTACGCGACCGGATACGAGCGCACGGCCGGTCAGGATGTCGGCTACGGTCTCCGGCAGCTGGTCGATGTCGCCAACCGGTCGCTCTCGCCCGCCGTGAACGACCCGACCACCGCAGTGAACGCGCTCCGTCACGTCTCCGCGCTGCTGCGTACGATCGCTGCACTCCCCGACGAGCCCCCGGCCCTGCAGGACGCCGACGGCACGCTCCGGCTGATCACCTGCCGGTACGGTTTCGCCGACCTGCTCGAGCTCGGCGTGCAGCAGCCGCGCCGGTACGGCGCGAGTGATCCCGATGTCGCCGGCCGGCTCTTCGAACTCCTGCGCGAGGTCGCGGAGGCGGCCCACACGGCCGGGCAGCGCGACGAGGTGCGCGCACAATGCCGGCGCCTGACGGCATCCGTTCTCGACGGCGGATATGACGAGACCGAGCTCGCCCGGTTCGAGCGGCAACGACTGCAGGTCGAGGAGGCGCTCTCTCCCACCCCGCCCCCTCCTCCTCTCCCTCTCCTTCCTCCCGTTCCTCCTCCTCTGTGACTCCTCCCTGACTCCTCTGTGACTCCTCTGCGACTCCTCTGCGACTCCTCTGTGACTCCTCTGTGAGGGGCCAGCTTTACCTAGTCGACGACCGGGTTCCACTAGGAAAAGTTGTCCCCTCACCGAGGCCGGATCCGGGTGGGGTGGAGAGGAGCGAAGGTGCCGGGAGCCCGAACTAGACTGGACCCATCCCCGGCATCCGTTCTTTCAAGGAGCACTTCCGACGTGACCGACACCGCTGCATCCCCCACCACTCGCGGCGTCGCCGACACCGTCTCCAACGCGACCGCGACCCCCGAGAAGGAGCAGCCGTACGGCGCCCTCGGCCTGAAAGACGACGAGTACGCGCGCATCCGGGAGATCCTGGGCCGGCGCCCCACGAGCGGGGAACTGGCCATGTACTCGGTGATGTGGAGCGAGCACTGCTCCTACAAGTCGAGCAAGAACTACCTGCGCCAGTTCGGACAGAAGGTCACGCCGGCCATGAAGAAGAACCTCATGGTCGGCATGGGCGAGAACGCCGGCGTCATCGACGTGGGCGAGGGCTGGGCCGTCACGTTCAAGATCGAATCGCACAACCATCCGTCGTACATCGAGCCGTTCCAGGGCGCCGCGACGGGCGTCGGCGGCATCGTGCGCGACATCATCTCGATGGGCGCCCGGCCGGTCGCCGTGATGGACGCCCTGCGCTTCGGCGACATCAACGACCCCGACACGGCTCGCGTCGTGCACGGCGTGGTCTCGGGCATTTCGTTCTACGGCAACTGTCTCGGCCTGCCGAACATCGGCGGCGAGACCGTGTTCGACGCCGTCTACCAGGCCAACCCGCTCGTGAACGCCCTCTCGGTCGGCGTGCTCCGCCACGAAGACCTGCACCTGGCCAACGCCACGGGCGCCGGCAACAAAGTGGTGCTCTTCGGGGCCCGCACCGGCGGCGACGGCATCGGCGGGGCATCCATTCTCGCGTCCGACACCTTCTCGGAGGGCGGCCCCACCAAGCGGCCCGCCGTGCAGGTGGGCGACCCGTTCGCCGAGAAGGTGCTCATCGAGTGCTGCCTCGAGCTCTACCGCGAGAAACTCGTCGAGGGCATCCAGGACCTCGGCGCCGCCGGCATCTCCTGCGCCACGAGCGAGCTGGCCTCCAACGGCGACGGCGGCATGTACATCCAGCTCGAGAACGTGCTGCTGCGCGACCCGTCGCTCACCGCCGAGGAGATCCTCATGTCGGAGAGCCAGGAGCGCATGATGGCCGTCGTCGCGCCCGAGAAGCTCGACGGCTTCCTCGCCGTCACCGCCAAGTGGGACGTGGAGACCAGCGTGCTCGGCGAGGTCACCGACACCGGCCGGCTCATCATCGACTGGAACGGCGAGGAGATCGTCAACGTCGACCCGCGCACCGTCGCCGTCGACGGCCCGGTTTACGACCGCCCGGTGGCCTACCCGGCCTGGATCGACGCCCTGCAGGCCAACACCGCCACGGTGCTGCCGCGGGCGACGGATGCCGACACCCTGCGTTCGCAGGTGCTGGCCCTGCTGGGCTCCCCCAACCAGGCCGACCCGAGCTGGATCACCGACCAGTACGACCGCTACGTGATGGGCAACACGGCGCTCGCGTTCCCCGACGACGGCGGCATGATCCGCGTCGACGAGGAGTCCGGCCTCGGCTTCACGATTTCCACCGACGCCAACGGCCGCTATTGCCAGCTCGACCCGTACCGCGGTGCGCAGCTCGCCCTCGCCGAGGCGTACCGCAATGTCGCCGTCACGGGCGCGGTCCCCGCCGCCGTCAGCGACTGCCTGAACTTCGGCTCTCCCGAGAACCCCGAGGTCATGTGGCAGTTCGGCCAGGCCGTCGAGGGGCTCTCCGACGGATGCCTGCAGCTGGAGATCCCGGTCACCGGCGGCAACGTGTCGTTCTACAACCAGACCGGCGACCAGCCGATCCACCCGACGCCCGTGATCGCCGTCCTCGGCGTGATCGACGACGTCGCCCGCCGCGTCCCCAGCGGCTGGCAGGACGACGGGCACAACATCTACCTCCTCGGCGTCACCCGCGAGGAGCTCGACGGCTCCGCGTGGGCCGGCGTCGTGCACGACCACCTCGGCGGCCGTCCCCCGGTCGTCGACCTCGACCGCGAGGCCGCGCTGGCGGGGCTCCTGCACGCGGCATCGCAGGGCGCACTTATCGACTCGGCCCACGACCTGAGCGAGGGCGGCCTCGTGCAGGCCCTCGCCGAGTCGGTGCTGCGGTTCGGGGTGGGAGCCCGGGTGTGGCTGGGCGACATCTGCGAGCGCGACGGGATCGACACATCCGTTGCGCTGTTCTCGGAGTCGACCGCCCGCGTGATCGTCAGCGTGCCGCGCGAGGACGACGTGAAGTTCCTCGGCCTCTGCGAGGGCCGCGACTACCCGGTGCTGCGCATCGGCGTGACGGATGCGACGGCGCCCGGCCTCGAGGTGCAGGACCAGTTCACGATCAGCCTCGACGAGCTTCGCGCCCGCCATCGCGGAACGCTGCCGGCGCACTTCGCCTCGTAGTCCGTTCCCCATCGCCGGTGCGCGCTTTCTGCCGCGCGTCTCGCCTCCCGGCGGCACTTCGCTCGCACCGGGCCCCGAGGCCCCTCCGCCGGTGCGGGCTTTCTGCCGCGCGTGTCGCCTCCCGGCGGCACTTCGCCCGCACCCGCGGCTGCCCGGCGCCCTCCCACTCCTCCTGCCCTCTTCTTCCGGGGCCCCATCACGAGTGCGAAGTTTCAGCCGCCTCTTCGCCCGCAAGGCGGCGGTTGGCCCACACCGGCGCCCCGCGCCCCTCCGCCGGTGCGGGCTTTCTGCCGCGCGTCTCGCCTCCCGGCGGCACTTCGCCCGCACCCGCGTAGAGGCGGACATCGCGGGCGCGAGGCTGTGGATAATGCGAGGCTGACCTGGCTGATTGTGGATAACGAGTTTGGCGCGTCGAGGAATGCGACGATCGTCCGATGACACGCCCCGCCGACCTTCCACTAAGCCTCACAACCGGCCCGTTCAGCACCCGGGAAGCCCGCAATCTGGGCGTCAATGACGGCCGCCTGCGGCGGAGCGACCTCCGGAGGCCTTTCCGGGGCGTGCGTTCCCTGAAAGCGTCGGAGTCATTTGACGAAGCCCCCGCGAATGAAACCGTGGAGGAGACCTGGACGCGCGCTCGCTCGCGCAATCGAGTTCGTGCACACGAATATGCGACACGGATGCCGGACGGGCAGTTCTTCAGCCACATCACGGCGGCGTTCCTTCACGGGCTTCCCCTTCCGAGCCGGTTTCGCGACATCGAATGGCTCGATGTCTCCACAATGAGCCGGAGCCTTCGCCGAACTGGCAGTGGCGTCCGCGGACACTTCGCATCCACTGTTACCCGCGTGGTGTACCTCGAGACCCTGCCCGTTGCATCCGCCGTGGACGTTTGGTGCCAGTTATCCACCACCCTCACGCTTGACGAGCTGGTCATCATGGGCGACGCGCTGGTTCGGCGCAAGAGTCCCCCGGCTACGATGCAGATCCTTGCCACTGCTGTCGCCCGATGCAGCGGTCGACCCGGCGCCAAGCTGCTGCGTGAAGCGCTGGCGCTCGTGCGCCCGCGCACCGACTCGCCCCGTGAAACGATGCTTCGGCTCATCATCGTTCGAGCCAACCTGCCGGAGCCCGAAGTCAATCTCGAACTACGAAACCGGTATGGCGCCTTCATGGCCTGGGGCGATCTGGTGTACCGGGAGCACAAGATCCTGCTCGAGTACGACGGTGAGGTGCATCGAGTCGATGAGAAGCAGTTCCAGCGCGACGTCGATCGGCTCGACGAGATCATGGAGGAGGACTGGCGGGTCATTCGTTACAACAAGAGCCACCTCGGAACGAGACGGAACGAAGTCGAGGGCAAAGTTCGTCGTGCGCTCCTCGCTAAAGGTTGGAACCCTTGACTCGTTCCGTGGGTGCGTGATTTCTGCCGCCTGGACACGCGCGAGGCGACATCTTGCCCGCACCGGCGAGAGAATCCTGCCCGTGTGAGGCGTAGGCGGACGTCGCGGGCGCGGGGGCCGGCGGGTCAGGCGCTCTCGCCGCTGGCGATCTTGACGTGATGGTGGATGACCTCGGCGACGATGAAGTTCAGGAACTTCTCGGCGAACGCCGGGTCGAGGTGGCTCTCCTCGGCGAGCGCGCGCAGGCGGGCGATCTGCACGCGTTCGCGCTCCGGGTCAGACGCCGGCATCCCGTTCGCGGCCTTCAACCGGCCCACCTTCTGGGTGAACTTGAAGCGCTCCGCGAGCAGATGGATGAGTGCGGCATCGATGTTGTCGATGCTCTGGCGGATGCCGTCCAGCTCGTTCTGCGCGTCGTCGTGATCGAGGGGGCTGGTCTCTGGCATACGTCGACCCTAGCAAGGAGCAGGAGGAAGCGGCTCGCGGTGCGCACCCATCAGAACTGCGTAGTCTGGCAGGAGAAACAGAAGCAGCCGGACCGGTTTCGGCATGACCCTGCGGGAGACCAGCGGTGACCTTCAGTACCGACCGAGCCGTGGTCGTCATCCCCACGTATTGCGAACGCGAGAGCCTCCCCGCGCTCGTGACGCGGCTCCTGGCCGTGACGCCCGCCGTCGACGTGCTCATCGTCGACGACAACAGCCCCGACGGCACCGGCGACCTCGCCGACGAGATCAGCCGCACCACTCCTCGGGTGCAGGTGCTGCACCGCGACAGCAAGCAGGGGCTCGGGCCGGCGTACGTCGCCGGGTTCCGCTGGGCGCTGCACAACGGATACGACAGGGTCGTCGAGATGGACGCCGACGGTTCGCACCAGCCCGAGCAGCTTCCGGCGCTCCTGGCCGCGCTCGACGGCGGCGCGGCGCTCGCAATCGGCTCCCGGTGGGTGCCCGGCGGCCGTGTGGTCAACTGGCCCTGGTACCGCCGCCTGATCTCCCGGGCGGGCACCCAGTACGCCCGGATCCTGCTGCGCTCCCGCTTGCACGACATCACCTCCGGGTACCGGGCGTTTCCCCGCCGGGCGCTCGAGGCCGTCGACCTCGGGTCGCTCTCCGCGCACGGCTACGCGTTCCAGATCGAGCTGGCCTGGCGGCTGGAACGATCGGGCGCGGCGATCTCCGAGGTACCCATCACGTTCGTCGAGCGCGAGCACGGCCGGAGCAAGATGACGCTCCGTATCGTGGTCGAAGCCCTGGTGCGCGTGACGCGGTGGGGTTTCACGCGCGAGCCGGAGCATCCGCTGGTGCCTGCCGAGCGGTGACGGAGGCGGTGCGTATGGTGGGCGCATGAGTTCCTCACTGCGCATCCTGCACCTCTCCGACACGCACCTCTTCGGCGACCAGACCCTGCACTACGGGCTGGTCGACACGCTGGCTGCGACCCGGCGGGTGCTGCAGAGCGCCGGACGGATGCGCGACGTCGACGTCGTCGTCGCCTCAGGCGACCTCTCTGACGACGGCAGCCCCGCGTCGTACCGGCGGCTGCGCGAGGTGATCGAGCCGTGGGCCGCCGATCGTGGCGCCCTGGTGGTCTACGCCATGGGCAACCACGACAACCGGGAGGCGTTCGAGGCGGTGCTCGGCGCGCGCAACCGGGTGCTCGATGTGCACGGTTTCCGACTGATCAGCCTCGACACCTCGGTGCCGGGCGCCGGGTACGGCGCCGTCGACCCCGGCACGCTCGACCGGCTGGCCGCCGAACTGGCCGCGCCCGCCGAAAACGGCACGGTCGTCGTCGCCCACCACCCGCCCGTGCCGGCAGGTACCGCACTGCTGGCGGCCCTCGAACTGCAGAACGCGGATGCGCTGCTTCGCGTCTGCGCCGGCGGCGATGTGCGGGCCATCCTCTCCGGCCACTATCACCACGCCCTGGCCACCGCTGCCGCCGGCATCCCGGTGATCGTCGCGCCCGGCATCGCGAACACGACGGATGTCCTCGCACCTCGCGGCCGCGAGCGGGCCACCATGGGTGCCGGCTTCGCGCTCGTCGAGATTCCCGAGCGCGGCAGCGTGCGAACGGCGTTCGTCACCGCCCCGGGCGACGACGACGGCCGCGAGATCTTCGATCTCGATGAGGCCGAGGTGGCGCGCATCGCTGCGCTGGCCGGGGTGCAGCCGGCCTGACCCGGCAACGCGGGGTGCGGCATCCGTTGCCCGTCACCCGGCTGACGGATGCGGGACTCCCGCGTCAGTCGATCAGGTCGTGGCGCACGACGATGGCATCGCGGCCCGGTCCAACGCCGATCGCGGAGATACGCGCGCCGCTCATCGCCTCGATCGCGAGCACATAGTCCTGCGCGTTCTTCGGGAGGTCCTCGAACCGGCGCGCTCCGGTGATGTCCTCGGTCCAGCCGGGGAACTCCTCGTAGATGGGGGTCGCGTGGTGGAAGTCGGACTGTGAGACCGGCACCTCGTTGAAGCGCACGCCGTTCACGTCGTAGCCGACGCAGACGGGGATGGTCGAAAGACCCGTGAGCACATCGAGCTTGGTGAGCACGAAGTCGGTGACGCCGTTGATGCGCGCCGTGTAGCGCGCGATGGGGCCGTCGTACCAGCCGGTGCGGCGGGGCCGGCCGGTGGTGGTGCCGAACTCGAACCCGTGCTCGCGCAGGAAGTCGCCGGACTCGTCGAACAGCTCCGTCGGGAACGGGCCGGCACCGACGCGCGTGGTGTACGCCTTGACGACGGCGATGACCCGGTCGATGCGGTTCGGCGCAACGCCCGAGCCGGTGACCGCGCCGCCCGAGGTGGCGTTCGACGACGTGACGAACGGGTAGGTGCCGTGGTCCACGTCGAGCATGGTGGCCTGGCCGCCCTCGAAGAGCACGGTCTTGCCGGCGTCGAGCGCGTTGTGCAGCAGCAGCGCGGTGTCTTCGACCATGGGGCGCAGCCGCTCGGCGTACGACAGCAGGTCTTCGACGACCTCATCCACCTCGATGGCGCGCCGATTGTACACCTTCACCAGCAGGTGGTTCTTCTGGGCGAGCGCGCCTTCCACCTTCTGGCGAAGGATGTTCTCGTCGAACAGGTCTTGAATACGGATGCCGACCCGGTTGATCTTGTCGGCGTACGTCGGTCCGATTCCCCGCCCGGTGGTGCCGATCTGGCGCTTGCCGAGGAAGCGCTCCGTCACCTTGTCGAGCGTGCGGTGGTACTGGGTGATGACGTGCGCGTTCGCGCTCACCTTGAGCTTCGACACGTCCACGCCGCGCTCCGCGAGCGCGTCGAGCTCCTCGAACAGCACCTCGATGTCGACGACCACACCGTTCGCGATGACCGGAGTCACGCCGGGGGTGAGGATGCCCGACGGCAGCAGGTGCAGGGCGTACTTCTCATCGCCGACGACGACCGTGTGCCCGGCGTTGTTGCCGCCGTTGAACTTCACGACAAAGTCGACGCGGCTGCCGAGGAGGTCGGTCGCCTTGCCCTTGCCCTCGTCGCCCCACTGGGCGCCGATCAGAACGATCGCTGGCATGTCAGTCCTCTCCTCGGATGATGAAGGTGTCGGTCGGCGGGGCAACGGCGGCGTGCGACGCCGCCTGCTCCGCCTCGATCTGGGCGATGGCCGAGCGGTCTGCGCCGTCAAGGAACTCGGTGAGGCGCTGCACCTCCCCCGTCTCCCCGATCTCGGCCGCCGCGCGGCGCAGGGCGTACAACGCCCGCAGCACTCCGCGGTTCGGCTCGTGCCGCCACGGCACCGGGCCCTGGCCGCGCCAGCCGGCTTTGCGCAGGGCGTCAAGGCCCCGGTGATAACCGACCCGCGCATAGGCGTATGAGTCGAGGGTGCGACCGTCGTCGTGCGCGGCATCCGCCAGTGCGGCCCAAGCCAGTGACGACGTGGGATGCGCCGCCACGACAGCGGGAAGGTCGCTTATCGAGACCCCCTGCAGGGCCTCCGCCACCTCGGTTTCGGCCGGAAGGAGCGTCTCGGGCTGGTTCAACAGGTTGTCGCCGGTCACACTCGATCCTATCGCGGGCCACCACGGGGCCGCTTTCGCGCTGGACGAGCACCGCGGCGAGCGTCAGAATAGCGGGAACCGGAAGGCGGTGCGCTGTGCCCGAACAGTCGTTCCAGACCGAGTGCTGCATCGTCGGGGGCGGGCCGGCCGGCATCATGCTGGGCCTGCTGCTCGCGCGCGCCGGTGTCGAGGTGATCGTGCTCGAGAAGCACGACGATTTCTTCCGGGACTTCCGTGGCGACACCATCCACCCGTCGACCATCGACCTGATCGACCAGCTGGGTCTCCGGCACCGGTTCGACGGCATCCCGCAGAGCCACATCCACACGCTCGATGTCGTCGTCAACGGCAACCGCCTGACCCCGATCGATTTCGGCTCCCTGCGCGGGCCCAACCGCAGCATCGCCCTCATGCCCCAGTGGGACTTCCTCAACCTGCTCGCCAACGAGGCGTCCCGCTACCCCACGTTCCGCCTGCTCATGGGCACCGAGGCCACGAGTGTCAGGTATGGCCCAGCGGATGCCGCCGGCCAGCGCCCGGTGATCGGCGTCACCGCGCACACACATCACCAGGCCGTCGAGATCACCGCTGACCTCACCGTGGCAGCTGACGGCCGCGATTCCGATGTTCGCCGCTCCGCCGGCCTCGTGCCGGTGGACTACGGGGTCGGCATCGACGTGCTGTGGTTCCGGCTGCCGAAGCTCGGCTCCCCGCCGCCCGACACGCTCGGCTACCTCAATGCGGAGTCCATGGTCATCACGATTCCGCGCAGTGACTACTACCAGTCGGGCATGCTCATCCCCAAGGGCGCCTATCCCCAGATCCAGGCGGAGGGCCTCGACGCTTTCCGCGCCCGCATCGTGCGCGCGGCGCCCTTCCTGGCGCCGGCGGTCGGGGCGGTGCACTCCTGGGACCAGGTGAAGCTCCTCAGCGTGCAGGTCAACCGGCTTCCCACCTGGTGGGTGCCCGGGTTGCTCTGCATCGGCGACGCGGCCCACGCGATGTCGCCCGCGTTCGGCGTCGGCGTGAACTACGCCATTCAGGATGCCGTGGCCGCCGCCCGAATCCTCGCCCCGCCGCTTCGCGCGGCATCCGTTGCGCCCGAACACCTCGCCGCGGTGCAGCAGCGGCGCCTGCCGCCCGTGCGGCGCATGCAGCCGATCCAGATCCAGCTGCACACCGTGATCGCCAAGCCCGGCGGGGGCGGATTCTTGCGGAACCCGATGCCCTGGTGGCAGCGCATCCCCGTCGCGCTCGCGCTGCCGGTCATTCGGCGGGTCGCCGCGCGCGTCGTCGGCCGCGGCTTCCGACCCGAGCGCCTCGACGGGGAGCTGCTGCACCCGTATCGGCGACGCGAGTGAGCAGTTTCTGCGGGAATAGCGCCCATTCCCGCAGTTCGTGCTCACTCGCGAATAAGGGGTCGCCAGGCAGGTTGAGCTAGGCGCGCACCGGGCCGGTCGACCCCCGCACAGTAAGGTGTGTCGGCAGCCGATCGACCCGATGGGAGCGGTCCTTGGTGGTGAAGGTGCCCAGCAGCATGTCTGTCACCGCCCGCCCCGCTTGCTCGCCCGACGCCGTTACGGTGGTGAGCGAAGGATTCGTGAATGATGCGCCGAAGATGTCGTCGCATCCCACGACACTCAGGTCGTCCGGTACCCGAATGCCTTGTTTTTCGAACCGCCCGAGCGCACCGATCGCGAGGGTGTCGTTGAAGAAGATGGCTGCGGTGACTTTCGCCAGCCCCACGGCGTCCGCGGCCGCAGCGCCCGCGGCGAGTGTTGGGAAAAACGCCCCGAGCGCGATCAACTCCACCTCGTGACGCCCGGCCGCCTGCTTCAAGGCTCGGTACCGGGCTTGATCGGTCCAGGAACGGGCCGGCCCGCGCACGTAGGCGATCCGTTCGTGCCCGAGGGAGACCAGGTAGTCGAGCGCCTGCGCGAGGCCGGCCGGCGTATCGATCAGCACACCAGAGAGCCACGGCACTTCTCGATTCAGCACGACGAGAGGGACACGCTCGCGTACCTGCTGGAGTAGGGCATCCGCTGAACGAGGCGACGCCACCACTACGCCGTCGACGGTGTCGGCCAGCTCAGTCAGCCAATCGGCCTCCACCTGTTCTGACTCGCCGCTGGTTACGAGGAGCTGCATGAAGCCCGCGGCCTGCGCTTGAACCTGGCTGCCGCGGATCAGGTCGAGGTTGAAGGGGTTGGTGAGATTGGGTAGAACGAGGGCGATCGTCCCCCGGGAGCTTCGGGCCCGTCCTGCGGGCAACGCCGCGGATTCGTAGCCGAGCTCTCGCGCCTTCCTCACGATCCGCTCGTACATCTCGGGACTCACCCGGTTGGGATTCGACATCGCCCTCGACACCGTCGACGCAGCCACCCCGCAGGCGCTCGCGATCTCTGTCAAAGTCACCCTTCGGTGCACGCGCCGGGCCGGTACCGCCATCACGCCCCTCCTCCCGCACGACATGCGGCAACGACTTTGCCAACGGTGCCACCGACAATTACTAGCAGGGCCCGGAAATTCGCGGAACTATGTCCCGTCCCCAGCACAAGCTTGGCACAGACACGGCGTCGTCATGCCCCGAAAACGTAGCATTTCAAGCGTGCGAGTGATGAAGCGAGCAGGAGGTTCAGGGATGTCAAGACAGGTCGACTTGGTCGCAGACCTGGGCGAGGGCTTCGGGGACTGGGCGATGGGGGACGACGCCGCACTTCTGGAGATCGTCACCTCCGCCAACATCGCGTGCGGCTTCCATGCCGGAGACCCTCGGATCATGGACCGCACGGTGGCAGAATGCGTGCGCCGCGGCGTGCGCGTTGGAGCCCACCCGAGCTTTCCCGACCTCGTCGGGTTCGGCCGCCGCGCCATGGACCTCACTGCACACGAGGTGCGAACGGATGTCGTCTACCAGCTGGGCGCCCTGATGGGCGTTGCCGCGTATCACGGCACGCGAGTTGCCCACATCGCCCCGCACGGTCGGCTCGGCAACCTCGTTGCCGTACGCGAGGACTACGCGGATGCCGTGGTCGACGCCGTCAGCCACGTCGATCGCTCCCTGCGCGTACTGGCCCAGGACGGATGCCTCGCCTCGTCCGCGCGCGACAACGGGCTCACCGTCGGCATCGTCGGAATCGCCGACCGCGCCTACGAGGATGACGGGACACTGGTCCCCCGTTCACAGCCCGGAGCCGTCATCCACGACGCCGGCGAGATCGCCGCCCGCACTGTGCGCATGGTCACCGAGGGCGTGATCGACAGCCGTCACGGCACCCCGATCCTCGTCTCGGTCGACACCGTCCTCCTGCACGGTGACACGCCGGCCGCCGTGCAGCTCGCCCAGCGCATCCGGGCGGAGCTCGAGTCCGCCGGCGTCACCATCGCGGCGCCCGAGGCCCGGCAATGAGCCCCGTCAGCGCTGCCGACGTCCTCATCGCAGCCTGCGGCCCGGCCGCGATCCGGGTGAGCGGATGCTCCGGCGATCGGGAGCAGGACTGGCGCGTTGTGCATCACCTGGCCCGCAGTCTCGCCCGGCGCGGCGGCCTCGGACTGACCGGTTCCATCCCCACCTACGAATCGGTCCTGATCGAATTCGACCCGATGCTGGTCTCGGCGACCGCGGTCGCCGAGCGCATCCGAGAGTCGCTCGACGCCATCACCCCCGACGAGGCGCTGAGTTCGGCTCCGCAGACGTTCACCATTCCCGTGCTCTACGGCGGCGAGATGGGGCCGGACCTCGATGACGTTGCCCGGCTGATCGGCCTCGAGGCAGAGGACGTCATCCGAGTGCATCAGGAGTCGAACTACACCGTGCGCTGCCTGGGCGCGCCCGGGGGCTCGCCGATGCTCGACGGCCCCTTCCCCGTGCCCGTGCCGCGCCTGAGCAGTCCTCGTGCGAGCGTGCCAGCCGGCGTCGTGTCCGTGGCCGGGCGGCAGGCGACCGTCGCCCCCGCGTCCGCGCCCGGCGGCTGGTCCGTCATCGGGCGCACACCCCTCACGCTCCTCGACCTCACGCGGGAACCGCTGGTTCCCTACGCGCCCGGCGACCGCATCCGTTTCACCAGAATCAACGAGGAGACGTTTGACGCCCTGAGCGGCGAACGGCTGCAAGCGGACGGGGCGACGAAATGACCGGCGGCCTGCGCGTTGATGGGGCGGGTGTCGCCGTGGTGACGGACCTCGGCCGCTCCCGGGGACCGGCGGTGGGACTCCCGGTCAACGGTGCTCTCGACCAGTACTCGGCGCGGGTTGCGAACATCCTCGTCGCCAACTCCGAGGGCGACCCGATAATCGAGGTCACGGCCTTCGACTTCGCGTTCACCGCCGAGAGCGACCTGCTCATCGCCGTCACTGGGGCACCAATGACACTGCTGGTGGACGGGATCGAGCGAAGCATGTGGGAACCGGTGTCGGTCGGCGCCGGCCAGCAGATCGCGCTTTATGAAATGGCCGCAGGGCTCCGCACGTACGTCGCCGTGCACAGTTCCTTCGACGTCCCCGTGCTCCTTGACAGCTGCGCCCCCGACACCGTGGCCGGATTCGGCGTCATCCTCACGGCGGGCACCAACCTCGCCGTCCGCGAGGTCGGCCCATCGATCGTCAATCCCTACTTCGACATGTCGCTGTTCAACCTCGACGTGATGATCCCCTACGTCGGCGGTGAGGCAGTGATCGACGTCACGGACGGCCCCGACGCCGACCAGTTCGAAGGAACGCGGTCCCGGCTGTTCCACGCGCCCTACGTCGTTACGGCGAAGAGCAACCACATCGGCCTGCGCATGACGGGCCAGCTTCCCGTGCGCACCAGCACCGACGAAGTGGTCTCCCGGGGAGTCCCGGTCGGCGCCGTCGAGGTGCCGCCGGGCGACGAGCTCCTGGTACTGCACCGCGGCCGCGGGGTCACGGCGGGGTATCCCGTGCTCGCCGTCGTCACCCCTCTCGCCCTCGACGCCCTGGGACAGGTGCGCCCGGGACAGCACATCCGTTTCCGCCATACCACGGTCGAGCGCGCTGACGAAAATGTGCGCGCGTGGCGTGCTCACCTGGATCGCTTGCGGCAGCGGATCAACACCATCTACGCGTGCCTTGGCATCCAGAGCCTGGTCGAACCGGGGCAGCTCGGATCCGTCGATAACCGCTCGGAGCCCACCCTCGAGGGGATCACATGACCGGGCCCGTGCCCCACAACCAGAACCACAACGCAGAAAGGATTTCGCGTGCCCTACAGCGATTATGAAACCGCCCTCGTCACCGGTGCATCGACCGGGATGGGAGCCGCCATCGTTCGCAAGCTACGCGAGCGCGGGCTGACCGTGCACGCCGTCGCCCGCGACGCCAAGCGACTCCAGGAACTGGCAGACGCGACCGGGGCCATCCCGCACGTGGTCGACCTCGCGGACCTCGACGCGCTGGAGGCGGAGCTCGACGGCCTCACCGTCGACGTGCTCGTGAACAACGCCGGGGTCAGCGCCACCGGCAACATCCTCGACGCCTCACGCGAGATCGTGGACGCCATGGTCGATGTCAACCTGCGTGCCGTCCTGCATCTGGCGCGCCTCCTGCTGCCGGGGATGGTGGAGCGTGACCTCGGCCACATCGTCAACATCTCGAGCATCGCCGGCCGATACAACTTCTTCGGCCACACGGCGTACCACGCGACGAAGGCGGCAGTCTCTCAGGTCTCGCGCCAGCTACGCAACGACACCCTCGGCCGACGGATCAGGGTCACCGAGATCTGCCCGGGACGCGTCGAGACCGAGATCTTCGGACGAAATCTCGGCGGCACGCCCGAGGCGATGGCGGAGGCCTGGGACACCTACTACGAGGGCTTCGAATCCCTCACCACCGAGGACATCGTCGCCACGGTGGACTTCGCCATCGAAGCGCCCCGGCACGTCAACCTCGGGCTCATCGAGATCACCCCCACGTTCCAGGTCCCCGGTGGACTGACCTTTGACAGGAGAGAATCATGACCCTCACGGCTTCCCGCCCGACGACCGCAGCGCCGCACGTGACCACGCGCGTTGAGCGCGCACCCGAAGACAGCATCAGGCGGCTTGGTTCCTTCACGGCGGCCACCATCCACGAGGCGCAGGGCCGACGCGGCGCTGTGGCATCGAACATCAAGCCGATCGACCGCAACCAGTCGTTCATCGGCTCCGCGTTCACCGTCGTCTGCGCGCCCCGTGACAACCTGATGCTGCAGGTGGCCATCCACTACGCCCAGCCCGGCGACGTGCTGATCGTATCCGCCGGGGAGTTCGCCGAGGCTGGCACGTTCGGCGACGTGCTCGGGAACGCGGCCAAGGCCAAGGGCATCGCGGCCGTGGTGACCGACAGCGGTGTGCGCGACACCCAGGAGCTCCGCGAGCTCGGCCTCCCTGTCTTCTCGGGGAGCGTCTCGATCAAGGGAACCGTGAAGGAGACCCTGGGACACATCAACCAGCCCCTCGTCTTCGGTGACCAACTCATCTATCCGGGCGACGTGGTCAAGGGCGACGCCGACGGCATCGTGATCGTGCGCCGTGACGAGGTGGAGGACGTCATCGGGCTCTCCGCCGCCCGCGACGACAACGAGGCGCGGCTGATCGAGCTGTACAAGCAGGGGCGAACGACCATTGACCTGTGCGGACTATACGACGTGCTGCGCGCCAAGGGCATCACCACCGACCTCGACGACACCGACCCCGACCAGGGCCTGGGCCCGCGATGAGCGCCGTGCAGTTCACCCCCGCCGCACGGGTACAACGCATTCGAGAGTCCCCGAGCTCTGCCGCGGCGAACCGGGTGCGGGAGCTCAAGGCCGAGGGCCGGCCCATCGTTGACTTCACCGTCGGCGAGCCGGACTTCGACACCCCTCAGCACGTGAAGGACGCGGCGGTCGCCGCCATCGCGACCGGGGAGACGAAGTACACGCCCGTGAACGGCACGCCCGCCCTGCGTGAGGCGATCCGCACCCGCATGGAACGCACCTCGGGCATCCGCTACCACGACAGTGAGATCACCGTCGGCGGCGGGGGCAAGCAGATCCTCTACCTGACCTTCACCGCCACCCTCGATCCGGGCGACGAGGTCATCATTCCCGCACCGTACTGGGTGTCCTATCCCGACATGGTGCTCGCCAACGACGGCGTCCCCGTGATCGCGCCGACCATGGCCGACAACGGCTACAAGCTCACCCCTGACGCCCTCCGCCAGGCGATCACCCCGAAGACCCGCTGGCTCGTCATCAACGCTCCCGGCAACCCGACCGGGGCCGTGTACACGGCGGAGGAGATCCGTGGCCTCGCCGACGTGCTGGCGGAGTTCCCGCAGGTGTGGGTGCTCACCGACGAGATCTACGACGAGATCCTGTTCACCGGCATCGGGTTCACCGGCTTCGCCGAAGCGGTCCCGGAGCTCCGGGACCGGGTCTTCACCGTGAACGGCGTCTCCAAGGCCTACGCGATGACCGGATGGCGGCTCGGCTACGGCGTGGGCCCGGCCCCGCTCGTGGCCGCGATCAATAAGCTCCAGTCCCAGTCCTCCTCCTGCCCCTCCTCGATCAGCCAGGCTGCGGCGGCGGCCGCGCTCACCGGCGACCAGTCCTTCGTGACCGAGAGCGTGCAGGCCTACCGGGAGCGCCGCGACCGGGCTGTCGAGCTCCTCACCCAGGTCGACGGGCTGCGCCCCGTCGTCCCGGACGGAGCCTTCTATCTGTTCCTGGACTGCGCCGGCCTGATCGGCAAGCGCACGCCGGCCGGGACGTCCCTTGACACCGACCAGGACGTAACGCTCTACTTCCTCAACGAGGCAGGCGTCGCGGTCATCCAGGGTTCCGCCTACGGCAGCGAACCGTTCTTCCGCATCTCCTTCGCCACGAGCGTCGCCGAGATCGAACGGGGCGCCGCCGCCATAGCGAATGCCGTCTCGCGGCTCTCCTGACCCGGCCGGCAGCACCCGCCCGACCCCACGACACCCCGAAGGACCCGCGTGCCATCACATCTCTGCGTCGCCGTCGCCGCGCCTCTGGCCGACGACCTGTGCCAGCTCATCGAACAGCGCGAACCGCGCGTGCAACTCGTGTGCGTACCGTCCCTGCTGCCGGCGATGCGCTGGCCGGCCGACTTCTCGGGCGACCCCGCCTTCCAGCGCACGCCTGAGGAACAACTCCGTTTCGAGGACCTGCTCGATAGCGCCGACGCGCTCTACGGCATCCCCGACGTCTCCCCCGACGCCCTCCGACGCGTGGTCCGCAACAATCCACGGCTCCGTTGGGTGCACACGATGGCGGCCGGCGGCGGCAGTCAGGTCAAGCAGGCCGACCTGAGCCCCGGCGAGCTGGAGCGGGTCACGTTCACCACCTCGGCCGGGATCCACGGGGAACCGCTCGCCGAATTCGCGGTCTTCGGGCTGCTCGCCGGGGCCAAGAGCCTTCCCCGCCTGCTCCGCCAGCAACGCGACCACGAATGGAGCGGCCGCTGGACGATGGGCCAGGTGGCCGAGCAAACTGTCCTGGTGCTGGGACTCGGCGGCATCGGCCGGGTAGTCGCAGCCAAGCTCAGCGCACTGGGCGCTACCGTCATCGGGGTGAGCCGTCGAACGGTCACCGTGGAAGGCGTCGACCAGGTCATCCACCCCGACGAGCTGGTTGCCGCCGCGGCGCGCATCGACGCGGTCGTCAACACGCTTCCCGGCACCATCGCCACCGAGCACATGCTCGGCGACGGTTTCTTCGCGGCTGTGCAGGGCGGCGTCACCGTCGTGAATGTCGGCCGGGGAACCGTCATCGACGAGCGCGCCCTCGTCACCGCCCTGGATGCCGGTCGGGTCGGCTTCGCTGCCCTCGACGTTTTCGAGTCCGAGCCGCTACCTGACGACAGCCCGCTGTGGGACCGCCCCGACGTCCTCGTCAGCCCGCACACCGCGGCGCTCAGCGCGGCCGAGGACCGCCGCATCGCCGAATTGTTCGCGAGCAATGCGACCCGCTTCCTCGACGGCCGGCCGCTACTGAACCGCGTCGACACCGTCGAGTTCTACTGAGTGAGGAGACGCTTGTGACATCCCCCTTCGACCTGACCGGACGGATCGCCCTCGTGACCGGCTCGAGTCGCGGCATCGGCCGCAGCATCGCCGACGGCCTCGCCGACGCCGGCGCGACCATCGTTCTCAACGGCGTGGACGCGGGCAGGCTGGAGTCCGCTTGCACCGACCTTGCCGAAAAGCATGGGGCCGACCGCGTCCACGCCCGTGCCTTCGACATCACCGACGGCGAGTCCGTGGACCAGGCGATCCAGTGGATCGAGTCACACGTCGGCCCGATCGACATCCTGTTCAACAATGCGGGCGTCCAGCACCGCCAACCACTGGTCGACGTCAGCCTCGATGACTGGCGGCGGGTGATCGACATCGACGTCACCGGAGCTTTCCTGGTCGGGCGCACGGTAGCCCGCGGGATGATCGACCGTGGTGCCGGCAAGATCGTCAACATCTGTTCGGTCCAGAGCGACCTGGCCCGTCCCACCATCGGGCCGTATACGGCCGCGAAGGGCGCACTCCGCAATCTGACCCGCGCGATGACCGCGGAGTGGGCCAGGCACGGGCTGCAAGTCAACGGCATCGCCCCCGGCTACATCCACACCGAAATGACCCAGAACCTCGTGGACGACGAGGAATTCAACGCCTGGATCCTGGGCCGCACCCCGGCCGGCCGCTGGGGCTCCGTCGCCGACATTGTCGGGCCCGCCGTGTGGCTGGCATCGCAGGCTTCCAACTACGTGAACGGGCAAGTGATCTTCGTCGACGGCGGCATGAGCGTCGTGGTTTGAGAACCGGGAGAAGGAACGAGATGAAAACGGTTGAGGTGACGGCCAGCGCTGTCGTCGTGCACGGTCCGGATGACGTGCGTATCGAGGATGTGCCGGTTCGGGAGCCGGGCGCGAACGAGGCGATCATCGACGTGGCCTACGGGGGCGTCTGCGGCTCCGACATCCACTACTGGAAGCACGGAGCGGTCGGCGAGTCCATTCTCCGTGCGCCGATGGTGCTCGGACATGAAGTCGTCGGCGTCGTCTCCCAGGCGGCCGCAGACGGCAGCGGCCCCGCCGCCGGCACTGCCGTCGCTGTCCACCCCGCCCGGCGCGACCACAGCGACACCCGGTTCCCCGCAGACCGCCCGAACCTCTCCCCCGGCATCAGCTACCTCGGATCCGCGGCGCGGTTCCCACACACCGAGGGCGCGTTCGCCACGCGCATCGTCCTCCCCGCGGCGATGCTGCGGGCCCTTCCCGACGGTCTGGCGCTCAAGACGGCAGCCCTCGCCGAGCCCGCGAGCGTCGCCTGGCACGCGGTGTCCCGTGCCGGTGACCTCAGCGGCAAGCGCGTGCTAGTCGTCGGCAGCGGCCCCATCGGCGCCCTGATCATCGCAATCGCCAAGCGGGCGGGCGCGGCGAGCATCGTCGCGGTCGACATGCACGACACTCCGCTCGACATCGCCAGGGAGGTCGGCGCTCCCGTCACCGAGACCCTTCGGGCCTCCGAAGCGGATGCGATCGCCGCCGTCGACGCTGATGTCGTCTTCGAGTCGTCGGGCAATCACCGCGGCCTATCCTCCGCGATCAGGGGCGCAACCCGGGGCGGCATCGTCGTCATGGTCGGCCTGCTGCCCACCGGGGACCAACCAGTCCCCGTGTCCCTGGCGATCACTCGCGAGCTCCAGCTGGTCGGCTCCTTCCGGTTCAACGACGAGATCGACGACGTGCTCGCCGCACTCGCCGACGGCTCACTCGACCTGAGCCCGATCGTCACTCATGTCTTCCCCGCCAAACACGCGCTCGAGGCGCTCGCCGTCGCATCCGACGCCTCGTCATCGGGAAAGGTCCTCCTCGACTTCCGCCAGGAGGACAGCGATGACTGAGCGCCCGCTTGTCGTCGTGATGGGCGTGTCCGGCTCCGGGAAGTCCACGGTCGGCCGCGGTCTGGCCGCGGCCCTCGGCGTCCACTTCATCGACGGCGATGACCTGCACCCGTCCGCGAACGTCACGAAGATGGCGAGCGGCGCACCGCTGACCGACGCCGACCGATGGCCATGGCTCGCGGACGTGGGCCGCACCCTGCGCGACTACCACGAAACCGGCCTCGTCATCGCCTGCTCCGCGCTCCGCCGCATCTATCGGCAGGTAATCCTATGGGAGGAACCGCGTACCCGGTTCGTGCACCTGCACGGCGACCCTGGCATCATCACTTCCCGCATGTCAGCCCGGTCCGAGCACTTCATGCCGATGACCCTGCTCGCCGACCAGCTGAGCACGCTGGAGGACCTCACGCCCCACGAGCGCGGGACGGTGCTCGACGTCCGACTTCCCGTCGACGTCCTGGTGAGCCTTGCCCACCGGGCAGTACGTGCCGCGGCCGACGACAGCACCACAATCGCCGAGTAGGAGACAGCAGTGTCCGATTTCCGCCCGGAGGATGCCCACTCCGAAACGCTCTCTGCGGGGATCCACCATCGCACGGCGAACGGCCGCCCCTTCGTTGTTCTCTCCGGACGAGCAACCGTGGAGTTCGATGAGGGAGACGCGTTGATCTACCTCCGCAGAGGAAGCATGTGCACACTACCCCCGATGGTCCCGACGAGGTGGACGGTCGCGGAACCCACCGAACTGCTCCCTGTCAGCGAAGCTGCCGTTGTCTTCAAGGAGAATGACGGATCGCGCGCTCTTGCCAGGCCCCATGACGGTCAGGCCGACCGGCCCTTTCGTCCGCGTCGCCACGTCTCCTGATCCGGCCGCTTGCGGTTACGTCCCGAGGCTGGGCGCCGGTCCGGTCGATTCCCGCACCGTCAGGTGTGTCTGCAGTCGATCGATCCGGTGGGAGCGGTCCTTACTTGTGAATTTGCTGAGCAGCATGTCCGTGATCGCGCGGCCAGCCTGTTCCCCGGGCGCGCTCACCGTCGTGAGCGGCGGGGAGGTGAACGACGACCCGAAGATGTCGTCGCAGCCGATGACGCTGAGATCCCGCGGCACGCTGATGCCGCGGTGCTGGAACCGGCCTAGTGCGCCGATCGCGAGTGTGTCGTTGAAGAAGATCGCCGCCGTCACGTCGGCCAGCGCCACGGCATCCGCTGCCGCCGCGCCCGCCGACAACGTGGGACGGAACGCGCCAATGGGGATGAGCTCAACCTCGTGGCGGTTCGCGGCGGCGCGAAGCGCCCTGTAGCGGGCTTCGTCGGTCCACGACGTGGACGGTCCGCGCACGTACGCGATACGCGTGTGGCCGAGGGACACGAGGTAGTCGAGCGCGAGAGCGAGCCCGGATGGCGTGTCGATGAGCACTCCCGACAGCCATGGGATCTCACGGTTAAGCACGACGAGCGGGACCCGCTCGCCAACCTGGTTCAGCAGCTCGTCCTTGGAACGGGGCGACGCCACCACGATGCCGTCAACACTCTGTGACAGCTCGACCAACCAGTTGGCCTCGACCTGCTCAGACTCCTCGCTCGTGACAAGGAGTTGCATGAAGCCGGCCGCCTGAGCCTGGACCTGGCTGCCGCGGATGACGTCGAAGTTGAACGGGTTCGTCAGGTTCGGCAGCAGCAGCGCGATCGTTCCGCGAGCCATCCGGGTGCGGTTCTCGGGGAGCGTCGCCGATTCGTATCCGAGTTCGCGCGCCTTACGCACGATTCGCTCGTACATCTCGGGGCTGACACGATTGGGATTCGACATCGCCCGCGACACGGTGGACGGCGCGATCCCGCATGCGGCGGCGATCTCAGTGAGCGTGACCCTCCGTCGGATCCGGCGGTTCGGAAGAGTCATGTGACGACCGTCCATGGCATCCACGTCTCGCTCCCCCGTGCTCAGCGCAGCGCCCGCCGCAGGCCGACCAGTCGCTCCAGCACGACGACGATCAGCGCGGAGAAGATGATCAGCACGACCGAGAGCGACGCGACCGCGGCATCCGCGGAGGTCGCCACGTAGTTCATCAGCTGCACGGGCAAGGTCGGCTTGCCGGACTGTGCGACGAAGAGCGCGATGACCAGCTCGTCGAACGAGACGATGAACGCCATCACGGCCCCCGCGATGATGCCGGGAAGGATGATCGGGAGCGTAACGGTCCAGAACACGCGAGCGCCGTCAGCGCCGAGGACGCGGGCCGCTTCTTCGCTGGAGGTATCGGATGTCTCCAGGCTCATCAAGGTGGTGCGGATCACGTAGGGGAGCGTGATGCTCACGTGACCGATGACGATGCCCGCGTACGTGTTGGTCAGTCCGATCGGGCCGAGGACAAGGACCAGGCCGAGTGCCAGCACGATCGTGGGGACCAGCAACGGCGACAGGAAGAATGCCGACAGTGCGGACCGGCCAGGGAACTCGAAGCGCTGGAGGGCCAAGGAGGCCGGCACGCCCACCGCCAGCACGATCAGGGTCGTGACCGACGAGGTGATCAGCGACGTCTGCAGGCCGCTCGTGAACAGCGACTTCGTGGGGAGGATCTCGTACCAGTGCCAGGTGAAACCTTGCGGCGGGAAAGAGATGTATTGGTTGGAACTGAACGAGATCACCACGACGATGAGCAGCGGCGCGAGGAGGAAGAGATAGAGAATGGCGACGAGGACGCGGAAGGCCACGCCGCCGAGGTCGATGCGCCGGGTGGGGTTGAGTTGGGACACCTCTATGCTCCAAGTCTGCGCGCAGCGCGCTGGTACAGTGCCACAACGCTGCCAAACAGAATCAGCAGGATCACGGACAGCGATGCGGCGAAGGGCCAGTTGAGGAGGCCCGTGGTCTGGTCGTAGATCTCGGTGGCCATGACATGCACACGCCCGCCTCCCAGGAGCTGCGGGGTGACGAACGTGCTGATCGTGAGCACGAACACCAACAGCAGCGCCGTCAGGAGGCCGGGAAGGCTGAGCGGAAGCGTGATGCGGAAGAACACGGCGGCGCGGTTCGCGCCAAGGGATGAGGCCGCTTCCTCGAGCTGGGTGTTCAGGCGGCCGAAGCCGGACATCATGCCCAGGATCGCGTAGGGCATGAAGATCTCAACCAGGCCGATGGCGACGCCGGTGAAGCTGTTCGCCAGCGGCAACGGCGTGTCAATGAGGCCCCAGCCCTTGAGGGTGGAGTTCACCAGACCCTGCGTGCCCAGGATCACTATCCAACCAAAGGTGCGTACGACGGCGGAGGTAAGCAGTGGCGCGATCGCGAGAGCGACAAGCAGGCTCTTCCACTTGCTGTTCGTCCGGGCGAGGAAGAGCGCGATGGGGTATGAGACGGCCACACACAGGACAGCGACGAGGACTCCGAGGAAGAGGGTGTTGCCGATGACCTCCCAGTAATAGGAGTCGGAGAGTGACTTGAGGTAGGAATCGAGCGAATAGGTCTCAACGTAGAGGCCGTCACCGAGCCCGATGTTGAAGGACATTCGGATCATCCACACGAGCGGATACGCGTAGCTGACGATCAAGGCGGCGAGCGCCGGAATGACCAGCCCCCAAGCGACGAGGCGGTTATGCCGGGACCGGGCCCGCTCGAGGTGGCCCCGATTGCCGTCGGGGTCGATCTCGAGCGTGCTGATGACCGTCGTCGTCATCGCGACGCCACCCCTTCGGCAGGTTCTGTGCCAGGCAGGAGGTACGCGTCGGCCGGCTCCCAGCTGACGACGACCAGGTCGCCGACGCGAGGAAGTCGGGAAGCAGATGCGGCGATCTCGGCGAGGAACTCGCCGCCCGCCGTTGCCACGCGGTAGCCCACCGAGTCGCCGGTGTAACTCATCGAGGCGACGTTTCCGGCGAGACCGTTGACGCCGTCGGCGTCGGCGGCCGCCGTCACAGTCACGTTGTGCGGACGGAGGACCACCGTCGTCCGCTTGCCTTCCAGGCCCGGCTCGCCCACGGCGCCGGCGGCACCCAGGGCGGCAGCCGTGATGCGGTACCAGACCTCACCATCGGCTGCCGCACCCAGCGCGCTCTCCACGTCGACCTCGAACAGGTTGGCGCGACCGATGAAATCCGCCACGAAGCGGGTCCGCGGTCGCCGGTAGATATCGCTCGGCGCCCCGAACTGCTCGATCAAGCCGCCGTTCATCACCGCGATCTTGTCCGCCATATCGAGTGCCTCATCCTGGTCGTGGGTGACGAACAGGGTGGTGGCGCCGGAGCGCTGCTGGATCGAGCGGATCTCTGAACGCATCGACTCGCGGAGTTTCGCGTCGAGGTTCGACAGCGGCTCGTCAAGCAACAGCAGCGTCGGTTCCACCACCAACGCGCGCGCCAGGGCGATCCGCTGCTGTTGGCCACCCGAGAGCTCCTTCACCCGCCGCTTCGCCAGGTGCTCGAGCTTGACCATCGCCAGGGCGTCGAGCGCTCGCTTGCGCTGCTCGTCGCGCCCTACCTTCCGCATCTTCAGGCCGAACGCGACATTGTCCAGCACGTTCATGTGCGGGAACAGCGCATAGGACTGGAAGACCATGCCCATTCCGCGCTTGTGCACGGGCGTGGAGGTGATGTCCTGGCCGTCCACGATGATGGCGCCGGACGTGGGCTCCATCAAGCCGGCAACCATCCGCAGGGTCGTCGTCTTCCCGCACCCCGAGGGTCCGAGAAGAGCGACGAGGTGACCCGGCTCGATCTCCATGTTGAGGCGGTCCACAGCCGGCTCAAGCCCCGCCGCGTACTGCTTCGTGAGGTCCACGATGGAGAGCTTGGCGCGATCCGACAGGTCTGACACAGGCGTGCCCCTTCGATTGGAGATGCCTTCGGTCGTGGCCGGTGCGCCCGAGGCGAGGGAAACAGGGGATCCCGCTAGCGGTGACTCTGCGTGCATGGTGTGGTCCTTGATGGAGATGAGGAGATGAGTTACTGGCGACCGCGGGTCATCCGCCGATGATCTCGCGCTTCCAGATGTCCGTCCAGTCTGAGCGAACAGTTGCGAGCCATTCGGGGTCGTACGTGATGATGTCGATCGAACCGTCGGTCTTCACCACTCGGTCAGCGACATCGGCCGGCAGCTCGGCGTTGTCGACCGAGGGCGCGTAGAAGAGGGCTTTCGCGAAGGCGACCTGCGCTTCCGGGCTGAGGGCGTAGTTCATGAAGGTCTTGGCCGCTGCGCAGTTGGGGGCGTTCTTGAGGAGGTTGATGGTGTTGATCTGGTACATCGTTCCCTCCTTCGGGAAGGCGATGCCCAGCTTGCCGTTGCTCTGGTCGCTGTAGTACTGCCCACGTGCGTTCTGGCCCATGCCCAGGACCGTCTGCCCCGTGATGATGTTCTGATACTCGTCGGGAAGCGGCGCCCAGGTCTGAACGTTGGGGGCCAGCTCCTTGAGCCGATCGACAGCCTTGTCAATGCTCTTAGTGAAGTCCTCACCCTCCATCTTGGCGGTGATCATCGTGAGGTTGATCCCCAGCCCGGACGGCGGAGCGACAACCGACACCTTCTGCTTGTACTGCGGGTCCCAGAGGATGTTCCACGAGGTCGGCGCCGAGGGCACCTTCGTGGTGTCGTAAAGGAGTCCCACGGCATCCGCCTGCAGCACGGGGCCGTAGTCACCGGTGTCGAGGATGTCCTTCTTCACGTGGGCGACGTTCGGCACGTCGGCCTCGGAGATCTTCTGGAACAGACCCTGCTTGTTGCCGGATGCGGCGACCGCGCTGTCCATGATCGCGACGTCCGTCGTCGGCGAAGAACCCTGCGACTGGAGAGCCGCGAGCATATCGGAGGAGGATCGCTTCGACTGGTACTCCACCTTGATGTCCGGGTACTTCGCCTCGAACGGCTTGATAACGGCGTCCTGGTACTGCTTCTGCCAGATGTCGGCGTAGCCGATGAGACCGATTGTGCCGCTGGTGGGCGATCCGGCACAACTGCCTGTCTCCGTGCTGCTGCTGCCGCCGGCAACCTTGCCGCTGGCGCATCCGCTGAGCCCGGCGACGACGATGGCGGCGCTCGCCACCATCACGGCCGACTTTCCATAACGATTGAACATCTTCGCTCCATCCTTGGCACGAGAGACGGGCGTTCCACAGGGACCCATCGTTGCGCACTGCTGTGAATGACGAATGGCTGTTAGCCACCCTGGTGTCATGGCCGAGTCGCACCCTGCGACACGTTGTGAATACGGTAACTGCGGCCTGTCCTCAGTGCCCAGAGCCATGTGCCAAACGTGCCAAAGCTGTGCGGAAAGTCCGACCTGGCCCGGCGCCCCTCCCGACGACGCATCCTTCTTCGCATGAGGAGAACAACCCGGTCAAAGCGAAGTTATGGAGTTCAATCGGAATCCAAGATCCCGCGTGGTTTTATCCCCCGGCGCCGAGGTCACAGCAAGAATGTTGCCAATCGTGCCAATACCCCGTGTTGCTTGTGCCGTGTGATGACGGGTTCGCCACCCTCCTGCAGTCCACACTGCAGTCGGAAAAGAGTTCTCAGGACGTGGATCACCAGCCGCCGGTAGGCGGAACTACGACTGGCCTGCCTCAGTCATCCTGATGAGAGTGACGAGGAAGAGGCCAAGTGCTGCGATGCTCGCAAGGACGAGAAGGAGCCTCCATAGCGGGAGCGGCTTTCCCCGCTCCGTCAACGTCACCCTCTCCTCTTGGTTCGGCGCGAGAATTCCCCCACCACCAGCACCGTTCGCAGGAGCGGAGGTGTGTCGCGGGCGCGAAGCCGCGCGGCTGCACGCGACACGCCGGCGCGCTCCTGCCAACGGTATGGGGCAACGGATGCGACGCGCCACTGGTTCCCCGACGTCATCCGAGTGGTGACGACCTAGCTCCTCAGGTCCCACAGCGCGAGGCCGAACAGCGCGAACGACACGACGATTGCAGCGGCCATCACGAGTCGCCACGGAGGAAGTGGACCGCCCCGCCCCCGTGGGAACGTGCTGTTCAGCACATGGCTCAATCCCAAGACGAGCAGGAAGTTAACGAGCCCCAGGATGACCCGGAGCAATTCGAATGCCGTCAACGTCACCCTCTCCTCCTGGTTCTGCGCGAGAATTCTCCCACCACCAGCACCGTTCGCAGGAGCGGAGGTGCGTCGCGGGCGTGAAACCGCCCGCCTGCGGCGCGGCGGAAACGGCGCCGATGGCGCAGCGGTCAGGCGGCGGAGCCGGGGGTGGCGGAGCCGGGGGTGGCCGGGCCGGTGCGCCAGCGGAGCACCGCGGCCACGTGGTGGTTCGCGCCGATGGTCGCGCCGAGCGCGGGGCTGCCGCCGGTGTCGTCGAGCGGCGTACCGGGCGCACCGCGGTCGGTCTCCACGAGAACCACCGTGGAGTCCGAGAGCACGGCAGCGCGCACCAGGGCGTCGGCGGCGGGAACCGCGCCGAGCGAGGGCGCTCCGAGCGCGTCCTCCGGCGCCGTCGCTATCCATGGTTCGGCCGCGAGCGCGAGGAGCGTCTTGTCCCCCAGGCCCGCCGGGTCGAGGATCAGCGTGTCTACCTGGGCCTGCTGCAGCGCGTGCACCACCGGGCCGATGCCCACCTCGGCGAGCCCGTCGTCACGGCCGCTCTCCGCGGCGAGCCGGTCCAGCGCATCCGTCTGGTCGCGGGCGAGCACGGCGACGATCTGCTTGTGCAGCTCCTCCTCCAGCGCCTCGTCGGAGGCACCGCCGGCCAGGGTGTTCGTGGGCACGACGACGGCGAGGTCCCTGCTCGCGGGCGCCAGCTGGTCGGCAAGCAGCTGGCAGGCCCGCATGTCGCCGGCGACCAGCACCAGCTCGACCTTGTGCTCGCGCACGATGTCGTCGACGGCCTCGGCCACCTGGCCCTCGTTGCGCTTCCAGATCTGCTCGGCGTCACGCTGGTACCGCTTCTGCGACCAGCCGCCGACCTTGACCTTCTGGGTGTACTCGTCATCGCCCTGGATGTCGCGCTCCATCACCGGCTCGAGCTGGTTGAGGCGGTAGAGGCGGATCTCGGCCTCCTCGCGGTTCACCTCCACGACGGCGTAGCTGAGCTCGCGAGGCCGGTGCCGGAGCAGCGGGATGGCGGAGGGCAGACCGTAGGCGGCAATGCGCTCGGCCAGCGGCTCACCGAGGAGCAGCTCGTCGACCACGACCTCGCCGTTCCGCACGATGAGGTACCGGCTCACCGGGTTGGCCACGCCCGGCTGGTCCTCCAGCAGGCTTTCGACGGCAGCGGCATCCGCTTCGGGCGATCCCGCGTCGAGCATCGCCTGGCGGGCCGCCCGCCGCTGGGTCTGCGTGTGCCGCGGATCCGTCGTGTCCGGCGTGAGCGCCACATAGAGCGTGCTCACCGCCCCGTCATGGCGGTACAGGTCGGAGAGCATTTCGTTCCCCAGTTCGGTCATCGTGTCCATCCCTTCCCGTTTGCCAGTCACGCTATTCCCGGGCTTCGGTCACCACAACGGATGCTCCAGACGCCGGCACAGTGCCCACGTTCGATGGAGAATGCCGCGACCTCGGTTCACGCGCCGAACTTTCACGCTACGCCCCGCCTTGGGGACCGACAAGGGTGCGCGCCTGGCCCGAAGGGCGGCCCAGCCGTTGGTCAGTTCACGGCTTTGTCATAGGAACTCCCAAGCCGCGAGGGCTGTAATGGGCCGAAGCCTCGCGGAGGCGGGACCGGGAGGGAGAATGGAGACGAGCACCCTGCAGCGGCCCGTGCCGGCGCGGCGTCCGGTCTCCGAGTGGCGCCTTCAGATCGGTCACCGTCGGCGCCTCGCCCGCGCGGACCTCTTGGGCGTGGCCGCCTGGGTTTCCGCCGGCATGGCCATCGCGCTCTGGCTGGCCGCTGCGCCGGTCCGCTTGGCAAGCCCGGGCGACGTGATCACGGCGGCCGGAATCGCCGCAGGAATGATCGGGACCGACCTCATCCTCGTGATGATCGTGCTCGCCGCGCGAATCCCTGTCATCGAACGCACCATCGGTCACGACGCGGCCATGACGGTCCACGGCTCGCTCGGGAAGCCGGCCCTGTACCTGCTGTTGGCTCACGCGGGCCTCCTCGTCGTTGGCTACGCCGCGACAGATGGATCCTCCTGGCTCGCCGAGACGATCTCGCTGCTCACCGTCTCCGACGTGCTGCTGGCCACGCTCGGCCTCCTGGGAATCGCGGCGGTCGTGATCACCAGCATCGTGGCTGTGCGGGCGTTGCTGCCGTACGAGGCCTGGTACCTGATCCACCTCGGCAGTTACGTGGCCGTCTGGATCGCCCTGCCGCACCAGTTGTCGATGGGCGGGATGCTCGCCCAGGGATCGTGGCAGCGGGTCTACTGGCTCGCGCTGTACGTGGGCGGCTTCGGGGCGATCGTCTGGTTCCGATTCGCGGTGCCCCTGGTGCGAAGCATCCGGCACCGGGTGGTGGTGGAGCGCGTTCAGCAGGTCGCGCCCGGCGTCGTCTCGCTGTGGCTTCGCGGCCGCAACCTGAACGAGCTCCAGGCGCGCGGTGGCCAGTTCTTCATCTGGCGATTCTGGTCGGGGTCGACGTGGTGGCACGGACATCCGCTCTCCCTCTCAGCGGCGCCGACGCCAACCCACGCCCGGGTGACCGTGCGCGCCCTCGGCCACGGATCCCGCCGACTCGCCTCCCTTCGGCGGGGGACGCGCGTCTCGTTCGCCGGTCCGTACGGCATCTTCAGCGACCAGGCGCGATCGCGATCCCGCATCGCCGTCGCCGCTTCCGGCATCGGGGTGACTCCGATCCGGGCGTTCCTCGAGAACCTCGACGCGGCACCCGGCGCGGTGACGATCCTCCTGCGGGCCCGGTCGGAGCGGGAGACGTACCTCTGGGACGAGATCCTCGCCTGGGCACGGGACACCGGCGCCGCCTGCTACACAAGCGTCGGCCGACGCGGTGCCGGCTCCGCGGCGTGGCTCTCCGCCACGGACGAGGCGCGCGGCGTGTCGGCGGCGACGATCTGGCCCGACCTCGCCGCGAGCGACCTCTACGTGTGCGGGCCGGCCGGCTGGGCCGACTGCGTCGAAGCGGATGCCCGCCGGGCCGGCTTGCACCCGGAGCAGTTGCACAGGGAAAGGTTCGACTGGTGAGAAGGCGCGTCGTCATCGGAGGAATCCTGGCTGGTGCTGCCGTCATCGTCGTCGGCTGGGAGGCGGGCGAAGTGACGCCGCCGTCGCACCAGGCGCTCTCCAGCCCCGCCGGCCACACCGGAGCGGACGGCTCATCGGCCACCGGTTCATCGGCCACGCGTTCGGCCGGATCGAGCCCGGCAGACACCGCGCAGTCCGCCTCGGGCGCCTACCGCGACGGCACCTACACCGGCTCCACCATCTCCACCAGGTTCGGGAACGTGCAGGTGCGGGTGCAGGTCTCGGGCGGTGACATCGCCGCCGTGACACCCCTTCGGCTCACCGACCGGGACCGGCGCTCGGTGATGATCAGCCAGCACGCCGCGCCGCTTCTGCAGCAGGAGGCGCTGGCCGCCCAGTCCGCGTCCGTCGATGCCATCAGCGGGGCGACGTACACCAGCGAGGGTTACCGGCAATCGCTTCAGGCCGCCCTCGACCAGGCACAATGACCCACCCGATGCCGAACGGGCGGCATCGCGCAACAAGTGCCACGATGGGCACGGTTGCCTCGCTCCGGGTCGACGGGACGGACCCGGCCACGTTCGCGGAGGCGCACCGTCGCCTGCGGGGCATCTTCGAGCGCTGGGAAGACGAGTTCAGCCTGTATCGGCCCTCGTCCCCTGCCACGGCGATCGCGGAGGGGCGCCTTCGGTTACTGGACAGCAGCAGCCAGCATCGCGACACCTATGCCCAGGCCGTCGACTGGCGAAACCGCACCGGCGGCGCCTTCGACCCGCATCGGCACGACGGCACGGTCGACCTCGCCGGCATCGTCAAGGCGATGGCCATCGACGAGGCCGGCACGGCTCTTGCCGCCCTCGGCTGCGCCAACTGGTGCCTGAACGTCGGCGGCGACGTGCTCACCTCCGGCAGCGCCGATGGCACGCCGTGGTCGATCGGCCTCGTCGACCCGTGGGATCGAACTCGGCTGTGGCGGACCATCGCCCTCGACAGCAAGAAGCGCGCCGTCGCCACCTCCGGCAGCGCCGAGCGCGGTGCGCACATCTGGCGGCTTCCCGACGGCGTGCCCATCCGCCAATGCTCCGTCGTCGCCGCCGACATCGTCACCGCCGACGTCCTCGCCACCGCGATCATCGCCGGCGGCCGCTCCCTCGCGGAGACCGCTGCCGCCGAATGGGATCTCGTCGTCGCCATCTCGTTCGAAGACGGCGAGGAGCTTCACATCGCGGCCGACGGCTTTCCCGGCGTGGCGGCGTCGCGAGTCTGACCCGTAGGCAGGTGGCTCAGGCCGCCGTCTGCTGGTGCGCGGCAATGCACCAGCCGCCGTTCTCGAACAGGTACGTGGTGGACATGAGGAGCGTGACGGTCTCGTCGCCGCGAACAGCCACGGCGCGGTAGACGAGGATGCCGGCGCGCTCGCCCAGGCGGATGACCGCGGGCTGGCGGATCTCGTAGCTGTCCCAGGGCGCCACGCCGGCGAAGGAGTCGGCGATCTTCTCGCGGCTGAGCACCGCGCCCTCCACGATCACGAGGGCGTCGCGCGTCATGGTGCGCTGGTAGTACTCACCGCCGCGGCCCTCGAGGATGGCCTGCCATCCGCTGTGCTCTTCGTGCAGGAGGCGGGCGGGCAGATCGTCGGTGATCTCAGTCATGCCCTCACGTTAGCCGGTTTGCTCAGAAGCGGTGCTGGAGAATCCAGCTGTGCATCGCCACCGCCGCCGCGGCCGACGCGTTGATCGACCGGGTCGAACCGAACTGGCTGATCTCGAGCACCGCATCCGCTGCCGCGACCGCCTCGTCGGAGAGCCCGGGGCCCTCCTGGCCGAACAGCAGCACGCAGCGCTCCGGCAGCGGGTAGGTCTCGATGAGCACGCTGCCGGGCACGTTGTCGATGGCGATGACGGGCAGCTCGGCCGAGCGCGCCCAGGCGACGAACGCCGCCACGTCGGCGTGGTGCTGCACGTGCTGGTAGCGGTCGGTGACCATCGCGCCGCGCTTGTTCCAGCGCTTGCGCCCCACGATGTGCACCGTGTCGGCGGCGAAGGCGTTGGCGCTGCGCACGATGGAGCCGATGTTCATGTCGTGCTGCCAGTTCTCGATGGCCACATGAAACGGATGCCGGTGCTCGTCGAGGTCGGCGACGATCGCCTCCATGCGCCAGTAGCGGTACCGGTCAATGACGTTGCGGGTGTCGCCGCGCTCCAGCAGCTCGGGGTCGTAGACGTCCTCGGTGGGCCTCTCGCCCGGCCAGGGTCCGACGCCGTGCGTCGACAGCTCGGGTGTCGGGCTCTGCTCCTGCCGGCTCTTCTCCTCGGGGCTCTGCTCGTCTGGCACGTGTCAACCGTACCCGCGGCATCCGCTGCCCTCGAACCGGCCCGGCTAGGATTCGAGCATGGGTCAACCGGCCGTCGCACCGACACGACTCATCTGGCTGCTCGGCCCCGCCCTCGTCGCCGGTGTCGCCTACCTCGACCCGGGCAACGTGGCCAGCAACATGACCGCCGGCGCCCGGTACGGCTACCTCCTCGTCTGGGTCGTCGTCGGGGGGAACGTCATGGCGATGCTGGTGCAGTACCTGTCGGCGAAGCTCGGCATCGTCACCGGCGCGAGCCTGCCCGAGGTGCTGGGGCGTCGCATCCGTCGCCCGCTCGTGCGACGCCTGTACTGGCTGCAGGCGGAGCTGGTGGCGATGGCCACCGACCTCGCCGAGGTCATCGGCGGCGCCGTCGCCCTGAACCTGCTGTTCGGGCTGCCGCTGTTTCTCGGCGGGCTCATCACCGGTGTCGTCTCGATGGCCGTGCTCGTCGTGCAGAGCCGGCGCGGCCCCCGCACCTTCGAGCGAGTGATCGTGTCCCTGCTGCTCATCATCGCGGTGGGCTTCACCGCGGGCATCTTCTTTGCACCACCGGATGCCGCGGCGACGGCCGCCGGCCTCCTCCCCCGTTTCGAGGGCACCGGGTCGGTGCTGCTGGCCGCCTCGATCCTCGGGGCCACGATCATGCCGCACGCCATCTATGCGCACTCGGCGCTCGCGCGGGACCGGTTCCCGCA
Source organism: Cryobacterium tepidiphilum (assembly GCF_003716325.1). Lineage (GTDB taxonomy): Bacteria > Actinomycetota > Actinomycetes > Actinomycetales > Microbacteriaceae > Cryobacterium > Cryobacterium tepidiphilum. The sequence continues at coordinate 89,905 of NZ_RDSR01000001.1, read as the reverse complement.
GCTGCCGGGCCGCACGGGCGTGCCGCGGCTGCTCTGGGCCACGCGGTGGGACGTGGCGATCGCGATGGTGATCGCCGGGGCGGTGAACCTGGCGATCCTGCTGCTCGCGGCATCCGCTCTGCATGGCACGCCGGGAACCGACAGCCTCGAGGGCGCGTACCGGGCGCTGGAACAGGCGCTCGGCGGCGGGATCGCGACCGTATTCGCGGTGGGGCTGCTGGCGTCCGGGCTGGCCTCGACGTCGGTGGGCGCCTACGCGGGGGCGGAGATCATGCACGGGCTGCTGCACGTGCGGGTGCCGATCCTCGCCCGGCGGCTGGTGACCCTCATCCCGGCGCTGGTGATCCTGGGTGCCGGGATCGATCCGACCTGGGCGCTGGTGCTCAGCCAGGTGGCGTTGTCGTTCGGCATCCCGTTCGCGCTCATCCCGCTGGTCTGGGTCACCGGCCAGCGGAGGGTGATGGCCGGGTACGTGAACCGGTGGTACACGACGGCGGCCGGCGCGGTGTGCGCGGTGCTGCTCGTCGCGCTGAACCTGCTGCTGGTGCTGCTGCTGTTCACGGAGCCGTAACCGGCGGGTCGGATCGCGGCGCAGGGCCCCGGCTAGGCTTGAGCCGACGAGAGGAGCTCGCCATGGCGCGCCGTGATGAGATCGAATGCTGGCTGACCGACATGGACGGCGTGCTGGTGCACGAGAACCACGCGCTGCCGGGCGCCGCCGAGCTGCTCGCCCAGTGGACGGACACGCACACGCCGTTCCTCGTGCTCACCAACAATTCGATCTTCACGCCGCGTGACCTGAGCGCCCGGCTCCGGGACTCGGGACTCATCGTGCCGGAGGAGCGCATCTGGACGTCGGCGCTGGCCACCGCCGACTTCCTGAAGTCGCAGGGGCCCGGCGGCAGCGCGTTCGTCATCGGCGAGGCCGGGTTGACCACCGCGCTGCACGAGGCCGGTTTCATCCTCACCGACACCAAGCCGGACTACGTGGTCGTCGGCGAGACGCGCAGCTACTCGTTCGAGGCGATCACCAAGGCCATCCGCCTGATCCTGGGCGGCGCACGGTTCATCGCGACGAATCCGGATGCGACGGGGCCGAGTGCCGACGGTCCGCTGCCGGCCACCGGCGCCGTGGCGGCCCTGATCACCAAGGCCACCAACATGGAGCCGTACGTGGTCGGGAAGCCGAACCCGATGATGTTCCGGTCGGCCATGAACAAGATCGGCGCGCACTCCGAGAACACGGGCATGATCGGCGACCGCATGGACACCGACATCGTGGCCGGCATCGAGGCGGGGCTGCACACGGTTCTCGTGATGACCGGGATCAGCGATCAGGCGGAGATCAACCGCTACCCGTTCCGGCCCGGCGAGGTGCTCGCGGGCGTGCACGAGCTCGTGTCGACGACGCCGATCGAGACCGACGCGCTCTAGGTGACGCTGACCCACTCGGTCCAGGCGATGACGCCGAGACCGATCAGGGCGACCGCGGCTATCAAGAGGAGCAGCACGGCGAGCGTGCCGAGCCGCACGCGATCGCCGGGGATCGTGAACCGCACGATGAGCATGCACACGTACAGCGCCACGACGACGAGCGCTCCGGTGAGCGCCAGCCCCACCGGATGCGAGTCCAACTGGAGCAGGAAGAAGACGGCCGAGAGCAGCGTGATGGCGGCCCCGATGAGGAGCCACGAGTTCCCCGGCCCGCGCGTCAGCGCGGGTTGGTTTCGGACCTTCGTGGGATCGTCGGACACGATTCCAGTCTAGCCCGGGAGCCCCCGCGAAGCCCGGGCGCTATCCCGCCGGAGCGGGGGTCGGCGCGGCGGATGGCGCGGGTTCGTCGGTCGGGCCGGGGCCCGCGATATCGGCCGTGAGAGGCTGTCCCGACGAGCTGCTGACGAAGCAGTAGTAGTACGGGTTCTCCTCCCACTGCGTCTGGGTGATCGGGTAGCTGCCCTGCATCACGAGGTGCGGATAATCGCGGGCCGCCGCGAGGTCGATGATGCCGGGCGCCGTGCAGAGGTCGTTGATCTGGCCGGCGAGGGCTTTTTCGCCGGGGAAGGCGGCCGTGGGGTCGACCGTCCCGCGGTACGCCAGCTGCGCGGCGTGGGGCGTGGCGCAGTCGACCACGGTGAAGTCGTGGTCCCACGGGGAGTTGTACGGCTGCAGGCACTCGCCGCCGAACAGGGTGTTCCACACGTGCACGCCCGGCGCCTGCGCGGCGGTGGGCGCCGGCGTCGGGGTCGGGGTCGGCGTCGCCGGGACGGCCGGGGAGCTGCCGAGGCGCTGCCCGAAGAAGAACAGGCTGAACAGGATCACGCTCGCGAGCAGGATGCCGGCCGCCCAGGCCAGCCGCGCGGGCGTCTGCACCCGCTCGGGCTCGTCCATGACGGAGCCGCGGTCCTTCGACGGCCGGGGCGTGGCATCGACGGCTGTGGCGCCGTGGGTGCCAGCGGATGCCGGCTCGACGCGTGGTGCGCCGCTCGGCTCAGCAGTGCCATCCGTCGCGGCACTCGGCCGAGGCGGCGCGGAGGGCGGCAACGGGTTCGCCGCTGTTGCCGCCCACCACGGCCGGGTCGGCTCGGTCGCGTCCGGCTGGCGCGGTTCCGCCTCGGCCGGGTCGGCTCGGTCGCGTCCGGCTGGCGCGGTTCCGCCTCGGCCGCGTCGGGCTGGCGTGGTCCCGGCTGGCGCGGTTCCGGCCGGCGTGGTTCCGGTGCGGCCGATTCCGGCCGGTCCGGCGTGCCAGGGCCGTCGGGCCCGCCCCGGCCAACCATCAGCCCAGGCCCAGGTCGTCGAGGCCGAGGGCCGCGAAGTAGGGGTAACCGGCTGCTTCGATGACCTCGCGCGCACCGGTGTTGCGGTCGACGACGACGGCGACGCCCGCGATCTCGGCCCCCGCCTTCACGAGTGCCTCGATCGCCTTCAGCGGAGAACCGCCGGTGGTGGAGGTGTCCTCAAGCACGACCACCCGCTTGCCCGCGACATCCGGACCTTCGACCTGCCGGCCGCGACCGTGGTCCTTCGGCTCCTTGCGCACGACGAAGGCGTCATAGTTCAGGCCCCGCGCGACGCCCTGGTGCAGCACGGCCGACGCGATGGGGTCGGCGCCCATGGTCATGCCACCCACGGCCGAGACGTTCGGGATGTCGGCGATGAGGTCAAGCATGACCTGGCCGATCAGCGGGGCGACGCGGTGGTCGAGGCTGACCTTGCGCATGTCGACGTAGTAGGTCGCCTTCTTGCCGCTCGTGAGGGTGAAGTCGCCGTGGAAGACGGCGTCGGCGGAGATGAAGTCGATGAGCTGGCTGCGTACGTCGGTCACACCCTCAACTTTAGGCCACCGGCTAGAATCGCGGTTTCAGGCTCAGCGGAAGGACGGCATGCAGAAGGTCACCGTGCTCGCCGGCGGGGTCGGCGGCGCCCGCTTCACCCGGGGGCTGCTGCACCAGCTGGAGCACGCGCATCCGTCGGCCGACGTCACAGTGATCGTCAACACGGGCGACGACCTGTGGTTGAACGGACTTCGCGTCTGCCCCGACCTCGACACCGTCATGTACACCCTCGGCGGCGGGATCAACGAGGAGTGGGGCTGGGGCCGGGCGGGCGAGTCACGCCGCACCTCAGAGGAGATCGCCGCGTACGGGCGCGGCTGGTCGTGGTTCACCCTCGGCGACCTCGACCTCGCCACCCATATCGTGCGCACCGACCTGCTGCGCGGCGGTGCCACGCTGAGTCAGGCGACGGCGTTCCTCTGCGAGCGGTGGCAGCCGGGTGCGCGCCTGCTGCCGATGAGCGACCAGCCGGTTGAGACGCACGTGCGCATCGGAGCGGATGCCGACGAGCACCGTGCCGGGGACCTCGTGCATTTCGAGGAGTGGTGGGTGCGGTATCGCGCTCATATTCCCGTGACGGAATTCGTCCAGGTGGGACTCGGCGCGGCCACCGCGGCACCCGGCGTGCTCGAGGCCATCGGCGAGGCCGACGTGGTGCTCCTGCCGCCGTCGAACCCGGTGGTCTCCGTCGGCACGATCCTCGCGGTGCCCGGCATCCGGGACGCGCTGCGCTCGACGGCCGCTCCGGTCGTCGGCGTCTCACCGATCATCGGCGGCTCGGCCGTGCGGGGCATGGCCGACGAATGCCTGCGCACCATCGGCGTCGAGACGAGCGCGCTGGGCGTGGGCCTGCATTACGGGTCACGGCGTTCCGGCGGGCTGCTCGACGGTTGGCTGGTCGATGAAGCGGATGCCGCCAGCCTGCCTGCGCTGGCCGCCGCGGGCATCCGCTCGGCCGCCGTGCCGCTCTGGATGCGCGACGTGCCCTCTGCCGCCGCGATTGCCCGCGAGGCCCTCACCCTGGTAGAGCGGTAGGGCTAGTCGTCAGCGAGTCGGGTTATGTAGTCAGCCATGCCTGGGACGGTGAAGGCAACGTAACCACGATCGGGCGCGTAAATGTGTCCCGCTCGAATCAGTTCGCTTCGGGACACAGATAGGTCTGAGGTGCGACGTTTGCCCGTGCGTGCCACCAGGTCAGTGATCGACGACGGACCGTCACCATCAACTGCCATCGCTCGCAATAGATCCCGCTGCTTGGGAGTCACCCGATCCAGGCGGGAGCGGTATAGCCCCTCGTCCACTTCGTTGCGAGCTAGCGCTATGCCAATGTTCGCGTCTTCCATACCGATCAGCTCTCCGGTTCGAACATCCCAGACGTGCTTGCCGCACGCCTGAACGAAGTATGGATAGCCGCCCGTCGCTCGTACTACCGCCCGGAGCGCTTCACGATTCCACGTCACACCATTGTGGGCCGCGGGAGAGGACAACGCAGCACCAGTTGATTCCGCATCTAACAGCCCGATCGTGCGGTAATCGTAGAGTCGCTCAGCGTAACTTGTGGCGTCCGCGAGGACCGCCGGAAGAGAGGGGAGTCCCGTGCCAATGAAGACGATCGGCGGAGGAAAGGCCTCCTGTCCCAGATTGTGAAGGGCGACATTGAGGGCACTCAAGTTCACGACCGATGCCTCCTGCAGTTCATCGACGGCAAGCAGCACACCGATGCCGAGAAGCCCTGCCCCTTCAGCGAGAGTACGAAGCAGTTCCTGTAGATCGACAGCCAGATCTCCGCTGTCGGCGATGCCGGAGGCATCCACGTCGGTCGAGATCTCAATCCCAATTGCCCCGTCGGGATCGAACCTGACCCGGAAGTTACGCAGTGCCGCAAAGGCTTGCTTCAACCCGGCTGCGGCGCGCTCAGACAAAGACGCCTGGCGTCGAAGTGCCACGGCCAATTCTCTGCTCAATGAAGCAGCTAAAGGCTGTGCCGCCGACGCTTCAACCTTGACAGTGACCCACCCGATGTCCCGAGCACGACGAACGAACTCGTTAAGCAATACCGTCTTTCCAACACCGCGAAGGCCCGACAGCACCCACGGACGTTCTCCCTCCCCTGAAGCTCCGACCTGCTGGAGCATTCTGGTGAACGCTTCCAGCAGCTCGCCACGGCCGGCGAGCTCCGGGGGTACGCGACCAGCGCCGGGTCGGAAGGGATTGGGGACGAAGTCAGACATGCATAAGATTCTATCTCGCCGTATAAGAAATTCCTTATACGGCCTTATCGTCCATTATATTCGAGGTAAGAGCAGCGGATCTCGGCGCGGGCGCCCGCCGACCCCGAGGCGCAGGCTCTCGGGCAGGGCGCCGGTGAAGCGGATGCCGCCAGCCTGCCTGCGCTGGCCGCCGCGGGCATCCGCTCGGCCGCCGTGCCGCTCTGGATGCGCGACGTGCCCTCTGCCGCCGCGATCGCCCGCGAGGCCCTCGCCCCTGGCCGTCAAAACGCGCTGAGGACGTCACACCCCCGGTTCGGCCTGCCTGCTCGCCGGCGGTGGTTCCGTGGTGTCGCTCATGGCGTCGAGGAAGCGGATGACGACGTCCCGCTCGCCGGGAGTGAGCGCGGCCGCGACCTCGAAGCGCCGCGCGTGCGAGCGGCCGACGCTCTCGCGCACCTCCTCGTGGGCGCTCTGCGAGATGGTGATCATGAGCGCGCGGCGATCGGTGGGGTGCGGCGAGCGAACGATGTGGCCGGCAGCCTCGAGTCGGTCGAGCAGCTTCGTGGTGGAGGCCGTGGAGATGTTCAGGTGCTCCGCCAGCGAGCCCGGCGTCACGATCGTCCCCTGGTTCTTCGCCACGACGAGGAAGCGCAATGCCTTCATATCGGTCTCATTCAGACGCATGTGCGCGCGGGAGGCGAAGCTGAGCGCCTGTTCGGCCTCTCGCCAGCGGCGGATTCCACGCAGGACGCGCACCACCTGCGTGATCTCCTCCTCGCCCATCCCCGCGTAGTGCACGAGCTCCTCGTTCGGATCGATGACCCTCGGATCGAGCATGGAGTCAGCGACAGCGACCCGGTCGGGATGGACGCTGAGTGCTGACATGAGCCGATTCTATATCTCGGAATAATGCTTGAAAGGCTATTAGTTTGCTAGGCTAGCGGAATGGTGGAGCAGACGGCACTGGGCCCTCGAGCCGCGGGCGACGCACGGGCCGAGACCGACGAGGTCGTGCTGCTCGACGATGACGGAAAACCCATCGGCGTCACCGAGAAGGTCTCTGTTCACGGCACGGAGACTCCGCTGCACCTCGCCTTCTCGTGCCACGTGATGAACCGGCGCGGTCGGCTTCTCGTCACCCGGCGTGCGCTGTCGAAGACGACATGGCCGGGTGTGTGGACCAATTCGTTCTGCGGACATCCGCGTCCTGCGGAATCGGTGCCCGCGGCCGTGCGACGTCGCGCCGACCACGAACTCGGCTTGGATTTGTCGGGGATCGAGCTCGAACTCCCCTCGTTCCGGTACCGGGCCGTGGACGCCTCTGGGCTCGTGGAGAACGAGGTCTGCCCGGTGTTCGTCGCCTGGACCTCCCAAGAACCACGGCCGAACGCGCGCGAGGTGATGGACCACGCGTGGGTGGACCCGCTCGACCTCGGCCGGTCGACGCGCCTCACGCCGTGGGCGTTCAGCCCCTGGCTCGTGCTGCAAGCGCGACTCCTCCCGCTTCTCGGCGGCGACTCCCCTACCCCCGCATCCGACATTGGTGAGGACGTGCTGCGATGACGCTCACGATGACGACCCTGAACGACACGGTTGGCGTGGCTGACGTCATCCGTCACCTCTCGCTCTACTTCGAGGAGAAGGAGGCGAAGGCCACCGCCTACGGGCGGCAGTTCACGGAGCTGTGGCACGCCGCCCGGCACGCCTCGGAGGGCGGCAAGAAGTTCCGGCCCGCGCTCGTACTCACCGCATACCGCGCGTGGGGCGGGAACGACGAAGCGGCGGCGGTCGCCGTGGCGACGGCCTTCGAGCTCCTGCACACCGCGTTCCTCCTCCACGACGACGTGATCGATGGCGACACCGTGCGGCGCGGCCGGCCGAACCTGGTCGGCACGTTCATGGAGCAGGCGCGTGACCGTGGCGTCGGGGGAACGGAGGCCGCTGTCTGGGGGAACGCGTCAGCGATCCTCGCGGGCGACCTGCTGATCCATTCCGCGCAGGCCATGGTCGCCAGACTCACGGTCGGCGCTCGCGAGCGTTCCGCCCTCCTCGACCTGCTGGAGGAGTGTCTCTTCGTGACGGCGGCCGGGGAACACGCCGACGTGGCGTTCAGCACCAGCGTCGAGTCGCCCGTCTTCTCGGAGGTGATGGCGATGACGCAGTGGAAGACAGCACACTATTCGTTCCAGGCGCCTCTGCAGGCAGGGGCGATCCTGGCCGGCGCCGGCCAAGAAGCGGTCGCGGCGCTCGGCGAGTTCGGCCGTTCCATCGGTATCGCCTTCCAGCTTCGCGATGACCTCCTTGGAATCTTCGGGACCGGACAGACGGGGAAGAGCACGCTGAGCGACCTGCAGGGGGGAAAGCTCACCCCACTCATGTTCTACGCCCGGCAGCTGAGCGGCTCCGACGAGCTGCGGGAGACCGTCGGTCGCGCCGACGTGACCGACGCCGACCGCGACCGCGTGCGGCAGCTCCTGGAGGCGAAGGGCGCCCGTCGCTTCGTCGAGAAGCTGATCGACGACCACCGGCACGCGGCGCTGGCCGCCATCGGCACGCCGGCCGTTCCCGAAGCCTTCCAGCGCCACCTGCACGACATCGCACACCAGTCCTGCGAGCGGGCGGCGTGAGCATGCGACGAACCGATGCGCCGGGCAGCCTCGCGACATACAGCGCTTGCGCGCAGCGCAGCTCGGCCCGCGTCATCCGCCAGTACTCGACCTCCTTCTCCATGGCCACCCGCCTCCTCCACACGTCGGTGCGGCCTCACGTCGAGAACATCTACGGGCTCGTGCGGGTCGCCGACGAGATCGTGGACGGTGCCGCCGCGGAGGCGGGCCTCGGCGTGGACGAACAGCGAGAGCTGCTCGACCACCTCGAGAGCGACACGGAGCTCGCCATCCGTTCCGGCTACAGCACCAACCTGGTGGTGCACGCCTTCGCGACAACGGCGCGCAGTGCCGGGATCGGCCCCGAGCTCACCGCCCCCTTCTTCGCCTCCATGCGCCGGGACCTCGATCCTGCTCCCCTCTCAGAGGAGGAGGTGCGCCGCTACATCCACGGCTCCGCGGAGGTCGTGGGCCTCATGTGCCTGCGGGTCTTCCTCGCCGACTGCCCGCCGGCTGATCATGAGCGCGCACGGCTGGAGGGGGGAGCGCGGCGACTGGGCTCAGCGTTCCAGAAGATCAACTTCCTGCGCGACCTCGACACGGACTGGACGACGCTCGGCCGCAACTACTTCCCCGGCTTCTCGGCGGGAACGCTGTCGGAGGATCAAAAGCTGATCCTGGTCGCCGACATCGATGCGGACCTGAGGGCGGCGGCCGACGTGATCCCTGCCCTGCCACCCGGATGCCGCAAGGCCGTGGCGGCGGCGCACGACCTGTTCCAGGCGCTCAACGACCGGATTCGCGCCACGCCTGCCGACTCGTTGCTGCACCAGCGACCAAGCGTGCCCGCTCATGAGAAGGCGCGCATCCTCATCCGCAACGTGTCGCCTGCCTCCCGGTGGACGACGCTGTGAACGAGCGCTCCAGGGCCGTCATCATCGGTGGGGGGATCGCCGGCCTCGCCACCGCAGCGCTTTTGGGCAGGGAAGGCTACGACGTGACCCTGCTGGAAGCGCGAAGCGAGGTCGGCGGCCGCGCGGGAAGCTGGGCCCGGGATGGGTTCCGGTTCGACACCGGGCCGTCGTGGTACCTGATGCCGGAGGTGTTCGACCACTTCTATCGGCTCCTCGGCACCTCCGCCGCGGAGCAACTCACCCTCACCCGGCTCGACCCCGGCTACCGGGTGTTCTTCGAGAACCACGACGAGCCCGTCGACGTGGCCGCGGACCGCGCGCGGAACCTCGCGACCTTCGAGGCGATCGAGCCCGGGGCAGGCCGGTCGATCGGACGCTACCTCACGTCGGCGCGATCGACCTACCGGTTGGCGCTCGCCCACTTTCTCTACAGCACGTTCGCCTCGTTCCGACCGCTCCTGGTCGCCGATGTCATCCTCCGCGCGGGCCGCCTCGGCCGGCTGCTGCTTCAGCCGCTGGACCGGTTCATCGCCCGGTTCGTGACAGACCACCGGCTCCGGCAGATCCTCGGGTACCCGGCGGTGTTCCTCGGCTCCGCCCCCTCGATGACTCCGAGCATGTACCACCTGATGAGCCACCTCGACCTCGAGGACGGCGTCTACTACCCGCAGGGCGGCTTCTCCGCCGTGATCGAGAGCATCAGGCGACTGGCCGAGCGCGAGGGGGTGACGATCATCACCGACGCGCGCGCCACGGCGATCGAGACCGGCGACGGCGCCCACCCGAGGGTCACCGGCGTGCGGTACGCCGACGCGGACGGTTCGCCGCGCGAGGCTCCGGCGGAGGTGGTGGTCTCCGCGGCCGACCTGCACCACACCGAGACGACGCTGTTGCCCTCCGAATTGCGCACCTACCCCGACGACTGGTGGTCCACCCGCGTGGCGGGACCGAGCGCCGTGCTCGTCCTCCTCGGCGTGCGAGGCGGCCTGCCCGCACTCAGTCATCACAGCCTCTTCTTCACCGAGGACTGGGACGACAACTTCCAGCGCATCTTCACCGAGCCGACGTCGGTGCCCGACCCGGCATCCCTCTATGTCTGCCGTCCGAGCGCCACCGACGACACCGTGGCGCCCGCGGGACACGAGAACCTGTTCATCCTGGTTCCGCTGCCGGCGTCTCCGGGCATCGGCGCCGGCGGTGAGGACGAAGGCGGCGATGACACGGTAGAGGGAATCGCCGATCGCGCCATCCGCCAGGTGGCACGGTGGGCGGGGATTCCCGACCTCGCCGAGCGGGTGGTGCTCCGCCGCACCCTCGGTCCCGCGGACTTCGCGCGGGACTTCAATTCCTGGAAGGGCAGCGCACTCGGTCCCTCCCACACCCTCCGGCAGAGCGCGTTCCTCCGCGGACGGAATGCGTCATCCGTCGTGGACGGTCTCTACTACGCGGGCGGCACCACCGTGCCGGGGATCGGCCTGCCCATGTGCCTGATCAGCGCAGAGCTGGTCGTGAAGAGGCTGCGCGGCGATGTGAGCGCGGGTGCGCTGCCGGAGCCGCTGTGAGCGTCGCCTACCTCGCCTGCCTTCTCGTGGCGCTCGGATGCATGGCACTGCTCGACCGCCGGTTTCGGCTCTTCTTCTGGAAGGATGCCGGGCGTGCGACCCTGGTGCTCGCCGGCGGCCTGATCTTCTTCCTGGCGTGGGACCTCCTCGGCATCGCCTTCGGGATCTTCGCCCGCGGTGAAACGCGGATCATGACCGGCATGGAGCTCGCCCCGGAGCTCCCGCTCGAGGAACCGGTGTTCCTCGCCTTCTTGTGCTACCTGACCGTGGTGCTCATCTCCGGGATCGGCCAGATGGCCTCGGGGCGCCGGAGGGACGGCCGATGACCTACATCGGGCTGAGTCTGGCTTTCCTCGCCCTTGCCGCGCTGGTGCTGACCATTGCGCTGGCGGCGCATCCCGCCGGACGCGCGCTCGCGACCCGCTGGTGGCTCCCGGTCGCCCTGGCCGGCCTCGTGGTGCTGGCGCTGACCGCGGTCTTCGACAACGTGATGATCCGGCTCGGGCTCATGACCTACGCGCCGGACGCCATCTCCGGCGTGCTCGTGGGCGTGGCGCCCCTCGAGGACTTCGCGTACCCCCTTGCCGCCCTCCTGCTGCTCCCCGCGCTATGGCTCCTGTTCGGCAGGCGAGGCGACCATGACCGGTGACCGTAGCGCCGTCGGCCAGCTGATCGTGGCATCCCGCCCGGTCAGCTGGATCAACACCGCCTTCCCGTTCGCCGCCGCCTATCTGCTCTCCACCGGCCGGCTCGACGCGGCGCTCGTGGTCGGAACGCTGTTCTTCCTGGTGCCGTACAACCTGGCCATGTACGGCATCAATGACGTGTTCGATTTCGAGTCCGACCTCGCCAACCCCCGCAAGGGAGGGCTCGAGGGCGCGGTGCTGCAGCAGGGCGCCCACCGGCTGACGCTCCGGGTCGCGGTGCTGCTGTGCGTCCCGTTCGTGGCGGTGCTGGTCGCCGTGGGCGGCCCGGCTTCCTGGGTCGTGCTCGCCGTGAGCCTCTTCGCGGTGGCGGCGTACTCGGTGCCGGGCCTGCGTTTCAAGGAGAAGCCGTTTCTGGACTCGATCACCTCCAGCACGCATTTCGTGAGCCCGGCGGTGTACGGGCTGGTGCTGGCGGGCGCGACCGTCACGCCCGCGCTCGTGCTGCTCCTGGCCGCGTTCTTCCTCTGGGGGATGGCCAGTCACGCCTTCGGCGCCGTGCAAGACGTGGTGCCCGACCGGGCCGGCGGCATCCACTCGGTCGCCACCGTGATGGGCGCGAAGTGGACCGTGCGTTTCGCGATCGCCGCCTGGGCCCTCGCGGGGCTGCTGATGCTGCCCACGGGCTGGCCCGGCGCACTCGCTGCCGTCTTCGCCCTGCCGTATATCGCGACGGCGCTGCCGTTCCGGTCGGTGAGCGACGCCGAGTCGGAACGCGCCAATCGGGGCTGGCGCCGGTTCCTGTGGATCAACTACCTCGTCGGGTTCCTGGTCACCCTCGTGCTGATCGCCTACGCGCTCGGGCGCTGAGCCGCCACGGCCAGCGCCGCGCGGGTGTGCACGCCGGCGCCGAGGCGCAACGCCTCAGCGAGGTCGTCGGCGGTGTCGACGTCGCGACGGATGCGTGCGGCCGCCGGGAGCGGGAGGGGAACGTGGCCGTCGGCCTCGTGTACCGCCCGCGACCCGGCGCCGAACCGCGGCGTGAGGCGTACCCCGGCGAGCGCGAAGAGGGCCGTCGTGCCGGTGCCCTCCGCATCCGGGATCATCGACCGTCGATGTGCCGACGCCAGCCGCAGCGCCTGGTCCACGTCGCCGGGCGTGAGCTCCGGCAGGTCGCCGGTGATGACCGCCCGGTGCGCATGCGGGTCGGTCCGGGCGACGGCCAGCCCCCGCCGCACGGCCGCGTTCAGCGGATCGCTCTCGGCCCGATCCTCGGGCACGACCTCCGCCCCGAGCGCCTCCATGCGCCGCGCGACCGACAGGTCGGGCGTCACGACGTAGACGCGGCCGACCGCGGGTGCCGCGAGGAGGGCCGCCACCGTGTCGAGCGCGAACGCCTCCGCCAGCTGCTCGCGGTCGGGCACGTCCCCGAGGCGGCTCTTCGCCCCGGGCCGCCCCTTGACCGGAACGACGACGCTCCAGCTCACGACACGGTGCCGGGGTCGACCGCGGGAGCGTCGCCGCGCTCGCGTCCCTCGGCGCGCCCCGCGTCGATGCCCTCCGCGAAGCCGGCCGCCTGGCCGTCGGCGAAGCCCGCGAGCTTCCCCTCCGCGAACCCGGCGTCGAACCCCTCGTCGTAGCCTTCCGCGTGCGCCTCAGCGGTTCCGAGCCGGAACATGTCGGTCGCGGCCGGTCGCTGTATCGCGCGGGCATCCGACTGCCCGATGTCCTCCACGAACCGTTCCAGGCCGCGCACGACGGCGACCGGGATGCCATTCGCCTTGCCCTTGACCAGGTCGGCGGCGGCGGCGATCTCGTCGGCGACCGCGGCGACCGTGACGTCGAGGCGCCGGCCCGACGCATCCGTTGCGCCCCGCAGGTCGTCCATGACCACCACGCCGGCCGCACCGATCGCGATGTCGGTCTGGCCCTCCCGCCAGGCGCGCCCGGCGGTGTCGGTGATGACGACGCCGAGCCGCAGCCGGGTGCGTGCCCGGAGCGCCGCGCACAGCGCCCGCGCCGAGGCGTCGGGGTCTTCGGGCAGCAGCAGGACCGTGCCCTCCGCGGTATTGCTCGCGTCGACGCCCGCGGCGGCCATCACCAGTCCCTGCCGGTTCTCCACGATCCGGGTGACGCCGCCGGCATGCTCGCGGCTGGCCACCACGCGCACGGTTTCGGCGGCGATGGCGTCGTCGCGGCCCTCCGCCGCCACGGCCCGGCCTTCCGCCTTCGAGACGATCTTGCTGGTGACCGCGACGATGTCGCCGTCCTGGAGAGGCGAGTACCTCACATCCGTCGCGCGCGCCGCCTGCACGATGACCGATGCCAGGTCGTCACCGGCCGCGATCTCACCGATGCCCTCGAGCGCGAAGACGTGCAGCCGCGACATGGTCACCGCCCCAGTTTCGGCAATACGTCGCGGCCGAACACGTCGATCCACTCCCGCTGGTTGCGCCCCACGTTGTGCAGGTAGATGCGGTCGAAGCCGAGGTCGACGAACCGCTGGATGTAGGCGCGGTGCTCGTCGGGGTCGGCCGAGATGAGCAGGCGGCCCTCGAAGTCCTCGGGGCGCACCAGCTTCGCCATCTGCTCGAATTCGAACGGCGAGCGGATGTCGCCCTTCGGGAATTTCATGCCGCCGTTGGGCCATTCGTGCATTGCGTTGGCGAGCGCCTCCTCGTGCGTCTTGGCCCAGCTGAGGTGCAGTTGCAGCACCTTGGGCATGGTCGCCGGGTCCTTGCCGGCCTCTCGCGCGCCGGCGTCGAATTTGCCGAAGAGCATCTCGATCTTCTCGAGCGGCGCGCCCACCGTGATGAGCCCGTCGGCATGGCGTCCCGCGCGCTTGGCGGTCACCGGCCCGGCCGTGGCGACGAGGATCTCCGGGGCGACCTCCGGCATGGTCCACAGCCGGGTGGACTCGAGCTTGTAGAACTGGCCGGAATGTTTGACGTCCTTGCCGGCGAGGGAGCCCTGGAAGAGCTTGGTGATGATCTCGATGGCCTCGAACATGCGGTTGATGCGCTCGGGCACCTCGGGCCAGTAGCCGCCGACGATGTGCTCGTTGAGCGCCTCGCCCGAGCCGAGCCCCAGCCAGTGCCGGCCCGGATACATCGCCGCCAGGGTCGCCGACGCCTGCGCCACCATGGCGGGGTGCCAGCGGAAGGTGGGCGCCGTCACGCCGGGGCCGAAGTCGCCGCGCGTGCGCTCGGCCACCGCCGTGAGCACGTTCCAGACGAAGGATGCCTGGCCCTGCGCCGGCACCCACGGCTGGTAGTGGTCCGCGGCCATCACTCCGCTGAAGCCGTGCTCCTCCGCGTAGGCGGAGAGCGCCACGGCCTCGGCCGGCGCGAACTGCTCGAGCATGGCCGCGTAGCCGATCTGCAATCCCGTCATGCCTCCATCCTGCCCCCGATCGACGAGGCCTGACGCACCCCGGCGTGCGGGGCATCCGGGCGCGCCAAATAAGCTGAGAGGCATGCGTATCGCCACCTGGAATGTGAACTCGATCCGTGCCCGCGCTCCCCGGGTGGTGGACTGGCTGGTTCGCGAAGACATCGACGTGCTGGCCATGCAGGAGATCAAGTGCACGCCGGAGCAGTTCCCCGCCGCCGCCTTCGAGGAGGCCGGATACGAGCTCGTGATCCACGGCAAGAACCAGTGGAACGGCGTCGCGTTCGCCAGCCGCTACGGCATGACGGATGTCGCCACCAGCTTTCCGCACATGCCCGGCTTCCTGAAGGGCGAGGAAGGCGAGGGGCTGCCCCTCGAGGCGCGCGCCCTCGGGATCACCGTGAACGACCTGCGGCTGTGGAGCCTGTACGTGCCGAACGGGCGTTCCCTCGACGACCCTCACTACGCCTACAAGCTCGACTGGCTGGCGCGGCTTCTCGACCACACCAGGGCCGAGCTCGCCGCGGACCCGGGCCTCGCCCTCGCGCTCATGGGCGACTGGAACGTCGCCCCGCTGGACTCGGACGCCAACGTGCCGGGCCTGCTGCCGGGCGTCTCCACGCACATCTCCCCGCCGGAGCGCGCCGCGTTCTTCGCATTCGAGACCGCGGGTCTCGCCGACGTGGTGCGCCCCCTCGTGCCCGAGGGGTTCACCTACTGGGACTACAAGCGGCTCGCGTTCCCGCGCAATGAGGGCATGCGCATCGACTTCATCCTCGGCTCGCCCGCTTTCGGCGACCTGGTGACCGACGCGTCGATCCACCGCAACGAGCGCAAGGGCGACGCCCCGAGCGACCACGTTCCCGTCGTCGTCGACCTTGAGGTCGAGGAGGACGACGACCGCCCGATGATCTTCTGACCTCTCCGCCGCCGAGCCCCTAGCCGAGGAAGCGGGGTGAGGACGCGAGCTCAGGCGAGCAGGGCGGCGACGACGAGCAGGGCGGGGATCGACGCGACCGTCGTGACGAGGATGGTGTCGCGCGCCACGACCTCGCCACGCCCGTAGCGGGCCGCGAAGTTGTAGATGTTCTGCGCCGTCGGCAGCGTCGCAACGGCCACGACCGCGAAGAGATCGGCGCCGTCCAGCCCGAACACGAAGCGCCCGAACAGCCACGCGGTGAGCGGCATCACCGCGACCTTGATGAGGGATGCGGCGGCGACCTGCTTGCGCCCCGTGCCGGCTTGCAGCGGCCGCTCGCCGTGCAGCGACATGCCGAATGCCATCAGCACCAGCGGGATCGCGGCGCCGCCGATCAGCTCAAGCGGCGCCAGCAGGGCGTCGGGCAGGTCGATGTGCAGGGCCGCGACCGCCACCCCGGCAACGGATGCGATGATCATCGGGTTGCGCACCGGTTGCGTGATGATCGACCGGGCCGACACCCGGCCGCTGGTGGAGATGTCGAGCAGCATGAGCGTCGCCGGCGCAAGCACCAGCAGCTGCAGCAGCAGCACGGGCGCCACGTACTGCGCGTCGCCGAGCACGTACACGGCCACCGGCAGGCCGATGTTATTGGCGTTGACGTACATCGACCCGGCGGTGCCGAGCGCGGTCTCGGCGAGCGGGCGGGGGAACAGGATCCTCGACAGCACCACGTACAGCACCGCGCCGACGAGAACCGAGCACAGCACCGTGGCGAGGAACGACGACAGCAGCACCCGCACATCCGCGTGCTCGAGCACAGTGAACAGCAGCGCCGGGGTGGCCACGAAGAAGGCGACGCGGTTGAGCACGACGCGCCCGCTCGGGCCGGTCACGCCGGAGCGCTGCACGATGTAACCGACGAGGATGACGAATCCGATGATTCCGAATCCGATCAGCACTCCGCCCATTTCATGCAGTCTAGGCTGAGTGCCATGCCGCACATTGACGTCCCGGGTGCCTCGCTCTACTACGAGACCGACGGCCACGTGTCGAAGCCCGCGCTGCTGCTGCTGCACGCCGGCATCGCGAACCTGCGGATGTGGGACCCCCAGGTGGCCGCGCTGGCCGCCGACCATTTCGTCATCCGCTTCGACGCCCGCGGTTTCGGGCAGACCGAGAGCCTCAATGTGGAGTTCTCGCCCCGCGCCGACGCGCTGGCCGTGCTCGACCACCTCGGCATCGCGAAGGCGACGCTGATCGGCTGCTCGCGGGGAGGCGCGCTCGCGATCGACCTCGCCGTCGAGAGCCCGGGCCGGGTCGCCGGGCTGGTCACCGTGGGGGCAGGGCCCAGCGGATTCCCCGAGACGGAGCTCACCGAACGCGAGGACGCGCTCTTCGACGGTCTCGATGAGGCGTTCGCGCAGAAGGACTGGCACCGGCTGGCCCAGCTCGAGGTGCTGCTCTGGGCGGTGGGGCCGACCCGCTCGGAGGACGAGGTCGATCCCGAGTTCCTCGCCACCGCCTCCGAACTCAACCGCGTGAACGTCGTGCACGCCGACGAGGACCCCACGCCGATCCCGCTTGAGCCGCCGGCGTTCGACCGCGTCGCCGACATCACTGTGCCGACACTCGTCACGGTCGGCGAGTACGACATCAGCGGCGTACTGGCGGAGTACGAGTACCTGCTGTCGGCGATTCCGACGGCCAGCGGATGCACCTTCCGCGACACGGCGCACCTGCCGAGCGTCGAGCGCGCCGATGATTTCACCCGCGTGCTCACCGGCTGGCTGGCCGAGAACGCGCTCTGATCGCCGGGCGCCAGGGAGCGCTCTGAGGCCGGCTCCTCGGTCGCGCTCCGCCTGCGCCCCTGAAACGGGAGAGAAACCGGGGGAAGACGCGCGGAAGTCGCGCGCTACTTAGCCGCCGAGGCGCTCGTCGAGCTCGCGCACGACGGGCCAGGCGCCCTCTTCCGAGTTGCTGAGCACGACGACGTCGAGCCCCGGGTCGACATAGTGGCGAAGGATGCCGCTGGCCCCGGCGCCGATGCCGTCGCTGTACCAGGAATGGGTGGTTCCGTTGCGGTTCAGGTCGAACTCGAGTCCGAACCCGTAGCTCGTCTCGTCGTCGAGCTGCACCTGCGGGATGAAGAACTCCCCGGTGAGTTCCGGGTTCAGCAGTTCCCCGGCGCGCAGCGCCTGCGCGAACCGCGCCAGGTCGGCGGCGGTCGCCTGGGCTCCCTCCGCGGGCGACCCGATGGGCGGGGCGCCGAAGAGGTTCGCCCGCCAGAGGCCGTCGGCGCCCTGGTCCCAGCCCTCGGCGAGGCGCGGCGCGGCGTCCCGGCGGTCGTAGAAACCCGCATCCGTCATGCCGGCCCGAGTGAAGACCTCGTCGTACACGTATTGCCGGTACGGCATGCCGGTGGCGTTCTCCACGGCGAGGCCCGCGAGGATGTACCCGGCATCGGAGTACGCCGCCTCGACGCCCGGCATCGTGGCGGGGCGCTTGTGCGCGAAGAGCGGCAGAAAATCGGCGGTCTCGGTGAGCGTATAGGCGGGGATGCGGGCCCAGAGCGCCGCGTAGTCCTCACCGGTGTCGGCATCCTCGCCCACCGACTCCTCGGCGATGTCGGCGATGCCGCTCGTGTGCGTGAGCAGGTGCAGCAGCGTGACGTCGTGCGGGATGGTGGTGCCGTCGAGGGTGACGTAGTCGTGGATCGACCGCTCCAGGTCGAGCCGGCCGGCGCCGACCAGCTGCAGCACGGCCACGCTCGTGAACAGCTTGGTGATCGACGCCGTGTCGAACCGGGTGTCGAGCGTGTTGCGGATGCCCCAGCGCTGCGTGGCGAGGCCGGTCGCGGCCTCGAAGACGGTCGCGTTCTCCCGGCGCACGAGCACGACCCCCGAGAACTCGGTGTCGGCCAGGAAGTCGTCGAGCCCTGTCGTATCCATCCCCTCAGCCTAGGGAACGCGGCAATACGCCGCTTCTGCTCGACACGCGCGCCGACAATGGTGCCGACGATGGTGCCGCTCCTGAACTTCCGGCTCACTATGAGCCTCAGGTTCACGAACGAAAACGGAGCATCCCCCCGGGCGCCGAGCACAGGAGACCCGTGAGAGGAGTTCTGCTACCGTGAGCGACGAGCTGGAGTCGTTCCCGCTCGAGACCAATGAAGCGGGCGGGGAGACCATGCCGCAGACCGATCCTCTGTTTCAGATTGTGCCGATCATCATTGCCGTCGGGGCCGTCATCGTGCTGCTCGGTTTCGTCGCCGTCATCGTCCTGATCGTCCGCAACGCGCGCAAGGTCAACCGCGCCGGCTACGACCCGACAACGCTCCAGGCGGACCTGGCCATGCGGGTGCTCGGCAGCGACATACTCACTCCGGCGCAGGGCCTTGAAGCACGCTTGGGTGAGTTGGATGCGCTGCGGGCAAAGGGAGTGATCAGCGCCGAGGAGCACGCTGCCGCTCGAGCCGAGGTGCTGTCCGGCGGTCGCTAAGCTCGTGATCCTTCACTCCGTGGCCGACGTCGTGCAGGCGGTGACGGATGCCGCGGCCGGCCGGGCGCGGACGATCGTCGGCATCGCGGGCTCGCCCGGCTCCGGCAAGTCGACGCTCGCCACGGACGTGGTTGCCCGGCTCGGCCCCCGCGCCGCGCTCCTGCCAATGGACGGCTTCCACCTTCCCCAGGCGACCCTGCGCCACCTGGGCCGGCGCGATCGCATGGGCGCCCCCGATACGTTCGACGTCGGCGGCTTCGCGGCCACCCTCGCGGCTCTCCGTCGCCCGGGCGAGACGGTGCGGGCGCCCGGGTTCGACCGGGAGGTCGAGGAGCCGGTACCGGATGCGATCACCATCGGCCCCGAACGGGACGTGATCGTGGCGGAGGGCAACTACCTGCTCCGTGGCCGGGACGGCTGGGAGGCCGTCGCCGCGCTCCTCGACCTGACGCTGTTCCTCGAACTGGACGACGGCATCCGCCTGGCGCGCCTCATCGAGCGGCACGAACGTTTCGGGAAGACGCCGGAGGCTGCGCGCGCGTGGGCGCTCGGCCCCGACCAGGCCAATGCCCGGCTGATCGCCGATACGGCGCGGCACGCGACCCATCGCATCCGCCTGGACTGAGGAGCGAAGCGCCGCGACAGCCGGTTACGCGCCGCGGCGAGCGCGGCGGGAACCGAGCACCCGGCCGGCGACGGCATCCCACACCGGCAGCGGCAGCACGCCACGCAGCGCCGTCGACAGGCCGACCGCGCGCGGCAGCAGCAGCATCGGCGTGCCCGCGAGCATCGCCCGCCACACCCGGTCGACCACGTACTCCGGCGTCATCGCCGGGGTGAGGCGGCTGCCCCGGGAATGCGCCGAGCCCGACACGTAGCTCGGACACACCGTGGTGACCTTGATGTTGCCGTGGTCCTGCTGCTGCAGTTCGAGCCGCAGCGAGTCGCTCCAGCCGATGAGGGCGGCCTTCGAGGCCGCGTAAACGCTCCGCCGCGGGTGCGAGAGGGTGCCGGCCGCCGAGGCGATGTTGACAATGCGCGCCGGCCGGTATGCGTGCCGGATCATGCCGGGCAGGAATTCCCGGGTGATGTACATCGGCGCCAGCGCGTTCACCTGCATGGTGGTGCGGGTGTCGTCGCCGTTGTCGTGCTCCCAGAAGTACTTGTCGATCACGACGCCGGCGTTGTTGATGAGGATGTCGGGGTTGCCCACCTCGGTGCGCACCCGCTGGGCCGTCTGCGCGATCGCCCCCAGGTCGGAGATGTCGACGACGTAGTAGGCGATGCGGGTGCGGCCGTCCGAGGCCGCGCCGAGCTCGGCTGCTGCGCTGGCAAGCCCGGCGGCGTCGCGGTCCCACAGGATCAGCGCGGCGGCCCCCTCCGCGACGGCCCGCTCGGCATAGAGCCGCCCCATTCCCCGCGCTGCTCCGGTGACGAGAACGACGGCTCCTGCGACAGTACGGCTCATGCCTCCATCATCCCAAGTGCTGCGGCCGCTCGCCGTCGCTCGTCGTCGCTCGTGAGGGGCCAACTCTTCCTAGTGCCGAGCCGGCAGCACTGGGTAAAGCTGTCCCCTCACGGGGACCGGGGGCGATGCCGGGCTGGGTAGCATCGGGGGTGTGAGCGAAACAGCGGATGCGCCGGCCCGGCCGTGGCTGCCGGCCGACGCGGCCATGTGGCACACCTGCCGCATGGCATCCGACCTGGTGCAGCGTCGCGTGCCCGATTACCGCGTGCCCACCCTCTTTCCGCTGCGCCCCGGCGAAGTGGCCTTCGCCCACGGGCCGGCGAGCGTCGAGTCGTTCCACGCCATCGGCGACGGAAGCCGCCCATCGAGCAGCACCTTCCTCGCGACCTCCGGCCGTTTCGGGCTGGCGCTCGGCGTGGCGACATACGCGATCGCGAACGCCAACAGACAGGCACAGGCGACCGCGGATGCGACGCCGATGTGGCGGCCGGCGTTCGGCGGCTCGATCGTGGTCACCAGCCAGGGCTTCTACCTTCTCGATCACGCCGGAAAACTGGACTGGGACTGGGACTCGATCGACCTCATGCAGGTCGTCGGCTTCAGCTGCCTCGTGATGCAGGGCCAGTCCGCCACCGGCCCGGTGACCTGGCGAATCACCTCGGACTGGGCAGAACTCGTCTTCGTCATGTGGGCCATGGCGCGCCACCCGCGGCATCCGCAGCTGCTCGACCGGTCCTGGATCCCGGCACGCTGGCCGGAATGGGCCGAGCAGCAGGGCTACCGCCCGTTCCTGCCGGAGCACCCCGCGCTCGAGGGCTGAGCGGCGGGCGCAGCCGGCGGCATCCAGTGTTACGTCGCA
The DNA here is from genome assembly GCF_003716325.1 of Cryobacterium tepidiphilum. Lineage (GTDB taxonomy): Bacteria > Actinomycetota > Actinomycetes > Actinomycetales > Microbacteriaceae > Cryobacterium > Cryobacterium tepidiphilum. Next base: position 68,500 of record NZ_RDSR01000001.1, on the reverse strand, counting down.
TTGCGGGCGGCGAGCGCCGGCGGCCTCGGGGTCGCTACCGTCGATCTCAGCCGAGCCCCGCCCCCAGAACACGGATGACCCTCCCATGTCGCACACCGCAGACGTCAGCACCGACCTGACCGGCACCGATGCGACCGGCACCGGCCCGACCGGCGCCGACCCGACCGGCGCCGGCGTGCGCGACCGCGACGAGCTGCGTGCCGGTGCGACCACGGCCGGCCCGTCCGCGCCGGCCGGCAACACGGCGTACACCGTCGAATTCGCCGGCGTCGGCCGCACCTTCGCCGCCGAACCGGTGCTCCGCGACGTCACTCTCACCGTTGCGCCGGGCGAGGTGCTGGCGATTCTCGGCACCAGCGGATGCGGCAAGTCCACCCTGCTGCGCATTGCCGCCGGCCTCGACGCCCCGAGCACCGGCACGGTGCGCATCGACGGGTCCGCCGTCGACGGCATCGACGCCCGCTGCGCGGTCGGATTCCAGGAGCCGCGGCTCTTGCCCTGGCGCACGGTGTCGGCGAACGTGGCGCTCGGCCTGCCGCGCGGAACCCGGCGCGACGCCGGCGCCGCCCGGGTCGCCCAGCTGCTTGAGCTCGTCGGCCTGTCGGCATTCGCCGGGCACCGGCCGCGCGAGATCTCCGGCGGCATGGCGCAGCGCGCCTCTCTCGCCCGTGCGCTCGCCCGCAACCCCGGCGTGCTCCTGCTCGACGAGCCGTTCGGAGCCCTCGACGCGCTCACCCGGCTGAAGATGCAGGACCTCCTGCTCGACGTGCACGCCGCCGCCCCCACCACCGTGCTCCTCGTGACGCACGACGTCGACGAGGCGCTCCAGCTCGCCGACCGCGTGATCCTGCTCGGCCGCGAGGACGGCCGGGCTGGTGCGACCATCCGCCAGGAGGTCGTCGTGCCCGGCCGCCGACCCCGTGACCGCGGCTCCGCCGAACTCGCCGAGCTCCGCGGGCGCCTGCTCGCCGGCCTCGGCATTGAGCGCCACGGTCAGCCCCGCGGCCTCCCGTCCACCAGCACGGTCCCGCACTTCCCGTACTGATGCATCACCCGACGCCCGGCCCCGCCACCCAGCCCACAGCATCCGCTGGCCCTACCGAGAGTACCCACATGACCAACCGACGACTGACCGCAACCGCCCTCATCGCCGCTTCGGCTGCCGCCTCGCTGCTCCTTACCGGATGCGTGGCCGGCGAGAACCAGCCCGCCGCACAGGCCGCTGACGGCGGAACCCACGGCGGTGAGCTGAACATCGACTTCGCCACCTACAACCCGCTCAGCCTCATCATCAAGGAGAAGGGCTGGCTCGAAGACGCCCTCGCCGACCAGGACATCACCGTGAACTGGGTGCAGTCCGCCGGCTCGAACAAGGCCAACGAATACCTGCGCGCCGACGCCATCGACGTCGGCTCCACCGCCGGCTCAGCCGCCCTGCTCGCCCGCTCGAACGGGTCGCCCATCAAGGTCATCGACATCTACTCCCAGCCGGAGTGGTCCGCGCTGGTCGTCGGCCCGAATTCGACCATCACGGATGCCTCCCAACTGAAGGGAAAGCAGATCGCGGCCACCAAGGGCACCGACCCCTACTTCTTCCTGCTGCAGTCGCTCGAGGCCAACGGGCTCAGCCCCAAGGACGTGACCGTGCAGAACGTGCAGCACGCGGACGGCTGGGCGGCGCTGCAGAACGGCTCCGTCGACGCGTGGAGCGGTCTCGACCCGATCATGGCCGGCGCCGAGAAATCGGGCGCCAAGCTCATCTACCGCAACGTCGACTTCAATACCTACGGCTTCCTCAACGCCACCGAGAGCTTCCTCAAGGAGCAGCCCGACGTGGCCCAGACCGTGGTGAACGCCTACGAGCACGCGCGGGCGTGGGCGGCGGAGCACCCCGACGAGACGGCCCAGATCCTGGCGGATGTCGCGGGGCTCGACCTCGACGTCGCCACCAAGGTCATCGTGGAGCGCTCCAACCTCGACGTGAACCCGGTCCCCGGCGACGCGCAGCTGAAGGTGCTGACAAAGATCGGCCCGACTTTCGTTGAGACCGGGGATGTCGCGAAGCAGAGCCAGATCGACGACGCGCTCGACACGATCATCGACGACACCTTCGCGAAGAAGGCCGATCCGTCGGCGATCAAGTAGGCATTCGGTAGGGCAGCAGCAATGGTCGACACCGATGTGAGCAGGTCGCGCACACCCCAGCGGTCGCTGAGCTCGCGCAGCTGGGCGGTCATCCTCGGCGGGGCCATCCTGCCGGTGCTGATCATCGCCGCCTGGCAGCTCACCACGGCGCTCGGCGTCTTCACAATCGCCCAGCTGCCGTCGCCCGAGATGGTCTGGACGGCTGCGGTCGACCTGTTCGATCGCGGGCTGCTCACCCTCGACGTCGCCATCTCCACACAGCGTGTGATCATCGGCTTCGTGATCGGAGCGGCCCTGGGGCTCGGTGCCGGCGCGCTCGTCGGGCTCTCCCGGGCGTCCGACATCCTGCTGGCCCCGACGATCGGCGCCCTCCGAGCCGTACCGTCGCTGGCGTGGGTGCCCCTGCTGCTGCTCTGGCTGAAGATCGGCGAGGAGTCGAAGATCACGCTGATCGCGATCGGCGCCTTCTTTCCGGTCTACACGACGGTCACCGGGGCGCTCCGGCACGTCGACCGGCAGCTGGTGGAGGCGGGGCGGGCGTTCGGGCTGCGGGGCGTGCGCCTGTTCACGACCGTGCAGCTGCCGGCCGTGATCCCGTCGGTGATCTCGGGACTCCGCCTCGCGCTGGCGCAGGCCTGGCTGTTCCTCGTCGCCGCCGAACTCCTCGGCGCCTCGATGGGGCTCGGCTTCCTGCTTTCCGACTCCGGCACCAACGGACGACTCGACCGCATCCTGCTGGCCATCATCATGCTCGCCGTGCTCGGCAAGCTCAGCGACGCTCTCATCGGGCTGCTGGAGAAGTGGGCCGCGCGCCGCTGGTCGTAGCTTTCCCGAACGCGGCCCCGCGGCATCCGCTGGCCCTCACTTTCCACGCGGCGCGGGTCGAACGCCGTTTCGCGGGCTGAATTCAGCCCGCGCAACGGCGTTCAGCCCGCGCAGCGGCGTTCAGCCCGGCGGCGCGAGCCCGCAGGCCTAGGCTGTGCGCATGCGATTCGGAATGTTTGTACCCCAGGGCTGGCGGCACGACCTCGTCGGGATCGAGCCGGCCCGGCAGTGGAAGACCATGAGCGACGTGGCGGCGCACGCCGATGCGGGCCCGTGGGAATCGCTCTGGGTCTACGACCACTTCCACACGGTGCCGGTTCCGAGCGAGGAGGCCACGCACGAGGCGTGGACACTGATGGCCGCCTTCGCCGCCACCACCACCCGCGTGCGCCTCGGCCAGATGTGCACGTGCATGAGCTACCGCAACCCGGCCTATCTCGCGAAGGTCGCGGCAACCGCCGACATCATCTCGGGCGGGCGCATCGAGATGGGCATCGGCGCCGGCTGGTACGAGCACGAGTGGCTGGCCTACGGCTACGGCTTCCCGCGGGCCGGCGAGCGCCTGGCCCGACTGCGCGAGGGCGTGGAGATCATGAAGCAGGCGTGGACCACCGGCAGCGCCACCCTCGACGGCGAGCACTACCAGGTGGACGACGCCATCGTGCGCCCGCTCCCCCTGCAGAAGGGCGGCATCCCGATCTGGATCGCCGGCGGCGGCGAGAAGGTCACCCTCCGCATCGCCGCGCAGTACGCCGACTACACCAACTTCAGCGGCCACCCCGAGGAGTTCTCGCACAAGAGCGACCTCCTGCGCGATCACTGCGCGGCCGTCGGCACCGACTTCGCCGCTATTGTCCGCTCCGCCAACTACAACACCGTGATCGGTGCGACGGATGCCGAGATCACAGACCGCTTGGACGCCATCGAGGCGCGGGTCACTCCGTATCTCGGCGACGACGGCGCCAAGAGCTTCATGGCCGACTACCGCAGCAGCACGGCACTCGGCGTCGGAACGCCCGAGCAGGTGGTCGAGCGCCTCACCGACATGAAACAGCGCGGGCTGGCGTACTCGATCCACTACTTCCCCGAGGCGGCCTACGACCTCTCCGGCGTTGAGCTGTTCGAGCGCGAGGTCATGCCGGCCCTGCAGTAGCAGGACGATCCGCTCGCCGGTATGCGGCGCGCACCTCCGCATCGAGGTGCTCCGTGGCGTAGCCGAGCGCGGTCCGCGGCATCCGTCCGGCGTTCTCGTCGAGAAAGCGGATGAGCAGGGCCCGGTCGACACGTTTGCCCACCTCGCGCAGCATCCAGCCGACGGCCTTGTGCATGAGGTCCTCGCGGTCGTCGAGGAGCCCGGCCGCCAGGGCGAGGGTCGTGGACGCGTCGCCACGCTGGATCAGCCCGTAGGTCGCGACCACGGCGACACGACGTTCCCAGAGCATGTCACTGCCGGCGAGCTCGAAGAGAACGTCCCGCGACCGGTCCACGAGGTAGCTGCCGAGCAGTGTGGGGGCGGAGGCGTCCACGAGGTCCCAGTTGTTCACCCGGCCGCGCCGCACCGCATGGAGGTAGAAGTCGGCCAACCGGGTGCGCGCCGCGTCGTCGCGCGTGCGTGGAGCGCTCGCCCTGTCGAACTGCTTCACCAGGATGAGCAGACCGGCCAGCCGGTGCTCGTGCATGTCGCTGTCCAGCAGCTCCGCGACCTCGGTGACCGGCAGGGCGACGAACCGCTTGACGACGGCGCGAGTCGCGGGCACCGTCACGCCGATGAACCGGTCGCCCTCGCCGTATTCGCCGGGCGCGGTCTTGAAGAAGCGTGCGGCGCCGATGGCGCGCTCGGGGTCGGCGACCGACGCGAGCGCCGCCTGCACCTCCCGAGCCGTGCCGCCGGCATCCGTTGCCTCACTCACGCTCGCACCCTACTCGTTCCCCCGTGCGGCCGCCGCGTCACAGCGATGCGTTGCGCCGTTCGAACGGCGCCGCAGTTTTGTTGCAGGACTTCGGCGAAAAACGTCCATCCTGCGTCGATAGCCTGAGAACGGCGCGCGATCGCGCGATCAGGCCCGCATAGCGCGGCAGTCACGAGGACGGGAGGTTCCCATGTCGAAGTACGTTGCAGAAGCAGTAGTCGGTGAGCCCGAGGTTCTCGAGGACGCCATCAGCGCCGACGCCGTCGCCGCACAGCCGGCCTGGCTCCGCCTCAAGGCCGCGGCCACCGCCCTGCAGCCGCTGCAGGTGAAGGACGGCTCCATTCCCGACGCCGAGGTCCACACGGATGCCGTCGCCCACGTCGAAACGCTCGTGTCGGCCATCGATGAGCTGGCCCCGCTCTTTCCCCACGACGCCACGTACCTCCGCTCGGTCACGGCGGACTTCACGCGCTGGGCGAGCGAGGGCTTCGGCGTGCCCGATTTCTACGACTCGCTCACCGCCTTCCACCCGCAGCAGCACCGCGTCGACGGCATCCGTCACCTGGTCGTCTTCCCGATGTACACCCAGAACGGCAGCACCAACCGCCTGGTCGAAGCCGTGCTCATCGAGGTGATCTGGCCGGACTTCATCGCCGAGCTCGAGGAGACCTACACGAACGCCCTGTTCGTGCCCATCCGCTTCCTCGACTTCACCCCCGGCTACGACACCAACTCGGCCGTGCTGTTCCCCGAGACGGTCGCGATGCGGCAGATCCCCACCTTCACCTGGGGCGCGATTTTCGCCGACCGCGAGGCGGCCCGGTTCCGACGCGTGGTGCGCGCCGCAGCGGAGGTCACCCGCCTGGAGATGCCGGCCGACGCGGCAGCGCTGCTCGACGACCAGCACCTCACCGAGGAGACCTACGTGATGTGGGACCTCATCCACGACCGCACCCACATGCGCGGCGACCTGCCCTTCGACCCGTTCATGATCAAGCAGCGGATGCCGTTCTTCCTCTACTCCCTGGAGGAGCTCCGCTGCGACCTCACCGCATTCCGCGAATCGGTGGCGATCGAGCGTGACGAGTCGGCCAGCCCCGAGGCACGCAAGCACGCCAAGCTCGTACAGTATGCGGTGATCTTCGACAGGATCTTCCGCTTCGCGATCACCGGGAGCCGGGTGCGCAACTACGACGGCCTCGGCGGCCAGCTGCTCTTCGCCTGGCTGCACCAGCACCACGCGCTCCACTGGACCGACACCCGGCTGAGCTTCGACTGGGACGCCGCGCCCGACGTCGTCGTTGCGCTCGGCGCACGGATCGAGGAGCTGTACTGGAGCTCGATCGACCGGCCGAAGACCGCGCACTGGCTCGCCGCATACGACATGATCCGCGAGACCCTCACGCCGCACCCGGCGTCGCAGTGGGCGCGCGGGCTCAGCGACGAGGTACTCTCCGGCGCGCCGAAGGGCTACACCGACGCCGTGCTCGACGACGAGTTCCCGCTCTCGATGTTCTTCGAGGCGCTCGACAAGAAGATGAAGCCGGTCATCGAATCGACCGTGGGTATCACAGCGGATGCCTGACACCCACGCCGCCGTCGCCGGCCACACGGTTCTCATCGCCGGCGCCACCAGCGCCGCCGGGATCGCGGCCGCGACGGCGCTGGCCGCCGCCGGAGCACGAGTCGTCGCCGTCGGCTCGGACGCCGGCCGACTGGAGCACCTGCGCGAGGCCGTGCCCGAGGCGGGCACCCACGCCTGCGACCTCGCCTCCTGGCCGGCGGTGCTGGAGCTCGTGCAGGCCGTGCATGACCAGCACGGCCCCATCGACGGGCTGCTGCACCTCGTGGGCGGCTGGCGCGGCGGCGGGGGCCTGGCCGGGCAGAGCGACGAGGACTGGGACTTCCTGCACGAACGCGTGCTCACCACCCTCCGCCACACCACCCGGGCGTTCAACAACGATCTCCTCGCCTCGACGGCCGGCCGGCTCGCCATCGTCTCCTCGGTGACGGTCGACAACCCGGCTCCCGGCGGCGCCAACTACGCCGCCGCCAAGGCTGCTGCCGAGACGTGGACGCGTGCCGTCGGAAACGGATTCGCCAAGGCGGAGTCGGCCGCTGCATCCGTCGTCTTCGTCGTGAAAACCCTGGAGGGCCTCGAGAACGACCTCGCCGACCACGTGGTCGACCTGTGGGAGCAGGACGCCGCCTCCGTCAACAACACGCGCATCCGCCTCGGCGAGACCGCACCCGTGCCACCACGGAGTGAATCGGAGTAGCTTGGGCGCAAGCGGCGGAGGGAGCACGGTGACGTCACTCTGGCTGGATCGCGAGCAAACCATCGCAACGGACCCGTTCATCGACCAGGCCCGCTACGACACTGTCATCGTCGGAGGCGGTCTCACCGGCCTGACCACCGCTCTCCTGCTGGCGCGCTCCGGGCAGCGCGTCGTCGTGCTCGAGGCACGCACCCTCGCCGCCGTCACCACCGGCAACACCACAGGCAAACTGTCGCTGCTGCACGGCGGCCAGCTCTCACAGCTCCTGCACGCCAACTCGCCCGACGTCGCGAGGGCGTACGTTGAGGCGAACCGCGAGGGCCAGCAGTGGATGCTGCGCTACTGCCACGAGCACCAGGTGCCGTTCCAGGAACGCGACGCCTTCACCTACGCGGGAACCCCGGAGGGCGCCGACCGGGTGCAGCGGGAGTACGAGGCATGCCGGATGGTGGGCCTCGACGTGACGCTGGAGGCAGAGACCGAGCTGCCCTACCCCACCTGGGGAGCGGTGCGCCTCGCCGACCAGGCCCAGTTCGACCCGCTCGATGTCGTGGACGCCCTCGCGCGTGATCTTCGGTTGCACGGCGGGCACGTGGTGCAGGGCGCGTTCGTCACCGGCATCACCAGGAACGCGAGCGGCATCGAGACGCGCATCGGCGACCGTCTTGTCCGGTCGGACCGCGTCGTTCTGGCAACCGGAACGCCCATCCTCAATCGCGGCGGGCACTTCGCCAGGCTGCAGCCCCTCCGTTCATACGCGCTCGCGTTCACGGTGCCCGGTCCGGTGCCGCTCGGTATGTACCTGTCGATCGACGAGCCCACCCGGTCGCTCCGGACGACGCCGACCCACGGCACCGAGCACCTGGTCGTGGGGGGCAACGGGCACGTTGTGGGCCGGCAACATTCGGCGCTCGCCCAGGTGCGCGATCTGGAGGCGTGGACGGCGGAGCACTTCCCGGGCGCCGTTCGCACGCATGCGTGGTCGGCACAGGACTACCGCTCGCTCGACCGAGCCCCCTACGTGGGGCCGATCGTGCACGGCGACGACCGCATCTTCGTGGCGACAGGATTCAACAAGTGGGGGATGACCAACGCCGTGGCGGCGAGCCTTGCCCTCTCGGCGCGGCTCCTCGACGGCGCGATGGGCTGGGCGGACACCCTCTACAACCGGCCCGCGACACTCGCCGACGCGGGCGACGCGGTGCAGGTCAACGGAAGCGTCGGCTTCGAGATGGCGAAGCACTGGGCCGGCCAGGCCGTGGCGAAGCATCCCGACGCAGCACCGGCCGAGGGACAGGGCGTTGTCTTCAGCGAGGGGATGCGCCCGGTCGGGTTGTGCACGGTCGGTGGCGACACGCGAAAGGTGTCGGCGGTCTGCCCGCACATGCATGGCGTGCTCGGTTGGAACGACGCGGAGAAGACGTGGGACTGCCCGTTGCACGGCTCCCGCTTCACCCACGACGGCCGCCGGCTCGAGGGGCCGGCACTCCGCGACCTCGAATCCATCACTGATTCGCCCGAATAGACCCCCACTTCGGGGACTCACGCCCTTTTCAAAGACATCTCACAGCTACGCTTCGGTGGGGGAAACTCTCGGGCCGCCGTTTATGACTGGGCGCACTGCGCCGCCGTCTGCCTGTCCTGCGTTCTCTCCGACTTAGTGCACCGAGTGATCCACCGAGCAAATGAGGTATTGAGAACGTGAAGAATTCATCCATGAGCGGGCTGCGCCGCATCGCCGCCCTGGGCCTCGGCCTGGCCATGATCGGGGGCCTCTCCCTCGTGGCCGCCACGCCCGCCACGGCTGTGACCCCGCCGACGTATTCCATTTCCGGAACTGTGAACGTCGACAACGGCGATGGCGTCGGCGTAGCCGCCGACGGCGCCACAGTCACGGACGTGAACAACCCGGCAGAGTCCACCAGCACCGACGCCATCGGCGGCTTCACGCTGGCAGGACTGGCCGATGGTGATTACACCCTCGAAATCTCGCTGGACGGATACGCCACGGTCACGACCGACACCACGATTGCCGGTGGTGATGTGACCCTTCCCGAAGTGGTCACGCTGACCGCCGTCACTCCCGCCGACCCCGAGCCGAGCTATTACTCGATCACCGGCACGGTGACCGCCAAGGACGGCAACTCCGACTTCGCCGCCACCGTGGAGATGAACGAGAACCAGGGCTACTCCAACACCGTTATCCCGGTGGATTCCTCCGGAAATTTCTCGTTTGAGAACCTCGAGCCGAACGCCGACGTCACCCTTACGTTCTCCGCAGATGGATACCAGACGGTCACCAAAGACGTCGACATCAGTGCCGCGGATGCCGAGGTGAACGTTGAGCTGCTGCCCAACCTGCCCGAACTCAAGGCTGGTACCGCGAAGATCACCGGCACCGCCGAGGTCGGCCAGGTCCTCACCGGCAGCACGACCGGCTGGCCTGCTGGAACGAAGCTGAGCTACCAGTGGGGATTCAACGGCGGCCAGTTCGGCGGTCCGATCGACGGCGCAACCGGAACCACGCTGAAGCTGACCAAGGACCTGGTCGGCATGCAGATCGTCTTCATCGTCACTGGCACCAACGACGGCTTCGCGCCCACGAGCGCCTCTGCCTTCGGACCGCACGTCGCGGCCGCGAAGAAGGACGCCGCTGCCGCACCGGCCGGTGACTCCGGTGGCCTCGCCGTGTACCTCGAGGGACGCGGCGTGACCGCTCAGTCGCAGACGTCGGCCGGCCTGCCCGCCGGTGACCTGAACCCGGGCGAGGACTACGAAGCCGAACTGAAGTGGACCGCGACCGACTCCTACGTCGACGTGTACCTCTACTCCACGCCGACCCTCGTCGGAACCTTCCCGGTTGTCAACGGTGCCGTGCAGATCACCCTGAGCGCCGAGGTACTGAGCGAGCTCGAAGCCGGCAACCACACGCTCGTCGTCACCGGCCAGAGCTCCGGTGCCGTGCAGGCCGTGGCACTGACCGTCGCCGACATGCTGGCCGCCACGGGCTTCAACACCGGTGGCCCGCTCGCCATCGCCGCGCTGCTCCTGCTGCTTGGTGCGGCGCTCCTGGTGGTTCGTCGCCGCCGCGTGCACGCCTAAGCATCCGCACACACGAAGGGGCACGGCCACAGGCCGTGCCCCTTCGTCATACCCGGGCCGCCGCGCATCGGCTACCATCGTCGGTCTAAGGGGGAGCCACGTGACGCGCACAGCACTGCCCACTGCCCTCGGTGGATACGAGGACTGGCCTCCGTACGTCTGGTCGAGCAACGGCCGCGAAGCGGTACCCGGCGAGCTCGCTCGCGTGCTTGGAGTGCCCGCGGTTCCGGCCGTGCTCGACCTGCGCGTCGACGGTGAGTCCACCACGCGCGATGTTCGCACGACAGAGCTGTCCTGGCAGCTCGGCTACGGCCCACGGACGCGCGCGTATCATCTCCGTCCCGCCGGCGAGGACGGTCCCCTGCCGGGCGTGCTCTTCATGCACTGCCATTCCGACAACAAATGGCTCGGCGCCGACAGGCTCGTCGACCTCGGGTACGATTCCCGGCCAGAGGCCGTGGCCCTGCGTGCGGCGATGTACGACGGGCAGGCGCCGGCGAACGCGCTGGCGTCGCGCGGATTCGCGGTCCTCGCGCACGATACCTTCGGCTGGGGAACCCGGCGGTTCACCATGGATCCGCCCGCGGAGCGCTCCGCCCGGCACCTCGCCGGCCAGGAGGCGCTGTGGACTTCCGGTGGCATCGAGCCCACGGAGGAGATGCGCTACAACGCATTCGCCGCGGACCACGAGAACACGGTGGCCAAGGCCGGAGCGCTCATCGGCACGACGTTCGCCGGGATGGTCGCGCACGACGACCTCGCCGCCCTGAATGTGCTGGGCGCGCTGCCGGGCGTCGATTCCTCACGGCTGGGCACCGCCGGGCTCTCGGGTGGCGGTGGCCGGGCGATGATTCTCGCTGCGCTCAGCCCGCGCATCCGTGCGCACGTCATCTCCTGCATGATGACGACGTTCGCGTCCTTGCTTCCCGCGTACCTCGACCTGCACTCCTGGCTCATGCACACCCCGGGCCTCTGGCAGCTCGCCGACTGGCCGGAGATCCCCTTCACGCGCGCCGCGGTGAACCCGCATTCCCTCCTGGTGCAGTACGCGCTCGACGACCAGCTCTTTCCGGAGCAGGGCATGCGTGACGCGGATGCGCTGCTCACCGCGGCGTCAGGCGCGGGATTCGACTACACCGCAGCCTGGCACGCGGGCGGGCACGCGATGACCCGAGCCATGCAGTCTGAGGTTGCGGCGTTCTTCACGAAGACCCTGGCCGAGGTCGCCTGACACGCCCGCTCCCCCACCGCGAAACCGGACTTGTGGTCGCTTTCCGCGCGCGTCTAAGCGACCACAAGTCCGGTTTCGCGTGTAAGGGGTCAGCCCTTCAGGCCCGAGCTGGCGACGCTGTCCACGATCTGCCGCTGGGCGAGCGTGAACAGGATGAGCACCGGCACCGAGGCGATGACCGCGCCGGCCATCACGATGCCGAAGTGCGTGGAGTATGCGCCCTGCAGCACCGACAGCCCGGGCTGCAGCGTGAGGTGCTCCGGGCTCAGCAGCACGTAGATCGGCCACAGGAAGTCGTTCCAGTTGGTGAGGAAGCTGAGCACCGCGAGCGTCGCGATCGCCGGCCGTGAGAGCGGCAGCACGATTTGCAGGAAGATGCGGATGTCGCCGGCGCCGTCGATGCGCGCTGCTTCCTCGATCTCCCCGGGCAGGCCGACGAAGAACTGCCGCAGGAAGAAGATGCCGAACGCTCCGGCGGCACCGGGGATGGTGATCGCCCAGATGCTGTCGAGCCACCCGAAGTTCTGCACGATGAGGTAGTTCGGGATCAGGAAGATCACCGGCGGCACCAGCAGGGTGGAGACGATCGCCCCGAAGACGATCTTCTTGCCACGGAACTCCAGCCGTGCCAGAGCGTACGCCCCCATCGAGGCGGTCACCAGGATGATGACCGTCTGCAGCGTGGCCGCGGCCACGCTGTTGAAGAACCACCGGAAGATCGGCTGCTGCCCGCTGGACAACAGGGTCTCGTAGGCCTCGAAAGTGAACGGGTTCGGAATCGGGTTGGCCGGCGCGTTGATCGCGTTGTAGTCCGTCTTGAACGACGTGAGGAAGATCCAGATCAACGGCACGACGATCACGAGTGCCGTCAGGATCAGGGCAACGTACAACCAGACGCGCGCCTTCCCGACGCTCCGGCGCCTCCGGGGGGACCGGTCGAGCGGCGCTTCAGACGGCAGGGCCGTGTTGCGGGCCACCGTCGGTTCAGCGTTGACAGTCATCGGTCCTCACTCCGTCTTCTCGCGTTGCAAGCGGAAATTCACGATGCTGATCACCGCGAGGAAGGCGAACAGCACGTAGCTCATCGCCGCGGCCGCACCCATCTGGTTCTGCGCGAGTCCCTGGTCGGCGATGTACATGATCACGGATCTCGTCGTGGTTCCCGGGTGACCGTTGGTCAGCAGGTAGGACTGTCCGAACATGTTGGCCGACGCGAGGATCGTCACGGTTGTGACGAACGCCATGACGGGCCTGAGCCCCGGCAGGGTGACGCTGAAGAACTTGCGCATCGCCCCGGCTCCATCAACGGATGCCGCATCGTACAGTTCGGCGTTGATGCCCTTCAGCCCGGCCAGGAGAATGACGGTGTTGAAGCCCATCGTCCACCACACCGTGACGCCGACCAGCGATACCCAGGCCCACGGGACGTCGACCGTCCACGGGATGCGGGACGGGAGGCCGAACAGCTCGAGCACGTGGTTGACCACGCCCAGCTGCGGGTCGAGGAGGTACTGCCAGATCACGCCGATCACGGCGACGCCGAGCACGTACGGGGCAAAGAAGATCCCGCGGAAGATGGTGCCTCCGCGGATCTTCTGGTTGAGCATCACGGCGATCAGCAACGGGATCACCAGGAGGAACGGCACGCTGGCGACCGTGAAGATGCCGGTCGCGGTCATGCTCTCCCAGAAGTCACCGAAGGTGAGCGAGCCGGGGGTGAACAGGTCGACGTAGTTGTCGATGCCGCTGAACGGCTTGAGCGGCAACAGCGGGTTCCAGATGTGCAGGCTGATCCAGATTCCGTAGATCGCCGGCGCGAGCACGAACACGCAGAACAGGATGAGGAACGGGGCCAGGAAGAGATAGGCCGTTCCGGTCTTCCTGCCGCGACCGGGTCCCCCGGAGCTGGTGCTCCGGGGGACCACAGGGGCGAGGCTGGTGCTAGCCACCGTACTGCTTCTTGTTCTGCTGCAGGATCTTGTCCGCCTGCGCCGCAGCGTCGTCGAGGGCCTGCTTCGGCGACTTCTTCAGGAGCACGGCCTCGTTGACCGCGGTCGTGATGAGGGCGTTGGCCCCGTTGATACCCGGCGAGACCGTCTCGTAGTGGGCGTATTCCAGCTCCTTCATGAACGGCTCGAGGTTCGGGTACTGCTTGAGCAGCGCCGGGTCTTCCCGCACGCTGTTCTTCGCGGGCAGCTCGCCCGTGGCGGCCCATCCGCTGGAGTTGTCGTTCATCCACTTGACGAACGTGGCAGCGGCGGCCGTCTTGTTCTTGTCCTGGCCCTTGTTGTTCAGGAAGATCCAGTGCGTTGAACTCGACCAGACGGCCTTCTCCGTGCCGATCTGCGGCACGACGGCGGCCTTCCACTCGATCTTGTCGAGGGCGGCGTTGGTGGTCTGCCAGACACCGTTCCAGTTGAAGGCTGTCTTGCCTCCGATGAGAGCGTTGATGTTGCCGTCCTGGGCGACGTTCTTCGGGCTGTAGCCCTTCTTCACCAGGTCGACCATCCAGGTCAGCGCCTGCACGCCGGCGTCGGAGTTGAAGGTGGCCTTCGAGACGTCCTCGTTGTAGAGGTCGCCACCGAACTGCCAGAGCAGCGACTCGAACTCGAACGTTCCGGTGAAGACGTATCCGTCGACCCATTCGCCCTGGACGCCGGCCGCCTTCAGCTTGTCGAGCGCCTTGAGGTAGCTGTCCTTGTCTGTGGGCAGGTTCTCGGGGTCGAGTCCGGCCTCCTTCAGCACGGTCGTGTTGGCGTAGAGGCCCAACGGGGTCACGCTCCACGGAATGGCGTACTGGCTGCCGTTGTAGACACTCGCGTCGAACAGGCCGGACGGGAAGTCCTCCGCCTTGTAGCCGAGCGTCTTGACGATGTCGTCGACCGGGAGCACGAGCCCCTGGGCGGCGTACGTGGCGAGGTCGTCACCGTGGGCGACCGAGACGTCGGGGCCCTTGCCGGCCTTGATGGCCAACGGCATCTTGGCGGAGATGTCCGCCCACTCCATGGGCACGTCTTTGACGGTGATGTTCTTGTGTTCGTCGTTGAATTGCTTGATGAGCTTCGGAACCAGCACCGGGGCTGCGCCACCGGTCCATCCGTTCCAGAAGCTGATGGTCACGTCGGGACCGCTGTATTCGCCGCCCTCGAGTGACACGCCCTTGTCGGCACTGCCTCCGCCGCCGCTGCAACCGACGAGAGCCGCGCCCACTCCGATTGCCAGCGCCGCCGCGAGCGCGCGCTTGCCTGTTCTCCGCTTCACTGTGCTGCTCTCCTTCACCTGTGATCGCCGGACACGGCGATATCTGCCCCGGCCCGCGGCGAGACTCCGGTGGGAGTAGCTCATCCTCGAACCTGTTTGTGAATTTACAGCGCTGTAATATGGAAGTCAAGGAGCCCGCCCGCAACTGGCAGGAGGCACACCGGCGTCCGTCCCGTGCTGACAGGCAACTAGAGTCGACTCGAGCGAGAAGGCGGAACGTGCTCGTAGCGGTAGGGGAAGGTCGCGGCATGGGCAAGGTACGGCTGCAGGATGTGGCCAGCAGAGCGGGCGTGTCGATGAAGACCGTCTCCAACGTCGTGCACGACTATCCCCACGTGAGCGAGGCGATGCGGCACCGGGTGCAGCGTGCCATCGACGAGCTCGGGTACCGGCCGAACGTGCTCGGCCGCCGGCTCGCCACCGGCCGCACCGGCCTGCTGGCGCTGGCCTTCGCCGACGTGAGCCTGCCGTATTTCTCGGAACTCGCCCGGATCGTCTCTGCCGCGGCCGCCCGTCGCGGGTACCGGCTGCTGCTGGAGCAGACGGACGGCACCCTGGAGGGCGAGCGCGCCGTGGTGTCGAGCAGCGAAGCGGGCCTCGTCGACGGGGTCATCTTCCAGCCGTCCGTCATGTCGTCCACCGAGATCGCCCAGCACCGCAATGACGTTCCCCTGGTGCTCCTCGGCGAGGGGCCCGCACCGGTCACCGTGGACCACGTGATGATCGACAACGCCGCGGCCGCGGCCGCCGCCACCACGCATCTGCTGAATCTCGGCCGCCGGCGCATCGGGTTCCTGGGCCACGAGGAGCAGAGGACCTCCGCCACGTCCAAGCAGCGCCTGCGCGGCTACCAGCACGCGCTCGAGGAAGCAGGACTCACCCCCGACCTCGACCTGCTGCTCCCCAGCAAGGCGGTGACCTCCGCCGACGCCGTGGTGGCTGTCTCCAGTGCGCTGGACCGGGGGCTGCACTTCGACGGGCTCGTCTGCCGCGACGACCTGGCCGCCATCGGCGCGCTGCGCGCCCTGCAGGAGCGCGGGCTCGGGGTACCGGATGACGTCGCGGTGACCGGGTGGGACAACATCTCGATGACGTCCTTCACGCATCCGACCCTGACGACGATCGCCCCCGACACCCTCAGCCTCGCGGAGACCGCCCTCGATCTTCTCGAGGAGCGCATCAACGGGCACGACGGCATGGGACGCCACCGCATCGTCGACTTCACACTCCTCGCACGGGAGAGCGCTCCGGGCCTGCCCGCGGTCCTCGTCTCCTGACCCTCCCTGACGCGGTGCGGTTCTGGTGCTGTTTTACAGCGCTGGAAATCTGGGGCACACTGTAGCCATGAATACGGATGGGGCAATCGGCGACGACGCGACGCTTCGGGCGAGTGAGCAGGACGGGACGTATCCACGACCCCAATTGATGCGGGCAGCCTGGTGCGACCTGTCGGGCGAGTGGGGGTTCCGCTTCGACGACCAGCGTGAGGGGATCGCTGCCGCCTGGTACCGGGATCCCCAGTTCGACCACACCATCACCGTTCCGTTCCCGCCGGAGTCGCCCGCATCGGGAGTGAATGACCCCGGCTACCACCCGGTGGCGTGGTACCAGCGGGAGCTCAGCGCCGAGGATCTCGCCGCCGCCGGGGACCGCGGCGATGACGGCCGGATCCTGCTGCATTTCGGCGCCGTCGACTACCGCTGCCAGGCATGGCTGAACGGCATATTCCTCGGTGGGCATGAAGGCGGACACACGCCGTTCCAGCTTGACATCACACAGGCCATCGACCCGGCCCGTACGACACAGATCCTCGTGGTCCGCGCCGAGGACGAGCCGCTCGACGTCTCCCAGCCGCGCGGCAAGCAGGACTGGCTTCCCGAGCCGCACTCGATCTGGTACCAGCGGACCACCGGCATCTGGCAGACCGTGTGGCTCGAAGCGGTGCCCGCGCTGTCGATCGAGTCCCTGCACTGGGTCACCGACATCCCCGGCGCCTCCGTCCAGCTCGCCCTGCGGCTGAACCGCTGGCCCGATGCCGACGCACGCGTGCAGGTGGAGCTCTCCTACGCGGGCGAGTGCCTGGGCACGGTCGTCGTGCAGGCCGCCGGCGCCCAGGTCGACGCGGTCATCCCGCTCCCCCGCCAACGAAACGGCCAGGGTTACGAGCGACTGCTCTGGGCGCCGGAACACCCCCGGTTGATCGACGCCCAGGTCACGCTCCTCGTCGGGGACGAGCCCTGCGACACCGTCGCCTCCTACCTGGGGCTTCGTTCGGTGGCCGTGGCACGAGGAGCGTTCCTGCTCAACGACAGGCCCTACTACATGCGCTCGGTGCTCAGTCAGGGCTACTGGCCCGACTCGCATCTCGCGGCGCCCTCCGTCGACGCCCTCCGTGCCGAGGCGCAGCTGATCAAGGACCTCGGGTTCAATGCCGCCCGCGTGCACCAGAAGGTGGAAGACCCGCGCTTCCTGTTCTGGGCCGACAAGCTCGGGCTGCTGTTGTGGGGTGAGATGCCGAGCACCTTCGAGTTCACGACGGCGTCTGTCACGCGCACCATGGCGGAATGGACCGAGGTGATCGACCGCGACCTGTCGCATCCGTCGATCGTGACCTGGGTGCCGCTCAACGAGAGCTGGGGCGTGCAGCACATCGCTCACACGCCGGCGATGCGCGACTACGCCCGCGGCCTCTACCACCTGACCCGGGCCCTCGACCCGTCCCGGCCCGTCATCTCGAACGACGGCTGGGAGCACCTCGAGTCCGACATCTGGTCGGTGCACGACTACGAGGCCTCCCCGGAGGTGATGCGCGAGCGCTACGCCGACGAGGCGGCCATGGAGCGCCTGTTCGCGGGGATGGGCCCGGCCGGGCGGCGCATCCGCTTGACCGGCGAGCCCGACCAAGGCCAGCCGGTGATGCTGACCGAGTTCGGCGGCATCCAGTTCTCGGTCGACGAACCGGCGACGGATGCCTGGGGCTATTCCCAGGCGACATCGGTCGACGACTTCGCCGAACGGGTGGGGTCGCTGCTGGAGGCCGTGCGCTCCAGCGGGGTCCTCGCCGGTTTCTGTTACACCCAGCTGACCGACACCATGCAGGAGGCCAACGGGCTGTGCGACGAGAACCGGGTTCCGAAGCTGCCCGCCGGCGACATCGCGCGCATGATGGGCGGGGCAGAATAGCGGGATGACCCTTTCCGGCACCCAGTTCGACCTCGCCTTCGGCGACTACACCGCCACGATCGCGAGCGTCGGGGCGACGCTCCGCACCCTCCGCCACCACGGTCGCGACCTCGTTGTTCCCTTCGCGGCCGACGAGGTGCGACCCGCGTATCGCGGCGCCACCCTCGCCCCGTGGCCGAACCGGGTGGTCGACGGCCGGTACTCGTTCCGCGGCAGCGAATACGAGCTGCCGCTCACCGAGCCGAAGCGGGGGCACGCCCTGCACGGTCTCGCCGCGTGGCTCGACTTCGTCGACCTGGAGCAGACCGCCGACCGGGTGCTGCTGGCCACCACGATCGAGGCGCAGGAGGGCTACCCGTTCCAGCTCCAGGTGCGCGTGGAGTTCAGGCTCGACGGCGACGGGCTGCACACGACTGTGACTACCCGCAACACCGGGCGCGATGCCGCGCCCTACGGAACCGCTCCGCACCCCTACCTGGTCGCCGGCGACGGCCGCGTCGACGATTGGACGCTGGAACTCGGCGCATCCCAGGTGCTCACCGTCACGCCCGATCGCCTCATCCCGGTCGACCTCGTCGACGTGAGCTCAGCCGAGGCGGGCGCACTCGACTTCCGGCAGCCACGCCGGATCGGCGACACCTTCATCGACCACGCGTTCACGGGCCTGTCTCGCACGCCGGCGGGGGTGGCGGAGGTGCGAGTCACCGCGCCCTCCGGCACCGGGGTCGCCATGCGCTGGGATGCGAGTTGCCCCTGGGTGCAGGTGCACACGGCCGACCAGCCCGTGGCGGCCGTGAACCGCATCGGCCTGGCGGTGGAGCCCATGACGTGCCCGCCCGACGCGTTCAACTCGGGCACGGACCTCATCACGCTCGAGCCGGGCGCATACGCATCCGCTGCCTGGACGATCGCCGCCCTCTGACGATCGCCCCTCACGAGCTACGCGGGCTGAACGCCGCTGCGCGGGTTGAATTCATGGCGCGCAGCGGCGTTCGACCCGCGCCTCGCGAATACGGATGCCGCGGGTCAGGCGGGCGCGGGCGCTCGCGTTGCCGCCGGCATGCGGAACGCGAACCCGCACGCGCCCAGCAGGAACACGGCCGCGACCCCGAACGCCACCGGGTACGACGCCACCTCCACGAGCCACCCGGCCACGAGCGGACCGATGATCGCCCCGAAGTCCGAGGCCATCGAGAAGACCGCGACCGGTCGACCGCCGCGTGCCCCGGCGGCGTCGCCCACGGATGCCGCGGGCGCGGTACCGAGGAACGCCGCCGCGATCCCGTAGACGCAGAGCAGCGCGGCCAGCACGACGATGTTGGGTGCGAATGGCACGGCGAAGATGGTCGCCCCCGCGACCGCGCAGGCGCCGATGATCGCCGGCTTGCGGCCGATGGTGTCGACGAACGCGCCCGCCGGCCCGAGGGCCAGCGTCTGCGCGACGGCCGCGCAGGCGAAGGCGACGCCTGTCCACGCGGCCGGATCGTGCAGCACCTCGACCACGAGCACCGGGATGAGCGCGCTCCGCACGCCGAGTGAGGTCCAACCCTGTGCGAAGTTGGTCAGGCACGCCGCCTGGAAGCGCACGTCGCGCAGCACCTGACTGAAGGGGACGGCCGGCACCGCCTCCTCCGTCGCCTGTGCCGCGTGCGCCCGGGGCCGCAGCAGCATGATGCCGATCGCGCCGGCGATAGCCAGTGTGCCGGCGTAGAAGAAGAACGGTGCTGTGAGCGAGATGGTGGCCAGCAGCCCGCCGAGCGCGGGCCCGGCCATGCCACCGATGAGGAAGCCGCCCTGATAGAACCCGACGGATCGGCCCCTTGTGCCGGGCGCGGTCGACCCGAGCAGGAGCGTCATCGCCGACACCGAGAACATGGCGGAGCCGATCCCGCCCGCGCCGCGCAGCACCAGCACCTGGGGGTAGGTGTGGGCGAGCCCGACGAGCGCACTCGACACCGCCACGATGCCGATGCCCGTCGAGAGGATGATGCGTTCCCCGGCCCAGTCGATGAGGCGGCCGCAGAACGGGCTGAACACGAACCGCATGAGGGCGAACGCTGAGATGACGGCCCCGATCTCGACGTACCCCACGCCGAAGCTCCGCACGTAGACCGGCAGCACCGGCACGACGACGCCGAAGCCGACCATCACGAAGAAGGCGATGACGCCGAGCACGATGACGTCGCGGGAGAGCCGCGGCCGCCCGGACCGGACCCCGGCCGACCGGGTGAGATGGGGGAGGCGAGGCACGTGTATCAGGCTATCCGCCGGCGCCCGGGATGCGCTCGCCGTCCCGACCTCGATAACGTAGGGCTGACCTGCAACGGAGGGGGACGGATGCTGGAGATCAGAGGCGTCAACAAGCACTATGGCAGTCGCCAGGTGCTCAAGGACGTGAGTTTCACGGTCGGGGACGCGCGCATGACGGGTTTCGTCGGCGGCAACGGCGCCGGGAAGACCACGACGATGCGCATCATCCTCGGGGTGCTGTCGGCCGATTCCGGCACGGTGCTGCTGGACGGCCAGCCGCTCACGGCCGGCGACCGCCGCCGCTTCGGCTACATGCCCGAGGAGCGCGGGCTCTACCCGAAGATGAAGGTGGCCGAGCACCTGGTCTACTTGGCGCGCCTGCACGGCCTGCCCACGGCATCCGCCAAGGCCAACGCCGACGCGCTGCTCGAGCGCCTCGGCCTCGGCGAGCGCGCCGGCGACACCGTGCAGTCGCTGTCGCTCGGCAACCAGCAGCGTGCGCAGATCGCGGCTGCGCTCGTGCACGACCCCGAGTTCCTCGTGCTCGACGAACCGTTCTCGGGCCTCGACCCGATGGCCGTCGAGGTCGTGCTGAACGTCCTCCGCGACTACGCCGCCGGGGGCGCGCCGGTGCTGTTCTCCTCCCACCAACTCGACATCGTCGAGCGGCTCTGCGACGACCTGGTCATCATCGCCGACGGCGAGATCCGGGCGAACGGCTCCAGGGAGGGCCTGCGCGACGACTTCGGTGCACCGCGGTTCGAGATCGGCGTGCCCGGCGACACCGACTGGGTGCGGGAGGTCCCGGGCGTCGCGGTGGTCTCCTCGTCCGCCGGTTCGGCCGTGTTCGAAGCCGAAACGGATGCCGCGAGCCAGGCGGTGCTGCAGCAGGCGCTGGCCCGCGGGCCGGTGCACTCCTTCGGCCGGCAGCGGCCGTCCCTGGCCACCATCTTCAAGGAGATCGTCACGTGAGCACCAGCGATTCCCCCGTCCGAACGACCTCTCCCTACCCCGCCCCCTCCTTCGCGGAGAGTGTGCGCCTCATCGCGGTGCGCGAGATCATGGCGAGGATTCGAAGCAAGGTCTTCCTGGTGTCCACCGGGATCCTGCTCGTGGCGGCCGTCGCATCCGTTGTCATCGGCGGCCTCGTGAGCGCGCACCCCAGCCTGCCCAAGGTGGCTGTCGTCGGTTCGGCCGCCCAGCTCGTGGACCAGGCGACGGCACTCGAGGCCGTTCCGGCCGACGATACGGATGCCGCGGAGCAGCTGGTGCGTGACGGCACCGTCGACGCGGCGGTGGTCCCCGGCGGCGACACCCTGCTCGGCGTGACGGTCATCGCGAAGGATTCGCCGCCGAGCGATGTGCTCGGCGCGTTGAGCGTGACGCCACCGGTCACCCTGCTCGACCCGCCCCAGCAGAACGGATTCCTCGTCTACCTCGTTGCGCTCGGTTTCGGCCTGGTGTTCTTCATGTCGGCCATGACCTTCGGCAGCACCATCGCCCAGAGCGTGGTGGAGGAGAAGCAGACCCGCGTGGTCGAGATCCTGCTGTCCACCATCTCGGCCCGGGCGCTGCTGACCGGAAAGGTCGCCGGCAACAGCATCATGGCGTTCGGGCAGATCGTGCTGATCGGCCTGCTGGTGTCGCTCGGCATGGCCGTGACCGGCCAGCACACGCTGCTCGGCGATGTCGGGCCGTCGATCATCTGGTTCGCGGTGTTCTTCGCGATCGGCTTCGTGTTGCTGGCGGCGCTCTACGCGGCGACCGCGTCGCTCGTCTCCCGGCAGGAGGACGTGGGCTCGGCAACGTCGCCCGTGATGCTGCTCGTCATGATCCCCTACTTCCTGGTGATCTTCTTCAACGACAACGACTTCGTGCTGGCGATCATGTCGTACATCCCGTTCTCAGCGCCGGTCGGCATGCCCATGCGCGTCTTCCTCGGAAGCGCAGCGTGGTGGGAGCCGCTGGTCTCCCTCGCGATCCTGCTGGCGACGACGCTCGCGGTGATCCTGCTCGGCGCCCGCGTCTACTCAAACTCGCTGCTTCGCATGGGCGCGAAGGTACCGCTGAAGGAGGCGCTGCGGGCATGACAAGCTGCTCCACGGGATGCGGGAAGATAGTCGGGTGACTCCACTCCATGACCTCTCCTCCCGCGGCTTCGCTTCCGACAACTACTCGGGGGTCCACCCCGAGATCCTCGAGGCGATCGTGCAGGCCAACGGTGCGCACCAGATCGCGTACGGCGAAGACGTGTACACGGCGCGACTGCAGGAAGTTTTCGTGCAGCACTTCGGCGCGGGCGTCGAAGCCCTCCCGGTGTTCAACGGCACCGGCGCCAACGTGGTGGGCCTCCAGTCCATGCTTCCGCGCTGGGGTGCGGTGATCTGTGCGGCCACCGCGCACATCAACACGGATGAGGGCGGCGCGCCCGAGCGGGTCGCCGGCCTCAAGCTCCTCCCCGTTCCCACGCCCGACGGCAAGCTGACCCCCGACCTCATCGACCGGGAGGCGTGGGGCTGGGGCGATGAGCACCGCGCACAGCCTCTCGCCGTCTCGATCACCCAGACCACCGAGCTCGGAACGGCATACACCGCCGACGAGATCCGCACGATCGCGGACCACGTGCACGAGCGCGGCATGAAGCTGCACATGGACGGAGCGCGCATCTCCAACGCGGCGGCCAGCCTTGGCCTGCCGTTGCGTGCGTTCACGCGCGACGTGGGGGTCGACGTGGTGAGCTTCGGCGGAACGAAGAACGGCCTCATGCTCGGCGAGTGCGTGCTCGTGCTGAACCCCGACGCATCCGCCGGCCTGCACTACCTGCGCAAGCTCAACATGCAGCTGTCGTCGAAAATGCGCTTCGTCTCGGCGCAGTTCATCGCCCTGCTCGAGGGCGACCTGTGGTTGCGCAACGCGTCGCACGCGAATGGGATGGCGGCACGGCTGCGCTCCGCCCTCGAAGATGGCATCGCCGCCGGCGAATGCCCCGGTCTCTCGTTCAGCCAGGCCACCGAGTCGAACGCCGTGTTCGCGGTGGTGCCCGCAGGCGTCGCCGACCGGCTCCGCGGCGAGTTCCGGTTCTACGACTGGGACCAGGCCACCGGCGAGGTGCGCTGGATGTGCGGCTTCGACACCACCGAAGACGACATCGATCGCTTCGTGACGGCCGTGAAGCGCGAGCTCGCCGCCGCCTGAACCGGAATAACGGATGCCGCACCGTGTTAAAGCGTGTGGGTCATCGTCGCCCCGGCCGCATCCGTTCAACCGAAAGACGTTCATGAGCCTCATCACCGATACCGTCAACCGCTCCGCCGACACCGAGGCTCCCATCTTGCCGATCCTCGCCGAGCGCTGGAGCCCCCGTGGCTTCGACGCGGAAGCGGTGATCGATGAGGACACCCTCACCACGATCCTCGAGGCTGCGCGCTGGGCGCCGTCGGCATCGAACATCCAGCCGGCACGCTTCATCGTCGCGCGCCGGGGTTCCAGCGCGTTCGACACCATCCACGACGCCTTGGCGGGATTCAACCGGGCCTGGGCGGATGCGGCATCCGTTCTGATCGTCGGCGTCGCCGAACTCAACATCGACGCGGAACGCGAGAACCCCTGGGCGAAGTACGACCTCGGGCAGGCCGTCGCGCACCTGAGCATCCAGGCGCAGCACGAGGGGCTGCACACCCACCAGATGGGTGGCTTCGACCCGGCCGCCTTGGGCGCTGCATTCGACCTGAGCGACGATCAGGCGGTCGTCACCGTTACCGCGCTCGGGATGCTCGGCGACCCCGAGCTGCTGCCCGAGGAACTGCGCAAGCGCGAGTCCGCGCCGCGCACGCGCAAGCCGCTGTCGGAGCTGCTGCTCGTCGATGCGTAACCCGTTCCGCCCGTCGCGCTCGTTCCTTCACGCCTTCACGCGAAGTCAGGGCCGCAGCAGCACCTTGACGGCGCGGCGCTCGTCCATGGCGGCGTAAGCCTCGGACACCTCCGCGAGCGGAAGCTCGAGGTCGAATACCCGGCCGGGGTCGATCGCACCGGAGAGCACTTCCGGCAGCAGCTCGGGGATGTAGCCGCGCACGGGCGCGACGCCGCCGTTCACGCCGACGTTGCGTCCGAACAGCTGGCGGATCGGCAACTCAGCGCCGCCGTTGGGCACGCCCACGTAGCCGACAATGCCGCCCGGGCGGGTCGACCGGATCGCCTGGTCCATCGATTCCTTCGTGCCGACGCACTCCAGCACGCAGTCGGCACCGATGCCATCGAACATCTCCCGGATGCGCTCCACGCCGGCGTCGCCGCGCTCCTCGACGATGTCGGTGGCGCCGAAGTGCCGGGCCAGCTCCTGCCGGTCGGCGTGGCGCGACATAGCGACGATGCGCGACGCGCCGAGGCGCCGGCTCGCCAGCACCGCACACAGGCCGACGGCGCCGTCGCCGACGACCACGACGGTGCTTCCGGTCGTGACGCCCGCCGACACGGCAGCGTGGTGCCCGGTGCCCATCACGTCGGCGAGGGCCAGCAGCCCGGGAACCTGCGACGGTTCCGGCTGCGACGGGGTGGAAACGAGGGTGCCGTCGGCGTGCGGAACGCGAACACGCTCGCCCTGGCCGCCGTCGGCGAATGCGCCGAACGGGTCCTCAGCACCCCAGGAAGCGCCGTTCAGGCACGACGTGCTCACGCCGTTGCGGCAGTTGATGCAGGTGTTGTCGCAGTCGTAGAAGGGTGCGATCACGAAGTCGCCCACGCGCACGTTCTGCACGTCGGGGCCGGTCTCCTCGACGATGCCCACGAATTCATGGCCGATGCGTCGCGGTGCCGTTGTGGGGGTGATGCCGCGGTATGGCCAGAGGTCGGAGCCGCACACGCAGGCGGCCAGCACGCGCACAATGGCGTCACCACCGGTGGAGAGGACCGGGTCGGGAACCTCCTCGAGTCGAACGTCGTGTTCACCGTAGATCATCGTTGCCAGCATGATTCGAGCCTAAACCGCATTTCGGCCTCCCGCCCGGCGGGGGGAGGATGGGACCATGAGCAACGGAACGCAATCAGAACCGGAGCAGCCCCTGGTGCTCGTCGTCATGGGGGTGTCCGGCTCCGGCAAGACGACCGTGGCGAAGATCCTCGCCAAGCGCTTGGGCTGGGCGTACGAGGAGGGCGACAGCCTGCACCCCCGGGCCAACGTCGAAAAGATGGCGTCGGGGCATCCGCTGGACGACGCCGACCGGGCACCGTGGCTGGAGCTCATCGCCGACTGGATCGACGGATGCCTGGACCGCGGCAAGAGCGGCGTGGTCACCTGCTCTGCGTTGAAGCGCGCCTACCGTGATGTGCTCGACCGCCGTGGGTCGGGTGTGGTCTTCGTCTACCTCGAGGGATCGAAGGAGCTCATCGCCGACCGGCTCTCGTCTCGGGAGGGCCACTTCATGCCGCCGGGTCTGCTCGACAGTCAGTTCGCCGACCTCCAGGTGCCCGGTGACGATGAACCGGCTGTCCACGTCAACATCACGCCGCTGCCGCCGGTGATCGCGCAGAACGCCATCGACAAGCTGGGCCTGAACGACGTGGCGGCGGCCCGCACTCAGTGATCGGCTGACGGCTTGTCGGCCACGAAGGGGCGCGACACGTCGATGATGCTGCGTAGCGAGACGGATGCCGCGACGCCGA
Organism: Cryobacterium tepidiphilum; assembly: GCF_003716325.1. Taxonomy (GTDB): domain Bacteria; phylum Actinomycetota; class Actinomycetes; order Actinomycetales; family Microbacteriaceae; genus Cryobacterium; species Cryobacterium tepidiphilum. The sequence goes on along the minus strand of NZ_RDSR01000001.1, from coordinate 42,656 downwards.
TCGAGACGGATGTCGCCGTGCCCACGCGCTGGTCGAGCGACCGGCTGAGCGTCGCCACGGCGTCTTCGGCGGCCTGCAGCCGGTCGGCGGACTCCTCGGCGCGCACCGGGCTCGCGATCAGTTCTCCCACGGCGCCGATCGCGGCCTGCAGTTCCCGGGTCACGACGGCCGAATCCACCGCCGTCTCGTCACCGGCGCCGTCCTCCTCACCGTCCTCGGAGTCCGACGTGAGGAAGCGGCGCAGCAGGTCGGTGAGGTCGCGCACGTAGAACAGCGCGTGCTCGAGCGCACGCATCCGCTGGTAGTCCTGGTTCACCTGCTTGCCCGCCCGCCGCCCGCGCGGATTGCCCTTGCGGCTCTCGTCGGCTTGCGAGACGGCGGAACGCACCGTGCCCGCGGCCTCCTCGAGGTTGCCGATGTCCGTCGACCAGTCATGGTCGCCGGGAGGATCGTCATCGAGCGCGTCGGCTAGGTTGCGCAGGTAGTCGGCGACGCGGTCACGCAGCTTGTCGAGCCGTTCCTCGGCGTCGCGCAGGTAGAGCGGGGGAACGATGAAGAGGTTCACCAGGGTCCCCACGATCGCTCCGAAGACGACGTGCACCAGATAATTGATCGAATACGCGTCGGCGTCACCGCCACCGATGAGCAGAACGAACAGGGCCGTCACCGGCACCCAGCTGCGCCCCTCCCCCAGCAGCCGCCAGCCGGCCAGCAGCACGCCGACGCCCACGACGAGCGCCACCTTGAACACGCCGGGCGCCCCCAGCGCCAGTGCCCCGAACGCGACGGCTGCCCCAACGGCGAGCCCGGCCATCGCCTGCACGGCGGTGCGAACGGAGCGCACCAGCGTGGGGTACATGCTGATCACGGCGCCCAGGGGTGCGTAGTACGAGTAATCCGAGTCCAGGAACGGGAGGTGCGGAGCGAGAAACCACGCGATGGATGCCGCGAGCGCCGTCTTGAAGGCGAGCAGCACCCGTGGCTGGGTCACCGTTGTGTGCGCCCAGCCGCGGATCCGGGACCCCGGCACTAGTCCTCGTCGAGCAGCTGCGGAGCGGATGCCACGGTGAGGTGCTCGCGGTCGGGCGCCAGATCCACACGCACGGTGTCGCCGTCGCGCACGTTTCCGGCGAGGATCGCCTGCGCCAGTGAGTCGTCGATCTCCCGCTGCATCAGGCGGCGGAGCGGCCGGGCCCCGTAATTCGGATCGTAACCGCGCTCTGCCAGCCAGGAGCGGGCATCCGGAGTCACAGCCAGCTGCAGGCGGCGCTCCCCGAGCCGGCGCTGCAGCCGCTCGATGTAGAGCTCCACGATCTGGCCGAGATCGTCGCTCGAGAGGGGGGAGAACACGACGATGTCGTCGAGGCGGTTCACGAACTCGGGCTTGAACGCCTGGCGCACGAGCTGCTGCACGGCATCCTCCTTCTCCTCCTGGGAGAGGGACGGGTCGATGAGTATGTGCGACCCGAGGTTGGAGGTGAGGATGAGGATCGTGTTGCGGAAGTCGACCGTGCGGCCCTGGCCATCGGTCAGTCGGCCGTCGTCGAGCACCTGCAGCAGCACGTCGAACACTTCCGGGTGGGCCTTCTCGACCTCGTCGAGCAGGATGACGGAGTACGGTCGCCGGCGCACGGCTTCGGTGAGCTGCCCGCCCTGCTCGTACCCGATGTAGCCCGGGGGTGCACCGACCAGGCGTGAGACGGAGAACTTCTCGCCGTACTCGCTCATGTCGATGCGGATCATGGCCTTCTCGTCGTCGAAGAGGAAGTCGGCGAGGGCCTTGGCGAGTTCGGTCTTGCCGACGCCGGTGGGACCGAGGAAGAGGAACGAGCCGGTGGGCCGGTCGGGGTCGGAGATGCCGGCCCGGCTGCGCCTGACCGCGTCGGCCACGGCCGTGACGGCGCGCTTCTGGCCGATAAGGCGGTGTGCGAGCTCGCCCTCGAGGTGGAGAAGCTTCTCGGTCTCGCCCTGGAGAAGTCGTCCGACCGGGATGCCCGTCCACGCGGCCACGACGGCGGCGATGTCCTCGGCGGTCACCTGGTCGTTGACCATCCGCGCCTCCTCGGGCGCCTGCTCGGCCCGCTCCGCAGCCTCGATCTCGCGCGCGATGGGTGGGATCACCTCGTACTCGAGACGGGAGGCTTCCTGGTAGTTGGCTTCACGCATGGCCCGGTCACGCAGCATCCGCGCCTCATCGAGCTGGGTCTTCAACTCACCGACGCGGTTGAGCGAGGCGCGCTCGCGGTCCCACCGTGCCTGCAGGGCCGCCAGCTCGTCCTGGCGCTCGGCCAGGGTCTCGCGCAGTGCGACCAGGCGCTGCTTCGACGCTTCGTCCTTCTCCTTCTTGAGGGCGAGCTCCTCGAGCTTCAGCCGGTCGACGCTGCGGCGCAGTTCATCGATCTCCACCGGGGCAGAGTCGATCTCCATGCGCAGTCGGCTCGCGGCCTCGTCGATGAGGTCGATGGCCTTGTCGGGTAGCTGGCGCGCCGGGATGTACCGGTTGGAGAGCGATGCGGCCGCAACGAGCGCCGAGTCGGCGATGCTGACCTTGTGGTGCGCCTCGTAGCGCTCCTTCAGCCCGCGAAGAATGGCCACGGTGTCTTCAACGGATGGCTCGCCCACGAAAACCTGCTGGAAGCGTCGCTCCAGGGCGGCATCCTTCTCGATGAACTCCCGATACTCGTTGAGGGTGGTGGCTCCGATGAGCCGCAGCTCCCCGCGGGCAAGCATGGGCTTGAGCATGTTCGAGGCCGCAACGGATCCTTCGCCGCCGCCGGCTCCCATGAGTGTGTGCAGCTCGTCGACGAAGGTGATGATCTCGCCTTCGGCGTCGTTGATCTCCTTGAGCACGGCCTTGAGGCGCTCTTCGAATTCACCGCGGTACTTCGCGCCGGCGACCAGGGCGGCGAGGTCGAGCGAGACGAGTTGCTTGCCCTTGAGTGATTCGGCGACGTCGCCCGCGACGATGCGCTGGGCGAGTCCTTCCACGACGGCCGTCTTGCCGACGCCGGGCTCGCCGATGAGCACCGGATTGTTCTTTGTGCGGCGGGTGAGCACCTGGCTGACCCGCCGGATCTCGGCGTCGCGCCCGATCACGGGGTCGAGCTTGCCGTTGCGTGCGATCTCGGTGAGGTTGACGCCGTACTGCTCGAGGGCGCTCTTTGCGTCTTCCTGCGGTGGCTGTTGGCCGGCTTGCATCTGCGGTTCCTCCGAAGTTGAGTCTTATCGACTCAATTTTAGCAAGTCAGGCGTTGTCGTCCAACCGTGCTTCCTGCTCCCTCACGCGCTCCGCGCCGGGCAGATCGTCGTCGTCGCCCATTGAATTGCCGGAGCTGTTCACGCCGGTCTCGCCCGGAACATTGGAGGCCTCCGAGTCGGCGGCGTTGACGGTGTCGAGAATCTCCCCGCCTTGCTCCGCGCCGGCCGCACTCTTGTCGGTGTCGAGCTGGCCGGGGAGGTCAGCCTGCCACCGTCCCTCCGGCGCGTCCTCTTCGCGATCGTCGCGGTCGGGCACGCCGGCGTTCTCCTGGTTGCCGAGCTTCCCGGTCGTGTCGGGGTTCGCCGCATCAGGAGTGTCGGGCCGGAAGAACGCGTTCTGCACATGTTCGTCATCGAATCCGTCGTTGCGTGTCATGGCGCCAGCGTACGCCGCGATACCTGACCCGGGGAGGTCCGCTTGCTCCCCGGGAGCTCCGCGGGTTGAAAGCCGCTGCGCGGGTTGAATTCAGCCCGCGCAGCGGCGTTCAACCCGCGCATCGCGAATGCGGTCCGTCACTGGCGCGTTGACACGGTGACGGTGAACTTCGCGTTGCGGCCCACCTGCTCGGTGGGTCCGACGATGCGGGAGAGCGCCGGCCGGTAGCCGAGGTGAGAGTTCCACACCGTCCACAGCTCCCCGCCCGGTTCGAGCACACGTGCGGCATCCTCGAACAGCTTGAGTGCGATACCGGCGTGCACCGATGCGCCGATGTGGAACGGCGGATTGAGCACGACCAGCTCAGCGGATGCGTCCGGCCGGCTCCCCAGAGCGTCGTCGCGCACCGCCTCCACGCGGTCGGCCACGCCGTTCGCTTCCATCGTCGCGCGCGCCGAGGCGACGGCCGCCGCCGACTGGTCCGTCGCGACCACCGTGAGCGCGGGGCGAGAGACCGCCAGCGCGGCAGCGAGCACGCCCGTGCCGCACCCGAGATCGATGGCCGATGCGGCATCCGCTTTCATGCGCGGCAGGAATTCGAGCAGGAAGCGCGTGCCGATGTCGACGGAGGTGCCCGCAAAGGCGGCACCATGCGCGCACACCCAGAGACCGAGGTCAGCGTGGAACTCGCGGCGAGGCCAGGCATCCGTTGACGCCTCATCGGCAACCGCGCCCTCAGCCCTCAGCACCCGCGACTTCTGCCGTGCGAGCGACGCGTTCACCTGCCCGAAGTGGCGGCGGAGCACCTCGCTCATCGCGGTCGTCATGTGCTTGACCCGGCCGCCGGCGAAGACGACCACCTCGGGGTTCGCGTAGCGCGCGATGAGCGCCGCCGTCTCTTCGAGGGCCGCGAGGCTGCGCGGCAGTTGCAGCAACACGACACGGGCGCCGGCGACGAGCTCACGGTCCAGCCCGAGCGACCGGTAGGAGCCCGCCAGCCCGGCAGACCGAGCGTTGGCAGCAAGCGCCAGCTCGCCCGACAACGGATCCTGGTGCACGCGCACGCCCGTTGCGCCGAACAGGGCCGCAGGCCCCAAGGTGAGCGCCCCGTAGCGGTCGCCCACCACGGCCACATCGCCCGGGGCGGCTGCGGCGAGCGCCGGGCGTGCCTCATCGAGCAGCAGCCGGTCGGTCGCGTCGACGGCGAACAGGTTGTCGGCCTCGACGTCGGGCCAGCGGCGCAGGGCGTCGAAGTCGAATCGGTTCACCCCGTCAGGTTATCCGCCCGGCTACTGCTGCCCGCTCCGATGCGCGGGACGCCAGATGACGACCTGATTCGAGCGGCGCATGCGGGCACCGGCTTTCAGGGCGATGACATCACCGGCAGAGCCTGCCGCGAACACGCGCCGCCCGGGGCGGTTCAGCAGCTCATCAGCCAGTGCGCTCTCCAGCTCCCCCACGCGCGCAGTCAGCCCGCGCACCTGGTCTTCGAGCTCGATGATGCGACGGATGCCTTCCAGGCTGACGCCTTCGGAGCTCAGCTGGGCGATCTCCCGCAGCTTCGCCACGTCGCGCACGGAGTAGCGGCGTGACTTGCCTGCCGTGCGACCGGGCCGCACGAGCCCGAGCCGGTCGTATTGGCGCAGGGTCTGTGGGTGCATCCCGGCCAACTCGGCCGCCATAGAAATGACGAACACCGGAAACGTCTCATCCATTGCGGCCCCCGTCGCTAGTCCCGGGCCTTGGCCAGGAGGTCACTTCGCGGATTCTCCTTCGGCAGCGCCTCGGCGAAGGCCCGGAGCTTCTCTTCCGCGTCTTTGGACAGGTGCGACGGCACCGCCACGAGCACCTCGGCGAGCAGGTCGCCCGAGCCGCCCTTGGCCGTTGTGACGCCGCGCCCCTTGACGCGCAGGATGCGTCCGCTCGGCGTTCCCGGGGCCACCTTGAGCTTCACCGGATCGCCGCCCAGTGTCGGCACCTCGATCGTCGCCCCGAGGGTCGCCTCGGCGAAGGTGACCGGCACGCGAACGCGCAGGTTCAGGCCGTCGCGCTCGAACACCGGGTGCTTGCGCACGGTGACGGTGAGCACGATGTCGCCGGCCTCGCCGCCGTCGGGGCTGGGCTGTCCCTTGCCGCGCAGCTTGATCTTCTGCCCGTCGCTGACGCCGGCCGGGATCCGCACCTTGATCGGGCGGCCGTCCTGCGTCTGCAGGGTGATCTGGTCGCCGTGCACGGCGGTCGCGAAGTCGATGGTGGCGGATGCCGTCACGTCACGTCCGCGCGTCGGTCCCCCGTAGCCGCGGTAGCCGCCGCTCGGGTTCCCGAACCCGCCGCCGCCGAACATGCCGCCGAGGATGTCATCGAAGCCGCCCTGCTGGAACGTATAACCGCCCTGGCGGCCGCCCCCGCCGAACATGTTGCCGAAGACATCCTCGAAGCCACCCTGCTGGCCGCCGCCCGCGCGGGGGGCGGTGAACCGGGCACCGCCGCCCATGGCGCGGATGGCGTCGTATTCCTTGCGTTGCTCAGGATCGGAGAGCACCGAGTGCGCCTCGCTGATCTCCTTGAACTTGGCTTCTGCCGCAGCATCGCCGGGGTTCGAGTCGGGGTGGTACTTGCGAGCGAGCTTGCGGTACACCTTCTTCAGCTCCGCCGGCGTCACGTCTTTCGAGACGCCGAGGACCTTGTAGAAGTCCTTGTCGAACCAGTCCTGGCTAGCCATTGCTGGGCACCTGCACCACGACCTTGGCGGCCCGCAGCAGCGTCGACCCCAGGTAGTACCCGGTCTCGACGACGTCGGCCACCGTCTCGGTCTCGACGTCGGCCGGCTGCTGGAAGATCGCCTCGTGCCTGGTCGGGTCGAACGGTTCGCCCGCCTCGCCGAACGGCTTCAGACCCAGGCGCTCCACCGTGACGCGCAGCTTCGCCGCGATGGTCGCGAACGGAGCGTCGCCGGCCAGGTCGCCGTGCTTCTCGGCGCGGTCGAGGTCGTCGAGCACCGGAAGCAGGAGCTTCGCGACGTCACCGACGACGCGTTCGCGCTCCACCTCACGGTTGCTCTCGGTGCGCTTGCGGTAGTTGGCGTATTCCGCCGTGACGCGCTTGAGGTCGATCAGGTGCTCATCGCTGGGTTCAGCCGCCTCGCGTTCGGCCGCATCGAGGATGTCCTGGACGGTCAGCTCGTCTTCTTCGATCCCGTCGGCCGAGGCCTCGGGGGCGCCATCGGCAGGCGCCCCCTCGGTCTCAGACTGCTCGACGGAGTCATCCTGCGGACCAGGCTGGGGCTGTTGCTCCGGCTCGGGCTGTTCCTCGGGACGCTTCTCGTCAGTCATGTTCGCCTCTACTTCGTCTCGTTCTCGTCGTCGACCACTTCGGCGTCGACAACGTCTTCATCGGATCCGCTCGCGTCGGCGGGCTGCTCGCCACCGGCAGCGGATGCGCCGGCGTCGGCCTGGCTGGAGGCATAGATGGCCTCGCCCAGCTTTCCCTGGCTCTCGTTCAGCTTGTCGAACGCCGACTTCACTGCGTCGTCGTCGTCACCGGCGAGGGCGGACTTGAGGTTGTCGACATCCGCCTGCACCTCGCTCTTGACGTCGGCGGGCAGCTTCTCGTCGTTCTCCTTGATCAGCTTCTCGATCGAGTAGGCGAGCTGCTCGGCGGAGTTGCGGGTCTCGGCCGCTTCACGGCGGCGCTTGTCCTCCGCGGCGTGCTCTTCACCCTCGCGCACCATGCGCTCGATGTCTTCCTTCGCGAGCGAAGAGCCACCGGTGATGGTCATCGACTGCTCCTTGCCGGTGCCCTTGTCCTTCGCAGACACGTGCACGATGCCGTTGGCGTCGATGTCGAAGGTCACCTCGACCTGCGGAACACCGCGGGGCGCCGGAGCGATCCCGGTGAGCTCGAAGGTTCCGAGGTTCTTGTTGTCGCGGGTGAACTCGCGCTCACCCTGGAACACCTGGATCGCGACCGACGGCTGATTGTCATCCGCTGTCGTGAACGTCTCACTGCGCTTGGTCGGGATGGCCGTGTTGCGCTCGATGAGCTTGGTCATGATGCCGCCCTTGGTCTCGATGCCGAGCGAGAGCGGGGTGACGTCGATGAGCAGAACGTCCTTGCGCTCGCCCTTCAGCACGCCGGCCTGCAGCGCGGCGCCGACGGCGACGACCTCGTCGGGGTTCACGCCCTTGTTGGGCTCCTGGCCGCCGGTCTCCTGCTTCACGAGATCCGAGACGGCGGGCATGCGGGTCGATCCACCGACGAGCACGACGTGGGCGATGTCGCTGACCTTGATGCCGGCCTCACGGATGACGTCCTGGAACGGCTTCTTGGTGCGGTCGAGCAGGTCGCTGGTCATGTTCTCGAACTGGGCGCGGGTGAGCGTCTCGTCGAGGTTGGCCGGTCCGTTCTCGGTGAGCGAGAGGTAGGGCAGCTGGATGCTGGTCGACATGCTGCTCGACAGCTCTTTCTTGGCCTGCTCCGCGGCTTCCTTCAGGCGCTGCTTGGCGATCTTGTCACCCGAGACGTCGACGCCCGTGGTCTCCTTGAACTTCTTGATCAGCCAGTCCACGATGCGCTGGTCCCAGTCGTCGCCGCCGAGGCGGTTGTCACCGGCGGTGGCGCGCACCTGGATGGTGGAGAAGTCCTCGTCCTTGCCGACTTCGAGCAGGGAGACGTCGAACGTGCCGCCACCGAGGTCGAAGACCAGGATGAGCTCGTCTTCCTTGCCCTTGTCGAGGCCGTAGGCGAGGGCGGCTGCGGTGGGCTCGTTGATGATGCGGAGCACGTTGAGGCCGGCGATCTCACCGGCTTCCTTGGTGGCCTGGCGCTCGGCGTCGTTGAAGTAGGCGGGAACCGTGATCACGGCGTCGGTGACGGTGTCGCCGAGGTACTGTTCGGCGTCGCGCTTGAGCTTGGCCAGGATGCGCGCCGAGATCTCCTGCGGCGTGTACTTCTTGTCGTCGATCTTGACGCTCCAGTCGGTGCCCATGTGGCGCTTGACGCTGGAGATGGTGCGGTCGACGTTGGTGACGGCCTGGCGCTTCGCGGTCTCGCCGACGAGCACCTCGCCGTCCTTGGTGAAGGCGACCACCGACGGGGTGGTGCGCAGACCTTCGGCGTTCGCGATGACGGTGGGTTCGCCACCTTCGAGAACGGACACCACGGAGTTGGTAGTTCCGAGGTCGATACCTACTGCACGAGACATAGGGGTGTTTCTCCTTCAGGTATTGTGCGTACTGCGGGGGGATTTCTAAGACTTGAGCCTTGCTGACTCAAGTGTGCACCTGCCATCCGTTGCTGTCAAGGTCAGGAACGAAAACTTGAGCACGCTGGACTCAACTTGCAATGCAGCCGTGCGGTGACCGCGACCACTAACCTGATCGCATGACCGAGATCACGGCGCAGAGTGGCGCGGGGATGGACACCACACCGACGCACATTCCCCGAGGGCGGGTGCTGGCCTGGAGCCTGTGGGACTGGGGGTCTGCGGCCTTCAACGCGGTGGTCACCACCTTCGTCTTCACCGTCTACATCACGAGCTCGTCGTTCGGCGACAAAGACGTCATCTCGGCGCAGCTCGGCTGGGCCCTGGCCGCCGCCGGCCTGCTGATCGCGCTGCTCGCGCCCGTGACCGGCCAGCGCTCCGACGTGGCCGGCCGCCGCAAGTTCTGGCTCGGCGTCAACACCGCATTGGTCGTGGCTCTCACCGCCGCCATGTTCTTCGTCGAGGCGTCCCCCTCCTACCTGCTCCTCGGGCTGGTGCTGGTGGCGTCCGGCAACGTCTTCTTCGAGTTCGCGGGCGTCAACTACAACGCCATGCTCGCGCAGGTCTCCACCCCGCGCACCATCGGCAAGGTCAGCGGCTTCGGCTGGGGCATGGGCTACCTCGGCGGCATCGTGCTGCTGCTCATCGTGTATTTCGGGTTCATCCACCCGGAGGTCGGCTGGTTCGGCGTGACGGATGCCAACGGGCTGGCCGTGCGGGTATCGATGCTGATCTCCGCGGCGTGGTTCGGTCTCTTCGCGCTGCCGCTGCTGCTGACAGTGCCGGAGTACCGCGTGCCACCGCAGGCCCGGCGTGAACGCGTCGGCTTCTTCGGCTCCTACGTTCGCCTCGGCCGCGACATCGCCCGCCTGTGGGCGGTGAGCCGCCCCACCGTCTGGTTCCTGGTGGCGAGCGCGATCTTCCGCGACGGGCTGGCCGGCGTGTTCACGTTCGGCGGCGTGCTCGCGGCATCCGTGTTCGGTTTCTCGGCCGGCGAGGTCATCATCTTCGCGATCGCCGCGAACGTCGTGGCCGGGGTCGCGACGATCAGCGTGGGGGCGCTCGACGACAGGCTCGGCGCGAAGCCGGTGATCGTGACGGCGCTCATCGGTTTGGTCATCTCCGCCGCCCTCATCTTCCTGCTGCACGACGGCGGCCAGATCGTGTTCTGGACGGCGGGCCTGGCGCTCTGCCTGTTCGTCGGCCCCGCGCAATCGGCCAGCCGCACCTTCCTCGCCCGCCTTATCCCCCCGGGGCGTGAAGGCGAGGTGTTCGGCCTCTACGCGACCACCGGCCGCGCCGTCAGCTTCCTCGCCCCCACCGCGTTCGCGGCGTTCGTGGGCATCTTCGGCGCGACGTACTGGGGCATCCTCGGCATCATGCTCGTGCTGCTGGCCGGGCTGCTGGCACTGCTGCCGGTCACGGCAAAGCAGGAGCAGCTGCGCTGAGCCCGCTGTCGAGGACTGAGCGTCGCGGGACCACCGCATCGGTTCTATGCAAGGCTTAGCGCATGTCCACCTCCCTCGATGTGCTCCAGACCACTCGTGTGCTCGCCGTCATGCGGGCGCCGTCCGCCGACAGCGCCCTGCGTGCCGCCGACGCCCTGATCGCGGGCGGCATCACCGGGCTCGAGATCACCTACTCCACCCCCGACGCCCCCGGCGTCATCCGGGCGCTGGCCGACCGATACAGCGACGAGATCTACCTGGGCGCGGGCACTGTCACCACGCCCGACCAGGCGAAGCAGGCAGCGGATGCCGGCGCCGCGTTCCTGGTGAGCCCCGGCACGCGTCGCGACCTGGTCGCCGCGATGAAGGACACCGGGCTCGTGGTGATGACCGGGGCACTCACCCCGAGCGAGGTGATGGCGGCCACCGAGTTCGAGGTCGACGTCGTCAAGATCTTCCCGGCGTCGCTCGGCGGCCCCGGCTACCTCAGGTCGCTCCGCGGCCCGTTCCCCGACGTGCCACTCATGCCCACCGGCGGGGTCACGCCCGACAACATCGACGAATGGTTCGCTGCGGGTGCCATCGCGGTCGGGGCGGGCAGCGACCTGGTCTCGGCGGCCGACCTGGCCGCCGACCGTTACGACGAGGTGGAGCGGAAGGCGCGCCTCTTCATGCCCGGCGGCGTCGGGGCCTGACCCGTTCCTGACGACCCCACTGGCACGTTCGGTTCTTGATGCCACTGAGACATCCGATGTATAAGCTGTGAGGGCGGGCACGGCCGCGTCGATGTGGACAGGAACGGGAGAACCAGTGGGCCAGGATTTCGAAGGACTCGTCGCGATCATCACCGGAGCGGCCTCGGGTATCGGGGCCGCCGTCGCGAAGCGGTTGCTGGCGGGTGGCGCGTCGGTCGCCGCCTTCGACCTGCGCCCGGAAGCGGCGGATCCCGCGCTCTTCGCCCTCCCGGTGAACGTTGCCGACGATGCGTCCGTCCGCGGCGGGGTCGAGGCCGTCGTCGAGAAGTTCGGGCGCATCGACATCGTGGTGAACAACGCCGGGATCGGCGCTCAAGGCACCATCGCCGACAACGATGACGACGAGTGGGCGCGCGTGCTCGACGTGAACGTCGTGGGCGTCGCCCGCGTGACCCGGGCCGCGCTGCCGTGGCTGCAGAAGTCCCCGGCCGCGGCCGTCGTGAACACGGCGTCGATCGCGGCGACCGCCGGCCTGCCCCAGCGCGCGCTGTACAGCGCGTCGAAGGGGGCCGTGCTGGCGCTGACCCGCGCGATGGCCGCCGATCACCTGCGCGAGGGCATCCGCGTGAACTGTGTGTGCCCCGGCACCGCCGACACCCCGTGGGTCAGCCGGCTGCTGGAGAAGGCCGCCGACCCCGAGGCCGAGCGGGCCGCCCTCAATGCGCGCCAGCCGCACGGCCGACTGGTGTCGGCGGAAGAAGTGGCGGAAGCCGTCGCCTACCTCGCCGGCCCGGGCGCCGGGTCGACCACGGGCGTCGCCCTCGCGGTCGACGGCGGCATGCAGAATCTGCGGTTGCGGCCCGAGTAGGCCCGGTCGGCTGTCAGCTGAGGCGCGTGCCCTCGTTGCGTCCGATGAGGGTCCAGGTGCCGCCTTCGTCGTGGGAGACCCAGGCCTCCCAGGCGTAGGAATCGTCGGCGATCGAGGTGAAGTTCCACCGGATGGGCTTGCCGTCGGTGCGCGTGCCGTCCTGCCGCACGCCGCTACGGTACGAGGTCGCGATGAGATGGCAGTACTCGCCGATCGTGGGGGCGAACGACGTCACCCGCCAGGCACCGGCCTCCGGGTCGTAGACGCGGATGGTCGTGGCGCGGGTCACGAAACCGGTGGGGCTGGTCGTGCTGGGCACGAGCTCCACATCCTGCACTGCGCGGCCGTCGAGGATGTAGTCGACGATCCACGTGAACTCGTGCGCCGACCACTCGCCGGTGGCCTCATCCAGCCGCGATCCCTTCACCGCCCAGGTGCCGACCAGCTGCCCGAAGCGGCGCATTCTCGCCGGGTAGTCGGTTGTGGGCCCGGGCGCGAGGAGCGCCTCGGCCAGGCGGGACGGGCGGCGGGCATCCATGTGCCGATTTTATCCCGGATGCCGACACGCCGCGCGTCGATGCCCTACCGGGCGTCGTCCTCGCGGAAGAAGTCCATGACCTCGGGGGCCACGGTCGCCGGGTCAGCGTTATGGGTCTGGCCCTGCATCGCCACCTGCTTGGCGCCGGGAATCGCCGACGCGAGGGCCTCCACCGCCTTCCCGGCCCAGTCCCCGCTGTCGCCGCCGTAGATGAGGAGGGTGGGAACCGCGATGCGCCGCATCCGCTCGACGGGCACCGTGCCGTCTCCCAGCAGTGCGAGGTCGTGCGGCAAGGTGTGGGCGACCTCCAGCATTCCCGGCCACCATGGCAGATTGGCCATGGCGTCGATGCTCGCGGCATCGGCGCCCGTGCCCCGCATGAAGGACCGTGCCGCGGCTGCCCGGTCCCCGGCCTCGAGCGCCCCCTCGATGTCAGCGCGCCACTCCTGCACCGAGCGGTACCCGCCCGGAGTCTCGGTGTACGGCGGCTCGTACGCCGCCACCCGCGCGATGGGCAATCCGCGTGCCGCTGCCTCGAGGGCCAGCAAGCCGCCGGAGGAGTGCCCGAAGACGCACGCGGAGCCGCCCGCCACCTCGATGAGTGCGGCGAGGTCCTCGACCTCGCGCTCGACGGCATACGGCCCGGCCTGTGTGCTGTCGACCCGCCCGCGTCGGTCGTACGCGTACACCGAGAAGTGCGCGGCGAACAGCGGCGCGAGACCGCCCGCTGACTGCCGGGTGCTGAAGGCCCCGCCGATCACGATCACCGCGGGGCCGGTCCCCGTCTTCTCGTACGCGATGGTGCTTCCGTCGGCGGAGGTCACAGTCAGCGTCATCGGGACTCCTTCGTCTGGTGGTCATTCATGTGGGCACCTGCCGCAACGGATGCTTCGCCCAGCTTGCCGTCCACCCCGACCTGGCGCAAGCATCCGTTCACATGCCCCGCGGTCGCCCCTGCCGAGCGCGCGCCAGACGGGCGAGGTCGACGCGATTTGCCGCCCCGGTCTTGCGCAGCAGGTTGGAGATGTGGGAGCTCACCGTCTTCTCGCTGATCACGAGCGCACGAGCGATCTCACCGTAGGTGCGGCCGGCCACGACATGGTCGAGGATCTCGAGCTCCCGCGAGGTCAGGCCAGGCAGCCGCGCCGACGACGCGGACCGGTTCGTGCGCTCCGAGGGGGCGCCCGAATCGACCCGCCCGAACGGGATCCTGGCCGTGCGGGCCAGCTCCTCGAGCTCCGTCTGCAGCGGCAGGGCTTCCAGCTCCTCGGCGAGGGCAAGGCCCCGACGGAGAACGGACGCGGCCCGCTCACGCTGGTGCCCGCGCACCAACAGCGCCTGCGCGGCGCGCCAGCACGCATAGGCTTCTTCCCACGCCAGCTGTCCCTCGTGGCAGTCGTCGATCACGGCGACCCACCGGCCCTGGTTGTCGGCGTCCTCCCGGGCCCGCGCCACTTCGGCCAGGTACAGGCCCTCCAGAGCGCGCACTTGCCGGCGCCACAGCTCGGTCGGGAGCCCGAAGTCGCGGATCACCGACGGGAACCTCGCCGTGAGCCCATCCACCGCCCGGAGCAGCGGCGTCGGGTCGCCGCCGACGACGCGCACCGCCTCGACCTGGTCGGCCAACCCCCGGGCCGCGAGCGGAAGCAACCATTCGCACATGGTGGGCGGCATCCCCGGCGAGTTCGCTCCGGCCAGGGCCGCCTCGACGGCGCCGGCGGGGTCGCCCCCGGCCAGGCACACCTCGGCGCGCACCGCGTCGAAGGTGAAGTTCGGGTAGCCGCTGCTCGCGATGAACACCTCGTCTGCCCGGTCGAGGTGACCGCGCGCCTCCGCCGGGCGGCCCTGGAGGGCGGCCAGCCGGGCAGCGGCCAGCCGAGCGCTGACGTCCGCGAACGGTCCCGGGTCGGAGCCCAGCGCCACGCGAAGCCGGTCGAGACACTCCCGCCAGTCCCCCACCGCCAGCCAACTGCTCGCCTCCTCCGCCGAAAGCATGGCAAGGTACGGGTGCGGCGCGCCGAGGGCCGCGAGCTGTTCGCGGCGCAGCCGGAGCCGGTCGGCGAACGTGCGGCTCGCCCAGATCTCGAGGGCGTTGGCTTCCCACACGGCCGCGTTGAAGTACGCCCAGTAGTCCCGCGCGGCAACGGATGCGTCCACCGCCTCCGTTGCCCGGCCCACGGCCTCCTCGGCGTCACCGCCGACCAGAGCCGACATCGCCTTTGCGGTCAGTGCGTACGACAGGGCCCGGGGATGCCCCGACGTCCGGGCGCCCGCCAACGCCTGGTCGGCGAGCGCCGGGGCTCCCGGGTCGCCCTGCCAGATCTTGGCATGGGCGAGCTCGGCGAGCGCGAAAGCGTGTTGCCAGCTCGCCGGCTCGCGCGAGGCGAAGGCCACCGCCGATCGCATGTCGCTCGCCGACAGGAAGGCGTGCCCCACCGTGAACCTCAGGTGGGCGCGGCGCACCAGGAGCTCGGCGACCAGCAGGGGCTGCGCGTCGCGCTGCACCTCGTCGAGCAGGAGGTGGATCGCCCGGAGCTCCTCCTCATGGGCGCCGGCGTCGCACGCGGCCTGCATCAGCCGCAGCAGGAGCTCCTGCCGGTCTTCCACCGCGCTCCCGAGCTGCTCCCGCAGGTCGACCGCGCGCCGGAGCAGACGCAGCATCTCGCTCACGCCCCCGACCGCCCCGACCGCATCGGAGGCCCGGAGCGCCCACCGGTAGGCCTCGGCCGGGTGATACGCCCGGTAGTGGTGGTCGGCGACGGCGACCATGGGCTCGACGGGAGTGGACCCGTCGGCCGTCGGAGCGGCATCCGTCACCGTCTTCTCGTAGTGCGCGGCGAAGGCGGCGTGCCAGCGCACGCGTTCGTCGGGGTCGAGGCTCTGCTGCAGCAGCTCGGCGATCATCGGGTGGTGGAACCAGTAGCCGCCTCGCGCGGACTGGTCGAGCACACCCGCGTCGACGGCCTCGTGCAGGAGCGGCAGGACCGCGTCGACCGGCCGCGACGTCACGTCGCTGAGCTGGCGCGGATGGACAGGCCGCCCTCCGACCGCCACGATGCGCGTCAGCTCACGCGCCGCCGACGTGAGGCTCCGCCAGGATTCCAGCACGGCCGACTTCAGGTCTCCGGGGAGGTCGGGCGGGAGGTGGCGGGCGGTTGCGGTGAGGTCGTGCACCACAAGGCGGTTGAGGTAGGCGTTGCCATGCGTGTGCGCGAAGACGTCTTCAACGAGCGACTGGTGCGGCGCGGCCCCGAGCAGCTGGGCGATCTGGTCACCGGTCTCGACCCGGTCGAGCGGCTCGAGGGCCAGTTCCTCTACGCGTGGCAGGCGACGGATGTCGGCAAGCCAGCGTTGCAGGACGTTGTCGTCGCCGAGTTCCCCGGCCCGAGCCGTCACGATGAGCGCAAGGCGCCGCTGGGCGGGACCGGCGAGGAGGTACATCAGCACGTCGAGGGTGCTCCGGTCGGCCCAGTGCAGATCGTCGATCACGAGGACCACCGGCCGCTCGCGACAGAGATCATCGATCCAGGCATCGAAGGCGACGGGCACGTTCGCCGGCGTGTCGCCGGGAGGGAGCTGCGGTAACGACACGACGTCGCGCGGGGCAGCCCGCAAGGCAGAGCGGATGGCGAGAAACGGGACCGTCATGGAGGTGAGGCGCAGGCACGCGCCGACGAGCACCAGGGCGTCTGGGTCGGCATTCGAGCATGCCTGCTGCACGAGGGCCGTCTTTCCCACGCCGGCATCACCGAAGACCAGGAGACCGCCGGACTCACCGTCGACCGCCCGCTGCACGAGCGCACCGACGACGTCCAGCTCCCTGGACCGCCCCACGAAAGCCGGCCCGATTCCGCCGGAACGAGCGGCCATGGTGCAAGTTTCCCACCGATGTGGGCCCCCGGCGCGGTTATTTGAGGATTCGTCGCTCACATTTGAGGGGTATCGGCGGATGCCTCACCGGCTGCCGTGAGCGCAGTGTGAAGTGATCAGGCGACTGCCTGACCTCCTGCATGTGAAAGGCCTGACCATGTCCGTCATCACTTCGGCGCCGCGCTGGAGCGTCGTCCTCGTAGGCGCTGCCCTCGTCGTCGGCGGAGTCGTGGCCGGTGTGCCGGCCGCCGCGGTCCAGGATCCGGGCGTGCCGAGCGTGAGCGTCGTGCCGCGCGAGCTGTCGTGCCACCTCACGCGTGTCGGCACCCAACTGGTGCGGTGCGACAACCTCACCGGGCTCGGTAACCCCGCCGCCCCCTGGGTTCCTGAGAGCTGAGCCTCTCGCTCAACGCCGCCGCACGCATAGCGCCGCTACGCGTGCGGCGCGCCATGCGCGGGTTGAACGCCGTTGCGCGGGCTGAATTCAGCGCGCGTAGCGGCGTTCAACCCGCGTGACGCTACGGCGGCCGTCGGCCCGGGACTCAGCTCGGCGAACTCGCGTCGCCGGGGCCGGTGGAGACATCCGTTCGGTGGAAATTGAGGTGCGACCGCGACGCCGTCGGGCCACGCTGCCCCTGGTACCGGGAGCTGTACTCGCTGGAGCCGTACGGCTTCTCGGCCGGTGACGACAGCCGGAAGAAGCACATCTGCCCGATCTTCATGCCCGGCCAGAGCTTGATCGGCAGGGTGGCGACGTTGCTGAGCTCGAGGGTGACGTGACCCGAGAACCCGGGGTCGATGAATCCGGCGGTGGAGTGGGTGAGCAGGCCGAGGCGTCCGAGCGAACTCTTGCCCTCGAGGCGCGCGGCGATGTCGTCGGGCAGCGTGACGAGCTCGTAGGTCGACCCGAGCACGAACTCGCCGGGGTGCAAAATGAACGGCTCGGTCGGCTTCGACTCGATCAGCCGGGTGAGCTCGGGCTGGTCCTCTGCCGGGTCGATGAACGGATACTTGTGGTTGTCGAACAGGCGGAAATAGCGGTCGAGGCGCACGTCGATGCTCGACGGCTGCACCATGCCGGGCTCGAAGGGGTCGAGCGTGACGCGTCCTGCGCCGAGTTCAGCTTTGATGTCGCGATCCGAGAGAAGCACGGTGCCAGCCTATCGGCGTGCACTTGCTAAGCTGGCATGGTTCCGGATGCCGCCGTCGCGCGCTTCGGGAGCATGCGGATGTAGTTCAATGGCAGAACTTCAGCTTCCCAAGCTGATAGCGCGGGTTCGATTCCCGTCATCCGCTCTCTGTGTGGCGCCGCTTGTGGCTCCTCCCGCGACGTCCGTTGCCCGATCTATGCTGACGGCATGCAGACGAGGAAGTCGCCGTGAAGGCGCTGATCGTCCAGGCCGCCTCGGGTGATGCCTGGACAGAATTCTGGCGCCCGTTCCTGTTCTCACCCGGCGCTGCGGCGGTTGCGGCGTTGACCGCGGCGATCATTGCATTCCTCGCGGCGAGCCGATCGACAAAAGCGGCACGCAGCACCGCAAGTGAAGATCAGAGGCAACGGGTTCAGGCCAGCCGGTGGGAGAAATGGTGGTCGGCGACGATGTGGGCCGCCGACCATTCGCTTTCCCCAGACAGCAACGAAGCAGCGCTTGGCTACCGGGCGCTGGAAGCGCTGCAGTCGTCTGGCACCTGGGCCATTGAGGACTCCCAGGTGGCCTTCATCCGGGCGCTCACCGACAATGTGCTGGACGAGGCAGGATTGAGAAGCGACTCGGATCCCAGAGGGACAAACGGGCGTAAAATCGCGGAAGAGGAGGTGCGAGATGGCTAGACCGCTCACCTACGCGCCCAGCGTTTACGTCGCCGCCGCGAGGACCCGCGTGACGTCGAACAAACTTCTGGGCCTGCCATCGTCACCGAAACTGCTGCGGCTTGCCAGTGGCGACACCACCGTCCTTGACGAGCGCGACCAGGACGCGTCCGAACTGGACGCGACCACCAGCGATCAGGAAACCCGAGAGTAGCGCGCCCAAGCGTCCGCCGGGTTGACGCTCAGCCAGTCGTCTTCCGCCAAGACTGCCGGCTTTGCTAGCCTCGACCGCATGGATACCGCTTCGATGATCATGGGCGGCGCCATTGCGTCTGTCTTCTGGATTGCGATCTTCCCGACGTGGCGACGCCGCGCCGAGGCCAACGAGAAGGAGAAGTGACCCGGAGCCGAACCGCGGGTACCAGCCGCGCATAAGGTGAAGCGTCGCCGATAGGGTCTAACGGTGATCCGGCATCCGTGGAAGCGACTCGTCGCATGGCTCATCGACTGGGTGCTCGTGCTGGCCTGGGCCGGCATCACGGCCGCCGTCGGGGTTCCCCTCTACCTGAGCGGAGCGACAGCCGGTCTCGGCCCGATCGTGCTCAATGTCATCTCCGTGGTAGTGCTGGTCGCGCCCGTGACGGCTGCGCTGGCGGCCCTCGAATCGGGCAGGCGGCAGGCCACGATCGGCAAGCGCATGCAGCGCCTGGTCGTGACGGATGCCGCCACCGGCTCACGGCTCTCGTTCCCGCGCGCTCTCGGACGCAACGTGCTCAAGATCGCCCTGCCGTGGGCGGTGGGCCACGCAGCTGTGTTCGGCATGGTGGCCACCGCCGCAGCGGATGCGGCTCCGCCCTGGATCTGGGTGCTCACCGCCCTCGCATACGTGGTGCCCGTCGTCTATGTCGTGACCCTGTTCATGGGAGCGGGCGCGACACCGTACGACCGCGCCGCGCGATCGCACGTGGCTATCGGCGATGCCGCAGGCGGTCATCGCGACGGCCCCGCTTCGCGTCGTCTCGCCGAGACGGCACGCCTGCCTGCCCGGGGCCGCGCCGTAGAGTGACGGCATGAACGATGATGCTTCGGCGGCGGTGCGGCGCCGCTTCGACGAACGTGCGCCGGAGTACGACCAGAGCGAGATGCACCGCTCACTCGCTGACGCCGTTGCGGCCTTCGCCGATATTGCACACGTGGAATCGGTGCTCGATGTCGGCACGGGAACCGGCCTCGTGCTGCGCGCCATTCGCGCCTCCGGCGGCGAGCAGCGCATGGTCGGCGTCGACCTCTCGCCCGGCATGCTCGCCGTCGCCCGGGCAGCCCTCCCCCAGGCCGAATTCATCAAAGCGGATGCCGCGCACCTTCCGTTGGCAGACGCCTCGGTGGACCTGGTGACCTGCGTCACCGTCCTCCATCTGATCCCGGATGCCGCCACGGCGGTCGCAGAATGGGCGCGCGTGCTCCGGCCGGGCGGGCGGGCGATCACCGCCACCTTCGCGGAGGTCGACCGCTCACAACACGGCAACCGGCACGGGTCGGCGCCCTCGCCTCAGGCGCAGCACGACCGGTTCCGCACGCCGGAATTGATCGCCGCCCTCCTCGACGGGGCAGGCCTTGTGCGCCGCCGCCACGAGTTCTGGACACTCGGCGGTGACACCGTGCTCCTCGCCGAGTTCGAGAAGGCACCCGTTACTCAATAGCGTTTCTTGCCTTCCCACGAACACGCGCGTATCGTGATCAACGTAACGGTTGATAAACGGATGTGTTGACCATGAGCGAAGCCACAGACGATGACCGGCTCGACCGCGCGTTCACCGCGCTGGCCGACCCGGTTCGCCGTCGGATCATCGCCCGGCTCAGCCACGGACCGGCTACGGTGGGCGAGCTCTCCGAGCCGTTCGACATCACCCTGCAGGCGGTATCGAGGCACATCCAGGTCCTTGAGCAAGCGCGCCTGGTCACCCGCACCCGAGACGCCCAACGGCGCCCCGTGCACCTTGACGCCGCCCAGCTCGAGGCGCTGACAGCGTGGATCGACACCTACCGGCTGATCCACGAACAGCAATTCCGCCGTCTCGACGCCGTCCTCGCATCCGCTGGACCCGAGGCCGACGAGACGACGACACCGACCGCTTCGCCCGCAAGCGGCACATCCACATCCGATCCGAAGAAAGAGGCAGGACAATGACGAACTCCCTCACCATCACCGCACCAGAAGGGCTTCCCTTCATCGACATCGAGCGGGAATTCGACGCTCCGGTCGAGGCCGTGTTCTGGGCGCACAAAGACCCGGAACTCATCAAGCAATGGCTGGGGCCGCACGGCTACGAGATGGAGATCGACCACTACGACTTCACCAGCCAGGGCGGCTATCGCTACGTCCACCGCAACCCCGATGGCGAGGAGTTCGCCTTCAACGGAGTCTTCCACGTGGTGCGTGAGAACGAATTCGCCGTCCAGACCTTCGAGTTCGAGGGCTACCCGGATGTCGTGAGCATCGAGTCGGTCCGATTCGAGGACCTCGGGAACGGCCGCACGAGGCTCCGCGTGCACTCCGTGTACCCGTCACTCGAAGCGCGTGATGGCATGGTGGCGAGCGGCATGGAGAAGGGCGTGCGCGAGGGTTACGAACGACTCGAGAAGCTAGTCCTCAGCGAGCTGACGACGTCGCCGTGAGCCCGGCCATTGCCGGCAAGCGGAGACGCGAGTAGCGTCCAAGCCATCCAACAGTTTCGGCCTCGCCGGAACTGCATAGGAAAGGCGCGCGAAATGAATACGACCACCATCGTCATCATTGTCATCGTGATCATCGTCGTTCTCGTGGTCATCGGACTGCTCGTCTACTTCGGTCGCAAGCGCAAGCTCGAGGTCGACCGACGTCATTCGGTGGAGATGCGCGACCAGGCTCGCGAAGAACAGCTTGCGGCCCGTGAGCGGGAGGCGAAGGCGGCCCGAGCGGATGCCGACGCCAAGCAGGCCGAGGTCGACGCCGAGCGCCTTCGTGCGGAAGCCCGCGACCGGCAGAACGACGCGCAGGAGGTGCGAGCGAGTTCCGAAGAGAAGGTGCGTAAAGCCGACCAGCTCGACCCGGACGTGCACACGGGACGGCACGGCGACGCCGGATCCCATGACGACGCCGGCAATCCCACAGAGCCCCGTCGCTGATCCCGATCGCGGGCCAGTTCAGATCGGAGGGCTTCGATGAAGCTCGCCAGTTTGCACAAGGTCTCGCCGCGGACCGCGGGCAGTGTGACGGTGCTCACCGGCATCATTCTTGCCGTTGTCGCTGGCTTCCTTATCGCGCATCCCCCACTCAGCATTCCCGGAGCCGTGCTCCTCGTCGTGGGGACGATACTGCTCTGCGTCGGTGCAATCTGGCGGCTGAAGAGAACATGGTCAGACCCGTGGCCGCCCTATACGGCGCCTGATCGAAGGAAACAACTGCGCCGCTTGCGGATCCTGTTCGTGTTCAACTGCGTGTTCCTCCCGGTCCTGCTAGCCGGTGCCATCTACTCGGCAATCAACGGTCAGTGGTGGGAGGTGGCGTTCGGCTTGTTCATCGGGATCTCCCCCGCACTGAACATCTGGCTCTTCCCACGGCTCATCAGAAGCATTCAGAAGGGGCCCGATCCAGCACGCGGTACCTGAGGTGGCGACTCAAATGAGCCACTTCGCACGCACCTGCACGTCGGCATCCTCGTAGCCGAGATGCTCATAGAAGCCGAGCACTGAATCGTTGCCTGAGCGCACCATCAGCTGCACCTTCACGGCGCCGCGCTCGCGCAGCCACTGCTCAGCCGCCTCGAGCATCCGCTTGCCCAGGCCCGTCCCGCGACAACGGTCGGTCACCGCGAGGTAGTACACCCAGCCGCGGTGCCCGTCGTGACCGACCATGACGGTGGCGACGAGCCCTCTGTCGTCGAAGCCGCCGAGCACCGTCGACATCTCGCCCGACAGCGCCCGCTCGATGTCGCGTTCCGGCGGGTTCCATGGCCGACTCAGCCCCGCCTCGCGCCAGAGCTCGGCGGCGTTCGCTACGTCATCCGTGGTCAGGTCGGCGATGTTCACACTTCATTGAACCAGCGCGACACGGACTGCCACCACTGGCCCGCCAGCGGATGCCGCGAAGACAGGAAGCGATGTCGACAGGAGCCCAATCCGTCCTGCTTTGGCTGCACGTGCCCCGATTCGTCCTGTTCTCGCGACAGCGCCGTCAGGCGCGCCCCGCCTACGCTTCGAGAACGCGGTGCAGGAACTGCTGCGTGCGCGGATTGCTCGGCGCCGTGAAGATCTGCTCGGGCGCACCCTGCTCGACGATGACGCCGCTGTCCACGAACAGCACGCGGTCGGCGGTGTCGCGGGCGAACCCCATCTCGTGGGTGACGACCAGCATGGTCATGCCCTCCTGGGCCAGGTCGCGCATGACCTTCGTCACTTCGCCGACCAGCTCCGGGTCGAGCGCCGACGTGGCCTCGTCGAAGAGCATGATCTTGGGCGCCATGGCGAGCGCACGCGCGATGGCCACACGCTGCTGCTGGCCGCCGGACAGCTGCTGCGGGTAGTTCCCGGCCTTCTCGGCGAGACCCACCTTGGCCAGCGCCTCCATCGCGACCTTCTCGGCCTCGTCCTTGCTCATCCGCTTGACGCGTCGCAGTGCGAGGGTGACGTTCTTCAGCGCGGTCAGGTGCGGGAAGAGATTAAACTGCTGGAAGACCATGCCGACGTCGCGGTGCACATTGTGCGCCGCCTTCGGATCGTGCACGGCTGTGCCGTCGACCCAGATCTCGCCCGAGTCGATCGTCTCGAGGTTGTTGATGGTGCGCAGCAGCGTGCTCTTGCCCGAGCCACTCGCCCCGATGATGACGATGACCTCGCCCTTCTCGACCGAGAGGTCGATGCCCTTGAGCACCTCGACGTCACCGAAGCTCTTACGGACGTCTTTCACATCGACGATCATGCTTGTAGGGTCCTTTTTTCTAGGTGGCGTTCAATCAGGGACATCGGGTACGAGATCACGAAGTACAGTGCGGCGACCACGAGGAACACGGCGAACGGGCTGCCGATGCGGTCGATGATCCCCTGGCCCTGGCGAACCAGGTCGGCGTAGCCGATCACCGAGGCGAGCGCGGTGCCTTTCACCAGGCTGATGTACTGGCCCACCAGCGGAGGCCGCACGATCGTGACGGTCTGCGGCACGATCACGTCCCTGATCACGTGGAACCGCGACAGCCCGAGCGACCGCCCCGCCTCCTGCTGCCCATAGGGCACTGATTCGAAGCCGGCCCGGAAGATCTCCGAGACATAGGCCCCGTAGTACAGGGTCATCGCGATCACGATCGCAGCGAACACCGTGACGCCCGTGAAGTTCAGGTACGCCGACCCGAAATAGATGAAGAGGATCTGGATCAGCAGCGGCGTTCCCCGGAACAGCTCGAGGTAGCCACGCAGGATCGGACCCAGGATCGGGATGTGCGCCGTTCTGCCCAGCGCCACGATGAAACCGAGCACGGTGCTCGTGATGATGGTGACGACGGTCAGGATGACCGTGAACCAAAAGCCCAGGAGCAAGAGCTCGCGGCTCTCCCAAATTCCAGCCCAGCCCATGTCAACGACCCCCTGCCATGATTGTCAGCCGTTTCAGCAGGGTCTTGCCGTGTTGGCGCTCCTGCCGTAGTTGCAGCGGCGGGTGGAACATCCGGCGGCCCAGCCATGCGGCCGCGAACGACACCACGTTCGTGAGTATGAGGTAAAGCACCAGGGCGACGGCGAAGGCCACCAGGGTCTGGAAGGTCAGCGAGTTCACGACGAGCGCCGTTCCGGTGAGCTCGTTCAGCGCCACAGTGGACAAGAGGCTCGTGGCCAGGATGATCTGGATGAACTCGTTGATCACCGGCGGATACACGTAGCGTGCGGCCTGCGGGAAGACGACGTGGAAGAACGTGTCCGTGCGCCCCAGCCCGAGGGTGCGGGCCGCCTCGAACTGGCCGGAGGGCACCTTGGTGAGGCCGGCGCGGATGATCTCCGCCAGGTAGGCGCCGCCGTTGATGGCGAGCGCGATGACGCCGGCTTCGAAGGCCGGCAAGTGGATGCCGATCGACGGGAGCCCGAAGAAGATCAAGAAGATCTGCACCAGCGACGGGGTGTTGCGGATGACCTCGACGTAGACGGCGCCGATGACCTTCAGGGGCCAGATTCCCGACCGGCGGAAGACGGCGGTGATCACTCCCAGGACCAGTGCGGCGGCGAAGGACAGCAGCGAGGCTGTCGTCGTGATCCAGAGGCCCGACAGATAGTCGGGGAAGTAGGCTAGAACTTCCACGGCGCTCGTGACATTCGTTCGATTCCCAACGTTAGTCGGCTGAGTCGCTCAGCCGGTGAGTAGGGGGTGACGCCCGCTCGCGCAGGCGCCACCCACGTCCAGAGGTCCTACTTCTTGTCGAGGTTCTGGAACTGGAAGGTCGGATCTGCTTCGAAGTACTTGGTGAACGCGTCCGCAGCCTCGCCGCTGTCGACGAAGTCGTGCACGACCTTGTTCATCTCGTCGAGGAGCTCCGGGCGGTCCTTCTTCACGCCGATGCCGAAGTAGGACTTGTCACCGACGTCACCGTCGATGACCACCTTCAGGTTCGGGTCCTTCTTGACGGCCTGGGCGACGAGGTTCGATTCCTCGATCATTGCGTCGGCCTGGCCCTGCTGCAGCGCGAGCACCTCCTGCGCGTAGTTGTCGTACGGCTGCTGCTTGGCCTTGGGATTGGCCTCGTTGATGATCTGAACGCTGATGCCGCCCTTTGTCGAGGCGACGGTCCGGCCGGTCAGGTCCTCGAGGGTCTTGATGTCGCTGTCCTTGCGCACCACGAGGCTGCGGCCGGTCACCATGTAGGGGTCGGTGAAGTCGACCTCCTTCTGGCGCTCCGGCGTGATCGTGAAGGTGCAGACCACGGCGTCGGCCTTGCCGGTCTGGAGCTCGGGGATGCGGCTGGCGTTGTTGGTGTCGATGATGTTGAGCTTCACGCCCAGGTCGTCGGCGATCTTCTTGGCGATGGTCACGTCGAAACCGTCGGGGTCACCGTCGGACTTGATGAGGCCGTAGGGCGGCGAGGTGAGGCAGACGCCCACGTTGACCGTGCCGCGGTCCTTGATCTGCTGCACGACCGAATCCGAGGCGCCGGCTGATCCGGAGCCGCCGGAGTCGCCACCGGAAGCGGCGCAACCGGAGAGCGTGAGGCCGAGTACGGCCGCCCCGACTCCGATCGCGAGGCTGACACTGCGCCGATTGTTCTTGGTGCTCCGCACGGTATTTCTCCTTTGAAATTCGACACTCGGGCAACGGATGGAATCCGAACCCGCAAACGTGATTGGCTGTGACTACCTTGGTTGCAACGCCGTGACGGCGCCGTGTGTGAAGTTTAGACATCTGATGTCTGTCAAGTCAAACACCCCCAAACAACGGATGCTTCGGCCGCGGCGGGGCGGTCAAGTCGCGTCATCGACGAGCGGCGCGCCGCCGCCCTTATACACTCGGCACATGGCCGTCACCGACGAAGCGATCCTGAAAGTCAAGGACATGATCGTCTCCGGCGCACTCGCGCCCGGAGACCGGTTGCCCCCGGAGAAGGAGCTCAGCGAGTCACTGGGCTTGTCGCGCAGTTCCCTGCGTGAGGCGGTCAAGGCGCTCGAATTCATCCATGTGCTCGACGTGCGCCGCGGCGATGGCACCTACGTGACCAGTCTCGAACCGCAACTCCTGCTCGAGGCCATGACGTTTGTGGTGGACATCCATCAGGACAGCTCGATCCTGGAGCTGTTCGCGGTCCGCCGACTGCTGGAGCCGGCGGCTGCGGCCATGGCCGCGACGATCGCGACGCCGGAAGACATCGGGCAGCTGCGCGCCATCCTCGACGACGTCGACGAGCGCGCGTCGATCGAGAGCCTCGTCGCACACGACAAGTCGTTCCACCATTTCATCAACAACCTGCCGGGCAACGCCTACCTCTCCAGCCTGCTCGACGGCATCTCCAGCAACACCATGCGTGCCCGGGTCTGGCGCGGGTTCAGCGAGGAGCACACGGTGGAACGCACGCTCAGGGAGCACAAGGCGATCCTCGACGCCCTGGAACTCGGCGACGCCGAGCTCGCCCGCTCCGCCGCGATCATGCACATCAGCGGCGTGGAGCAGTGGCTCCGCAACGCCGCCGCGTAGCGCGGCATCCGCTGTCGGCCGAGCGCCGGTTGCGCTACGCCCGGAGCGACGACCATCCCGGCCCGGCCGGGTAGGTCCACTGTTCGACGGAGTCCGACAGGATCTCGGCGCCGATGCCCGGCGCGGTGGGCGCCTGGTAACGGCCGTGGCGAAGCCGCACCGGCGCCGCGAAATGCTCGTGCAGGTGGTCGACATACTCGATCATGCGCTTCTCCTGGGACCGGGAGATGACGGCGTAGTCGAAGAATGAGAAGTGCTGCACGAGCTCGCAGAGCCCGACGCCGCCCGCGTGCGGGCACACCGGTACGCCGAACTTCGCCGCCAGCAGCAGGTTGGCGATGTTCTCGTTCACTCCCGCGACGCGGGTCGCGTCGATCTGCATGACGTCGATGGCCTCGGCCTGCAGCAGTTGCTTGAAGACGATGCGGTTCTGCACCGCCTCGCCCGTGGCCACGGGAATCGGCGAGATCTCCCGGCGGATGCGGGCGTGGCCGAGGATGTCGTCGGGGCTCGTCGGCTCCTCCACCCACCACAGGTCGAACTCGCCGAGCGCGTTGATCCAGTCGGCCGCCTCGTCGACCTCCCAGCGCTGGTTCGCGTCGATGGCGATGCCGATCTCGCTCCCGACGGCTTCCCGCGCCAGCCGAAGCCGCCGCTGGTCGTCGGCGAGGTTGCCGGCCACCTTCAGCTTGATCATGCCGAAGCCGGCGTCGACGGCTTCCCGGGCCAGGCGCTGCATCTTCTCGTCGGTGTAGCCGAGCCATCCGGGGCCCGTCGTGTAGGCGGCATACCCGTTCGCTTCGAGTTCGGCGATGCGCTCGGCCTTGCCCTCCTGCCCGGCGCGCAGCATCTCAAGCGCGTCGTCCCGGGTGAGCGCGTCGTGCAGGTGGCTGAAGTCCACCACGTCGACCAGCTCTTCCGGGGAGCTGTCGGCGAGCAAGCGCCAGAGCGGCTTGCCGGCCCGCTTGGCCTTGATGTCCCACAGGGCGTTGATCACGGCACCGGCCGCCATGTGTGTGGCGCCCTTCTCCGGGCCGATCCAGCGGAACTGCGAGTCGTGCACGAGGGCGTGCGACACCTCGCCGAGGTTCGCCAGCATGTCCTCCACGTCACGGCCCGGCAGCAGCGCCGCAACCGACTCGATCGCGCTGCACACGACCTCGTTGCCGCGGCCGCCGGTGAACACGAGCGCGTACCCTCTCGGCCACGACGGGTCGTCCACCACGAGTTCGAGGTAGGCCGCCGAGTAATCGGGATCGACGTTGACGGCATCCGACCCGTCGAGCTGGAGCGAGGTCGGAAACCTCACGTCGGTTACGCGGGCGGCGCTGATTCGAGGCATAGGGTAAGTGAAACATCCGATGAATAAGCTGTCAACGGATGCGGCCGCAGTTAGACTGCCCGTCACGCGCCCGCCGCCGGCCGCTGGTGGCGCATCACTTTCGAGATCAGGAGACCCCCGTGCACATCATTCGCTACCGCCGACCCGACGGATCCACCGGCGTCGGAACCCGAGACGACGCAGGCAGCGTGTCGGAGCTGCCCGTCGCATCCGTTGCCGACCTGCTGCGCCTCTCACTGGCCGAACTGCGCGCCCTCGTCGAGGCGGGCGGCCCGGCCGCCGAGGTGGCGGAGGTGCTGCCTCCCGTCGACGGACGCACCGAGGTGTGGGCGAGCGGTGTCACCTACGAGCGGTCGCGGGAGGCGCGCGTCGAGGAATCCACCCAGAAGTCGGTGTACGAGCTCGTCTACGATGCCGAGCGCCCGGAGCTGTTCTTCAAGTCCCCGGCTTGGCGCGTGGTCACGACGGGCGAGAACGTGGCGATCCGCGCCGACTCGACGCTCAACGTGCCCGAGCCCGAGCTGGGCCTCGCCATCAACAGCAGCGGCGAGATCGTGGGCTACCTCGTCTGCAACGACATGTCGTCGCGCAGCATCGAGGGTGAGAACCCGCTCTACCTTCCCCAGGCCAAGTTCTACGCGGGCGCGTGCGCTGTCTCCGACGGCATCCGCCCGGCGTGGGAGGTCGATTCGGCCGACCTGCGGATCACGCTCACCGTGGAGCGCTCCGGCGAGAGAGTCTTCGAGGGCGAGACGTCCACCGCGCGCCTGCACCGTCCGTTGACCGACCTGGCGGCGTACCTCACGCTCGAGGAGAACTTCCCCGACGGCGCGCTGCTCTCGACGGGCACGGGCGTCGTGCCCGAGGTGTCGTTCACGCTCGCCGTCGGCGACGTCATCGTGATCGACGTCGAGTCGGTGGGACGCCTCAGCAACACGGTCGTCACCGGCAAGCAGCACTTCGCCTACCTGGGCGAGCGCTCCGAGGTCGTCCCGGCCTGACGCCGGGAGCTGCAACGACGAAGCCCGGGAACCGTGGATCCCGGGCTTCGTCGTACGGGCGGCGGCGGTTACGGCGCGACCGGCTCCAGCACGCGCGGGAAGGTGTACTCGGCGACCGAGGCCTCGAACATCTCGTAGCCGGCGCCTGGCTCTGTCGGCGGGAAGTAGCGCGCCGCGCGCACGTCGACGGGAATGGCGAAGTGCTCGTGCAGGTGGTCGACGTACTCGATCATGCGCCCCTCCATTGAGCCGGAGACGGCCACGTAGTCGAACATCGACAGGTGCTGCACGGCCTCGCAGAGTCCGACGCCGCCGGCGTGGGGGCAGACCCGCACCCCGAACTTCGCGGCCAGGAGCAGGATGGCGACGTTCTCGTTGACGCCGGCCACCCGGGTGGCGTCGATCTGCAGCACCTGCAGGGCATCCGCTTGCAGCATCTGCTTGAAGATGATGCGGCTCTGCACGTGCTCGCCGGTGGCGACCGGGATGGGCGCGACGCCCCGGGCGATCGCCGCGTGGCCGAGGATGTCGTCGGGGCTGGTCGGTTCTTCGATCCAGGCCACGTCGAAACGCTTCAGTTCTTTCATCCACGCAATCGCCTCGTCGACGCCCCAGCGCTGGTTGGCGTCCACGGCGATCTTGATGTCGGGTCCGCAGACCTCGCGGGCGATGCCCATGCGACGGATGTCGTCCTGCAGGTTCGCGCCGACCTTCAGCTTGATCTGCTGGTAACCGTGCTCGACCGCCTCCCGGCAGAGCCGGGCGAGCTTCGCGTCGTCGTAGCCGAGCCATCCGGGAGACGTCGTATAGGCGGGGTAACCCTCGCGCCGCAGCGTCGCGGTGCGCTCGTCACGCCCGGACACCGCGCCGCGGAGGATGTCGAGGGCCTCCTCCGGGTTGAGGGCGTCGGTGAGATAGCGGAAGTCGACGAGGGCGACGATCTCCTCCGGCGTCATTTCGGCCAGGAGGAGCCACAGCGGCTTGCCCTCGCGCTTGGCCTTGAGGTCCCACAGGGCATTGACGACCGCGCCGATCGCCATGTGCATGATGCCCTTCTCGGGGCCGAGCCAGCGCAGCTGGGAGTCGTAGACCAGCTCCCGCCAGGTGGCACCCATGTCGGCGAGGAGCTCTTCGACGTTGCGACCCAAGATGTACGGCGACAGCGCGGCGATGGCGTCGACCTCGATGTCGTTGCCGCGGCCGATCGTGAAGGCGAAGCCGTGGCCCTCGAGCCCGTCGTCGCTGTCGGTGCGGATGCGCAGGTACGCCGCCGAATAGTCGGGGTCGGGGTTCATGGCGTCGGAGCCGTCGAGCAGGACCGAGGTGGGGAAGCGGACGTCGCTGGTGTCGAACGCGGTGATGGTGCTCACGGATACTCCTTCTTGGGGCTGATAGCTCAAGAATAAACATCCGATGTATGCCGCGTCAAACCCCGGAAAGCGGGGATATGCAGCCCGAACAGCGGCGAAAACGGGGTAAGAGTTCCGATGTTACGTCGTAGCGCTCTTCGCGCATTAAGCCGACGACGAGTCGCGGCTCGCGGGGCGGCGGCGATGGTGGAGCGCGAAGCCGATGCCCGCGAGCAGGGCGGCGAGCGCCTCGGCGACGGCACTGAGCGACTTCTGGAAGAACCACACCGGTTCGTACATGGCGGGAATCGGCCCGATGGGCGGCACATCCACATACCGGTAGAGGATCACGGCGGCGAACGCGCTGAGCCCGACCAGGAAGGCCACCGCATACGCCCACCGGCTGCCTCGAATCAACACGTACAGCGCCGCGAGGAGTGCAACCACGGATTCGATGCGGAAGACGTTCCCGGCACCGATCCCGCCGGGGGCGGCGAGCTGGTAGTTCGAAGCGAGGCTCAGGTGCACGCCCGCGTCAACGGCAAGGGCCGCGGCGACCAGCACGCGCAGGAGAACATCCGTCGCCCGACGGCTGTCGGTCACTTCACGACCAGCACGCCGTGCATGTTCGCGTGGTATGTGCAATGGAACGGGTAGCTGCCCGGCTTCATCGGCGCGGTGAACGTGGCGGATCCGCCCCCTGGCACGGGCAGGTCGAACGCCTTGCCGTCGTCAGCCGTGATCGTGTGGCTGGTACCGTCGGCGTCCGTCACCATGATTGTGGCGCCGGGGGCGACGGTGGCTGGCACGTCATAGGCGAAGTTCTTGATGGTGATCATCGCCGGCTCGGCGGCGTCAGCGGATGCCGACGGCGTCGCTTCGTCAGACGATGGCGCGCTCGTGTCGGGTGCGGCGCTCGATGCGGCGGGAGTCTGCGCGGGTGCGGACATCGACGAGGAACTGTCGGTTGCGCATCCGGAAAGCGTGAAGAGCCCGATTGCGACTGCGACCCCTGCGAATGCGTGTGTGATCTTCATTTTCGTCCTCCGCTACTGGAGCAGGGCCATCAATCGACGGCTCAGAGACCGAGATGGTCTCCGCACGGCGGCGAGCATGCCGCCGCCGAACCACGTCTCTATCAAGGGTTCGACGCCGGTGCCGTTTTGGATTGGACGGGAGCGCACGGCCGTCACGGAGCCCAGAACTACGAAGCGGCGAACCGGGCCTCGGGTAGACACGCGACGCCCGCCATGACGCGCTCGCGCCCGAACGCCGCTCTCCTCTTCGACCTCGCGCACGGCCGCGACCGCCGGCTCCTCGCCCGGATCGATGATTCCGGTCACCGGGGTCCAGGCCCCGTTGTCGGCTCGGCGCACCTACAGGACCTCGTCATCGCGAACGACGACGGCGGTGACCCCGGTCAACCAGAGGCGCGCATTTCCCACCTTCTCCCGAAGGGCGAGAATGAAATCGGGCGTGGCCATGCGCCCATCGTAGCCAGCTAGGCGATGCCGCCGCCGTCGACCACGAGCGCAGAACCGGTCACGTAGCTCGAGTCGTCGCTCGCGAGCCACACCACGGCCGCGGCGATCTCCCGCGGCTCGCCCATGCGCTGCAGGGGGCGGTCGGCGGCCTCGGCGAGGAACGCGTTGGCGTCCTGCGAGAGCTGGCGGGCCTCGTCGCGCAGCATGCCCGTGTTGACGTCGCCGGGGTTGACCGAGTTCACCCGGATGCCCTGCGGCCCGTGGTCGATGGCGAGCGCGCGGGTCATGTTTACGACGGCGCCCTTCGACGCGCAGTACGAGATGGCCTTGCCTCCGCCCTTGAGCCCCCAGCCGGAGCCGGTGTTGATGATCGAGCCGCCGCCGTTGCCCGCCATGATCGGCACGACGTGCTTGCACATCAGGAAGATCGACTTCACGTTGACGCCGAAGACGCGGTCCCACTCCTCGGCGGTCGTCTCGACGGCCGTGGTGCGGCGGATGATGCCGGCGTTGTTGAAGACGACGTCGACGCCGCCGAACTCGGTGACGGTGGTGCCCAGGATGCGCTGGATTTCGTCTTCGTTCGACACGTCGGCCTCGATGGCGACGGCCGTTCCGCCGGCCTGGCGGATCTCGTCGACGACGGCCTGCGCGGCATCCGCTCGCAGGTCGACGACGGCGACCTTCGCGCCCTCGGCGGCGAAGGCCAGGGCCGTCGCGCGGCCGATCCCGCCGGCGCCGCCGGTGACGATGGCGTTCTTGTTCTCTAGACGCATGAGTGCGCTCCTTCGTGTTCTGGTGCGGTGACAGGGTAAGCGCTGGCGGTGGTGACACCCGTGGTGACGCGGATGTATCCGGCCAGGCGTTGGTCGAGGTCGGGGTCGCCGGTGTCGACGAGCAGGGGGCGGCCGCCGAGGTCGGTGAGCTTCTGCTCGGTGGCGACGACGAGCAGGGGGTCGGGGCCCAGCCGGCGGAGCACGGCGGCGGAGAGTTGCTGGTTGCCGCGGCCGAGCAGGAAGCCCTGGCCGCCGATGACGGTGACCACGGCCTTCGCCGGGGTGCCGGCATCCGCCGCGGTGTCGAGCAGCGCCAGCAGCTGCGCCTCGGAGGCGTCGGCGAGCACGAGAGCCCCGCCGCGGATCGCGTCGACGCCGAGGGGGGTCTTCGACACGCCGAGTTGGCGGCCGATCTCCATGGTGGTTCCGCCGGGGCCGAGGAGGTACAGGGTGTCGTCGTGCATCGCGGCGATCGCGCCCGCCGCGGCCGATCGCACCGCCGCCGCCTCGGACACCGGCGTCGCGCTCTTGCGCGACTGGGTGCGGCCGACCACGAACGGCACCGGCACGAGGGCGAACAGGTGCGGGTCGACGCGGCCGGCGCGGATCTGCTCCTCGTCGACGTCGAGCACCTCGCGGGGCTCGAGCGGCAGCTCGTCGCCCGCGAGCCACCGGGCGGCGAGCGCGCCCGCCGCCGAGGGACTGACGGCGAAGCAGCCGGAGTACATCTTCACGCCGGCGGGCACGCCGAGCACGGGCTGTTCCGACGGCACAGCGGATGCGACGTCGCGCGCCGTTCCGTCGCCCCCGACGAAGAGCAGCAGGTCGGCCCCCGCGGCGGCGATGGCCGCGGCGGCCGACGCGCTGTCGGCACCCGTGCTCCGCTCCCCGGCCGTGTACACGACGCGCGCCCGCAGCCCCGCCGCGCGCACGGCATCCGCCCCCATGCCGCCCGCGGCGGTGATGATCTCGGCGCCCGGGTGTGCGGCCGCGAGCACGCCGAGCGCCGAGCGGGCACGACCCTCCGCGCGCGGGGTCATGCCCCGCTCGCGCGCCGCGGTCTGCACGGCGTCGCCGTCGCTGCCCTTCAGCCCGGCCGGCCCGCCGACCCCGGCGACGGGGTTGACGACGAGGCCGATGGTACGCGTCATGGCTAGCTGAAGTACTTGCGCTGGTAGGCGCGCCAGGTGATCGCCCACCGCTCGGGGTCATCGAGGTCGTCGTGGTGCGTGTGGTGCACGGTCTGGTTGTGCGGGGCGGTGCGCACGACCTCGGGGGTCTCCCGCGCCTCGCGGGCGACCTCCGCCAGCACGGCGGCGTACTCGTCGAGTTCGGCCATGGAGTACGACTCGGTCGGCTCGAGCGTGAACGGCTGGGGCACCACATAGGGGTGGTGGCTGGTCCAGTAGTGCATGCCGAAATCGGAGGCGCGGATGCCGATCTCCTCCGAGCTGATGCCGGTCTCCTCGAACAGCTCCTGCCAGGAGTAGCGCACCTGCTCGATGCGGCGACGCCCGGTGGCGTACGGCGCGGAGGCGCCGGGGATCTCGAGGATCTTCTTCATCAGGTAGTTGTTGTTCAGCACCGCGGTCTCGGCGACGGCCTTGATGCCCTCGGCGCCGAGCGCCATGATCCACGCGTAGGCGCGCACCAGGTTCGGGGCGACGCCGTAGAACGGCGCGACCTTGCCGATCGACTGCGGCCGGTCGGAGTCGAGCGCGAACCGGTCTCCGTCGCGAACGATGACCGGTCCGGGCAGGAACGGGGCGAGCGCCTCCGACACCGCGTTGGCGCCGGAACCGGGTCCGCCGCAGCCGTGCGGCGTGCCGAACGTCTTGTGCAGGTTGAAGTGGCACACGTCGAAGCCGGCGTCGCGGGCGCGGGTGATGCCGAGGATGCCGTTGGCGTTGGCCTGGTCGTAGGAGGCGAGCGCCCCGACCGAGTGGGCCAGGTCGACCCACTCCTTGACGCGGGGGTTGAAGATGCCGGTGTCTTCGGGGTTGGTGATCATGATCGCCGCGGTGCGCGGTCCGATGACCGCCCGCAGCGCCTCAGCGTCGGGGTACCCGTCGGCATCCGGATAGAGGGTGATGACCTTGTACCCGGCGGCCTTGGCGGTCGCGGCGTTCGAGGGGTGGCTGAAGATCGTGGTGATGACCTCGTCGCGCTGCTCGCCCTCGCCGTTGGCCTCGTGGTACGCGCGGATCATGGCGATGTTGGTCCAGATCGCGGTCGAGCCGCCGCTGGTGTGCAGCGAGACGCTGTGCATGCCGGAGATCTCGGCGACGGCGCGCTCCAGGCTCCACATGATCTCGAGAATTCCCTGCACGTCGCCCTGGTCCTGCAGCGGGTGCAGCTCGGTGAGCTTCGGGGTGCTGATGAGCGTCTCGTTGACCTTGGGCGCGTACTTCATGGTGCAGGTGCCCTGGCCCACGTCGATGTTGAAGTCGGCGCCCAGGTTCTCCTGGCTGAGGCGCAGATAGTGCCGGAGCACGCGCATCTGCCCCATCTCGGGGAGCGCCGCCGGCTTCTCCCGGCGCATGCCTGCGGGCAGGTCGGCGACGACGTCGCCGACGGCCTCGCGCACGCCGGGCTCGGGCCGGGAGACGAGCACGCCGCGTTCGCCGGGCGTGGTCAGCTCGAAGATGACGGGTTCGTCCCAGCGGGCCTGGTGAAAACGGCGCAGGGCCGGCTTGGGTGCGATGGGGAGGCTCACGCGCTCTTCTCCTCTGTGTTGCTGGTGCTGGTGTCGGCGGTGTCGCTGGCCGCGACGACTGATGCGACGGCATCGGCCAGGCGGTCGATGTCGCCCTGGCCGGTCATCTCGGTGACCGCGACGAGCAGCTCGTACTCACCGACGGCGACGCCGGGTTCAATGCCCTGCGCACGCAGGGTGTCGACGACGGCGTGGGCGGTGACGGATGCTGCGCTGAAGTCCACGACGAACTCGCGCAGGTGCAGGGCCGTGTCGGTGAGCGCCACCCCGGGGATCGCGGACAGCTGGAGCTGGGCGTACCGGGTGCGGGCGAGGAGGGTCTCGCCGAGGTCGGCCATGCCCTGCGGGCCCATCAGCGCGAGATACACGCCCGCGGCGATGCCCCACAGGGCTGCGGCGGTGCCGACCCATTCCTTGCCGTCTTCACGGTGGGCGAAGCTCGTGCGGTCGTAGGCGACGTCGCCGAAGCCGACCTCGCCCGGGACATCCGTCGTGGCCAGCCCGAACAGGCGCGACGGCATCTCCATGACGAAGCGGGGGTCGTCGTGCACGGCGATGAAGCCGGCGTGCGCGCCGCCGAACCACTGGTGCAGGCCGAGCGACTGGATGTCGCCGCAGACGATGTCGGCGCCCTGGTCGGCGGGCGGGGTGAGCACGCCGTAGCCGACCGGGTCGGTGCCGACGACGAGCACGGCGCCCACGGCGTGGGCCGCGTCGGCGAGCTGCCGGATGGCCGTCTCGACGGCGCCCGAGTAGCTCGGGGTCTCCACCCAGATGGCGGCGGTCTGCTCGGTGGCGAGCGCGGCGACGGCTGCGACATCCGCTGTGCCGTTGACCGTGGGCACGACGGTGAGGTCGAGGTTGGTGCGCACGAAGTCGTGCACGCGGGAGAATTTGTCGGGCAGCACGTCGCTGGCGACGATGACGCCGCGGCGGCCCGACATGCGGCCGGCCATCGAGAGGGAGGTGGCCGTGGCCTGGAAGCCGTCGTAGGTGGGGACGTTCACGACGTCCATGTTGAGCAGCTCGGCCATGAGCGACTGGTACTGGAACAGCGCCTGGAAGCGGCCGTGGTCCTCGTACGGCTCACCCGCGTAGGCGGTGAGGAACTCGCTGCGGTTGATGACCTCATCGACGACGGCGGGCACATAGTGGTTGTAGGTGCCGGCGCCGAGGAAGCTCAGCCGTTCCCGGGTGGACACGTTGCGACCGAGCAGGCCGTCGACGTGGCGCACGAGGTCCTGCTCGGCGACGAACGGCGCCGGGAGGTCGAGCGGCCGGTCGAGCCGGAGGCCCTCGGGGATGTCGGCGTAGAACTCGTCGGTCGACGCGGCGCCGACGGCCGCGAGCATGGCCGCCTTCACATCGGGTGCCGTGTTCGGCAGGTACGGGTGGACGAACGGTTGTGTCATGTGGCTAGTTCCCGGTGGTGTCGGTTGTGGTTACGGTCAGAAGGCCAGCGGATGCCGTGGCCGGGTGGGCGAGCACGGCCACGCCCGAGGCGGGCAGCGTGAGCTCCCCGGTGATGTCGTCGCCGGTGAGAAGGTCGTGCGCTCCCTCCGGCGCCGCGACGGTCGCCGGCGCCGTGCCGTGGTTGAGCACGAAGGTGTAGTCGGTGGACCCGTCGCCGCGCGTGACCACCTCGATGTCGCGGTTCGGCGTCGCACGCACGGGAAGTGCGGCGGCGTCGAGGGCGCGGGCCAGGATCTCTTCGAGGCCCGCGTCATCGAGCGCGGCGCTCAGGTACCACGCGGCTCCCGCGCCGAGGGTGTTGCGCACGATCGCCGGGCGGCCATCGAGCACGCCGCCGGTGTAGGCCGCGACGACTTCGACGGTGGGGGCCGCGACGATCCACTCGCTCCAGATGCCGGTGGTCAGCTCCGTGCCGGGCTCGCTCGTGAGGCTGACCGCGGCGCCCTCGCCCTCCGGCAGCGGCCACCACTCGTCGACCTCGACGCCGAGCAGCTCGCGGAGCGGACCGGGTGCCCCGCCGGGGTGCACCTTCTCGGTCGGGTCGACGACGCCACTGAACGGGCCGACGACGAGCTGTCCACCGCGTTCGACGAACGCGGTGAGCGCGTCGCGCTGCTCGTCGGTTGCAATGTAGAGGTTCGGCACGACGACGAGGTCGTAGCCGTCGAAGGGGCCGGTGGCGCGCACGGCGTCGACGGTCTGGCCGAGCGCGAAGAGCGCGCCGTGCCAGGCGCGGGCCTGCGCCAGCCAGTTCAGCCGCTGCGACGGCAGCGAGTCGGGCGCTGTGCTGCCCCACCAGGAGTCCCAGTCGACGACGAGCGCGACGCGCGCCTTCACCCGGGTGCCGCGCACGGGCGCGATGCGCCGCAGCTCGGCGCCGAGGGCGGCCGTCTCCTGGAACGTGCGGCTGTCCTCGCCGCGGTGGCCGAGCATGGCGGAGTGGTATTTCTCCGGCCCGAAGCGGGCCTGCCGCCACTGGAAGAACATGGCCCCGTCGGAGCCGTGCGCGATCGCCTGGAAGCTGTCGAGGCGCATCCGCCCGGGCGCCTTGGGCACGTTGACGTCGCGCCAGCTGACGGCGCTCGGCGCCTGCTCGAGCAGCAGCCAGGGCTGCCCGGCCTTGAGTGAGCGCATCAGGCCGTAGTTCAGCGCCGCGGGCACGTGGGCACGGGGGTCGGCGGGGTCGGGGTACGCGTCGTCCGTTACCACGTCTTCGACGGCGGCGAAGTCCCAGTAGTCGAGCTCCTTGAATAGGCTCATGAAGTTGGTGGTGACCGCGATGTCGGGGGTGACCCTGCGCAGCACGTCGATCTCGGCCTGGAAGAGTTCGAGCAGCGCATCCGACGAGAAGCGCTCGAAGTCGAGCTGCTGGGTGGGGTTGATCGGCCCCATCGAGGTGCGCGGTGGCTCGACGTGCTCGAAGGTGAGGTAGTTCTGGCCCCAGCAGCTGGTGCCCCACGCCTCGTTGAGCCCGTCGATGCTGCCGTAGCGGTTCGCCAGCCAGGCACGGAAGTGAACAGCGGATGCCGGGCACCAGCAGCGGGGAACGTGGTCGCCGTACTCGTTGGAGATGTGCCACATGGCGAGCGCCGGGTGGTCGCCGTAGCGGGTGGCCATGGCCTCGGTGAGCTTCAGCGCGTGCTCGCGGAACACCGGGGAGCTCGGGCAGTAGGCCTGACGGGAGCCGAACTCGAGGCGCTGGCCGTGCACATCGTGCGGCAGGACCTCGGGGTGCTGCCGGATGAGCCACGCGGGCGGGGTGGCCGTGGCGGTGGCCAGGTCGATCCTGATCCCGTGTTCCCAGAGCAGGTCGATCACCCGGTCGAGCCAGCCGAAGTCGTAGCTGCCGGGGGTCTTCTCGATCAGCGGCCACGAGAAAACGGGGAGCGAGACCAGGTTGACGTCGGCCTGCTGCATGAGGCGCGCGTCCTCGGCCCACACCGATTCCGGCCACTGGTCGGGGTTGTAGTCACCGCCGTAGGCGAGGGCGTCGAGCCGGATGGGGCGCGGCGAGGTGCTCGTCATGTGTCGTCCCTTTCGAAAGCGGCGATGCCGGCGGTTGTCATCCAGAATTTGAACATTGTATTCTGTATACAACAACTGTAGAACGGATGTGTGGCCCGGTCAACCCATAAACTGATCGGCACACGGAGCCTGGGAGGGCGCATGGCAATCGAACGGAAGACTCTTCGCTCGCAAGTGAGGGAAGAGCTGCTCGCGCGCATGCGCTCCGGCGAGGCGCACCCGGGTGAGAGCATCAACGAGATGCAACTGGCGGCCGAGCTCGGAGTGAGCCGCACGCCGCTTCGCGAGGCGCTCATCGGCCTCGAGAGCGAGGGCCAGATCACCAGCGAGAACGGCAAGGGCTTTCGCTTCGTCAAGCTGTCGGCCAACGAGTTCGAGGAGCTCGGCCCGGTGATGGCGGCCCTCGAGGGGCTCGCGATCGAGCTCTCGCCGCCGGAGACCATGCGGGAGCTCGGCACGAAGCTCGCCGTGCTCGCCGAGGAATTCAACCAGAACCTCGCCGAGCACTCCCTCATCGCGCAGCGCGACGACGAGTGGCACGAGTTGATGCTGAGCGCCTGCACCAACTCCCGCCTGCTCGACCTCATTGGCAACATGCGCGAGCTCTTCCACCGGTACGAGTCGCTCCTCGTGCCCGACGAGGTCATGATCGAACGGGTCGCCACCGAGCACGGCCACATCGCCGAGGCGCTGATCGACGGCGACATTGCGGCGGCCAAGGAAGCGCTGAAGGACAACTGGATCAACGGGGTCCGTCGCATCCGGCAGAACGCCAGCCTCTCCTACCTCGCCTCCTGACCGGCTCACCGCTCATCCCTTGACGGCGCCTCCCAGGAGGCCGGCGATGAACTGCCGCTGGAAGACGAGGAACAGGATCAAGAGCGGCAGCGTCGCGATCAGCGATCCGAGCATGAGTCCGGAGTAGTCCACCCGCGACAGCCCGATCATGGTGTTCAGGGCCACCGGCACGGTGTACTTGTCCTCGGTGTTCAGCATCAACAGCGGCCAGATGAACGCGTTCCACTGCGTCATGAAGGTGTAGATGACGAGCGCGGCGATCTGCGGCCTGGCCACCGGCAGCACGATACGGTAGAACGTGCGGAACTCGTTCGCCCCGTCGATGCGCGCCGATTCGATGAGCGAGTCGGGGAAGTCGAGGAACGACTGCCGCATCAGGAAGATGCCGAAGGCGCTGGCCACGAAGGGCAGGATGACGGCCTGGTAGCTGTCGATCCAGCCGAGGCTCGCCATCATCTGGAACAGCGGCACGAGCAGCACCTGCATGGGGATCATCATGGTGACGAGGATGAGCCCCAGCACCACGCCACGGCCGCGGAAGCGGAATTTCGCGAGCCCGTAGCCGGCCATCATGCTCACGGCCGAGCTGAAAACGGTATAGACGACGGCGAGGCCGAGGCTGTTGACCATCACGCGGCCGAAGTTCGTCTCCGCCTGCAGCCGGGCCAGGTTCTCCAGCAGTTCGCCGCCGGGAAGCACCGGCAGCGGTGTGCCGAACAGGTCGGAGGTCTGGTGCGTGGAGGCGATGATCATCCAGAGGAACGGGATCAGGCTGACGACCGACCCGGCCACGAGCACCAGGTAGACGGGCAGGTGACGGATGCCGCGGAGCAGGCGGGGCGCCAGGCTCGCGCCGGGTGCGTCATCCGTTGGCCAGGCCGGGCCAGGCGCCGCCGAGTTCTCGCTCGGCGCCGGGCGCGTGGCGACGGTGTGGGTCACAATTTCTCCCTCGTGAGACGGAACTGGACGAAGGCGATCAGGGCGGTGAGTGCCACAAGCAGCCAGGCGATCGCCGAGGCGTAGCCGAAGTCGAACTGCCGGAAGCCGACCTTGTAGAGGTAGAGCACCGGGGTGAGGGTGGCGTCGCTCGGGCCGCCGCCGGTGAGGATGAAGTTCTCGTCGAAGAGCTGCAGCGCACCGATCGTGGACGTGATGCCCGTGAACAGCAGCACCGGGCGCAGCTGCGGGATGACGATCCTGGAGAAGATCGTCCAGCGGCCGGCGCCGTCCATGCGGGCGGCCTCGTAGAGTTCTGCGGGAATGGCCTGGAGCCCGGCCAGGATGATGACCATGTTGTAGCCGGTCCAGCGCCAGGTGATCGACGCGATGAGCGCCACGCGCGCCCAGGTCTCGTGGTTCAGCCAGTCGACGGGGGCGATGCCGACGAGACCGATGAGCTGGTTGACGGCGCCGCCATCCGTTGCCAGCATCACCCGGAACACGACCGAGTACGCGACCAGCGTGGTGACGGCGGGCAGGAAGTGCAGCACCCGGAAGCCGCCCTTGAACTTCAGCCAGCCCTGGTTGAGCAGGTAGGCCAGGCCCACGGCGAGGGCCATCATGAGCGGCACCTGGACCACGAGCAGGATGCCGGCGTTGAACAGGCTCGTGCCGATCAGCGGGTCGGCGAACAGGCGGGCGTACTGGTCGAGGCCGACGAACCGCGTGACGCCGCCGCTCGTCGCGGTGAGGCTCTGCCAGAACGAGGCGACCAGCGGGTACGCGAAGAAGATCGCGAACAGCACGATGGCGGGAAGGGCGAAGTACACCCCCGGGCGCTGGATCCTGCGACCCAGCGGCCGGGGGCGACGACGCCCGGATGCCCCGGCCCGCAGACGCAGGCGGACTTCCGAGACGGACATGCTATTCGGCGATCGCGCGACCGGTGGCGGTGGCGATCTGCTTGGCCGCGTCGTCGAGCGCCTTCTTCGGGTCGTCGCCGCCTACGACGGATGCGACGACCGCGTTGGCGACGATGTCCAGCGCCTTCGCGTTGTCTGTCGTGAACGTGATCGAGGGGATGTTCGCCGTCTCGGCGGCGAACAGCTCGTACACCTTCTGGCCGCCGAAGTACGGGTCGGCCTGCTGGAAGTAGTCGCTCTTCAGGGCGGGCAGGTACGACGGGAAGAGGCCCTCATTCTTCATAAGCGAGACCTGGTTGTCGGCGTCGGCGAGGGCGTAGCCGATGAACGAGGCAGCCAGCTGGGGGTTCTTCGCCTGGGTCGGGATGGCGAGGTTGGAGCCGCCGTTGTTCGACGTGCGGGCGCCATCGTCGAACGCGGGGAGCGGGACCACGCCGAACTTCCCGGCCAGTTCCGGCATCTCGCCGGTCAGGGTGCCGATCCACCACACCGCTTCGGGGTGCACGGCGGAGTCGCCGTCTTTGGTGGCCGTGACGCGGCCGTCCCAGCCCTTGACGTTCTTGATCAGGCCCTTGTCGTTCATTTCCTTGAGGAGCGTCAGCGCGTGAACGGCCTCCGGTGAGTTCACGGTGATGTCACCGTTGTCGTCGAAGAGACCCTGGCCCTGCTGCTGGAGCATCATCGCGAACGTCGAGCCGCTCGAGACGTCGATGGACATGAGGGTGTGCCCGGTGGCCTGCTTGATCTTCTCGCCGGCGGCGACGAGGTCGTCCCAGGTGCCGAGCGATGCCGGGTCAACGCCGGCCGCGGCCAGGTAGTCGGACCGGTAGAACAGCCCCACGGTGCCCGAGTCCCACGGCGCGACCATGAGCTTGCCGTCGGCGTTGGAGCCGGCCGACCACTTCGAGGGGTCGAAGTCCGCCTTCTTGTCGCCGAGCACCGGGGTGAGGTCGGTGAGGCCCTGGGGGAACTCCGAGATGTAGCCGGGCGCCCGGTCGGTCTCGATCGTCACGACATCCGGCAGGCCGCTGCCTGCCTGCAACCCGACGGAGAGCTTGTCGTACGCGTTGTCGTAGCCGACGTCGACGACCTTCACGGTGGTGCCGGGGTGGCTCTTCTCGTACTCGACGCCGAGCCGCTTGAGGCCCGCCGCAGCGGTGTCCCACGACCAGACGGTGATCTCGCCGGAGACCTTCGCGTCTGGGTCGAGGGCCGTCGGCGACGTGCCGGTGCCCGCGCCCCCGGCCGCACAGCCGGAGAGCAGCGCTACGGCCGCGACGGTTGCCGTGGGAAGGAGGAACGTGGAGAGCTTCATTGCAACCTCTTCTTTGGGGTGTTCAGAATACTGTATACAGTACGCGAGTGACGGAACCTCGTCAAGCAGAATCGCGCACGGAGCAGCGTCCCGCTCCCCCGAGTCCCACGCCCCGTCGTCGCGCGCCCCCGTCGTCGCGCGCCCCCGTCGTCGCGCGCCCCCGTCGTCGCGCGCCCCCGTCGTCGCGCG